>UBQX01000025.1 GCA_900467685.1 Hyphomicrobiales bacterium
GGATAGCTCGCCCCAAGAGGCGAAGCCGATTGGCGTGGCGAGCTTGGTGAGGGGGGATTGAACGTCGAATGCATGGCGGCCCCCCCTCACCTGGAAAATCTAGCACTTAGCCGTTGGCTAAGGTGCTGATTTTCCTTCCTCTCCCACAAGGGGAGAGGACAGGCTGCGGGGTGCCATCCCATCACCATCACTCTGCGGCTTCCATCTTGCCGACGATGCGGCGGGAGCGGCGGGAGAGCTCGCTGTAATCTTCCTGCCATTCCGACGGACCGTTGGAAGGCGAGACCTGGACGGCGGTCACCTTGTATTCCGGGCAGTTCGTCGCCCAGTCCGAGAAGTCGGTGGTGATGACGTTGGCCTGCGTGTCCGGGTGGTGGAAGGTCGTGTACACGACGCCCGGGGCCACGCGGTCGGTGATCAGTGCGCGCAGCGACGTATCGCCGGCGCGGGAGGTGAGGCGGATCCAGTCGCCGTCGCGGATGCCGCGGTTCTCGGCGTCGTACGGATGGATTTCCAGGCGGTCCTCGGCGTGCCAGGCAACGTTTTCCGTGCGCCGCGTCTGCGCACCGACATTGTACTGGCTGAGGATGCGGCCCGTGGTCAGCAGCAGCGGGAAGCGCGGGCCGGTCTTTTCGTCCGTCGCGACATATTCCGTGCGGATGAACTTGCCCTTGCCGCGCACGAAGCCGTCGACATGCATGATCGGCGAGCCTTCCGGATGCGTCTCGTTGCAGGGCCACTGCACCGAACCCTTTTCCTCCAGCAGTTCATAGGTCACGTTGGCGAAGCTCGGCGTCGTCGCCGCGATCTCGGCCATGATCTCGGACGGATGGCTGTAGTTCCAGTTCAGGCCCATCGCCTTGGCCAGTTCCTGCGTCACTTCCCAGTCGCCATAGCCGTTCTTCGGCGACATCACCTTGCGGACGCGGTTGATGCGGCGCTCGGCATTGGTGAAGGTGCCGTCCTTCTCGAGGAAGGTCGAGCCCGGCAGGAAGACATGGGCGTAGTTGGCGGTTTCGTTGAGGAACAGGTCCTGCACGACGACGCATTCCATCGCGGCGAGACCGGCCGAGACGTGATGCGTGTCGGGGTCGGACTGCAGAATGTCCTCGCCCTGAATGTAGATGCCCTTGAACGTACCCTCGACGGCGGCGTCGAGCATGTTCGGGATGCGCAGACCCGGCTCGTTGTTGAGCTTCACGCCCCAGAGCTTTTCGAAAACGTCGCGCGTCGCGTCGTCCGAGATGTGGCGATAGCCCGGAAGTTCATGCGGGAAGGAGCCCATGTCGCAGGAGCCCTGCACATTGTTCTGCCCGCGCAGCGGGTTCACGCCGACGCCCTTGCGGCCGATATTGCCGGTCGCCATGGCGAGGTTGGCGATCGACATGACGGTGGTCGAGCCCTGGCTGTGTTCGGTGACGCCGAGGCCGTAATAGATCGCGCCATTGCCGCCAGTGGCGTAGAGGCGGGCGGCGCCGCGAATGAGATCGGCGGGAACGCCGGAGAGCTTTTCGATCTCTTCCGGGCTGTGACGCTTCTCGGCGACGAATTCGGCCCAGTCCTGGAATTCCGACCAGTCGCAGCGCTCGCGGATGAAGGCTTCGTTGTAGAGGCCTTCGGTGACGATGACATGGGCGAGCGCGGTGACGACCGCGACGTTGGTGCCGGGGCGGAGCGGCAGGTGGTAATCCGCCTTCACATGCGGGCCATCCACCAGATCGATGCGGCGCGGGTCGATGACGATGAGCTTGGCGCCCTGACGCAGCCGCTTCTTCAGCCGCGAGCCGAAAACCGGGTGACCGTCTGTCGGGTTCGCGCCGATGACGATGACGACATCGGTATGCTCTACGCTGTCGAAATCCTGCGTGCCAGCGGAGGTGCCGAAGGTCTGGCCGAGGCCGTAGCCGGTCGGCGAGTGGCAGACGCGGGCGCAGGTGTCTACATTGTTGTTGCCGAAGCCGGCGCGGATGAGCTTCTGGACGAGATAGGTCTCTTCGTTCGTGCAGCGCGAGGAGGTGATGCCGCCGACCGAGTCGCGGCCGTACTGCTTCTGGATCCGGCTAAATTCACGTGCCGTGTAGGTCAGCGCCTCTTCCCAGGAGACTTCGCGCCAGGGCTGGTCGATGCTCTCGCGGATCATCGGGTTGAGGATGCGGTCGCGATGCGTCGCATAGCCCCAGGCGAAGCGGCCCTTGACGCAGGAATGGCCGCGATTGGCTTTGCCGTCTTTCCACGGCACCATGCGCACGAGTTCTTCGCCGCGCATCTCGGCCTTGAAGGAGCAGCCGACGCCGCAATAGGCGCAGGTGGTGACGGCGGAATGTTCCGGCTGGCCGATCTCGATCACCGACTTTTCGGTCAGCGTCGCGGTCGGGCAGGCCTGCACGCAGGCGCCGCAGGAGACGCATTCGGAGGACAGGAAATCCTCATGCATGCCGGGCGACACGCGGCTGTCGAAGCCGCGGCCTTCGATGGTGAGCGCAAACGTGCCCTGCACCTCTTCGCAGGCGCGGACGCAGCGTGAGCAGACGATGCACTTGGCCGGATCGTAGGTGAAGTAAGGGTTCGATTCGTCCTTCGGCATCCAGCGGGCGTTGGTCTCGCCGACGCCGTCGCGGGCCTTCACATGGTTGTCGCCCTCGTAGCCATAGCGCACATCGCGCAGGCCGACTGCGCCGGCCATGTCCTGAAGCTCGCAATCGCCATTGGCGGCGCAGGTCAGGCAATCCAGCGGGTGGTCGGAAATGTAGAGTTCCATTACGCCCTTGCGGATCGACTTCAGCCGCTCGGTCTGGGTGTGGACGACGAGGCCTTGCGCGACCGGCGTCGTGCAGGAGGCGGGCGTGCCGTTGCGGCCTTCGATCTCCACGAGACAGAGGCGGCAGGAGCCGAAGGCGTCAACCATGTCGGTGGCGCAGAGCTTCGGCACCTGAATGCCGGCTTCCATCGAGGCGCGCATCAGCGACGTGCCTTCAGGCACGGTGATCTCGCGGCCGTCGATGGTCAGCGTCACGGTCTTTTCGGATTTCGAGGCCGGGGTGCCGTAGTCGATTTCATGAATGAGGGACATGAGCTGTCTCCTATGCGAAATGGGGGAGGATGCGGGCGGCGGTGGCGTGCAGCATGATTATTCCGCCGCCTCCAGCCTGGCTGAGCCCACGAAATCATCGGGGAAATGTGTGATCGCGCTCATCACCGGATAGGGCGTGAAGCCGCCCAGCGCGCAGAGCGAGCCGAATTTCATCGTGTTGCAGAGGTCGGTTACGAGATCGAGGCTCTTCTTCGGCTCGATGCCGGCGGCGATCTTGTCCATGACCTCGACGCCGCGCGTCGAACCGATGCGACAGGGTGTGCATTTGCCGCAGCTCTCGACCGCGCAGAATTCAAAGGCGAAGCGGGCCATTTTCAGCATGTCGGCGCTGTCGTCGAAGACGGTGATGCCGGCGTGGCCGATGAGGCCGCCGCGTGCGGCGAAGGCTTCGTAGTCAAAGGGCGTGTCGAAGAGGGCGGGCGGGAAATAGGCGCCGAGGGGGCCGCCGACCTGGACCGCCTTGATCGGGCGCCCGGTGGCGGTGCCGCCGGCGATGCCTTCGACGATTTCCCCAAGCGTGAGGCCGAAGGCGGTTTCGTAGAGGCCGGCATGTCTCGCATTGCCGGCGATCTGGATCGGGATCGTGCCGCGCGAACGGCCCATGCCGAAGTCACGATAGTATTCGGCACCCTCGTCCAGGATGATCGGCACGGAGGCGAGCGAGATGACGTTGTTGACCACCGTCGGCTTGCCGAACAGGCCTTCGAGGGCCGGGAGCGGCGGCTTGGAGCGGACGACGCCGCGCTTGCCTTCCAGTGCGTTCAGCAGCGAGGTTTCCTCGCCGCAGACATAGGCGCCGGCGCCGACGCGCATTTCCATGTCGAAGGCATGATGCGAACCAAGCACCGAGAGGCCGAGAATGCCGGCGCCGCGGGCGATTTCGATCGCCTTGTTGAAGACCTCGATTGCCAGCGGATATTCGGAGCGGGTGAAGATGTAGCCCTTGGTCGCGCCGGTGGCGAGGCCGGCAATCACCATGCCTTCGATCAGCACGAAGGGATCGCCTTCCATGATCATGCGGTCGGCAAAGGTGGCGCTGTCGCCCTCGTCGGCATTGCAGACAATGTATTTCTGGCTGGCCTTGGCGTGGAGCACGGTGTTCCACTTGACGCCAGTCGGGAAGCCGGCGCCACCGCGGCCGCGCAGGCCGCTGTCGGTGACTTCCTTGACGATGTCGGCGGCATGCATGGCGAGCGCCGAACGCAGGCCCTTGAGACCGCCATGGGCTTCATAGTCGGGAAGCGAAAGAGGATCGATCACACCGCAGCGCGCGAAGGTGAGGCGTGTCTGGTTCTTGAGGAAGTGAATGTCTTCCGTCGGGCCCAGATAGAGCGGATGTCCTGCCTTGCCCTCAAGAAGGCCGGCTTCGATCAGCGGTTCGACATCGGTGGCCTTGACGGGGCCGTAGGCGATGCGGCCTTCCGGCGTCTCGACCTCGACCAGAGGCTCCAGCCAGTGCATGCCGCGCGAGCCGTTGCGGACGATGATGGCGTCATGACCCTCGGAGGCGACGGCATATTGCAAGGCCTTGGCGACATGATTTGCGCCGAGTGCGACGGCTGCAGAATCGCGGGGGACGTAAATCTTGATGCTCATTGGCCAGCCTCCGAAAGGGCAGCCTTGATGCTGGCGAGATCCGCGCGGCCGATCAACTCGCCGTCCAGCATGGCCGCCGGGGCGCAGGAACAGAGGCCGAGACAGAAGACGGGCTCCAACGTGACACGGCCATCGGGTGTCGTCTCGTGCCAGTCGATGCCGAAGGCCTCGCGGACCGAATTGCAGAAGGCCTCGCCGCCGATCGACTGGCAGGCCTCGGCGCGACAGAGCTTCAGTACGTGGCGGCCAGCCGGTTCGGCGCGGTAATCATGATAGAAGGACACGACACCATGCACTTCGGCGCGCGACAGGTTCAGTTCCTTGGCGATCAGTGGCAGGACAGATTGGGGCACATGGCCGAATTCTTCCTGGAGCGCATGCAGGATCGGCAGGAGCGGACCTTCCAGAGTCTTGAGCGATCTGACGATCTCAAGCGCGCGCAATTCCACGCCGCCAAGGGGATTGTGAATATTCAAGGGGCCGACCTCCCGGAGCAAACTCTGCTCAACGTACATTATCGGGCGACCATGGCTATCGGATGGACGGCGGTCAATATTCCTTATCCGTCAATTGATAGGTATTCTCTATCAAGAAATCACTAACTGCCCCTTATCGGCTATCGTCTTCGCCGCCCCGAGAAGGGCGCGAACGAGCGGCGTGGCCGGGTCGCGCGGCGCGGTCACGATGCCGACAAGATGGCCGGATTCCGGGCGATCGAGTTCAATGGCGCGGACCTTGTTCTGGTAACCGAAGGCCTCGATCATGCCGGCGGGCAGGATGGTGGCCCATTCGCCGGAGAGAACGTGCGAGAAGAGAACCACGATGGAGTTCGATTCCATTCGCGCCCGTGGCCGTGTTCCAGCCTCTTCGAAATGGCGATCGATGATGCGGCGGTTCTGCATGTCCGTCGTCAGCAGACAGAGATCGAGGGCTGCCGCGTCTTCCCAGGTGACACTCGTGCGGCCGGCGAACGGATGCTGACGGGAGACGAGCATATAGTAGCGTTCGCGATAAAGCGGGACCGTCTGGACGCGACCCACAGGCTCTCCACCCAGATAGGTGAGCCCGGCATCGACTTCGAAGTTCTCGATCAGTTCGAGGATCTGATCCGAGGTCGCGGAGCGGATCGAGAAGGTGACTTCCGGGTGGCGCTTCTTGAAGATCTCCGTGATCTTCGGCGTGAAGGCGAGTGCGGTCGGAATGACGGCGAGGCGCAGGTGTCCGGAAAGGCCTGAGCGCACTTCGCGCATTTCGTCGCGCAGCGCTCTTGTATCGGCGACGATCTTGCGCGCCCATATCAGCACGCGTTCGCCTTCCGGCGTCAGGCCCTGAAAGCGTGAGCCGCGTTGAACGAGCAGAACGCCCAGTTGATCCTCAAGCTGCCGAATCCCGGCGGATAGCGTGGGTTGCGTCACGCCGCATTCCTCGGCCGCGCGCCCGAAATGCCGGGATCTTGCCAGAGCAATAAAGAATTCAAGCTTTGAGATCATGCGCTGCCGTTCCGGTATTGTTATGCCGTCCAGCCCCGTGCGGATCCATCTTTCACAACACTCATCTTGGCAGTTTCGCTAAGATTGCAGTGTTGTTGTCTCTTATAACGGATTTTTGCATAGGCGTTCCCTATGAATAACGTGAGCAAATCAATTCTGGATTTCGAAACGCTCAAAATTCTTTGCTGGCGTACAAAAAATCCGCGGCCTTTGCGGGGCCGCGGATTTCAACTTCTCGAATGCCTGCTGTGGACGATATCAGCCGGCGGCGGCAACGGCGCGTTTCGCCATGACCTTCACGAGGTTGGCGCGATAGTCCGAGTTGCCGTGAATGTCGGCCATCATCATACCGGCATCGACAGAGACAGCGGCGAGCGCGTCCGGCGCCCAGGCGGCCTTGAGTGCCGCTTCCATGCCCTGATGGCGGAACACGCCGTTGGAGCCGGCACCGGTGACGGCGACGCGGACGTCCGAGCCCTTCTTGGCTACGAAAACGCCGGCCATGGCATAGCGCGAAGCCGGGTTCGGGAACTTCTGGTAGGCGGCCTTGTCCGGTGCCTCGAAGGAGAAGGAGACGATGATCTCGCCCTCTTCGAGCGCCGTTTCGAACATGCCGACGAAGAAGTCGTCTGCAGCGATTTCACGCTTGTTGGTCTTGACCGTCATGTTGAGCGCCAGCACGGCAGACGGATAGTCTGCCGCCGGGTCGTCATTGGCGACCGAGCCACCAATCGTGCCCATGTGGCGCACATGGGGGTCGCCGATGTGGCTTGCGAGACTGCAGAGCGCCGGGCACACGGCCTTGAGCGCGTCCGAGCTTGCGACATCGTAATGCGAGGTGCCGGCGCCGATCGTGACATTGCGGCCATTGACCGTAATGCCCTTCATGGAGCCGATATGGCGCAGGTCGATCAGGTCGGACGGTGCCGCCAGACGCTGCTTCATCGTTGCGATCAGCGTCATGCCGCCGGCGAGGTATTTGCCCTCGCCCGCATTGCCCATCAGCTGGGCGGCCTCGTCCACGGAAGAGGCGCGGTGGTAATTCGTCTCATACATGGTTGCTTCTCCCTCAGTGACCGTGCATCGCCGCCCAGACCTTGGCGGGCGTGGCGGGCATGGTCAGGTTGTTATTGCCGATGGCGTCGGTGATGGCGTTGATCACCGCCGGCGGCGAGCCGATGGCACCGGCCTCGCCGCAGCCCTTGAGACCCAGCGGATTGCTGGGGCAGGGCGTCGTCTGGTGCGAGACCTTGTAGGACGGCAGGTCGTCGGCGCGCGGCATGGCATAGTCCATGTAGCTGGCCGTCAGCAGCTGGCCGGTCGATGCATCATACTGAACGCCTTCCAGCAGCGCCTGGCCGATACCCTGCGCGATGCCGCCATGCACCTGGCCTTCGACGATCATCGGGTTGATGATGTTGCCGAAATCGTCGGCGGCGACGAACTGGATGATCTGGGTCTTGCCGGTATCCGGATCGACCTCGACTTCGCAGATATAGCAGCCGGCGGGGAAGGTGAAGTTCGACGGGTCGTAGAACGCGCCTTCCTTCAGGCCCGGCTCCATGCCGGCAGGCAGGTTGTGGGCGGTATAGGCGGCAAGCGCCATCTGGAACCACGGCAGCGTCTTGTCGGTGCCGGCGACCTTCAGCTCGCCGTTTTCGATGACGATGTCATTTTCGGATGCCTCCAGCAGGTGGGCGGCAATCTTCTTCGCCTTGGCTTCGACCTTGTCGAGCGCCTTGACGATAGCCGACATGCCGACCGCACCGGAGCGCGATCCATAGGTGCCCATGCCCATCTGCACCTTGTCGGTGTCGCCGTGGACGATGGAGATGCTGTCGATCGGAAGGCCGAGGCGCGAGGCGACCAGCTGTGCAAAGGTCGTTTCATGGCCCTGGCCGTGGCTGTGTGAGCCGGTGAGCACTTCAATCGTGCCGACCGCGTTGACGCGCACTTCCGCCGACTCCCAGAGACCGACGCCGGCGCCGAGCGAACCGACCGCCGCCGACGGCGCAATGCCGCAGGCTTCGATGTAGCAGCTCATGCCGATGCCGCGCTTCTTGCCGCGCCGTTCTGCTTCCGCCTTGCGGGCGGGGAAGCCGGCCCAGTCAGCTTCCGCCATGGCGGCGTCCAGCGAGGCCTGGAAATCGCCGGTGTCGTAATTCATGATGACCGGTGTCTGGTGGGGGAACTGGCGTACGAAGTTGATCGAGCGCAGCTCGGCGGGCGACATGCCGAGTTCCCGAGCCGCCGTCTCCATCGTGCGTTCCAGCAGATAGGTCGCTTCCGGGCGGCCGGCACCGCGATAGGCATCGACCGGTGCGGTGTTGGTGTAGACCGCATGCACGTTGGCATAGATGGCCGGCAGATTGTACTGGCCGGACAGCAGCGTCGCATAGAGATAGGTCGGCACGGCAGCCGAGAAGAGCGACATGTAGGCGCCGAAGTTGGCGGTCGTGTCGACTTTCAGCGCGGTCACCCGATGGTTCGCGTCGAAGGCCATCTTAACCTTGGAGACATGGTCGCGGCCATGCGCGTCGGTGAGGAAGGCTTCGGTGCGGTCGGACGTCCACTTCACCGGAACGCCGGTCTTCCTGGAGGCCCAGAGACAGGTGATCTCTTCCGGATAGATGTAGATCTTCGAGCCAAAGCCGCCGCCGACGTCGGGGGCAATCACGCGCAGCTTGTTTTCCGGCGCGACATTGTAGAAGGCGCTCATCACGAGGCGGGCCGCATGCGGGTTCTGGCTCGTGGTGTAGCAGGTGTAGTGATCTTCGGCGGTGTCGTAGATGCCCAGGGCCGCCCGCGGCTCCATCGGGTTCGGCGACAGGCGGTTGTTGTGGATCTCGATCTCGGTGATGTGGGCTGCCGAGGCAAGCGCCGCATCGACTGCGCCTTCGTCGCCGATATGCCAGTCGTAAATCTGGTTGCCGGGGGCGTTGGCGTGGATCTGCGGTGCGCCCGGCTTCAGGGCGTCGATGGCTTCGGTGACGGCCGGAAGCACCTCGTAGTCGACGACCACGGCTTCGGCGGCGTCGCGCGCCTCGCCGATGCTGTCAGCAATTACAACCGCGACGGCGTCGCCGACATAGCGCACGGTGTCATAGGCCAGCGGGCGCCAGTCGCCCATGTTCATCGGCGAGCCATCCTTGGAATGGATCATCCAGCCGCAGATAAGGCTGCCGATGCCATCTTCCTTCATCGCGCGGCCTTCCAGCACGTCGATGACGCCCGGCATGTCCTTGGCAGCGGAAAGGTCGATGCTCTTGATCTTCGCATGTGCGTGGGGGCTGCGGACAAAGACCGCATATTTCATCCCCGGCACCTTCATATCGTCCACATACCGGCCCTTGCCGGTCAGGAAGCGCTTGTCTTCCTTGCGCGCAACGCGTGCGCCAATACCTTCAACACCCATTTCTGATCCTCCCAGAAGAGCGAATAACGAAAAGTGATTTCAGCAAGCAGTCAGACGGTATCGGCCATGGAACTTCGAAACGCGTTGAGCGCGGTGATGTCGAAGTGCTGAAGGCCGAACCGTTTCCGCTCCGCCTTATTCAGCAGCCTGTTTTGCGCCGCCCATTTCATCGGCGGCGGACAGGATGGATTTCACGATGTTGTGGTAGCCGGTGCAACGACAGATATTGCCTTCCAGCTCGTTCCGAACAGTCTGCTCGTCAAGCTGGCCACCGTGGCGGCGGATCATGTCGACGGCGGTCATCACCATGCCTGGCGTGCAGAAACCGCACTGAAGGCCATGGTTTTCCTTGAAGGCGGCCTGCACCGGATGCAGCGTGTCGCCCGAGGAAATGCCTTCGATGGTGGTGATGTCGGAACCCGAGGCCTGAACGGCCAGGATCGTGCAGCTCTTGACGGAGCGGCCGTCCATATGGATCACGCAGGCGCCGCATTGCGTCGTGTCACAGCCGACATGCGTTCCCGTGAGGCCCAGATTTTCGCGGATGAAGTTCACGAGCAGGGTACGATCTTCGCATTCTCCGCTCACCTTTCGACCATTCACGGTCAACGTCACTTTCGTCATGCATTCCTCCCTAGATTAGCAGACGTAGTGGGGGGAGTATTTGCTGATTTCCTGCCGCAATCAACCGAAACCTCAGAATGTGTAAAAGATTTGAAACATATTGGGTCCTGAAACGTTATCCGCCCGCAAATGGCTGATCGGTCGCGAGCGGTGGTGCGGGTACGTTTCCACAATTTGAGCCAGATTGGTATTTAGTTCAAACATTTGGCTCTCGCGGACAGCGCGTGATCCATGGTAATCAGTACGGATGGGGGGGTATATCTGGCTCCGCCCGTTACACAGGGAGACAATCATGAAGAAAGCTATTGCATTGATTCTGGTGGCGCTCGCCGTCACGAGCTGCACGCAGACCGAAAAGGGTGCGGGCATCGGCGCCGTCGGCGGCGCGATCCTCGGTGGTGCGATCACGGGCGACGTTCGCGGCGCAGCCGTTGGCGCTGCTATCGGTGGTGTCACGGGTGCCGTTCTCGGCCACGTTTCCGAACAGCCGGGCCAGTGCTACTACCGCGACCGTTATGGCCGCCGCTACATCGACAGCTGCCCGCGCGGCTACTAAGTCGACCTGAATTCCTGAAGTCACCGGCGCGTCAAAATCGCGCCGGTGTTTTTTTGTCTTGACCTTCCAGTCACTGGAAGGATTAGCCTTGCTGAAAATATGCAGGAGGGCTCGAGATGAGCATGAATTCCGAAACGCTGCCGGCTGACGGCGCGCCAATCCCGACCGCTATCGATCCCGTCTGCGGGATGACGGTGAAGCTGAACGCGGGCAAGCCGAAGCTTGTCTACAGGGGCACGGAATATCACTTCTGCAATCCGAAATGCCTGACGCGCTTCGATGCGGACCCTTACTTCTATCTCTCCGGCAATTCCAAGCGGCGCAAGAAGGCCGCGCCCAAGGTGGCGCGCTATACCTGCCCGATGGATCCGGAGATCGTTCAGGACGGGCCGGGAACCTGCCCGATCTGCGGCATGGCGCTGGAGCCGATGGATGGGCAGGCCGACGGGCCGAACCCGGAACTCGTGGACTTCACCCGCCGCTTCTGGGTGAGCGTTGGCGCTGCCGTGCCGCTGCTGATCCTCTCCATGGGGCCGATGCTGGGCCTGCCGATCCGGGACTGGATCGGGGAGCGGATTTCGGTGTTCCTCGAAATGATCCTCGCGGCGCCCGTCGTGCTCTGGGCGGCACAGCCGTTTTTCCATCGCGGCTGGGTGTCGGTGAAGACCTGGCATCTCAACATGTGGACGCTGATCATGCTCGGCGTCTCGGCGGCCTTCGGCTACAGCGTGGTCGCCGCCTTCTTCCCCGGGATATTCCCGCATCACATGACGGGGCATGGCGGCGGGGTGCCTGTGTATTTCGAGGCCTCTGTCGTCATCATCGCGCTGGTGTTCCTCGGGCAGATCCTCGAACTCAGGGCGCGTGAGAAGACGGGCGATGCGCTGAAGGCGCTGGTGAATCTCGCGCCGAAAAAGGCGCTGCGGCTCAATGCCGATGGGTCGGAATATGAGGTGCCGCTGGAGAACATCCTGGTCGGCGACCGCATTCGTGTGCGCCCCGGCGAAAGCGTCGCGGTTGACGGGCAGGTGGCGGAAGGCCGCTCGTCGGTGGACGAAAGCATGATCACCGGCGAGTCGATCCCGGTCGAGAAGAACCCCGGCGATGCCGTGACCGGTGGGACGATCAATGGTAATGGTGGGCTGATCATTGAAGCGACGAAGGTCGGCGATGACACGATGCTGGCGCAGATCGTCAAGATGGTGGCCACCGCCCAGCGGTCGCGCGCGCCGATCCAGAGCCTTGCCGACAAGGTCGCCGGCTGGTTCGTGCCGGCGGTGGTGGGCGTGGCCGTGATCTCGTTCATCGCCTGGCTGGTCTTCGCGCCGGAACAGTCCTTCATCTATGCGATTGTCGCTGCCGTCTCCGTGCTGATGATTGCCTGCCCCTGTGCACTCGGGCTTGCAACGCCCGTTTCGGTGATCGCCGCGACGGGGCGAGGGGCGCAGGCCGGCGTGCTGATCCGCAATGCGGCAGCGCTTGAGCGGCTGGCGGCAGCCGACACGCTGGTGATCGACAAGACCGGGACCATTACCGAGGGCAAGCCGGTTCTCTCCGGCGTGACGGCCTTCGAGGGTTTCGGCGAAGATGAGGTTCTGGCGCTCGCCGCTTCGCTGGAAAAGGGTTCGGGCCATCCGCTGGCATCCGCGATCCTGAAGGGCGCGGAGGCGAAGGGGCTGGCGCTGCGTGACGTTGCCGATTTCGATTCCGTTTCCGGCAAGGGCGTGATGGCCCGGATCGACGGGCGACAGGTCGCGCTCGGTAATTCGGCCATGATGTGCCACATCGATCTCGGCGTGTCGGACCTCAAGACGGACGCGGACCGCCTGGCTGCCGAGGGGGCGACGGTGATGTATCTCGCTGTTGACGGTCGCCCGGCCGGGCTGATTGCCGCCGCCGATCCAGTCAAGACTTCCGCGAAGGAGGCTGTGGCGGCACTCAAGGAATCCGGCCTGCGCGTCATCATGGCGACCGGCGATCAGGAGGCGGCGGCCCGCGTTGTGGCTGCCCGTGTCGGGATCGACGAGTTCCGCGCGGGGCTTCTTCCCGAGGGCAAGAAGGCGCTGGTCGACGGGCTGCAGGCCGAGGGCCGCTCGGTTGCGATGGCCGGCGATGGCGTCAACGACGCGCCGGCGCTGGCGGCGGCCGACACCGGCATTGCGATGGGCACGGGCGCGGATGTGGCAATCGAGAGCGCCGGCATCACGCTGGTGAAGGGCGAGCTGCAGGGTGTGGTGAAGGCAAGGCAACTGGCCACGGCCACGATCCGCAATATCAAGCAGAACCTGTTCTTCGCCTTTATATATAACGTGGTCGGCGTGCCGATCGCGGCGGGTGTGCTTTATCCGATCACCGGCTCCATGCTCTCGCCCATGCTGGCGGCGGCGGCGATGAGCCTCTCGTCTGTCTCGGTGATTTCCAACGCGCTCCGGCTGCGGCAGCTAAAGCTTTGAAGGGAGGCCAGGATGAACATCGGTGAAGCCTCGGAACGTTCCGGCCTGCCGGCGAAGACGATCCGCTATTACGAGGACATTTCGCTCGTCGCGCCCGATCGGGCGGAAAACGGCTATCGCGATTATTCCTCAAGCGACGTGCACCGGCTGCGCTTTCTCCATCGCGCCCGCAATCTCGGCTTTTCCATCGACGAGTGCCGCTTGCTGCTCTCGCTCTATTCGGACCGCAACCGGGCAAGCGCGGACGTGAAGGCCGTGGCCGAGCAGAAGCTTGCTGAAATCGACGCCAAGATTGCCGAGCTGCAGTCGCTGAAATCCGCGCTGCAGCTGCTGGTCGATTGCTGCCATGGCGACGACCGGCCCGACTGCCCCATTCTTGACGATCTTGCAGGCCAAGGCGGGCGCAAGGGACACGTGCTGGCGTGACGTCGCTCCAAGGTGGTGCTATAGCCGGCTGATCAGGATGGGGCGGGCATGGCATGCGCAAGATAACGGTTCTCGGGTCGACAGGGTCGATCGGCGTTTCGACACTCGACGTGATCGAACAGCTGGGCGGGCGCGATGCCTTCGAGGTGCTGGCGCTGACCGGCAATGGCAATATCCCGCTGCTGGCCGAACAGGCGGTCACCTGCGGCGCCAAGCTTGCCGTCACCGCCAGCGAAGAGCTTTATTCCGAACTGAAATCAGCGCTGGCCGGCACCGGCATTGAAGTTGCCGCCGGCAAGTCGGGTCTCATCGAGGCCGCCGAGATGGAGGCGAGCCTTGTCATGGCCGCCATTGTCGGCACGGCCGGCCTTGCGCCGACGCTTGCCGCCGCAAGACGCGGGGCCGATATCGCGCTTGCCAACAAGGAATGCCTCGTCTCCGCCGGTACGCTCTTCGTCGAGGCGGTGGAGAAGGCGGGCGGCAGGCTCTTGCCGGTCGATAGCGAACATAATGCCATCTTCCAGGTGCTGGAAGAAAACCAGCGCCATGCGCTGGAGCGCATCGTGCTCACAGCCTCGGGCGGGCCGTTCCGCACATGGACGCGCGAGCAGATGGCGGGCGTCACCGCCGCCGTCGCCCGCGTACATCCGAACTGGTCGATGGGCCTGAAGATTTCCGTCGGCAGCGCCTCGATGTTCAACAAGGCGCTGGAGATGATCGAGGCGAAGCATCTCTTCCGCGTCGCGCCCGAGCAGATCGAAGTCATCGTCCACCCGCAAAGCGTCATCCATTCCATGGTCGGCTACACGGACGGCTCCGTGCTCGCCCAGCTCGGCTGCCCGGACATGCGCACTGCCATCGGCTATGCGCTCGCCTACCCCGCGCGCCCCACGCTCAATGTCGAACGCCTCGACTTCGCCAGGCTCGCCCGCCTCGACTTCGAAGCCCCCGACGAGGCCCGCTTCCCCGCCCTGCGCCTCGCCCGCCTCGCCATGACCCGCGGCGGCCAGCAAAGCGCCATCATGAACGCCGCGGAAGAAACCGCCTTCGAGGCCTTTGTGGAGGAGAAGATCGGTTTCCTGGAGATGGCCGACGTGGCCGAGGCGGTCATGGAGGAGATGACCGGCTGGGGCGCTGCCGCGACGGTCGAGGATGTGTTTGCGTGTGATGCGGAGGCGCGGGCAAGGGCCGGGGAATGGGTGAGGGGGAAGCGGGCGGCTTGAGGGGATCGTTCCTTGTCAGCTACCTTGTGGGCAGATATTGCGACGATAGGCTCTCAAGTTGAGAGGATTGATTTGATCCGAGGAATCGCGAAATCGGAGAAGGCCCTGAGTTTCAGGGGCATGATCGCCTGCCCGGTGTGAACGAGCTGAACGGGCAGCAGCTCGGGCTGAAATTGCGGCAGCACGACAATCAGCCTGCCTTCTGCGATTGCGCGCGTGGCCTGATAGGAGAGGATGCGGACGATGCCTGCGCCCGCCTGCGCCGCGTCGATGGCGCCGTCGGCGGTATTGACAGCAAACCGTGGGCGAAAGGGCACCGTGATGAACTCCTTCCCCTTCTGAAATGTCCATGCGCCGGACGTGTTCAATCGCTCGAAGGCGATGCAATCATGGGCTGCAAGGTCCTCGAGCGTCTTCGGTATTCCGCGTTCCGCAAGATAATCCGGGCTGGCGCAGGTGATCCATCTCACCGAGCCCAACCGGGTCGCCACCAGATTGCTGTCGGGCAGGGGGCCGATGCGCACGGCGAGATCGACATGGTTTTCGATCATGTCGATGACATGATCCGTCAGCGTCAGCCGGACGTTGATCTCCGGGTAGGTCTTCAGGAAATCGAGAACGACGGGCTCTACATGCATCCGCCCGAACATGATCGGCGCGGTGATCAGCATGTCGCCGCGCGGCACGCGGTATTCGCCTGCGGCGATCCTTTCCGCCTCGCCCAACTCTTCCAGCACGCGCCTGCAGCTTGCCACATAGGTTTGCCCGGCCTCGGTCAGCAGCAGCTTGCGGCTGGTCCTGACCACGAGCTGGGCGCTCAGATGCGCCTCAAGGTCGGAGACGCGGCGGCTGACGGTCGGCAGGGGCACGCCGAGCGAGCGCGACGCGGCAGAGAGGCTGCCGCCGTCTATCGCCGCAAGCAGGGTTCGCATGGCTTCAAAACGGTCCATGAGGGTTCCGTAAAATGGAAGGATGGATTTCGATAATCACGGATACTGCAATTTTGCGCAACCCTTTAGTGATTGGGCAACGGCCAATTCCGGCCGCAACATCAAAAAGGACCCGCACCCATGCCCCGTATTTCTCAGCCCGCCACCGTCGCCGATGCCCCGGAAAAGGCGCGCCCGCTTCTCGATGCCGTCGCGAAGCAAATCGGCTCCGTCCCCAACCTCTTCCGTCTGGTCGCCACCAGCCCGCAGGCCTTGGAAGGCTATCTCGGTCTTTCCGGCGCGCTCGGCAAGGGTGCCCTGCCGGCCGCGACGCGGGAGCGGATCGCCCTGGCCGTCGCTCAGGTAAATGGTTGCGACTATTGCCTCTCGGCCCACACGTTCATGGGCAAGAACCTCGTCAAGCTCGATGATGCAGAAATTGCCGCCAATCGTCGTGGCGCGTCGAACGATGCCAAGGCCGATGCCGCCGTGCGCTTTGCCGCGAAGGTTGCCGAGATGCGCGGCCAGATCACCGATGGCGA
The DNA here is from genome assembly GCA_900467685.1 of Hyphomicrobiales bacterium. Classification (GTDB taxonomy): domain Bacteria; phylum Pseudomonadota; class Alphaproteobacteria; order Rhizobiales; family Rhizobiaceae; genus Ensifer_A. The sequence continues at coordinate 16,346 of UBQX01000025.1, forward strand.
TTTCCAGGCTGTCAGGAACGCAGGCTACACCGATGCGCAGATCGTGGAGATCGTGCAGCATGTCGCGCTGAATGTCTGGACCAACTATTTCAACAATGTCTTCCAGACCGAGATCGATTTCCCGGTCGTTGCGGCCCGCGAAGCTGCGTGATTGAGCCTCGGGCGGGTGTCCTGAGGGCATCCGCCTGTCTCGAAATCGAGGGAGGAAACCCTGTGACAGTCTCCAGCGACATTGCCTTCACACCTGCCGTCAAGGCGGTTCAGACCGCGCGGGGTTCGCGCGACCTCTACGCGCGCGTTGAGGACAGGGGCGGGTTCCGCACGCGGATCACCGAGGATCTTGCGGCCTTTCTCGCCAGCGTCGGTACGGCCTATTTGGCCACGGCCACGGCTGATGGTCAGCCCTATGCGCAGCATCGCGGCGGACCGAAGGGCTTCATCCGCGTCCTCAACGACACCACGCTCGGCTTTGCCAACTACACGGGCAACCGGCAATATATCTCGGCTGGCAATCTGATGGAAAACGACAGGGCCTTCCTGTTTCTGATGGACTATGCCCATCGCCGCCGGGTCAAGGTCTGGGGCCGTGCGAGAATGACAGACGATGAGGCGCTGATCGCGCAACTTATGCCGACCGATTATCGTGCAAGGCCTGAGCAGGCCGTTCTGTTCGAGGTGGAAGCCTGGGACATGAACTGCCCGCAGCATATTCCGCAGAAGATCGACATGGCCGATGTCACAAGTCTGGTCAGCCGCTTCGAGGCGCGCATTGCCGCGCTGGAGGCCGAGAATGCGGCCCTCAAACAGGAAATCGAAAGGAAAAAGCCATGAGCCGTCCGCCACTGCCACCCTTTGCCGACGAGACTGCCGCACAGAAGGCCCGCGCCGCCGAGGACGCCTGGAACAGCCGCGACCCGGCACGGGTTGCGCTGGCCTACACGCCCTTGAGCGAATGGCGCAACCGCGCCGAATTCATCACCGGCCGCGAGGCGATCGAGGCTTTCCTGACACGCAAGTGGTCGCGGGAGCTGGACTATCGTCTCATCAAGGAGGTCTGGGCGCATGCCGGCAATCGCATCGCGGTGCGCTTCGCCTACGAATATCATGACGATAGCGGCAATTGGTTCCGGGCCTATGGCAACGAGAACTGGCAATTCGACGCGGAAGGTCTGATGGAGCGCCGCATTGCCAGCATTAACGAGCATCCGATTGCGGAAACCGAGCGCAAATTTCACTGGCCGCTCGGCCGGCGGCCGGATAATCATCCGGGATTGAGCGACCTGGGGCTTTGACCTGCGGCGCGGGCGCTCTCATACCCCATAAACCGCCCGTCGCAAATTGTCCGGAAACGCCCCCATGCACCCCTCCAGCGCTGTGTTGCTGAGTGAGACCATCGTGATACCGGCCGCCCGGTCTGCCAGCCAGGTATTGCCGTAAACCCCGCCCCATTGCACCGCGCCCTTGGCCATGGTGGCAAGCGCTGTGCTCGGGTCTTCGCAGACAGCGCCGAAGAAGCCGAAGCGCATGCCGGGTTCGCATGTGATGTCGCCGACCTGGTTTGCGAAGCCGGCTTCGGCGAGGCTTGGGCTCATGACCTTGCCGCCGCCGCGGGCGAGCGTGTCGAGGAGGGTCATGACGTCGCCGGCCGTGCCGGCCATGCCGGCGCCGCCGGACTGGAAGGCTCGCGGGTTAAAGATGCGGTTGGGGGAGAAGCCGGCGGTCCAGCCGGATTCGCGGGGCGGGTAGTAGGGGCTCGGCATGCGGATCGCGCCTTTTGCGCCATCGGCATAGGCGGCGGCGAGGCGTTCGGGGTCGGTGACGTGGAAGCGGCTGTCCTTGAGGCCGAGCGGGCCGGTCACGTAGTGGTTCACCGCCTCTTCCAGGGTGCCGCCGTGGACGCGGGCGATCAGCGCGCCGAGAATGTCCAGCGCCACCGAATAGGCCCAGGCGGTGCCGGGTTCGTAGTCGAGCGGGATGTCGTTCAGCGGGCGGAAATTGGTCTCGGCGTCATTGTCCGTGTCGAGGATGCCGATGGTCACGCGCTTGCCGGCCTCCAGCTGTTCGAGCGCGGGATTGTAGGAGAGGCCGGCCGTGTGGGTCAGCAGATGGCGGATGGTGATCTTTGCCTGCTCGCCGCTCGGGGTCTTGGGGTGGAACCAGGGGAGGTGGGTGACGGCGAGGTCATCGAGGCCGAGCTTGCCCTTGTCGATCATGGCCAGCGTTGCGGCGGCAACGAAGGGCTTGGTGACGGATGCATAGCGGAAGATGGTGTCGTCGCGCGTGCGCTTCTCCGCCTCGCGATCGGCATAGCCTGCGGCGCGGCGGTAGATTTCCTTGCCGTTCTTGCGGACGATGACGACGCATCCGACGATGCTCTTGCGGGCGACGGCAGTGTCGATGACGCGATCGAGGCGGTCCTGCATGGACATGGGCGATTCCTATAATTCTTTGTTCAACGCATTTCCGGACGGAAAACCGGTTCCCACTTTTCCTGGAAATGCTCATAACAAAAACGGAGCATGTCGCCATGCTCCGTTCAATTCAGAAATATTGATGTGTGGTTCAGCGGTTTAAGCGACGGCCCGTGCCAGCGCGCAGCGTGACCACAGGCTATGCAGCGCGCCGACGAAGTGGCGCATGTCGTCGTCCGTGTGGAACGGGCTCGGCGTGATGCGCAGGCGCTCGGTCTTCTTCGGCACGGTCGGGTAGTTGATCGGCTGAACGTAGATGCCGTAGTTGTCGAGCAGCAGATCGGAGATCCACTTGCACTTGGCGGCATCGCCGACGAGCACGGGAACGATATGGCTCGGGTTCGGCATGTGCGGGATGCCGGCGGCGTCAAGCATCTTGCGGAGCGTGCGCACACGCTCCTGATGACAGAGCCGTTCTTGCTGGCTGGCCTTGAGATGCTGGATCGAGGCGAGCGCGCCTGCGGCAATCGCCGGCGGCAGCGAGGTGGTGAAGATGAAGCCGGAGGCGAAGGAGCGGACGAAGTCGATCAGTGCTTCCGAGCCCGTGATATAGCCGCCCATGACGCCGAAGGCCTTGCCGAGCGTGCCTTCGATGACGGTGATGCGGTGCATGACACCTTCGCGTTCGGCAATGCCGCCGCCGCGCGGGCCGTAAAGACCGACGGCGTGGACTTCATCGAGATAGGTCATCGCGCCATACTTGTCGGCGATGTCGCAGATGTCCTTGATGGGGGCGATGTCGCCATCCATGGAATAGACCGATTCGAAGGCGATCAGCTTCGGGGCGGCCGGATCGGCGGCGCGCAGCTTGGCTTCGAGGTCCTTCAGGTCGTTGTGCTTCCAGATCACGCGCTCGCACTTGGAATGGCGAATGCCTTCGATCATGGAGGCGTGGTTGCCGGCGTCCGAGAAGACGATCAGGCCGGGGATCTTGGCGCCGAGCGTGCCGAGCGAGGCCCAGTTGGACATGTAGCCGGAGTTGAAGAGAAGGGCGGCTTCCTTGCCATGCAGGTCCGCGAGCTCGCGCTCCAGCAGGACATGGTAATGGTTGGTGCCGGAAATGTTGCGGGTGCCGCCGGCACCGGTGCCACACTGGTCGATAGCGCTTTTCATGGCTTCCATCACGTCGGCGTTCTGGCCCATGCCGAGATAATCGTTGGAACACCAGACGGTCACATCCTGCGGGCCGTTTTCAGTGTGGCGGATTGCCTTCGGAAAGTTGCCGCGCTGACGCTCAAGATCGGCGAATACGCGGTAGCGGCCTTCCTGGTGCAAACCATCCAGCTCGTTCTTGAAAAAGGCCTCGAAATCCATTCTCGTCTCCACACCCTGCCATGGCGTTTTCAGGTCTCGCGCGACCCGCGTCAAGTCCCGGCAGTTAGATTCCTTCTAAACTGCGGCAATTCGCGCATCACGTTTTCGTAAGGCCCGCCGATCGGATGTCTGCGGCCTTCATCAACCTTGCTAGCATCGGGAAACGCTCTTCCAATTGATGTATGTCAACAGGTGTTCGATTCGCGAAAATTGTCAGATGTCACTTTCGCGCCCCTCGCCCCCTGGCAATCATTCGCCACGAAAGTTTAAGGATTGTTTACCAAGCCTTCGTTGGAACTCACGGGGCGGGGAACAGCGCATTCGTCTTGCCCGTCAGCCAATAGCCGACAAGGCCGATCCATTCATGTGCTGCGGTGTCCACGAGTTCAAAACCGTCGGCGACACTGTCGGGAAATTCCGCGAGCCTCGACAGGCCATAGGTTCGGTAATCCACGGGATAGGGGATCACGTCGAAGCCAACGGCGCGGAAGGCGCCGACGGATCGGGGCATGTGGCTGGCCGAGGTGACCAGCAGCCAGCGCTCGCCGGGCTTGGGCTTCAGCGCCTCGAGACTGTAGCGCGCATTTTCCGCCGTCGTGCGCGACTTCTCTTCCATCTCGATGCGTTCGGCGGGAATGCCGAGTTGCACCAGAAGCTTCTTCGTCAGCGCCGATTCGGTGTTGGCGCCGGGATCTCCGAAATGGCCGGAACCGCCTGAGAGGAAAACGCGCGCCTGCGGGAAGCGCACGGCAAGGGCTGCCGTGTCGGTCACCCGCTCGGCGGCGTCATTCATGGTCACGGTGTTGCGGGCCGGGGAAAGATCCACATCGACAGGACCGCCCAGCATGATCACGCCGGTGGGCGGTTCGCTCACCACCGGCTGCGGGAAGCGATCTTCAAGCAGGGCCATCGGGACATTCGCGAGGGGTGTCAGGCCAAAGGCCAGCGTCAGCAAGGTTGACGTGAGACAGAGCGCAAATCCGAGCCGACGCCTGCGAAACATGAGAAGCAAAATGCCAAGCAGGCCGAGCAAGAAGATTGCCGTGGACGGCGTCGTGGCAAAGCCGACAAGCTTGGAAATGACGAAGAACATGAGGTCTCGTGAAAATAAGCCGGGGGAAGAATGGTGATCCCGACGCGATTCGAACGCGTGGCCTACAGATTAGGAATCTGTCGCTCTATCCTGCTGAGCTACGGGACCATCGGCACTCTCAATACTAAAGCAGCCGGGAGAAGCCAAGGTTTTTCTCGGGTCTCGCGTTGCTCTGAACGGGTTCCGCCCGCCGTGTCGAATACCGCCAATTTGGTTAATCATTCCGAAATACGAGCCTGCGATAGTGCAAATGGCTGAAAAGCCGGATTTGTATCTCGTTGAACGGCAAATGTAGGTCTGATTGGTCAAGCTTCCGAAGAAGGTGGTCATCATCGCGTCCGGTGTGGTCGTCCTCACCGGGGCCTCGGGCGCGACTGCATTCTTCATCGGGAAGGACAAGATTCTCGGCCCCTCCGCTCAGGAACTGGGCGGTGTGGAATGCACGGACGTGATCCGCGTTGCCGACATGCGCAAGGACCGCGCGCCGTGGCTTCGCAAATATGTCCGCGTGCCGCCCGGTACGGATGGCATGACGCGCGTCAAGACGGCGCTGCGAGTGGCCAAGAAGGTGCAGGAAACGCTCCCTGCCGATCTGATCGAAATTGCAGTGCTTGATCAATCTGGACCGGACAAGCGCGCGGCGATGCGCGGCCGTGCCATCGGCGCCGAGGTAATCGTCGTCCGCGACACCGCAAAGGTTCCGGGGATCACCGAACCCATCACCATCCAGTACTACCAGGGCGCCGCCAGCGGAACCGGCATGTTCTATGGCGAGGAAGCCAGCATGACGTCGGAGGAGGCCGAAGAGCTTCTGTCCAAGATGAAAGAGCTGACCGATTGCGCGCCGCCGCCCGGCAAGGAAGAGGCCGGCGACAAGAAACACGAGAAGAAGAAAGAGAAAAAGCCCGAGAAGAAGCCGGAAAAGAAGAAGGAAGGCGAAGGTCACGAAGCCGCAGCCAAGGAAGGCGAGGGCCACGAGGCGGGCGCGAAGGAAGGCGAGGGCGGCCACGAGGCTGCCAAGGCGGAAGAGCCGAAGAAGGAAGAAAAGCCCGAGGTCGTCTTCCCGAACGACATTTTCGGGAGGATGCAGAAGGCAGCGTTCGACAAGGCCGAAGAGGCGGCCGCTGCCGAGGAAGAGGCCAAGAAGGAACATGAGGCCAAGGAGCCCGGCATGTTCGGCAAGATGCTCGGCATGGTCGGCCTTGGCTCGAAGGAAGAACCCGAAGGCGAGCATGGCGCGTCCTCGGAAGGCGGCGAACACGCCACTCCTGCCGAAGAGGGCAGCACGGACCATGGCGCGCCGCCTGAAGACAGCGGCGGCGAACATGCCCCCACCAAGGTTACGCCCATCGCCGGACATGAGAGCAGGAGCGAGCCCAAGGCGGATGCAAAATCGCAGGCCGACCACGGGGGCGATGCAGCCCAGAAGCCTGACGCCGGCAAGCACGAGAAGGCAAAATCAGAGACGACCAAATCCAAGCCCGAGAAATCCGGACACGAAGCCTCTGCGCAACCCGAAGAAAAGAGCGGCGGCTTCATGTCGAAGATGCTCGGCATGGTCGGTCTCGGGGGCGACAAGCCGAAGGATACGATCGAGAATTCCGGCGGCCCTGCCATCGTCAGCGGCAAGAAGGTTGTCAAAGACGAGGCGGGCCATGAGGAAGCAAAGCCGCCCGCAGACCACGGCGAGGCCAAGCCATCCGACCATGGCGATGCGTCTGCTTCCGAGCATGGCGCAGAGGCGACGGATAATGCGCCGAAGCCGAACGTTGAGCAGGGGGCTGCTGCCGATCACGAGCCGGCTAGGACAGAGGCTGAGCATCCCGTGGCTGAGCCGAAGAAGGACGATCATGCGCCTGCAGCGCACGGAGGCTGACCTTGCCGTTCCCCGCTGTTCAATTTCACAGGCGATTGTTTGAGACACGCCTGATGTGCGGTTAGTACTTCGTGTCGTTACGCTGAAAACCCGCGCCCATGACGGCTTCGCTCATGTCCCTGCTCTTCGATCTCCCGCTTTGCAGCACCCGCAAGAAACCCTGATCGGGTCAACCCGTGGGCCTGGGCATAGGCATCGATTTCGACAAGCACGTCTTCAGGCAGGGTGATGTTGAGGCGTACCACCTTCTTGCTCTGCGTCTTCAACGGGATCAGAACCGCGACAGCATCCTTGTTTTCAGGATCGCTCATGATGGCCTCAAGGGTTGAAGGTTCGGGGATGGCCTCGCCATCCTCAATCAGCCCGTCAACGTGAAGCGCAAGCGCTTCCTGCGCCATGGCCCGAGCGTCATCAAGATCCGTACCTGCGGTCGCAACGCCGGGAAAGTCGGGGAAGCAAACGCCGTAATCGCTAGCCGCGTCCTTGTGGATCAGACCGATATAGTTCCTCATCGCGTTCACCCCAGTTTCAGCCCGGATTGCTTTTCGATGCTCTTCAACGTTCCGACCGGAATGTCCCGCTTTGGATGCGGGACCGTGACGCGGCCCTTCTTGTCGGGATGCTTGAACTGCACATGGCTGCCGCGCGTGGCGACTTCAAACCAGCCATCGGCTTTCAGAGCTGAGATTACATCCGCGCTTCGCATGAGCCCAATATATACACATCCAATGTGTATGGTGCAACATGCTAGCGAGCCCCGCTGCTTTCAGCGGGGCACTGCGTGGCGGTTACTGCGAAGGCTCGATCAGCCTCAATCCGCCTTCTGGCGCCGCGCCGGGAAGAGGATGATGTCGCGGATCGAGGGGGCGTTTGTCAGCAGCATGATCAGGCGGTCGATGCCGATGCCGAGGCCGCCGGCCGGGGGCATGCCCTGGTCGATGGCGTCGAGGAATTCGTCGTCCAGCTGCTTGTCCTTTTCGCCGCGGGCATGCGCCTGTTCCAGCTGCTCCACCATGCGGCGGCGCTGCTCTTCCGGATCGTTGAGTTCCGAGAAGGCGTTGCCGAGTTCCCAGGCGTTGCAATAGGTCTCGAAGCGTTCGACGAGGCGCGGTTCGCCCGGCACTTCCTTGGCGAAGGGCGAGATGTCCTTCGGGAAGTGGGTGACATGGCTCGGCTGGATGAGCGTGCCTTCGACCTTTTCCTCAAAGATGAAGGCGAGGCATTCGCCCCAGGTCCAGTCCTTCTCGACCTCGAAGCCGGCAGCCTTTGCGGCGGCGCGGGCTTCCTCGTCGGTCTTGATCGCCAGGAAGTCGATGCCGGTTGCTTCCTTCACGGCGTCGGGCATGGGCACGCGCTTGAACGGGCCCTTGAAGGAGATCTGCTTGTCGCCGAAGGGGAAGTCGGTCGAGCCGTGGATCTGCAGGGCGAGTGCCTCGAACAGACGCTCGACGAGGCCCATGACGTCCTCATAGTCGGCATAGGCCCAGTAGCACTCCATCATGGTGAATTCGGGATTGTGCCGGGTGGAAACGCCTTCGTTGCGGAAGTTGCGGTTCACCTCGAAGACCTTGTCGGCAAGGCCCGAGACCAGCGTGCGCTTCAGGAAAAGTTCCGGCGCGATGCGCAGATACATGTCCAGCTTCAGCGTGTTGTGATGCGTCTTGAAGGGTTCGGCGGTGGCGCCGCCATAGACCGAATGCAGCATCGGCGTCTCGACTTCCATGAAGCCTTCCTGCTCCATGAAGCGGCGCACGCCCGAGATGATCTTCGAACGCTGCTGGAAGCGGAGCTTGGACTCCTCGTTCGTCATGATGTCGAGATGGCGCTTGCGGTAGCGCAGCTCGATGTCCGAGAGACCATGCCACTTTTCCGGCATGGGCAGCAGCGACTTGGTCAGCATGGTGATCGTGTGGACGTTGACCGTCAGCTCGCCGCGCTTGGTGCGGCGGACTTCGCCGGTGACACCGATGATGTCGCCAAGGTCGATCAGCGGCAGGAGGTTGCGCGCCTCTTCCGAGGTCACGTCCTTGTGGCTGAACACCTGCACCTTGCCCGACGCATCGACGATGTCGATGAACATGCCGGAATTGCGGTTGGAATAGACGCGGCCGGCGACGGTGACGATGTCACCCGTCAGCGTGTCGGGCTCGATGTCCTTGTACTTCTCGGCCAGTTCCGCATTGGTGATCGTGCGGTGGAAATGCGCCGGATAGACATCGCCGATCGTCTCGCGAAGCTTGGCAAGCTTTTGCGCGCGCACTTCGGTGACGTCGGAGGAGAGGGCGGCTTCTGTCGTATTATTCGCGGTCATTGTTCGGTTTCCCCGGCGATTTTGCTTTCCGTCAGTATCTTGAAGTACTCGCGGAATTTCTCTTCGTCGTCCTTCTCTTGCCGAAGGATGTCCCGAAGATAGTGTTCGTCTTTGGTGTCCTCCGTTCCAAGGAACTCCGACACCTCTATGTGATCGTCGTCGAAAACCGAAATCTCTACACGTTTTCCGACGAGCGTAATCGTTACATCGATCGTCTCCGGCCGATGGCGCGCGAGATGATAGTGGATTTTGGCCTCATCCAGCTGCTTCAGCAGACGGTAGATTGCAGCGGCCATATCCTCACCTCAATGCCGGGCGGCAAGCGGCACCCAATGGATGTCATTTGCCTTCACGGACTGCCTGAGCCACTACGGTAGCTGCGGATTTCAGGCGCTGGCGGACGACCGAACGGCCGAGGATGGCCATGCTGTCGAAGAGCGGCAGCGAGCGCGACGAGCCGGAGACGGCAATGAAGAGCGGCGCGAGCACGTCGCGCAGCTTCTTGTCCATCCGTTCGGAGATGGCGCGCAGTTCTGCCTCGATGCTTTCGACGTTCCATTCGAAGATCTTCTCGAGATCGGCCTGTGCCGTTTCGAGGATCGCCTGGACATCGGCCAACGGCACCTTCTTGATGTTGGCGAAGTCTTCTGCCGTCAGGCCCAGATCGCCCTTCAGCAGGAAGCCGGCGAGGTCTGGAAGGTCCGAGAGGCGCGTGATGCGGCTCTGCGAGAGCTTCATGCCTTCGCGGAAGCGGTCGTTTTCCTGCGCCCAGGCGAGCACGCGGGTGACGAAATCGGTTTCGCTCAGGCCTTCGCGCAGCCAGCGGCCGTTCAGCCAGTCGAGCTTCTGGATATCGAAGATCGCGCCGGCCTTGTTGAGATTTTCCGGATCGAACTTTGCGGCCAGCTGCTCCATTGTCGCCATCTCTTCACCTTCGGCGATCTGGATGAAGAAGAGGCCGAGGAAGTTCATCAGCGCTTCCGGCAGATAGCCGAGCGCGGAGTAATAGGAGATGGACGTCGGGTTTCGGCGCTTCGAAAGCTTCGTCTTGTCGGCGTTGCGCATCAGCGACAGATGCATGAATTTCGGCGGTTCGAGGCCGAGATACTTGTAGAGGAGGATGTGCTTCGGCACCGAGGCGAGCCACTCTTCGCCGCGCGCCACATGCGTGATCTTCATCAGATGGTCGTCGACGACGTTTGCCATGTGATAGGTCGGCATGCCGTCTGCCTTGAGCAGGACCTGCATGTCGACGCTATCCCACGGGATCGACACGTCGCCATAGACGCCGTCGTTGAATTCGCAATTGCCTTCGGTTGGGATCTTCATGCGCACGACGGATGGTTCGCCGGCGTCCATGCGCGTCTTGACTTCTTCGGCTTTCAGCGAAAGGCACTTGCCGTCATATTTCGGCTGCTGGCCGGCGGCGCGCTGGGCGGCGCGCATTTCTTCCAGACGCTCGGGCGTGCAGAAGCAGCGGAAGCCGTGACCGGCGGACACGATCTTCTCGACATATTCGCCATAGATGTGCTTGCGGTCGGACTGGCGATAGGGGCCGTAAGGGCCGCCAATATCCGGGCCTTCCGACCATTCGAGCCCGCACCATTTCAGCGCGTCCAGCACCTTCGTCTCGAATTCCGGCGTCGAGCGGGTCGCGTCGGTGTCTTCGATACGCAGGATGAAGGTGCCGTTGTTCTTCTTGGCGAAGAGATAGTTGAACAGCGCGATATAGGCAGTGCCGACATGCGGCTCGCCGGTGGGCGAGGGAGCAATGCGGACGCGGACGTTGGATGCGGTCATCGTCATGGATCTTTGCAAGGCAGATTTCTGAGCACCCTTGCGGGCGACGAGATCATGCAGGTTCCGAAAAATAGCGCCCCTGCCGGGACAAGGTCGCGGCAGGGGATATCGGTCTGCGTTAGGCCATATTGGCCGGGAAAGTCAAGTGAAGCGATGGGCTTCGACCTGTCTCAGCCTTTGCGTTGCTTGGCGTTGCGCGCCAGCATGTTGAGGATCTCGACCAGTGCCGAGAAGCCCATGGCGGCATAGATGTAGCCCTTGGGCACATGATAGCCGAAACCGTCGGCGATCAGCGTCATGCCGATCATCAGCAGGAAGCCCAGCGCCAGCATGACGATGGTCGGGTTACGCTCGATGAATTCGGCCAGCGGATTGGCGGCGAGCATCATGGTCGCCACGGCAACCAGAACTGCGATCACCATGACCGGCAGGTGTTCGGTCATCCCCACGGCCGTGATGATGCTATCGACCGAGAACACGATGTCGAGCACGATGATCTGGAAGATGGCCGCGCCGAAGCCGATCGTGACCGTCTGTGCAAGCTTGCCATCGGCCTGTTCGACCGGATCGGTGCTGTGATGGATTTCGCGGGTCGCCTTCCATACGAGGAAGAGGCCGCCGGCGACCAGGATCATGTCCTTCCAGGAGAAGTCATGGCCGAAGGCGTTGAAGACGGGTGTCGTGAGCTTCACGATCCAGGCCGCGAAGCTCAGCAGAACGAGGCGCATGACCAGAGCCAGCGAAATGCCGATCGTGCGCGACTTGCGGCGATGCTCGACCGGCAGCTTGTTGGTCAGGATGGAAATGAAGATCAGGTTGTCGATGCCGAGCACGACTTCCATCGCGATCAGAGTGATGAGCGCCGCCCAGACGGCGGGGTCCTGGGCAAGAATGATAAGGTTGTCCATTGTTCACCGTCTTGGTTACACTGACGGCGCACATAGGTATTGACGACGCCCCCGCCAAGAGGGGTATCGCAAAACATGAACTTCAACTTGATCCTTGGGACCTGTCAGGCCGCATATGCTTTCATGAAGACACGGATTGCGGAACGAACCGTGTTTTCTATTTCCGCATCTTCGGGCTGATTGCGCTCGTTGAACAGGCAGGGCTTGAAAAGGCCGGCTGTGCACAGGTCGGCAAACTGGCGGGCCGCGAGAAGCGGGTCTTCCAATACAAGTTCGCCTTTCTCGGCGCGGGCGGCGAGATAGTCCTTGAGACGATGCGCGCCTCGTGTCGGCCCACAGTTCAGGAACATGTTGGCGACATCCGGCATGTCATCGATAACACCCAGGACCATGCGCAGGCTACGCACCGTGTTCGGGTCGGTCATATGTCGGCCGAACATCATGCCGAAATCGAAAAGGACGTCTTCGAGCGGTTTTGTTTCAACCAGGATGCTGCTGACCGCATCGAAGATGCGCTCACGCTCGCGCTGGATGAGGCCGGCGAAGAGTTCTTCCTTATTATTGAAGTAGACGTAGATCGTTCCTTTTGAAACGCCCGCCGCCTTCGTGATATCGTTCATGCTTGCGCCGTCGAAGCCGTTCGCAGCGAAAACCTTTTTCGCTCCGTCCAGGATCTGGTCGCGTTTCGCCGGGTTCTCGCCTGCACCGAGACGGCCCTGACCTTCAGGGCTGAGACGGCTGCGGCTGACGGCGCTCATTTGGCCAATGGCTGTCATGCCGGATGCTTCCCTAAACCGATTTTTAATTAACAGAACCGTTCGGTTCGATTTCCCTTGATATGGGGCAAAATATCCATTATGTCAATGTCCATGACTGAACCGTTCGGTTCGAAACAGCCTCATCAGGAAATTGTGTAATGGCGAAGAATGCAGCTAGCGCAGCGGTTCATCTTGTCGATGGCGAAGACGCTGTCAAGACCGCAGGCGAAGAGGCGCCGTCCAGGGTTGCCGAAGCCGAGGTGCGTGCCGAAACGAAGCCCGCCCAGCCGGTTGCTGAAAAGAAGGCTGCACCCCGCAAGAGTGGGCGTGGCCGCCTCGTTCTTGGTGTGATCGTTCTCGCTGCTCTTGCCGGTGGGGCCTATTATGGTCACGAGTGGTGGACCAATGGCCGGTTCATGGTTTCGACCGACGATGCCTATATCGGCGGCGACATCAACTATGTGGCGCCCAAGGTTGGCGGCTATGTAAAGACGGTGAACGTCAAGGCGAATGATTATGTCAAGGCCGGCGATCCGCTGGTGACGCTTGATGACGGCGATTATCGGATCGCGCTCGAGCAGGCTCGTGCGCAGCTCGCCACGCAGCAGCTCTCCCTGAAGTCGATCGACGCGCAGCGCCTCGTCGCGGTCGCCTCCGTCCAGCAGGCTCAGGCCAAGCTGAAGGCTTCGGAAGCTGCCCTTCACGGTGCCCAGCTGACGCAGGATCGCGCCAGCAAGCTGCAGTCGCAGGAAGTCGCCAGCGCCTCTTCGCTCGACAAGGCCAATGTCGCTCTTGAACAGGCTCAGGCCGATGTCGGTGCTTCGAATGCTGCGATTGAATCTGCCAATGCGAACATCAAGGCAATCGACGCGCAGCACGCGCAGGCGGAAAGCATGATCAAGTCGCTGCAGCTGGCCATCGAAAAGGCCGAGCGTGACGAGAGCTTTACGGTTCTGCGCGCCCCCTTCGACGGGATTGTCGGCAATCTGTCGGTCCAGGAAGGCGACCTCGTGACGCCTGGCATGCGGCTTGCCGCCGTCGTGCCGTCCGATGCGCTCTATATCGACGCCAATTTCAAGGAAACGCAGATCGCCTCGATCCAGCCCGGCCAGACGGTCGGCATCCATGTCGATGCGCTCGGCGACAAGCATATCGAGGGCAAGGTTCTGTCGATTTCGCCGGCCTCCGGCTCGGTCTTCTCGCTCCTGCCTGCGGAGAATGCCACGGGCAATTTTACCAAGATCACCCAGCGGCTGCCGGTCCGTATCGCGATCCCCAAGGATGCGCTTGAAACCCATCGCCTGATGGCCGGCCTGTCGGTTGTTGTCGATGTCGATACGCGCACGACGCCCGCCACCCCCAAGACGGCGTCCGCGCAGTAACGGCGTTGAGAAGGTTTGCGCGGAAGAGACTAGACGCGCAAACCTTCCATCTCTTTGTTTTACCCAATCGCGGTCGACGAACCGCGAGGCTTTTTTGCCGGGATTGCTCCGGTTGAGGGAATGGCCATGGCCAACGATATCGCGAAGGACGTGAAGGCAGGCATACCGCCTGAACCTCCAGTCTCGCGACGCAATGTCTTTGCGTTCTTCGCGATGGTTCTCGGCATGTTCATGGCCATCCTGGACATCCAGATCGTCTCGGCCTCCTTGTCGGAAATCCAGGCCGGTCTCGGCGCGAGCTCGGATGAAGCCGCCTGGGTGCAGACCGCCTATCTGGTCGCCGAAGTCATCATGATCCCGCTGTCGGGCATGGCGGCGCGCATTCTGTCGACACGCGTCATGTTCACGATTTCTGCGGCCGGCTTCACGGCTGCCAGTGCGCTTGCCGCCACTGCGACCAATATCGACCAGATGATCATCTACCGCGCGCTCCAGGGCTTCATCGGCGGCGGCATGATCCCCTCGGTGTTTGCAGCGGCCTTCATCATCTTTCCGCCATCCAAGCGCCCCATCGTCTCGCCGATTATCGGTCTCATCGCGACGCTCGCGCCGACCATCGGCCCGACTGTCGGCGGCTATCTCAGCCACAGCTTCTCCTGGCACTGGCTGTTCCTCGTCAACGTGCCGCCCGGCATCATCGTGACGATTGCCGCCTGGACGCTAATCGACTTCGACAAGCCGGAGCCGGGACTTGCCCGCAATTTCGACTGGACCGGCCTTATCAGCATGGGCGTCTTTTTGGGCGCGCTGGAATATGTTCTCGAAGAGGGCAACAACAAGGGCTGGCTGCAGGACGAGAAGATTGCCATCGGTACCGTTGCGATCGTCGTTGCCGGTCTCGTGTTCTTCTATCGTGCCTTCACAGCGAAGTTTCCGATTGTAGACCTCAAGGCCTTCACCAACCGCAACTTTGCCTTCGGCACTGCCTTCTCGTTCATCATGGGTGTGGGGCTTTACGGGCTGACCTATCTCTACCCCGTCTATCTCTCGGCCATTCGCGGCTATGACTCGCTGATGATCGGCGAGACGATGTTCGTCTCCGGTCTCGCCATGTTCTTCACCGCGCCCGTTGCCGGCATCATGTCGCGCAAGCTCGATCCGCGCGTGATGATGATGATCGGCTTCTTCGGCTTCGGCTGCGGCACGCTGATGATGACCCGCATGACCGCGGACTGGGATTTCTGGGAGCTCTTCGTGCCGCAGATCCTGCGCGGCTGCTCGATGATGATCGCCATGGTGCCGATCAACAACGTCGCGCTCGGCACGCTGCCGCCGGATCGTATCCGCAACGCCTCGGGCCTCTATAACCTCAGCCGTAACCTCGGCGGCGCCGTTGGTCTTGCCGTGATCAACACGATGCTGACGCGGCAGACACGGTCGCATTACGAGCAGCTCTCCGAGCATGTCCAATGGGGCCGGCCGGAAGCGCGCGACATGGTCAACTCCATGACCAACAAGTTTAACGCGCTGGGTCTCGATGGCGGCACGGTTGCGATCAAGCAGCTGGCCGGCATGGTGAAGCAGCAGGCTTATATCCTGTCCTTCATCGACGTGTTCCTGCTGCTGACCTCGCTCTTCGCGATGCTCGTGGTCTCCTCTTTCCTGATCAAGAAGCCGGAAGGTCCGGCAGGCGCCTCCGGCGGCGGTCATTGACGCCGAGAATGGCCGCGCTACGGTTTCCGCAGCCTTTTGAGTCGCGGAAGCCGGAGCTGTGCACTGTCCGAAGAACCCTTTCTTGAGACCGAACGCCTGATCCTGCGTCCGCCGTGCGCGGACGATCTGCCCGGCTGGGCGGCGATGATGGCCGATCCCGACAATTCGCGCTTCATTGGCGGGCCGTTGGGCCCGCGTGCAGCCTGGGCGAGCCTCTCGATCATGGCAGGAAGCTGGGCCCTTCACGGATTCGGCAATTTCTCCGTCCTTCTCAAGTCCACTGGCGAATGGATCGGTCGGGCCGGTCCGTGGATGCCGCCGGGCTGGCCGGGGCCGGAAATCGGCTGGGCCTTTCTGAAGGATCATTGGGGGCAGGGATACGCCGCCGAGGCGACGCGGGCGACGATGGACTGGTCGCGCGATGCGCTCGGCTGGGATCATGCGATCCACATCATCCACCCCGAGAATGCCCCCTCCATGGCGCTCGCCGAGCGCATCGGCTCCCGCTTCGAGCGCGAGCTTCCGCCCCGCACGCTCGACAACGCGATCCCGCTTCTGATCTTCTCTCGAAAAATCTGATTTACGTACCTCAAATTTCTGATAAGACAGTCGGCGAGGAGAAGCCATGCGTCCGACCGTTCACGATATTGCCGAGAAAGCGGGTGTCAGCCTCGCCACAGTGGACCGTGTCCTCAACAACCGGCCGGGCGTGAGGGCGAAGACGCGGGCCCTGGTCGAGGAGACGATTGCCGAGATCGGGTACGTCCGTGACGTGGCGGCTGCCAATCTGGCACGCAAGCGGCTTTATCGCTTCGAGTTCCTGATCCCCGACAGCGACAACTCGTTTCTGGACCAGCTGCGCGGCGCCGTCCACGAGGTTGCCGCACTGTCCCGCGTCGAACGGATCGAGATCGGCGTTCGCGAGGTTGCGGCCTTCGATGCGCAGGCGCTGGTCGCTGCCATGCGCGAGGCGATGGCGGGCGAGCCGGACGGGATCGCGATGGTTGCCATCGATGAGGATTCCGTTCGTGCCGTGACCGCAGAGGCGGCAGAGGCCGGAATTGCGGTCGTGACGCTGGTGTCGGATCTTCCGGGCTCGCGGCGCATTCACTATGCGGGCATCGACAACCTTGCGGCCGGCCGCACGGCGGCGAGCCTGCTCGGGCGGTTCATGGGCGGGGCCGGTTCTGTCGGGGTCATCGTCGGTTCGTTGAATGCCCGCGACCACCGTGAGCGTCTGGCGGGGTTCGAACAGGTGATCGAGCGGAACTATCCCGAGATCCGGATTTTGCAGCTGATCGAAGGGCGCGACGACCCGGCGCGTGTGCAAAGGCTGGCCGAAAGGCTTCTGGCCGAACATGTCGACCTTTCCGGTCTCTACAGCCTCGGTGCCGGCAATCGCGGCCTGGTCAAGGCGCTGCGGGCGCGTTCATCCGCGCGGCATCTGCCGGTGATCGCGCATGAATTGACGGCGACGACGCGGGCCGCGCTGTCAGAAGGCCTGTTTGACGCGGTGCTAAACCAGGATGCCGGCCACGAGGTGCGGAGTGCCGTGCGCGTCATGAAGGCGCATGCCGACGGGCTTCATACTGTGGACGCGCAGGAGCGCATCCGCATCGACATTTTCTTGAAAGATAACATGCCCCAGTAGAAGCGGGCGGGAGGAAACAGCATGTATCTCGGTCTCGATCTCGGCACGTCCGGCGTCAAGGCGCTTCTCATCGACGACAACCAGACGATCCTCGCCTCCGGCAACGGTTCGTTGGACGTCTCGCGGCCGCATTCCGGCTGGTCGGAGCAGGACCCGGCGCATTGGCTGCGCGCCACCCGCGAGGCTGTCGCCGCCATCAAGGCGAGCCACCCGGAAGCGCTTGCCTCGGTCAAAGGCATCGGCCTTTCCGGCCAGATGCATGGCGCGACGCTCGTCGACGCGACTGGCAATGTGCTGCGCCCCTGCATTCTCTGGAACGACACGCGCTCCTTTGCCGAAGCGGCCAAGCTCGATGCCGATCCGCGCTTCCGCGACATCACCGGCAATATCGTCTTCCCGGGCTTCACCGCGCCGAAGCTTGTCTGGGTGAAGAACAACGAGCCGGAGATCTTTGCCAAGGTCGCCAAGGTTCTGCTGCCGAAGGATTATCTGCGGCTCTGGCTGACGGGCGAATATCTTTCCGAGATGTCGGACTCGGCCGGCACGAGCTGGCTCGATACCGGCAAGCGGGCATGGTCTTCGGAGCTTCTGGCCGCGACCGATCTGGATGAAAGCCATATGCCGGGTCTCGTCGAAGGGACTGCGGAGGCGGGCGTGTTGCGCGCCGAACTGCTGGCCGAATGGGGCATGGTGGGTCGCGTCGTCGTGGCCGGTGGGGCAGGGGACAATGCGGCCTCGGCGGTCGGCATGGGCACGGTCCATTCGGGCTCGGCCTTCGTGTCGCTCGGAACCTCCGGCGTGCTTTTCGCGGCGAACGATCGCTACCTGCCGAACCCGGCCAGCGCGGTGCATGCCTTTTGCCATGCGATCCCCAACACCTGGCATCAGATGGGCGTCATTCTCTCGGCAACCGATGCGCTCAACTGGCATTCGCATGTCACGGGCAAGAGCGCTGCCGAGCTTTCCACCGAACTCGGCGACACGCTGAAGGCGCCCTCGGGCGTCACCTTCCTGCCCTATCTATCGGGCGAACGCACGCCGCATAACGATGCAAAAATCCGCGGCGTCTTTGCCGGGCTGGAGCATGAATCCTCCCGCGTCGTGCTGACGCAGGCGGTGATGGAAGGTGTGACCTTCGCCATCCGCGACAATCTCGCAGCACTCAACGCCGCCGGCACGACGATCTCGCGCGTGACGGCCATCGGCGGCGGCTCGCGCTCGCGCTACTGGCTGAAGTCGATTGCCACCGCGCTCAACATCCCGGTCGATATCCCGGCGGATGGCGATTTCGGTGCGGCCTTTGGCGCGGCGCGGCTGGGGCTGATTGCGGCAACGGGGGCTGATCCGCTTTCGGTCTGCACCGCGCCGAAGACGGCGGAGACGGTGGAGCCGGATACGTACATGACTGAGGCCTATGATGAAGCCTACCGGCGCTACCGCGCGCTTTACCCCGCGGTGAAGGCGGCGATGGGCTGAGAGGTTGCTACACCCGTCTCCCCCCTTGTGGGGGAGATGGCGGCAGCCAGAGGGGGACTTTACCGCGAGCGCTGAGTTTGCCGAGAGAAAGACCCCTCCCCAACCCTCCCCACAAGGGGGAGGGAGAGGAGATCGCGGCGCCCCCCGCATTCCATTCTTCCCCTTGAGGGGGAGGTGCCCGGCAATACAGAGGGGTATTCCCCTCGGCTAAGAATTCGAACCAACAACACAGGAGGAAACACCCCGTGAGCACAGGCTTTTTCGGCGATATCTCGAAGATCAAATATGAAGGCCCGGACAGCACCAACCCGCTGGCCTTCCGCCATTACAATCCGGACGACATCGTCATGGGCAAGCGGATGGAAGAGCATCTGCGCTTTGCCGTGGCCTATTGGCACACCTTTGCCTGGGAGGGCGGCGACCCCTTCGGCGGGCGCACCTTCGACCGTCCGTGGTTTGACGGCGCGATGGACAAGGCGAAGCTGAAGGCGGACGTTGCGTTTGAATTCTTCCAGCTGCTCGGCGTGCCGTTCTACTGCTTCCACGACGCCGATGTGCGCCCGGAAGGCAAGAACTTTGCGGAAAACACCAAGAACCTCAACGAGATCGTCGACTACTTCGCTGAAAAGCAGGCCGCCACCGGCGTCAAGCTGCTCTGGGGCACGGCGAACCTCTTCTCCAACCGCCGCTTCATGTCGGGCGCCTCCACCAACCCGGATCCGGATGTGTTTGCCTATTCGGCCGCCACCATCAAGACCTGCATGGACGCCACGATGAAGCTTGGCGGCGAGAACTATGTTCTGTGGGGCGGCCGCGAAGGCTATGAAACGTTGCTCAACACCGACCTCAAGCGTGAGCTCGACCAGATGGCGCGCATGCTGCACATGGTTGTCGAGTACAAGCACAAGATCGGCTTCAAGGGCACGATCCTCGTCGAGCCGAAGCCGCAGGAGCCGTCCAAGCACCAGTATGACTACGACGTCGCAACGGTCTACGGCTTCCTCAAGACCTATGGTCTGGAAAACGAAGTGAAGGTCAATATCGAGCAGGGCCATGCGATCCTGGCCGGCCATTCCTTCGAGCACGAGCTGGCGCTGGCCAATGCGCTGGGCATCTTCGGCTCCATCGACATGAACCGCAACGACTACCAGTCCGGCTGGGATACCGACCAGTTCCCCAACAACGTTCCGGAAATGGCGCTCGCCTATTACCACGTTCTCGCCGGCGGCGGCTTCAAGACGGGCGGCACCAATTTCGACGCCAAGTTGCGCCGCCAGTCGCTCGACCCGGAAGATCTCCTGATCGGCCATATCGGCGGCATGGATTGCTGCGCTCGTGGCCTGAAGGCTGCGGCCAAGATGATCGAGGACAAGGCGCTCTCCGGCCCGCTCGCCGCCCGCTACGCCGGCTGGGACAAGCCGGAAAACAAGGCGATGCTTTCGGGCGGCAGCCTCGAGTCCATTGCCGAGCGGGTGCTTGCTCAGGACATCAATCCGCAGCCGAAGTCCGGTAAGCAGGAACTGCTGGAAAACATCGTCAACCGCTACGTCTGAGCTGTTCAAGATGTCTGCGACGGGAGCGTTTCGGTTCCCGTCGCGCCATTCCTCAGCCTTCAGCGCTGAGATGCCGAATACACGAAGTCATGGCCCGCAGATCGACACCGATTTTTGAAAGGCAAGACGATGACCGAGTTCGCGATCAATCCGGAATTTCTCATAAGAGACGAGCAGACATTGCGCGGGCTCTTTCCGCCGACGCATATGCTCGCGGCTCTGAAATGCCTCGACAGGCTCGATGACCATGCGCAGGATTTTATCCGTCGCTCGCCTTTTCTGTGCATCGGCACCCAGAGCACCGACGGGACGGCGGATGTCAGTCCGCGCGGCGATCCGGTGGGTTTCGTGCAGATTCTCGATCAGAACACGCTAGCCATCCCCGATCGCCCGGGAAACAACCGCCTCGATACTCTTTCCAACATCCTCTCCAATCCCAATGTCGGCCTTCTGTTTGTTGTACCCGGCTTCGACGACACGCTGCGCGTCAACGGCCAGGCCTCCCTGGTGACTGACCCCGCCATTCTTGCAGGCATGGCGGTCCACGATCGTCTGCCGAGGCTCGCGATCGTGGTGAAGGTGAAGGAGGTGTTCCTGCATTGCGCCAAGGCGTTCCGGCGCTCGCATTTGTGGAGCCCTGAGCATTTTCAGGACCGCAGTTCCATGCCGTCGTTGTCGAAAATCATTCTGGACCAGACCACGGGTGCGCCGGAAAGCGAAGAGGACCAGCGCAAGATCGATGAGGGACTTGAAGCCGATTACAAGGCTTCGATGTACTGAGCCGAAATCCGTTCAGCGCATCCCCTTCGGCGGCCCCACGGAATTGCGCACCACCAGATCCGGCATCAGCAGGATCTCTCCCTCCGGCGGCACACCGTCGCCGAGCAGATCCAGCAGCAGGGCCATGGCGCGCTTGCCGATGGCCGTTCGCGGCTGGCGGATGGTGGTGAGCGGGGGCGACATGAAGCCGGAAAGCGGCACGTCGTCGAAGCCGGTGACGGAGAAGTCGCGGGGGATGTTGTAGCCGCGGGCGGTGAGGCCGAGCATGACGCCGATGGCGGTCTGGTCGTTGACGCACATGAAGGCGGTGGGCAGGCGGTCCTGCATGAAGAGTTCTTCGAGGGCGAGGCGGCCACTTTCGATCGTGCCGTCGCCATCGACGATGATGCGGTTTTCGGGGCGCATGTTGGCGGCGTCCATGCCTTCCTCGAAGCCCTGCCGGCGGCGGCTATAGGCGAGGCGCGTGCGGCTGTCGCCGATGAAGGCGATCTTGCGGTGGCCTTCGGCGAGCAGCAGGTCGATGAGCTTGCGGGCGCCTGCCACGTCGTCGACGCCGACGTAAGGCAGGCCGCCATTGTAGATGGGCTCGAAGACGCCGACCGTTGCCGGCAGGCGCGCCGTCATCGTCTGGTGGCCGAAGGGCAGGATGCCGGTGAAAAGGATCAGCCCGGCCGCCTGGTTGGAATTGAGGAATTTCAGGTATTCGAGGCCGCGTTGGGCGTCGTTCTGCGTGTGGCCGATCAGGATGCCGTAGCCGTGGGCGCGGGCTTCGTTTTCGAGGCCGACAAGGATGTTGGAAAAGTTCGGGTCGCCGATATCGGGCGCAACGACGAGGATCATGTTGGAGCGGCCAAGGCGCAGGCTGCGCGCCATGGCATTCGTCGTATAGCCGGTGATGGCGATCGCCTGATGGACCTTCAGCCGCGTCGAGTTGGCCACCTTTTCCGGCGTGTGGATGGCGCGCGAGACCGTGGCAATGGAAACCTCGGCAATGCGGGCGACATCTTCAATGGTTGCGGGCGTGGAATTCGACACGGAATAACCTTGGTCTCATGCTCGCCGGGACACTACACAGAGTTTGCCGAAGGTCAAACGTGACCGGCGGAAATCAGTGAGTTGTGCTCAATGTAAACCTTTACATAGGCCATGTAAAGGTTTACATCATGGGTCAAAGAGGCGCTTTCGGGAGAGGAGCGCCCGGGAGGATGATCATGGAGACGAGCGCTGAGAGTGGTCGCACGCCTGTGCTAGCGGCACGGCGGATCAGCAAGTCCTTCAATGGCGTGCAGGTGCTGTTCAGTGTCAATTTTGACCTGCTTCCCGGCGAAATCCATGCTCTGGTCGGCGAAAACGGCGCCGGCAAATCCACCTTCGTCAAGATCATGTCGGGCTTCGAGCAACCCAGCTCGGGCGAGATCCTGCTCGACGGCAAGCCGGTGCGGCTGCCGGCCAATGGGCAGGCCGAACATCTCGGCATCGTCATCATCCACCAGGAATTCAACCTCGCGGAACATCTGACCGTCACCGAGAGCCTGTTTCTCGGCCGTGAGATCACCCGCTTCGGCGTGCTGGACCGCAAGCGGATGCGCGCCGAGACGCGCCGGGCGCTGGATCTCCTCGGTTCGCGGATCGACGAGAATGCGACGATCAGTTCGCTGCCGGTTGCCGACCGGCAGATGGTCGAGATTGCCAAGGCGATCAGCAAGGATGCGCGGGTCATCTTCATGGACGAACCGACGGCGGTTCTGTCGAAGGAGGAGAGTGGCGTGCTGTTCGAGCAGGTGCGGAAGCTGCGCGATAGGGGCACGAGCTTCGTCTTCGTGTCGCACAAGCTGGACGAGGTGCTGGAGCTGACGGACCGGGTGACGGTGCTACGCGACGGGCAATGGGTGAAGACCGCGCCGACTTCGATGCTGGATGGCGAATCCATCGCGCAGCTGATGGTCGGGCGCGAGCTGTCGAGCCTTTACCCGGCGAAGCGTGAGCCGGATGTGGATGAGGAGATCGTGCTTGTAGCGCGCGGCATCACGACGGGCTTCGTGCGGGATGCCAGTTTCGAGGTCCGCAAGGGCGAGATCATCGGCTTTTCCGGGCTCATCGGGTCGGGGCGCACGGAGCTGATGGAGGCGGTTGCGGGCTTGCGGCCGCGCCATTCCGGGGAGGTGACCATCAAGGGCGTTTCCATGTCTTCGGGCGATGCGCATGCTGCGAACAGGGCTGGCCTCGCCTACATGACCAAGGATCGCAAGTCGAAGGGTTTGCTGCTCGGCTCTCGCATGGCGGTGAACCTCACGCTGCAGTCGCTCGATCAGCATGGCAAGCTTGGCTATCTGAGCCCCAAGAGCGAGGCGAATGCGCTGGCGCGGGCCATGCGGCGCTTCGATATTCGTGTGCGCGACGGGCGCGTGGTGGCGGGGCGCATGTCCGGCGGCAACCAGCAGAAGCTGATGCTCGCCAAGGTCATGGAGACGGAGCCGGAAATCATCATCATCGATGAACCGACGCGCGGTATCGATGTCGGCACCAAGCAGCAGATCTATCATTTCATCTCGGCCTTGGCGCGGGCGGGCAAGTCCATCGTCGTCGTCTCCTCGGAATTGCAGGAGGTGATCGGGCTCTGCACCCGCGTCGCCGTCATGCGTGAGGGCCGCATCGTCGGCTGGCTCGAGGGCGACGAGATCAACGAACAGGAAATCATGCGCTATTCGGCCGGTCTGAAGAAGATGGCGGGGTAGGTAGTTAACATTTGTGTGGTGGGAACCCCTCACCGGCCCTTCGGGCCACCTTCTCCCCAAGGGGAGAAGAGGGAATGTGCCGCAGCCTCGCCGGTCCTCCTCTCCCCTGGGGGAGAGGGTCGCCGAGCGAAGCGGAGGCGGGGTGATGGGTAAGCCCCGACGAACGAAGAAGATTACAAAAGGCCGGGCAGAGCCTTGGGTCATGTGGGAGGATGTCTTGGACATGAGTGTGGATGGTGAGGGACAGGCAGCGGAAAAGCCCAGGTCATTCCTCAAGGAAATTGATCTGCGAGCCGTTGCGCCCTTCTTTGCATTGGCGCTGCTGCTGATTGTCGGGGCGTTCACCAATCCGAATTTCATCGGCATCGACAATCTGGCGAATGTGGCGACCCGCAGCGCCTTCGTGGCGATCATCGCGGTGGGTGCGACCTTCGTCATCTCCTCGGGTGATCTCGATCTGTCGGTCGGGTCCATGCTCGCCTTCGTCGCGAGCCTGATGATCCTGTTCATGAATTCGGGCGCGATTGCCGACCCGCATCTCATGCTGGCCGCCGCCGTGGCATTTGCAATTTTTGCCGGTGCTGCCTGCGGGCTGCTCAATGGCCTTGTGACCACAATTGGCCGCATCGAGCCCTTCATCGCGACGCTCGGCACGATGGGGATCTATCGCGGGCTCACGACCTGGCTGTCGCAGGGCGGGGCGATCACGCTGCGCTCATCCGAAATCCAGAATATCTACCGGCCTGTCTATTTCGGCTCCATCCTTGGTCTGCCGATCCCGATCGTCTGCATTCTGGTCGTCACGCTGATTGCCGCCTTCGTGCTCTATCGCACGCGCTATGGCCGGCATGTCGTGGCCGTCGGGTCCAATCGCGATGTGGCGCGCTATTCGGGCATTGCGGTCGATCGCGTCCGCACCATCGCCTTCATCATCCAGGGGCTTTGTGTGGCGATTGCCGTGCTTCTCTACGTCCCGCGCCTTGGCTCGACGTCTGCGACGACCGGCATTCTGTGGGAATTGCAGGCCATCACCGCCGTCGTCGTCGGCGGCACGGCGTTGAAGGGCGGGGCAGGGCGTGTCTGGGGCACGATCTGCGGGGCCTTCATTCTCGAACTGGTGGGCAACATCATGCTGCTCTCCAACTTCATCAGCGAATACCTGATCGGCACCATCCAGGGCTCGATCATCATCATTGCGATGCTCGTCCAGCGCTCGCTGACGCGCAAGTCGTGAAGCACGGGTCCGGATATCAGGGGCGTCCGGATCTGAGGAGGAAAGACCCCTTCGACAGGGAGTGAGACATGTTGAAGAAAATGATCGGAACGGCGTTTCTTGCCGTTGCCATGGCGAGTGCCGCCTATGCGGCAGATGTGAAGAAGACCATCGGCGTTTCCATTCCGGCCGCCGACCACGGCTGGACGGCGGGCGTCGTCTATCACGCCGAGCGCGTGGCGAAGATGGTGGAGAAGGAATATCCGGGCGCAAAGGTCATCGTGAAGACCTCGCCGGATGCGGCAAGCCAGGCGAATGCGATCCAGGACCTCGCGGTGCAGGGGCTCGATGCGCTCGTGATCCTGCCGACCGATCCGGATCCGCTGGTCAACGCCATCAAGCAGGTGAAGGACAAGGGCACGTTCGTCTCCATCGTCGACCGTGCGCCGAGCGTCAATGATGGCACGGTTCGCGATCTTTATGTCGCCGGCAACAACCCGGCGCTGGGCGAAGTCGCCGGCGAATATATCAAGAAGAACACGCCGGATGCGGAAGTCGTGGTCATTCGCGGTCTGCCGATCCCGATCGACCAGCAGCGTCAGGACGGGTTTGACAAGGGCATTGCCGGCTCGAAGGTCAAGGTTCTCGACCGCCAGTTCGGCAACTGGAGCCGCGACGACGCGTTCAAGGTGATGCAGGACTTCCTGACCAAGTACAAGAAGATCGACGTCGTATGGTGCCAGGATGACGACATGACCGTCGGCGTGCTGCAGGCCATCGAACAGGCTAAGCGCACCGATATCAAGTATGTCATCGGCGGCGCCGGCTCCAAGGACATGATCAAGAAGGTCATGGACGGCGACAAGATGATCCCGGTCGACGTGCTCTATCCGCCGGCAATGGTGGGCACCGCCCTGCAGTTGACGGCGTCGGCGCTTTACAGCCAGGTTCCGGTCAAGGGCACCTATACGCTGGATGCGACGCTCGTCACCAAGGACAATGCCAAGAACTTCTATTTCCCGGATTCTCCGTACTGATAGCTCTTTATTGAGGCCGGGGTTACTCCTTCAACCTACCCGTCTGCCCGGTTTTGCCGGGCAGACTTTTTTCAACAGGCACGTTGCGGCTTTACGGTTGAAATCCGCCGCGATCTGCTTACTGTAACGTTGCAGTTCCTGTCGGGAGGACATGATGAAGACGATTAAGGGGCCGGGTCTGTTCCTGGCGCAATTTGCTGGCGATGCCGCGCCGTTCAATTCCTGGAAATCCATCACGAAGTGGGCCGCCGATTGCGGCTATGTCGGTGTGCAGGTTCCGACCTGGGACGGGCGGCTTTTCGATCTGGAAAAAGCGGCAACGTCGCGGACCTATTGCGACGAGATCGTCGGCGTTGCGAAGGAAAACGGCGTCGTCATTACCGAGCTTTCCACCCATCTTCAGGGTCAGCTTGTTGCCACGCATCCGGCCTATGATGAAGCTTTCGACGGTTTCGCCGTCGACAAGGTGAAGCGCAATCCCAAGGCCCGGCAGGAATGGGCGGTCGATCAGGTGAAGAAGGCGCTCACCGCGTCAAAGAACCTCGGGCTGACCGAGATGGCGTCGTTTTCCGGTGCGCTGTGCTGGCCCTATGTCTATCCGTGGCCGCAGCGCCCGGCGGGTCTGGCAGAGACCGCCTTCGACGAACTGGCGCGCCGCTGGCTGCCGATCCTCGACCATGCCGCCGAATGCGGCGTCGATGTCTGCTACGAGATTCATCCGGGCGAAGACCTCCATGATGGCGTCACATTCGAGATGTTCCTTGAGCGCGTGAAGAACCACACGCGCGCCAACATGCTCTACGACCCGTCGCATTATGTCCTGCAGTGCCTGGACTATATCGACCACATCGACATCTATCACGAGCGGATCAAGATGTTCCACGTCAAGGATGCCGAGTTCAACCCGACCGGGCGGCAGGGCGTCTATGGCGGCTATCAGTCCTGGGTCAACCGGGCCGGGCGCTTCCGTTCGCCGGGCGACGGGCAGGTGGATTTCGGCGCGATCTTCTCCAAGCTGACGGCTTATGATTTCTCCGGCTGGGCGGTCGTTGAATGGGAATGCTGCCTCAAGCATCCGGAAGACGGCGCGCGCGAGGGCGCCGAGTTCGTGAAGAACCACATCATCCGCGTCACCGAAAAGGCCTTTGACGATTTCGCCGGCGGCGGAACCGACGAGGCGGCCAACCGGCGCATGCTCGGCATCGCGTAATCGAGACAACGAGGGAGAGAAACATGGCCATCGAAGGCACGACGGAAACCCGTGCGCCGCGCATCCGGCTCGGCATGGTGGGCGGCGGCTCGGGCGCATTCATCGGCGCGGTGCATCGCATCGCAGCCCGCATCGACGATCATTACGACCTGGTGGCGGGGGCTCTGTCCTCGACGCCGGAAAAGTCTCGGCAGTCGGGCGCGGAACTGGGGCTCAACCCGTCCCGCGTCTATGACGACTTCAAGTCCATGGCGATCCGCGAGGCGCGGCTGAAGGACGGGATCGAGGCGGTCGCCATCGTCACGCCGAACCACATGCACTATCCGGCGGCGATCGAGTTCCTGAAGCGCGGCATCCACGTCATCTGCGACAAGCCGCTGACCTCGAACCTTGCCGATGCCAAGAAGCTCGTGAAGGCGGCGGAGAGTTCCGATGCGCTCTTCATCCTGACGCATAACTATTCGGGCTATCCTATGGTGCGGCAGGCGCGGGAAATGGTGGCGCGCGGCGATCTCGGCGAGATCCGTCTCGTGCAGATGGAATATCCGCAGGACTGGCTGTCCGAGCCGGTCGAGCAGACGGGGAGCAAGCAGGCCGAATGGCGCACAGACCCGGCGCGTTCGGGCGTCGGCGGTTCCACGGGCGATATCGGCACGCATGCCTATCAGCTCGGCTGCTTCATCTCGGGGCTTGAGCTCGATGAACTGGCAGCGGATGTGCACACCTTCGTTCCGGGCCGTCAGCTCGATGATAATGCGCATGTCATGCTGCGGTTCAAGGGTGGCGCGAAGGGCATGCTCTGGTGCAGCCAGGTGGCCGCGGGCAATGAGAACGCGCTCAAGGTTCGCGTCTATGGCACCAAGGGTGGGCTCGAATGGGAGCAGGAGAACCCGAACTATCTCTGGTACACGCCGCTTGGCGAGCCGAAGCGTCTGCTGACGCGCGGCGGGGCGGGCGCGATGGACGTTGCTGCGCGCGTTTCGCGCACGCCGGGCGGTCATCCGGAAGGCTATCTCGAAGGCTTCGCCACGATCTATTCGGAGGCTGCGCGGGCCATTCAGGCGAAGCGGGACGGCAAGAAGGTCGACCCGGCCGTGCTGTACCCGACCGTCGCGGACGGGCTGAAGGGCGTGACCTTCGTCACGGCCTGCATCAATTCCTCCAAGCGCAATGGCGCGTGGGTGAAAGTCTGATACGTCCCCCGCCGTCCTCTTCCGGGCGGCGGGCTTCTCGCATTGAAACTGATTTATCGAAAGAAAACTCCCCATGGACCCCAAGGCCCTTGCCTCCCGTTTCCCCGGCGACTTCATCTTTGGCGTCGCCACCGCCTCCTATCAGATCGAGGGCGCGACGAAGGAAGACGGGCGCAAGCCCTGCATCTGGGATGCCTTCTCGAACATGCCGGGCCGGGTCTATGAGCGGCACAATGGCGATATTGCCTGCGACCACTATCATCGCTGGGAAGAGGACCTCGACCTCATCAAGGACATGGGCGTCTCGGCCTATCGCTTCTCGATCGCCTGGCCGCGTATCGTGCCGGATGGCGTAGGACCCATCAACGAGAAGGGGCTCGACTTCTATGACAAGCTCGTTGACGGCTTGCAGGCGCGTGGCATCAAGGCTTTCGCGACGCTCTACCACTGGGATCTTCCGCTTGCGCTGATGGGCGACGGCGGCTGGACGGCGCGTTCGACCGCGCATGCCTTCCAGCGCTACACGCAAACAGTCATCCGCCGCCTGGGCGATCGGCTGGATGCGGTAGCGACCTTCAACGAGCCGTGGTGCTCGGTGATCCTGTCGCATCTGCTGGGCATCCATGCCCCGGGCGAGCGCAACATGCAGGCCACGCTTTATGCCGCGCATTACACCAATCTCGCCCATGGCCTCGGCGTCGAGGCCGTGCGGGCAGAAGCGCCGAAGCTGCCCGTCGGGATCGTCTGCAATGCCATGTCGGTGGTTCCGGCGAGCGACAGCGCTGCCGACAAGGCGGCTGCGGCACGTGCGGAGGATTTTCATAACGGTCTCTTCTTCGGACCGATCTTCAAGGGCGAATATCCGGCCGGTGTCGTCGAGGCGCTGGGCCCGCTGATGCCGAAGATCGAGGACGGCGACATGAAGACGATCTCGCAGAAGATCGACTGGTGGGGCCTGAATTACTATACCCCGGCCCGTATCACGGATGCGCCGGACGAACCCTATCCGTCGCACGGCTCCGGTGCGTTCGTGAAGCCTGACAAAACGGATATCGGCTGGGAGATCGACAGCTCCGGGTTCATCGGCGTCGTGCGCACGCTCTACGAGACCTACGACCTGCCGGAATTCTACATCACCGAAAACGGCGCCTGCTACAATATGGGTGTCGGCGCGGATGGCGAGGTCGATGATCAGCCGCGGCTCGATTACTATGCCGACCACATCTCCGTTGCCGCCGATATGATCGCCGAGGGTTACCCTTTGCGCGGCTATTTTGCCTGGTCGCTGATGGACAATTTCGAGTGGGCGGAAGGTTATCGGATGCGTTTCGGTCTGGTCCATGTCGATTACGAGACGCAGGTGAGAACCGTTAAGAAAAGCGGACGCTGGTACAAGGAACTCGCGGCGTCTTTCCCAAAGGAAAATCATCAGTCAAGCAACTGATATACCATCGCTTTCTCATTTTCCAAGGCCGATCCTCGTGGTCGGCCTGTTTGCGTGAAAATGATTATATTACGAAAATTGACAGGTGTTTTATCAGTTTCTGTTTTAAACCATTTCTGAACAGACGGCGGGTTACAAGGCTAACCTAGTCGGAGTTCTGAATGGCAGTGTCGGGCGAAAACAGGATCGGGGGCAAGACGCTTCGCGCTCCCTTGATGGTATCGTTGGTGCTCATCGTGTTCGCTGCTGTGGTCGCGGGCGGGACCGTGCTCATCCTGACGGCCATGAACAACATGGCTTTCCATGCCAATACGCTCGACACCCAGCGCGCGCAGCAGACGGCCTCCGGCGCGCTTGCTTCCTTCGAACAGCAGATTGCCTCTGCCACCAGCGATTACAGCGCCTGGGACGATGCCGCCAAGGCGGTCTATGTCGATCGCGACCGGAACTGGCTGGAAAAGAACTACGGCGTCTTCACCGGTGCCGGAACGCTGTTCGATACCTATTTCCTCGTGACGCCCGGCGGTGAAACCGCCATGGCCTACAAGGAAGGCGAGCCGTTTGCGACCCGTTTCGGCGACTATTTCGGCTCTTCGTTCGACACGCTGCGGACCGCGTTGGAAACCGACATGGCGCGGGGCATTTATCAGAAGACCGGTTTCGTCGAGACGCAGGATGGTGTTGCTGTTGTCGGCATCGCAGCGGTGCGGTCCAGCCAGGGTGGCCTGACCGTTCAGAGGAGCGACGCCAACTTCGTCATCTTTGCGCGGCATCTGAACGATGCGGTGATCAACCAGCTTGCTCACAACTACATCATCGACGGCTTGCGTTTCGTTCCGGACGTTCCGCGCGACAAGCCGTTCGCGGCGCTGCGAAACAGCAAGGGGGATGTTCTGGGTGCGCTTGTCTGGGATCTACGGGAGCCGGGCACACGCAGTTATCGTCAGGTCCTGCCCATGGTCGGCTGGGGCATCACTGTGATCGGGCTCGTCCTGCTCGGACTTCTTGCTTTCGGGATCGTCATTGTGCGCCGGCTCATGGCTGACGAGCGCGCTGCACGCAAGCTTTCCAAGGAGGATCTGCTCAGCGGGCTTCTCAACCGGGCGGGTCTCAACGAGGCTCTTGTCGAGATCGAGGCGCAGGCAGCGCTTGCACAAAAGGACGCGGTGTTGATCTACCTTGACCTCGACCGGTTCAAGGAGGTCAACGACGCCTATGGCCATACGGTGGGCGACCAACTCATTCGCGGTGTCACGGCCGGCCTGAAGCATCTCTTGCCGAAGGAAGCGGCGTTTGCGCGCATCGGCGGCGACGAGTTCGCCATCGCGCTTGTCTGTGACGACACGGAGGCCTGCTGTGCCGCTGTAGAGCAATCCGTCATCGCCTTCTTCAAGGAGCCGCTGATCATTGCAGGCCGGCTGGCCTCGGTGGGGGCGAGCATGGGCATCGCTGTTTCCTCGCAGGGAACACTCGGTAGCGCGGAATTGTTGCGTCGAGCGGACATGGCCATGTATCGCGCCAAGGCGACCCGCAGCGGTCGTGCCGTGTTTTACCAGCCGTCGATGGACGAAGACCGCGAAGCCCGCATGAACATGGCCAACGATCTGCGCGAGGCGCTCGATCTTGAGGCGCTGACCGTGGTCTACCAGCCGGTCCATGATGCCCATACGCGCATGATATGCGGTGTCGAGGCGCTGGTGCGGTGGAACAGGGCAGGGCACGGGTTTGTCGCGCCGGACATCTTCATTCCGATCGCGGAAGACAATGGGTTGATCGGGCGGCTGGGCGAATTCGTCATGCGGCGTGCACTCCTGGAGGCGGCGAACTGGCCGCGGATCAGTGTGGCGATCAACATCTCGCCGCTGCAGCTCCACGACGTTTCCTTTGTCACGTCGACGGCCGCCATCATCGAGGAGTGCAGGTTCCCGGCGGAGCGGGTGATCCTGGAACTGACGGAAGGCTTCTTCGTCCGCAATCCGGATCGGGCCAAGCAATCCATGGCGCAGCTTCAGCGGAACGGCTTCCGCATCGCGCTCGACGATTTCGGCTCCGGCTTCTCCAGCGTGGGCTACCTGCGTGAATTCGGCTTCGACCGGCTCAAGATCGACCGCTCGCTGATCGATGCGCTGGGCAAGACGCCGAAGGCGGGGGATCTCCTGAAGGCCACGGTGGCGCTGGCCTCGTCCTTCGATATCCCGGTAACGGCCGAAGGTATCGAGACCCAGGCGCAGGCGGACTATGTTTCCGACTGCGGATGCGATGAACTGCAGGGCTTCTTCTTCTCGAAGCCGGTCAGCGCCACGGACATTTCCCGTATGCTCGAAGACGCGGGCTTGACCACCTCTGCTGCCTGAACGCTGGCAGATCAGCCGATCCTGACCAGTTTCTGTCCCGCACGCGAATCCTGATTGCGCGCATCAAACTCGGCACGGGCCTTCTGGATCACAGTGTGATTGCTGAAGACCCAATTGCCCAGCGACACGATCGGTTCGGCGAAGGATTGGCCCAGGCCAGTCAATTGATATTCCACGGATGGCGGAACAGTTGTGAAGACCGTGCGGTTCACGATGCCGTCGCGTTCCAGAGCCCGAAGTGTCAGCGTCAGCATGCGCTGGGAGATCCCAACGACCTCGCGCTTCAGTTCACTAAACCGTTTTGGCTTGTCGCGCAGCATCATGATGACGAGCACGCTCCACTTGTCGCCGAGGCGCGAGAGCATCTCGCTGACCGTCGGACACTTGGAAGGATCGTAGCTGGTGCAGCGGTCGTTCTCTTGATGTGACATGGTATTCATTTTGTGCCTACTTGAAGGATTTTTCAAGTTACATATGTAGGCATGGTTACGAATAATTACCAACCCTCCGGCCCGAGGCCATATCCCAAATGGCGCAACTGGCGGAGAATTGCAACATGAAGGCACTATTATGCTGATCGACAAACTGAACTGGCGCTACGCAACGAAGAAGATGGACCCTTCGAAGTCCGTTCCGGAAGACAAGGTTGAGCGCATCCTTGAAGCTGCGCGCCTCGCTCCCACCTCGAGCGGCCTGCAGCCTTATGAAATCATCGTCGTGACGAACCCGGAAGTCCGCGCCAAGATTCAGGCTGCTGCCTGGAACCAGGCGCAGGTCACCGAAGGTTCGCACCTCCTTGTCTTTGCTGCATGGGATAACTACACGCCCGAGCGCATCAACAAGATGTTCGACCTCGTCAACGAGGAACGCGGCTTTACCAACGAAGGTTGGGAAAACTATCGCCAGATGCTCCTGAACACCTATCCGCCCCGCGATGCGCAGGTGAATTTCGAGCATGCTGCCCGCCAGGCCTATATCGGCTTCGGTCTCGCCATCACGGCTGCCGCCTTCGAAGGCGTTGATGCCACCCCGATGGAAGGCTTCGATCCGGTGCAGGTCGATGAAATCCTCGGCCTCAAGGCCCGCGGCCTGCGTTCGGTCACGCTCCTGCCGATCGGCTATCGTCAGTCGGAAGGCGACTGGCTGGTCAACCTGAAAAAGGTTCGCCGCCCGAAGGATGAGTTCATTTCCAAGGTCGCCTGATTTCTCGAAGACCTCCCGAGAGAACCCGCTCGCGCCGAGAGGTGCGGGCGGGTTTTTCGTGGTCCTTGCGACGGGCTGCTTAGCCCTGCGGCGCGAGGTGCTTTTCGCCGCGCTTCTTCGCGAGCTTCATCTGTAGCTGGCGCTGGCGGAAGCGTTCGCGGTCTTCCTCGGTACGGTCGTTATAGCAATGCGGGCAGGAGACGCCTTCCTCGAAGAGCGGCGAGGTCGTATCTTCAGCCTTGAGCGGGAAGCGGCAGGCGCGGCAGAGCTTGTACTCGCCTTCTTCCAGTCCATGGCCGACACCGACGCGCTCGTCGAAGACGAAGCAATCGCCTTCCCAGAGGCTTTCCTCTGCCGGCACGTTCTCCAGATATTTGAGAATTCCGCCCTTGAGATGATAGACCTCGTCAAAGCCGAGCTGCTTCATGAAGGCGGTCGACTTTTCGCATCGGATGCCACCGGTGCAGTACATGGCAATCTTCGGCTTGTTGTGCAGGCCGGGATTGTTACGCACCCAGTCGGGAAACTCGCGGAATGTCTTGATGTTCGGATCGATCGCGCCCTTGAAGATGCCGATGGCGGTCTCGTAGTCGTTGCGCGTGTCAATGACGATGGTCTCCGGATCGGAGATCAGCGCATTCCAGTCCTTTGCATCGACATAGGTGCCGACGATCTGGGTGGGGTCGATATCCTCGACGCCCATCGTCACGATTTCCTTCTTCAGCCGCACCTTCATGCGCAGGAAGGGTTTCTTCGAGGCGTAGCTTTCCTTGTGCTCCAGATTGCCGAATTCTGGCCGCGCGCGGATGAAGGCGAGGATATTGGCGATGCCTTGTGCCGGACCCGCAATCGTGCCGTTGATCCCCTCGCGGGCGATCAGCAGCGAGCCGCAGATATCGTTGGCGCGGCAGGCTTCCAGCAGCGGCTCCCGAAAGGACTTGTAATCCGGGAAGGCGGCAAAGTGATAAAGGGCGGCAACGGTATAGGCGCTGTCGGCTTCGGCTTTGTGGTCTGTGATGTCGGTCATGGCGCGGAAATACTCCCGTCTGCCGAAAAACTCAATTGTTTCGCTTGGCTGGATTGTCGTCAGGGGCTGACAATCGTCAAGCCCGGTTCACTTTTTTGCCGCTGCAAGCTGCCAGAGCGCTGCGAACCGCTTCATTTCTCGTTTGGCGCCATCGGAATAAAGGCGGGCGGCGATGGTCATCGCGTCGTGCCGAAGCGCAGCCCGCCGCTCCATGATCAATTCGGCCAGACGGTCCCGGTCGGCGATGGCGCCGAACAGATGCGGTTCGGAATGGAGCAGGATATTCAGCACTTCCAGATCGTGCTCGTGGCCCAGGATGTCGGTGAGTGCCTTGGCCTCGTCCGCTTCCGCCGCCATGGCGAAGGCCCATGCGTCCGACAGGAAGCCCGCCTGAAACATCGTCGCCTGCGCGCATTTGCGCAGATCGTGAAACGATTCCGGATGACCACCGTGATGGCAGACTTCCAGCGTGGCGCGCGCCTTGCGGTGATTGCGGCTGCGGCCTTCCGCCAGCACATCGGCGGCTTCGTCGCGATGCCCGAAAAAGGCACCTTCAAGGTCCTGAGCGGCCTTGCGGCAGGCGGCGATGACGGGGTCCGTCAACCGGCTCAATGAGGGTGCTTCCAGCGCCAGCAGGTCGCGGCGCCGTTCGACCGCCTCCTTCAGGGGATGCGCCATGTCGCCGGCATTGCGGCCCTCAAGGTAGCTTGCAAGGCCGCCGGCACATTCCACCAGCGCGGTCGCATCGCGCACTTCGCTCAGGCTGCGGGCAGCGTCCGAGAGCGCCCGTCGGGTCGGCTTGAGATGTTTTGGATCGCAATGCTCGACCAATCGGATCAGCGCGCGAACGCGCTTCAGATGCTTGCGCCCCTGATGGACGGCGGTTTCGATACCGTTGCGCTGTTCGTCAAGTTGTTCGATTGCGGCGTCGAGGTGGTGGCGGGCAAGCTCCGGCACGGAGCGGGAGAGGGGTTTTCCGGGATCAAGCTTCGGCATAGGTGTCAGCCGGCAGGCCCGAAAGCGCCAGGGCCTGGTTGGAATAGGCGGGATTGCCGGTGAGTTCGGAGCCGATCCATTCGGGGATCTGCGGCGTTTCCTTCTCCGATTTCATCTCGACCTCGGCAACGATCAGCCCCTCAAGCGCGCCGCAATAGACGTCGACCTCCCAGACGTGTTTGGCAACCTTCACCTTGTAGCGGGTCTTTTCAATGAGATTGCCGAGCTTCAGCTGGAAGAGCGGCAGAGCCTCGTCCACCGGCACGTCAAACTCGAATTCGTCGCGGGTCAGGCCGTGGCCCCCGGCCTTGATCGTCAGCGTGGCCTTGCGATTGTCGCGCACCCGGACCCGCATGTTGCGGCCGTCCATGGCAAGGATGTAGGCCTGGCGGATACGAGAACCCTTGTCGGCCCCGGCCTTCCAGCGATCGTCGCGAACCAGAAACTTGCGCTCGATTTCCTTGGCCATACGATCAGTATCCTTTCACCTGTCGCGGACGGCCTGTTATAGGCTAACGCACTGGTAAAGCTCAAGCCTCGTTCGGCAATATATGCGCCAAGGCATAGTTCGGTTCCGTCAGGCGCGCATTGATGCAGCGCAAAGGGCCTCGACACAGCCGCCCACATTCGCTAACTAGGTCCGCAACTTCAATCGGTTTAAATGAGGCAATCACCATGTCGGCGAAGACGGAAAAGCTGCTTTCGGTCCTGAAGCTCCAGCCGGTCGTGCCGGTGCTGATCATCGAGGACGTGGCCCATGCCGTGCCTCTGGCGCGCGCGCTCGTCGCCGGTGGCCTGAAGGCCATCGAGATCACCATGCGCACGGCCGCCGCACTCGACGCCATCAAGGCGGTTGCCAACGAGGTCGAGGGCGCTGTTGCCGGTGCCGGCACGATCCTCAACGCCAAGCATTTCGAGCAGGCCGTGGCTGCCGGTTCGCAATTCATCGTCAGCCCCGGCTCGACGCGGGGTCTTCTTGATGCCGCGCGCGACAGCGATATTCCGCTTCTTCCCGGCGCCGTCACCTCCAGCGAGATCATGGCGCTGAAGGAAGAGGGCTATGATGTGCTGAAATTTTTCCCCGCCGAACAGGCGGGCGGCGCCAATTACATCAAGTCGCTCGCTTCCCCCTTTGCCGGCACGCTGTTCTGCCCGACGGGCGGCATTTCGCTGAAGAATGCGAAGGACTATCTCAGCCTGCCGAACATCGTCTGCGTCGGTGGTTCCTGGGTCGCGCCGAAGGAACTGGTGGCTGCCGGGGACTGGGCTGGCATTACCAAACTGGCAGCGGAAGCCTGCGCACTCCGCGACTGATCCTAGAGACCAATTTGAAAAGTCGGCTTGCTGCACCTATCTCCGTTTCGGAAACGAGACGGAGAACCTCAATGTTTGACGCCAAGAAACTGCTGGAACAATTTCTCGGGAGCCAGGTGCCGGGAGCGGGGAAGTCCGTCGGCGGCACCGCGCAGAGCGCGCTGGACATGGCGCGGCGCAATCCGCTCGCAGCCGGCGCGATTGCCGGCCTGCTGCTAGGCACCAAGACGGGGCGCAGTCTTTCGACCTCGGCGCTGAAAGTGGGCGGGCTGGCGGCGATTGCCGGTCTCGGCTATCAGGCCTACAAGAACTATCAGGCGGGCAAGTCGCCGGAGCAGGCAACCCCGCAGTTGACATCAGACAGCCCGCTGGCGCTGCCGCCGCCGCAGTCGCCCTTCCATCCGGACTCCGAAACCAATGACGAGGCCTTTGCGCTGGTTCTCGTTCGCGCCATGATTTCCGCGGCCCGGGCAGATGGGCATATCGATGATGTCGAACGTGGCCGCATCATCGGCAAGATTTCCGGGGCCGGGCTTGATCCGGATGCCGAAGCCTTTCTCGAAAGCGAGCTTTCGCGCCCGGCTGACCTCGACGGTCTGATTGCTGCGGCTGCAACCGAGGAGCAGAAGGTGGAGCTTTACACCGCCTCGCGCCTCGCCATCGACCCCGACACGCGCGCCGAGCGCGGCTATCTCGATCTTCTGGCAGGCAGGCTGCAATTGCCGGACGCGCTCGTCGACCACATCGATGTCGCCGTGACGTCGGCAAAGGCTTGAACGTGAAAAGCGCCGCAACAAACGGCGCTTTCCTCTTGTCATCGGCAACGTTGCGGCGTGTTAAAGGATCACGCCGCTTTTGAACGCCTGTTTTCCTGCAGATTGAAGGCGGCGATGTTGCCGGCAAGACTGCTGGCGTCACCCGCGAGCCGGTGCGTGAGCGCTGCCGTCTCTTCCACCATGGCGGCGTTTTGCTGTGTCATCTGATCCATGCGGGTCACGGCCTGGTTGATTTCGCCGAGCCCTGCCGACTGCTCTTTTGCGCTGGCTGCAATGGCCGAAATATAGTCGTTGATGCTGGCGATCTGATCCGCGATACCCTGAAGCGCATCGCCGGTCTTGCGGACCAGCGTCACACCCGCATCCACTTCATTTCCCGATTTCTGGATCAGTCCCTTGATGTCCTTGGCGGCAGCGGCAGAGCGTTGTGCCAGTTCGCGGACCTCCTGCGCCACAACCGCGAAGCCCTTGCCGGCTTCACCGGCGCGCGCCGCTTCCACACCGGCATTCAGCGCCAGCAGGTTCGTCTGAAAGGCGATCTCGTCGATAACGTTGATGATACTCGAAATCTCTGTTGATGCAGACTCGATGCGGCCCATGGCGGAAATCGCCTCGTTCACGACAAGGCTGGAGGTGACGGAGTTCTGTTTGGCCGTGCTGACGAGACGGGCTGCCTCGGTTGCCTTGTCGGACGCGTCGCGGATCGTGGCGGTAATTTCTTCCAGCGCAGCCGAGGTCTGCTCCAGCGAGGCCGCTTGCTGCTCCGTGCGGGCCGCCAGGCTGTCGGATGCAGCGCGCATTTCCCCGGCGCTGTCATCGATCGAATGGATGTTCGACGAGACCTCTGTCAGGGTCTGCCGCAGCCGACCCAGCGCGTGGTTGAAATTGTTGCGCAGAGGTTCCAGTTCGGGATGCAGGCGGTTGCCGATGCTCACGGTCAGGTCGCCATCGGCGAGCTTTGCGATGCCGTTGGCGAGGCTTTGGACGGAAGCCTTGATGTCTTCGACATCGGCATTGCGGGTCGCCTCGCGGGCCTGGCGCTCCTGCTGGTTCGCCTCGCGCAGGCGGGCGGCTTCCTGCTCCGACTGTTGCGCGGCGAGCGCATTTTCTCGAAAGCGGTTGACGGCGCGAGACAATTCGCCGATCTCGTTTCGCATGTCGAGATTCGGGACATCGGCATCGAGATTGCCTAGCGTCATGGCGCGTGCCTTAACGGTGAGGCGTTTGACGCCACTCAACATGTGGCTTGCCATGAAAGCTGTAACGATGCCGCCAAGAAGCAGCGCCACAGCGGCGGCGGCCGCAACACGATAGAGGATCGTCGTGGAGATGTCGTTGATCGTGGCGGCCTTGACGCCGGCATAGAGAATACCGATCACGCTGCCCGTGTCGGACAGGATCGGCTGGTAGATGGTGTAATAGTCATTACCCAGGATGACGGCCGCGCCGCGATAGGTCTTGCCCGCCGTAACGAAAGGATAGGCGGCGCTTTTTTCGCCCAGCTGTGTACCCACCGCCCGCTTGCCGTCCGGCTTGACGATATTCGTCGTCATGCGCCAGAAGTCCTTGGTCTTTTCGTCCCATCGGAAAATGGTGGCCGTTTCGCCCGAGATGCGCCCGACCGTATCGATCATGTCATGGTTGGCGAAACTGGACGGAATGTCCTTCATGACCACCGTCTGGACATCGCCGGCAGCATCGTAGCTGACTTTCACGTCCGGCATTTGCGTGACGACGATTTGTGCGGCGATGCGCAGGCTACGGTTCTGTCCGGAAATTGCCTCTTCGCGAATGCGGTCATCGACTGCATTCGCCGTGACATAGGTTACCAGAGAGATCGAAAGAAGAACGACGACGACAACCATAGCCGTGATCGCAGGTATCAGTCCAAGGCGAGTAAAAAGCTTCATGGGGTGGAAGTCCGCAAGTTGAAATTCGCTTCGAATTTAATTAAATCCTATTAAATCTATTCATTGTGAACAAATTGATAATTTCAATTTCTAGTTCAAGGGGCTGATGGGCGCCGCCTATCACCCTCTGCCTTTATCGAGAATCCGATTGTGCCAAGCCGCCGGTTATGCTCCACTGCGGGGCCTAACAGGCATGCCGCATGCTGGATATCGGACTTGAAATGATCGCACTTGAAGACTGGACGCCGCGCCCCGCGCCTGCCCCCGTAACGCTCGCCGGACGCTATGTCACCGTAGCGCCTTACGTGCGGGCGAAACATGGCGAGGCGCTGTTTGCGGCGCTGGGCGGTGCAAACGAAATCAACGACCTGCTCGCTTATTTCGCTGCGCCCGACTTTCTTTCTCAGGCGGAGTTCATGGACTGGCTGGATGCCGTGGCGAAAGCCGGCTGGTTGACGGAGGTCTTCGTCGACAACGTCTCCAACAAGGTTGTCGGCATGGCGAATTACATGCGCGCCGACCCGGCCAATGGCGTGGTGGAAGTCGGCGGCGTGGCGCATAGCAAGGCGATGGCGGGCACACGGCTCTCGACCGAGGCGCATTATCTCATGGCCAAGCATGTCTTCGAGGATCTCGGCTACCGGCGCTACGAATGGAAGTGTCATAACGGCAATGCCGCGAGCAAGCGTGCTGCGGAACGCTTAGGCTTCCAGTTCGAGGGCGTCTTCCGCCAGCACATCATCTCGCGCGGCAAGAACCGTGATACGGCGTGGTATTCGATGATCGATGCCGAATGGCCGGCGCTCAACGAAGCCTTCGAGACGTGGCTCGCCACCGACAATTTCGACCCCCACGGCCATCAGATCCGGTCGCTCCAGCAGATCCGCTCCGATCTCGCCGAGGATATCTGACATGGCCGGCGAAAACGACAACCGCCAATCCGCCATCGCCGCCGGCATCTTCCTCCTGGTGGCGGGACTGGTGCTCTATTTCATGCCCAATATCGTGCTGTGGATCGGCGGGTTTTCGCCGGTGCTGGCGGTAATCGTGGGCGTGGCGGTGATCGCGGCGTTTTTCGGGGTGTTCTGGGTGAGGGCGTGGTATCAGAAGAGGTGATGTCTCCCCATTTGGGTACGACCAATCTCATCTCGTGAGCCTCGGTTGCAACCTTCTCCTCAGAATAGGAGAACAAACTGATGTCTCAAATACGCGAATTCTTACTAAGTTGCGATTACTACCGCTCCGATCTTGGACCCTACTACGCGGATTTGGTAGAGCGCTTTGTCTCACTCGGTCTAGCAGACATTCATTACGACAAATCTGTCATTGAAAGCGGTGAAGACGGCTTCTGGGAGCGGATTTGGGAGGCCATCCTCGGTTGCCACTTGGCCGATCTCGGGTTCGCTCCGAAATCGGCCAATGAAGGGCCCGACTTTCTCTGCAATGTTGCAGGGCAACGCGTCTGGGTGGAGGCGATTTGTCCCAAACCGAAGGGATTTCCAGAGACCTGGTTAAACCGAGAAAAAGGGGTTGTCTATTCAACGCCCGGAGAAGCTTTGACGTTAAACTGGA
Organism: Hyphomicrobiales bacterium; assembly: GCA_900467685.1. Lineage (GTDB taxonomy): Bacteria > Pseudomonadota > Alphaproteobacteria > Rhizobiales > Rhizobiaceae > Ensifer_A. Next base: position 57,416 of record UBQX01000025.1, read on the forward strand.
CTGCCGCTCTCAAGGCGAAGCGGGATAAACTTGAGGGCGCAGATGGCAAGGATGGTTACGTTGCTAAAGGGATCGTTTCTCCAGATGACATCTATGTCATTGCGGTGAACTCGTCGCGACTTGGAGGTGGTATGCTTTCAGAATTCGGCTTTTCACAGTTTCCGTATTCAGCTGAGGTCGGTTTGGGGATCGGTCCGATAGCCATTCCGATCAGTCGCGACGGGGAATTCGGTGAAGCAAAGCATACGACGCGGTTCAGCATTAAAAATTCGAATTCTGCTGATGTCGATACAGCGATCTTTCTCGGAGATGCCTATGCAGGCGTCAGTGCCGTCCTCAGTACGGGGCACCTCTGTCCGCAGCCAGACACATTCCCTTTTGTGCTAGTGCATAACCCCATGGCTCGTGCACCACTATCGACGGGTGGCATGGGCGATGTCGATGAGTTTGCGTCTTGGCGTGAAGGTGACGAGATCGTCCTCGAACGGTTATCGTCTTGATCGAAACATCGGAAAAGACTGGGGGCCGCATTTGCTGAAAACGTCGCAAATTTTCGAACCGTTAACCATATGAGTCGCATCTCACGTGGCGAGAGCCTGAACTTATGTGGCGACCTACAGAAAACTGGTGCTGCGAGAGAGGATTGAACTCTCGACCTCACCCTTACCAAGGGTGTGCTCTACCACTGAGCTACCGCAGCATCCGATCCCGAGACGACGCGTTGGCGTGTCGGGTGAAGCGGGGTGCCTATTGCCACATGTTATCCGGCGGCGCAAGCGCTGGCACCGAAGTTTTTTCAGAAGTTCGGCACGCTTTCTTGGCGGCGCGTTCTGCGCTATGGGCTTTCCTTCATTTTCAACGGCATCAGACGGGGGCGGGGCGATGACGTCCGGCGCAGACGAAACGAAGGATCAGGGCGATATCCGCGACGCGGAATCGCGCAAGCGCGCCAAGGAGGCGTTGCGGCGCGAGAAGGAAGCGGAGAAGAAGCGGCTTGCCGGCGCGCTTCGGGCCAATCTCATGCGGCGCAAGGCGCAGTCGCGGGCGCGGCGCGAGGGCGAGGCGGATGAACGGGACGAGGGGCTGCCGGGTGCTCGGTCTTCCGATTCCGGGGATCAATGAAGGGTGAGGCCGCCGCAAGTCGTGCTGCGGATTGCGCGCGAGGTTTGGGCAAGCACGCTGCCGGCGATTCGCGGAGCTTGCGGGCGGTGAGCAGCAAAAACATCCCTACTGGAGCGTCTTCACTCTCAAAACGGCAGCACCTCTGCCCTAAATCATCCTCAATCGCGGTGGAAACCATGCGTCCGATCGGCCGAGGGGGCCTTATTTTCGGCCTTTCTTGAAGGCGCGGCGCCTTTGGGTTATGGGGACCGTCACACCTGACAAGATCGGCGTCATGCGGACGCCTGAAAGAGATACATCCATGGATCGCATTCGCATTGTCGGCGGCAAGCCGCTGAACGGCATCATTCCCATTTCCGGCGCGAAGAATGCCGCCCTGCCGCTGATGATCGCTTCGCTGCTGACCAGCGATACGCTGACGCTGGAAAACGTGCCGCATCTGGCGGACGTCGAGCAGCTGCTACGCATTCTCGGCAACCACGGCGTCGACATTGCCGTGAACGGCCGCCGCGAGCACCAGGACGGGTCCTATTCCCGCACCATCCATTTCACCTGCCGCACCATTGCCGACACGACCGCGCCTTATGAGCTGGTCTCCAAGATGCGCGCCTCCTTCTGGGTGATCGGACCGTTGCTCGCGCGCGAAGGCCGCTGCCGTGTTTCTCTGCCCGGCGGCTGCGCCATCGGCACGCGTCCGGTCGATCTCTTCATCGAAGGTCTCACGGCCATGGGTGCGGAGATGGAAATCGATGGCGGCTATATCAATGCCAAGGCGCCGAAGGGCGGTCTGATCGGCACGCGCTACACGTTCCCGAAGGTCTCGGTTGGCGCCACGCATGTTCTCCTCATGGCGGCTTCGCTCGCCAACGGCACGACGGTCATCGGCAACGCCGCGCGCGAGCCGGAAATCGTTGACCTTGCCAATTGCCTCAACGCCATGGGCGCGAAGATTTCGGGCGCCGGCACGTCCACGATCACCATTGAGGGCGTGAAGTCGCTTTCCGGCGCGCGCCATCGCGTGCTGCCCGACCGTATTGAAACCGGCACCTACGCCATGGCCGCTGCCATGGCCGGCGGCGACGTGACGCTGGACGGCACGAGCGTCGATCTGCTGGATACGGCGCTCGAGGCCGTTCGTCGCGCCGGCGCTGAAGTCATCGCGGTGCCGAACGGGATTCGCGTGATCGGCCATGGCGATGCGATCAAGCCGGTCGATGTCGTGACCGATCCCTATCCCGGCTTCCCCACTGACCTGCAGGCGCAGTTCATGGGTCTGATGACCCGCTCCACCGGGATTTCGCATATCACCGAGACGATCTTCGAAAATCGCTTCATGCATGTGCAGGAGCTGGCCCGTCTCGGCGCGAAGATCTCGCTCAACGGCCAGACGGCGCGCGTCGAGGGCGTATCGAAGCTGAAGGGTGCGCCGGTCATGGCGACCGACCTTCGTGCGTCCGTGTCGCTGGTTATCGCCGGTCTGGCGGCGGAAGGCGAAACGATCGTTTCGCGCGTCTACCATCTCGACCGTGGCTTCGAGCGGCTGGAAGAAAAGCTGACCCGCTGCGGCGCCATTGTCGAGCGCATCAGCGATTGACGGTATGACCCCGGCTTGCTCGCGGTTGCGCGGCGGGCTATCGCTTCTTATCTGCGTATCAAAGAGCGCTGCCCCAGAGCAATAAAGCGTACGGGCGGCGCGCAAGACGCAAAGGTGAGACTATGAGTGGTTTGAAACTGCTGGCGCTGGACGAAGAAGATCTCGACGTCGTGTCGGCCCATATGCAGGATTCGGTTTTCAAGGTAGCGGAATGCGCCTTCGATGCCCGGATGAAGCAATTTTCCCTGACGGCCAATCGCTTTGTCTGGGAAACGGCCTCGGAAAAGGGCAGGCCGCTCGAGCGGCGCAAGGCGGCGCTGGTGTTCAAGCGGGTGAGCGGCGTCAAATCCGCCGGCGTCGACCGCAAGAACAAGGATGCCGTGCTTGACTTGCTGGCCATCCGCTTTGAAAAGCAGGGCGAGGGGCCGGAAGGCGTGATCGAGCTGGTTCTGGCCGGCGGCGGCGTGGTTCGGCTCGATGTGGAATGTATCGAAGCGCAGCTTGCCGATGTCGGCGGCGCGTGGGAAACGAAATCGAAGCCGCAGCATCGGGTGGATGCCTGAAGGTTTCGAATCAGGCCGTCCCTCTTCAGGGGCGGGACGTCGGAAGGGAATGGGGCATTGGCAATTTGGCTTGACTGGAGCGAGGCGGATTTCGAGGCGAAGTTCGCCGCTTTCCTGACGACGAAGCGTGAAGTGTCGGAAGATGTCGGGCAGACCGTGCGCGAAATCATCGCCGATGTGCGCGCCCGGGGCGATGCGGCGCTGGCAGACTACACGCTGCGCTTCGACCAGCTCGATTTTGCTGAAACGCCGATGCGCGTGACGGCCGAGGAAATCGAGGATGCCTTTGCGCAGGTCGAGCCGGAAGTGCTGGATGCGCTGCATCTCGCCGCCGCCCGCATCACCAAGCATCACAGCCGCCAGATGCCGAAGGACGATATCTATGAAGACGATATCGGCGTCGGTCTCGGCTCGCGCTGGACAGCCATCGAGGCGGTCGGGCTTTATGTTCCGGGCGGGTCGGCAAGCTATCCGAGTTCGGTCCTGATGAATGCGCTGCCGGCCAAGGTTGCCGGCGTGCCGCGCGTCGTCATGGTCGTGCCGGCCATGCGCGGCAAGATCAACCCGACGGTGCTGGCCGCTGCCCGCATTGCCGGCGTCGACGAGATCTATCGCATCGGCGGCGCGCAGGCCGTGGCAGCTCTCGCCTATGGCACGGAAACGATTGCGCCGGTCGCCAAGATCGTCGGTCCCGGCAATGCCTATGTGGCCGCTGCCAAGCGGGAAGTGTTCGGCACGGTCGGCATCGACATGATTGCCGGCCCGTCGGAAGTGCTGGCGATTGCCGACAAGGATAACGATCCGGACTGGATCGCCGCCGATCTTCTGGCGCAGGCCGAGCATGACCGCGCCGCCCAGGCGATCCTGATTTCCGACGATGCGGCGTTTGCCAAGTCGGTCAGCGATGCGGTGGAGCGCCAGCTTCGCCTGCTGCCGCGCGCCGATACGGCCGCCGCCAGCTGGCGCGATTATGGCGCGGTGATCATCGTGCCGACGCTCGACCGATCGGTCTCGCTCGCCAACCGCATCGCCGCCGAGCATCTGGAACTGGCCGTGGCCGATCCTGATGCGCTGATGGAAGGCATCCGCAATGCGGGTGCGATCTTCATCGGCCGGCATACGCCGGAAGTCATCGGCGATTATGTCGGCGGGTCGAACCATGTTCTGCCGACAGCGCGTTCGGCGCGCTTCTCTTCGGGCCTTTCGGTGCTGGAATTCGTCAAGCGCACCTCGATCCTGCGCCTCGGCCCGGATCAGCTTCGCGCGCTCGGGCCGTCTGCGATTGCGCTCGCCAAGTCCGAGGGGCTTGACGCCCATGCCCGCTCGGTCGGCATCCGCCTCAATCTCGGGAGCTGAGATGGCGAACAAGGCCACGCAAAGGCTCTGCGATGTCGTTCTGGACGAGACGATCGGCCGCTCGACGCCCGATGTGGAGCATGAGCGCGCGGTCGCCATCTTCGACCTGCTGGAGGACAATTCCTTCGCGCCCGAGGGTCACGAGAACGGCCCCTACAAGCTCTATCTCTCGCTCGTCGAACAGCGCCTCGTCTTCACCATCAAGACCGAGGGCGACGAGCCGGTGGCGACGCATATCCTGTCGCTGACGCCGTTCCGGCGGATCATCAAGGATTACTTCATGATCTGCGACAGCTATTATCAGGCGATCCGCTCGTCCACGCCGAGCCAGATCGAGGCCATCGACATGGGCCGGCGTGGTATCCATAACGAGGGCTCGCAGACGCTGATGGATCGGCTCTCGGGCAAGATCAGGATCGATTTCGATACGGCGCGGCGGCTCTTCACGCTGGTCTGCGTGCTCTACTGGCGCGGTTGAGCCCATGGAGGAGGAGGCCGCCAGCGACAGCACGGAGAAACGGCCGGGCGCGATCCTGTTCATGTGCGGCATGAATGCCATCCGCTCGCCGATGGCCGAGGCGCTGGCGAAATCCATGCTGCCCAAGGGCACCTATATCGCCTCTGCCGGCGTGCGCACGGGCGAGCGCGATCCCTTTGTCGATGTCGTGCTGGACGAGGTGGGCCTCTCCATCGGCAGGCATCAGCCGCAGACACTGGATGAGCTGGAGGACGACTATTTCGACCTCATCGTGACGCTGGCCCCGGAGGCGCATCACGCAGCACTCGAACTCACCCGCTCGCTCTCCGTCGATGTCAGCTACTGGCCGACGCCCGACCCGAGCGTGGCGCGCGGCACGCGCGAGCAGATTCTCGAGGCCTATCGCGAGGTGCGCGATCATCTGAAGACGCTGATTGCGAAGCGGCTGGCCTGAGCCGCTTTGAATATGAACGTTTTTTGCAACATGCCGTCCTTTTCGGCAACTCGGAGGTTCACAAAGCTCTGCGCATTGTGTAGTTTCCGCAAAATTTTCGCCCGTGCCTTCAGCGCGCGGCCCATAAACCTGCAAGAAAGACCTGTCTGAATGGCAAAAGAAGAAGTTCTCGAATTCCCGGGAATCGTGACCGAACTCCTGCCCAACGCGACCTTCCGCGTGAAGCTGGAAAACGAACATGAAATAATCGCCCACACCGCGGGCCGCATGCGCAAGAACCGCATCCGCGTTCTGGCCGGCGACAAGGTTCTCGTCGAAATGACGCCCTACGACCTTTCCAAGGGTCGGATCACCTACCGTTTCCGATAATCCGGCCGCGCCGCCTTCGGCGCATTGGCCGATCTCATGGCGATCGACATGGCGAGCGAACAAGCCCTCATTCTTGCCTCTGGTTCGCCGCGCCGCGTCGAACTTCTCGCGCAAGCGCGCATCGAGCCCGCCCGTCTCCTGCCGATGGATATCGACGAGACGCCTAAGCGCTCGGAAAATCCGCGCACGCTGGCCCAGCGCCTCGCCCGTGAAAAGGCCGAGGCCGCCTTTGCCGTTGTGCGCGCGGATGAGGAGATCAAGGGTGGCTGGGTTCTGGCCGCCGATACGGTCGTGGCCGTCGGCCGCCGCATCCTGCCCAAGGCCGAGTTCGAGGCGGATGCCTATTCCTGCCTCAACCTGCTCTCCGGCCGAGCGCATTGGGTCTATACCGGCGTGACGCTGATTGCGCCCTCCGGCCACACGCGCAGCCGCATCGTCGAGACCAAGGTGCGCTTCAAGCGCCTTTCCAATGCCGAAATCGATGCCTATGTGCAGAGCGGCGAATGGCGCGGCAAGGCGGGTGGCTATGGCATCCAGGGCATTGCAGGCTCCTTCGTGCAGAAGCTTGCCGGCTCCTATACCAGCGTCGTCGGGCTTCCGCTGACCGAAACGCTGCAGCTTCTGGATGGCGAAGGCTTCGACATCCGCAGGGGCTGGAAGGAAGGCTGAGCATTCCCATGACTGCCAAGGTTGAACCTTTGAGAAAGCCGCGCCCGTGCCCCGAATGCGGGCAGCCCTCGGCGCGCGAACACTATCCCTTCTGCTCCGACCGCTGCCGTAATGTCGACCTGGCGCGCTGGCTCAAGGGATCCTATGCCATCCCGGTTACGGAAGACGAAGAGAAGGCGGACGGCTTCGAGCGCGACTTTGAGCGTTGATTTTGCTTGAGTTTTGACTTGAAGGAATTTTCTTCAAAAAACAGTCAAAAAACTTCTCGTCAGTGCTGGACACGCGCGAACAAGATGCTATAACCCCGCTCGCTTCCGGGGAAAACCCGGTGGGTTTTTCCAAGAACCCGGTCATGCAAGCGACAAGTGCCCGGATAGCTCAGTTGGTAGAGCAGCGGATTGAAAATCCGCGTGTCGGTGGTTCAAATCCGCCTCCGGGCACCATTTTGCCTTAATACGCGAAACTTTAAAGTATCGGATCGGCAGCGACAGTCACTTATTTCTATCTTTTCGATATGACCCAAGTGGCCGACGTTTATTGTCGGGCCAATGTAGGTCTGGTCGAACGAAGAAAGATGCATCATTGTAGCTCATGATACGCGGATCAATGGGGAGCATTCCGAAAAGTTCGCCAAATTGCTTCGGAGTTAGCACTTTTGTCTTTAGTGACTTAACTGGTTCCAAGTGCTTTTGTCTCTCTAGAACGTTTAGGAGCTTGTAATCCATCGTTAAAAATGCATAGAGCCCATACCGCTCCGCCGTGCTGATATGCCATGCATCTAAGCTATTTTTCTGTCCCATTATTTTTAAAAGACTAAGATATAGATCATCCTTTTTCTTTGATAATCTGTCTTTCTGTTCTTCTTTTGCTGACGGTTGGCCTAGGGCCGCGAAGCCTATGCTCCCAAATACGTATCCATCGATGCTGTCTATCGGCGTCCTGGCGAATACGTTGAAGTCCAGCCATCCGTACCCCCTGAAACGTCCGGTGGGCTGCCTAAATTGCTCGTCTAGGAGTTCCGCCGACGTATGTAGTGTGATAATTCCAATGTTAGCTAAGTATGCAATTCCAGGCAGAAACCTCACGTTCTCATAGTCACGCGAATTTGCGCTTTCACTATGAACTGGAATTCGAGCAGCATAGCCGGCATCGAAGCTCTGGCCGCCCCATGTTTTTGTTCCCGTTGAAACCCAGCCTGTTTCATGGGTTATGGCATTTCCTAATACACTGTTGTCTATCAGGACGCGAATGGCATGTTTGGATAGGTGCCTTCGCGCTCGATAGGTGGAGAGCCAAATTAGATATTCTGAGAGGCGCGGGCCATACTTGAAGCGCAACCGTTCGATTTGCGTTCGCCATCGTACTAGTGAGAACATGTGTTCGCCCCTTCAAGCGCCGCCTGAACGAGGAGCAGCCGATAAAGATCATGCCTCTCGCGCTTGTATCCGGCTAACGTGATCCACGCTAACTGGAGGCTAGATCACAACTCTACTTTGAACAAGACGTCGCCGTTTGGGTACCATTCCGCCCGATGAACGAGGGTCGATCACACCGTTACGAGAGTTTGACCTCAACGCGCAAACTGCAACGTCGCCAGAAACAATATAATCCCCAGCGCCATAACAAACGCGGCACCTGCGATCTCGATCGTCGTGCCGATCTTCTCGCCCACAGTTCCATCGCCTGCGAGCTTCACGGCCAGCCCCTTGGCTGACACGGCTAGGATCGCCAGCAACGAGAGGGTGATGGCGGTGCCGACGGACATGGCGAAGACGGAGAGGATGCCGCCGAGATAGAGGCTGTTGAGCAGGGAGAAGGTCACGACGATGATAAGTGTGACAACGCCCGGCTGCGTGATTTTGGGGCTCTGGAGGGCTTCAACTGCTGCCGTGAATGCCGGAAAGGTTATTCGAAGCTCAGATCGACCCCGATTGTCAGATACCCCGCTTCGCTTGCAGCACAGTTATGCCATCCCGGCATCAATGATGCATTCCGCGGGCGTTTTCCACATTTCAACCTGAGCTGGATTGTCTTGGCGCGTTGTCCGCTCAAGACGCCAGACTACTCGTTGCCGCAACGCAATATTTCTCGAAGGCATTGTAAAATAAAAGATTTTCTAAAAGTAAGCGGTCCTTGTTTATTAATAATGTCTTAAAAATGTTCTACACAGGGATGGACTGTGAAAATACCCTGTGCAATTCTTCGTTTAGTTTAAAAATTGATCAGTATTCCATACATTTCTTCGATCGGGGCAGACCATGACGGTCTTTCGGGGTGGGCGTGATCGCCAATGGATGCTTGGCTCAACTGCGCTATCGTGCGTGGACGGACCGGGGATGGCAGAGATTCGCAAACTGGCCCGGCACAACCTGCCGCGCGGTCAGCGTGAACCCGTCAATCAGCCAGCGAAGGGCCCGGCCTCGCGTCCCTTGCTGTCGGCCGAACCTCTTGAGCCCCGGCTTCTGCTATCGGCGGATCTCCTTCCGGGTGCCCAGGATGTGCTGTTGCGCGGCCTCGGTGCGCTGGGCGATCGCCTGGACGATCTCATTCTCGAGCCTGTTCTTTCGCAGAATGTTCCGATCATCGACCGTCCGCTGGGCGACATGGTGCATGCGCGCGAGATCGTTGACGGTGTGCGCAGCGCTGCCTCGGGGTATTTTGCCGGAATTGCGGCCGGCGCTTCGGCAACCGTTGAGGGACTTGTCGCCCAATTGGACACGCTTGCCGGTTCGCTTGGCCCGGTTACCCATGCGGTCGATGGCGATGTGCATCGGATCGGGCTGTCTCTTTCTCATACCGAACAACTGGCGGGCCTGATCCTCGATCTTTCTGGCGCCGTTCCCGATGCGGATATCGTGACCAGCGGCAATATTGCTTTGTCCGGCTCGGCGACCGCGCGCCTTGATCTGACGCTCGGGATCGATCTTGCCACCAGCACGTTTTTCCTCGGTTCCGCGGCCATTTCCGCGCAGGTCGATGCGGCGGCGCCGGACATTGATGCCGGCGTGCGGTTTCAGGCTGTCGATCTCACCGTCACCAATGGTACTGCATCGGTTCATGCCGAGGCGGGCGGTGCCTTCGTCGATCCCGACAACTCGGACGGGCTCGGGATCATCACCCTTGCCGAACTAGAGGGTACGCCTCTCGATGTATTGCTTGCGGGTTCGGCCACGGGCAATGCAAGCCTTGTCCTGCCGTTTTCGTCATCGCTGCTGCCGGCGCCGGAGACGCTGAATGTCTCCTGGACCGGTGGGCTCGACGCAAGCCATGCATCGGTGGATTTTGCCGCGGGCTCTCTGGTGCAGAATCTTCTGCATCTCGAGCAGGCCGATTTCGAGACGATGCTTCGCGCGTTTGTCGACCAGCTGCCTTCGGTCGTTGCACGGTTGGCGGACGCGCTTCCCAAGGACCTGCCGGTTCTCGACGATGCTCTCGCTGATCTCTACGATCTGGCGCAGGATGTTCAGAATGCGGTCGTGCAGATCGACCAGCTTCTGGATACGGCCACGGCCACCCTGCAGCAGGTCATCTCGACGCTTGAGGCGGTGACGGGTCTGGACGTGAATGCCGTGCTGGCGGCCAACGAAATCCGCTTTGCCTTCGATTTCGCGCGCGCCATTTCGGCGGATCTTCCCGTCTCCATCCGCGAAACCGTGCTCAATCAGGTTCTGACGTTCGAAGGTACGGCGCATGTGGAGGGCTCCGCCAATCTCGGTGTTGAGATCGGCATCGACATTTCCGGCGCCCCGCTGACGCAGAGCCAGCGCATCTATCTCGTTGAAGGTGCCAATAGCTCGGCGGAGCTGGCACTTCTGGTCACGACGCCGGCGCTCTTTGCCGGCTCTGCCAATCTCGGCCCAGCGCGGTTGACCCTGACAAACGGCCAGGTGGCGGTTGCCGGATCGACGGGCAACGCCATCGATACGTCCAAGCAGGCCCGCGCGCGCATCGGCCTTGTCGATGACAGGCCCGGCGGCAGCGCCGATGGACGCATCACGCTGGCCGATATCATCGCCGATCCGCTTGCGATCATCGGCCCGCTGACGACGGACATCTTCGCGCATGCCAATGCCGATCTCGGCGCGGAATTCCTGGGCGAGGGCACGCCGACCGTTCCGATCGCCTTCGACTGGAACCTCGGGGCCGGCGCGGCTCCGCAGGTGACAGTCAATACGAACGACCTTGAAGCCTTCATTCAGGGCGCGGCGCAAAGCCTCGTGGCCGGTTCGATCAATGCGGCCCAGGCGGCGCTGCTTCAGAACCTCTCCGGCTGGTTCCAGGACCTCAGCGATTTTCTGTCGGGCATCGACGTTCTGCAGCGCGACCTGCCGCTGGTCAATGAGAGCATTCTCGACCTGCTGGGCGCCAACACTCTGTTGACGGCAATCGGCGAGGGCTTGTCGTCTGCCGCAGGCGGCGCGGGCAGCCTGACCTCCGGCTTTGGCAGCCGAGCCCAGGTTGCCATTGATAGCCGGTTGCGCCAGTTGACGGATGTTGTCGGCGTGCAGGTGGCCAATGCCCAGGCCGGCCTCTTCCAGGCCTTGACGGATGCGGAGGCGACCCGCCTCGGCTTCTCGACCGCGGGCGACCGGATGGTCTATTCGCTGCGCCTCACCGTTGATCAGCGGAAAGACAAGTCCGTTTCGCTGACGGGAGATAGCGACATTGCCGGCCTGACGGTGGGCGGCACCATGCGTTTCGGCCTGCGCACGGTGGTCGACCTCACCTTCGGGATTGATTTGAGCCCCGATGTCGCGCCGGACGATGCCATATTCGTGCAGGTGCGCGATCTCTCCGTGGCGTTGACCGGGGGGCTTCTCGGTTCTGCCGACGTGTCGCTGGGCATGTTCGGCAGCGCCACGACGACGGGTGCCGTGACCTATGCCGGGGGGCTTGCCATTGGCATCGGCGGCCGCGGCGACAGCGCCCGCGTGCTGACCATCGGCGACCTGACCGGCTCGACTGCAGAGGGGCTGATCGCGGTCTCGATCACGGCCTCCGACATTTCCGGCGCGCTCAACATCACCACGCGCCTGCCGACGGGCGCGCAGCTTGCCGCGCAGCTGACCTTTGGCGGCGATCCCTTCAACGGCGGGATCACGCAGTTCGATTTTGTGGGCCCGACGGCGGATGACTTGCGCAATCTGGTCAATTTCGACGCCGCCGACCTGATGTCGATCCTGCGCCAGGCGATGAACTGGCTCGATCAGCTTTCCGATAGCAGCTATCTGAATATCCGCCTTCCCTTCGTCGACCAGACGCTTGGCGGGCTTCTTGATCTGGGCACGAATTTCGCGGAATCCGTCATCGATCCCTTCTTCGACAAGGGTGCCGATCTCAACAGTACGGCGGACGACGTCTTCCTTGGCTTCCGGACCGGGTCGACCGGACCGTCGAGCATCGAGGGTTTCCGCACGCGGCTTGCCACGTTGCTCGGCATCAATGTCGCCAACCTGCCGGTCAGCTACGATGCGGCAACCGATGTTCTTTCCATCGGTTTGCAGCTGAACAATACGCTCGATCCGCTGGCGGGCGTCGGCGTTTCCTTTGCGGCCGGCTTCGGTGATTTTGCCGGGCTGCGCGCGAGCGCCAGCAACCTTTCAATCGCGCTTACCAGCCAGTTCGCCCTGACCCTTGCCTTCGATATGTCGCCGAATGGCCGGCGGCTTCAGGCGTTGCGCAATCCGGTGGCAACTGGCCGGTTGTCGGCGGATGCGGTCTTCGATCTTGCTGCCGGTAATCAGACGCTTCAGGTCACGGTGCGCCGCGCCGACACGACGACCAATGCCGGCATCAACGATCTCGCCAACGATCTGCGCAGCGCCGTTTCGGCGGCTCTCGTGGCGCGCGGACTGGCAGCGGACAGCATTTCGGTGGCCGTGGAAGACGGCAAGTTCGTCCTGTCATCCAACAATCCCGCCATACCCAGCCTCAGCCTCCAGGCCGGCCTTCTCAATCCGGCAGTCACGGAACTCGGGTTTACCGATGCGACGGCCGCGCCGGTGCGCGTTAAGGCGCAGGGCGGCACCTTGCCCGCCGACGGGCGGCTCAGCGGCGACGCGAGTTTCAACGTTGTCGTCGACGGCACGTCCCTTGGCACTGTCACGGTGCGCGCCTCCGCAACGGCAGCACCCCAGACAGATGCGCAGGGCCATGTCATCGTTCAGGGCAATGTCCGCGCGGCTGATCTGGTCACCGACATCAATGCCGCGCTTTCCGGCATCAACACCACCCTCGGAAGCCAGGGCAAGGGCATTCGGGCAGAACTCGAAACGACGACCGGCCGACTGGTTTTCGTGGCGACGAACGGCAGTGTGAGTTCGATCCAGATCACGGCGCCCGCGACCGGCACCGCACGCAGTGAACTGGGACTTGCTGCCAGCCAGACATCCGGCAACCGCATCGCGCTGCAGCAGGGTGGGTCCGATCTGCTCGACCGCATCGCGCTCAGCGATTTCACGCTCCAGACCGGGCTCACGATTGCGGGCTCCTTCAGCGCAGAGGCGAAGCTTGGTCCGCTCGAAGTGGCAATCCCCAATGCCTCGCTCAACGTGACGGGATCCGCCGGCCTTGTCATGTCGGCTCCCGAACTGTCGCTCAGGGACTTCATCCGCAACGTCTCCAATCTCGACACTTACTTCGACCTCAACCTGACCGGCTCCGGCAATTTCACGCTACCGATCGCGGCGCGCGGTGCTCTCGCCTCGCTGTTGCAGCTCCCCAATGCGTCCTTCCGCATCGTCGCGGCCGATCTCTTCAATCCGGCAGGCTGGACCACTGATTTTTCCTCGGCGCAGGATTTTCTGCATTTCCGCAATCTCGATTCGGCGGACTGGATTGCGCTGGTGCGCTCGGTCGCGAGTTTCCTGCGCGAATTGGCCGACAGCACGGATACATCGATCTTCAATGAGGAAATTCCCGTTGTCGGGATCAAGATCGGCGATGCCTTCGACTTCATAGACGACATGGCGGAAGCGGCCGAGCGGTTTGCGGCCAATCCGGCTGCAGCACTAAGCGAGTTGCAGGGTCTGCTGAACAATGCCCTGCGCTCGGTCTTCGGCGGCACGCAGGATTATGTCGCCATCGCCTACAACCGCGCTACTGCCGACCTGCGGTTTACGATCGCGCTTGCGCCGACAATCCCGCCGGTCAACCTGCCGCTGTCGTTCAATCTTGCGTCTCTGGGGCTCGGTGCGCTTCAGCAACTGCCGGGCGTCGGCGCGCTGGTGCAGGTAGAGGGCGCGGGCTCGATCACGGTGACGCCGAGCGTCAATGCCACACTGGTCTTCGGCTTCAACCTTGCCAGCACCGATGCCGGCAATCCGCTTCTCGGCTTCATTCCGCGGCCCTATATCGACAGTGCGACGGCGGTCGAACTCGGCCTTCTGGTGCGCAACAATGCGGCACTCTCCGTTCGCGCCAATATCGGGCCGCTGAGTGCGGAGCTGAAGAGCGCCATCGGCAATATCCGGCTTTCCTCCGTCAACGATGCCAATGCGCCGGCCAAGATCCGGCTCGGGTTCTCCAGCGCTCAGCCGCGCTATTATTTCACCGAACTCGGCGATCTGGGCAACTTCAACTACACGGGGATCGGCGGAAGCCCGATCACGCTGACGCTGAATGGTCTGATCGATACGACCATCGAAATCTGGGTGAACGGCGAGGACAAGGGCGACCTGATCTTCGATGTCACCAATCTCCAGAACTTCTTTAACGCACTGCTGCAGGGCGGCGACAGCACGCAATATGTGACCGTGCAGGTGCCCGACCTCAGCAGCCTCTTTGCCAATCTCAATCTGCTCAACTGGCAGACAATTGTCGGCGGCGTGAACGCCTTCCTCGATTCGCTGGAAGACATGTTCGCCGGAAAGATTTTCGGTCAGGATATTCCGGTCCTCGGCGATGCGCTGAAATCCGTGTTCGGCACGGACAATCAGGGTGCGCAGAACTTCATTCGCGATCTCAAGCGCGACTTCAATGCGCTGCTGGGCAACGGTCTGGCAACGGCGCTGTCCGAGCTTGACAGTGTGCTGACCAGCGCCCTGGCGCCGGTCCTCAAGGGGTCTCAGGACAGCGCCGTCAAGGTCTTCTTCAAGATGCCGGGCGATGCCGGCTATACCGAGTTCAATGGCCAGGATGTCGATCCGCTGCAGGTCGACGATGTGCGGATCGACATCAATCTCGGCTCCGTCATGGAGATCGCCAGCGGCATCGGCTTCGATATCGGCCTGCCGGGGCTGGGCCTCAAGGTGGACGAGGCCTCCTCGGTCACGTTCCGCATGGCCTGGGGTGTCGCGCTTTCCTTCGGTATCGACCGCAACCGTCACTTCTATATCCTTACAGACCAGCAGAACGAGGTGAGCGCGGAAATCTTTGCAGGCGTCGGAGACCAGTTCTCGATGCTTGGCGAACTTGGCTTCCTGCAACTGGCGCTGACGGAAGATACCGGCAACGACGTTCCGCCAAGCGGCGTGCGCGGCACGCTGGGCATCGACCTGCGCGGCGGCGGGGCGGACGGCAAGCTTTATCTGGCGACGGCTCTCTCCGATCTCGATGTTGCCGTGACCGGCTCGCTGGTGGCCGATATCGACTTCAACGCCCGCCTCGGCATCGGCTTCGAGCGGCTGACCAATGGCCAGTTTGGCGATAGCAGCCTCTTCCCCAGCATCGAAGGCGAGCTGCGCCTGCATTTCAATGTGCTGGACCCGAACGACTTCTCCTTCGGTCTGAACGATTTGCGCCTGAACTTCGGCGAATTCGTCAACGAGTTCCTCGGGCCCGTCGTGCGCGATATCCAGAAGGTGCTGGAGCCGGTCAAGCCGCTGATCGACTTCCTGCGCGCGCCGATCCCGATCCTGTCGGATTTCTCCGGCGATCCTGTCACGATCCTGACGCTCGCGTCGCAGATCCCGGAACTTCAATCGGTGACGAAGTTCATCGATGCGGTCGGCGTCGTTTCGGATATTGCGAGCCTCGTCGGCAATGTCGGCGACAATATCTTCATCGAGATCGGCGACTTCAATTTTGGCGGCTTCAACCTTCGCCTGCCGCGCGGCGTGGCCGGCGGCATGCCGATCGATGCCGGAACGCAGACCTCGCAGTTCGCGTCCTTCCTGACCAATGCCCGTAACAGCATGCTTTCGAGCCTGGGCGGGACACCATGGGCCTCGATCCCGATTCAGCCGGATTTCGGGATCAGTGTTCCGTTCATCCAGAACCCCGCCAGCCTTCTTGGCCTGCTCTTCGGCCAGACCGTCGATCTCATAGAAATCGATCTGCCGACCTTCTCGTTCCCGTTCCAGTTCCCAACGATCACCATTCCCGTCTATCCATCGCCGCCGATCACGCTGGGCTTCACGGGCAGCGTCGAGTTCCGCATCGATCTTGCCTTCGGGTATGACAGTTTCGGCCTTCAAACCTATCTCGGCAAGCCGGAAGCGTCGCGCGATCTGACCGATCTGATGCTCGGCTTCTATATTTCCGACGATCCGCGCAACACTGGCGGAGACCCTGCCGAAATCACCATGACGGTTCGCGCAGACCTCCAGGTTTCGCTTGACTTCGGGATCGTCGCTGCCGGTGTCGCGGGCGGGATTTTCGCAACTGTCGGCCTCAATCTTCATGACGTGCCGGATGCGAGCGGCAAGACGGATGGAAAGCTACGCGGCAACGAGATCATCGATCTGCTCAACCAGGGCCCGATCTGCATTTTCGATGCCGAAGGCGGGATCGGCTTCTATCTCGATCTGCGCCTTCGGTTCGGGATTGGACCGTTCAGCGTCACTCTCAATGTCCCGCTGATCCCGGACACCACCATCGTATCCTTTAGCGCCGAGCTATGCGGTCCGCCGCCGCAGCTTGCGACCCTGGAATCCGATGGCACGCTGAAGCTGAACATCGGCGACCGTTCCGCCTATCGAAACCACGAGGTCGGCAATACCGACGACAATGCCAACGATGATTATACTATCCGTTCGCTGGGTAACGGTCTTGTTCAGGTCGAGTCGGGCGGCATCCGCCAGACATTCGGGCAGAAGTCGGACGATCCGGTCATCCGGCGCATCGTGGGCCATGGCGGTGGCGGCGATGACCGCATCGTTGTCGAAGGCGCGCTCCGACGCAAGGACGGCGAATCCGTCGAGATGGAACTTGACGGTGGTGCCGGCAATGACGAGCTCTGGGGCTCGGAAGGCAACGATATCCTGACCGGCGGCTCCGGCCGCGACCGCATTTACGGTCAGGGCGGCAATGACCGCATCGCAGGCAATTCCTTTACCTCCGCGGGCGATGCGAACGAGGAGACCGAGATCGACGCAGGCACCGGCGACGACACGATCTATGGGGTCTCGGGCCGCGACCGCATCACGGGCGGCGAAGGCAATGACCTCATTTTCGGTGGCGCGGGCAGCGACGACATCAATGGTGGCGTGGGCAATGACCGCATCTATGGCGGGGCGGGCAATGACCTTGTTGTCGGCGATCTCGGCGACGACCGGGTCTATGGCGGCGCGGGCAACGATCTCGTGGTGGGCGGCGCGGGCCGCGACGCGATCTTCGGCGACCTCGAAGAAGCCTTCAACGATGCAACCGCAACGCTGCTTTATGGCGCGCCGAATGTCGGCTCGGAGGGCGACGACGTCATGTTCGGCGACCGCTATCTGGCCGAGGGCGATGCGGCCGGCTACGGCGCGCAAATCCAGGCCCGTATGGGCACCGACGCCAACAGCCTGCTCCAGACGGTCTACGCCCATTCCGGCGACTTCGACAATGGCGACAACGATATCATCAATGCGAATGGCGGGGCCGACCTGATCTTCGACGACTATGGCGACGACCAGATCAGCGCCGGCACCGGCAACGATATCGTCTACTCCGGTCGCGGCACCGACACGATCTACGGTGAGGCCGGCAACGATGAAATTCGCTCGGGCAGCCAGCGCGACTTCGTTTATGGCGGCGACGGCAATGATACGATTTTCGGCGGCAGCGGCGACGACGAGCTGCGCGGCGAGGCTGGGCTCGATATCATCGACGGCGAATCCGGCCTCGATCTCATTTTCGGCGGGCTTGACGCTGACACGATCCGCGGCGGCACGGGTGCCGATACGATCTATGGCGACAGCGGCAATGACGAGATCCATGGCCAGGAAGGCAACGATATCGTCGACGGTGGCGACGGCAACGATGCGCTGTGGGGCGATGCCGGCAACGATACGCTGCTCGGCCAGTCGGGCGACGACACCCTGCGGGGCGGCGCGGGCAACGACCTGCTTTACGGTCATGCCGGTCTCGATACGCTTTATGGCGAAGACGGTGACGACACGATCGACGGCGGCAGCGACCGCGACCTGATTTTCGGCAATCTCGGCAACGATATCCTCTATGGCCGCACCGGCAACGACCAGATTGACGGCGGCGGCGGGCGCGACCGGATCGAGGGCAACGAGGGCGACGACCTGATCTTCGGCCGCTCGGGCGACGATACGATTTCCGGCGGGGACGGGGCCGACGAAATCTGGGGCGGTACCGAAAACGACACGATTACGGGCGACGCCGGAAATGACCGCATCTATGGCGAGGCCGGTGTGGATCTCATCAATGGCGGTACCGAAAACGATCTCATCTTCGCGGGAGCCGGCGCTGACCGCGTGTTCGGCGATGCGGGCAATGACGAAATCTGGGGCGAAGCCGGCGATGACCGGATAGAGGGTGGGGCTGGTCTCGACGCGATCCATGGCGGCGACGACAACGACCTGATCTTCGGCCAGGACGATGCCGACACGATCTGGGGCGATGCCGGTCTCGACGAAATTCATGGCGGTGCGGGCGACGACACCGTGTTCGGCGGCACAGGCCGCGACCTGATCTTTGGCGATCTCGGCGGCGACACGCTGCGCGGCGAAGAAGATGTGGACACGATCGAGGGCGGGGCCGGCGACGACTTCATCTTCGGCGACGCCGCTCTGGACCGGTCGGTTGGCGGCTTTGACGACATCCTGCTGGGGCAGGACGGCAATGACTATATCGAGGGCAATGGCGGTAACGACCTGATCTTCAGCCATGCGGGCAATGACACGGTCCATGCCGGTTCCGGCCATGACCGCGTCTTTGGCGACGACGGCACGGATACGCTGTTCGGCGAAGACGGGGACGATCTGATAGAGGGCGGAGAGGGCGCTGATAGCATCGACGGCGGCGCGGGCAGCGATGTCCTGCGCGGGCAGGCGGGTGCGGACCAGATTGCCGGCGGCAGCGAAGACGACGATATCGATGGCGGCACGGGCGACGACACGATCGATGCCGGCGGCGGCGACGATCTCGTTCTGGGCGGTGCGGGCAACGACGTGATCGATGCCGGGGCCGGACAGGATATCGTGCGCGGCGGCGAAGGCCGCGACACGATCCGCGGCGGTGATGGCAATGACAAGCTCTTTGCCGATAGCGGCATCGGCGACCGCATCGAGGGCGGCGAAGGCGACGACGAAATCCACGGTTCCGACGATGGGGCGGATACGGATCCCGATTTCGATGATGCCCTGCGCTTCGGCGATTTGCTGATCGGGGGTGCGGGCCATGACGTCATCTATGCCTATGGCGGCGCGGACGACATCGACGGCGGCGACGGCTACGATTTCATCGATGCGGGCACCGGCAACGACCGCATCGTCGGTGGTCTCGGTCGCGACCGCATAGAGGCCGGCCTCGGCGACGATCTTGTCTTCGGCGATCTCGGCGATGGCAATGCCACGCTTGGCGATGACGATATCATCTTCGGCGGCCTCGGCAACGATACGATCCGGGCCGGCGGTGGCGCCGACCGCGTCCATGGCGGCTTCGGCACGGACACGATTTTCGGCGACGATGGCGACGATACGCTGTTTGCCGATTACGGCGGGGGCACGATCCGCGGCGGTGCCGGCGACGATATCATCACCGGTGCTGATGACGATGCGGATCTTCTGTTCGGTGATGCCGGGCGCGACCGGCTCTTCGGTCTGGCCGGCAATGACCAGATCGCAGGCGGTGCGGGCGACGATATCGTCGATGCGGGGACCGGCGACGACACCGTTGAGGGTGGTCTGGACCGCGACCTGCTGATAGGCGGCTTCGGTCACGACACGCTCTATGGCCATCAGGCCGACGGGCTTGGCGACGACAATGCGCCGGACATGCTTTATGGCGACAGCGGCGCGGGTGCTGCTGCAGGTGACGGCAATGATCGTCTGTTCGGCGGTGGCGGCAACGATCACATGTTCGGCGAAGGCGGCATCGATTTCCTGAATGCCGGAACCGGCGGTTCCGACGTGGCGGACACGAGCGAGAACGCCGCCTTTGTCGCGGGCACGCCCACGGCACTGCCCGTGCGTGTCGCCGAAACCCGTTTCGGCGCGGCTGATGCCGTCAATCTGCCGCAGGCGGTTCCTTCGCAGGGCTTCTGGGTCGATCTTGCCGGGCCGACCGGTCTTTCGCTCGTCGGGTCAAGCCAGTCTGCCGCCGATGCCGATGGCTTCGTCCAGCTTGCCAGTGGCGCATTGGTGCGCGGCGACGGTTCCATCATCCCGAGCGACTATGCTGTTCTTCTGGGTCGCGGCTCGACGCTGAGCGGCGACGGCTCGGTTCGCCCCGGTGACGGCAGCGCGATGCCGGGTGACGGCGCGCTTCTTGCTGCCAATGGCATCACCACGGCCTTCAGCGGGCAGTCGTTCGCCGATGGCATGGTCGGTTCGTCTTCCATCGTTGCCGGAGCTGACGGGCAATATGTCGCCTGGGTCGACCCGCGGGGCGGCGCGAGCGAAATCTACGTGGCTCGCCTTTCCGGCGGCGTCTGGAGCTCGATTGGCGGCAGCGTGACAAATGGCGGTATCTCGGCCTCGGTCGCCGGTTCCGCCCAGCCTTCAATCGGGATTGACGCATCCGGCGCAGTGGTCGTCGCCTGGATCGAGGCGACCGGCGATGGCCGGACGCAGGTCAATGTGGCCCGCTACGACAGCGGAACCAACCAATGGCGTGCATTGGCAGGTTCGCTTTCTGCCGGCGGCATAAGCGGTGCCGGAAGCGTTGACAGGGTCGATCTGGTATCGACAACGGGTGGCATGGTTGCCGTGTGGCGCGACGCGACCAGCGGCAGCGATCTCCTCTTTGCCAAGCGCTTCAATGGTGCAAGCTGGGTCGAGATCGGAGCGGGCAGCGCCTCGGGCAGCGGCCTTGCGACCAGCACGGATCTTTCTGGTGGCTATGCTATTACGACCGATGGGACGCGCATCGCGATTGCCTATGGCCAAAAGGTCGGCGACGACCGGCTCATCGTCATCCGGGAATTCAATGGCTCGGCCTGGGCAACATTGCCCGCCGCAGACGGCGGCGCGCTGGCCGGGGCGGAGCGTGTCACGGGCGAGCCCTCGCTGGCTTACTTCGGCGGCCGGCTTTACGCAGCCTGGGCAGAGCAGGTGCCGGGGACAGAACGCCTGTCCACGGATCGTGCCAGCCAGATTTACGTTCGCGCCTATACCGGCTCGGCATGGGTGGAAGCAGGCGCGGGCAGTGCGAGCGGCCGTGGCGTTTCGCAGGCGGTCTTCGGCGCGGTCACGCCGAAACTTGCGGCCGGCAACGGCGGGATGACCCTTACCTATGTCCGGCAGGATCCGGCGGGAGCGGCGCGCAGCCTGACGCTGGACGCGATGCGCTGGACCGGCACGACTTTCGCTCCGCAATTCGTCAGCAACACAGTCGGGTCTGGTATCGCGAAGCTCCCCGTTTCGCTCGTCAGCTATGATCTTTCGGTCGATGCTGCCGGCCGGCCCTTCGTCACCTGGACGAGCGCGGAGGCTGGCTCCTTCGGCGTCTTCGTCAAGGGATCTCCCACGGCGGCGGCGCGCGTATTCACGGCAGACGCCGCAACCAGCGTGCAGTCGATCCTCGACAGCCAGACACTGGTTGCCGGTGACATCATCGGTGTCGCCGAGAATGCGACCGTTGCAGGCTTCACCGTGACAGCCGCAGATTCGGGCGTGACGATCGTGGCAAGCCGCGCGGGAACCGTGTCGGGCGCGATCACCATCGACGGGGCGAGCGCGGTGACGCTTCAGGGCCTGACCGTTCTTGGCGCCATCACGCTTCGCAACACCAGCGGTGTGGAGTTGACGGGCAACACGACCTCGACCGTTTCGATCGAAGGCGGTTCCGCCAACCGTCTGTTCAACAACACGATTTCCGCCGCGCCAACCAAGGCTGCGCTCGGCTTTGCGGGTACGGCGACAACCGGTCTCGCCGTCATTGGCAACACCTTCACCGGCTCCGGCACCGGGGTTCTCATCGATCGGGCGGTCACCGGCCGCATCGAAGGAAACGTGGTGCGCACGACGAGTGTCGGCATCGCGATCACGGCCGCTTCGACGGTTGCCATCATCGGCAACGATATCGGCTATGGCGGAACGGGTATTTCCTATGGCGCTTCCGCACGCGTCAACGGCAACCTCATCCATCACAACGCCATCGGCATTTCGTCCAACGTGGCTGACCCGGCGGCGGCACTTGGCTATGGAGCAGACGCCTATGCCAACACGCTGAGCCAGAACACGATCGGTCTGAGCCTGCAAGGCGCACTCGTGACAGGGCAGCGCATCGTTGGAAACGTCACCGGCGTGGCCGGTTCGGGCGTTCTGGGCGGGCTCGATGCGGCGCATGCCAATATCATCGAGCGCAATGGCACCGGCGTGTCTGCCTTCACGGGCACGGTCAGCTTCAACCGCATCGGTCTCAACGACACCGCCGGCATCCAGGCCACCAGCGGCCAGCGTATTCTCAACAACGTCATCTATCGCAATGGTCTGGCCGGAATTCTCGTGACCGGCACGACAACGGATGTGCGCATTGGCAACAACACGGTCTATGCCAGCGATGCGGCTGCCGATGCGATCCGCGTTGCTGCCTTCGCCAGCAATGTCGAGATCGTCGGCAACATCCTGTGGTCGGAAGCCGGTACGGCGATCTATGTCGAGAACACCGCGCAATCGGGTTTCTTCTCCGATTACAACACGCTCTATGCCGGCGATACCGGATCGCTGGTCTTCTGGACGCGCGCCTTCACCGATATTCTCGACTGGCAGGCCGACGTTGCGCGCTTCGATCTGCATTCCGCCGGCCGAACGGTCATCGATCCGGCCTTTGCGCGCCCGGCCTTTGCCGATCTCGCACGCAATGATTTCCGCATTTTTGCGCCCGCTGCTGGCCAGCAGACGGCGTCGCCGTCCGCACTCGGTGGCGACCCCTATGGCCGGTTCCTCGGTCTCCTCGACGGGCTGAACCTGCTCGCCAATGCAGGCTTTGAAAACGGCTTGACGGGCTGGACGGCGAATGTCGGAGCCGGCGTGATCACGGGCAGTCCGGCACCTTACAACGGCGCGCGCGCGTTCACTGGCGGGAGTGCGCAGGCCACCGGTTCGGCGGCCCAGCAGATCAATCTTCTCGACCGCGGCTTCACGGCTGCCGAGATTGACGGCACGTCGATGGAAGTGGTGTTCGGCGGGCGCGTCTGGCTGCAGTCGGCTGCCAATGACGAGCTCGACAAGGTCGCGATCAAACTCGTGTTCCGCGATGGCTCGGGCAATGCCATCGGCGACCCTGTGACCATCAGCCAGACGATTGCCGAAACGCGCTGGAACCTGCTCTGGGATCGCCTGCGCCTGCCATCCGGCGCGCGCTCCATCGACTGGAGCTTCACGACAACACGCCTCGGCTCGAACAATCCGGTCTATCTGGACGACGCGATGCTGGCCATCGTGCCGCGCACGCTTGCGACATCGCAAGGGGCCTATGCATCGGAAATGGCCGTTCATGCGGCAACATCGACGCTGCGCCTGCGCTCGCCGGACCTCTATGTCGACTGGGAAGCCGACAGGCTCAAGGCCATCCGCTGGGACAGCGCGGGCACGCTGACGGGAACGCCGGTGCGCATCGAACTCTGGCAGGATGGGCCGGACGGCCCGGCCTTCCGCGCGACCATTGCCGCCCAGACGCAGGACGACGGCGAATTCATCTGGATGCCGTCGCAAAGTGGCGTTTCGGCGGGCGAAAAGGGCCTGCGCATCAAGGTCCTGCATGTCGGCGCGCCCGATGTCTTCGACCTGACGACGGAAACATTCGCGGTTCCGGAACTCGGCAACACCTATTATGTCGATGACGGATCGAACAGCGGCGATGTCTTCACGCCGGATGCGGTGGGCTCCAACCGCAATACGGGCAAGCTTGCCACTGCGCCGAAGTCCAATCCGGTCAACCTGCTGCGGACCTATGACCTCGTGGCCGGATCGACGGTCTATATCGACAGCGGCAACTATCCGATGATCTATGGGCTGACCGTGTCCGGCCAGTCCGACCTCGGTTACGGTATCGGTGTCGAGGAAGGGTTCTCGATCCTTGGGCCGAGTTCGGCCGGCGCGGTCGCGCGGCTTTACTCCGCCAATCCGTCGGTCACGCTCGATGCGCTGGTCGATGTCACCAATGCCGATTTCATGACGATCGGCAATCTGACACTGGAAAATGCCAAGCGCGGTGTCCGCGCCGGTGGCGGCAGCGATGATCTGACGATCGGCAATATCACGGTCGAAGGATACACTGTTCAGGGCTTCAGCATCGAGACGCAGTCGGCGGGGCGCAGCTTCAGCAATCTGGTGGCGCGCGGCACGGGCGACATCGGTTTCAGCCTGACCGGTTCGGTCGGGTCGCTTAGCGACATGATCGTCACGGCGCGTCAAACCGCGATCCGCATCAACGGCTCTGTCGGATCGATCGTGGATGTCGAAGTGTATGGCGCCGGAACCGGTCTTGAGGTGACGGGTACGGCCGGTTCGTTCAGCAACATCCATGCTCACGACAACTCGCAGTATGGTGCGTATCTCACGCTTTCCGGTGGCAGCACGATTGAATCCAGCCGGTTCATCAACAACGGCCGCTACGGTCTTTATGTCAGCGCCAGTGGCTCCGGCGCCGCCAATCTCGTGACTGTCGGGGCGAATGACCTGACGCGTGGGGCCGGTAACCGGGTTGAAGGTAGCGGGCTCTACGGCATCGGTGCGGGCGCCAATGTCGATATCGTCGGCAACACGATCACTGGAACGTCCTTCCAATATGCCATCCAGGCCGGTACGGGTCGCGTGGTCGACAACGTCGTCTTCGGCAATGCGAACGGCATCAGTGCAAACGGGCTCATCGCCGGCAACGCGGTCTACGGAACCAATGCCCAGAACTCGGGCGGCATCGGCATCAATGCGGGTGCTGCCGCGGTGGTGCGGGGCAACACGGTCCATGGCCAGACCATCGGCATCCGCGTTTCGAACGGCTCGGGCGCCGACGTCCTGAACAACGTCGTCTACGCCAATTCCAGCACCGGGATCGAAGTCGGGAGTTCGACCAATACCGAGATCCTGAACAACACGGTCTACCAGCTCGTCGGGAATGCCATCTTCCTCAACGGGACCACAAGCGGAACCGTGCTGACCAACAACATCATCGTGGCGCTGAATGCGCTGGGCGTTGTCGTGGCCAATTCCGCGCAGGCAGGCTTTGCGTCCGGCTTCAATATCTTCCAGGTCGGCCCCGGCGGTCAGGCCGGACAATGGCAGGGCTCCAACCGGCAGTCGCTTGCCGCGTGGAGACTGGCGAGCCAGCAGGACGCCACGAGTTTCGAAGGTGATCCGCTCCTTGTCGACCCGGACGGTGCGGACAACGTGTTCGGTTACGTCTCGCCCACGGCCGACGGCCGCGATGACGACTTCCATGTGAAGAGCCTCGACGGCAGTTTTGCGGGCGGCCATCTGTCGGTCGTGCGTGATCTCGTCACCGGCCTGCCGGTGCGACCGGCAACCCCGGCACCCGTCAACCAGGCGCAATCGTCGCCCGCGATCGACCGCGGCGCACCATCGACACCGATCGGCGCCGAGCCGCAGCCGAATGGCGGTTTCGTAGAAGTGGGCGCCTATGGCGGCACGGCCCAGGCCTCGCTGAGCCCTGAACAGTATATCCGCGTCTTCAGCCCCAATGGCGGTGAAATCTATCAGCAGGGACGAACGGTCTCCGTCGACTGGCGTTCGTCTGCCGCAGGCGGCACGGTGGATGTCGAGGTCTCGCGCGATGGCGTCACCTGGATTTCGCTTGAAGATGACGGGCTGAATGATGGTCATCTCGACTGGCTGGTTGATGCTGCCATGTTCGCGCCGGGCAGCTATCAGGTCCGCGTCACGACATCGGACGGGCTTCTGACCGATACGTCGGATTCTGCCTTCACCGTCACACTGCCGATCCGCATCTACTATGTCGATGATACGTCCAACGCGAATGACGAATACACGCCTGATGCGGTTGGCAACGATGCCAATGACGGTCTGTCTGCACTGGCGCCAAAGGCCTCCATTCAGGCGATCCTTGCACAGTACGATCTCGGCGCCGGCGATATCATCCTTGTCGATACGGGCAGTTACACGTCTACCACGACCATCGTCATCACTGCCGATGACGGGGGAGCCTCGGATGCCGGGCGTCTCATCATCCGCGGCCCGACGGACGCAGCCCGCCAGGCCATCATCGACCGTGGCAATGTTTCGAGCGGCGCTGATGTCATACGCCTCGACAATGCCGATTTCGTCACGCTGGAAAACCTGCGCTTCCTGCGCGGCGCACGCGGCCTCGTCGTTGATGACAACTCCGGCGTCACGGGCCTCAATGTCATCAATACGCAATTCCTGGATCAGGCCGGCATCGGCGTCGATCTCGGTATCGGCACCAGCGACGTGCTCATCCAGGGTTCGACCATTTCGGCTAATAACGGTACGACCCGAATCGTGCTCGATCGCACCGGCAACGTGACGCTGGCCGGGAATACGATCACGTTGGGCACGTTCGGCAATACCGGCATTGATCACTCCGGCGGGACCGGAACTCTGACCGTGACTGGCAACACGATCACCGGCGGTTACTGGGGTCTCTGGGACAGCGACGGCAGCAAGCTTGTCGCGACCGGGAATACGGTCTCAAATCAATACTACTATGGCATCTACAGCCATTCTAACAATGCGCAGATTTCGGGCAACACGGTCACGCAGACCTATGGCAATTCGACCGGCATCTATGCCTATGCGTCGACGGGAGATCGCGTCGATATCTCGGGCAACACCGTCACGAGTACGGCCAATATCGGCATTCGTGCGGAATCCAGCAGCGTGTCCGCAGGCGTCGATGTCCGGAACAACGACGTATCCCGCAGCAGTACCGGCATCTATGCAGGCGATTATGTCGATGTGTTCGACAACCGCGTCCATGGCAACGTCCGCGGCATCCAGAGCACGTCGGCGAGCGTTCTGCGCAACCTGGTTTACGGCAATGATGTCGGCATTTACGTTACCGGCAGCGGGCGTGGCCTGAACATTGCCGGCAACATCATTTACGACAACAACGTTGCCGGAATGCAGATCGCCGATTTTACCAACAGCAACGGGCTGCTGATCGCCAACAACCTGTTCTATCAGGTCGGCGCAGACGCGATCCGCGCGACGAATTCTTCTCAGATCCTCCTGCGCAACAACATTTTCACGCAGGTCGGCGGCAATGTTTTCAACATCGCCGACAATGCGCAGTCCAGCTTCTCGTCGAACTACAACGTGTTCGACCTGCGGGCAGGAGGTGTGCTCGGTCTCTGGGGTGCGAATGCATTTACCAGCCTTGCCGACTGGCAGGTGCTCCTCGGTCACGAGGTCAACAGTTTCGCCGCAACGATCAATTACGCCGATGTCGATGGTGCCGATGATCTGCTTGGCCAGACGGGCGTGGCCGACAACGGTCTGGACGACGACTTCACAATTCTGAACTCGCAGATCCTGCGCGATGCGGGCGATCCGCGGACGCCATTCTATCGCGAAGCCTCGGGCAATGACGGAGCGCGCGCCAATATCGGTCCGGGCGGCATGGCCGGCGGCGGCGTGGCAAGTCCGGACAGGACGCTCCAGATACTGACCCCGAACGGTGGCGACCGGCTGACGGTGGGCGAGGCCGTGACCATCGGATTCCGTTCGTCGGGACTTACGGGCGCGCGGCCCGTGCTTCTGGTCAATTCTGGCGATAATTCTGTCAGCGGCCCGGAAAGCTGGAGCAACTGGAGCAAGGACGCGACCTTCCGCACGGTCGGAAACACATCGACAAATAGCACGGCGATCGATGTGTCCGGGCTGAGCGGTGTACCGGCCGACCTCTTCCGCAGCTACGCCTATGGCGCCAGCAACCAGGGCGCTTTGCTGTCCTACGACATGGACGTTCCGGACGGGACCTACCAGGTCACGCTCTACTTTGCCGAATTCTACACCTATGCGCAGCGGCCGATGGATATCCGCCTGCAGGGGCAGACGGTTGAGAGCAATTACAACATCCTCACGGCCACCGGCGGTGCGATCAACAAGGCGGTTGCGCGCACGTTTACAGTGGATGTCACGGGCGGCAAGGGCATCCTGCTCGATCTCGTCAACCGGTCCACCCAGGGCTGGCAGCCCCTCGTCTTCGGTATCGAGGTGTCGGAAGTGGTTCCGCCATCGGGCACATGGCTCGCGTCGCTTGATGTGTCGAACGACCTCGGCGCGACCTGGACGACGGTCGCCACGACCCAAACCTTCGACCGTTTCGGCTCTGCCGTGTTCAACTGGACGCCGACGGCGGCGACCAACGGCGCGACGGCGCTCATGCGCGTCACCGCAACAAACGGCATCGACACGCTGACCGATCTTTCCGACAGGCCCTTCTCCATCGTGGGCGCGGGCAATGTCTATTACGTCGACGACGCCAGCAATGACGGCGACCAGTACACGCCGGACGCGGTCGGCGACAACGCCAATGACGGCCGTTCGGCCCTTCGTCCGATGGCCTCGCTTGCCGCCTTGCTGCGTCTCTACGACCTGAAGCCCGGAGATATCGTCTATATCGATACCGGCGTATATCAGGTCTTCCAGAACATCGCGTTGACTGCGGATGACAGCGGCACGGCGGCCAATGCCGTGACATTGCAAGGGCCGACCAACGGCAATGCCGCGATCCTGGATCGCAACAGTTCGCGTGGCGATGCGGCGGTGTTCGATTTTGCCGGGGCGGACTATCTGAAGCTCAGCAATCTCAGCCTGCGCAACGTGACGACCGGCATCCACTTTGTGAGCAATGCCGGCAGCAACAACACGGTGCTGCAGTTCCTGCGCCTGACAGGCATCTACAATCAGGGTGTCTGGATCGAGCAGGGCAATCCGGATGTCGTCATCAAGGACTCGATTTTCGAGAGCTTCGCCACGAACGCCCTTGCTGGCGTAAGGGCCGACACGTTCGCAGGGTCGCTCACCATCGCGCGGAACACGTTCGATGTGCCAAACTATGCGATCTACGTGCCGGTTACATATACCGCCTCCGCGCTTCTCATTGAAGACAACACGATTTTCTCCCGCGCCACGCATGTGAACAGCGGCGCGGCGAGCATTTCCATCAACAACTATGGTCAGGGCTCATCGACCATCGTCCGCAACAATACGCTTTCGGCAGCGGGTGCCCGTCTTGCTGGCGGGATCTATGTTGCGAACTCCAGCAGCGTGGCTGTCACCCTGATCGAAGGCAATACCATTTCGGGTTACACCAACTCCAATGGCGGGTCGGGTTACGGGATCAATGCCTCCAGCGGCACAGAGCTGGTGGTTCGCAACAACCTGATTACCGGCGGCAACAACGGGATTCTGATTTCCAACGGTCTGGCGCAGAACAACCGCATCCAGAACATGACCGTTTACGGAATCCAGGCGCGTACCGCCGGAACGCAGGTGGTTGGCAATACCGTGACCGGTGGCCCGATCGGCATCCGCTTCGATGCCAGTGGAACCGGCGGGCTGGTTGCGAACAACCTCGTGATCGGGACGACCGATGCCGCGATCAACGTGACGGGGATCGCGACGTCCACTCTCGTGCTGAACAATACGCTGATCTTCGGCGCCGGCGCGGGTGTGCTGCTCAACGGCACTGCGACTGGCGTCTATGTGGCCAATACCATCTTCTCGGCCTCCGGCGGCACGGCGATCATGCTCGACCGCTCCGCAACGCAGTCGGTGGGAAGCGCGCGCAACCGCGCCAATTACAATCTCTTCGATCTGAGCGGCACGGCCCAGTTCGGCCGCGTGGCGGATACCAACTTTACAAATCTCGACCAATGGGCGCTGGCGACCGGGCTCGACGAGGACAGCCTTGCCGGAACACCCGGCTTCATCAACGCGGCGGCAAACGACTACCGCCTTTCGTCGTCGTCCATTGCCATCGACCGCGGCGATCCGCTGTCGCCCTACCAGAACGAACCCGGCCGCAACGGGTCGCGCGTCAATATCGGTCACCTCGGCAACACGGCGCTGGCGACCGAAGGACAGGCGGAATCCGTTCAGGTTCTGTCGCCCAATGGGCTTGAGAAGTTCGAGCGCGATCAGGCGATGCAGATCACCTGGCGGACGAGCGGCTATGCGCTGGAAGAGTTGATCGGCCTCTATGCCACGAATTTCGGGCGGTATTCCGACCCGACGACCGTCATAACAGGCGAGCAGAGCTGGGCCGCCTGGCAAGGCATTCGCCCGGTCACCAATAGCGGAAGCTATATTGGTCTATCGGCCGGCACTGCACTGGACCTGTCGGCAACACCGGGAATTCCCGAAGCGATCTTCCGCACCCAGGCGACGGGCGACGGCGGTGCAGGTAACGCGCTGTCCTATTCCGTCAACGTTGCGAACGGAACCTATCGCCTGCGGCTCTATTTCGCGGAGATCTACTACTACAGCCGTGGCGGGGCCGATATCGTCATCGAAGGGGCGGTTCGGACGGAGAACTACCGTCCTGGAGTTGCCGCCGGCGGCATCAACCGCAGCACCAGCATGACCTATGACGTCACTGTGACGGACGGCAAGCTCGACCTTTCCATTGTCGCGCGTGGCGGCGATGTGACCATGCTGGCGGGCTTCGAAATCTCCAAGGTGACTGGCGTTGCGCCGCAGACTGCACGCGTGGAAGTTTCGCCGGATAATGGTACCACCTGGGTTCTCGTGGCCGCCGACGCGGTCATGGACCGCTACGGCTATGGCAGCACTGTCTGGTCGACCGGGTTCGACACCAATGCGAGCACCGTCCTGGCGCGCGTCACCGTCGGCAACAGCCGCGATGTCTCCGACAAGCCGTTTACAACGACCAATGCCGGTCGCTTCTTCTATGTCGATGATGCTTCGAACAGCGGCGACCAATACACGCCTGGCGCCATCGGCGACAACCTGAACTCGGGCAAGACGGCGGACCGGCCGATGGCCTCGCTCGAGGCGCTGCTGCGCGCCTACAAGCTGCAGGCCGGGGATGTCGTCTATGTCGATACGGGCAACTACACCCAGCTTTACGATATCGTTTTCGGCACCGAGGACACCGGCTCCGGCACGGACGCTGCTTCGCGGTTGCGCATCCAGGGTCCGACCGGGGCCGCACAGGGCGTGCTGAACCGCGACGCGAGCGGGCTGGACACGGCTGTCTTCCGCTTCACAGGCGCAGATTTCGTCACTATCTCCGATCTGGAAATCACCGGCGCGCGCAATGGCGTGTTCTTCAACTACAATGCCGGCTCCAACGGCGTTTCATTCCTCAATAGCCAGATTTACGGCAACGCAAACGCGGGCATTTCCTTCGATTCAGCAGGCGGTTCGCAGATCAATCAGAATTTCGAGGTTGGCGGGACGCGCATCTTCAACCATGCCAACGGTTACGGGATCTATAGTTACTACTCGACCGCCAACATGCATGTTCACGACAGCGAAATCTTCGGGAACAACTACGGCATTCAGCTCTACGGGACGCAGGGCGGCGTGGTGACAAACTCCATCATCCGCGATAACGAATACGGTGCCTATCTGTATTCGCAGGACGGGGGCATGGTCGTCAGCGGGAACCGGTTTGCAAACAATCGCAATTCCGGCATGGAAATCCTCGGCGGTACGGTCCGCGACAATATCGTCTCCGGCTCGGCATCCTACAGTTACAGCATTGGTATCCGGGCCACCAACGTGTCCGCTCGTGTCATGGTGCTCGACAACATCGTCTTCGACAACACGACGGGGATCGCCTCGACCGGAAACGCGCTGATCGATGGCAACCGCATCTTCCGCAATGCGCAAAGTGGCGTGCGGATCGACGGGCAGAATGTGACGGTTCAGGCCAACCGGATCTATTCCAACCTGACCGGCATTTCCTCGACTTACACGTCGCTCGACGCCCGGATTCTGTCCAATCTGATCTATGCGAACGCCGATGCCGGCATCAGCTTCAGCAATGCCGGCACGAATACCGAAATCATCGCCGGCAACACGATCTACCAGTCGGTCGGCGACGGGATCATTCTGGCCGGGAATTCGCCGAACGCGCAGGTGGTCTCCAACATCCTATGGAACGATCTCGGCCGGATTCTCAACATTTCAACGGCTGCACAGTCTGGCCTGGTACTGGGGACAAACCTGTTCTATCGCGGGCTTTCCGGTGCTGCCAATGTCGCGGTCTGGGGCAGCACGGCAGCGGCTTCGCTTGCCAATTTCCGCACGGTTTCGGGCCTTGCGCAGGCGGGCAGCCTCGAAGGCGATCCGACCTTCATCGACATCAACGGGTCCGACAATGTGCTGGGCGGGGCAGATACGGCGACGGGCGGCGGTGCGGACGACAACTTCGGCCTCAAGCGCGGCTCCATTGCCATTGATGCGGGCGAGGGCTTTACCGATCGGCGCACCGACTTCCTCGGCCTGCCGCGGTCGAACGATCCCTCGGTTGCCGATTCGGGTGCGGGCTTCGCGCTCTACCAGGAGGCGACGTCGGCCGGATCGAGCTTCAATCCCGCCGGCGGAACGGCCCTTAACCTGAGGACAACATTCGGGTCGCAGACGGTCACCCTGCCGTTCTCCTTCAATTTCTACGGGACGAATTACAATACGATCTACGTCAACACGGACGGCTATATCGATTTCGTCCAGAATCAGCCCTATGCGCTCGACAGCACGGACGAATTGCGAAACCGCGTTCGCATCGCGCCTTTCTGGGAAGAGACGCTCTACACCTATGGCAATTCGGCCAATGATGTCTTCGTTGACAAAAGCGTTGCTGACCAGATCACCGTGCGCTGGAATGCCAGTTCGACCCTGGCCGGCACGCCGCAGGCCAATTTCTCGGCGACGCTCTTTGCCGACGGCCGCATCCGGTTCGATTATGGCTCCGGCAACCAGGGCATGACGCCGACAATCGGCTTGTCTGCAGGCAACGGCTATACCTTCGTATCGGCAGGCTATAGCGGAAGCGGCGCGCTCCAGAACGCCGCCTCGCTGACCTTCACGCCGAACGTCACCGAAGGCCTCGACTATTTCGATATCGGCGCTATCGAGTTCCAGGGCGCGTCGAACGATGCGACCCCGCCGACCGTCACCTCCATTCCGGTCCTGCCGTCGGAAGGCGGGTCGACTGCCGCTGCGTTCAACCGTATCTCCATCGGCTTCTCCGAAGCCCTGGAGCAGATCAGCGCCTTGTCTTCAGCAAACTATGAGCTGCGCTATGCCGGTCTCAACGGCATATTCGGGGATGCAGATGACAGGTCGATTGCGCTGAAGCCGAGCTATTCCTTCCCGGAAACGGCGCTGGTTCTCGATCTCGTCAACGGCCCGCTGGCCGACGGGCGCTACCAGCTGATCATTCGTGGTGCCGAAGACCGTGCGGTCTACGACACGGCCGGCAATCGGCTCGACGGGGACGATAACGGCAGCGCCGGTGGTGATTTTATCCGCAACTTCATTGTGGACCGTTCGGTGAACCGCGCGCCGGTGGCAACGCCGGCAGCCGTCACGCTGGCCGAGGATGGCAGCCTCTCCATCCAGCTTGGCGCGACGGATGCGGACTCCGATCCGCTGACCTTTGAACTGATCGAACTGCCGCAGCACGGCAGCCTTTCCAACTTCGAGGCGGCGACGGGCCGGGTGACATACCGGCCGGACGCGAATTATCACGGCACGGATTCCCTGCGTTTCCGCGTCAGCGACGGCAAGCTCGGCGTCGGCGAAGCGCTTGTGACGATCACGGTCACACCGGTCAATGACCGGCCGGCAGGCAATGCGCAGACCGTGAGCGCCATTGCCGGCGAGGAGCGGACAATCATCCTGTCGGGCAGCGACCTTGAAACGGCGCCTGCCGCACTCGTCGCCTCCATTGCTACCGGTCCGGCGCATGGCACTCTAGTGCTCGATGCGGGCAACGTGGTGCGCTATGTCGCCTCACCGACCTATTCCGGCACGGACAGCTTCACCTTCCGCATGCGCGACAGCGGCGATCCGGCTGGCTCTACAGGCAATGCGGTGGACAGCGATCTCGTCACCGTCATCATCAACGTCACGAACCCGAACGATGCGCCCGTCGCCGTGCGTGACGATCTGACCGCCACGGTCGATGTTCCGCTGGACATTCCGGTCGGCATTCTGCTTTCGAACGATCGCGATCCCGACGGCACGACGCCGTCCGTCACAGATGTCTTCGGCGCCGTCAATGGTACGGTCGTGCTTACCAATGGCGTGGTCACCTTCACGCCAGCCGCCGGCCATATCGGTTCGGCCAGCTTCCAGTACCGGATTTCCGACGGCGAGTTCACGTCCACCGGCGAAGTTCGCATCACTGTCGAGCCGTTCAATGCGCCGCCGGTCGCCGATGACGATCTGGTTTCGGGCAACGAAGACCAGCAGGTCGTCATTCCCTTCGCGACGCTGCTTGATGGCGACAGCGACCTGGAAGCCCAGCCGCTCTCGGTTCTCGGTGTCGTTGCGGGGTCCGCGACGGGCGGCATCGTGACCTTCGATCCGGCAAACGGACGCATCGTCTTCACGCCCAATGCCGATTTGAATGGCGATCAAGGCTTCGACTACATCCTGTCTGATGGCGGACGCACCGATATCGGTCATGTGACGGTGAGGCTTGCTCCCGCCAATGACGCGCCGACCGCCGGCGCAGTCTCCGCAACGACGACAGAGGACAATGCCGCGACGATTTCCGCCGCCACATTGCTGGCAGCTACCGCCGATATCGATGGCGACGCGCGCACGCTGGTGAGCGTCGGCAATGCTGCATCGGGCACCGTGCAACTGGCCGGTGGCGTCGTCACCTTCATGCCGGCTGCCAATTTCTTCGGCTCCGCCGGGTTCGACTACACCGTCAGCGACGGCAAGGGTGGCACCGCGACCGGTCGCGTCACCGTGACGGTCACACCGCTCAACGATGTACCCGTGGCTGTTGCCGACAGCATCAACGGGACCGAGGACATTGCGCTGACCATTGGCGCAGCCGGGCTCGCTGCAAACGATAGCGATGTCGATGGCGATGTCCTGACAGTGACGTCCGTTTCCGATGCCATCGGCGGCACGGTTGCCCTCAATGGGACGCAGATCATCTTCTCGCCGGTTGCCAACGTGACTGGGCCCGTCAGCTTCCGCTACACCGTTTCCGACGGCCACGGCGGTTCGTCCAGTGCACGCGTCACGATCACGCTCGCTGCCGTCAACGATGCGCCGGTGGCCGTCGACGATAGCCTGAGCACCAACAACCGCACCGCGCTGGAGATCACCCGTGCGGCTCTGCTTGCCAATGACAGCGACGTCGATTCCAGTATCAGCGTGACCGATCTGGTTACGAATGTCGTGGGTGGCAGCGTGCAAGTTCTTGCAGACCGGTTCGTCTTCACGCCCGATCAGGGGTTCGTCGGGCTTGGCGGCTTCACCTATCGGGTGACCGATGGCCTGCTGTCAGCGAACGGCCGTGTCAACATAACCGTCGGCGAGGGCAATCGCGCGCCTGTCGCGGCCAATGATGCGTTCTCGACTTCCGAAGACGATGCGCTGGTCTTCAACGCGGCGGATTTGCTGGCCAACGATACGGATGCCGATGGCGATGCGCTGACGATCACGCTCGGCGCGGTACAGAACGGAACGGTTACGGAAACCGCGCCCGGGGTCTACCGTTTCAAGCCGGCGGCCAATTTCAACGGCAATGCAAGCTTCGCTTACACCATCTCCGACGCGCTTGGCGCGCAGTCGCAGGCGGTGGTGACGATCAGCGTTTCGCCCGTGAACGACGCCCCGGTGCCGGGCTCGGATGCCGCGACGACCGATGAGGACACCACGATCCGCATCCGGTTCTCGACGCTTCTGGCAAATGACCTCGACGTCGATGGGGACACGCTGCGCATCGTTTCCTTCAGCAATGCCAGCGGTGGCAGCATTGGGGATCTCTGCTTCCCCTGCGGACGCGTCGATTTCGTTCCCGATGCCAATTTCTACGGGGTGGCCGGTTTCGATTACACAGTCGAAGACGCGGCCGGCGTCCAGCGCACTGCGCATGTCACGGTCACCGTCAATGCCGTGAATGACGTACCAAGGGCGGTTGATGACACTATCAACGTCCTGGGTAGCGGCCTCGTCGAAATCGATCCCGCGATCATCACGGCGAACGATACGGATGTGGAAGGCGATGAACTGTCGGTAACGGCGGTTTCCAATCCGCTCAACGGCACTGTCGCGCTCGTGGACGGCAAGATCCGCTTCCAGCCGTCTGCCGGCTTCTTTGGCGCAGCGGGCTTCGACGTGACCATATCCGATGGCGCCGGCGGGGTTGCAACAAGCCATGTGACCGTCAATGTGACGGCGGTCAATACTGCACCGGTTGCCGTAAACGATCTCATTACCCTGCGTTTCGGTCAGCCACTGGTCATCACGGCGGCCATGCTGACGGGGAATGACAGCGATGCTGACGGCGACACGTTGAGCCTGGTCTCGCTCTCCGCGCCGTCCATCGGGACTCTTTCGCCGCAGGCTGACGGCAGCTTCATCTTCAATGCGCCGGCACTTAACAGCGCGGATGTGACGATGAATTACACGATCAGCGACGGACGAGGCGGCACCGGCACGGGCATGCTGACCGTCCGTCCGCAGGCAAATCGTGCCCCGACCGTGACACCTACAACGGCGACGATCGCCGAAGACACGCCGCTCGTTGTCTCGATCGCCAGCCTGCTCGCCAATGTCGGCGACGCCGATGGCGATCCCCTGTCGCTGGTCTCGGTTCGCGGCCAAAACGGCACGGCGGCGATCAATCACGTCGCGGGGACCGTGACGTTCAGGCCCAACGTGAACTTTAACGGTGCCGCGAAGCTCTTCTATAGCGTCAGCGACGGCCGTGTCAGCACCGAGGGACGTGTCGATGTGAACGTTTCACCGGCGAATGACGCACCCTCTGCCAGTACGGTTTCGATGATCGGCAGATTGGGCCAGACGCTCCGCGTCGATCCGTCGACCCTCCTTAGCCGCGCCATGGACATCGACGGCGACGCCTTGACGATTTCAGCGGTATCGCCGCGCTTTGGCGGGACGGTCTCTATTGAGGCCGGCACCGGCTTCATTCTCTTCACGCCAACCTCGGTGGGAGTAACCAGCTTTAAGTTCACGGTCAGCGACGGATCCCTGTCCACGACGGCAATCGCTGCGGTCTCGGTTCCCGCGATGGCCGTCATCGATACTGTCAACACGACCCAAAATACCCCCATCGTCCTCGACGTTGCCACCCTGCTGGCGAACGACGTCGGAGCGCCGGGGGATCAGGTTGTCTTTGTCGGGGTTTCCGGACCGAGCAATGGCAGCGTCTCCTACGATGCTGCAGCCGGTACTATAACGTTCACGCCCAAAACGGACTTCAGCGGACGCGCCTTGTTCCGTTACACCGCCACCTTCGGCGGCGTTGCCTCGACTGCGGTCGTGAATGTTCTTGTCGCGAACGCCGATATTCCTCTTCCGCAACTGGATACCGTGCGAACCGTGGCCGGCCAGCCTGTCGCGATGAACACCGCATCGCTTGTCGCAAACGATGCCCATTCTCCCGGAACGACGCTGAGGATCACGGGGGTCGGCAATGCCTCGAACGGCAGCGTTGCACTCAACGCCGGCACGATCACGTTCACGCCGACGGCGGGCTTTATCGGTACGGCTTACTTCAACTACACTGTCACAAGCGGAGGACAGCCTGCCACGGGTCAGGTGCGCGTGCTGGTCGGCGCAAACGCGGTACCGGTCGTGGTTGCACGCGAATTCACAATGGCTGAGGATGCGTCCCTGACGCTTTCCGAGGCCCAGCTCCGAACCGCGTTCCGGGATCCAGACGGCGCGACGCTCAGCGTCGTCTCGGTGGGCAATCCGCTCGGTGGGACGATCAGTTTCGATCCGGTTTCCCGTCAGGCTGTGTTCAAGCCTGCCGCAAATTTCAATGGTCGCGCGAGCTTCGATGTCACCATCAGCGACGGCGTGAACCAGATCACGGGCACAATCGGCGTGAGGGTGACGCCGGTCGATGATCGGCCGGTCACGCTGCCCTTGACATTGCAGGCAGTGCCGAGCCGGCCGCTCT
This sequence comes from Hyphomicrobiales bacterium, assembly GCA_900467685.1. GTDB lineage: Bacteria > Pseudomonadota > Alphaproteobacteria > Rhizobiales > Rhizobiaceae > Ensifer_A. The sequence goes on from UBQX01000025.1 coordinate 95,512, forward strand.
CTGTCTCGGTGGCCACGCTCGTTGATCGCCTGGTCGATCCCGATGGCGAGACAATCAGCTTCCACCGTGTGGTGGGTGCCACGAACGGCAGTGCAAGCTACAATCTGGCGACCGGGATGCTGACATTCATCCCGACGACAGGTTTCGCCGGGGTTGCCTCCATCACCTACGAAGTCCTTAGCGGCGGCGTTGCAACGCAGGGCGTGCTGACCGTGAATGTCGATGCGGGCAATTCCGGGCGGTTTGATCGCGAAATCCAGGCCGGCATGGCAAATGGTGCGACGCTCGATCTGTCGTTCGGAATGCTTGCCGGGCCTGCTCTCGATGCGGCAACTCCCGGTGGCCGGCTCGAAAGTGTCGGGACACCTGCCGTCGGAACGGTCACGATCCAAAGCGACGGAAGCCTGCGGTACATTGCGCCGGTTGGCTTCACCGGCCATGTCTTCTTTACCTACCGCGCGGTAGACCAAGCCGGCCTTGCTTCGACGGGTGAGGTTTCGATACTCGTGCGCGCCAACACGGCGCCAGTCGTTGCCGCGCGGACGGCCTCCACCGCCGAGGATACGCCTCTTGTCTTCACAATCGGCTCGCTTCTTGCCAATGCAAGCGATGCCGACGGCGACGCCCTCGTGCTGCTTTCCGCAGGCGCGACAAGCGGTGCGCGCGTCATTATCGACAGGACTGCCGGGACAGTTACCTACACACCAAGGCCAAACGCAACCGGAAGCGACCGACTGTTCTACGCCATTGGCGACGGAAAATTCGTGACGAACGGCTTTATCGACCTGACTGTCACGCCGGTGAACGATGCGCCGGTGGCCCGGACCGAAAATCTTGTCATGCGTCCCGCGGGGCCGATTACGCTGTCAGCCGCTGCGCTGCTGGCAAACGACACTGATCCGGAAGGAAGCCCGCTGTCCATCGTTGGGGTAACCCCCGTGAGGAACGGCACGGTATCCTTCAATGCGGCGACCGGCGAAATTCATTTTGTTCCGTCGGTGACGACCGGTGCGGCAGCCTTCAACTACACGGTCACAGACGGCGAGAAGCAGAGCATCGGTCAGGTCTGGTTCTTCATCGATACAGGCGCCGATCTCGTTGCCACCGAAATCGGAACACCGCGCGAAATTCCGATTGCCCAACTGCTGGCCAACGATCCGGTCACGGCTGGCGGAACGCTTAGTCTGCTGCGCGTCGAAGCTGCCGCGAACGGCCTGGCAGAGCTCGATCTTGTCAACGGCCTCGTCCGCTTCACACCGCAGCCCGGATTTGAGGGTACGGCAAGCTTCCGTTACGTTACTTCGGATGGTGCACAGGAAGCGTCGAGCACGGTGAGTGTGCTTGTGGTATCGGGCAGCGGACCCTTCGCAGTTCCGGATGAGATCTCTACAATCGTCGACACTGCAATCGAAATTCCGGCCGGAAGGTTGCTCGGCAACGACGCCAGCCCGCTCGGGCTTCCCCTTGAACTGGTTTCTGTCGGAGACGCTCTGGGCGGAACCGTGATGCTTTCGGGCGCGACCGTCCGGTTTGTGCCGGATGCAGGGTCGTTCGCTGCAGGAAGCTTCCGCTATACCGTGAGCGACGGGACGATGACTGCGACAGGTCTGGTAACCGTCACAATCCGCGACAACCGGCCGCCAGTGGCCCGCCCGATGGTCGTGACGGCCACTGAGGATGTGCCGGTGACGCTGACCTTCGATCAGGTGCTCGCCAACGTCTCCGATCTCGATGGCCGGCCGGTCAGCATTGTTCGTGTGGAAGACGGCCTTAACGGTTCGGTGTCTGTCGACGCCGGCGCTCGCACCATCACGTTCCTGGGATCGGCAGACTTCTTCGGAGCAGCCAGCTTTACCGTGGTTGTTACCGACGGGGCGAAGGAAACGGCTGCCGAGGTGCAAGTCAACATTCGCGGCGTCGACGACGCGCCTGTCCTGTCCTCACCGCTCGTCTACGATGCGTCGGCGGACCAGCCTCTGGCGGTATCCGTCGCTGCTATCCTTGCCGCTTTCAACGACGTGGATGGCGGCGCTCTCTCCTTCCGCCGTATCGTCAGTGTCTCCGGCGGCCAGGCGAAGCTCGATCTGTCGGGTCAATGGCTGACGATTGCTCCGATTGCAGCGGGCGGTCAGGATGTCATCGTCACTTTCGAGTATCAGGCGCTTTCCAGCCGGAGCCAGGCAGTCATCACGGTCCGTGCGCCGGTCGTGCAAGTGGCGGCAAACGAAATTTCCGCGCCGGGCGAAGAGACTGCCGCCGAAGATGCGGACGTGATCGTGGCAGATGTCACCGCCGCCGAGACGGTGGACAAGGAGGTCGCTACTGCGTCTTTGGCACCCGTGCCGCAGACGGACCTCGGCCTCGGAAGCGCACTCATCCTGCCGGATCTGGCGCTGCCCCGAGCTCTGCCTACGGTTTCGGTGGCATCCGTCAGCGAAAGGGATCATCTTGCCCTCAATGCAGCCTTGCTGACGGGTGGATTCAGCCTGGCGGCCTTTGGCAAGGCGCTTAGCCAGAAGGCGGCGAACAGGCGTGCCAACGATGAGGCCCGCGAGCTTCTCTCGCCCTTCATGTCCAGTGAGGAGGACGAGGATCTTCATTCCCCGCTCTGGGACGATGGGGACGAGGATGGCTTCGTACTTGTCAGAAGTCACATTGATAACGGGGAGCCCATGACACCGATGCATTGATCGTCTAGCGTTTCGTATCGGGAGGCAGACCACCCAAACGCCTGCTTCCTTTCTGACCCGACCTCCTGGGCCAAGTGCCTGTTCCTGAGTGAGAAAGACAAACCATGACAACCGACGCCAAGCCCGCCGCCGCTGCCACTGCGACATCGACCGATCCCATGATGCCGACCCGCGTCACCTGGGACGACAGCCAGATGCAGACGTCCTTTGCGAACGTCATCAACGTCATCAATTCGCGCGAAGAATTCACGCTGCTTTTCGGGACCAACCAGACCTGGAACGTCGTCGGCAGCAACTCGCTGGCCGTCAAACTCTCGAACCGTATTGTCTTGACGCCTTATGCCGCAAAGCGGCTGCATACGCTGCTCGGCCAGCACATCAAGGATTACGAAGACCGTTTCGGCGTCATGCGGCTCGACCCCTGATCCTGACACACCGTCATGGGGATCGTGGACGTCAATCTGAAACCTTCAGGCGGCGCTGCTTCGCGCGGCGCACGCGACGCATCGCATGAAAGCGATGCGTCCGCCTGGGCGGCACTTGCCAGTGATGATCCGCATTTCTTTGCGCGAGGCTGGCTGGCGGTCACGGGCCGTTCTTTTCCCCCGATCCGGCAAGGGGCCCTCTTTCTCCCGGCGCCTGACGATGCATCCGGCGGACTTGAAGTCTCTGCCGTGTGGGCAGCGACCGGCCTTCCCGTCGACCTTGACCGGCTGAAGCAGCTCGGGACGGGAACGCTGGAGGCGGCAAGCGCGCAGCGCGCTCCGGCGCTCGCCGCCGAGGGCGAAGCTGCGACCGCTGCGGTTCCCATCGTCATCGATGGCAAGATATCCGCGATGGCGCTGGTCGAGGCCGCTCTCGACGGGCCGGCTGCAGGGCGGCGGCTGATGCGGCATCTGCAATGGTCGAGCGCCTGGGTCGAAGCCTTTCTGTACCGGTCCGAGCAGCGCTCCGGTCGCGATGGGCTCAGACAGGCGAGCCTCGTTGTCGAGGCCATTGAAAGCGTGGCGACTTCCGAGCACTATGTCGATGCGGCCCGTGCCCTTTCCGGCCTGCTTGCCAATCGCTTCTCCTGTGGCCGCGTAGCCATCGGGGTCCGGCGTGGATTGAAGAGCAAGCTGTCCGCCCTGTCCGAAAGCGCGGAATTCGAGGGCCGGACCGAAGCCGCCCGCGCCTTCGAGGCTGCGATGGATGAGGCGATCGACCAGGAAACGGTGCTTGTGGCACCTGCGGGCGAGGCCGGGATACGTCTTGTCGCCTATGCGCAGGAGGGGCTGCGCACGGCCCTCAGTGTCGATCATGTGCTGACCGTACCGATCTTCTCGGCCAAGGGCGCATTCGGTGCCATCGTGCTGGCGCGCGATACCGTTCCCTTCAGCCAGAACGACGTGGACCTGCTGGACGCGATTGCCGTTTCGGCCGGCGGGGCGCTGGCGGCGCGGCACGATGCGGATCGCAGTTTCCTCGGCTTTGTCGCACATCGCATCCGGAGTACGGCCGCGACGGTGCTCGGGCCGAGCTTTCTGCTTTTCAAGACCATCGTGCTTGCCGTCATTCTCGGTACGGCGGCACTGGCGCTGATCCGCGAAACCGTGCGGGTGACGGCGCCGGGTACGGTGAACGGCGAGGCCCGCCGTGCCGTCAGTGCGCCCTTCGACGGATATCTCCAGACGCAGTATGCCCGCGCCGGGGACGTCGTGCGCGCCGGAACGGTGATTGCCGAATTGCAGGACAACGACCTCGTCCTGAACCGCCTTCGCAAGCTCGCGGCGCGCCGGCAGACGGAGGCCGAGCGCGATCAGGCGCTTGCCAAGCGCGATCTCGCCCAGGCGGCGATTGCCAGGGCGGCGCTGGAACAGAAGGATGCGGAGATCGCGCTGGACGATGAAATGCTGGAGCGTGCCCGCATCCGCGCACCTTTCGACGCCGTGGTGGTCAGTGGCGATCTTGCCCAATCCATCGGAAAGCCTGTCAGCCGCGGCGACGTTCTCTACGAGCTGGCGCCGCTCGACCGGTATAGGGTGACGCTCAACGTGCCGGAGACCGCCATCGGTTCGATCCGGGTCGGCCAGAAGGGCCAGCTTCTCTTGACCGCGCTGCCGGAGCGGCCGTTCGCGGTCGAGGTCATTGCGGTTACCCCCGTCGCCCGCGTCGCCGATGGCGTCAACAGTTTCGAGGTTCTGGCTCATCTTGCCGACCCCGACGAGCGGGTTCGTCCTGCGATGGAGGGGACGGCCAAGATCGAGGCGGGCGAGGCCTCGCTTCTGTGGATCTGGACGCACAGCTTCTTCGACTGGCTGCGCATCCGCGCCTGGTCTTGGCTGCCATGACCGCGCGTCGGGGGGGAGGGATGGCCCGATGAGCGGCAGCCTCACGCTCTATAGTGCGCTCTGGCATCGCGTCGAAAACCTGCGTCCGAAGATGAAGCCGGGCGTGAGAGTAGAGCGGCATGTCATCCGGGGCGAAATCTGGTATGTCACGCGGGATCGCCTCTCGGCCGCCAGTCATCGGCTGTCCGCGCCGGTTTACGCCATCCTGATGCGGATGGATGGCGACCGGACGGTCACGCGGATCTGGCAGGAAGTGGTTGAGCTCTTCGGCGCGGATGCACCATCCCAGGATCAGGTCATCCAGATGCTCGGCCAGCTCAGCACCTTCGATCTCGTGCAGGCGGACACGCTGGCCGATGGGCGGGAACTGGCGCAGCGTGCGGAGCAGATGCGGGGCAAGCGCTGGCTGCAGCAGATCCAGAACCCGCTCTTCTTCAAGCTGCCGCTCTTCGATCCGCACCGCTTTCTGACCGTGACCGCGCATCTCGTGCGCCCGTTCTTCTCGCCGCTCGGGCTTCTGCTCTGGCTGGCCATCGTCGGCTGGTTTGTGATGCAGGGCGTCACGCACTGGCAGGAGCTGTCCGGAAACTTCAGCGACCGGCTGCTGGCGCCCGACAACCTTGTCATTCTGTTCGTGCTGTTTCCGGCCATCAAGCTCGTGCACGAGCTTGGCCATGCCTATTCGACGCGGATATTCGGCGGCGAGGTGCATGAGGTCGGCCTGATGTTCCTTGTCTTCATGCCCGCGCCTTACGTGGATGCCACCGCGTCCGCAGCTTTTGACGACAAGTGGCGGCGCATTGTCGTGGCGGCTTCGGGCATGATGGCGGAGCTTGTTCTGGCCGCCGCCGCGATGGCGGTGTGGATTAATGCCGAGCCCGGCGTCTTGCGCTCTGCGGCCTTCAACACGATGATGATTGCCAGCGTTTCGACCCTCGTGTTCAACAGCAACCCGCTTTTGCGCTTCGATGCCTATTACATCTTCGCCGACCTCGTCGAGATCCCCAATCTCGCGTCGCGGGCCGCGAAGTGGTGGTACTGGCTTGCCCAGCGCTACCTCTTCGGCATGCGCGAGGCCGTCAATCCGATCACGGCCCGAGGCGAGAGCTTCTGGTTTGCGGTCTATGCGCCAGCATCGCTCGTCTATCGCCTGACGGTGGTCTTTTCGATCGCGCTGGTGGTGGGCTCGTCCTATTTCTTCGTCGGTGTGGCGCTGGTCGGCTGGACGCTGGCGCAGAGTTTCGTCTGGCCGCTTCTGAAGGCGATGCAATTCGTCCTGGTGTCGCCCGCCGTCGGGCGGCGGCGCTTGCGGGCGGCAGTCGTGACGCTTGGAGGTGTTCTCGCAGCGGTGGGACTTGCCGGTTATCTTCCGCTGCCGCATGGGACGGTGGCCCAGGGCGTTCTCTGGGTCCCGGACGAGGCGAGGCTGACGGCGGCCACGCTCGGCACCGTGAAGCGCTTTCTCGTTGAACCTGGAACTCTGGTCGATGCCGGCACGCCGATTGTCGAGCTGGAAGATCCCTATATTCTGAACGAGCGCCGTCTGGCCGTCGCCCGGTTGGAAGAGCTGCGCTACCGCCTTCAGGCTGCGGAAAGTCTGGCGCCAGCGACGATTGCCGTCATCCGCAAGCAGATGGAGTTTGCCGAAACGGAGCTTGTCGATACGGAAAAGCGGATGGCCGCCCTGACGCTGACGGCGCCCTTGTCCGGCCGGGCCATCCTTCCACGCTGGCAGGACCTTGTCGGCAGTCATGCCGCGCGCGGCACGGTCCTAGGATATGTGATGCCCGACAGCCGGCCCATCGTTCGCGCCGTCGTGCCCGAAAGCGTGATCGATCTGGTGCGCAATGAAACCAGGGATGTTGCCGTGCGGCTTTCCGGCCGGCTGCTCGAACCTGTCGAGAAGGCTCATATCGCTCGGCTGGTGCCGGGGGCCGAGCGCAGACTGCCGTCGCTTGCGCTTGCGGCCAATGCGGGTGGCCCGTTCGTGCTTGATCCGGCGGCGCAGACCAAGGATGTCGCGCTGCAGGCCTTCTTCGTTGCCGATATCGCCCTGCCGGATGATTTTCGGCCGCAGGGCTGGGGCGAGCGGGTCTATGTCCGCTTCGACCACGGAACCGCTTCGCTCTTCGAGCAGGTCTATCGTTCGTTCCGCCAGATGTTCCTGAAGAGGTTCAATGTCTGACAGGATTGATTTCCCGTCTGCGCTTGCCCTTCCACGCGGCCCGGTCGCTGCGGGCTCTGCTCACGAGCATCTTCCGATCGATCACCCGGTCACCTGGGCGTCCACACGGCTCAGTCTTGCCCTGCGCTTCTGGCGGGAGCGCCGGGTGATGGGGCAGGCTCGGGCAGCGGATCAGATGCGCAGCACTGTTCAGGCGTTTTCGGATGCAGCGCTGCAGGAACGTATCCGGATGCTTTCGATTGCATTGCGGCGGCGTGGATTGAAGTCGGATCTCGTTTGCGACGGACTGGCGGTCGTGCGGGAAGTGTCGCGCCGCACACTCGGCATCGAGCCCTATCGTGAACAGCTCGCCGCCGCCGCCGCCATCATGGCCGGCCATGTGATCGAAATGGCCACGGGGGAGGGCAAGACGCTGGTGGCGGCTACCTCTGCCGCGCTCCATGGTCTGGCGGGTCGTTCCGTGCATGTCGTGACCTCCAACGATTATCTCGCCGAGCGTGACGGGGAATATGCCGTGCCGCTTCTCGCGGGCCTGGGGCTCGGCTGTGGCATCATCGTGCATGAGCGCACGCCGGAAGAGCGCCGTTCAGCCTATCGGGCCGATGTGACCTATGTGTCCAACAAGGAGGTCGCATTCGACTACCTTCGCGACCGGCTCCTGCGCGCCTCGCCCACCGAGCAGCCCATGGTGTCGCGGTTTCAGCGCGCGATCGCGAAGAGCGAGGTCGGGCAACCCATCCAGCGCGGGCTCGATGTTGCGGTTGTCGACGAGATCGACAGTGTCCTCATCGACGAGGCCGGAACGCCGCTTTTGATTTCGGCCGAAGGGCCGGCGCTGATCACGCAGGAGATCGCGGAAATTGCATGGGCGATGGCTGGTGAACTGCGCGAGGGCGCGCATTACGAACGTTCACGCCATGGCATTTCGGTCGAAATCACGGATGCCGGGCGGCGCTATCTCGAAACGCGCCTCTCTGACAAGGGATTGCCCTGGCTGATCGCCATCCGCCGGGAAGAACTCGTGCGCGCTGCATTGACGGCCCGTTTCATGTTGTTGCGTGACCGGCACTATATCCTCAAGGACGGCAAGGTGGTGATCGTCGACGAGAACACCGGGCGCACCATGGCTGACCGGTTCTGGGGGCATGATCTCCACCCCATGGTCGAATTCAAGGAGGGCCTTGCGCTCTCCACCTCGCGCCAGTCGCTTGCCAGCATCAGCTTCCAGCGCTTCTTCCGGCGCTATCGCATGCTGTCGGGGATGAGCGGGACGGTGGCGGAGGCTGCAAGCGAGCTGGGCAGTGTTTATCGCTTGCCGATCACGGGCATTCCGCGGCGGCGGCCGCTCCAGCGCAAGCCGCTGGGGACGAAGATATTTCCGGACCGGAAAAGCCTCTGGAACCATGTCGCAGGAGTTGTCGGTGAGCTGGCGGCGCGTGGCCAGCCGGTTCTCGTGGGCGTGACCTCCGTCAAGGAGGCGGTTCGCGCCAGCGAGGCTCTCGGCGCACGCGGCATCGAACACCGTGTCCTCAGCGCGGCGCAGGATCGCGAGGAGGCGGAGGCGATTGCGGTTGCAGGCGAGCGCGGAGCCGTGACGGTCGCCACCAACATGGCCGGCCGCGGCACGGATATCCGTCTTGGTCCTGGCGTTGCCGAGGCAGGCGGTCTCGTGGTGTTGATGTGCGAGATGAACGATTCGCGCCGGGCGGATCGCCAGCTCATCGGCCGTTGCGGTCGCCAGGGCGATCCCGGTGCGTTTGCGGTCTACATATCGCGGGAGGATCGCGTCCTTTCGGTTTCGCCATCGCCATGGCCCTCCTTGTCGATCCTGCCTTTCATTGCCCCGCTTGCTTTCCGTCAGGGGCAGAAACGGATAGAGAAGGCCCAGCGCGATGCGCGTCGTTCCCTGGTTCGGCAGGATGAAAACCTGAGCCGAATGCTGACTTTTGCCGGAGGGCTGGACTGATGATCCACCGGGTTGCGTATGTGTTGCTGTTCGCCGGGCTGCTGGGCTCGTCTGCCTTCGCCGAGGATGTGTCTTCGGCGCTCAATTCCGCCGCGCGCAATGCATCCTGCCTGATCGAGGCCAACAGGATCATCAAGCTCTCAAGTCAGGTGCAGGGCGTTCTGGCCGAGGTGTCGGTCCGGCGTGGGGACAGGGTCAGGAAAGACCAGGTCGTCGCGTCGCTGGAATCCGAGGTGGAGGCTGCGCAGGTGGAGGCGCTGAGGCTGAAAGCCGACAGCGATGCACTGATCGCCTCCAAAAGGGCCGCGACAGCGACGCTGAGGGATGCGTTCGAGCGCCAGAAGACCCTGAACGAGCGTGGCGCGGCCTCGATCCAGCAGATGCAGAAATCGGAAATGGAATATGTGCTGGCGGCGGCCGAGTTCGAGCAGGCCGTGCTAGACCAGAAGCTGGTGCGCATCGATTTGAAGCGGGCCGAGGCGGCGTTCGTCCGGCGCAGCCTGCGGGCGCCCGTTGATGGCGTCGTGACGCAGGTCGTGCTCGATCCCGGCGAATTTGCCGATCCCCAGCAGATGGCCATGGAGATTGCCGAGACGGCGGTCCTGCGGGTGGAGCTTTACCTGCCTTTGAATGTTTATCCTCTGGTGAAAGTCGGCCTTCCGGCGACCATCATGCCCGAGGCGCCCATCGGTGGTTCCTACCCAGCGAGGATCGTTAGCAAGGATGGACAGATCGATTCGGCGAGCGGACTTTTCCAGGTGCAGTTCGAGCTTGCCAATCCGGACGGGCTCGTGCCCGGCGGCATTCGTTGCAGCGCGCAGTTCGAGCCGGCGGTGAGATAGCCGGTTTGGTGCCCGCGGCGTTGTCTGTTGAAAGGCCGGGGCTTCACCTCAATGGGCAAACTGCAACGTCGCCAGAAACAATATGATCCCCAGCGCCATCACAAACGCCGCGCCTGCGATCTCGATTGTTGTCCCAATCTTCTCGCCCAAGGTTCCATCTCCGGCTAGCTTCACCGCCAGTCCCTTGGCTGACACGGCCATGATGGCCAGCAGGGACACCGTGATGGCGGTACCCACGGACATGGCGAAGACGGAGAGGATGCCGCCGAGATAGAGGCTGTTGAGGAGCGAGAAGGTCACGACGATGATCGCGCCGGAGCAGGGGCGGAGCCCCACGGCGACGACGGCGGAGAAGGCTTCCTTGAGGCTGAAGTTCTCGCCGCCCAGCGATTGGGGGGAGGGCATGTGGGCGTGCCCGCATTCTTCGCAGAAATCGGCGACGGCGGCCTTATTCGTCTTGGCCGTGCCAAGGAGGCCTGTCGGCTGGGCCGAGCCGGCGCCAAGCTTAAGGCTTGATTTCACGGGGGCGAGGCGCTGCACGGCGGTGTGGTCGCAGGCGCAGAAGGCATCGTCGTCATGGGCGTGGAACTGCAGGCCTGCCGGCATGCCGGCCATGGCTGCGGCGGGCGCGCGGCGGGCGGATTTGGAGACGAGGCTGCGGACCTTGCGCACCAGCATCCAGAAGCCGAAGGCCGCGACCAGAAGGTAACTTCCCTGTTCAAGGAAGTCTGTGGCGTTGGTCAGCGTAATGGAGGTGCCGCGCAGAATAAGATAGGCGGCGCCGACGACGAGGAGCGCGGTGATGCCCTGCAGGAAGGACGATATGATCGCAATCACGATGCCGCGCTTCAGCTGAATCTCGTTGGCGATCATGTAGGAGGAGATCACGGCCTTGCCGTGTCCCGGACCTGCGGCGTGGAAGACGCCGTAAAGGAAGGAGAGGCTGACCAGCGTCCACAGCTTCCACGGATCCTGGCGCATGGCGATGAGCGATTGCGTCAGCGCGCGGTAGAAGGTCTGCTGCTGGACATTGACCCAGGCGAGGAAAGGACCGCCGAAACCGGATGTGTTGAAAGAGGGCTCGGCCGTGCCGATGCCGAGCGGCGAGCCGGCATGGGCCGCCAGCGGCATGAGGAGGGGGGAGAGGATCGCGGCGGCGGCAAGCGCCAGAAGCAGGCGTCTTGTGTTTCGCGCGGTCAGCATGTGACGTCTATCCGTGTTGCGAAGAGCTTGGACATGGTGGTCCCCATCGGATCGTTGAAGAAGGCTTGTGTCAGCGTCTTCTGGTTCTGCGCGATGACTTCGTCGGGATTCGGGCGGACCACCTTGTGCTGGCAGGCCTTGAAGCCATTGCCCTCAACGACGATGTCCTTGTCGGTGGCGAAATCGAGCGATGTGTAGAGCGTCGGGTCCCAGACGCCGAAGGTCATGTCGCCTTTCAGCGGCATGGGCGTTGCCGGCTTGACGGCGAAGAGCATCAGGAGCTGGCCGTCCTTGTAGTCGACATTGATGACGTCGGGCGGTGCGATGTCGATCTTCTTTCCGTCCTGCGTGATGTTCGTATAGTAGTCGAAGTCGGCCAGCGACTCCTTCACCGTCTTGCCGACGGCCTTCAGCTCTTCCGGGTCGAGCTTCAGGTTCTTGTTCTTGTCGAAGTCCAGAAGCACGGTCGAGGAAAAGACTTCGTCGAATCGCCAGACGTTGCGCAGTTCCTTCACGTTGCCGTCATCACCGGCGACGACTTTCAGCCTTGCCTCCACGAAGATATGCGGATGGGCAAAGGCCGCTGCGGGCAAGAGAAGGCCGGCGAGCGTTGTGAGAAGGGCAAGCTTGCGGGTCATGGAACCATCGTTTGTCAAAAGGTCATGCGCGTGTCGGGGGCCTGATTGGTCCTCAATCTGGACGAAAATGAGCCCGGGTACACGCTGCATGATGTCGCGGCAGCATCTCACGCCCGCAGCCGGGCGCAAAGTTACAATTTTTTAAACCAGGCCTGCAGGAAGTCGACAAAGGTGCGCACCTTGGCCGGCAGATGCCGCCTATGCGGATAGACCGCATAGATGCCGCGGTCGCTCGGCAGATATTCGTTGAACAGCACGACAAGCTCGCCGTTCTCGATGTGCTTGCGGGCGACGAAGTCGGGCAGCAGCGCCACGCCCAGGCCGGCCAGCGCGCCGCGCAGCGTCGCCGTCGGGCTGTTTACCTCGATGGGGCCGGAGACCTGAACGGAGAAGGAGGAGCCGTCCGGCTCGAAGAAGCGCAGTACGCCCTTGCGGCGGCTGTTGGAATCGATGAGGCAGGGCACGTTTGCCAGGCCGGTCGGATGGTCGAGGCCCTTGTGACGGGCGAGAAATTCCGGCGTCGCGCAGATGTTGAGGCCGAAATCGGTGATCTTGCGGGCGATGAGGCCGGAATCTTCCAGCTTGGTCACGCGGATGGCAAGGTCGAAACCTTCCTCGACCAGATCGACGAATCGATCCTCCGCCATGATTTCCAGCGACAGGTCGGGATGCAGCTTGGCGAAGTCGATGAGGCAGTGGCCGACATCGGCGTCTACGAAGGTGCGCGGCACGGAGACTTTCAGGCGGCCCTTCAGGTCCGTGTTGTTCTCGCGCACCAGATCGGCGAGTTCGTCGATCTCCTTGAGGATTTCCGAGGCTGAGCGGTAATAGGTCTTGCCGGCTTCGGTGAGCGAGAATTGCCGGGTGGTGCGATTGAGGAGAAGGGCGCCGAGCTCGTCTTCCAGTTCGCGCACATATTTGGAGAGCAGTGCCTTGGAACGTCCGAGTTTGCGGGCTGCGGCCGAAAAGCCCTCCGCGTCCACGACGTCGATGAAGGCCCTGATCCGCGTGAGAGTATCCATTTTGCCTCGCTAAATATTTTCGGGAATATAGGTCCTCCGTACGCCCCTTTTCAATCATTTGGGAAAATTTGGCTAGGGTCAAAAAAACTCTTGATTACGACAGCGAATGTTCTTATCTCCGCGGTTGCCCAAAGTCGCACGTGCCTGTGGGTGTCCGCCGACCCTCGAACTGGGATTTAATCCCTAAGGTGAGGGTATCGGTAAGGTACCTGGAACTAACCGCTCCAGTCGCTATTCCGGCCAACCGGGAAATGCGAGGACATCTTGAAGCAACGACGGTGCGGGCCTTTCTGGTGTCTGCCGGCTTTCCAACAGCCGGGGTTACTGAAGAGGCACACCTTCATTGCCGGAAGTGCGGTCGGGTTCTCCCCTCCAATCCAAGGCAGACAAAGTGAATGATCGCTCCCTTGTGGGCGTTTGTTCGTCATTTGCGTTTGCGTTCCGCTCAGGTTCCAGGGTCTCCACCGGCTGGTTCCTGATCGCCGCGTCATCCGCGCTTTGTCCTTCGGGAATATTCTGATTCTCGAAGCCATGCCGTTCCAACGCCCCGTTCGATGAACGTTCGGGTCGATGGGTAACTGACTCTGGATTTTTGGAGACCCGCCATGACCTCGCAGCGTATCCTCGACTTCTTCAAGACCCGCCAGCCGGAAGGTCCGTGCCTCGTCGTCGATCTCGATATCGTCGCCGGCAATTTCAAGGCATTTCGTCATGCCCTGCCGGACAGCCATATCTATTATGCGGTCAAGGCGAACCCCGCTCCGGAAGTCCTGCGTCTTCTCGCAGGCATGGGCTCCAATTTCGATTGCGCGTCCGTCGCTGAAATCGAAATGGCGCTCGATGCCGGCGCGACCGCTGCCCGCATTTCCTTCGGCAACACGATCAAGAAGGAACGCGACGTTGCGCGTGCTCATGCGCTGGGCGTCAACCTTTTTGCTGTCGACAGCCACGAGGAAGTCGAGAAGATCGCCCGTGCCGCTCCCGGCGCCCGCGTGTTCTGCCGCGTGCTGACGAATGGCGAAGGCGCGGAATGGCCGCTGTCGCGCAAGTTCGGCTGCGTGCCGCAGATGGCCGTCGACGTGCTCGTCTATGCGCATCAGCTGGGTCTGGAATCCTTCGGCGTCTCGTTCCATGTCGGTTCGCAGATGACCAAGGTCGATGCCTGGGATGCAGCGCTCTCCGACGCCAAGCGCGTCTTCGTGTCGCTCGCCAAGCAGGGCATCGAGCTGAAGATGGTCAACATGGGCGGCGGCTTCCCGACGAAGTACCTGAAGGACATTCCGTCGGCTGAAGCCTATGGCCAGGCGATCTTCGCATCGCTCTCCAAGCACTTCGGCAACCGGATCCCGATGACCATCATCGAGCCGGGTCGCGGCATGGTCGGCAATGCGGGCGTGATCAAGTCGGAAGTCGTCCTGATCTCGAAGAAGTCGGACAACGACGAACACCGATGGGTCTTCCTCGACATCGGCAAGTTCGGCGGTCTGGCTGAAACGATGGACGAAGCCATCCGCTATCCGATCCGCACGGAGCGCGATGCCGACGACATGGGTCTTTGCGTGCTGGCCGGCCCGACCTGCGATTCGGCGGATGTTCTTTACGAGAAGAACATGTATCCGCTGCCGCTCTCGCTCACCATCGGTGACGAGGTGCTGATCGAAGGCACGGGTGCCTACACGACGACCTATTCGGCCGTCGCCTTCAACGGTTTCGACCCGCTGAAGTCCTACTGCATCTGATCGATCCGCCCCGGATGAGCCGGGGCGTTTCAAGCCGGCCGCGAAACCGTCACAAAGCCTTCATCTGCCGTTCAGACAGGAACGGTTATTAAGGCACCCAGACGGAATTGAAGCAGGTTTGACAGAAGTCTGGTCGGTAGCGACCTCAAGCCATCGCCCTTTGCGGGGCGAGGCATTCACCCAAGATATCCGGGCCGCATTGAGCGGTATTGAAGTTCGGGAGGCCACGATGGCCCTTGTTCTTGATGTCCTTCGCGCGAACAACGCGCCTGAATTCACCATCGAGCCGGAAGCTGCCGGCGATGTCGTTGCTCGTGAGCGCCTGCTGGATGCCGCCATGGGCCCGAACCGTCGCAAGAAGTCGTCGGAGAAGCTGCGCCGTGGGCGGCTGCCGGCCGAAGGCCTGGCTTTCGTGGCGCGCGACCGCGCCGGTCACGTCATCGGCACCGTGCGCCTGTGGAACGTGCATGCCGGCATCACGCCGGGCGGCGCGCCACTGCCGGCGCTTCTGCTTGGTCCGCTGGCCGTCGATGCTGCCCATGAAGGCAAGGGCATTGGCGCGGCGCTGATGCGTGCGTCGATCTTCGAAGCCCGCCGCCTTGGCCATGGCGCGATCCTCCTCGTCGGGGACGCACCCTATTATGAGCGTTTCGGCTTCTTTGCCGACAAGACCTCGACGCTGATGATGCCGGGCCCGTTCGAGCGGTCGCGCTTCCTCGCGCTGGAGCTGGAAGACGGCTGGCTCAAGGGTGCTGCGGGCGTTCTCGTGCCGTGTGGTCGAAAGCTCTCGGTCGCCCCCATCAAGAAGGCGGCCTGAACCGTCCGAAGTGATGCGTCAATTGATATGCCGGTTCCGAAAGGGGCCGGCATTTTTGCGTTTACTGACGGATTTTCGGTAGCAGGCATGAGGGACTCGCGGGCATTGCATCTGGATTGTTACAATCGCTGTCGCAAACCGGTCCTGCCGAAGCGCCTACCCCGGTTCCTCTGAATTATGGTCAACCTTATGATAAGATATATGTTTTTCTGAAGCGCTGACGGCTCCACCGGGGCTGTCATATATCCTTCATACAAGTGTCACATAAGCGTAACTCCTGGAGCCTAATGAACCCCCAAGCCGTGGTCCTTGAGAGAGAGGGGGCGGCCTGAAGGAATTACCATCACGTACAGGGAGAACTGCCGTGAACCTCATCCGCAAATTCGCAGTCGGCGCCGCCGCTGCCGCTCTCAGCCTCACGCTTGCCGGCGCATCGCTGGCTGCCGACATCACCGGCGCTGGCTCCAGCTTCATCAACCCGGTTCTGTCCAAGTGGGCTGAAGGCTACAAGGCCGCCACGAGCAACACCGTGAACTATCAGTCGGTCGGTTCGGGCGCCGGCATCAAGCAGCTTCTCGCCAAGACGGTTGTCTTCGGCGCAACCGACAAGCCGATGAGCGATGGCGATCTCGAGAAGAACGGCCTTGCCCAGTTCCCGATGATCTCCGGCGGCATCGTCGTCACGTATAACATCGAAGGCGTGAAGCCGGGCGAACTGGTATTTGACGGCGAAACGCTCGCCGGCATCTTCCTCGGCAAGATCACCAAGTGGGACGACGCTGCTCTCAAGAAGCTGAACCCCGATGCCAAGCTGCCCTCCACGCCGATCTCGGTTGTTTACCGCGCTGACGGTTCGGGCACGACCTTCAACTTCACCAACTACCTCGCGAAGGTTTCGCCTGAGTGGAAGGAAAAGGTTGGTTCGGACACGGCCGTTCAGTGGCCGGTCGGCTTCGGCGCCAAGGGCTCTGAAGGCGTTTCCA
This sequence comes from Hyphomicrobiales bacterium, assembly GCA_900467685.1. Lineage (GTDB taxonomy): Bacteria > Pseudomonadota > Alphaproteobacteria > Rhizobiales > Rhizobiaceae > Ensifer_A. The sequence continues at coordinate 111,927 of UBQX01000025.1, forward strand.
CCACGGTTGCCCAGACCGCCGGTTCGATCTCCTACGTCGAGTACTCCTACGTTGTTGCCAACAAGATGGGCTTCTCGAAGATGAAGAACGCTGCCGGCAAGGTCGTCGAGCCGAAGCTTGACACGTTCGCCGCTGCCGCTGCCAACGCTGACTGGAAGGGTTCGAAGAACTTCAACGTCATCGTCACCAACCAGCCGGGCGACAACACCTGGCCGATCGCCGCATCGACCTGGGTTGTTCTCTACAAGCAGCCGGCCGACAAGGCTCTGAACCAGGGCGCTCTGGACTTCTTCAAGTGGGCCTATGAAAAGGGCCAGAAGGACGCCACGACGCTGAACTACGTAGCCATCCCGGATGCCGTCGCCAAGGTGGTCATGGAATCCTGGGACAAGGACTTCGCTGCCAAGTAATCGGCACATCATGCGAAATTGGCGGACAGAGATGATCTCTGTCCGCTTTTCATGACCGGGACAGGGGTTGCAGAATGGTCGACGCGACGAACGGGGCTGATTTTTCGAGGGTGGACGTTGCTGCCATCACGAAAACCTTCAAGTTACAGGACCGCATATTCTTCTTGATGACATTCGCATCGGCCGCCTTGGTCGTCCTGATGCTGCTCGCCATTCTCGTCGTTCTGGTGATCGACGCGCTTCCGACCTTCCAGGCCTACGGTCTGTCCTTCCTCTGGGGCACGTCATGGAGTGCGCCGACCGAGAAATTCGGCGCTGTTCCCGCAGTGCTTGGAACGCTGATCAGTTCGCTGATCGCCATGCTCATTGCCGTGCCGCTCTCCTTCGGCATCGCCATCTTCCTGACGGAGCTTTGCCCCGGCCCGCTGCGCCGCCCGATCGGGACGGCTATCGAACTGCTCGCCGGCGTTCCGTCCATCATCTACGGCATTGTTGGCCTCTTCGTGCTCGTGCCGCTGATGCAGCTTTACATCCTGCCTTTTCTGATCGCCACGGTCGGCCAGGTTCCGATCATCGGCTACCTGTTCCAGCCGCCGGCACCGGGCGTGGGCCTGCTCACCGCGAGCTTCGTGCTTGCCATCATGGTTCTGCCCTTCATCACCGCCATCACCCGCGACGTCTTCCTGACGGTTCCGCCGATGCTGCGTGAGTCCGCCTACGGCATGGGCATGACGACCTGGGAAGTTGCCCGCAACATCCTGATCCCCTATACGCGCCGCGGCCTTGTCGGCGGTATCATGCTGGGTCTTGGCCGTGCGCTCGGCGAAACCATGGCCGTTACCTTCGTGGTCGGCTCGGTCACCCGCCTGCAGTCGTCGATCATTTCGCCCTCGACGACCATCTCCGCGCAGATTGCCAACACGTTCGGCGAAGCCGACGGGTTGCAGCTTTCCAGCCTGATCGCCCTTGGCCTCCTGCTCTTCATCCTGTCGTTCTGCGTGCTTGCGCTGGCGAAGTGGATGATCGGCCGCTCTGAGTCATTCTGAGGATCGCCCCCATGGAAAATACCATTCGTCAGAACATCATGTCACGGCGCTATGCGCGCAACCGGCTGATGATGACGCTTTCCGTCATCGCCGCGGGCCTCGGCATGTTTTTCCTTGCGGTCATTCTCGGCACGCTTCTTTATCGCGGCGTCTCGGCGCTGAGCCTCGACGTATTCACGATGACCATTCCGGCTGAAGGCTCGCGCGGCGGTCTGCTGAACGCGATCTACGGCACTGTCATGGTCACGTTCTTCGCGATCCTCATTGCGGCGCCGATCGGCATTCTGGCCGGCACCTTCCTTGTTGAATATGCCAATGGCTCAAAGCTTGCCGAAGTCGCGAAGTTCATCAACGACATCCTGCTGTCGGCCCCCTCGATCATCATCGGCGTGTTTGTCTATGGGGCCATCGTCGTGCCGATGCGCGGCAACTCGGCCATTGCCGGTATCGCGGCGCTTGCGCTGATCGCGCTGCCGGTGGTCAACCGCACGACGCAGGACATGTTGCTGCTGGTTCCCAACGCGCTGCGCGAGGCGACGGCCGCTCTTGGCGCCCCGCGCTGGAAGGCGATGACGCATGTCATCTACCGTTCCGCCTGGACGGGCATCCTGACTGGCATCCTTCTGGCCGTCGCGCGCATCAGCGGCGAAACCGCGCCGCTTCTCTTCACGGCTGGCTATTCCAAGTTCATGAATGCCGGCTTCACGGGACCGATTGCCACGCTGCCGGTTGCGATCAATACTCTTGCCGCCGATCCGGGCGAAGATCTGAAGCAGCTGGCCTGGGCCGGCGCGCTGATCATCACCGTCGCGATCCTCGCCATCAACATCCTTGCCCGCCTGATGGGCGGCCGCCGCCAGTGACGCGGACGCAACGATAGGATTGGAATTATGAACATGACCGATATGAATTCCCAGAGCGTCATCCAGAACCGCGGCGGCTCCTTCGGCCCGGCCGATCTCGAAATGCCGGTGAAGGTGGAAGTGAAGAACCTCGACTTCACCTACCAGAACGGCCATCGCGTCTTGAAGAACGTCAACATGAAGATCCGCGACAAGACGGTCACGGCCTTCATCGGTCCGTCCGGCTGCGGCAAGTCCACGCTGCTGCGCACCTTCAATCGCATGTACGATCTCTATCCGGGCCAGAAGGTCGAGGGCGAGATCCTGCTCGACGGCAAGAACATCCTGGCCAAGGATGTCGACCTGAACAACCTGCGCGCCAAGGTCGGCATGGTATTCCAGAAGCCGACGCCGTTCCCGATGTCGATCTATGAAAACATCGCCTTCGGCATTCGTCTCTATGAGAAGATCTCGAAGTCGGAAATGAACGACCGCGTCGAAGCGGCGCTCACCGAGGCCGCTCTGTGGAATGAAGTGAAGGACAAGATCAACCAGTCGGGCCTCGGCCTCTCCGGTGGTCAGCAGCAGCGCCTCTGCATCGCCCGCGCGATTGCCGTCAAGCCGTCCGTCCTGCTCCTCGACGAGCCGGCCTCGGCGCTCGACCCGATCTCTACCGCTAAGATTGAGGAGTTGATCGAATCGCTCCGTTCGCAGTATTGCATTGCCATCGTCACGCATAACATGCAGCAGGCGGCCCGTACCTCGCAGTACACCGCCTTCATGTATCTCGGCGAACTGGTCGAATTCGACTCGACCGACAAGCTCTTCAGCGCGCCGAGCCAGCAGCGCACGAGCGATTACATCACCGGCCGCTTCGGCTGAGTGGATTGTAAGGAAAAATACGGGACGTTCGCGTTCCTGCCGGTGGGTTGTCTGGAGGCAGCCCGCCGGTTTTGTTTTGTGCTATCCGATATGTTCAGGGATACGGATGTTTTCCGCCGCGAAAGTCGGTGACGGTGAGGCCGGCTTGGTCAACCGCATGCTCCGCCGCATTCACATAAGCCTTGCCGTGACCGCCCGGAATGTCGAGCACGTAATGCGGCTGGCAAAGCCCCGATAGCCTGCCGCGCAGCGAGGAGACCAGCGCCTGGCCTTCCTCGATGGTGAGACGGAAATGCGAGGTGCCGGGGGCAAGGTCCGGGTGGTGCAGGTAATAGGGCTTGATGCGGTTTTCGACGAAGGTACGCATCAGCTCCGCCAGCACCTCCGCATCGTCGTTGACACCCTTCAGCAGCACCGACTGGCTGACCATGGCAATGCCGGCATCGACGAGACGCGCACAGGCCCTGCGCCCGGACTCGGTAAATTCGTCCCCATGGTTGGCGTGGAGCGCGACATACACGCTCTTGCCGGTGGCCCTCAGCAGCGCGATCAGCTCGCCAGAAATCCGCTCGGGGTCGACGAGCGGGACGCGGGAATGGATGCGGATGACCTTCACATGGTCGATCCGGCTCAGCGGTGCCAGCAGCCGTTCAAGCCGCCGGGGAGAGAGGACCAGCGGATCACCACCGGTCAGGATGACTTCCCAGATGTCTTCGTGCTCGCGGATATAGGCGAGCGCCGCATCCAGTTTTTCCGCCGCCAGCAGGCCATCGCCCGCCGGGCCGACCATCTCGCGGCGGAAGCAGAAGCGGCAATAGACCGGGCAGACATGCACGGCCTTTAGCAGCACGCGATCCGGATAGCGATGCACGACGCCTTCGACGGGTGTGAAGCGCTTGTCGGAGATCGGGTCGGCGCTTTCCTCCGGCAGCGTGTCGAGTTCGCGGGCGTCGGGGATGAACTGCCGCGCCATGGCGCTGTCCGGTCCCGCGCGCTCGATCAGCGCCGCCATTTCCGGCGTCACGGCCACCGCATAGCGGGCGGCGACGGCGTCGAGGGCGGGGGAGGGCTCTACCAGCCCCGCCATGGCAAGATCGTCCAATGAGTTGAGCGAAACGCCGGCCTTGATCATGGGGCGGACCCCGCCATAAATTCAGCGACGGGCGTCCAGATGACATCCTCGATCTTGCGCGCGCCGGTCGCGAGCATGGCCAGCCGGTCGAAGCCGAGCGCGATGCCGCTGGCCTCGGGCATGATCGTCAGCGCTTCCAGAAAATCCTCGTCCAGCGGATAGCGCTCGCCATAGATGCGAGCCTTTTCGGCCATTTCCATCTCGAAGCGGCGGCGCTGTTCGGCGGCGTCGGTGAGTTCGCCGAAGGCATTCGCCAGTTCGACGCCGCAGGCGTAGAGCTCGAAGCGTTCGGCGACGCGGCCGTCCTTCGGCGCGCGGCGGGCCAGTGCCGCTTCGGCCACCGGATATTCGCAGAGGATCGTCGCGCAGCCTTGGCCCAGATGCGGTTCAACCTTGCCGACGATCACCTTGGAGAAGAGGTCCGCCCAGGTGTCGTCATCGGAGACGGAAAGACCCTGCGTGCGCATCTGTGTGGCCAGCGCCTCGCGGTCCGTCGTGCCATCGGCATGGATCGTCGCCAGCAGGTCGATATCGGCATGGCGGGCAAAGGCCTCGGCGACAGTCAGCCGTTCGGGCTCGGCAAAGGGGTCGCATTCGTGGCCGGCGAAGCGGAAGCGGTCGATGCCGGTCGTGCGGGCGGAAACTGCCAGCAGATCGGCACAGTCGGTCATCAGCTGGTCGTAGGTCTCGCCGGCGCGATACCATTCCAGCATGGTGAATTCCGGATGGTGCAGCGGCCCGCGTTCGCGGTTGCGCCAGACATGGGCGAAGGTGCAGAGGCGCGTCTCGCCGGCGGCCAGAAGTTTCTTGGCGGCGAATTCCGGCGAGGTGTGGAGATAGAAGGGGAGCGCTGTGCCATCGATGGTCAGCGCCTGCGTCTCGAAGGCATGCAAATGCGCCTCGTTGCCGGGCGAGACCTGCAAAGCCGCAGTCTCGACCTCGACGAAATCGCGCTCGGCAAACCACAGCCTGAAGGCGGCCATGAGACGGTTGCGGCCGAGGAGCAGGGGCCGGCGGTCGGCATGGATATGCGGCTCCCACCAGGGGCTTTTCTCGCGGCTCTTCTCGATCATCGTCCGGTTACTCTCGAAGTCCGGCGAAATCTTCGCGTGCGGACTGGCCTTTTGCCTGAAATTGCGTTAGTGCGCCCGCAATGAACATTTCGGAACGCGGGCGGGCCATGCCGGTCCCTTTAAGGCGCGTTTCATCGAGATACAAGGACGTCTTATGGTCAAGATCATCGCCTCGTCGGTCCGCAAGGGCAATGTCCTCGAAGTCGAGGGCAAGCTTTATGTCGTTCTGACCGCCCAGAACTTCCACCCCGGCAAGGGCACGCCGGTCACGCAGGTTGACATGCGCCGCATCGTCGATGGCGTGAAGGTGTCGGAGCGCTGGAAGACGACGGAACAGGTCGAGCGCGCCTTCGTTGAAGACACGGCGCATTCCTACCTCTACAACGACGATGAAGGCTTCCACTTCATGAACCCGGAAACCTATGACCAGCTGGTCATGGACAAGGAATCCGTGGGCGATGCCGCTGCCTATCTCGAAGAAGGCATGAGCGTCATTCTCTCGGTTCACGAAGGCCGTGCGCTGGCGCTCGAACTGCCGCGCCACGCGACGCTCGAAATCATGGAAACCGAGCCGGTCGTCAAGGGCCAGACGGCGTCCTCGTCCTACAAGCCGGCGATCCTGTCGAACGGCGTCCGCACGCTCGTCCCCGGCCACATCACCCCCGGCACGCGCGTCGTCATCCTGACGGAAGACGGTTCCTACGTCGAACGCGCCAAGGATTGATGTTTCGCGGCATCGGTTGCCGCACCATCTCTTGAATGACAAAGGGCGCTCAACCCAGACCGGGGAGCGCCCTTTGCTTTTACCCGGACAATCGCGAACGCGCAGCCGAACGGCGCAGCAGGCGATCTTCGATGACGGGTGGTGAATGATAGATATGGTGCCGGAGCAGGAATTCAAGACCTCCCGGCGGGCGTGAGTTCGGCCACCTGAATAGCGTGACGCATCGCTGATCCACAGGCCGGCGTGGCGGGATGCTTGCCAGGCGTGAACGAAGGCGTAAACGTGAGGGCTCGCGATCAACTGGAGCTTTCGCATGTCCCTCGATACCCGTCCCGTGCCGCCCCCTGACGCCGCTGCGCGCCGCGCCGTCAAGCCCGTGGTCTGCTACCCGGTTGAAACCTTGCCGGTGCCGGACATGGACCGGCTCAAGGCTGTGCGGGAGACACTGACGAAGATCGATGAAGTCATCGTGCCGCCGCGGGAGGGCAAGACGTTCAACGTGCCGAAGGGACATTTCTTCCGCATCGTCAGCGTCGAGGGTCCGCAGGTCGGCGATCTAAACCTCTGGAACGCGAACGATCTCAACGAGCGCTTCTTCAGCGGCAAGACGCGGGCGCTGCATGCGACCCATGTCACCACCGGCAACCGGCTGTGGAGCAATCTGCCCAACCTGCGCCCCATGGCGACGATCACGCATGACACGCTCGGCTGGTATGGCTTCGATGAATATGGCGGCGGCGTTCACGATGTGATCGGCACGCGCTGCGATCCCTACACGCATCGCCTGCTCTCCGGCGGCGACTATCACCATTGCTGCCATTCCAACCTGTGCGGGGCGCTGTCGGAGGCGCGCGGCATTTCGATGAAGGAGGCGGAGCCCTATGTGCACGATGTGCTCAATGTCTTCATGTGCACCGGCTTTACCAAGGATACGCATCAGTATTTCATGAAGGCGAGCCCGGTGCGGCCCGGCGACTTCCTGGAGATGTTTGCGGAGATCGATCTGCTCGGCGGCTTGTCGGCCTGTCCGGGTGGCGATTGCAGTTCCGAACACTCGAGCGATACGGCCGCCTGCCATCCGCTCAAGGTCGAGATATTCCGGCCGGACATGGCGCTTTTGGCCGACTGGCCGTTCCCGGAGCGGAATGCCTATCGCGGCAGGCCCTGAAGTCCCGAAAAGAAAAGGCGGCGCAGATAAGCGCCGCCCCATCTCTGGCTGATTGTCACAGGCCGAGCGGCCTGTCTCAGAACTCTTCCCAATCCGACGAGGCGAGCGCCGTGTTGCCGGAAACGGCGGGTGCCCGGCGCACAGGGGCGGCAGGGCGCGCCGTCGCTGCCGGGCGGGCCGGCTGCGGGCTGTAGGCGCGGGCCGGGGCCGCGGTCTGCGCACCGGCGCCGCTGGTCCTGAAGCGGTTGACCAGCGCCATCAGGACGCTGACTTCCGCGTTGAGGGCGGCGCTGGCGGCCGTTGCCTCCTCGACCATGGCGGCGTTCTGCTGGGTCACCTGGTCCATCTGGTTGACGGCGGAGTTGATCTCGCGCAGTCCCACGGCCTGTTCGGTCGAGGAGGAGGAGATCTCCTGAATGAGGCCATTGATCTGCAGGACCTGCGAGGCGATGCTTTCCAGTGCTTCGCCGGCCTTGTTGACCAGGCTGACGCCTTCGCTCACCTGGGCTCCCGACGCATTGATCAGCGTCTTGATCTCCTTGGCGGCATTGGCCGACCGCTGGGCAAGCTCGCGGACTTCCTGCGCCACGACTGCGAAACCCTTGCCGGCTTCGCCTGCACGGGCCGCTTCCACGCCGGCATTCAGTGCCAGGAGGTTGGTCTGGAAGGCGATCTCGTCGATCACGCTGATGATGCGGTTGACCTCCTGCGAGGACTGTTCGATGCCGTGCATGGCCGAGATCGCCTTGTGCACGATCTCGCCTGACTTTTCGGCATTCGAATTGGCCGACTGAACCGAGCTTGCGGCGCGGCCGGCATTGTCGGCGCTGGAATTGACCTGCGAGGTCAGCTCGTCGAGCGCTGCGGCGGTTTCTTCGAGGCTGGCGGCCTGTCGTTCGGTGCGCAGCGACAGGTCGGAGGAGGCGCTGGTGATCTCGTTCGCGCCGCCGCTGATGTTGCGGACGGAGTGGCTGAGCGTCTGGATCGTCTCTTCAAGGCTTGCCAGCGCGCTGTCGAAGTCGCTCTTCAGCTGGCCGTATTCGGCCGGGAAGTTGCCGGGCAGGCGATAGGTGAGATTGCCGGCGGACAGTTCCGAAAGGCCCTGGCCGAGATGGCTGACGACCTGTTGCTGGAGTGCGGCATTGGCGAGGCGCTCCTGCTCGTTCTGGCGGCGGGCGGCTTCCGCAGCGTCGCGCTGTTCCTCGGCTGCAGCTTCGTGGCGCTCGGCATCCGCAAGCTTGTGGCGGAAGCCTTCGAGTGCCGCGGCAACCGCGCCCGTCTCGTCGGCGCTATCCTGGCCTGCCACCGGCTTGTCATACTGGCCACGGCTCAGGCGCTCGACATCTGCGACCAGGCCGTCGATCGGACGCTGCACAAGGCGGCGGACCGAGAGATAGAGACCGGCCATGACGGCGAGCAGCACGACCAGGCCGCCTGCGACCATCAGAAGTGTCTGTTCGCGGACCTGCGTTGCGACCACCGTCGAGGGAATGTCAACGAGAACGACCCAGCGTGCGCTCAGGCCGGGCAGGTCGAACGGATAGACGAGGCGTTCGAAATGGGCGCCGTCCTTGCCGGTGACGCCCTCCAGCTGGGATGTCGTCTTGTCGACGATTGCGGACTTGATTTTCTCGGGCGCTGCGCCGTCATAATCCTTCATCATGGCGGCAGCGTCCGGACCGACCAGCCATTTGCCGTCCTGCGAGACGAGCATGACGCGGCCTGTTTCGAAGGGACGCAGCGCGGCGAGGCGGGTCGAGAGCGAGGCGAGCGAAATGTCGACGCCTGAGACGCCGATGAGCTTGCCGCCGGAGACGACCGGATAGGCGATCGAGCTCATGACGGTGGGCACGTCGGTGCCTTCTGCCAGATAGGGCTTGGTGATGGCGCCCTTCATGCTCTGGGCAGCCGAGGCATACCATTCCTTGGAATAGTCGATGTCGAAGGTGCTGAACTGGATTGCGCCGTTACGATCCTTCGACCAGTAGGGCGAGAATTGCCCAGTCTTGTTGCCGCCGAAGTCCGCCTTGTCCTTCATTTCGGCCTGCTTGCCGTCGAAGGCGTTGGACGCTTCTGCGAACCAGCTACCGAAGGCGAAGGGGTTCTGTTCCAGGTTGGCGCGCAGGATGTCGATCGTGCCCTTGCGGTCCAGAAGGCCGCCGGCATGGGTGTGGCCGATCACGCCGGCCATGGTGCGGGCGGCACTGGAGAGTTCGCCGACATCGGCTGCGATGTCCTTGGCGATGCCGCTGGCCTCGCTGCCGGCCTGTTTCATGACCAGATTTCGCACCCGATCATTCGTCTGCGAAATCAGGACATAGTTGGAAAGCGCCAGAAGCAGTGTAATCGTGGCCGCAGTGACCAGTATGAGCTTGGCGGCAATGGATCGTTTGATGAAACCAAACATGAGGCCTCGTATTCAGGGTTCTGTGGCGGGGGTGGGATTCTAGCCACTGGATCAGATATTCGCCCGACCGCGCCGGAATAACTCTTGTCCGGAGCAGCAGGTCGGGAAATGCTAGTATGAGATAATATCTATATGTCGTTAACGAAGCCTGAAATCTCAGGCTCCAGGTTGTGCAGCTCATGTTGTGCAAGCACGTCATGGCCGGGTCTTTCTGCGACTTTTTCGATGGAGGCACATTCCCCATTGCACAAATCGGCAGCATGGCTAAAGATTTGGCAGTTGTTATTTCCGGCGCGATGAGGGCCAATGTCGATTAAAGCCAGTATCTATCACCTGACACATTACAAATACGACAAGCCCATCATTCTGGGGCCGCAGATCATCCGGCTCAAACCGGCGTCGCATTCCAAGACCAAGGTGATCAGCCACTCGCTGAAGGTCACGCCGGAAAATCACTTCGTCAATCTCCAGCAGGATCCCTACGGCAACTATCTCGCCCGCTTCGTCTTTCCCGATCCCGTCACCGAGCTGAAGATCGAGGTCGATCTCGTTGCCGACATGACGGTCTACAACCCGTTCGACTTCTTCGTCGAGGAACAGGCCGAGCATTACCCCTTCGACTATCCGGAAGATCTGAAGGAAGACCTCTCCATCTATATGAAGCCCGAGCCGGCGGGGCCGCTGCTCAAGGAGCTTCTGAAGGGCATCGACCGCAAGCGCCAGCGCACCGTCGACATGGTGGTGGGCATCAATGCGATGCTGCAGAACCGGACGGAATACACGATCCGCATGGAGCCCGGCGTGCAGACGCCGGAAGAGACGCTGAAGCTTGCCAAGGGCTCCTGCCGCGATTCGAGCTGGCTGCTGGTGCAGATCCTGCGCCATCTGGGCTTCGCCGCGCGCTTCGTCTCGGGCTATCTCATCCAGCTGACGCCGGATTTGAAGGCGCTGGACGGCCCGTCCGGCACGGAGGTGGACTTCACCGATCTGCATGCCTGGACGGAAGTCTATCTTCCGGGCGCCGGCTGGGTCGGTCTCGATCCGACCTCGGGGCTTCTCGCCGGCGAAAGCCATATTCCGCTCGCCGCGACGCCCCATTACAAGAACGCCGCCCCGATCTCGGGTGGCTATTTCGGCGAGGCGAAGACCGAGTTCGACTTCGACATGAAGGTCATGCGCGTTGCCGAACATCCGCGTATCACCAAGCCCTTCTCGGATGAAAGCTGGGATGCGCTCAATGCGCTCGGCGAAAAGGTGGATGCCTATCTCGATCAGGCCGATGTGCGCCTCACCATGGGTGGCGAGCCGACCTTCGTCTCCATCGACGATTTCCAGTCCGACGAATGGAACACGGCCGCCGTCGGTCCGCAGAAGCGCGACCGCGCCGATGTGCTGATCCGCAAGCTGCGCGAGCGCTTCGCGCCGGGCGGCTTCCTGCATTACGGGCAGGGCAAGTGGTATCCGGGCGAAAGCCTGCCGCGCTGGACATTCTCGCTCTACTGGCGCAAGGACGGGCTGCCGATCTGGAACCAGCCGAAGCTGATTGCGGCGGAAGCGCAGGACTACAAGGTTTCTCATGAGGATGCCGGCAAGTTCGCGGCAGCACTTGCCATCGAGCTCGATGTCAGGCCGGAATTCGCGACGCCCGCCTTCGAGGATACGGCCGAATGGCTGATCAAGGAGGCGAACCTTCCGGAGAATGTCGATCCGGCGAATTCGAAGCTCGAAAATCCGGAAGAGCGCAGCCGCATCGCCAAGGTGTTCGAGCGCGGGCTGACCAAGCCGACCGGCTATGTGCTGCCGGTGCAGGCCTGGAATTCGCGTGCTAGCGGCCGGACCTGGATTTCGGAGAAGTGGAGCACGCGGCGCGGCCGCCTGTTCCTGATCCCCGGCGACTCACCCATCGGCTTCCGCCTGCCGCTTGGCTCACTCGTCTTCATCCCGGCATCGCAATTCCCCTATATCGTGCCGACCGACCCATCGGTCGAGCGTCCGCCGCTGCCGGACTACCGGCAGGACAAGGGCCGGCTGATGCCGGAACATTCGCTGCAGCCGGACAAGGCGACGACGCCGATCCAGCAGCAGGCGCTGTCCGAAATCGAAGGCCGCGTGCGCACGGCCATTTCCATCGAACCGCGCGACGGCCGCCTTTGCGTCTTCATGCCGCCGACAGAGACGCTGGAGGATTATCTGGACCTCATCGCCTCTGCCGAGCGGGCGGCGGCGCATCTGAACCTGCCGATCCATATCGAGGGCTATACGCCGCCGCAGGATGAGCGCCTGAATGTCATGAAGGTGACGCCCGATCCGGGTGTCATCGAGGTCAACGTGCATCCGGCTTCCAACTGGAAGGAATGCGTTGAGATCACCACGGCGCTCTACGAGGAGGCGCGGCAGTCGCGACTCGGCGCCGACAAGTTCATGATCGACGGTCGGCATACCGGGACTGGCGGCGGCAACCACGTCGTTGTCGGCGGCTCGAACCCGAATGACAGCCCGTTCCTGCGACGGCCGGACCTGCTCAAGAGTCTCGTGCTGCACTGGCAGCGCCATCCGTCGCTCTCCTATCTCTTCTCGGGCCTGTTCATCGGCCCGACGAGCCAGGCGCCGCGTATCGACGAGGCGCGGCATGATGCGCTCTATGAGCTGGAGATCGCGCTCGCCCAGGTGCCGCTGCCGGGCAAGGGCCTGCCGCCGCTGCCCTGGCTGGTGGACCGGCTGTTCCGCAATCTGCTCACCGACTCGACGGGCAACACCCACCGGTCGGAAATCTGTATCGACAAGATGTTCTCGCCGGACGGGCCGACGGGGCGGCTGGGGCTCGTCGAGTTCCGCGGCTTCGAAATGCCGCCGAATGCGCGCATGAGCCTTGCCCAGCAATTGCTGGTCCGGGCGCTGATCGCGCGCTTCTGGAAGAACCCGATCGAAGGCAATTTTGTCCGCTGGGGGACCTCTCTCGCCGACCGTTTCATGCTGCCTTACTACGTCTGGAAGGACTTCCTCGATGTGCTGGCCGATCTCAAGGCGAACGGCTTCGAGTTCCGACCGGAATGGTTCTCGGCGCAGCTGGAGTTCCGCTTCCCGTTCTGCGGCGAGGTGGAATATGAGGGCAACAAGCTCGAGGTCCGGCAGGCGCTCGAGCCGTGGCATGTCACGGGCGAGCAGGGGGCCGTCGGAGGCACGGTGCGCTATGTCGACAGTTCCGTCGAGCGGCTTCAGGTGAAGTTCGAGACGGCTAACCCCGAGCGCTATCAGGTGACGTGCAACGGGCGGCTCGTGCCGCTCAAGGAGACCGACCAGCGTGGCGTGTCTGTGGGTGGCGTACGTTTCAAGGCGTGGCATCCGGCCTCGGGCATCCATCCGGTGCTCCCGGTCAACGCGCCGCTGACCTTCGACATCTACGATACATGGTCGAGCCGGTCGCTGGGCGGTTGCGTCTATCATGTCGCCCACCCCGGCGGGCGCAACTACGAGACATTCCCTGTGAATGGCAACGAGGCAGAGGCCAGACGCCTTGCGCGCTTCCTGCCTTCCGGGCATACCGGAGGCTTGTGGCTTTTCAGGGCCGATCCGCCGCATCCGGAATTCCCGATGACGCTGGATCTCAGGCGGCCCTGAAAAGGGCGTTTTGGGGGTAATCGACTTGGCAGGCGGGACTGCGGCAGACAAGAGACCGATGGCAGGGAGCAGGGTGGATACCCTGCTCGGCTATCGGCCGTTGCCCGGCATCGCCGACGAGATGATCGACCCGCAGGGCAAGGTGCGTCCTGTCTGGCAGCATCTGCTTGGCTATCTCGGCCGTCAGGACGAGCAGTCGATTGCCGACCGTTTTGCGACTGCCGACCGCTATCTCAGTGACGCCGGAGTGTTCTACCGTGCCTATGGCGGGCCGGGGACGTCGGAGCGCGACTGGCCGCTCTCGCATATCCCGGTGATGATTGCCGAAGACGAATGGGCGAAGATTTCCGAAGGGCTGGTGCAGCGCGCCGAGCTTTTGGAGCATATTGTCGGCGATATCTATGGCGAATGCCGCTTGGTCCGCGATGGACTTCTGCCTCCGCCGCTGGTGGCCTCCAATCCGGAGTTTCTCAGACCGATCGTCGGCTTGCAGCCCTCCGGCGGTCATCACCTGCATTTCTGTTCCTTCGAGATCGGGCGCGGGCCGGACGGCAACTGGTGGGTTCTGGCGGATCGCACGCAGGCGCCGTCAGGTGCGGGCTTTGCACTGGAAAACCGCGTTGCGACCGCGCGCGCCTTCTCCGATCTCTATGCCGAAATGCATGTCCATCGGCTGGCTTCCTTTTTCGGGAACTTCCGCGATACGCTGCTCAACAAGCGCCGCAGCCGCGAGGAGCGGGTGGCGGTTCTGTCGCCGGGTTCGGCGAACGAAACCTATTTCGAGCACGCCTATCTGGCCCGCTATCTCGGCTTCATGCTGCTGGAGGGCGAAGACCTCGTCGTCGTCAACGGCAAGGTCATGGTCAGCACGGTGTCGGGCCTGAAACCCGTCGGCGTGCTCTGGCGGCGCGTCGATGCGAGTTTCACCGATCCGCTGGAACTCGACCAGAACTCCTATATCGGCACGCCCGGCCTCGTGCAGGCGGCGCGCAGCGGCTCGGTGATGATGGTCAACGGGTTGGGGTCCGGCATCCTGGAAACGCGGGCGCTGCTCGCCTTCCTGCCGCGCATCTGTCGCGACGTGCTGGGAGAAGACCTGAAGCTGCCTTCGATTGCGACCTGGTGGTGCGGACAGGATGCGGAGCGTGCCCATGTCTCGGCGCATCTCGACCGAATGGTCATCGGGCCGGCCTATTCGCGGTTGCCCTTTTTCGACGACAAGGGGCAATCCGTGCTTGGCGCATCGCTGCGCGACCGGGCGAAGGAATCGATTGCCGGCTGGCTCAAGACCGAGGGCGCCAAGCTTGCGGGCCAGGAGGCGGTGACGCTTTCGACCACGCCGGTCTGGAACGACGGCAAGCTTGCGCCGCGGCCGATGTCTTTGCGTGTGTTCGCCGCCCGCACGCTGGATGGCTGGAAGATCATGCCGGGCGGGTTCGCCCGGATATCCTCGGGTGAAGACGCCGCCGCCATTGCCATGCAGGCCGGCGGTAACGCCGCCGATGTCTGGATCGTCTCCGAAAAGCCCGTCGAGAAGACGACGTTGCTGCCGCCGGATTCAAGCTTCACGCGCAACATGCCGGGCAGCCTGCCGAGCCGCGCGGCCGACAATCTCTACTGGCTGGGGCGCTATATCGAGCGGGCGGAAGGCACGATCCGGATTCTTCGCGCCTGGCACGCCCGCTATGCCGAAGCGGCCGATGCGCGCACGCCGCTGCTGGGCGACGTGACGGATTACCTCGCCAGCCTCGATATCGAGATCGAACCGGCGATCCCCAACAGTCTCATCACCAATATCGAAAGCGCGCTCTACAGCGCGTCGCGCATCCGCGACCGCTTCTCGCCGGACGGCTGGCTGGCGCTGGCCGATCTTGCCAAGACGGCGCGCGAGTTCAATCGCAAGGTCAAGCCAGGGGACGATGCGACGCGCGCTTCGACGATCCTCTTGCGCAAGCTCGCGGGCTTTGCCGGTCTTGTGCATGAAAACATGTATCGCTTCACCGGCTGGCGGTTCCTCACCATCGGCCGCATGCTTGAACGCGGGCTGCACATGACGCGTCTGCTCGGCCACATGGCGGGCGAGGATGCGCCGGATGGCACCTATGACATGCTGCTGGAAATCGGTGACAGTGTGATGACGCACCGCCGGCGCTATAACGTCGCGACGGCGCGGGTGACCGTCACCGACCTGCTGGCGCTCGATCCGCTGAACCCGCGTTCGATCTTCTACCAGCTCAACGAGATCAAGACGGAAGTCGAGCACCTGCCGAATGCCTATGTCGACGGGCAGATGTCGCCGCTTTATCGCGAGGCGCTGAGGCTGCATTCGACCATTGCGCTGATGACGGCAGACACGATGTCGCCCGAGGTCTACAAGGAGCTGGAACGGGAAATGGAACAGCTCTCCGATGTCCTCGCGCAAACCTACCTGAACTGACGGCCTTCATGCTCTACGACGTCAAGCTCAAGATCGCCTATGACTACGACGTGCCGGCTTCCGGCGCGCGGCACATGGTGCGCGTGCTGCCGATGTCGATCCCCGGCCGGCAGCGGCTGATTGCGGGGACCGTCTCCATCGTGCCGGCGCCGGAAGAGCGTGTCGACATGGTGGATTTCTTCGGCAACGCGGTCACCTCCGTCTATTTCCGCTCGGCGCACTCCCACTCGGAGGTGAACATGCAGGCGCGGGTTCAGGTCGATACGCAGCCGCCGGGGCTGGGGCTCTATTGCCGCGCCGACGAAATTGCCGCCGAACTTCAGGCGGTCACCTCGATCGGGCCGGATTCGCCGCACCATTTCGTCGGCGAAAGCCCGAAGCTGCGGGATATTCCGACGATTGCCGCCTATGCCCGCAGCTTCTACAAGCCGGACATGACGGTGGACGAGATCGCGCGGGCGATCTGCGCGGACATCTTCAAGACGTTCAAATACGATTCCAATGCCACGGACGTCGATACGCCAGCGGCGGAGGCCTTCGAGCTGAAGGCCGGCGTCTGCCAGGACTTCACCCATATCATGACCTCGGCGCTGCGCAGCCTCGGCATTCCCGCGGGCTATGTCAGCGGCTACCTCCGCACCATCCCGCCTCCGGGCAAGGAGCGGCTGGAGGGGGCGGATGCCATGCACGCCTGGGTCAGGGTCTGGGCGGGGCGCGATGCCGGCTGGCTGGAGTTTGATCCCACCAACAACATCCCTGCAGGCCAGGACCATATCGTGGTCGGCTATGGCCGCGATTACTCGGACGTTGCGCCCATTATCGGGGTGTTACGCAGTTATGGTGGACACAACAATATCCAATCCGTCGACGTTGTGCCGGTTTGAGGCACTTCTCTCGTCTTGGGTGTCGTATTCCTTGATACTTTCTGAAAATTGCGGAAAATTCGATTTAAGTTCTCATGCAGAGCTTAAATGCGGAACAATATATTCCCGTTAACTTACATTCGTTCGACCATAACCGTGCATAAAAAGACTTGGTGCGATCGTCTTTCGGTAAGTTTTTGCGTTGTTATTCCAGGTTGTATTCTGGGAGCGATGCATGGGCGGGGGTTTTCGTGTTCGTTCGACGCGCTTTTCATGGATTTCTGTCTGACCTCCTTGCGGACAAGAGAGGAAATTTCGCCGTCATGGCTGCATTGCTGATCCCGGTGGGCATGGCCTCCGCGGAGCTTGCGATGGATATATCGGGACTGATGGCCGAACGGGCGCGGGTCCAGGCGGCGGCCGATTCTGCAGCAATTGCGGCAGGCGCGGCGCTTGCCAGCGAACAGGCGACAGTCGATCAGGCGAAGCAACTGGCGCTGAATTTCGTGAAGGGCCAGTTGAGCCCGGAGCTTGGCACAATCGCGCAAAGCCAGGAGAAATCCGGCGCCGACAGCCCTTACGGAAACTTTGATATCGGCGGATGCACCCATGTGGACGTCACGCAAAGCACAGGCGTGGGGACTACGAAGGTTTTCGACGTGACCGTCTCGACATGCCTCATGAAGAAGCTGACGGTGCTGGGCGCCTTTTATGGCGCGAGCATGCAGACGTTGTCAGCGACCGGTTCGACCAAGAGCATGACCGCCTCGCAGAAGGCGCTGTCGATGTATCTCGTGCTCGACCGGTCGGGCTCGATGGCGGACAATACGGACACGGTGACGGGAACGGAATCCTACACCTATTCCTGCGGACGGCGCAAAACCTGCACTGGGACGCGGAACACCTACCTGACCAAGATCGATGCACTGAAACAGGCCGCCGACGCATTGATGAAGCAAATCTCTACCGCTGACCCCGACCAGTACTACGCCCGCCTTGGGGCCGTGTCCTACAATTCGGCCATGGACACGCCGCAGGCGCTCGGGTGGGGCACCGTACCGGTTTCCAATTACATCAATGCACTTGTGGCTTCGGGAGGCACGGATTCAAGCAACGCCTTCAAGCAGGCGTATCAATCGCTGGCTTCTGCCACTGAAAACAGCCTGCATCAGTCAAAGAACGGCCAGACGCCCGACAAGTTTATTGTCTTCATGACCGATGGCGAGAACAATTATTCGTCAGCCGACACGGCCACCAAGCAATGGTGTGACAGCGCGCGGGCGGCCGGAATGCAGGTCTATTCCATCGCCTTCATGGCCCCGGATACGGGTAAGGCGCTCCTGAGCTACTGCGCCACAGACTCCAGCCACTTCTTTGCTGCGGAGAATGCCAGCGACATGATCGCGGCGTTCAAATATATCGGTGAGAAGGCCGTCTCTGCCTCGACGCGGCTCACGCAGTAACCTGCTCATAAAACAGCCAGATTCGCAGCGGCCGGGATGAAAATTTCGGCCGTTTTGCTATGCGTTCAGCGAATTTCGCAATTGCAAAATCCCGGTTGCAACGCTCCGGGAACAATGCATTAATTGCGGACATTAACCGATTAAGTCATGTTGGGACAGGCTTGGATTTAACTGATGAATATACCGTCTTCCGAAACGCTCACGCCCGCTCTGCGCACCTCCGATCCGGAGCAACTCGCGACTGAAATTCTGGAAAGACTGAAGTATCGTATAGGCAAGGACCCCAAGGTCGCCAAGCCGCATGACTGGCTGACGGCGGCCATCCTGGTTGCTCGCGACCGCGTCACCGACAACTGGATGGACTCCACCAAGCGGACCTACGCGGAAGGCCGCAAGCGCGTCTATTATCTCTCGCTGGAATTCCTCATCGGACGCCTGATGCGCGACACGATGACGAATATCGGCATCATGGACTCGATGCGCATCGCGCTCGCCTCGCTTGGCGTCGACATCGACGTGATTGCGGAGCTGGAGCCCGATGCGGCGCTGGGCAATGGCGGTCTCGGACGCCTGGCGGCCTGTTTCATGGAATCCATGGCCACCGTCGACGTGCCGGCCTATGGCTATGGCATCCGTTATGTCCACGGCCTCTTCCGTCAGCAGATGTCGGATGGCTGGCAGGTGGAGCTGCCGGAAAACTGGCTGGCGCACGGCAACCCCTGGGAATTCGAACGCCGCGAAAGCTCCTATGAAATCGGCTTCGGGGGTTCGGTCGACACGGTCGATGTCGGCGACGAAGCCATCCGCTATGTGTGGAAGCCGGCCGAGCGCGTGATCGCCACCGCCTATGATACGCCGGTGGCCGGCTGGCGCGGCCAGCGCGTGAATACGCTGCGCCTGTGGACCGCCGCCCCGATCGACCCGATCCTGCTCGATGCCTTCAACGCCGGCGACCATATCGGGGCGCTGCGGGAAAGCAACAAGGCGGAAAGCCTTGCCCGCGTTCTTTATCCGGCTGACGCGACGCCGGCGGGCCAGGAACTGCGCCTGCGGCAGGAGTTCTTCTTCTCCTCCGCCTCGCTGCAGGACATCTTGCGCCGTCACCTGCAGCAGTTCCCGGATTTCACGTCGCTGCCGGATGCAGTCGCCATTCAGCTCAACGACACGCACCCGGCTGTTGCCGTTGCCGAGTTGATCCGTCTTCTCATGGACGTGCACGGTCTGGACATCGAGCAGTCGTGGAGCATCGCCAAGGACACGTTCTCCTACACGAACCACACGCTGCTGCCCGAAGCGCTGGAAAGCTGGCCGGTGCCGCTCTTCGAGCGCCTGCTGCCGCGCCACATGCAGATCGTCTATGCGATCAATGCGATGATCCTGATGGAGGCGCGCCGTCAGAAGACGCATACCGACCAGCAGATCCGTTCGATCTCGCTGATCGACGAGGGCGGTGAGCGCCGCGTGCGCATGGGCAATCTCGCCTTTGTCGGCTCTCATTCGATCAATGGCGTGTCGGCGCTGCATACGGAACTGATGAAGGAAACGGTGTTTGCCGACCTGCACCGGCTCTATCCCGACCGCATCAACAACAAGACCAACGGGATTACGCCGCGCCGCTGGCTGATGCAGTGCAATCCGGGTCTGCTGTCGCTCATCCGCGAGGCGATCGGCGACAAGTTCATGGACGATACCGAGGCGCTGAAGGATCTCGAGAAATTCGCGACCGACAGATCCTTCCAGGAGAAGTTCGCGGCGGTGAAGCGCCAGAACAAGGTGCGGCTTGCGAAGCTTGTGCGCGAACGCATGGGTGTCCGGCTCGACCCGTCGTCGATGTTCGACATCCAGACGAAGCGCATTCACGAATACAAGCGCCAGCTCCTCAACATCATCGAGGCGATCTCGCTTTACGACCAGATGCGCTCGCATCCGGAACTCGATTGGGTTCCGCGCGTTAAGATATTCTCAGGCAAGGCAGCGCCGAGCTATCACAACGCGAAACTGATCATCAAATTGGCCAACGACGTCGCACGAGTCATCAATAACGATCCCGCCGTACGCGGGCTGCTCAAGGTCGTCTTTATTCCGAATTACAACGTGTCGCTGGCCGAAGTCATCATTCCGGCGGCCGATCTTTCGGAGCAGATCTCGACGGCCGGCATGGAAGCTTCCGGCACCGGCAACATGAAGTTCGCACTGAACGGCGCGCTGACGATCGGCACGCTCGACGGCGCCAATGTCGAGATGCGCGACCATGTCGGCGCCGAAAATATCATGATTTTCGGCATGACTGCGGAAGAGGTCGCGAAGACGCGGGCAGACGACTACAATCCACGCGCCATCATCGAGGGCTCCAAGGAGCTGCAGCAGGCGCTCTCTGCGATTGCTTCCGGGGTCTTCTCGCCGGGTGATACCGGCCGCTTCGCCGACCTCGTCGATGGTCTCTACAATCATGACTGGTTCATGGTTGCGGCCGATTTCGACGCCTATGCCAAGGCGCAGCGCGATGTCGATGCGATCTGGTCTGACCAGCAAAGCTGGTTCGAGAAGGCTATCCTGAATACCGCCCGCATGGGCTGGTTCTCGTCTGATCGAACGATCAGGCAATATGCGCGTGAAATCTGGAGAGCTTGATGGGTAAACAACCCGAACCACCGGTTGCAAACAGCGAACCGGTGGTGCCTGCCCCGGAGGAGATCAGGGCGATTATAGACGGGTTGCATACCGACCCGTTTGCCGTGATGGGGCTGCATGAGATCGACGGCGGCTTTCATGTCCGCTGTTTTATACCGGGAGCGGAAAGCGTCGAGGCGGAAACGATCGGCGGCAAGCCCATCGGTGCGCTTGAGCGCCACGATCGCGATGGCTTCTTTGCGGGCAAAGTGGATATCTCCCATCGCCAGCCCATTCTCTATCGGGCGCGTCGCGGGTCCGCGGAATGGACCGTCGTCGACGCCTACAGTTTCGGGCCCGTGCTCGGGCCGATGGATGACTATTACATCCGCGAAGGCTCTCACCTGAGGCTGTTCGACAAGCTCGGCGCACATCCGATGATGCTCGACGGCGTTTCCGGCTTCCATTTCGCCGTCTGGGCGCCCAATGCGCGCCGCGTCTCCGTGGTCGGTTCGTTCAACAATTGGGACGGGCGGATGCATGTCATGCGGCTTCGCCGCGATACAGGCATCTGGGAAATCTTCGTGCCCGACGTGCCGGCCGGCGAGGCCTACAAGTTCGAGATCGTCGGCATGGACGGCACGGTCCTGCCGCTCAAGGCGGACCCGTTTGCCCGGCGCTCGGAACTGCGTCCGCAGACGGCCTCGGTGACTGCGCCGGAACTGCATCAGGATTGGGAAGACGAGGCGCATCGCAAGCACTGGTCTTCCGTCGATGCGCGCCGCCAGCCGATCTCGATCTACGAGGTTCATGCAGGCTCGTGGCGCCAGCATCCGGACGGTCGCTTCTATTCCTGGGACGAGATGGCGGATCATCTGATCCCCTATTGTGTCGACATGGGCTTCACCCACATCGAGTTCCTGCCCATCAGCGAGTTCCCCTACGATCCGTCATGGGGCTACCAGACGACCGGGCTTTATGCACCGACCGCGCGTTTCGGTGAGCCGGAGGGCTTTGCCCGCTTTGTCAATGGCGCGCACAAGGCGGGTCTCTCGGTTCTGCTCGACTGGGTGCCGGCGCATTTCCCGATGGATGCGCATGGGCTTCGCCAGTTCGACGGCACGGCGCTCTATGAACATGCCGATCCGCGCAAGGGCTTTCACCCGGACTGGAACACGGCGATCTACAATTTCGGCCGCAACGAGGTGTCGTCCTTCCTCGTCAACAATGCGCTCTACTGGGCGGAGAAATTCCATATCGACGGCCTGCGCGTCGATGCGGTCGCCTCCATGCTCTATCTCGACTATTCGCGGAAAGAGGGCGAGTGGGTTCCCAACAAGCATGGCGGACGGGAAAACCTCGAGGCGGTGGACTTCCTCCAGGCGATGAACAAGGCGGTCTATGGCAGCCATCCGGGTATCGTGACGATTGCCGAGGAATCGACCTCCTGGCCGAAGGTCTCGCAGCCGGTGCATGTCGGGGGGCTGGGCTTCGGCTTCAAGTGGAACATGGGCTTCATGCACGACACGCTGCAGTATTTCGCCCATGAGCCGATCCACCGCAAATATCACCACAACGAGCTGACCTTCGGCCTCGTCTATGCGTTCTCGGAAAACTTCGTGCTGCCTCTCAGCCATGACGAAGTGGTGCATGGCAAGGGCTCGCTGATCGCCAAGATGGCGGGCGACGAGTGGCAGAAGTTTGCCAACCTTCGCGCCTATTACGGCTTCATGTGGGGCTATCCGGGCAAGAAGCTGCTCTTCATGGGGCAGGAATTTGCGCAGTGGTCAGAGTGGAACCATGCCAAGGAGCTTGACTGGCATATCACGCAGTCTCCGCTGCATGGTGGCGTGCAGAGGGCGGTGAGGGACCTCAACAGGCTCTATCGCGACACGCCGGCCCTTCATGCGCGCGATTGCGAGCCGGAAGGCTTCGAATGGCTGATCGTCGATGACAGCAACAATTCGGTCTTCGCGTGGTTGCGCAAGGCGCCGGGCGAAAGGTCGGTGGCGGTGATTTCCAATCTCACGCCGGTGATGCGCGAGAATTACGAGGTGCCATTGCCGGCGGAAGGGCTCTGGCGTGAGATATTCAACAGCGATGCGGAGATTTATGGCGGCAGCGGCAAGGGGAATGCCGGCGAATGCCATGCCCGCAAAACCGCGTCGGGTGGGGTGGCCGCAAGCCTGCTTCTTCCGCCGCTTTCGACCATCATGCTGGAACTGGCTTGAAATACTAACGGGAGGACTGCCATGACAAAGATAAGAAGACCGCAACCGCTCGCCCGCGACGCCATGGCCTATGTGCTTGCCGGCGGGCGCGGCAGCCGCCTGAAGGAACTAACGGACACGCGCGCAAAGCCGGCCGTCTATTTCGGCGGCAAGACGCGCATTATCGATTTCGCGCTTTCCAATGCGATGAATTCCGGTATCCGCCGCATCGGGGTGGCGACGCAGTACAAGGCGCATTCGCTGATCCGCCACCTGCAGCGCGGCTGGAACTTCTTCCGGCCAGAGCGTAACGAAAGCTTCGACATTCTTCCGGCCTCGCAGCGCGTTTCGGAGACGCAGTGGTATGAGGGCACGGCGGATGCCGTCTACCAGAATGCCGACATCATCGAACCCTACGGTCCGGAATACATGGTCATCCTGGCGGGCGATCATATCTACAAGATGGACTACGAGATGATGCTGCAGCAGCATGTCGACAGCGGCGCCGACGTCACCATCGGCTGCCTGGAAGTGCCGCGCATGGAGGCGACCGGTTTCGGCGTTATGCATGTCGACGAGAAGGACGTCATCATCGACTTCGTCGAGAAGCCGGCCGATCCGCCGGGCATTCCCGGCAATCCGGACATGGCGCTCGCCTCGATGGGCATCTATGTCTTCCACACGAAGTTCCTGATGGACATCCTGCGAAAGGATGCCGCCGACCCGAATTCCAGCCGCGACTTCGGCAAGGACATCATTCCCTACATCGTGCAGCACGGCAAAGCCGTGGCGCACCGCTTCGCGGAATCCTGCGTGCGTTCCGAGACGGAGGCGCATGCCTACTGGCGCGACGTCGGAACGGTGGACGCCTACTGGCAGGCCAATATCGACCTCACCGATATCGTGCCGGAACTCGACATGTATGACAGCAGCTGGCCGATCTGGACCTATTCTGAGATCACGCCGCCTGCGAAATTCGTCCACGATCTTGAAGGTCGGCGCGGCTCTGCCGTGTCGTCGCTGGTGGCCGGCAATTGCATCATCTCGGGCGCCTCGATCCACAAGACGCTGCTGTCGACCGGCTGCCGCATCAACTCCTTCTCCAAGCTCGACCAGGCGGTCGTGCTGCCGGAAGTCGTCGTCAGCCGTCATGCAAGGCTCACGAATGTCGTGGTAGACCGTGGCGTCATCATTCCGGAAGGGCTCGTCGTCGGCGAGGATCCGGAACTGGACGCCCGGCGGTTCCGGCGCACCGAAAGTGGCATCTGCCTTGTCACACAGGGCATGATCGACAGATTGGGACTGTAACGCATGAAGGTATTGTCGGTCGCTTCAGAGATCTATCCGCTGATCAAGACCGGCGGCCTTGCCGACGTGGCGGGCGCGCTGCCGCTCGCCATGGGCCATCACGGCATCGAGATGCGCTCGCTGATCCCCGGTTATCCGGCGGTGATAAAAAAGGTCGGCAAGACGAAGAAGGTGGCGACAATCCCCTCGCTCTTCGGCGTCAAGGCGACCATTCTTTTCGCCGTGCATGAGGGGCTGGAGCTTTACGTGCTCGACGCGCCGGATTTCTTCCAGCGCGACGGCGGACCCTATACCGATGCGCTCGGCAAGGATCATACGGACAACTGGAAACGCTTTGCCGCACTTTCGCTGGCCGCCGCAGAGATCGCGGCAGGGCTGATCCCGTCCTGGAAGCCGGACCTTGTCCATGCCCATGACTGGCAGGCGGGCCTCGTGCCCGTCTACATGCGCTATGGCCGCGCGCCGGAGACGCCGTCGGTCATCACCGTGCACAACATCGCCTTCCAGGGACAGTTCTCGCCCGCGATCTTTTCCGAGCTTGCCCTGCCGCCGGAGGCCTATTCGATGGACGGCATCGAATATTACGGCGATGTCGGCTATCTCAAGGGCGGGCTGCAGATGGCGCATGCCATTACCACCGTCAGCCCGACTTATGCGCGGGAAATCCACCAGGGCGAATTCGGCATGGGGCTGGAGGGCCTGATCCGGGCGCGCGCCAGCCATGTCAGCGGTATCGTCAACGGGATCGACACGGCCGTGTGGAACCCGCTGACCGATCCGATGCTGGCAGCACCCTTCTCGGCCAAGCAGCTGACCAAGCGCGCAGCGAGCCGCGAGGCGGTCATGCGGCATTTCGGGCTCGACGGTGACGGGCCGATCTTCTGCGTCATCAGCCGGCTGACATGGCAGAAGGGCATGGACCTGCTGACCGAGGTGGCCGGCGATATCGTCGCGCAGGGCGGCATGCTGGCTGTTCTCGGTTCCGGCGACCGGGCGCTCGAAGGCGGGTTGGTCCAGGCGTCCTACTATCACAAGGGCCGCATCGGCGTGCATATCGGCTATGACGAGCCGCTGTCGCATGTCATGCAGGCGGGCTCGGATGCCATTCTCATTCCGTCGCGCTTCGAGCCCTGCGGGCTGACGCAGCTCTATGCGCTGCGCTATGGCTGCGTGCCAGTCGTGGCGCGGACCGGCGGGCTTGCCGATACGGTGATCGACGCCAATGCGGCAGCGCTTGCGGCGGGTGTCGCCACCGGCTTCCAGTTCTCCAACATTTCTGCCGATGGGTTGAGGCAGACGCTGGCCCGCGTCTTTGATGTCTGGCACCAGCCTGACGCATGGCGGCAGCTTCAGAAAAACGGTATGAAATCCGATGTTTCCTGGGACAAGAGCGCCGCGGCCTATGCCGCCCTCTATGCCCGGCTCCTTTCGAAAGGCAATTAATTGATGATCAAGACCGTCGCTACCACTCCGTTCGAAGGCCAGAAGCCCGGCACGTCGGGGCTTCGCAAGAAGGTGCCCGTCTTCGCGCAGCCGAACTATGCCGAGAACTTCATCCAGTCGATCTTTGACAGCCTTGAGGGCTTTGCCGGCCAGACGCTGGTGATCGGCGGCGACGGGCGCTATTTCAATCGCGAGGTCATCCAGATCGCCATCAAGATGGCCGCCGCCAACGGCTTCGGCAAGGTCATGGTCGGGCAGGGCGGCATTCTCTCGACGCCGGCCGCCTCCAACGTCATCCGCAAATACAAGGCATTCGGCGGCATCGTTCTGTCCGCCAGCCACAATCCCGGCGGTCCGAATGAAGATTTCGGTATCAAATATAATATCGGCAATGGAGGCCCCGCCCCGGAAAAGATCACCGACGCGATCTATGCCCGCAGCAAGGTGATCGATACCTACAAGATCGCCGACGTGGCCGATATCGATCTCGACAAGGTCGGTACGCAGACGGTGGAGGGCATGACGGTCGAGGTGATCGATCCGGTGGTCGACTATGTCGAGCTGATGGAAAGCCTCTTCGATTTCGGCGCGATCCGCTCGCTGATTGCCGGCGGCACGCGCGTTGTCATCGATTCCATGGGTGCCGTCACTGGCCCTTACGCGAAGGAAATTCTCGAGAAGCGTCTCGGCGCGCCGGCCGGTTCTGTGCGCAATGCGACGCCGCTGCCGGATTTCGGTGGACATCACCCGGACCCGAACCTCGTTCATGCCAAGGAACTCTATGACGATGTCATGAGCCCGGAAGGCCCGGATTTCGGGGCTGCCTCCGATGGTGACGGCGACCGCAACATGGTGGTCGGCAAGGGCATGTTCGTGACGCCCTCCGACAGTCTCGCGATCATCGCGGCCAATGCCACAGTGGCCCCCGGCTACAAGCGCGGCATCGCCGGTATTGCCCGCTCCATGCCGACGAGTGCCGCCGCCGACCGCGTGGCGGAAAAGCTCGGGATCGGCATGTATGAGACGCCGACGGGCTGGAAATTCTTCGGCAACCTTCTGGACGCCGGCAAGGCGACCGTCTGCGGCGAGGAAAGCTTCGGCACGGGCTCTGACCATGTGCGCGAGAAGGACGGGCTCTGGGCCGTGCTCTTCTGGCTCAACATTCTCGCCGCGCGCAAGCAGAGCGTCGCGGAGATCGTCAAGGCGCATTGGGCGGAGTACGGCCGCAACTACTATTCGCGCCACGACTATGAGGAAGTGGATACGGACGCCGCCAACGGCCTCATGGCGCATCTGCGCGACAGCCTCGCCTCGCTGCCCGGCCAGACCTTCGGCGCGCTCACGGTCGAGGCGGCGGACGACTTTGCCTATCACGACCCGATCGACGGTTCGGTTTCCAAGAACCAGGGTATCCGCATCCTCTTCAAGGGCGGCTCCCGCGTCGTCTTCCGCCTCTCCGGCACGGGCACGGCGGGTGCCACGCTGCGCGTCTATGTCGAGCGCTACGAGCCGGATGCGGCACGCCACGGCATCGAAACGCAGGAGGCGCTCGCCGACCTCATCGCGGCGGCAGAGCATTTTGCGGAGATCAGGAAACGGACGGGGCGCGAGAAGCCGACGGTGATCACCTGAGCGGGTTTGTGAACGGCAAGGCCTTGAAACAGCGCTCGCGGTCCATATATAAATAATAATATATAAGGAGAGCCAGCCATGACCTATGCATTCACCAAGACGCTCGACATGCCTTTTGACGCGGCCATTGCCCATGTGACGGACGCGTTGAAGGCCAAGGGCTTCGGCGTGTTGACGACGATCGACGTCAAGGCGACGATGAAGGCGAAGCTCGACAAGGATGTCGCCCCCTATACGATCCTTGGCGCCTGCAATCCCGGCTTTGCCTACAAGGCGCTGCAGGCGGAGGCGCTGATCGGGACGATGCTGCCCTGCAACGTTGTTGTTCGCCAGACGGATGACGGCAAGGTCGAGGTTGCGGCGGTCGATCCGGCGGCCTCCATGCAGGCCATAGACAATCCGGCGCTGGCGACTGTCGCCGGCGAGGTTCAGACGATGCTGAAGGACATGGTTGCGGGGCTCTGAGGCCCCGCGAACCCTGCGAGCATCGGCTTGGGAGGATCAGCTCGCGAGGCCGGGCAGGCTGGTGAACGTGACGGGGTTGAAACTGAGCTCTCCCAATAGGAGGGCGCGCTCTGTGACGGAGTCGCGGTCCTCGGTTTGGATCACGTGAGCGCTGATCCATCGACCGGCCGCTTCGTCATCTGTCAGGAACTCCTGCAGCGCTGCGTCGTCCCTGATCAACTCACGAATGTCGGAGAAGCGGAAGGGGCCATAGGGCCCAATTCGCTTCTTGAAGAGTTCGTAGCGCTCCGCAATGGCGGCGGCATTGGGTCCCGCGCGAAGGGATTGCTGCCACACTCGACCCCAGTTCTTGTAATAGTCAAACAGCGCCGGATCGAGATCGATGGGGTTCTTGTTTTCCATGCCATAGCTCTTGCAGAGAAACCCGCAGTAGTTCGCCTGGTGCTGGAGGCGATTGACAAGCTCGTAGTCGTATTGCGGGTTGTTATACAGGAAGCTGCCGAGAACTGCGCCGTATAACATGTCCTTGCTGGACGTCAGTTCGGTCCGATAATTGTCCGACACGTAAAGAAGGTTTTCGCCAAGCAGCGTGTTCCACTCTTCTAGGGATGGATCGGCCTGAAGCGCTTCGCGCACCTTTTTGTCACCCCCCTCATTTCTCAAAGCAACCGAAATCTGCAAGAGGCGATCGTACTCGGACTGGCATCCAGCAAGGAGAGGAACGACGAGCGCGATTGCCAGAAGCGCAGTGCGGCTGGACCTCAAGAATGTGCGCTTGACCCGTTGTTCATATCGCATCAGTGTTCCTTCCCAAAGTTGCACCGGCCGGATCAGCTGGCCAGGCCCGGCAGCGACGACATTGTGATAGGGAATACGTATCGGAGCACCAGTTCCAGGGTGAACGTTTCGGCGTCCAGTCCCGCTCGCCAGTAGGATGTTCCAAGCAGGATCTCCTTCAGCACCGCCGTCGCATAATCGTCATCCCTGAGGAACTTGTTCAGTTCTTCATCGTCGGTCAGCAAGGAGTTCGGAAGGTACCATGTGCCCTTTCTCTCCTTCGTGACGCTGCTCAACCTCTTCATGATCAGTGCGATCTTGTTTTGCCGAACACTGTCGGCGGACGCTGGGTCATCGTCGTCGGTCACAGGCGCCATTGATCCGCCTTGGCCGATTATGGTGACGGTCGGCAACTGCGGCGTTACCAGCGACGATTGCGCGAAGGCGCCGGAGGCCGTGCCGAACATGACGGCAGCAGTCATGACAGCGGCCCGCACCCAATCAATGTCTCGAAGTGCCAATGTCATCGCTCCACCTCAGAACTTGTAGGTCAACCCGAGGGCGACGCGGCTGTAGTCGAACTTGTTGTTGTTGAGCCAGGTCATGCCTGTGAGCTTGACGTTCAGATTGTCGGTGACGGCATAGCTCGCGCCAATCTGCAGTGAGGCCCAGTTGATGTCGTTCGGCGTATCGGCCGGCGCCACCGTCTGTTTCATGATGTGGTTCAGGCCGAGCCCGGCCGAAAGGGTGAGCTGCGGCAGGACCTGATAGCTTGCGCCTAGCGACAGGCTCAGGAGATCGGTGCCCCACGTTGCGATCTGCGGTGTGTTGTTGGGACCGTAGTCCTGCTTGTTGCGGATGTTGAGGTAGACGAGGTCGGCCGAGAAGGCCATCGGGCCGGTCACGTAGGTTGCACCAACGAAACCGCCAAGGCGCTGGCCTTCGCTGACGCTGTTCGAGCCGCCGCCAAAGGCGGTGAAGGTGTAGCCGGCGTTGCCGTTGCCGGTGCCGCCGATGAAGCCTGCGCGCAACCACGGCAAGGGCTTGACGCCGATGACGGCATCGAAGCCGCGGCTATAGGCATTGGCGGAGAGGTCGAGCGGGAATTGGACGACCTTCGACTTCAGCACATTGGAGGAGAAGTTGCCGGTGATGGAGGCGAACGCATAGTCGCTGATGTCGAAGCTGAGGCCGATCGCAACACCTGTGCTGTACTGGCGCAGTGCTGCCGGCTGGCCCGCCTTGTGTTTGACCTCGCCATAGCTGCCTTCCACGGATAGCTGGAAATTGCGGAAGAAGCCATCATCCACCGCCGCCGACGGCAGAGCCGAAGCGGGCAGCGGCTTCACGTTATCAAGGCTCGGCAAGCCGGCGTTGCGGCTTGATTTGTCTTTTGCCAAAGCTGCGCCGGAAAATGCGAGCGTAACGGCTGCCGTTGCGACGACGATGCTGCGGTACATGAATGATCCCCTTGAACCTCTTGGATCATGGGGTAGCAGGAATTTTAGCGATGTCAGAAGTCATGGCGTCTCGCCAATCTTCTCTTTGTCTCACGTCACTCGGTTTTGTTCAGTCCACGCAACTCCGAGGGAGGTACGCCGAAGCGACGGCGAAACTGTCGGGAGAAATTGGCAGTGTCGTAGATCCCGCATTGCAGCGCGATGTCCATCACCGGAACATGCGCGGGCCCGTTCTCGATCAGCGCCCTGGCGCGATCCAGGCGCAGGTCGCGGATATAGCCCGCGACACCCGTCTCGTGGCTCGAGAACAGGCGATAGAGCGTGGAGCGCGAGCAGCCGAGTGCGCGTGCCACTCGGCTGGAGCTGAGGCTCGGTTCACCAAGATGCTGCTCGATATAGGCGGTTGCCGCCGCCATCAGCGCGGCGCTCTGCTCGGACAGTGGATCGTGAGCGTCGGAGCTGGCGATGGCGTGAACTGCCATCTCCGCCGCCTGCGACAGCAGGAAGGCCTGTTCCAGGCGGTTGGCGAGCTTCATGTTCCGCGCCATCGACATCATGTGATCGCGCAGCACCTTGCCAATCGGCGAGCGTTCCAGCCGCCTGGTCAGCAGCGAGACTGGTCCCGGCTCGCCTCCCAGCGCCTCGCGCACGGCATTGCGGCGGGCTACGAGATAGACGACCTTGTGCCGGTTCCAGGCGACGGTCGAGGGCTTGGAGCCATCGTATATGAACATGCTGCCAGGGCCGGTCGATATCCGCTCGTCGCCATCCTGCACGGCATCGCGGCGGCCCTCTATGACGAGGCCGACACTGAGACTGTCCAGGCCATCGGCCTCGACATTCCGGCGCGTGCGCCCGCCGGAGACGGGGTCGGACTCGCTGACGAAGAAATCGGCTTTTCGCCAGGTGTATCCCGATGCCGTAGCGCGAAAGTTGCGCGCTTCTTCGCGCCGGAGCGAATCGGCCTCGAAATCGGTGAAGGCGATGCGGCGCCAGTAGTCATAAGGGTTCTCATCGCCGGCCATCGCGGTGCCGAGGGACAGGAATGTGGGGTCGGACGGATAGCCGTGGCGGTCGAATTGCCAGGTTCCGAGATCGGGTCGCCAGATCCAGTCCTTCATCTTTCGCTCACATAAACCATGCTGCCGATGCGATAGCCCGGTTGCCTATCGTCAATCGCCAACGTAATCATCAGTCATGTCACGCAGCGGGGGGGCGCGATGAGTGAAGGTCGCGACATATCGACAGTAAAGGGCAGGCTTTTCCCGCTCGTTGTTACACAGGCCCTGAGTGCTTTCAACAATAATCAATTGCGCGGGGCCATGCTGACACTGGTCGGCTTCGGAAAGCTAAAGGCTTTTGGTCTTGCGCCCGAGTCCATCGTGGCCCTGAGCACGCTGTTGATCGTGACGCCCATCTTTCTACTTTCCCTGTTTGCCGGCCAACTGGGCGACCGGATCTCGAAGGCCAGGCTCATCCGTGTCTGCAAACTTGTAGAACTCGGCGTTTTCATTGTCGTTGCCATTGCTCTCGTGACGGAAAACGGCGAGTTGCTGCTCGCGGGGCTTTTCCTGGCGGGACTGGAAACGGCCTTCTTCGGCCCCGCCAAGCTCGGCATCCTGCCCGAACTCGTCGCTTCGGAGCGCCTGATCGAGGCGAATGCCTGGATGGGGGCCACCAGCACGCTCTCCATCCTGTTCGGATTGATCGTGGGTAGCCTGCTCCTCTTTCTCCCCAACGGCGCGACCCTCGTCGCCGGCATGGGCGTCGTGATTGCGGTTCTGGGGCTCGTCGCTGCCCTTTCGATCCGCCGGCGCGAGGCCTCGACCCCTGAGACAAGCGAACCACGTCGCGGCCTTGCGGGCGATCTTTCGGATATTCGCCGTCTGTGCCGCGATGTACCGGTATTGCGGCTACCGCTGATCGGTCGAAGCTGGTTCTGGTATCAGGCGGTGATCACCACCTCGCTGATGCCGCTTCTGCCGGGGGCGATGCCCGGGCAGTCACCGGCCTTCACGACACTCATATTCATCGTCACGGCGGCGGGCGTCTGTTTGGGCGCCCTCTTGTCGCGCTTTCTGGCCGCCATACGGGGATACGATCTCGCAGTGCTTTCGGCACTTTTTGTTTCGATTGCGCTGCCCTCGGTCGACATTCCGTTTTCCGTTGACGCCAACCAGCCGTTGCGCCTGCTCGCCGACATTTTTGTCCTGTCGGCAGGCACCGGCCTCTTTCTGGTCGTGCTCAACACGGTTGTGCAGAGCGAGACGCCTGACACTTTCCGGGCTCGCCTGATTGGAGCGGGCGACACGCTGAGCGGGCTGGCAATGATGCTCTCAGGCGTGACGATTGCAGGGCTGGAAGCCCTTTCCGTGCCCATGCCGAACATGTTCCTGATCGTGGGCGTCTTGACTGCGCTCATTGCCACAGCAACAGTCCGGCCGGCCCTCCCGGCTCTTTCCTCCATCGGTCAGGCAAAGCGCGCAGGAACGAAGTCAAGCAAACTTTTCACGCCGGCCGATCTTTGATCTAAGATGGTGCGACTCAATCTCCCGGAGCTCGCATGCATTCTCCCAAACTTGGCGCGACCCTGCTTTCGAACGGTACGCAATTCGGCGTCTGGTCGGAACATGCGGCGGCGATCGACCTTTGCCTTTATGCGCCGGACGGTGCGACGGAGATCGTGCGGCTGCCGATGGAACGGGGGCAGGACAATGTGTTTCGCGTGTTCGCCGAGGGGCTGGGCGAGGGCGCGCTGTATGGTTTCCGGGCCTCCGGCTCCTATGCGCCGGATCACGGGCTCTGGTTCGACGAGACGAAGCTGCTGGTCGATCCTTATGCGAAGGAGCTCGACCGGCCCTTTGTCTATTCCCCGCGGCTTTCTACCTTCGGTGATGACACGGCGGATATTGTGCCGAAGGCGCGGGTGGTTGGGCAGACGCTTGTCAGCGTGGAACCGCCCCGGTTCAAGCCGGGCGGCTTTGTCTATGAGGTTGCGGTCAAGCCCTTCACGATCCTGAACGAGGATGTGCCGGCTGCGCAGCGGGGGACGGTTGCAGCACTTGCCGATCCCTCCGTCATCGCGCATCTGAAACGGCTGGGCGTCGATGCTATCGAACTGATGCCGATCACGGCCTGGATCGACGAGCGGCATCTGCCGCCGCTCGGACTTTCCAACGGCTGGGGCTATAACCCGATTGCCTTCATGGCGCTCGATCCGCGGCTCTGCCCTGGCGGCTTGGCCGAATTGCGCGAGACGGTGGCCGCACTCCATGCCGAGGGGATCGGCGTGATCCTCGATCTCGTCTTCAACCATTCGGGCGAAAGCGACCGCTATGGCGCGACGCTCTCCATGCGCGGGCTCGACAACCTCGGATATTACCGGCACCTTCCGGAGGAACGCGGCATTCTCGTCAACGATACGGGCTGCGGCAATACACTCGCTCTGGATCATCCGATCACCGGTGGGCTGGTAGTGGATACGCTCTCCCATTTCGTCGCGGAAGCGGCGATCGACGGGTTCCGTTTCGATCTGGCGCCTGTGCTGGGTCGCGAGGAGCGTGGCTTCAATCCGAATGCGGCCCTCTTCCAGGCGATCCGCAGCCATTCCCAGCTCTCCGACCGGGTGATGATCGCCGAACCCTGGGATATCGGCCCCGGCGGCTATCAGCTCGGCAATTTCCCGGAGGATTATCTGGAATGGAACGACCGGGCGCGCGACGACATGCGGCGTTTCTGGCGCGGCGACGGGCATATGGTGGGGTCGCTCGCCACGGCCTTGGCGGGCTCCTCGCCGATCTTCGGACGCTATGGCGGCAAGCACACGCGGAGCGTCAATTTCCTCGCGGCCCATGACGGGTTCACGCTTTTCGATCTGGTCTCCCATGCCCACAAGCACAACGAGGCCAACGGCGAAGAGAACCGCGACGGGCATAACGAGAATTATAGCTGGAACAACGGCGTCGAGGGGCTGACGGACGATGCCGCCATCAACGCCGCGCGGCGGCGCGATGTGAAGGCGCTGCTCGCAACGCTGTTTGCGGCACGCGGCACCGTGATGCTGACCATGGGCGACGAGGGCGGGCGCAGCCAGCAGGGCAATAACAACGCCTATTGCCAGGACAACGCCATCACCTGGCTCGACTGGGGCGCGATGGATGAGGAACTTGTTCTCTACGCGCGGTTCCTTGCTGGCCTGCGCAAGCGGTTCGACGTGTTCACGCGCGCCGATTTCTTCACCGGTATGGATGAGGATATCTGCTGGCTTTCGCCGACCGGCGCGCCAATGACGGTCAGCGAATGGGAGGCGGAGGAACAGGGACAGCTCGGCATGGTCGTGAAAACGCGCGACGGGCTGAAGGGTGTTGGGACGCGGCTTGCCGTGCTCTTCAACCGCGGCGGCGGGCCGGTTTCCTTCCGGCTGCCGGGGCTTCTGTGGCGCGAACTCGAAGGCGGTCAGAGTGGCGCGACATTTACCGTGCCGGCACGCAGCGTTCTCTTTGCGGTTGAAGAGCCGCAATAATTCCTGCATGTTCCCGGCCTATTCTTTGTCTCATGACTGATCTTGCACGGAATTTCTCATGCCCCCGAAAATTCACCTGAAAGACGTTCCCGCGCTCATCGGCACGGAGGTCGGCGTGTCCGACTGGATCACCGTCGATCAGGCGATGATCGACAAGTTTGCCGATGCGACGCTCGATCACCAGTTCATCCATGTCGATCCGGAGCGGGCGAAGGACACGCCCTTCGGCACGACGATCGCGCATGGCTTCCTGTCGCTGTCGCTGCTGTCTGCCATGAACGCATCCGGCGCGCCGCAGATCCTCGAGCAGAAGATGGGGATCAACTACGGGTTCGAGAAAATCCGCCTCATGTCGCCGGTCAAGTCCGGGGCGCGGGTGCGCGGACGCTTCAAGATCGAAGACGCGCGCTTCCGCGGCGGCAACATGCTGATGATCACCTACAACGTCACCGTCGAGATCGAGAACGAGACGAAGCCGGCGCTGACGGCCATGTGGATCATCATCGTCCAGTTCGATCCCGAGGACCGACCGGAGCTGTAATCCGCTCTGCTTTAGATAAGAGGCCGCTCCAGCTGCTCGATTTCCAGTGCCTCGCCCAATGTCCATTCGCGGAACGCAAGGATGCGAGGGTCGTTGGCGCTGGCTTCCGGATAGACCAGGAAGTAGGCAAACTCGGCCGGAATGCGGATGCCGAGTTCGAAGGGCTGCACGAGGCGGCCTTCCGCGAGGTCGTTGGCGACGATGGCAAAATCCGCGAGCGCCACGGCCACGCCGCTGAGCGCCGCCTCGATCGCGTCCGAGGATGACGAGAACGACAGCACGTTGCGGTCGTCGAAATCCGGAATGCCGGCCGCAGCCATCCACATGGTCCAGTCGGGCCAGGTAATGCCCTGGCCGGACCATTCGACATGGGCAAGCGTGTGCTGGAGCAGGTCGGCCGGCTCTTTCAGCGGCCGCTCGGCATTCAAGAGGCGCGGGCTGCAGACCGGAACGATGACATTCCCGAAGAGCCGTTCCGACCGCAAGCCTTCATATCGACCGGTGCCGAAGCGGATGGCGATATCGATATCGTCGAGATCGAAATTGCGCGTGTCGTAGGAAATGTCGAAGCGCAGGTCGATGCCCGGATTGAGCCTGCGAAACTGCACGACCTTCAGCATCAGCCACTTGGTGGCAAGTTCCACCGGCACGCTGATGCGCAGCGCCGTCGAGCCGCGCGAGAGCTTCTGTATGCGGGACGCAGCACGGGTCAGCGTTTCGACACTTTCCGCCGCCGCGTCACAGAAGATGGTTCCGGCCTCCGTAAGGCGCAGGCTGCGGCCCGCGCGGTGAAAGAGGACAGCGCCCAGCTGATCCTCGATTTCCTTGATCTGATGGCTGACCGCAGCCGGCGTTAAGCCCAGTTCATCCGCCGCGCGGGTGAAATTCAGGTGCCGGCGGGCCGCCAGCAGGGTCTTGAGCGCTCGGGTGCCAGGAATGAACAGCATCGCAACTTCAAAAATAATTTGAAACAGAGAGAAAAATTATCAGTTTCTCTTTTTCTTATCAATGCGTCATAAGCATCCTCACAAGGAAACATCAAAGATAAATAAAAGATAAACGAAGGAGTGGCGTCATGGCACACGAAGTCAGCAAGTTCATCGACATCCTCAAGCTCCGTTCCTCGCGCCAGCGTCTTTCCCACACGCTGGAAAGCGTTCCGGATTTTCTGAAGTCGGATATCGGCGTCGAGGGCGCCCCGGTCCGCCGCGCGCATTATGGCGACGTCCATTCGATGGCCACGGTCGCGCGCGTCTCGACTGCCCATCGCCAGGTTTCGGCATTCTGAGCCATTTGACGGCGGCAAAATCAAAGACCCGGCGCGGTAAAACGCGCCGGGTCTTTTTTGTTTTGAATCATCGCTCTGTGGCGGAACGCGCCGCTCTTTCAAGCAGCGCGATCCTTATCGGCGTTATGCCGTGACGTCGCTGGCGCCTTCGTTGAGCATGCCCAGCGCATAGGTCGAGAACGACCGCCAGCACTCGACATGGAACGTGTCGGCGCTCTTGCGCCAGACGATGACCTCGACCTTGCCAAGCAGGGTGCGGGCGCATTTGCCGACCGGGAAGGCGGCGTCGCGCAGATCGAGCGGGCAGCCGGCATTGATGGCGGCGGCGGCCTGCGGACCCTTCACCTCGAAGGCGGTGTTGCGATGCGAGACGTCCGTCGCGGAATGCAGCGCCTTCACGCCAGCGCAGAGCGCCATCATGTCCGCACCGTTGGCGTCGATCAGGAACCACTCGTCCGGCCCGAGCCAGAAGGCCACGCGGCCATCCTTTTCGGCAGATGTAAGCGGCTTCGTCGGCAGGTCGATGCCGAGTGCCTTCGACAGCGCCTTGGCCGCATCGGCGTCGGCGCGCAGCGAAAGCCGCGTCATGGGGCCAAGCGGGGTGACAGACGCTGCGCCCGAACCGGAGACGGTGAGCTTCTGGGGCAGGTTACGGGTTGCCTGAGCCTCAAGCATTGATGCGGCTCCCTTCCTTGTCGTAGAACACGGCGTCGGTCACTTCGACCGCGATGGTTTCCTTTTCCAGC
Organism: Hyphomicrobiales bacterium; assembly: GCA_900467685.1. Lineage (GTDB taxonomy): Bacteria > Pseudomonadota > Alphaproteobacteria > Rhizobiales > Rhizobiaceae > Ensifer_A. Next base: position 148,994 of record UBQX01000025.1, read on the forward strand.
GGCACATAGAGCGTCTGGCCGATCTTCGCGCGGCCATCGGCGACGACCGCGAGGCCGAAGCTGTGCCCAAGGTTTTCGGACCAGTAGGACGACGTGACGTGGCCGAGCATCTTCATCGGCTTCGGCTGGTTCGGGTCCTCGACGATCTGTGCGCCTTCCGGCACGATGGTCTTGCCGTCGCGCGGCTTGAAGCCGACGAGTTGCTTGCGGCCGGAGCGTACGAGATCCGGGCGCTTGAGGCCGCGAATGCCGACGAAATCGGTCTTCTTCTTCGAGACCGCCCAGGCGACGCCGGCATCGTCCGGAGTCAGCGTGCCGTCCGTGTCCTGCCCAACGATGATATAGCCCTTTTCAGCGCGCAGAACGTGCATGGTTTCCGTGCCATAGGCGCAGCCGCCGACAGCCTGCGTTGCCTTGTAGAGCGCGTCCCACAGCGCCGCGCCGTAATCGGCCGGCACGTTGATTTCAAAGCCCATTTCGCCGGCGAAGGTCATGCGGAAGAGGCGGGCGGGAACGCCCATCACCTTGCACTCGGCGACGCTCATATGCGGGAAGGCTTCGTTCGTCAGGTCCACGCCTTCAACAAGCGGGGCAACGATGTCGCGGGCCTTCGGGCCCTGCACGGCAACGGTTGCCCACTGTTCGGTGGCCGAAGTCAGCCAGACCTTCAGATGCGGGAATTCCGTCTGGAGGTAGTCTTCCATGTGGTTCATGACGCGGGCGGCACCGCCGGTCGTCGTCGTGACATGGAAGCGATCGTCCGCCATGCGGCCGACGACGCCGTCGTCATAGACGAAACCGTCTTCGCGCAGCATGATGCCGTAACGGCAGCGACCGGGCTTCAGGTTGTCCCAGGCGTTGGTGTACATCAGGTTCAGGAACGTTGCGGCATCGGGGCCGACGACCTCGATCTTGCCGAGCGTGGAGGCATCGAAAATGCCGACGCTGGTGCGCACCGTCTTGCATTCGCGGTTGACGGCGGCGTGCATGTCTTCCCCGGCGCGCGGGTAGAACCAGGCGCGCTTCCAGTTGCCGACATCCTCGAAGACCGCGCCGATCGCCTCTTCGCGCTCATGCATCGGCGTCTTGCGCGCCGGGTCGAAGAGCGGACCACGGTTGTGGTTGAGGATCGTGCCGAAGGTCACGGGCGTATAGGGCGAGCGGAAGGTGGTGAGACCCACTTCCGGAATGTCCTTGCCGAGCGCTTCCGCAGCGATTGCCAGACCATGCATGTTGGAAAGCTTGCCCTGGTCGGAGGCCATGCCGTTGGTCGTGAAGCGCTTGATATGCTCAATGGAGGCCATGCCTTCGCGCACTGCCAGACGGATATCCTTGGCGCAGACGTCGTTCTGGAAGTCAATGAAGGCCTTGCCGCCCGTTTCGGGGCCGGCACCTTCCGGCGTGCCGATCATGCCGCCGGTCCACGTATAGGCCGAGACCGCTTCAGGCGCAGTGCGGACATCTCCGGTGGCGCCTGCTTCGCGGGCGGCATCGGTGCCGGCCTTGAAGGCTTCGGCCACGAGGGCTGCCGCGTCGTCGGTGCCGTTGCAGGCGCCGACGGAGATGCAGTTCTCGTTGTAGACGTCCGGCAGGAAGCGAGCCTTGTCGGCCTCGTATCTCAGCTTGCCGCGCGTCTGCGAGAACATGTGGACGGAGGGCGTCCAGCCGGCACAGGTGATGAGCGCGTCGATCTCGATCTTGCGGCGCGTGCCGCCCGACTTGCGGATGATCGACATGGAGTTGACGCGTAGCTTGCCGCCGGTGGTGACGACGGATTGGCCGGTCAGAACTTCGATGCCGAGGCGCGAGGCTTCGGCGCGAACGGCTTCGCCCGGATTGTCGCGGACATCGACAATGGCGGCGATCTTCACGCTGGCATTGGCGAGATCGAAGGCAGCTTCATAGGCCGAATCGTGGGCGGTGAAGACGCCGACCTTGGAGCCGACGGCGACGCCGTAATGGTTGAGGAAGGTGCGGGCAGCAGAGGCCAGCATGACGCCCGGACGGTCGTTGCCGTCGAAGACCATGTGGCGTTCGATGGCACCCGAGGCGATGACCACCTTCTTGGCGCGGACCTTCCAGAGACGTTCGCGGGGTGCAGCGCGCTCCGGGATGGCCTGATGGTCGGTGACGCGTTCGGCGAGAGCGACGAAGTTGTGGTCGTAGTAGCCAAACGCGGTGGTGCGGGTCAGGACCCGGACGTTCGGACGGGCGGCGAGTCGCTCGGCGGCACCCTGCGCCCAGTCATAGGCCGGCTGGCCGTCGACGGTCAGGCTGCTGTCGAAATGCGCAGCGCCGCCGAGTTCAGGGCGCTCGTCGCAGAGGATGACGTCTGCGCCGGCGCGGGCTGCAGCCAGCGCTGCGGTGATGCCGGCAAGGCCGCCACCGATGACGAGCACGTCGCAATGGGCAAAGCGGCTGGCGTAATGATCCGGGTCAGCTTCCTTCGGCGAATTGCCGAGACCGGCAGCGGCGCGGATGAAGGGCTCGTAGACATGCTTCCACGCAGCCTTCGGCCACATGAAGGTCTTGTAGTAGAAGCCGGCGGCGAAGAAGGGCGACAGCATGTCGTTGACCGCGCCAACGTCGAACGAAAGCGACGGGAAGCGGTTCTGCGACTTGACCTGCATGCCCTCGAACACTTCCTGCACCGAGGCGCGTACGTTCGGCTGTTCGCGGGAGGCGTCACGGGCGACGTTCATCAGCGCGTTCGGCTCTTCCGAGCCGGCGGAGATGACGCCGCGCGGGCGGTGATACTTGAACGAGCGCCCCATGAGATGGACGCCGTGGGAGAGCAGTGCCGAGGCGATCGTGTCGCCTTCCAGCGCCGTGTAATACTTGCCGTCGAAGGAGAAGCGCGCCTGACGGGCGGGCGTCAGCCGGCCCTTGCCGGCGATACGGAATGCGCCGCTCATTTCGCGTCTCCTTCCAGGTTCAGGGATTCAAGGGAACGTTTGGCTTCGCCGGCCTTGTAGGTGACAACGAACTTGTCGCTCACGGTGTGGCGCACGGCGTTGAAGAAGCGGCCGCAGCCATGCTGGTGCCGCCAGCGCTCGTAGATGTAGCCTTTCGGGTTGTCACGGAGGAAGAAATATTCCGCAAAGGCCTCGTCCGAGATGTCGGCGATGTTTTCAGGGCGCGCGATATGGGCTTCGCCGGCGGCGTGGAATTCCAGCTCCGAGCGGTCTTCCTGGCAATAGGGGCAATGAATGAGAAGCATCTTGATCCCCGAAATCAGTGAGCAACGGCGGCGGCGGCCGCTTCGTCGATGAGGCGACCGGTGCGGAACCGGTCGAGTGTGAGGCCTGCGGCCAGCCGGTGCGGCTCGTCGCGGGCAATGAGGTGGGCGAAGAGGTTGGCGGAGCCGGGCGTTGCCTTGAAGCCGCCGGTGCCCCAGCCGCAGTTGACATAAAGGCCCTGAACCGGGGTCTTCGACTGGATGGCCGAACGGTCCGGCGTGTTGTCGGTGATGCCGCCCCACTGGCGCATCATCTTGACGCGGCGGAAGATCGGGAAGAGCTCGCAGATGGCGTCGAGCGTGTGCTCGATGATCTGGATGCCGCCGGTCTGGGAATAGGAGACATATTGGTCGGTGCCGGCGCCGATGACGAGTTCGCCCTTGTCCGACTGCGAGATATAGGCATGGACCGTGTTGGACATGACCACACATGGGAAGATGGGCTTCAGCGGCTCGGACACGAGCGCCTGCAGCGGGTTCGAGACCAGCGGCACGCGGACATCGGCCATGGCCATGATCTGCGTGTTGTGGCCGGAAGCCGAAACGCCGATCTTTTTGGCACCGATGAAGCCGCGCGTCGTTTCGACACCGGTGACGGCGCCGTCCGGGCCGCGGGTGATGCCGGTGACCTGGCAGTTCTGGATGACATGGACGCCGCGATCATGCGCTGCGCGGGCATAGCCCCAGGCAACGGCGTCATGGCGGGCCGTGCCGCCGCGGCGCTGCAGGGCGGCGCCATTCAGCGGATAGCGGGCGGTGGCCGAGATGTCGAGCGGCGGGCAGTAGGCCTTGGCCTGTTCCGGCGTCAGCCATTCGTTGTCGATGCCGTAAAGACGGTTGGCGTTGATGTGGCGCGTGAAGGACTGCTTGTCATGCGTGTTATGCGACAGCATCATCACGCCGCGCGGGGAATACATGACGTTGTAGTTCAGATCCTGGCTGAGATTTTCCCAGAGCTTCAGCGAGTGCTCGTAAATGTCCATGCTCTCTTCATAGAGATAGTTGGACCGGATGATGGTCGTGTTGCGGCCGGTGTTGCCACCGCCGAGCCAGCCTTTTTCAATGACGGCGACATTGGTAATGCCGTGTTCCTTGGCCAGATAGTAGGCAGCACCCAGGCCATGGCCGCCGCCGCCGACGATGATGACGTCGTAGGACTTCTTCGGCTCCGGGGAGACCCATTGCTTCTCCCAGCCCTTGTGGCCGCGCAGGGCCTCGCGAACCACAGCGAATGCGGAATATTTCTTCATGAAGGGTGCTCCGGCGGACGAATGATGCGGGACTGGATGAAATATACGACATCCCGTCTTTCTCTGAGCGACAGGAGTGGCAAATTTCCGTCACGCATACTGGTTCTTTTGCGACGCGAAAACAGCAATCTTTCGACACGGGCAAAAGAGCCGGAGGATTGCAGGCTTGGTAAACGGGAAAAATCGGTCACTGCCCGTCAATGCTCTGGACTTCGAAACGTCGATCTGTTATCCGCTTTTCCCAATCGCAGGGCTTCCGGCTCGGCGGACGTTATATTTTTGCCGCATTGGAGCAGAACCTACTCCTCTTGCTGGCTTAACACAAAACCAAAGGAACGGGATTCACGTGCAGGTACTTGTCCGCGACAACAACGTTGACCAGGCGCTCCGCGCTCTCAAGAAGAAGATGCAGCGCGAAGGTATCTTCCGCGAAATGAAGATGCGCGACTACTACGAAAAGCCGTCGCAGAAGCGCGCCCGCGAAAAGGCAGAAGCTGTTCGCCGCGTTCGCAAGCTCGCTCGCAAGCGCATGCAGCGCGAAGGCCTCATCGGCGGCCGTCCGGGCGCTCGTTGATCTTCGCGCCGTTTTTTCGGCGTTTTTTTGAATGATGTGTGGCGGTGGTGACTGTGTCGCCGCCGCCATTTTCTTCAAGCGGCGTCGCGGTTGTCGTGACAGGATTTCAGCATTTCCTTTGGGGGACTGGTTTTGACGGGTGCCATCAATTTCTCGGCAGCAGGCGCTGCGATGCCGGTCAGACGGCCTGTGCGCATTGTTCTTGCCGCTCTTGCGGTCGGAAGCCTCGTGGCGCTGGCCGGCTGCGCGACGACAACGTCGGACGATACGATCCGGATCGACCGTGCGCAGGGCTCCGAAGAGAATATCAGTTCGCTGACCTCCGTCATCAATTCCAATCCGAGCGATCCGGAAGCCTATAACTCGCGCGGTTCCGCGCTGGGCAAGGCCGGTCGGTTCAAGGATGCGATGAACGACTTCAACCGCGCCATCCAGCTCAACCCGCGCTATTACCAGGCCTATGCCAACCGCGCGCTCGTCGAACGCAGCATGGGCAAGCAGGTCGAGGCCGTGCAGGACTACAATACGGCGCTGCAGATCAATCCGCGCTATGACGTCGCCTATATCGGCCGCGGCGATATCTATCGACTCGCGAACCGTCTCGACGAAGCCATGGCGGATTTCAACAAGGCGATCGAGCTTGATACGACGGATGGTCGCGCTTATCACCGCCGTGGCCTGATCTATCAGCGCAAGGGCCAGCACGCGAAGGCGATCGACGATTTCTCGTCCGCCATCTCGCTGTCGCCGACGGCGCCGGAGCCGTATAACGGTCGCGGCATTTCGTATCTTGCGACAAACGACCTCGACAACGCCTTCGCAGACTTCAACCACGCAATCGACCTCGACGGCCGCGTGGCCGAGTCCTGGGCCAACCAGGCGCTGGTCTATGAAAAGCGCGGCAACATGGCGTTGGCCTACAAGTCCTATTCGCATGCGCTGCAGCTCGATCCGAAATATCAGCCCGCTCGTGAAGGCGTGGACCGCACCCGCGGGGCGGCGAGCGCAGGCTGACAGCCGCAACGATTCGTCTCAAAGCCCGGTCTTGTACCGGGCTTTTTTATGCAATAAGTAAA
>UBQX01000009.1 GCA_900467685.1 Hyphomicrobiales bacterium
CAGGTCAGGTCGCCGCACTCTCGACCGGGCAGGTCGCAGAACTGACAACCGGTCAGGTCCGTGCCATGACGACGACGCAAGTCGCAGTCGTCACCACGGCACAGCTCGGCGCTCTGACCACGAACCAGGTCGCAGCGCTCAGCACCGACAATGTGGCGGCCCTGACGACCACGCAGCTCGGCGCGATCAAGCCGGCTTCGCTGGGAGGCATCACCTCCGCCCAGATCGGTGCCTTGACGACCGGTCAGGTCGCAGCACTGACCACCGGCCAGGTCAATGCGCTGGGCTCGAGCCAGATGGCAGCCTTCGTGACGGCGGACATCGCAGCCTTTACGACTTCCGAGGTTGCGGCGATCAGCACCAAGGCGATCACGGGTATCACCACGGCCGGTATCGCAACGCTGTCCACCGGTCAGGTTGCCGCGCTGACGACGGCTCAGATTGGCGCCCTGACAACGGGCCAGATCGCAGCGTTCACGACGGCACAGCTTGGCGCGCTGACAACAGGCCAGGTGGGTGCGCTCAGCTCCTCGCAGGTCGGTTCGATGACGACGACCGAGGTGGCTGCGCTGACGACCACGCAGGTGGCTGCTCTGAGCACGGCCGGTGTCGCAGGTCTCACGACCACGCAGATCGGCGCCATGACGACAGCGCAGACCGAAGCCCTGACGTCCTCGCAAGTGGCTGCCCTGCGCTCCACGCAGATCGCAGCGCTCGGTACCGATGATCTCGCCACCTTCACGACCGGCGATATCGCAGCGATCAGCACGACCGCGATCACCGGTCTTTCGACGACCGACATCGCCCATCTGTCGAGCACGCAGCTGCAGGCGCTGAAGACCTCGCAGATCCAGGCCATGCTCGACGATCAGGTTGCGGCCGTCGTCGTCGCCTACCAGGCGATCTGATCGGATCGAACTGACACACGGACATCAACGGGCGGGTGCCAGGCATCCGCCCGTTTTGCTGTGAATCTCCTGCGCGGTGGGCTTTAAGCGGCTTTCCATGGCAGGCTTAAGGCAAGCTCCTGCCGCTATTCATGTCGATGAAGACCCGACAAGGGTCACGCACGGACCGAATGGAATTGGGGGACGCATGACCGAGGGCCAGGTGCAGGGGACAGATGCAGCAGCGGCATTTGCCAACATGATCGAGATGGCGCGTCTGCAGCGTCTCTCCGTCAGCGATCTTTTCGGCTATGCGGAGGCGCGGGTAGCGGCCGGCGCAGCTGCCGAGGCGATCGAGGTCTACAAGGCCTGGCTTGCCTATAACGAAGCGCATCCGCTGCTCCATCTCGTCTATTTCAATTACGCCGTCACGGTCCGGCAGGCGGGCGACCTCACCGGTTCGATCCATGCATTGCGCATGGCCATCAAGCTCGATCCGAAATTCGGCCACGCGCAGATCAATCTTGGCCGCGCCTACGAAGATGCCGGGTTGGGCGTGCTGGCGATCAACCAGTGGCGCAGCTACATCGAACTCACTTCAGAAGCCACGCCGGACAAGGTAACACATCGGGTCATGGTGCTGCAGCATATCGGGCGCGTCATGGAAAATGCCGGCCTGCTGGAAGAAGCCGAGCCCTACATGTGGCAGGCGATCGAGCTTCGCCCGGACAAGCTGGAGACGGGCCAGCACTGGAGCGCCATTCGCCAGCGCCTCTGCAAGTGGCCGATCCTGACGCCTTCCGATCACGTTTCGCTCAGGCAATTGATCGATGCGCTATCGCCATTGTCGCTCGGCAGCTATTCCGACGATCCGATCTTCCAGCTGGCCAAGGCCTATCGCTACAACAGGTCGCTGGTTGGCCGTCCGGACACGAGCAAGCATCCCCGCAAGGCGGTTGCCCGCAAGGTGGGGACTGGCGCGCGGCTGCGCGTGGGCTATGTCTCGTCGGACCTCCGCGATCATGCGGTTGGTTTTGCGCTGCGCGAAGTGCTGGAGCTGCACGACAAGGAGCGCGTCGAGATCTACGCCTATTATTGCGGCGACCCGGTGGTCAACGATCCGACGCAGAACCGCATGAAAGCGGCGATCGACTGCTGGCGCGAGATCGGCCAGATGACGGACGAGGACGCGGCCCGGCTGATCGCCGCGGACGACATCGATATCCTGATCGACGTAAACGGCTACACGAAACATGCGCGCACGCGCATCTTTGCCTACAGGCCGGCGCCGGTGATCGTGAACTTCTGCGGCTATCCTGGCTCCATGGCGAGCCCGTTCCACCAGTATATGATCACCGACGAGCTGGTTGTGCCAGAGGAAAACCGGATCTACTATTCGGAGACGGTCAAATACATCCCCTGCACGCAGCCGGTGGACCGCAAGCGGCTGATTGCGGCCAAGCCCTCGCGCAAGGAGGCAGGGTTGCCCGAGAAGGCCTTCGTCTATGCCTGCTTCAACGGCATGCAGAAGATCACCGAAGCCACCTTCGGTCAGTGGATGCAGATTCTCACGGCTGTGCCGAAAAGCGTGTTGTGGATATTGACCGGCGGCGACAGCGTCGATCAGCGCCTGCGCGATCTGGCCAAGGCGGCCGGGATCGAGCCGGAGCGGATCATTTTTGCGCCAAAGGCGGGTAATGCCCAGCATCTCGCCCGCGTCGGCGTTGCCGATCTTTTCCTCGATACCTTCCCCTATGGCGCCCATTCGACGGCGGCGGATGCCCTCACTGTCGGTCTGCCGGTGCTGACCTTCCCCGGCAAGACATTCGCCGCGCGCTTCTGCCATTCGATCGTGCATGCAGCGGGTCTGCCGGACCTGATCTGCACCGGACCGGAGGATTATGTGGCACGGGCCATTGCGTTGGGCCGCGACCCGAAGGCGCTGCAGAAGGTGCGCGACCAGCTGGCAGCCAATCGCGAGACGAGCGTGCTGCGCGACATGCCGGGTCTCGCTCGGCGGCTTGAAGATATCTATTGGGAAATGCAGGAAGAGGCCGAGCGTGGCGAAACGCCGGTACCGGACCTGCGCAACATGGACGTCTATTACGAGATCGGGGCGGAGCTGGTGCAGGCCAATCTCGTCTATCAGGATGACGCGACCTATCGCGCGCAGTATCTCGAGAAGCTGGCCGCGCTGCATGACTTCGCGCCCATTCCCTTCGACGACAGGCTCTGGACCGCTGACGCGGCGGCAAGCCGATGACGGGCGGCAAGGGGAGGATTGCAGCCGTTGGGGCGGGGCTGACCGGCGCGGTCATCGCGCGCGATCTGGCCGAAGCGGGCTATGAGGTCGATGTTTTCGACAGCCGCAGCCATATTGCCGGCAACTGCTTTACCGAGCGGGATCGTGAGACGGGCGTGCTGGTGCATGTCTACGGGCCGCATATCTTTCACACCGACGATGCGGAAGTGTGGGATTACGTCAACCGGTATGAGACCTTCCTGCCCTACAAGAACCGGGTGAAGACCACGGTGGGCGGGCAGGTCTATTCGCTGCCGGTGAACCTGCACACGATCAACCAGTTCTTCGGCAAGACGCTTCGGCCCGATGAGGCGAAGGCCTTCATCGAGGAACAGGCGGACACGTCGATTGCCGACCCGCAGACGTTTGAGGAACAGGCTCTGCGTTTCGTCGGCCGGGCGCTCTACGAAGCCTTCTTCGAGGGCTATACACGCAAGCAATGGGGTTGCGCGCCCGCCGATCTGCCGGCCTCCATCCTGAAGCGCCTGCCGGTGCGGTTCAACTACGACGACAACTATTTCTTCCATAAATTCCAGGGCATGCCGGAGAACGGCTATACCGCGATGGTGGAGCGCATTCTCGACCATCCCGGGATCAAGCTTCATCTGGGCGAGACCTTTCATCGGGGGCAGGCGGGCGATTACGCGCATGTCTTCTACAGCGGACCACTCGACGGCTATTTCGACTACGAGGATGGCCGGCTCGGCTATCGGACGCTTGATTTCGAGCGCTTCACCTTCAAGGGCGACTATCAGGGCTGTGCGGTGATGAATTACGGCGAGGCGTCCGTGCCTTACACGCGCATCACCGAACACAAGCATTTTGCGCCGTGGGAGACGCACGAGGGTTCGGTCTGCTACCGCGAATTTGCGCGCGCCTGCGAACCGGGCGACACACCCTATTACCCGATCCGCCTTGTCGAGGAGAAGGCGCTGCTGGCGCATTACGTCGACAAGGCGAAAGCTGAAAGCGGCGTCACCTTCGCGGGGCGGCTTGGAACCTATCGCTATCTCGACATGGACGTGACGATCCGCGAGGCGCTGGATACCGCGCGGCAGTACAGGGCCGTTTCTGATAAGGGTGAGGCTATGCCCGCCTTCGTCGTGGCAATGGGGTGACGCAGGCAACGCGCTCAGATGGCGTCGCCGGCAAGGGATAACCCGCAGCATCAGGTTGCCTTGAGCTTCCGGAGACGCATAAAGTCTCCGGACTGAATCGACAGATCACCTCACAGGCAACAATCCATGAGAATCCTGCACACGGCGGACCTTCATCTGGGCCGTCAGTTCAATGGCATTTCGCTCGACGACGATCAGGCTCACGTGCTGGGCCAGATTGTCGAGGCGTTGAAGGAACACGATGCCGATGTGCTGATCGTGGCGGGTGACATCTACGACCGCGCCGCACCGCCGGCGAGCGCCGTGAGACAATTCAATGCCTTTCTGTCGCGCGTGGTGCAGGAGACGCGTGCCGCGATCGTGATGATTGCCGGCAACCACGACTCCGCCGACCGCATTTCCTCCATGTGGAGCGTGCCCGACGTAAAGCGCGCGCTCATTCGCGGGGCGGTCAGTGCCGATGAAAAGGCGCTGGTGCTCGAGGACAGGTTTGGCAGCGTCGCCTTTTCCGCATTGCCCTTCAGTTACGAATACGCTGCGCGGGAATGTTTTGCCGACGAAACAATGGCGACGCCGGAGGACGTATTGAAGGCGCAGGTGGCGGGTGCGCGGCGCAACGTGCCGGACGGTGCGCGCTGGATTGTCGTTGCCCATGCCTTCGTGGCGGGTGGATCGGTCAGTGATAGCGAACGGTCTCTGGTGCGGGTCGGGGGCGTGGAGACCGTTTCTCCGGAGATTTTCGCTGGCGCGCATTATGTGGCGCTCGGGCATCTGCACAAGCCGCAGGCGGTGGGCGTTCCGCATATCCGCTATTCCGGCTCGCCGCTGGCCTTCGGTTTCGATGAAGCGGGTGCGGCCAAGTCGATGAGCCTTGTGGATATCGACGGTGCAGGCGCGGTGACGATCAGCCAGCTGCCGTTCAAGCCTCTGCGCAGCGTGAGGAGCATCAGGGGCAGGCATGCGGAGCTGCTTCTTGCCGAACCGTCGGATGATTTCATCAGGATCGTCCTCACTGACGATGCGCCGGTGATTGATGGCATGAAGCGGTTGCGCGCCATTTTACCCAATGCCTGCGAGCTCCGTTACGAACGCGATGCGCGCGCGCCGGAGATCAAGGCGCTGGGAGAGGGGCGTGCCGCGGTGACAGACCCGCTGGACGTCATTGCCGATTTTCTCGCCTTCGTGCGGGAGGATGCCATGTCCGATGCCGAGCGAAACATTGCGGCACGCGGGCTTGATGATCTTCGGCAGGCGGAGGAATTGGCATGAGACCGCTCAGGCTGACGATGCAGGCCTTCGGCCCCTATCCGGACAAGGTCGTTCTGGACTTTCGCGAGGCAGTCGAGGCCGGGCTGTTCGGCATTTACGGCCAGACCGGCTCCGGCAAATCCACCATTTTCAGCGCGATGACCTTCGCGCTTTTCGGAGAGGCGGCGAAGGACGACCAGGATCCGGCATCACTGCGCTCCGACCACGCGGAAGCTGCCCTTCAGACCGAGGTGGAGTTCGTTTTCGAGATCGGGGAAAAGCGCTTTGTCGTGCTGCGCCGCCCGGAACAGATGCGGCCGAAGCAGCGCGGCGATGGGGAAACCAAGAGCGCTCACGAAGCCTTTCTCTTTGACGCGACGGGCCTGTCGCTCGATGCGCTGACAGGCGAACAGCGCGGCAAGATCGTTGCCGAGAAGAAGGTCGGGCTGGTCGATGCGGCCGTGTCCGATCTGCTCGGCTATGGCGCCAGCCAGTTTCGTCAGATCGTCCTGCTGCCGCAGGGGCGTTTCGAGAAGTTCCTGGCCGCCAAGACGAAGGAGCGGCTGGATATTCTGCGCGACCTTTTCGATGTCTCGCTCTATCGCAACCTCGCCGCCAGGCTGAAGACGGATGCGGCGGAGGCCGAGCGGCATGTCATTGCAGAGCGCGAAATTTGCGCGCGGCGGCTGACCTCCGAAGGCTTCGAGAGCACGGATGCGCTGATGGCCGGGATCGCCGAGGCGGAGGACAATCTGGCAGTCCTGCGAGACAAGGAGGCTGGATTGCGGGAACAGTGGGCCGCAGCGCAGGCGACGCTGGAACAGGCGAGAATCGTCGAGCGGCAGTTCATAGATGCCGAGGACGCGCAAAGGCAGTTCGCCGCTCTTCTGGCCGGCAAGGCCGAGATGGATAACCTGGAAGAGCGGGTCGGCAGGGCGGAGCGGGCGCGGGTGCTGCGCGATGTCGAAAATGCCGTCACGGACGCTGCGAACGATGTGCGCAAGGCGCAGACGCTGCGGGGCGAGGCCGCGCAGGTGCTTGAGGAGGCCCTTGCGAAGAAGCTTGAAGCCGAAGTGGCGTTCAACGCGGAAGCCGCGCGGTCCATAGAGAACGATGCCTTGCGGCAGGAACTGGATGCTCTTGGTCGTTTTTCGCTTACGCTTGAGAAGGCGGAAGAGGTTGTGAAATTGCTTGCCGCTGCAAAGGAGGCGGAGCGTAAGGCCGAGGATGCTTGCGTTGCACGGCAGAAGCAGATCGACGTTGATCGCAATCGTGGCGAGGCGCTCGCCGGCAAGCTGAAGCTCGCCCGCGACAGCGATGGAAAGAGACGAGATATCAAGGCGCAGCTGGCTGAGTTGCAGACTACGCTTGCTGTGGCCGAGGCTTTCGAGAGCGCGGAAAGTGCCGTCGCGGTTGCCACGAAAACGCTGGACACCAAGGAAGGCGCACACAAGACGGCGCTGGATGTGGAGAGCGAGGCGCTTGGCGCTTTCGAGGCCGCCGAACAGGCGCTGGCGGAGGTGCAGGCCCTGCATCTCGCATCCCGGCTTGTTCCCGGTGAAGCTTGCCCGGTTTGCGGCGCGACCGACCATCCCATGCCGGCTCACGGGGAGATGGAGCACGCAGGTCTCGACAAGGCGTTTCGCGACACCAAGCTGGCGTGGCAGAAGGCGAGCGCCGAAACGCGGCTGACGGAACAGGCTCTTGCTGCAGCTCGAAGCGTTCTAGCAGAACGGCAGGAGCGCCTTGCCAGCCTTTCGAAGTCTGACACGACGGCGGAGGTCTTGAGGGCGCAGGTGAATGCAGCGGACTCTGCCTTGAAGGCGCTGGGTCCGGAGATCGATCTCGTCGGTCTTGAGAATGAGATCGAGCGGCTACGCAGCGAAATCGAGATCGGGCAGGCCGAGGCCGTTCGCCTTCGCGATGTCTGGAGCGAGTGCACGAAAGAGACGGCAGGCCTTCGCGGCAAGCTTGACGAGATGCTCTCTAATGTGCCTGAAGACTTACGCAATCGAGCACGTCTTTCCGAAAGGCAGGCGCGCCTGAACCTCGATCTGACACGACGGATGAAGGCGCGGGAGGATGCGGAAAAGGCAGCGTCCGCGAGCCGCGAGGCGGCGCTGCGGGCAGAGAAGGACATCGAAGCGGCCGTAACCAACCTTGATGCCTCTCTCGAGCGCCATCGCAGGTCTCTATCTCTGTTTCAAGAACGGCTTACGGAAGCGGGGCTCGAGGAGGGCGAATATCGCGACCTCAAAACCGTCTTTGATACGATCGAAGCCGATCGCGCGAAAATCGAGACGTATCGACGACAACTGGCAACCGTCGAGGATGCCGCGAAGAAGGCAGCCGATCTTGTTGCCGGCCTGGAGCGCCCGGATGTCGCAGGTTTCGGGGCTGCGAAAGAGGAGGCGGAGCGGCAGGTCAATGATGCGGTCAGGAGCCGCTCGCAGGCTGAACATATGCTCGACCACCGCGTGAAGCTTCGCGACTCGCTGGCCGAGGCGCTGCGCAAGCTCGATGAGGCGGAAGCAGCATCCGGCCCGCTTCGCAACCTCGCGGCACTCGTGAACGGCGACAATCCCCAGAAGCTCGACCTGGAGACCTTTGCCATCGGGGCGATGTTCGATCAGGTTCTCGCCGCCGCCAACATGCGGCTGGGGCCCATGACCGCGCACCGCTACCGGCTGGAGCGCGATCTGGAGGGTGGCGGTCGCGGACGGCGCGGGCTGGGCATCCAGGCCTTCGACAGCCACACCGGCAAGGCGCGTCCCACGGCCACGCTGTCAGGCGGCGAGACCTTCATCGCGGCGCTGGCGCTTGCACTGGGGCTTGCGGATGTTGTCGAAAGCGCCAGCGGCAAGGTGCGGCTTGATACGATCTTCATCGACGAAGGCTTCGGAAGTCTCGACACGGAGAATGGTTCCGGCACGCTGGACATCGTGCTTCAGGTGCTGGGCACGCTCGTCAGCCAGAACCGCGCCGTCGGCCTCATTTCGCATGTGCCGCTGGTGCAGGAGGCGATCCCCAATGGATTCTATGTTCGCAAACAACTCACGGGCAGCAGCGTTGAAACACGGGGCGTGATCTAGCGAGGAACAAGCAGCGTCTACTCGATGAAATTGCTGAAGAGGTCCTGCGACACGGAAAACCTGTCGATATGGGCCTTCGCCCGATCGCCCAACTCGGCAATGACGTCCTGGATCAGGATGTTCAGGCCGAAATTGATGCCAACGGGAAGGCCTAGGAAGTAGTAGGACTCGCTCGGGAACGCGATCACCTTGTCGGTAATGTCGTTTGCCCATTCGCAGAATTCGTCGCAGAAGACGATCACTTCCGCGCCGCGGTCGCGGGCTGCCTGCGCCAGCCTGGGTCCGTTCGCACCGTAACGGAACGTGTCGATGATGATGAGCGCTTTTGACGTCGCGTCGCTGGAGAAGAACTCGCCATAGACCCCGTCCGATCCATCAAGCGCCACGACGTTGTTGCGCACATAGCGAAGCCGCATGCTCAAGCCTGCCGCCAGATAATGCATCGTCTGGAAGCCGACGGCAAAGACGCCTTCGGATTCGGCGACCGCCTGAACCACCTGTCTCCAGCGTTCGGTTTCCCGGTGCTTCAGGGCGTGGTTGATGCCTGCCAGCGCCACCTGCTGATCGCTGCCGAAGTCGCGAGACATTCTCGCGGTGCTGAAATCGTCGAACCTGTGGCCGATCCGGCTGGCTCCCGGTCCGTAAAGCTCCACCTTGATCTGCGTCTTCGCGTCCGATGAACTCTCGTAGCCGAGCTTCTTGAAAAAGCGGCTGACCGTCATGGGGCTGACATTGAGCTTCTTGGCGATCTCGGCGCTCGATTCGATGGCAACGGCTTCCGGGCGCGACAGGATATAGTTGGCGACGCGCTGCTCAAGCCTGGTGAGCGATTTGCCGGCTGACGCAATGGCCTGCGCGAGCTCTGTCATTGCGTCTTGCCTCCCTGCAAAATCGATAGCGGCCTTGCACTGCGCCAGCAGGCGCGCGTTCCCCACTGCTGCTTCTATCCCCGTTCGCTCTGGCCCGACAAGCCGGTTTCTGGTTGGACCGCAACGCTTCCGATGCTCGAAGTCGTACGTCGGGATTTCTTCATTGGCCGCTCCGGTCCGGCAGCGTTGAGTTCCATCAAAATGATACCCTGGGACCGTAATGGTGTTGACTGATATGAACGTATCATTTTACAGATTGTGCAACGAACAAACGGGAAGATCCAAGGCAATGCAAACCAGCGTTCCACAAGCACAACACCTCTCGAGGTGGTGAGGCTCGCGGACAACGCTTTTCCTTCCAGAGTGGACAACAAGATGAAAGTAATTGTTCTCGGCGCCGGTATTGTCGGCGTGACTTCGGCTTATGAACTCGCCAAGGCGGGCCATGAAGTGACGGTGGTCGACCGCCAGCCCGGGCCGGCGCTGGAGACGAGCTTTGCCAATGCCGGCGAGGTCTCCTTTGGCTACTGCTCGCCCTGGGCGGCTCCGGGCATCCCGATGAAGGCGATGAAATGGCTGTTCATGGAACATGCGCCGCTCATCCTGCGACCCAAGATCGACGCGGCGATGATCTCCTGGATGATCAAGATGCTCTCCAACTGCACCTCGGGGCGCTACGCGATCAACAAGAGCCGGATGCTGAGGCTTGCCGATTATAGCCGCGTGTCGCTCGCAGCCCTTCGCGCCGAGACCGGCATTGCCTATGACGAGCGGATGCAGGGCACGTTGCAGCTGTTCCGGACCGAGAAGCAGCTTGAGGCCTCCGCCAAGGACGTGAAGGCGCTCGCAGCTGACGGCATTCCTTATGAAGTTCTGGATCCGGAAGGCTGCGTTCGCGCCGAACCGGCGCTGAAGCATGTTCGCGAGAAGATCGTGGGCGGGCTTTTGACGCCGAAGGACGAGACGGGCGACTGCTTCAAGTTTTCGAATGCACTCGCCCTCAAGGCCGCCGAGATGGGCGTGACCTTCCGCTATGGCAGCATCGTGCGCAGCATCGATGTCCAGGGTGGCAAGGTGCGCGGCGTCGTGACGGCGCATGGCCGGATCGATGCGGATGCGGTGGTGGTGGCGCTCGGCAGCTTCTCGCCGCTTCTGGTGCGGCCTCATGGCATTCGCCTTCCGGTCTATCCGGTCAAGGGCTATTCGCTGACCATCCCGATTGTCGATGCGGCCCGCGCGCCGGAATCAACCGTGATGGACGAGACCTACAAGATTGCGATCACCCGTCTCGGAGACCGTATCCGCGTCGGCGGCATGGCGGAAATCTCGGGCTATACCAACGACCTCGGTGAGCCGCGCCGGCTGACGCTGGAACATTCCGTCACCGATCTCTTCCCCGGCGGCGATATTTCCAAGGCCGCCTTCTGGTCGGGCCTGCGTCCGATGACGCCGGATGGCACGCCGGTCATTGGCCCGACCAAGGTTCAGGGCCTCTTCCTCAATACCGGCCACGGCACCCTGGGCTGGACGATGAGCTCTGGCTCCGCCCGCGTGATCGCCGACCTCGTGTCCGGCCGCAAGCCGGAGATCGACGCGACGGATCTTGCGATTGCACGCTACGGAGCGCGTTGAGCGGCAACGTGCCAAAGACATAATCGCGCCGCCGGCTCGCCACCGGCGGCGTTTTTCATTGGCGATGCTGCGGCTGGCGATCTGCATGAAGCCGACGAAGTAGGGTCGACGCCTCAGACGGCGCGCGAGATCGCGCAGACAACAGATCATGCTACGGTTCAGGCGTCTCTGCAGAACCGCCAGACACCTCACGGCAATGGTGAATTCAGGCTTCAGCAGTTTCCCGAACGTCATCCAGGAGAAAATGCACAATCACAAAGCGTGACGTATAGTGCCGGCCGCTATCCGACACGTTCTCTACGCTTCCCCCGTCGGACGGATGCCATTTCTGATAATGGGGGTTGCTGGTGATCAGCGTGATCGCCTTGCCTGAAAGCCGTCCGCCAAGTCGATAGCGAGCCTCGGCAAGAGGCCAGATCTTCTCGAAATCCTCCTGGCTGATACGCGCCTTCAAAGCCCTCCGTGTCGTTGCCTTCTTTGGCGAACCATCTTCATGCGTCACGGGCGGAATATGAAGCTCCACCTCTTCCGCTTCATCCAAGAGAAAGGCGTATTCGTCTGGCCACATCCGTCTCACGTATCACTCCTCCCAAAGCTATCCGCAGAGACAAAAATTGTAGCGGTAATTTCGTGGGAGGCAATCCGTAAACGCCGAATTGCAGCGGATGCTCCCCACCGGGTGGATGTTCGGGCAGCGCTCAAGCGCATGAGGTTCAGGCGCTGGCGCGTATCCGGCACGTCTGGCGCTGGCAACACCGACGCGGCTTCAGCCGAAACCGGTGACTCCATCGATGCCACCACGTCCGCGAGGCCTGCAACCAAGGCGTTGCTTCAAGAGCCTCTGGAAATCGTCCCTTCGAGCGCAAGCGCTTCCTCCACCGTGTTCGAGATCGTGCCGTACTTCCGCACGTTCCGATGCAGGAGATCGAGACGCTGTTCTGTTTCGTCGGTATCGAAGATCAACTCGTAGGTGATCGACACCATTTTCGGAGGGCTGTCCTGCCGCACACCGTGCAGCTTGACCCTGACACCGCGGAGTTCGAATTGAAGCATCGGCGTGACACGCTCGATACCCTTGATGATGCAGGCGGCAACAGACGCCAACAAAAGTTCTGCCGGATTGAACGCATCCAGCCGACCGGAAAGATCTGTATCCAGGATGATCTTTGCATCCTTGGTGGTGGCGACGCTGCCATGCGCGTCGCTGCGGTGCGCTTCGACGGTATAGTCCAGCATCACGCGGCCAGCCAGGTTGTCAGGTCTTCGGATTTCGGCAATCCACCCGCATGGACGACCTTGCCGTCAATGACGATGCCGGGCGTCGAGGCGATGCCGTAGCCTGCGATTTCGGCATAGTCCGTCACCTTCTCGACCTTGACGTCAATGCCGAGGCGGGCGGCTTCGGCTTTGACCATGTCTTCGGTCTGCTGGCAACGCTTGCAGCCGGGGCCGAGCACCTTGATGTCTTTCATGGAACCAGTCCTTCCGATTTAGAAAATGAAGTTGAAGAGGAAGCCGACGGCAAGAATACCGAGCGCGACAACGGTGACAAAGACGGCGATCAGCTTGAGACTGAGCACTTTGCGCAGGATGATCATTTCCGGGACAGAGAGCGCGATGACGCTCATCATGAAGGCGAGCACCGTGCCGAGCGCCGCCCCCTTGCCGAGCAGCGCTTCAACGACCGGAATGATTCCCGCCGCATTCGAATACATCGGAACGCCAAGCAGGACGGCGGCTGGAACAGACCACCAGCTCTCGCGCCCCATGATCGAGGTGAGCAGTTCGGACGGCACGTAACCGTGAATGAAGGCGCCAGCGGCAATGCCTGCAATGATCCACAGCCAGACCTTGCCGACGATATCTTTCACGGCCTCGATGCCCGCCTTGATGCGGTCTACGGGTGTTAGCGAAGCCGAAGTCAGATCAGCCGCAGTGCTGCGAACATTCCTGACCCAGTCTTCCAGCCAGTCCTCCAGGTGAAGGCGGCCGATCACCCAGCCCGACACGATGGCGACGCCGAGACCGAAGGCGAGATAGGTCAACGCCACCTGCCAACCGACCAGCGCGAAGAGCAGGCCAAGCGCGACCTCGTTGACCATTGGCGCAGCGATCAAGAATGAAAAGGTTATTCCCAGCGGCACACCTGCCGACACGAAGCCGACGAACAGGGGCACAGCCGAGCAGGAGCAAAAGGGCGTAAAGACGCCGAGAACTGCCGCCGCGATATTGCCTATGCCTTCGGCCCGCCCCGCCAGCAGCGCTCTCGTCCGTTCGGGCGAAAAGAAGCTTCTGACCACCCCCATCGCAAAGACCACCAGCGTCAGGAGCATCAGCACCTTCGGCGTATCGTAGAAAAAGAAGCTGGCGGCCTCATAGGTATGGCTATCGCGCGAAATCGGCAACTGCGACGTCAGCCAGTTCGAAAAGGGGACGAGTTGGCCGTAGATCAGGAACCAGCAGGCAAGGAACACGACGACCCCGGCGATCCATGTCGCCGTCTTTTCAGGTTTGCGCTGCTGTAGGGGTGCGGGAACCGTCTCATAAGTCATGCCGCCATCTCCTCACTTGTGCCAGTGGCGACAGGGTCCTCCGAGACGCTCAATACGGCGTCAACCAATCGGATGATGTCGCCGCTCAAGGGCGTGTTGCGCCGGTAAAGGACCCGCCTGCCATCCCTGCGGTCAACAACCAGGCCGGACCTGAGCAGCATCGCCATGTGACGAGACATGTTGGGCTGAGGGACATTCACCTCCGCGAGAATTTCGCAAAGACAGACTTCCCTGTTTCTATCGATGAGCCGCAATGCGTCACGCCGCGCGGGATGAGCGAGAACGGTAAGGATGTCGTCGAGTTTGGCCATGACTTCCCCTCCTTCCATAATCACATATGTCAACGATGACATATATCGTCGTTGACATGGATCAATCGAGGGAAGGAAGCCGCTGCAGGTCTGGAGCAATCAAATCGATTGCAAATTCACCCGCTTTTCCAGCTTCTCCGCTTCTTCCTTGCGCTCGCTGTAGCGGTCGGTGAGATACAATGAGCAGTCGCGGGTCATCCACGTGAACTTCACGAGTTCCTCGCAGACATCCACGACGCGGTCGTAATAGGAGGAGGGTTTCATCCGGCCGGCCGCGTCGAATTCCTGATAGGCCTTCGCGACCGAGCTTCGGTTCGGGATGGTGATCATCCGCATCCAGCGGCCGAGCAAACGCAAGGTGTTGACGGCGTTGAAGGACTGCGAGCCGCCAGACACCTGCATGACAGCGAGCGTCTTGCCCTGTGTCGGCCGGATCGCGCCGATGGAGAGCGGGATCCAGTCGATCTGCGCCTTCATGATGCCCGTGATCGCGCCGTGGCGTTCCGGACTGACCCAGACCTGACCCTCCGACCATTCCGACAACGCCCGCAGTTCCTGCACCTTGGGATGGCTGACAGGGGCATCGTCCGGAAGGGGCAGGCCGGACGGATCGAAGAACCGCACCTCGGCCCCGAAATGCTCCAGCAGGCGACCGGCCTCCTGCGCGAGCAGGCGGCTATAGGACACGGCGCGCACCGATCCGTAGAGGATCAGGATGCGTGGCGGATGGGTAGAGAACGCAGGGCGCAAGGCCTGTAGGTCGATTGGATTAACATGGCGCAAATCGGCGGCCGGCAGGGTGTTCTGATCAGTCAACGCGCTTACCCTCCGGATCGAGCACGGCCTCACCGTCTTCCTTGACGAACGCGCTCGTGAAGGCATCGGCGGGCAGGATGTCCAGAACCACTTCCGAAGGACGACAAAGGCGTGTTCCCATGGGGGTGACGACGAACGGGCGGTTGATGAGGATCGGGGTCTTGATCATCGCTTCGATCAACTCCTCATCCGTAAGGGAGGTGTCGGAGAGGCCGAGCTCGGCATAAGGGGTGCCTTTCTCGCGGATGGCCTGGCGGACGCTGAGACCCGCATCCGCAATCATCGCCTTCAGCTTGTCAGCCGATGGCGGGTTGTTCAGGTAGTCAATGGCGGTCGGCTCTATGCCTGCGTGGCGGATCAGCGCCAGGGTGTTCCGCGATGTTCCACAGGCGGGGTTGTGGTAGATGGTGACGTTCATGTCAGGCGTTCCTTGAGCGGGTGGTGTTGCGGGCAACGGCGGGGGCGCTTTCGTACCAGCCCTTCGAGCGGTTCACGATCCAGACGACGGAGAGCATCACAGGCACTTCGATGAGCACGCCGACGACGGTTGCGAGCGCCGCCCCGGAATTGAAGCCGAAGAGCGAGATCGCCGCCGCGACGGCCAATTCGAAGAAGTTGGACGCACCGATGAGTGCGGATGGGCCAGCGACGCAATGCTCTTCGCCGGTGAGGCGGTTTAGCAGGTAAGCGAGGCCCGAGTTGAAGTAGACCTGAATCAGGATGGGCACGGCCAGAAGCGCAATCACGGCGGGCTGGGCGATGATCTGCTCGCCCTGAAAGCCGAACAGCATGACCAGCGTCGCAAGCAGGGCGACGAGCGACAGAGGCTGAAGCCTGCCCTGCAGGGATTCCAGCCGCGTTGCCGAGCCATCAACGATCAGCAAGCGGCGGATCACCTGTGACACGATGACCGGAATGACGATGTAGAGCACGACGGATAGCACCAGCGTGTCCCATGGCACCGTGATGGCCGACAGGCCCAGCAGCAGAGCCACGATGGGGGCGAAAGCTACCACCATGATCGCGTCGTTCAAGGCGACCTGCGACAGCGTGAAATGAGGCTCGCCCTTTGTCAGGTTCGACCAGACGAAGACCATGGCCGTACACGGCGCTGCCGCAAGGATGATCAGGCCCGCGATATAGCTGTCGATCTGTGTTTGCGGCAGGTAGGGACTGAACAGCCAGCCGATGAACAGCCAACCGAGCAAGGCCATGGAAAAGGGTTTGACTGCCCAATTGACGAAGAGCGTCACCCCGATGCCCCGCCAATGCCGGCCGACCTCGGTCAGCGCGGTAAAGTCGATCTTCAGGAGCATGGGTATGATCATCAGCCAGATCAGGACGGCGACCGGAATGTTGACCTTCGCCACTTCCAGAGCGCCCACGGTATGAAAGAAGGCCGGAAAGATATGACCGAGCGCGATGCCGACGACAATGCACAGGCCAACCCAAAGGGTGAGATAGCGTTCAAAGGTAGACATTATGCCACCTTTCCGTTCCTGCCGACTGAAGGATGGCTTTCGCCAAAATCGAACGAGCGGAATTGCCCGTGCAGAGGAACAGCACGTTGTAGACCTTGGTCATGGCGTGATCTTTCGTGAGGTCAGATGGTTGTCGGGGCGGCCTCTTTGGGAGGGCAGCAAGGGGTCAAATCAGCAATCAGCGGCGCGCAGAGCCTGGCCTTCCCGCCGCAGCAATCCTGCAGAAGGTAGAGGATCGTGCTGCGCAATCCTTCAAGATTGGCGCGGTAGATGATGGAGCGGCTTTGCCGCTCGCCCGAAACCAGTCCGGCGTTGGACAGGATGGTCAGATGGGCTGACATGGTATTTTGCGGGACGCCGAGCGCACGGGCGAGATCTCCGGCGGCAATGCCGTCAGGCTCCCGTTCGACCAGCAGGCGAAAGGTCTGCAGGCGTGTCGGCTGCGCAAGGGCGGCAAGCGCCGCTATGGTTTTATTTTCATCCATATATCCAGAGTGATGGATATTATTCGTTTGTCAACAGGATGTCGTCGCGGTGAAGGCGAGATTGATGAGCTGTGGTGAGTGCCCCGAAATTCGGGAATCTATTGCCGACAATCCGCAATCGTCCCCCACTCGCCAATAATCTGCCCTTCGGCCACGCCGGGCAGTTCACTCCGGTTTTCGTGCGGATCTTATGCCTTCCTGGTTCCCTTCGCGCGCCCAAAGGTCCGCTTCTTCTTCCACTCCGCATCGAAATCCACCTCACTGGACATCGGCAACCAATATCTGGGTTGAGCGGCATATTGTTTATGAAGCTAGCGGTCTGAAGATCGCGCACGCGGCTTACGATTCCGTCTCGAAACCGACGAGGCCTCGACGTTCGGACGTTCGGTCTCGCGCGATTCCGGCGATAACGCGGGCGATATATCCAACGATACAATGGACGATCTGGCCCTTGGTTGGGGCAGATTGCTCGGAAAAGCGTATTACGCTCAAACATTTGCGGGGGAATTGGAGGAGAGTGTTTGTAATATGGCGGAGAGGGTGGGACTCTCCTCCAGATACAAAGATTCCAATAACTTGCCACAAGGCACTGAGAAATCTGCGCGATTTCGATACCGCCAACGATACAGAGCACGATACAAGATCTCAAGGACCCTCTTTCACGACGCAGAAGGGCTGCGTGTTAATCCCAATAACCCTGCTTCGGCGGCGGGTCGCCCTCTGGGTCTTCCAGCGTGTCGGTCTCAGGAAACAATTCCATTTCGCGAAGATTGGCGCTCAGCACATCGATGCTGTTTTGAGCTTCGAGCATTGCCAACCTATTGGTGGCCCAATCGATCATCCGCTGGTATTCGGGTGTCGGTACTATGCTGGCGGACGCGGCCGAGATCGTGGCGCGCAAATCAGCGGCTTCCCGCTGAAAATCGGCCAACGCTTGCAGGAACGCCTTGCGCTTTTCTTCTCGCTCCTGCCGCTGTTTATGAAGCTCTCGTCTGTGTGCCATGTGGCGGCGACGCCGTTCCGTTTCTTCCTGATCGAGCCGTCGCTGCTTCTGGTAGGCAAGATGGTAAAGAATGCCATCTGCGATCTGATCGATCATTTCCTCCAGCGTTTGGCGCTTTCCATCCTTCCATCTCTTTCGAGCGCCGTCAGACCAGCAGTATATTTCCAGCCCCACCTTCCCTTCGTGGATATAGTCAAATTCCGGCCAGAAGCGTTCCCAAGACAGCCATTCTCCTCGTCTGCTCGCCAGTTGACGTCTACGCTCGTATTCCTGTTGTCGCTGCAATTCTGAAGCCGTGGGCTCGTGCTTTTGACGTCGACGTTCCTCAGTAAGCTCAAAACGGACGCTGTCGGGCATCATCGTTGCGTGGATACCCTTTTCATCGTGAGAAACCGAAATCCCCCTCTTTTCAAGCTCTAGGGCAAGGTGATGGAGAACAGCCACGACACGGGTTCGCGATCCTGGGTGAACCTGGATTCCAGGCACGTGCAATTCGCCGTACCCGTCCGGCTTTGTTTCCCTCAACTGGCTCCACAGTCCCGAGATTGATAAATGCGGCTTTCTGACAGACTCAAGCGTGTTTGGGATGCGGTCCTCTGGCGTTTCGGATGCGATGGGCTTCTTAGGGGGAGTAGGTCTGGCTTCGATGACGTCGGTCTTCTGTTCCCGGAACTCTTTCACCGTTCGATTGGCTGCCTCAATGGCAAGCGCGACATATGGGTTGACTTCGACCTTATGGATCCCGAGATGCACAGTTTCCAATTCAGGACTATGCATGGGCCTCAAAGGCGTCTTGGTTACTTTCTGCCCGGCCTCAATGCGTGCCCAGTAGCCCCGTCCTGGAACCGGGATAAGATGTCGCTGGCAAAGCTTGGCAAGTCCCCGGTCGGAAAATCCGAAATCCTCGGCAACTTTGACAATCGGCGTCGACCAAACGAGATCATAGAGTTCTCTGCGCGTGTATGTCCGTTGCATTTCAGCTCTCCACATCAACGCCAGGTCAACCGAAGTCAGCCTTCAGAAATCATCACTTCTTGTGATGCTCTTCAAGGGGCCATTCGATGGACCACGTGCGCGTCGACAATAATTTCCCAAATGCGACATTTCAAATCTGTCCGCGATATCAATGGGCAAATTTGCACGGGAGCGGACGACCCGGGGGATGGCCTTTTTAGGGTGCGTTGAAATGTCGCAGTTTAGTGCGAAAATGACCCGCGATTGACCTTCAAACCAGGCCGTTTTCTAGCTTATCAAGCCATTGTCAACATTGGACGATTTGACAACCCGAAAAATCCGACCGACCATTTCTATGTCAGCACAAAGCTGACGTAGAAAACGTCAACTGGAGAAGCACATGACGGAATACAGCAATGTGAAGCGGGCGGAGATCGCTGCCAAGAAGGAAGGCAAGAATGTGCCAAAAAGCGACATGTCTTGGATCGACACTGTCGCTACGGATGAGGACCAGGATGGTGTCCTTAGAGATGTCACAAGGAAGCTACAATTCCTGAACCGGATGTCGACGGAGCATGCCTTCGCCATCGGGCTGGAGTTCCAGCGTGCAAAAGCCATCATTCCACCCAAGAGCTTCGGAAGGTGGCTGAAGCCTGTGTCAGGCTACACCGTGAAGGCAGCCACCTACTATATTTCGGTCCATGAGAAACTGGCCGATTACAAAGTCCGACTGATCAACGCAGCAATCGCGCCGACCACCATGTTTATCATGGCTAAGGGCAGCAAAAGCGCAATCGAGACCGCGCTCCGGGCTTTCGAAAACGGCGAGCGACTGACCGGAAAGCAGGTTCAGGCGATCGTTGACGCTGAGAGCGGGGTCGCGAAAACCGAGGAGATGCCGATTCTCCTGAACACGCCTGGCCTTGCAGGGCTGAAGAAGGCGGCTGCGGCGAGGCAGATTGAGGAAATCTCCCTCTTTCGAGAAATGATCGATCGCATTCGCCATGAAGTCGAGGAAGCTTTAAAGCCGTTGCAGCACGGACGAGCAGTCGTCAAGAAGCACCTGACTGACACGGTCGCCATGGATTGCAGGCACGCTCACGATCTTCTTTGCAGCATCGCTGTTCCCGTCGTCCCCGGCTTTCAATCGTATGATAGGTGGAGGCACGGGCAATTTGAGAAGGGAACCGCTTGGCATAAAGTGCAGTTGCTTCTGTACAAAGCAGGCGCGCCCGATGCTTGGCCAGATCGTGCGGAACTGGTCGCGTGGCTTCAGAAAGAAATGCTACCCGTGCTTCGTTTCATCCTGGATGGAGAACCACTTCCTGGATTCGCTCTGGTTGAGGATGAAGGTGTCGAGGAGACTGAATCGCTGGAGGAGCTGGGCAGGCCTGCTGTCGATCATACTGAGCGCACTCAGTTTGTCGGTTCGCCGCCGCTGGAAAACAATCTTGGGTTCGAGTCGGGCCAGTTAGGAGCGCTGTTTGACGCTTCAGCTTTCGAAGACGCTCCGGAGCTGGCGTGATAGCGGTCGATCTTTGATGCTCGTGAACCCTGCTTCGGCAGGGTTTTCTTTTGTTCGCACTCGCCGATCGGCGTCGGCCGTTAACCATATCCGCGTTCAACGTTCCTGGTGCGTTCCAGGGCCCCTTGCTGCAGACAGGATGACGCGTTACGTTTGTTGTGTCGGCAGAAGCTGTGCTCCTGCAGTGACTTAGCGGCCCCCGCCAGTGCTGGAACACCGGACGAGGGCCTGACCCGCCACCTTGCTGTAGAAGGAATTGGGCTATGAAAAGCCATACCTTTATCTTCCCCACGACGGAAGAAATTTTGTCATCCTCTCCCGCTGATCTTGTGAGCACCATCGGGGCTTCCGCGGCCATTCCCTTGCGCTGCGCCGCGAGGTTCATGGCCGAGGGCCTTGGCGCAAACAGCCTCGGTGACGAGTCTGCGCCGACCGCTCGCTAGCCTCAACCCCGATCGAACGCCGTCCCGGTTTGCGTCCTGCCTCATTTGGCTTGGCCCGCAGACCTTCGCGTAGTGCTGCATCGCTGAGCTCGAATGCGGAAATAATTTCCGCGTCGGGAGATGATGATGGCATGGCCGACGCCGGCGTGTTCGATCTCTTCATGGAGAAGAATGATGTCTCATGACCAAATGAGCGCCGACCGCGCTCGCCACTACGAAACCACCGTTGACTTGAACGTGGTTCATGCTGTTGACGGGACGCCTGTTCATCTCCCGAGCGCCACGTCATCGCCGCGCCAAAAGTCTCCGACAAAAAGCGAGCGGGATGTTCTTGAAGGAGAGGGTTCCCTCTCAGCAGCGACTGATCTGAAGCGCGACTATGTCCTGCTGCTCATCCGCGCCTGTCGTGCAAAGCCTCATGTCGCCGATGCAGCCCTAGCGCTTCTGATCGCCAGGGCCATCGGTGAGACTGTGCCCGATCTGGGAAGCCTGCTCGATGTTCTGCGACGTCCTGCCCCCGTGATGTCAATTGTGGACATGCCTGCCGGGCGTTCCTTCTCTTTCGCTGGCCATTTGCCCATAAGGTGGACGAAGGCCTGAAGATCTGCCGCGGTGTAGGTGTCGATCGGGTGATCACCAATCAGCTCGACAAACATGTTGAGGCGCATTTCGGCGGTTTGAACGTCTTTCGCTTTTTCGGTCTTGCTCTGATAACGATCTGAAAGATATTCGTTCGCGATCTCGCTGAACAACGGCTTTGTCGACGGAGCACGGACGACTGATTTGCGGTCCTGCTTATAAGCGGGTGTCCTGTCGACCTGGATCCGACCAGATGCGTTGCGTGACGCAATTGAAGCCGTCTCTATTGTCTTCGTCATTGTGCCCGCTGGAACCTGGGCGGCAGCGGCATTCGGCTCTGGCTGCTCAGCCCTCGGCTCGGCTGCCGTCATAGGTGGTGGCGACGGTGAAGCAAAGAGCTGAGGCTCGGACGCCTTCCCGTCTCGAAGTTCCCTCTCGAATTTTTGATACCGGATCGCGGCGAGAGCCTCTGCGTTGTCAGCGATCAAGGGCTCGTGCGGCAGGCCTTGCTGTTTAGCGGAAAGCTGCTGCGCATAACCGACAACATCTTTCATGAATGCGAGGCCACGCGCATCCTTCGCGGCAGGCTCCGGTTGCGGGTTGCGGATGTCGAAAAGCGTTGACTTCATCATGATGGTCAACTGCGCGAGGAGCAGGGCCTGCTGCTCGTCTTCGTCAATGCCGTTCGTTTCTTTTCCAGCCATGCTTTTTGCACGCTCCCTGAATTTCATGCGAGCAACTGCCGCAAGCCGATCGGCAATCTCGCGCGCTTCGGCTTTCGACAGGACACCTAGCCCGATGCGGATCGGCCGCAAACCTCTGCCGCCTGCTGCTGCGGGGATGCGAATCTGGAACATCCAGGACGCGCCTGACCGCAGCAGATAGCGGTCTGAAGATCGCGCACGCGGCTTACGATTCCGTTTCGAAACTGAAGAGGCTTCGACGTTGGGATTTTCAGTCTCGCGCGTCTCCGGCGATACAATGGACGATACATCCAACGATACAATGGACGATACAATTGGCTTCTCGGTCAAGATTCTGGCCCTTTGTTGGGGGCAGATCACTCAGAAAAGCGTAATACGCTCAAACACTTGCGGGGGAATTGGAGGAGAGTGTTTGTAAAATGGCGGAGAGGGTGGGATTTGAACCCACGATACCCGTGAAGGTATGCCGCATTTCGAGTGCGGTGCATTCGACCACTCTGCCACCTCTCCGCATGTCTGGTCGGCGCGGTTTGACGCGCGGGCTGTCTCATAGCGAGAGATGGATGGGCTGGCAAGAGCGAAAATGCAAGAAATCATCGGGCCTTGGGTTGACAGTCATGAAGCCTTCACGTATCCCGCGACGGTCAAATGGCATGGACTCCGTCCGGCGTTTGCTCCCGTGTTGATCGCGGGTTTCACCGGCAGGTGAGGCGAGGCTGCAAGGCTTTGAATTATCTGCTCAATCGACTGATAAAAAGACGGCCGTTCGTGCAGATCGTGCGGAAAGAGCCGGAACGGACATGAAAGGTTAAAAAATGTTCGCAGTCATCAAGACCGGCGGTAAGCAGTACCGCGTGGCCGCCAACGACGTTCTGACAGTTGAAAAGCTGGAAGGCGAAGCAGGCGCCAAGATCGAATTCACCGAAGTTCTCATGGTTGGCACGAAGATCGGCGCTCCCGTTGTGGAAGGCGCTATCGTGACGGCGGAAGTTGTCGAACATGGCCGCGCCAAGAAGGTCATCGCCTTCAAGAAGCGCCGTCGGCAGAATTCCAAGCGCACCCGTGGTCATCGGCAGCATCAGACGACTGTCCGTATCCTGGACATCGCGGCCGGCAAGTAAGAACTAGGTTTAAAGGAGAACTCCCATGGCACACAAAAAAGCTGGCGGCTCCTCGCGCAACGGTCGCGATTCGCAGTCCAAGCGCCTTGGCGTGAAGAAGTTCGGCGGCGAAGCCGTCGTTGCAGGCAACATCATCGTGCGTCAGCGCGGTACGCAGTGGCACATTGGTGACAATGTCGGCCTCGGCAAGGATCATACGATTTTTGCGCTTACCGCCGGCAATGTGAACTTCCGTACGAAAGGCAACGGCCGCACGTACGTGTCCGTGATGCCGAAAGCGGCAGAAGCAGCGGAATAAGCCGGTAGCGCTCTAAAACAGCCGGCGTCCCATGGACCCGGCTGGCGCACCCTGGAAACAGGTTCAGGCCAGAGACAAAAAGGGGAGATGGGGCGATACCCAACTCCCCTTTTTCTTTTGTCTCGAAAAGGACTGAACCGATGCAAAGCGAATTGTTGAGAGAGGGACCATCCCGGTCCCCGTTAGAGCGGGCAGAGTTGCCATCTGCGCCGCAGAGAGCGTTAAGCGCGTCCCCCGTCCTGTTATCCGAGCGGCTTGTCCTGCGCGCTCCCCACATTGACGACATCGACGCCCTTGCCCATCTCGCCAACAATGCCAAAGTCGCCACGATGGTTTCGCGCATGCCCCACCCCTATACGGTGGCGGATGCCCGAGCCTTTGTCGGCCGCGCCGCCCATGGCGGGATTGGCAAGGCCGTCTATGCCATTACCAAGGCGGATGACGGTCGGTTCCTAGGTTGCTGCGGGATCGAGCAGGACGCAAGCGACCCTAGCCGTGCCGAGATCGGCTACTGGCTGGGCGAGCCGTTCTGGAACCAGGGCTATGCGACGGAGGCCGCGCAGGTTCTTGTCGACATGGCCTTCAGGGCGGGCGCCATCGAGACGATCGATGCGCGTTGCCGCGTCGTCAATGTCGCGTCGCGGCGTGTCATCCACAAGTGCGGGTTCCAGTTCCAGGGGACCGGCATGGTTTCGGTCCTCGCCATGGGCGGGCCGGTTCCGGTCGAATGGTACAGGCTCGACCGGCGGACCTGGATGTCGTTGAGAAGCTGGGGAGGTTCGAGATGAGCGCGCTCGCACTTCCGCAGCGGAGCCACAGGCACTCGCCAGCTCCCGCACGCAGCCTCGACTTCGCCACCCAGCCGACCATCCGCACGCCACGGTTGACGCTGCGCAAGCTGAAGCCGGAGGACCAGTACCGGATTGCTGCCGCCATGCAGGATATCCGGGTTGTCCGCATGCTGACCTCGGTTCCGGTTCCTTATGCCAGCGACGATGCGCTGGACTGGATCCGGCTGTGGGAAGGCGGCGAGATGAATGGCTGGGCCTATGCGATCACCTTCGACGGCGGTGCGCTGGAAGGCTGCATCACCATCGAGTGGCGGGAAGCGGGGGACCGCACCGGCTGGCATCTCGGCTACTGGCTGTCGCCGTCCCACTGGGGCGACGGCTACATGACCGAGGCTGTCGGTGCCATCGTCGAACGCTTCTTCGGCCGGATGATGGGCGAGACGCTGTTTGCCGGCGCGATTGCCGACAACCCGGCCTCGCTGAAGGTCCAGGACAAGCTGGGCTTCCAGGTCACGGGGACGAGCGATGTCTATTCGCATTCCCGCGGCGCGATGGTCCGCGTCATCGACACGGAGGTCACGTTCGGCTCTTTCATGCCGGCGTGACGTATTTTAGCGCAGTTCCGGATGCGAAAGCGGCTTGCGCTTTTGCCGGGATTGCATTTCAGGCCCCGCCGATCCCTGCGGCGGGGCCTTTTCGCGTCTGGTGCCTTGGAGGCGTCACAAAAGCTTTTCCGCATCGTCACGTGAGCTTCAAGGCGCTGACACGAAGCGATCCCATCCTTCCGCGCGGGGTATTGTCCCGCTCACGATCAGGAGAGGATCATCATGACCAACCTGCAATTTTCTCGCCGCCGCTTCCTGCAATCTGCCGGGGTGACGGGTCTCGCCGCCGCCTCCGGCCTGTCGCTGCCGGCCTATGTGAAAGCCGCGTCTCGTCCCGTCTTCACCCATGGTGTCCAGTCCGGCGATGTCGACATGACATCCGGCATGGTGTGGGCGCGTACTGACCGCCCGTCGCGGATCATGATGGAATATGCGACCACCGAGAGCTTCTCGAATGCCGTGCGCCTGCCTTGGGTCAATGCAATGCCGGATAGCGATCTGGCCGCCAAGCGGCTGATCGACGGCCTGCCGTCCGACCAGGATATCTTCTATCGTTTCGTTGCCGCCGATCTGCAGGATATCAACAATGTCTCCGAGCCGATTGTTGGCCGTTTCCGCACCGCGCCGTCGTCGCGCCGCAATGTCCGTTTCGTCTGGTCGGGGGATACGGCCGGGCAGGGCTGGGGCATCGACGAAACCGGCATGAAGACCTATGCCACGATGGCGAAGCACCAGCCGGACTTCTTCCTGCATTCGGGCGACACGATCTATGCCGATGGCCCGATGAAGGATGAGGTCGACTTCAAGGACGGAACCAAGTGGAAGAACGTCGTCCTCGTGGACGAGAAGCGCAAGGTTGCCGAGACGCTGGACGAATATCGCGCCCAGTGGAAATACAACATGCTCGACAGGAACGTCCGCGAGCTGTCCGCCGTCTGTCCGACCTTTTATCAGTGGGACGACCACGAGGTGCTGAACAACTGGTCGGATTCCAAGGATCTTTCCAAGGACGACCGCTACAAGGAGAAGTCGATCCAGCTTCTCTCCGCCCGCGCTGCCCGCGCCTTCCATGAAATGTCGCCGATCCGCTACATGCCCTCCGAGCCTGGCCGGGTCTATCGCAAGATCGCCTATGGTCCGCTGGTCGATGTCTTCTTCCTCGACATGCGGACCTATCGTGGCCCGAACCACGATGCATTGGAAACCGAGCTTTCGCCGAAGTCGCGCATACTGGGCGAACAGCAGGTGGCCTGGCTGAAGCGCGAGCTGGCCAATTCCAAGGCGACCTGGAAAGTGATTGCCGCCGACATGCCGCTCAGCCTCATCGTCTGGGACGACTATGCCAACCGCAAGGGCGACGAAGCCGTTGCCAATGCCGACAACGGCCCCGCCAAGGGCCGCGAGCTGGAAATTGCTGATCTGCTGCGCTTCATGAAGACGGCCGGCATTTCGAACACCGTTTGGCTGACGGCCGATGTGCATTACACGGCGGCGCATTATTATGATCCGAACAAGGCGCAGTTCCAGGACTTCAACCCGTTCTGGGAGTTCGTTTCCGGTCCGCTACACGCCGGCACGTTCGGCCCGAACGATCTCGACATGACTTTCGGCCCCGAGCTGAAATTCATCAAGGCACCGAGTGCCGAGCAGGGGCAGAACCTGCCGCCGTCAGCCGGCCTGCAATTCTTCGGCATCGTCGATGTCGATGGCAAGAGCGAGCAGATGACGGTTCGGCTGATGGACCGCGACGACAACGAGCTGTGGAAGATCACGCTCGATCCGAGCCGTAACGCCTGACCTTTAGCCGGCACAGGCGCGCCCGGTATCGCCGGGCGCGCTCAGACTGCGATCGTTCCAAGCTTTGCCCGCATCGTATCGCTCAACGCCTTCGGCCGGCGCGACGCGCGGTCGACATAGACATGAATGAAGAAGCCTTCCGCGCTTGCGATTTCTTCGTCATTGCGGAAGAGGCCGACCTCGTAGCGCACCGAGGAGGAGCCGATGCGGGCGACCCGGATGCCGGCGGAAATCACATCCGGAAACATCATCTCGGCATGATAGCGGCAGCCGGTTTCCACCACGAGGCCCACCTCCGTCCCCGCCTTCAGGTCCAGCAGTCCCGCCTCGATCAGCCAGCCGTTCACCGCCGTGTCGAAGAGCGAATAATGCACGACATTGTTCATGTGGCCGTAGATGTCATTGTCCATCCAGCGCGTCTGGATGGTGCGGAAGGCGCGATAGTCGGCGCGGGTCGATGGGCCGGTGCCGGTGGGGGTTGCGGACATGAACTCACTCCTCACGATCTAGCAGCCTCTTAAGCCACCGCAACTCTCTTCGGCTTTCGCCAATACTTTTAAGTTCATGGACGTTCTCAGCGACGAAACGCTGAAATTTCTCGACATCTGATGCATTCATTCCTCTATCCAGAAACTCTTGCACAATCTTCGACCAGCTAACCCCCAATCTCGAACGCTTTATTCCTTCGAGATTGAGCGTTGAAAGAGGCGCACTTAACCCCAGTCCCACTGCAGCTCCTATTGGACCTGCAAGGGCACCTCCTATCGCTGTTGAAACTGTCACTACTAAGACGTTGGACATCACCACCACGCCTAGAGCCGCCGCGCGTTCTGGATGGCTCCCTTCACCAACGTTGTCTATAGCGTTCTTAATAAAGCCGTTGACCTCCGACTTTACTATGCCACTTGACCCAAGTGCCTCTACAACAACCGATGCAGATGCCTTGAAATTCTCCACTTCCTGATCGGTTGCATTAAATCTTTCAGAGTCCGCAATCATTTCACGACCAATTTTAGTCGCAAGGATAAATGTTCCATGCAAATCTAGGACATTCCTGAGAGCTGCAAACTGCTGATCCTCCATCTGCGGCAAGACGCGTTCTTCGATTTTGCGTGCTGCTGCTGTTTCGGCATTCTCTAGCAGTATGCCATAGGCGGCGAGTTGAGCAAAATTGACCTGCCCGATTTCCTTGTTCAGCGCTGTGTTATAGCTTTCGAGAGCACGCCAGACGTTCTGAAAAGAGTTCTTTCCGGAAAAAGCCTCTACCGCTTCCTTCACTTGCTCCAAGAGAATTGGATGAAGAGACCCAAGACGGGAGATGTTGTTCTCGCTTGCGTCGAGATCGGACACTGGACTGAAATCAAGTAAGCCGGCTTGGACAGTAAAGTTCGGGCCGGGCACCTGGTTTGGGATGCCTAGATTATCGTTAAACGCCAAGATCTTGTCGCGGACTTCGAGGCTACCGAAAAGGTTACCTGCCGCGCGGCCAACCGCCTCTACCGCGTTTGCTAAATTGAGACCGACCTGCTCGTCAGCCAGCCAGACATTCTCTTCCTTAATCACCGCATAGGCGGACAACATGGGAATGCCGGCAATGCGAGACTCGCCCCTGTAAAATGTATCGCGTTCAATGGAGTCTGGCGGAGCATACGCGGTGAGGGCGGCTAAGTCAGCCATTGCACTGGCGGCTTCCGGCCAGAGCCTGCCGTGTGCCTCGATCGCTTCCGGCGACCTTCCCTCAAAGGATTTTAAGTAAGAACGCAAGTGGCCCATCTCGCGACGAAGTCTCTCGATTGCTCCAGCAATTTCCAGGTCTAGGCTCGAAGAGTGCATTGGTACTTTCATGTCAATTGTCGTTATTTGTCCAATTCGTCGAAACCATCTTGCAGCTGAGATGCCCCCCATCACGCAATGTGATGACATGACGGCAGGCGCTTTTCTATTTGGTCCAGTCAACCCAGCAATAACACCCAATCCGCTAGGCGCAACCTGAAAACCGAAGGCTCGCAAAAAGACAACTTTACCGGAAACCAAGGCGGGGGTTGGCCTCCCTGTTAGTTGGCTCAACTTACTAGACCACCAGACTTTCATTTGCTGATCATGAGGAACTCGCAGAAACCACATTTTCCCCACCCCCCTTTCGCAAACGCGAAAAAACAGGTATGAGCGCCCCAAAAGTAACTGGCGTTGCCCTCCCCGCATATTTGCCGCGCCCAAGCCTCAGAGATTTAAAGACGATGGAAATTCGCAATATCGCGATTATCGCGCACGTTGACCATGGCAAGACCACGCTTGTCGACGAGCTTCTGAAACAGTCGGGCTCGTTCCGCGAAAACCAGCGCGTTGCAGAGCGCGTGATGGACAGCAACGACCTCGAAAAGGAACGCGGCATCACCATTCTTGCCAAGGCGACCTCGGTCGAGTGGAAGGGTGTTCGCATCAACATCGTCGACACGCCCGGCCACGCCGACTTCGGCGGCGAAGTGGAGCGCATTCTCTCGATGGTGGACGGCGCGATCGTTCTCGTCGACGCCTCCGAAGGCCCGATGCCGCAGACCAAGTTCGTGGTCGGCAAGGCGCTCAAGGTTGGTCTTCGCCCCATCGTTGCGATCAACAAGATCGACCGTCCGGATGGCCGCCATGAGGAAGTCATCAACGAGGTATTCGACCTCTTTGCAAACCTCGACGCCACCGACGAACAGCTCGACTTCCCGATCCTTTACGGTTCGGGCCGCGACGGCTGGATGAACGTCAACCCGGAAGGCCCGAAGGATCAGGGCCTCGCACCGTTGCTCGATCTCGTTCTGCAGCATGTTCCGACGCCGAGCGTCGGCGACGAAGACGGCGCCTTCCGCATGATCGGCACGATCCTGGAAGCCAACCCCTTCCTCGGCCGCATCATCACCGGACGCATCCATTCCGGCTCGATCAAGCCGAACCAGGCCGTCAAGGTTCTGGGTCAGGACGGCAAGCTGATCGAAAACGGTCGCATCTCCAAGATCCTCGCCTTCCGCGGCATCGAGCGCACGGCGATCGACGAAGCCCATGCCGGCGACATCGTCGCGATTGCCGGTCTCTCCAAGGGCACGGTTGCCGACACGTTCTGCGACCCGTCCGTTTCCGAGCCGCTGCATGCGCAGCCGATCGACCCGCCGACGGTCACCATGTCCTTCATCGTCAACGATAGCCCGCTGGCCGGTACCGAAGGCGACAAGGTCACGAGCCGCGTCATCCGCGACCGCCTCTTCAAGGAAGCCGAAGGCAACGTTGCGCTGAAGATCGAAGAAGCCGAGGGCAAGGACTCGTTCTTCGTCTCCGGCCGTGGCGAATTGCAGCTCGCGGTTCTCATCGAAACCATGCGCCGCGAAGGCTTCGAGCTGGCCGTGTCGCGTCCGCGCGTCGTCATGCACAAGGACGAGACGACCGGCGAAACGATGGAGCCGATCGAAGAAGTCGTCATCGACGTCGATGAAGAGCATTCCGGCGTCGTCGTGCAGAAGATGTCCGAGCGCAAGGCCGAAATGGTCGAGCTGCGCCCGTCGGGCGGCAACCGCGTGCGTCTCGTGTTCTTCGCCCCGACCCGCGGCCTGATCGGCTACCAGTCGGAACTGCTGACCGACACGCGCGGCACGGCGATCATGAACCGCCTGTTCCACGACTACCAGCCCTACAAGGGCCCGATTGCCGGCCGCGTCAACGGCGTGCTGCTGTCGAACGGTTCGGGCGAAGCTGTTGCCTATGCCATGTTCAACCTGGAAGATCGCGGCCCGATGATCATCGAGCCGGGTGAAAAGGTCTATGCCGGCATGATCATCGGCATCCACTCCAGAGACAACGACCTCGAGGTCAACGTGCTGAAGGGCAAGCAGCTCACCAACATCCGCGCCGCCGGCAAGGATGAAGCCGTGAAGCTGACGCCGCCGATCCGCATGACGCTCGACCGTGCTCTCTCCTGGATCCAGGACGACGAACTGATGGAAGTCACGCCGAAGTCGATCCGCCTGCGCAAGCTGTTCCTGGACGCCAACGACCGCAAGCGTTTCGAAAAGAGCCGCGCGGCTGTCGGCGCTGCCTGATTTCAGAAACTCAGGTTCCTAATCTAAAAAGGCCCGCCTCGAAGGAGGCGGGCCTTTTTTGTCGGCTTGTTAGCCGGCTTAGAACTTCGCCGTCATCGGATCCGGACCGACGCGGTTGTCGCCGTCGAGCGCGTCCAGAACGGCCTTGGCGTCTGCATCGAGCGTGAAGTCGAAGACCTTGAAATTCTCCTCGATGCGCGATGGCGTCACCGATTTCGGGATGACGATCAGCCCGTTGTCGAGATGCCAGCGGATGATGACCTGCGCCGGCGACTTGCCGAGGCGCTGGGCGACCTTGGCGATGTCCGGGTTGGACAGAAGCTTGCCCTGGCCAAGCGGGCTCCAGGACTGCGTCTTCATGCCAAGGCGTGCATGGACGGCACGCAGCGCCTTCTGCTGGAAATCCGGATGCAGTTCGATCTGGTTCAGCACCGGCGTTTCGCCGGTCTCGCCGATGATGCGCTCAAGGTGCTCCTCGGCAAAGTTGGAGACGCCGATGGAGCGGGCGCGGCCCTGCTTCTTCAGTTCGATCAGCGCCTTCCAGGCTTCGACATAGGTGCCGCGATGGGGCGAGGGCCAATGAATGAGGAAGAGGTCGACATAGTCGGTGCCGAGCCGCTTCAGGCTTTCATCGAAGGCCTTCAGCGCGTCGTCGTGGCTCTGGCGATCGTTCCAGAGCTTGGTGGTGAGAAAGATGTCGCCGCGTGCGACGCCCGACTGGCGGATGCCTTCGCCCACGCCTTCTTCGTTTTCGTAAAGGGCGGCGGTATCGATATGGCGATAACCCACTTCCAGCGCCTTGCGAACGGCGGGGGCGGCTTCCTCATTGGGTGTCTGCCAGACACCGAGGCCGATCTGCGGAATGGTCTTGCCGTCGTTGAATTCGATCTTTGGTTGATCCATGGGAGTATCCTCTTTCTTGTGAACGTCGCTGGTGACGAAAATGCACAAAGTTCCGATTTGTTACCGCATCTTCACTTGAAACGGTCGTTTTCGTGGGATTTGTTACGTCCGCTTATCAGCGAAAAATGGAGAGTGCTTTGAAAACGGAATGGCTGGACATTACCGCTTCCGACGGGAAGACCATTAAGATGTATATCGCGATCCCCGATGACAAGCCCAAGGGTGCAATCGTCGTGCTGCAGGAAATTTTCGGGGTCAACGCGCATATCCGTTCTGTCTGCGAGCGTTATGCGGCAGAAGGCTATGTGGCCGCCGCGCCTGCGATTTTCGATCGCCTCTCGCCTGGCTACGAGCGCGGCTATGCGCCGGAAGACGTTCAGGCCGGCATTGCCATGATGCAGAATTTCGACCGTGACGCCGTCATGCTCGACATTGGCGCCGCCGTGGACGCGGTGAAGCAATATGGCAAGGTCGGCGTCGTCGGCTATTGCCTCGGCGGGTCGCTCGCCTATCGGGCGGCAATCACCCGCGACGATCTCGCTGCGGCCTCCTGCTACTATGGCGGCATGGTATCCGACATGGCCGATATGGCGCCCAAGTGCCCTACGATTGTCCATTTCGGTGAGACGGACCAGTCCATTCCGCTCGAAAAGGCGGAGATCGTGAAGGAGAAGCGGCCGGAAGTGCCGGTCTATATTTATCCGGCGGGCCACGGTTTCAGCTGCGATGCGCGCTCGGCCTATGAGCCGGTTTCGGCCAAGCTCGCCTGGGAGCGGACGCTGAAGCTGTTTGCGGAGAATGTTGGGTAATTTTATGTAGGGGGCAGCTGCGGCGCCCCCTCACAATTTCACCCCGCCAGCCGGCTCTCCGCCAGCTTCACCCAATACGATATCCCGTGCGGGATGATCTCGTCGTTGAAGTCGTATTCCGGGTGGTGGAGGCTGGCGCTTTCGCCGTTGCCGATGACGATGAAGGCACCGGGGCGGGCTTCGAGCATGTAGGAGAAGTCCTCGCCGCCCATGGTGGCGTTCATGTTCTTCTCGACATTCGCCTCGCCGGCGATCTCGATGGCCGCTGCGATTGCGTGTTCGGTTTCGAGATCGTGGTTATAGGTCACCGGATAATTGCGATCATACCAGATTTCGGCGCTGCCGCCGGCGGCCGCGGCGATGCCTTGCGCGATTTCCTTCAGGCGCTTTTCGGCGAGATCGCGCATTTCCTTTTTCAGCGTGCGAACAGTGCCGCCGAGCTTGGCCTCGTTCGGGATCACGTTATGCGCATTGCCGGCGTTGAACTTGGTGACCGATACGACGACCGATTCCAGCGGGTCGGCATTTCTGGAGGCAATGGTCTGCAGCGCCATGACGATCTGCGAGCCGATGACGACGGGGTCAACGCCGCGGTTCGGCATGGCGGCGTGGCCGCCGAGACCCTTCACGGTGATCATGAACTCATCCGTCGAGGCCATGATCGCGCCCTTGCGGATCGCGAAGGTGCCGACGGGAACGCCGGGGAAATTATGCATGCCATAGACCTCGGCAATGCCGAAGCGCTCCATCATCCCGTCCTTGACCATCTCGTTGCCGCCGCCGCCGCCCTCTTCAGCGGGCTGGAAGATCACGGCAACCGTGCCCATGAAGTTGCGGGTTTCGGCGAGATATTTCGCCGCACCCAGCAGCATGGCGGTATGGCCGTCATGCCCGCAGGCGTGCATCTTGCCGGGTGTCTTCGAAGCCCAGGGCTTGCCGGTCTGCTCGTTGATCGGCAGCGCGTCCATGTCGGCGCGAAGGCCGATGGTGCGGCCGGGCCCCTTGCCCTTGATGAGGCCGACGACGCCGGTGCGGCCAAGGCCCGTGACAACTTCATCAACGCCCAGTTCCTTCAGCTTGTCGGCGACAAAGGCGGCGGTGGCGTGGACGTCGAAGAGAAGCTCGGGGTTCTCGTGCAGTTTCCTCCGCCAGCCGGCAACTTCGTCCTGAAGCTCTGCGGCGCGGTTCAAAATCGGCATGGTCGAAATCCTGTCTTCTTTGCTGGTTATGCGGCTGGCGAGATCACTATGCCGCCGATCTTGGACCGGCTGGGCAAATCAATCAATGGCCTTTCCTCGTCCCGTCCATATAGGGTAAGAGACCCAGGGTTTCGAGCGGCGAAGGTTCAATTCAAGGAGTTTCTCACATGGCAATGGTCCGGGCAGCGATCGGCAACCTGCGGAAGATCATGGGCGGCGCGGTGGCGCTGGCCGTGGCGGCAACGATGGCCCTGCCTGCCGATGCCCTTGCCAATCCGAAGATTGTCGTCGATGTCGCGACCGGCAAGGTGATCTATCATGAAGACGCCTTCCAGCGCTGGTATCCGGCCTCGCTGACCAAGCTGATGACCTCCTATGTGACCT
Source organism: Hyphomicrobiales bacterium (assembly GCA_900467685.1). Lineage (GTDB taxonomy): Bacteria > Pseudomonadota > Alphaproteobacteria > Rhizobiales > Rhizobiaceae > Ensifer_A. The sequence goes on from UBQX01000009.1 coordinate 33,985, forward strand.
TCAAGGCGCTGAAGAGCGGTCGCATCACGCTCGACACGCCCGTCGTCATGTCCAAGCAGGCGGCGGCGCAAAAGCCGAGCAAGATGTATTTCAAGCCCGGTGCGCGCATGACCATGGATACGGCGCTCAAGATCATGCTGGTGAAATCCGCCAATGATATCGCCATGGCGATCGGCGAGGCGGTGGGCGGCTCGGACGATAATTTCGTGTCGATGATGAATGCGGAGGCCGCGCGGCTCGGCATGTTCTCCAGCCATTTTGTCAATGCCAATGGCATGCCGCAGCCGGGACAGTACACGACGGCGCGCGATCTGGCCGTGCTGACGGTGGCGCTGCGCCGCGAGTTTCCGGAATACGCCAGCTATTTCTCGCTGGAAGGCTTCACTAACGGCACCAAGAAATACACGAACTACAATCTCCTGATCGGCCGTTTTGACGGCGCGGACGGCATGAAGACGGGCTTCATCTGCTCGTCGGGGTTCAACCAGATCGGCTCCGCGACGCGCGGCGGGCGCACCGTGGTGGCCGTCGTTCTCGGCGCCGACAGTCTCGGCGGACGCGCCGACCAGGCCGCGGATCTTTTGCAACTGGGGCTGACGAAGCCCTCCGCTGGCAGCGATACGCTCTCCAGCCTGGCGCCTTACGGCTCGACGCGTGACCAGGTCGCCGATATCCGCGACTCGATCTGCAATCCGAAGGCGGCGCAGGTCCGCTCCGAGGGGCGCGACGAGGAGGGCAAGATGAAGCTCAAGTCGCCTTACCTGCATGAGATGGATCACGACCCGCGCTTCGTGGCGGCCGATCTCCTGCCGCCGGAGCCGGGCGCTGCCAACGCTGATGGCATCGAGCAGGGCGATGGCGGGCCGAAGCTCAAGCGCATCCCGATCCCGAAGCCGCGTCCCACGCAGCAGTAAGGAAAGCCGGTGAAAAGCATCCCCGTTTCCATCATCACCGGCTTTCTCGGCGCCGGTAAATCGACGCTGCTGAACCGGCTGCTGAAGGATCGGCAGTTGTCCGACTGCGCCGTCATCATCAACGAATTTGGCGATGTCGGCATCGACCACATGCTGGTCGAGACATCCGGCGACCAGATGGTGGAACTGTCCGACGGGTGCCTCTGCTGCACGGTGCGCGGCGAACTGGTCGATACGCTCGCCTCATTCATCGACATGATGCAGACGGGCAAGATGAAGCCGATCTCGCGCGTCGTCATCGAGACGACCGGCTTGGCCGATCCGGTGCCGGTGCTTCAATCGGTCATCGGCAATCCGGTTCTGGCGCAGAATTTCCATCTCGACGGCGTGGTCACTGTTATCGATGCGCTGAACGGCATGCGCTCGCTCGACAATCACGAGGAGGCGCGCCGGCAGGCGGCGGTGGCCGACCGGCTGGTGATTTCCAAGACGACGATGGCAGAGGCGGGCGATGTCAACGCGCTTGTGGCGCGGCTCATGGCGATCAACCCTAATGCGCGGATTGTCGATGCCGATGGCGAGGAGGCGGGCAAGGCGGCGCTGCTGCAGGCCGGCTATTTTGACGTGACGGCCAAGAGCCCGGATGTGGCCCGCTGGCTGGTGCAGGAGGACAAGGCCGATGAGCATCATCATAGCCACGACCACGGGGACCATCCGCATCACGAGCATGATCACCGCCATGGGCATGGGCATCACCACGACCATCACGCACACGAACACCACAGCCACGACGACGTGAACCGTCACGACGCCAGCATCCGCTCCTTTTCCATCGTCCACGACCAGCCAATTGACCGCACGGCGGTTGCCATGTTCGTCGATCTGCTGCGCTCGGCCCATGGCGAGAAGCTCTTGCGCATGAAGGCCATCGTCATGCTCTCCGACGATCCGTCACGGCCACTCGTGCTACATGCCGCCCAATCGACCCTCCACCCGCCCGCGCGGCTGGAGGCCTGGCCGGGTGATGATCGGCGCACGCGGCTGGTGCTGATCACCAAGGACCTCGAGGAGGATTTCGTCCGCGATCTCTTCGATGCGTTCATCGGCAAGCCGCGTGTGGGTGGCGCGGATCGGGTGGCTCTGACGGACAATCCGCTGGCGGTGCCGGGGATGAAGTTTTGAGGGTGTGGAGCTTGCTGCGGACCCCCTCTCTTGCAAAATCTATGACTTAGCCTTCGGCTAAGATCATGATTTTGCTTTCTCCCCCACCAAGGGGGAGATGGGGAGTGCGAGGCCGCCGCTTGCTCCGGTCTCCCCCTCGGTGGGGGAGAAAGCGATTTCAACGTCTTAGCTTCAGCTAAGTGTTAGAAATCGCAAGAGAGGGGGATTTCCAGACCGCCAGCTCTACACCCGCCTTACCCTAAACCGATGCCCCGTCTCCGTCCGCTCCGACGACACAAGCACATGCCCATCCTCGTTGCACATATGCGGGATGTCGAGGCCGGCCAGCGGGTCGGTAGTTTCGATTTCCACGAGTGCGCCGGGGCCGAGCGGCTTCAGGGCTTTGCGGGTGCGCAAGACGGGCAGGGGGCATTTGAGGCCCTTGAGGTCGAGGATCAGGTCTGGAGCGTCGGGCGACTGGCCGGACATGCCGGTCAGTTCCAGAGCTTCCAGAAGGGGCGGTTTTCCGGAACGTTGGAGGCGATGCTGGCCGTGGTCGGCTGGGCAGCGGGCACGAGCGGATTTGCCTGCGGGACCGGCGCGCGCTTCGTCTTTTCGGCGGCCTTGATGGCGGCGGCGGCCAGTGCCTTGTCAGCTTCGGTCTGGGCGCGCTGCTGCTCCAGTGCCTGGAACTCCTCGAGCTTGACCAGCTTGCCGGCCTGCAGGCCGTTACCCGTGGGTGCGAAGGCGAGATCGGTGCTCTTCTTCTTCAGATCCGCAACGGCTGCCTTGCGCTGTGCTTCGGTCGGCTCATTCCAGATATAGCCGGTATATTTCTTTTCTGCCGCTGCGTAGTCCGTGTTGTACTTCGCCTGATAGGACGCATAGGCCTGCGCCATTTCCGGCGGTGTCGAGGTGGCGGGGCAGGCGCCCGACGGATTGAAGCTCTGGCCGGGGGCTGCGATCTGGTTGAAGACGTAGGAATGGTTGCAGACGTTGACGACCGGCGGGCGGTGCGTGATCTCGAACTGGTCGTAGCCGACCTTCAGCATCTTCCAGAAGTCGATATTCGGGCTGTTCTTGTGGCGGGCCATGTTGTCGGCCGTCATGCGGAAGGGCAGGGCCTGGATCTGGAAGGCCTGCTGGCCGCCGGCAAAGGCGTCGTTGGCGAGCGCGAAGATTTCCTGCACCTGCGCATCGGTCATCGAATAGCAACCCGAGGACGAGCAGGCGCCGTGCACCATGAGATTCGTGCCGCCGCGGTTGAGCGAGCGGTCATAGGCATTCGGATAGCCGATGTTGAAGGCGAGATAATAGCGCGAATTGGGGTTCATTTGCGCCTTGGTGATGTCGTAGAAGCCTTCCGGCGCCTGACGGTCGCCTTCCTTCTTCTTCGGGCCGAGCATGCCGGACCATGCGCAGATCTGATAGCTTTTCAGGAGCGCGTAACGGTTGGAGGTGTTGGCCTTCCAGACCTCCATCACGCCTTCCTCTTTGAAGATGCGGATCATGATCGGCGAATTCCGATCCATGTTCAGCGCCTTCATGCGCGAGAGCGTCGCATTGGTGAGGCGGAGTTCCGGCTTGCCCTGGAGGCGCGAAACGTCCAGCACGTCTTCCTGCTGGCACGCCGAAAGCATGGTTGCCGCGAAGGCCATGATGACAAAGGCTTTGAACCGCATTTTCACCGCTCGATAAACTGACGCCTGACAACCGGCCTGGAGACCGGCAGCCTGTTATAGTTCACAAATCGTTAAGCGGACCTTATCAGGACGCACCGCCGGAGGATGGATTCGAACTTTATCCACTGCAAACAGCCCAAATGTGTTGAAGTTTGGGCAAATGTGGAAAGACTGTGTCCAGCTAATACACCAAGGTTCGCTAGCTGGCCGTCCGCCCGGACACGCCGGGTGATGAGAAAGGCCCCGCGGCCTTTCCTTTAGAGATTGCGGCCGATGGCCAGGAACTTCTCGCGGCGCTGTTTGCGCAGGTCCTTGACACCCTTGAGATCGGCCAGAGCGCGGGCAATCACGTCGCCCGTTGCCGCGATCACGGCCTCCGGATCGCGATGCGCGCCGCCGACCGGCTCCGGGATGATGCCGTCGATGATGCCGAGGCCCTTCAGGTCTTCGGCGGTGATCTTCATGCTGGTCGCCGCTTCCTTGGCGCGGGCGGAATCGCGCCAGAGGATCGAAGCGGCACCTTCCGGTGAGATCACGCTGTAGATAGCATGTTCGAGCATGTAGACGCGGTTGCCGGTGGCAATGGCGATCGCGCCGCCGGAACCGCCTTCGCCGAGCACGATGCAGATGACGGGAACCTTCACGTTCAGGCACATTTCGGTGGAGCGGGCGATGGCTTCGGCCTGGCCACGCTCTTCGGCGTCAACGCCGGGATAGGCGCCGGCGGTGTCGATGAGCGAGACGATCGGCAGGCCAAAACGGTCGGCCAGCTCCATCACGCGGATCGCCTTGCGATAGCCTTCCGGACGCGGGCTGCCGAAATTGTGCTTGATGCGCGACTTCGTATCGTTGCCCTTTTCCTGGCCGATCAGCGCGACCGGCTGGCCGCGGAAACGGGCAAGGCCTGCCTGGATGGCGGCGTCTTCGGCAAAGGCGCGGTCGCCGGCAAGCGGCGTGAAATCCTCGAACAGGGCTTCCATGTAATCGACGAAATGCGGGCGCTGCGGATGGCGGGCGACCTGGGTCTTCTGCCACGCGGAGAGCTTCGAATAGATCTCCACCATCGCCTCATTGGCGCGGGCTTCCAGCTTCTGGATTTCATCGGACGTATCGACGCTGTCGTCCTGTTCGGCGAGCTTTTTCAGCTCGATGATCTTGCCCTCCAGGTCGGAGATCGGCTTCTCGAAGTCGAGGTAATTGTGCATCTGATCCGTTCCGGTCGCTACGTGGCGCGCGCGTGAGCCGCGCTTCAGGCGCTGGCAGCTTCAGTTTACGCGGACCCTAATCGTCGGTTTTTGGCTTTTTTGCAAGGGGGTGATGCTCATGGACCAATTTCTGCAGCTGTTCGTCGAGCACATGGGTATAGATCTGCGTGGTCGAAATGTCGGAATGGCCGAGCAATTCCTGCACGGCGCGCAGGTCTGCACCGTTCTGCAAAAGGTGGCTGGCAAAGGCGTGGCGCAGCACATGCGGCGAGACGGCAGCGGCGGGAACGCCGGCGCGAGCGGCGAGTGCCTTGAGATCGCGGGCGAAGACCTGACGCGGCAGATAGCCTTCCTTGCTGCGGGCGGGAAAGAGCCACGGGCTGTCGGGGCCATCCTTGGATGCGGCGTCAGCCTTCAGCGCGGCGCCATAGGCGTCCAGAGCGGCAATGGCCGGCCTTGAAAGCGGTACCATGCGCTCCTTGTTGCCCTTACCCTTGATGAGCAGAAAACGGCCTTCGCCATTCAGCACGCGGGCAGGCAGGGAGACCAATTCGCTGACGCGCATGCCGGTCGCATAGAGAAGTTCCAGAAGGGCCGCCATGCGCAGCCGGTCGGTCTGGCCCGGGCCGGGGCGCTGGGCCTCTTCCGCTGCAAGCGTCAGCATCTTGCCGACCGTGTCCTCGTTGAGGATTTTCGGCAGCGGCCGGTTCTTCTTCGGCGCATCGATAATGCCGGACGGGTCGTCGCCGCGAAGGTTTTCCGCGTAGAGGAATTTGTAGAACTGCCGGAGCGAGGAGAGGCGACGCGCCTGCGACGACGTCTCGAAGCCCTGGGCCGCCAGATTGGACAGATAGGCCGAAAGATCGGCGGAGGCCGCTTCCGTCAGCGCCACGCCGCGCCGCTTCATGAAGGCGCGGGCATCGTCGAGGTCACGCTTGTAGGAGGCGAGCGTGTTCTGGGCAGCACCCCGCTCGGCACTCATCATTTCCAGGAAGGCTTCGACATGCGCGCCCGAGAGGTCTGCCATGTCACTGGCTCGATGGTTGGGCGTTGACGCGCTCTGCAGGGATTTTCACGTACGCCTCGCGCGGCGTCGGGTGAACGCCATAGGCCAGTACATAGAGGATCGCATAGCCGGTTCCGGCAATCATCGCGCACCAGAGCATGAGGCGGAACAGAGTGGGCATCGGATTTCCCGCAAGCGAATCGAGCTAAAGTCTATATGCGACCTTCGCATGGGTAACACAAGGCGACCCGCACTTGACGCCTGCTTTGCTTTTGCCGATAGGAACAAGGGAGGCGGCAAGACTTGAGGATAAGGCGTGTCCGAGCTGATGCATGACGGTGATGTGGTGGCGCGGGCGCGGCAGGCGCTCGGCAAGCGCGACCTCGTCTTCGTTGGCCTGATGGGGGCCGGCAAGTCCGCGATCGGCAAGATTGCCGCGCAGGCGCTCGAGCTTCCCTTCGTCGATTCCGACCATGAGATCGAGCGCGTATCGCGCATGACGATCAATGAGCTTTTCGCAGCTTACGGCGAGCCGGAATTCAGGGCGCTGGAAACACGTGTCATCGAGCGCCTGCTCAAGACCGGGCCGCGTGTCATCTCGACCGGCGGCGGCGCCTTCATCAACGAGAACACCCGCCGCGTCATCCGAGACATGGGCGCGCTGACCGTCTGGATCAATGCCGATCTGGAAACGTTGTGGGTTCGGGTTTCCAAGCGCGACAATCGTCCGCTGCTGAAAACCGCCAATCCACGCGAGACGCTCGCCAATCTCATGGCCGCGCGCTACCCGATCTATGCGGAAGCCGATATCGAGGTGATGTCGCGCGACGCCAAGAAGGAAGTCATCCTGCGAGAGGTGCTGGATGCCATCGCCTCCCATCCGGTTCCCGCATCCATTCAAGAGGCCGATCATGCTGGCTGAAGCAAAACGAACCGTTCGCGTCCCGCTCGGGGATCGTTCCTATGACATCCTGATCGGCCCCGGCCTGATCGCCTCGGCCGGGCGCGAGATTTCTTCGCGGCTGAAGGGTCGCAAGCTCGCGATCATCACGGACGAGAATGTCGGCGCGCGCTATCTGCCGGCCTTCATGGATAGCCTCGGTCAGTCCGGGCTTACGGCGACCTCGCTGACGCTGCCGGCAGGCGAGAAGACGAAGAGCTTCGAGCATCTGATCAGCGTCGTGGATCATGTTCTGGAAGCCCGCATCGAACGCGGCGATGCAGTCATCGCGCTCGGCGGCGGGGTGATCGGCGATCTCACCGGCTTTGCCGCCGGGATCGTAAGGCGCGGCTCACGTTTTATCCAGGTGCCGACCTCGCTGCTTTCGCAGGTTGACAGTTCCGTCGGCGGCAAGACCGGGATCAATACGCGCCACGGCAAGAACCTTGTCGGCGTGTTCCATCAACCGGATCTCGTGCTGGCCGACACCGATGTGCTCGACACGCTGACGCCACGCGAATTCCGCGCCGGCTATGCGGAAGTTGCCAAGTATGGTCTGATCGACAAGCCGGACTTTTTCGCCTGGCTGGAGAAGAGCTGGCGCGATGTCTTCGCCGGTGGCGACGCCCGCATCGAGGCGGTGGCGGCGAGCTGTCAGGCAAAGGCCGACGTGGTTGCTGCCGACGAGCGCGAGAACGGCGCCCGCGCGCTGCTCAATCTCGGCCACACATTCGGCCATGCGCTGGAAGCCTTTACCCAATATGACAGCGCCCGCCTCGTTCATGGCGAAGGCGTCGCCATTGGCATGGTGCTGGCGCATGAATTTTCGGCGCGGATGAATCTTGCGAGCCCGGATGCAGCGGCGCGGGTCGTACGCCATCTGAAGGAAGTCGGGCTGCCGACAACCATGCAGGAAATTCCGGGTGACATGCCCTCGGCGGAGAGGCTGATGGACGCGATTGCGCAGGACAAGAAGGTCAAGGGCGGCAAGCTCACCTTCATTCTCACACGCGGTATCGGTGAGTCCTTCATTGCCGATGACGTGCCGGCTTCGGAAGTCGTGCGGTTCCTCGAGGAGAAACTCGCCGCATGACGTTCGACGCGATCCTGACCTTTCTGGGAAATTACTGGATCAGCATTGCCAGCATTCTTGCGCTGGTTCTGCTGTCGGGGTTTTTCTCAGGCTCGGAGACCGCGCTGACGGCGACGTCCAAGTCGCGCATGCATACGCTCGGCAACAATGGCGAGGAACGGGCAGGGATCGTCACGCGCCTGATCGACCGGCGTGACCGGCTGATCGGCGCGCTGCTGATCGGCAATACGATCGTCAACATCCTGGCCGGCTCGCTGATGACGAGCCTGTTTCTCGATGTCTTTGGCTCTTCCGGCGTTGCGATTGCGACGCTGATTACGTCTGCAGTCCTTGTCGTGTTTTCCGAAGTGCTGCCGAAGAGTTGGGCGATCGCCGGGCCGGAACGTTTCGCGCTGACGGTCGCGCCGTTGATCCGCCTCTTCGTGCTGGTCGTCGGCCCGGTTTCTACCGCAGTCAACCTGCTGGTCCGTGGCATCCTCGGTCTCTTCGGGGTGAAGCTCTCGAGCGAGGTTTCCATGCTGAGCGCGCATGAGGAATTGCGCGGCGCGGTGGATTATCTCCACAAGGAAGGCTCGGTTGTGAAGGCCGACCGCGACCGTCTCGGCGGCGTGCTCGATCTTGGCGAACTGGAAGTATCCGACATCATGGTGCATCGCGTCGCGATGCGCGCGATCAATGCCGACGATCCGCCGGACGTGAATGTCCGCATCATCCTCGACAGCCCCTATACGCGCATGCCGATCTGGCGCGGCTCGACCGACAACATCATCGGCGTGCTGCATGCCAAGGACTTGTTGCGGGCCATGGCGGATGTGGATGCTGACACATCGAAAATCGATGTCGTCAGGCTGGCGCAGAAGCCCTGGTTCGTGCCGGATACGACGAACCTCAAGGACCAGCTCAACGCCTTCCTGCGGCGCAAGGGCCATTTTGCCATCGTCGTCGATGAATACGGCGAGGTGCAGGGGCTTGTGACGCTGGAAGACATTCTGGAAGAGATCGTCGGCGATATATCCGACGAATATGATCTTGACATGCAGGGCGTCCGCCAGGAGGCCGACGGGTCGATGGTTGTGGATGGGTCGGTGCCGATCCGTGACCTCAATCGGGCGCTCGACTGGGATCTGCCGGATGAGGAGGCGACAACGATTGCCGGCCTGGTCATCCACGAGTCGAAATCGATCCCCGACGAGCGGCAGGCCTTCACCTTCTATGGCAAGCGCTTCATCGTGATGAAGCGGGAGCGCAACCGGATCACCAAGCTGCGCATCCGCCCCGCCGCCGAGGACGATATCTAGTCGATCTGTTTGTTGGCGCTGATTAGGCCACTGCGCCAATGCCCAGCATGGCCAACACGACGAAGATCAGGAAGATCACGATCGCGATGAAGAACAGGATGCGGGCAACGCCACCGGCTGCCGCGGAAATGCCGGTGAAGCCGAAGAGACCGGCGACGACCGAGATGATGAGAAAGATCAGAGCCCATTTCAGCATAGTCTTTACCTCCGCACTGCTGCGCTGATGATGCCGCGGGCGTTGCGGCACTCGTTCCCACAAACGCGACGTACGCCGGATTTGTTCCTGTAAGGGCGGCAACCGAAAACGGCGCCGCTCGAGGAGCGACGCCGATTTTCAGGTCATATCAGGGCGAAGTCAGTTGTTCGGCGTATTGTTCTCGCCGGACTGGTCGCGCCAGGGCTCAAGATTGTTCGAGCCATTCGAAGCGCCGTTGTTATCGGTCGTCGCCGGGGCCGTCGCGTTGCGGCGGCTCTGCATGAACTGTTCGAATTCGGCCTTGTCGCGGGAGCGGCGGAGGTTTTCGAGGAATTCGTTGAACTCGGCCTGCTCTTCTTCGAGACGACGCAGCGTTTCGGCCTTGTAGTCGTCAAAGGCGCTGTTGCCGGTGCTCATCGCGCCGCCGAAGCGGTTTCGCTCGGAGCGGAACATCTCGCGCATTTCGCGCTTGCGTTCCCGCCAGGCTTCCTTCCACGCGCGGCGCTCGTCACGATAGCCGGCATATGCGTAAGATCTGCAACCCATTCTACCACTCCATATGGTGAAAGCCAGAATGGCCAAGCCAATCGGCCAGAAGATAATGAAGCCGGCAATCATCGCCACGATCCATGCGGGACGTCCCACTTCATCCAGTTTGGTGGCGATGCTCATCGCTGCCTCCGTTGGTGTTAATGTTAATAACATTCACATAGATTGGAGGAGTGCGAAGGAAAGTCAAGAAGGGCTCGAAATATTTGGAAGGTTGCCCGTGAAGGCTATTAGCGCGGCGAGTAGCCCAGACCGTCGAGATAGATCAGCACGCCCGATTCCAGGAGTTCTTCAGGCTTGACCGGCAGATTGCGCCTTGCATTGTCGCCGCGCAGGAAGAGCGAGGCGACGCCGTGGGTGAGCGACCAGATGTGGAGCGCGATCATCAGCGCCGGGGCGCGACGGTCGTGGGGCAGGATGGCGTGGATGTCGGTTGCCGCGTCGCGCAGCACGTTGAAGGCGCGGGCGCTTTCTCGGGCCAGGTCCGGCGTCGAGCCATGCGCAATGCCGGCCTCGAACATGGCGGCATAGTGGGCAGGTGCGCGGCGGGCGAAATCGAGATAGGCTTCGCCAATCGCCATCAGCGATTTGACAGGATTGTTCGGGGTCGCCAGCCTTGCCTTTTCAAGCACCTCGGCAAAGGTCGTAAAGCCCTGTTCGGCCACGGCCGTCATCAGGCTGTTGCGGTCCTTGAAATGACGGTACGGCGCGGCAGCACTCACACCGGCAATGCGCGCCGCCTCAGACAGCGTGACGCCATCCGAACCGTGCTCGTTGATGAGCTTCAGCGCGGCCTCGATCAGCGCCTCGCGCAGATTGCCGTGGTGATAGCCGCGCTTGTCACGCACTGTCTTGTCATCTCTCATGTGAACCAGTCTTACATTGCTGGCGGCGCATTACCAGCAAAAGACCGTGCAGTCACCATCTTGTCGGCTCGCCGGGGGCGGCGGCTTCGATGGCGAGTGCGTGCAGGCCCTCGTCAAACGCGGGCTTCAGGGCGTCGTTGATGGCACGATGGCGGGCGACGCGGGTCATGCCGGCGAAGGCGGGTGAAACGATGCGAACCCGCATATGCGTCTCATTGCCCTCTTCGGGCGGGCGATGGCCGGCGTGGCGATCGCTTTCGTTGATCACGGCGAGGCGTTCCGGCTGGAAGTGTGTTTCCAGCAGTTGCTCTATCTCGGATTGAACGGACATATGCACCCTTGCAAAGCGGCGAAAAGGGTTCCAGAAGGCCACCAACATTCTCGCTTGTCAATTCTTGTTGTGGGGCTTTTGAAACCCCATAATCAGCGCCTCATGAAACTTGATTCCAAATATTTTGATCGCATCCGCACGCGGAAGCATGCGCAGGCGAGGCCGGAGCCTTCCGCACCCACCTGCCAGTGGGACGGCTGTGACGAACCGGGAAAGCACCGCGCGCCTGTCGGGCGTCACGCGGAGGGGCAGTATTTTCTCTTCTGTTTCGAACACGTTCAGAAATACAACAAAGGTTTCAACTACTTCTCCGGCCTTTCCGACAGCGAGATCGCGCGCTACCAGAAAGAAGCGATCACCGGCCATCGCCCCACCTGGACCGTAGGCGTCAACAAAAATGCCAAGCATGGCCCGACGCAAGGAACCACCCGCTCAGGCTCCGCCGCTTCGCAGGCACGCATGAAGGACCCGTTCGGCTTTGTCGAACAGGGGCGCGGACGGGGACCCCGGTTCGAGCCGCGGGTGAAAAAACTGAAGCCGCTGGAGGGCAAGGCCTTCGAGACGCTGGGTCTTGCCGCAAATGCGACGCCCGAGGACATCAAGTCGCGCTACAAAGAGCTTGTCAAAAAGCATCATCCGGATGCAAATGGCGGCGACCGTGGATCGGAGGAGCGTTTTCGCGCCGTGATCCAGGCCTATCAGTTGCTAAAGCAGGCGGGTTTCTGCTAACCCGTCGAGATAGGACAAGATTGAACAAAGCCGCCAGGGAAGGCCTTGCGCGGTCGGCCGGACAGGGTCCGCCGCGATGGAGACGCAATGAGCAAGATCGATTTGGAAATTTCCAACCTCCCCGACACCAAAGTCTCGGTTCGCAAGGTTTTCGGCATCGATAGCGACCTGATGGTTCCGGCCTACTCCCAGGGCGATCCCTACGTTCCCGATCTCGATCCGGACTACCTTTTCGACCGCGACACCACGCTCGCGATCCTCGCCGGCTTTGCGCATAACCGCCGCGTCATGGTCTCCGGCTATCACGGCACTGGCAAGTCGACCCATATCGAGCAGGTCGCGGCCCGCCTCAACTGGCCTTGCGTTCGCGTCAACCTCGACAGCCATGTCAGCCGTATCGACCTCGTCGGCAAGGACGCGATTGTTCTGAAGGAAGGCAAGCAGGTCACCGAATTCAAGGACGGTATCCTGCCCTGGGCTTACCAGCACAATGTCGCGCTCGTCTTCGACGAATACGATGCCGGCCGCCCGGACGTGATGTTCGTCATCCAGCGCGTGCTGGAATCCTCGGGCCGCCTGACGCTGCTCGACCAGAGCCGCGTGATCCGTCCTCACCCGGCCTTCCGCCTGTTTGCCACCGCCAACACGGTCGGTCTCGGCGACACGACGGGCCTCTATCACGGCACGCAGCAGATCAACCAGGCACAGATGGACCGCTGGTCGATCGTCACGACGCTGAACTATCTGCCGCATGAGCAGGAAGTGGACATCATTCTCGCCAAGGTGAAGAGCTTCCGCGAGAAGAACGGCCGCGACACCGTCTCCAAGATGGTCCGCGTTGCCGATCTGACGCGCGCGTCCTTCATCAATGGCGATCTCTCGACCGTCATGAGCCCGCGCACCGTCATCACCTGGGCGGAAAATGCGGAAATCTTCGGCGACGTCGCTTTCGCCTTCCGTCTCACCTTCCTCAACAAGTGCGATGAGCTGGAGCGGACGCTGGTGGCCGAGCATTACCAGCGCGCCTTTGGCATCGAGCTCAAGGAAAGCGCCGCCAATATCGTTCTGACCGCTTGAAAGCGTTTCCAGGAAAAGTGTGAAGCGGTTTTCCGTCCGGAAACGCGTGAACAAAGAAGACGAACATGGCAGGCAGAGGCGACAATTCGAAGGCCAAACCGGGCGGCGGGGTTGATACCGAGCCGCTGCGGCAGGCGATCACGGGCTGCATCCGCGCGGTTGCCGGCAGCCCGGAGATCGAGGTCGTGTTTTCGAGCGAGCGGCCCGGCTTTGCCGGCGACCGCATGCGCCTGCCTGAGCTTTCGAAGCGCCCGACGGCCCATGACGTCTCCATGACGCGAGGCCTCGGCGACTCCATGGCACTGCGCAAGGCCTGCCATAACGCCAAGGTGCACGCCGTGATGTCGCCGCAAGGCGAAGATGCCAAGGCCGTGTTCGACGCGGTCGAGCAGGCTCGCGTCGAGGCGATTGGTTCCAACCGCATGGCCGGCATGGGCGACAATCTCGACACGGTTCTGGCGGACCGTCTGGCGAAGTCCAACTATCGCACCGTGACGCGGCGCGAGGATGCGCCGATCCATGATGCGGTCTCCCTTCTGGTGCGCGAGCGACTGACCGGGCGCAAGACGCCGGCGGAAGCAGGCCCCGTGCTCGATCTGTGGCGCGAATTCCTGGAAGAGAAGGGCGCGGTCGATCTCGACAAGCTGCCGGCGGCGATCGAAGACCAGCAGGCCTTTGCCAAGCTCGTGCGCAATCTCCTGACGTCGATGGAAATGGCCGAGAATTACGGCGACAACGACACTGAAGAGAATAACGACGAGGATAATTCCTCCGAAGACGACAGCCCGCGCAGCGACGAGGAAAATCAGGACAATGTCGAGGAAGAGGCCGGCGACGATGCCGCGCCTTCCGAAGACAGCGAGACCTCGGACGAGCAGCTGGACGACGGCGAAATGGACGGCGCGGAGATTTCCGACGACGACATGAGCGACGACGGCGACGAGGATTCCGAAACGCCCGGCGAAATGAAGCGGCCGGCAACGCCCTTCGACGATTTCAACGAGAAGGTCGACTACAAGGTCTTCACGCAGGAATTCGACGAGGAAATTCCGGCCGAAGAGCTGTGCGACGAGTCGGAGCTTCTCCGTCTGCGCGCCTTCCTCGACAAGCAGCTGGCGCATCTGCAGGGCGCGGTCGGTCGGCTTGCCAATCGGCTGCAGCGCCGCCTGATGGCGCAGCAAAACCGTTCCTGGGACTTCGACCTGGAAGAGGGCTATCTCGATCCGGCGCGGCTTGTCCGCATGGTCATCGATCCGATGCAGCCGCTCTCCTTCAAGCAGGAGCGCGACACCAAGTTCCGCGACACGGTCGTGACGCTGCTGATCGACAATTCCGGCTCCATGCGCGGCCGGCCGATCACGGTTGCGGCCACCTGCGCCGATATCCTGGCGCGCACGCTGGAGCGCTGCGGCGTGAAGGTCGAAATTCTAGGCTTTACCACCAAGGCGTGGAAGGGCGGGTTGTCGCGCGAGAAGTGGCTGGCCGATGGCAAGCCGGCTACGCCCGGCCGCCTCAACGATCTGCGCCACATCATCTACAAGTCGGCGGCGACGCCCTGGCGGCGCGCGCGGGCCAATCTCGGCCTGATGATGCGCGAAGGCCTGCTCAAGGAAAACATCGATGGCGAAGCGCTGATCTGGGCGCATAACCGCTTGCTGGCCCGTCCCGAGCAGCGCCGCATCCTGATGATGATCTCGGACGGTGCGCCGGTCGACGATTCCACGTTGTCGGTCAATCCGGGCAATTATCTGGAACGCCACCTGCGCGCGGTCATCGAGCAGATCGAGACCAAGTCGCCGGTCGAGCTTCTGGCCATCGGTATCGGCCATGACGTGACGCGCTATTACCGCAAGGCCGTGACCATCGTGGATGCGGACGAGCTGGCCGGCGCCATGACTGAGCAGCTGGCGGCATTGTTTGCTGACGAGAGCGAAGCAGGCGGCAGCCGGCGGGGCATGCGCCGCGCTGGCTGATCGATCCGAGTAACAATCAACCAGCCGAAGGGCGCTCTGATTTGCCGAACTGGTTCCAGCCGTCCTGTGTGGCGACAATCGTATTGCTGGCGAGCTCTACTTTGGCCGCACCGGTGGCGGTGACAAGCGAACGGATCGAGCGCTTCAATCCCAAAAACAGCGATACGGTCTTTGGTCGCCTGGAGTTTCTTGGCGGGCTGGTGATGAAATCGGCCGACGGGACTCTCGGTGGATGGTCCTCTATACGTCTGCGACCGGATCAGACGAATTTCGTCGGTGTTTTCGACGATGGCGACTGGATCACCGGCGCCTTGGTCCGCGATGCAGCGGGGCGGCTTGCCGGCGTTGCCGATGTGGATATTTCGCCGATGATCTCCAAATCCGGCAAGCCTGATAGCCGCAAGCAGATGATGGATGCCGAGAGCCTGGCCCTTCGTTCCGGTGAAGTGTTGGTCAGTTTCGAGCGGGTGCACCGGATCGATGTCTATCCCGATCCGGGCTTCCAGACGTCACCGCCGAAACGGACGCTGTCCAAGCTCATTCCCGATGCACGGTTGAAGGCCAACAAGGGTCTGGAAACAGTTGTCGTTTCGCCCTCCGACGGGCCGCTGGCGGGCTCGCCGTTGATCGTCGCGGAGGAGAGCCTGAACGAAGCAGGGGACAATTACGCGGCGGTTCTCGAAGGACCGAGCAAGGGTGTCTTTTTCGTTCGCCGCCATGGTTCCTTCGATATCAGCGATGGCACGTTCCTGCCGAATGGCGATCTCGTTCTGCTGGAGCGCAGTTTCAGCCTGCTTCAGGGCGTGGGTGTAAGGCTGCGGCTTGTTCGCTCGAACGATATCAAGCCTGGTGCCACGGTGGATGGCGAGGAACTGATGGTGGCCGATTCGAGCTATCAGATCGACAATATGGAAGGTGTCGATGCCTTCCGCGCGGCCGACGGTTCGACCCATCTGATCCTCGTCTCCGACAACAATAACTCCTTCCTGCAGAGCAATCTCATGCTGGAGTTCCGGCTGAAGGATTGAAGTCATTCAGCCTACAGACGCGGGCTGGCTGGATCCCGGCTCGAGGCCGGGATGATGGTGGAGAGAGGCTATCAGGCCTTCGCTGCGTCGGGCATGGGCTTCACCATGGAGATGAAGGCGCCGTAGGGCAGAAGCAGGACGATGCCGCAGAGCATCTTCACGGAGAAGTCGCCGATGGCCCAGGAGATCCAGCGTGGGGCTTCCGTGGAGAGGATACCAAGGATCGCGCCCCAGCCG
The DNA here is from genome assembly GCA_900467685.1 of Hyphomicrobiales bacterium. GTDB lineage: Bacteria > Pseudomonadota > Alphaproteobacteria > Rhizobiales > Rhizobiaceae > Ensifer_A. The sequence goes on from UBQX01000009.1 coordinate 50,270, forward strand.
ATGGCGAAGTCGTCATTCGGGCCGATGAAGGCGAAGATCGGTGCGAAGGCCAGGGAGAAGAAGATGATCGTGTCAAGGGCCGAGCCGAGCAGGCTGGCGATGAGCGGCGCCTTCCACCACGACAAACGACGCAGGCGGTTGAACACCGTGATGTCGAGCAACTGGCCGACCAGATAGGCGGTGCCGGAGGCAATCGCGATGCGGTGCGTCGAGGCAAAGATCGAGAAGACGATAGCGACGGCAAAGCCCACGGCGACCACCTTGCGCGCTGCCGAGGGCCCGAACTGGCGGTTCGTCAGGTCGGTGACCAGAAACGCGAAGGGATAGGTGAAAGCCCCATAGGTGAGCAGATCGGCAAGATTGATGCCGAAGAGATTGCCCTGGATGGGAAACTGGACGAGATAGTTGGAAGAGACGACCACAAGGGTCATCAGGGCCACGAAGGGCAGGGTACGCTTATCCATCAGCATTTTTTTATCCTGGGTGATGCCACCAGTTGGAGGAACGATAATGTGATTTGAGGGAGACCGGAGAGGTCTCATTCATGACAAAAGGCTCGGATGCGGTGCATCCAAGCCTTTGCCTGAATTCTTAAAGCTCAGTTGATCAAGCAGCTTCAGCGAGCTTCTTGGCAACCTGACGCTTCAGCAGGCGTGCGCGCATGCTGAGTTCGTTTTCGTTCGCCTTGGCGAGGAAAGCGTCAAGGCCACCGCGATGCTCGACAGTGCGGAGCGCTGCAGCGGAAACGCGCAGGCGGAAGCTCTGGCCGAGTGCGTCCGAAATCAGCGTCACGTTGACGAGGTTCGGCAGGAAGCGGCGCTTCGTCTTGTTGTTAGCATGGCTGACGTTGTTGCCAACCTGGACGCCCTTGGCGGTCAATTCGCAGCTGCGCGACATGGTTACACCCTATGTTTTTCTTGCGGCCGGGCAAAAGGTTTCCGGTGCCGGAACGGCCTTTTCCATCTGGCCATGATTGGAAAGTTGCGGTTCTATAGTCATACGGCGGACACACGTCAAGCCAAACCTCATGAAAACGCCGAAATTCCGGCTTGCACTATGCTGAACGTCGCGTTCAGCGGGCATTCAGCGCAGCGGTGCGAGGATCGCTTCCAGAGAGTTTAACTCCTTTTCGGTTTGACCAGATGGACCAAGAACGCGTGATGACCCATTTTCGCCCGGCCCGACTGACCGTTCTTGCCGCGACAGCGCTTGCCGTTGCGGCCCCGATTGACGCCGCCCTGCCCGCGACGCCGATCAATCATGTCACGGACTATTCGATCACCCTGTCGGGCCTCAGCCTCGCCAAGGCCTCGTTCCGCACCGAGATCAACGGCAAGGATTTTCAAATCCAGGGCCAGTTCAAGACGACCGGGCTGGCGCGTCTCTTCCGGAAGGTGGAGGGGACGGCCATTGTCTCCGGCAAGCTCAAGGGTGACAATTTCGTCGCGGAGAGCTACCGCTCGGACTATGTCGCGGGCACGGCCCACAAGGTCTATCAGGTTTCGTTTGCCGGCGGCGGGGTGAAGTCGTTCCAGGCGCAGCCGCCGCTGCAGCCGCCGGCGAACTGGGTTCCGGTGACGCCTGCGGACATAGCACGTGCGGTCGATCCGCTCTCTGGGCTCATTCTGCCGGCGGATGCCAACCCCTGTGCGGCGACAATTCCCGTCTTTGACGGCGAGGCGCGGACGGATTTCCAGCTGACGGACAAGGGTGTGAGAACCTACAGGAACGGGCGCGAGAAGCTTGAGGCGCGTGTCTGCGGTTTCAAGATCGGACTGAAAGCCGGATATCGCAAGGGCAAAAGCGACATGGAATATGTTGCCAAGCTCAAGGACATGGAGATCTGGTTTGCCAAATCTCCGGTTGCGGCTGTATATGCTCCGGTGAAGATCCTCGTGCCGACCGGGTTCGGATCCGTGGAGATCGCAGCAACCCGATTTGGCGCCTGAGGCCCGACTATCCCGGCCATGGCCGGAGACGTAACGAATGAAATCCCGCGCGACACTTATCGGGTTCACCGCCATTCTCATGTGGTCGCTGCTGGCGTTGATGACGGCGGCTTCCGGCAAGATGCCGCCTTTCCAGCTTGCCGCCGTGACATTCCTGATCGGCAGCATTCCCGGTCTCGTCATGCTGGCGGCGAAGCCTGCGCGCATCGCCGCCTTCCGCCAGCCCTGGCCGGTCTGGGTGACGGGTATTGCCGGGCTCTTCGGCTATCACTTTCTCTATTTCACGGCGCTGCGCAACGCCCCGCCGGCGGAAGCGGGGCTGATTGCCTATCTCTGGCCGCTTTTCATCGTTCTTGGTTCGGCGTTGCTGCCGGGCGAAAAGCTGCGGTTGCACCACGTTCTTGGCGCGGTGCTGGGCCTTTCCGGCTCGTTCCTCATCGTCTCGCGCAATGGGCTCTCCTTCGACGGCGCCTACACGCTTGGCTACGTCATGGCCTTTCTCTGCGCCTTCACCTGGGCGGCCTATTCGCTGATGTCGCGGAAATTCGGCTCGGTGCCGACGGATGCGGTGACGGCCTTTTGTCTGGCGACCTCGGCTCTGTCGCTGATCAGCCATCTGGCGCTGGAACAGACCGTCTGGCCCGAAACGACCAGCCAGTGGGTGGCGGTCGTTGGGCTCGGCATTTTCCCGGTCGGGCTGGCATTCTACACTTGGGATTACGGGGTCAAGAAAGGTGACATCCAGTTGCTGGGTGCCGCCAGCTATGCTGCGCCGCTGCTTTCCACCGGCGCGTTGATCCTAGGGGGCTTTGCCGAGCCCTCGTGGCGGATTGCCGGGGCCGGACTGCTCATCACTGCAGGCGCCATTATCGCGGCCAAGGACATGATCTTGAAACGGCGCGCGGCAGCTTGAGCCCTATTGACCGGGCTGCCAGCCGGGCGCAGCCATCTCGAAACTTTCGAAGGTGAAGCCCGGCGCGACCGTGCAGCTGACCAGCGTGAAGTCGCCCGTCGGCTCGGCCGATTGCCACCAGCCGGCCGGCACGATGACCTGCGGTCGCTCGCCGGAAACGACGTCCGGCCCAAGCCGATGCGTCTCGACGGATTTTCCGTCTTCAGATAGCGAAAGCATCAGCGGCGCGCCTGCGTGATAGAGCCAAACTTCGCTCGCATCCGTCACCTTGTGCCAATGCGAGCGCTCACCCTTTTCCAGGAGATAATAGATCGCCGTAGAATGGCCGCGGGGGCCGCCGGCCGAATCGCGGAAAGTCTCGGCGTACCAGCCGCCTTCCGGGTGACGCTGCATGTTCAATGCCGCGATGATGTCGGCGGGCGTCATGTCCGCCGCGCTCACTTGAAATTGTCCTTGCCCTTGCGGATTTCGGCAAACTCCGCCGCGTCCTTCGCGCGCAGGAAGGGGTTCGTCAGCTTTTCGAGCGCAATGGTCGTTGGCGCGGTAAAGCGGTTCTTGTCGCGCAACTCGGCGATTTCTTCGGCGCGTGCGACGAGAGCGGGATTTTCCGGCTCGACGGTCAGCGCATAGCGGGCGTTGGAGAGCGTGTATTCGTGGCCGAAATAGACGGTCGTGTCGTCGGGCAGCTGGCCGAGGCGCTGGAGGGAATTATGCATCTGCTCCATCGTTCCCTCGAAAACGCGGCCGCAGCCCAATGCGAAAAGCGTATCGGCGGCGAAGAGCAGCTTGTCTTCTGGCAGATGGTAGCAGATGTGACCGAGCGTGTGGCCGGGTGTGAGGATGACCTCGACGGCGTGACCCGCGAACTCGAAGCGCTCGCCATCCTCGACCGTGTGCGTCAGGCCGACAATCTTGTCCTTCTCGCCCTCCGGGCCGATCACGTCGAGCTGGAAGCGGGCGGAAAGTGGCGCGATGGCGCCGACATGGTCGTGATGATGATGCGTGATGAAGATATGGCTTAGCGTCCAGCCGCGGCGTTCCAGCGCCTCGAGGATAGGGCCTTCTTCCGGTGCGTCGATGGCGGCCGTGAGGCCGGTGTCCGGATCGTGGATGAGGACGCCGAAATTGTCCGAGAGGCAGGGGAAGAGATCGATATCCAGCGCTGTCATTTGGTTTTCCCGGTTGTTGACCTTATCTCTGAATCTAGTCGCTCGACGCTTGATGTCCACCCGTCAGTTGGTAACAATCGCTTCATGTATGCCGATATCGTCGATTTGAGAGAATTCTACCTGTCGCCCGTCGGGCGGATGGCGGAGCAGTCCATCACCATGGCGCTTTCCTCTATCTGGCAGGACGTGCCTGACGAGCGGCTGATGGGGCTAGGCTATGCGCTTCCCTATCTCGACCGCTTCAAGGCAGGCGCGGAACGCACCTTCGCCTTCATGCCTGCGGGGCAGGGGGCGGTGAACTGGCCGGTTCCGGGCCTTTCTGCGGCGGCTCTGGTCTTCGATGAGGAACTGCCGCTGCCGGACGCTGCCATCGACCGGGTGCTGATGGTCCATTCGCTGGAATTTGCCGAAAGCCCGCGCGAGACGCTGAAGGAACTATGGCGCGTGCTCGCCCCCGGCGGCCGCCTCGTCATCGTCGTGCCGAACCGGCGTGGGCTCTGGGCGCGGCTCGATAACACGCCGTTCGGCACCGGCCGCCCCTATTCCCGCAGCCAGTTGATTGCCCTATTGCGCGAGACCAATTTCACGCCCGGTGCGATGAGCGAGGCGCTATTCTTCCCGCCCGCCGCGCGGCGCTCGCTGCTCGGGATGTGGCAGGGCATGGACAAGATGGGCCGCAAACTCTGGCCCGCCTTTTCCGGCGTCGTCATCATCGAGGCGCACAAGCGGCTCTATCAGGGCCTGCCGGTCGCGGTGCGAGCCTCGCGGCGGGTATTTGTGCCCGTTCTGGCGCCGCAGGGCGTGCCGACGACGCGGGTGGGGATGGATTGATAGGGGCGCGGCTGCGCTGATCCGTCCCAAATCCCCGCCCTCGACAAGAACGCCTTTCCGCACTATTGCCTTTGGCTTCCAAATTCAGGGGCTTTTCGCATGACTACGACTGCATCCGCACCCGTTCCGCGTCCCGGCGTGATGGAGATTTCGGCCTATGTGCCGGGCAAGGATGGCGCAGGCTTTTCCGGCCGCATCTTCAAGCTGTCCTCCAACGAGACACCGCTGGGCCCGAGCCCTGCGGCGATCGAAGCCTATCGGCATGCTGCGGATCATCTGGAGCTTTATCCGGACGGGCAGGCGACCGAGCTGCGCGAGGCAATCGGTGCGGTGCACGGGCTGAATCCGGCCAATATCATCTGCGGCGCAGGCTCGGACGAGTTGCTGGGTCTCATTTGCCGCTGCTATCTGGGCGCCGGCGATGAGGCGATCATCACCGAGCATGGGTTCCTCGTCTATCGCATCCAGATCACCGCCTCGGGTGCGATGCCTGTAACCGTCAAGGAAGACGACTGCCGGGTGAATGTGGACAACATTCTGGCCGCGGTCACCGAGAAGACCAAGGCGGTCTTCATTGCCAATCCAGGCAATCCCACCGGGTCCTATATCCCGATGGCCGATATCCGCCGTCTGCACGCCGGCCTGCCGCCGCATGTGCTTCTGGTGTTGGATGCCGCCTATGCGGAATATGTCCGCCGCAACGATTACGAGACGGGCGTTGAACTGGTCTCGGCCAATCGCAATGTCGTGATGTGCCGAACCTTCTCCAAGGCCTATGGGCTCGCGGCACTCCGTGTCGGCTGGCTCTATGGGCCGGCGGAGATTCTCGCGGCGCTCAACCGCGTGCGCGGGCCGTTCAACATGACGGTGCCGGGTCTGGCTGCTGCGGCGGCTGCCGTGCGCGATCAGGCCTTTGTCGAAAAGGCCGTGGCGCATAATTCGCTGTGGCTGGAAAAGCTGACGCATGCTTTCGAGGCTATCGGTCTGAAGGTCACGCCGTCGGTGGCCAATTTCGTGCTCATCCATTTCCCCGATGTCGACGGCAAGCGTGCGCCGGATGCGGATGCGTTCCTGTCTTCGCGCGGTTATATCCTGCGCGGCGTGGCTGGCTACGGCCTGCCGAATGCGTTGCGCATGACGGTCGGCACGGAAGAGGCCAATCGCGGCGTCATCGAGGCGCTCGGCGAATTCATGGCTCAGGACCGGTGGCAGGCATAACGTGGCGAAGATTTACGAAAACATTGCCCTGATCGGCATCGGCCTCATCGGTTCGTCGATTGCGCGGGACATCAAGGCGCACGATCTGGCCAGCAAGGTGACGATCTCCTCGCGCAGCGCCGCAACGCTGAAGCGGGCTGAAGAGTTGGGGCTGGGCGATGCCTATGTGGCGGATGCCGCAGAAGCCGTTCGCGATGCCGATCTCGTTATCGTTTCCGTTCCGGTCGGTGCATCTGAGGCGGTTGCGCAACAGATCGCAGGCAGTCTGAAACCGGGTGCGACCGTGACCGACGTCGGCTCGACGAAGGCGTCCGTCATCGCGCAGATGCAGCCGCACATGCCGGAACATGTCCATTTTATTCCGGGCCATCCGCTGGCCGGTACCGAGCATTCCGGTCCGGATGCGGGCTTTTCCGGTCTGTTTGTCGGGCGCTGGTGCATTCTGACGCCGGTTCCCGGCACGGATGCCGGGGCGATTGCCAGACTGCGCGACTTCTGGAATTCGCTCGGCTCCAAGGTCGAGGAAATGGATCCCGTGCATCACGACAAGGTGCTCGCGATCGTATCGCATCTGCCGCATATCATTGCCTACAACATTGTCGGCACGGCGGACGATCTGGAGACGGTGACGGAATCGGAAGTCATCAAATATTCGGCTTCCGGCTTCCGCGACTTCACGCGTCTGGCCGCATCGGATCCGACCATGTGGCGGGATGTGTGCCTGCACAACAAGGATGCAATCCTGGAAATGCTGGCGCGCTTCTCGGAGGACCTCGCCTATCTGCAGAGGGCGATCCGTTGGGGCGATGGCGAGAAGCTTTTCGACCTCTTCACCCGCACCCGCGCCATCCGTCGCTCGATCATCGAGGCGGGCCAGGATACGGCCGCACCCAACTTCGGCCGTAACGGCGCGCCCCCCGAGCTCAAAGCGGGGGAATAGTTCCCAGCGGGATGATGCCGAGCGAGACGCGGCCGTCGCGGACATTCAGCGTCACCCGGCCGGTCTTGCCGTCAGCCGAGAGGCTTTTCAGCAGGATGGAGGCCGTGTCGATGACGGTGATCGCCTGCGGAAAGCTCTTGCTGAGCGTTGCCTGCAGCGCCGCGTAATTCTGGACATCGATCGTCAGGTCGCCGGAGAGGAGGCCGTTTTCGGCAATTCGGAAGGGACCGGAGACCGCAAGCGTCCCCTCGTTGCCGAAGGTGATTGCCAGTCGCTTGATATCGCCTTGCACCGCTTCGCCGGCAACGATCGGCGCGCCGGAGAGCACGTTGCCGCGACCATCCAGCGTTGCTTCCAGGCTGGTTGAAAAAACCGGCAGGTTGACCGGGATGAAACCTGTCTCCAGTTTCGAGCCATCCGAGCGGGAGGCGATATCGAGGTCCGGCCCGTTCTGACGGACGCTGAATTCGGCGTGATCGCTCACGATCTTCAGGGGGGCGGAGGCGCCGGGCAGCGTGATCGCGCTATCGATCTTGCCGATCGACACGGTGCCGTAAGTGATGCCGGAGAGGTCACCGCCTATATCGCTGTCGAGGCTTTGCCAGTTCGTATCCGTCGTCAGGCCGTTCGCCAGCTTCGCCTTGACCGGGCTTGCGATCGAGAAGGAGGCGTGGCGGGGATCGTGAACGAAAGTGGTCGTGCGGACAGAGCCGGTGCTGAGATCAAGTCCGGTGACCGGATCAACGAATTTCGCTGACTGGCAGACGGCGGAAACACGGGTCGGCAGGCCGCTGAAATCGAGTTCCGCGCATTCTTCAGCCGCCGTGCCGGGAGGTGCGACGACGGCGTTCAGGTAGACTTTTGCCTGATGCGCGGCGACGTAGAGCGCCGCTGCGTAGAGTATGGCAACGAGCAGGATCAGTTTGGCCCACCAGGGAAATCGGCGGCGGCGATTGACGGGCTCGCTGTAAGTCGGCATGGAAAACTCCGTGTTGATGATCGAACGGATGCACAGTGCCTCGCGATATGGAAGATTTTTGGGTCTTTGGCTATGGTTCGCTGATGTGGAAGCCGGGCTTTGCCTTCGAAGAGCGGCAGATAGCCCGCGCCTATGGCTATCGACGCTCGCTCTGCATCCGTTCCTGGGTTCATCGCGGCACGCGCGAAAAGCCGGGTCTGGTTCTGGGGCTCGATCGCGGCGGCAGCTGCAAGGGTGTGGCGTTTCGGGTTTCGGAGGCGGAGCGCGAGGCGGTGATTGCCTATCTGCGCGAGCGTGAACTGGTGACCAATGTCTATCTGGAACGCTTCGCCCCGGCTCGCCTTGCCGACGGGCGTTGGGTGCGCACGCTCATCTATGTCGCAGATCCGGGGCACGAACAGTTCGAGCGGCCATCAAATCCCGAAGAAGCGGCAGGCATTGTTGCAAGCGCTGTTGGCGCGTCCGGCGACAACCTCGATTATGTGCGCAACACCGTTACGCATATGCGGGAGCTCGGCATAAGGGACAATTGGCTGGAAAGCGTGCTCTCGCACGCAGAATCGGCAAAACCGGCTCTTACTGTCCCTTGAGTTCGGCGAGCCGCTTCTTCACCGTCTGCGGCAGGATGAGGTGAGGATTGGCCTCGACCGTGTCGAGAAGGCACTGGTCGCTTGCCGCTTCCATCGTCTTCACCAGATGCGCGAAGAATTCCTTCTCCTCCATGCCCGGCTGGATGGGTGGCAGAATTCGTGCGATGATGGTACCGCCCTGACGCAGAATGGATCGGCGCGGCCAGAAGATACCCGCCTGGTGGACAACGGGAACGACAGGCATCTGCAGATCGCGATAGAGCCGCGCAATCCCGTATTTGTAGACAGGCTCGGCTCCCGGCGGGCGGCGCGTGCCCTCCGGATAGATGATCAACTGGCGGCCGCCCTTCATTTCTTTCAGCGTACGCGTCATGACCTCGGCCATGGCCTTTCCGCGGGCAGAACGGTCGATGCCGATCATGCGCTGCTTGGCGACATACCAGCCGAAGACCGGGATCCAGAGCAGTTCGCGCTTCAGGATATAAAGCGGGTCCTCGATATGGGGCAGGAAGGCGAATGTGTCCCAGAAGTTCTGATGCTTGGGCGCGAAGATGAAGGGTCCCTTCGGCAGGTTCTCGAGCCCTTCGATCTCCACCCGCGTTCCGACGATGACTTTCATCAGCCAGAGATTGGAACGCGCCCAGAACTTTGGAACGAAATAGGCCTTCTTGCGCGGCAGGAGGAAGTAGACGGGCGTGAAGATGATCATCTCCGCGATGAACATCATGTAGAACAGCACGTTGAAGATGACCGACCGGACCCAGACCATACCTTGTCTTCCGCTTTTATTTCAGCTTTTTCCCGCCCAGCCGGGGCGAGGTTGCGCGAAGAGCTACACGAAAACCATCCGGGACAAAAGCAAGGAAAATGCGTTGCCCGCAAACTTCTCAGCGCTCGCCTTTGCCGCTGCGCAGGCTTGATGTATCCGGCGAGAAGAGGTGGGCGCGGATGGTCGCGCCGACGAGCTTCACATACTCGGACAGCATGGCCTTCACGACTTCCGGCATGGTCATCCAGTTTTCCGATTTGAGGTCCGTGTAGACGATCGGGTAGCCGAAATATTGTGTGGCGGGGTCGATCCGGTGCAGTTCCAGCAGACTGCGCGGCATGTGGTAGTTGCTGGTGACGACGAGGACACGGCGATAATTGTGGGCGCGCACCCATTTTGCGGTTTCCAGCGCATTGCCCACGGTGTCGATCGCGTCATAGCCGAGGTCCACGCAGCACACGAACAGGCTCTGCGGGGCGCGCGTCATTTCACGGATGCGGGCTGCGGACGTATCCGGATGAACGCCCGATATCAGCAGCCGCTGGCCGGTTCCTGTTTCGAGAAGATTGACGGCCTGGTCGATGCGCTGCGTGCCGCCCGTCAGCACGACGACGGCATCGGCCTTTGGTTTTTCCGGCGGCGTCAAGCCGGCCACGGTGTCGGCGAAACGCAGGAAGCCGCCGAACAGCAGGCCGACGAGGAGAAGCACCACATAGCTGAGGCGTCGCAGGAAGACGCGATGGATCGGGCGTGCGGGTTGCCACGCCCCTCGACCGTCCCGTGATGTCCGTATATTTGCCTGGGCCATGGCTAACTCATACGCCCGGAGTGCTTCGGCTGGCCAGAGTTCGTTCTCATGTGTTCAGCCCATCGCTACGCGCTGGGTCTGAGCGGATCTGGTCGATCTCGTAGATCGTGCGCATGACCGTCAGGCGCGCCGTCAAAGTCGTCAGGCCGGCAATCAGGATCATCGTCAGCGCAATGCCGACATAGCCGAGCCAGCCGACCGAGAATGTGCCGAACAGAGCGGTGGCCTGGTCGCTGGCGGGGGTCGCCAGCGAGCGCGATTGCCACCACGAGGCCAGAAGGAAGAAGATGGCTGCCAGAGCGCTGCCGGCGCCGGAGCCCTTGAGGCTGATGATGAGAAAGTGCTTCTGGAACTCATTGGCGACAAAGGAGGCTTCCGCGCCGACGAAATGCAGGACTTCCACGATATGCCTGTTGCCCGAGAGTGCGCCGCGCGTGGCAAAGATCACGGTCAGAACCATGGCGGAAAAGACAAGGACGAGAACGCCGGTACCAATCGCGACCGTGGTGCGGGCCATGGAGACGAGGCGATTGACCCATGTGCGGTGGTCGTCGAGCGAGGCTTGCGGAATTTTCTTCGCCAGCGCATCACGCAGCGCCGCGAAATCCGGCGGTGCACTTTCATCGATCGTGACGATGACAAGGCGAGGGACGGGGAGTTCGTCGAGGTTCAGGCTCGCGCCGAGCCACGGTTCGAGGAGGCGCGAGGTTGCCTGCTTGTCCATGACGGACGCACCCGTGACGCCGACGAAGGAGGAGGCGATGTTGCGTGCATCATTGAGCGCCTTGTCCATGTCGAGGCCGTCGTCCGGCTTGATCTGGATGGTGATCTCGCGCGAAATCTGGCTCTGCCAGCTCGCCGCCGTGGCGCGAACCATGCTGACGCCGCCAAGCGTCAGGCAGGCCAGAAAGGACATGATGGCGATGACCGCGAGGAGCGCGCTTCCCTGAACATTGGCGGACGGCACGATCGGTCCATGCGGACGCGTCTGCAGGTCGCCGGGTCTCTTCCGCTCCGGCTGGGCCGGTGTTTTCTCGGCGGTGCTCATGAATAGATTTCCAGCCGGCCTTCGGAGAGGATCATCCGGCGGGCATCGACCTGGTCCATGAGGGCGAAGTCGTGGGTGGCGATCAGCACGGCGGTGCCCTGGCGGTTCAGTTCGCGGAAGAGGCCGAGCAGGCGGCGCGCCATGGGCGGGTCGACATTGCCCGTCGGTTCGTCGGCCAGCAGGATTTCCGGGCGATCCATCAGCGCGCGGGCAATCGCTGCGCGCTGCTTTTCTCCGCCTGATAGAACCGGCGGGAGCACATTGATGCGCTGGCCGAGGCCGACCCATTTCAAGAGCTCGATGACGTCGCTGCGATAGGTATGCTCCTCCTTGCCGCGCACGCGCAGCGGCAGCGAGACGTTTTCATATGTCGTCAGATGGTCCAGCAGCTGAAAATCCTGGAAGACAATGCCGATCCGCCGACGCAGCATCGGCAGGTCGTCACGCGGGATCGATGCAATGTCGCGGTCGAACATCCGGATGAGCCCGCGCGTCGGCTTCAGCGACAGGAAAAGCAGCTTCAGCAGTGTCGTCTTGCCTGCGCCCGAGGGGCCGGTCAGGAACTGGAAGGAGCTGGCCGGGATGTCAAAGGTGATGTCCCGGAGAATTTCCGGGCCAAGGCCATAGCGCAATCCGACATTTTCGAAATGTATCACGGCTGACTGCGGTTCCCGATCGACGTTTTCAGATGGCGCGCCGCAGGGGTGTCTCAAGATAGGCGCGAAGCGCCGGACGACCCGGTTTTGCGAAGCATTAACCATTATCGTTTACGTCTCATAAGGATTCGTTTCAATGCCCGAGCCCGCTTGTCCAATACTGCGGTTCCCGGGCGGGGAGGTTTGGCCATGGCCCCGTTCCAGTCCGACAGCAGCGCACGCGTTGCCTATGATGTCATTCCGCCGGAGCGTTCGCTGCAGCGAACCGGCCGAAAGACTGCTGTCCCAAGCGATATCGATGATGCCGAATTCGAGGTCGTTTCCGCGAACCCCAAGGCGCGGGCGCATGCGACATTCAACGACAATAGCCGGGATACGTATCAGCGCCGCGCGCGGACGGGTCCGCGGGAGAATTTCGGCTTCGGTGCCGTTCCCTTGAGTTCCGAAGCGGTCGCCCGCGCCTCGCGGCTCCCGCAATACGGTCTCGCCGGCCTTGCCGCCGCATTCCTTCTGACGCTCGGCGTTGCGGCCGTTTTCAATGTCGGCGCGTTTGCCGCGGCCGATGGCGGCCTTGTGATTACCGATGTCCGTCAGTCGCCGCTCGATTCGAACGGTCTTCGCGTGATGGAGCTTTCCGGCAATGTCGAGAACCGGTCGCGCGAGGCGCAGCCGCTCCCGGCGCTGATTGCGCAGATGAAGTCCGATACAGGGGCGATCAACCAGTCGGCCATCAGTCTCGGCGACGGCCTGCTGGCGGCGGGTGAGACGGCGCGTTTCACGCTCCGCATCCCGTCTCCCGGTGGAAAACGTCAGGAAGTCTCGATCTCATTTGCACCAAAGGGTGTCTGACGGACCTCGCTTCTGCTAGGCATGGGGATGTTTCAATCCCCGGAGCCCTTTCATGCCTGTCATTCGTGGTAAAGTCATCGAGCCTCTGTTCACGTCGGAGGCGATTGCCAAGCGCAATGACGAGATGGCCGCCGAAATTGCCAAGGGGCCGACGCAGGACCTGCTGGTGATCTCGATCCTCAAGGGGTCGTTCATCTTCGCCGCCGATCTCATCCGTTCGCTGCACCATGTCGGGCTGGCTCCCGAGGTGGAGTTCATCACCCTGTCGAGCTATGGCAAGGGCACGGTGTCGCAGGGCGTGAAGATCATCAAGGACATCGATAGCGACGTGCACGGACGCGACGTGCTCCTCATCGATGACATTCTCGAATCGGGCCGCACGCTGCAGTTCGCGCGCGACCTGATGTACGAACGCGGTGCATCCAACGTCTCCATCGCCGTGCTCCTCGACAAGAGCGTGAAGCGCCAGGAAAAGCTGGAGGCCGATTATGTCGGCTTCGAATGCCCCGATTACTTCGTCGTCGGCTATGGCATGGACGTGGCCTATGCCTTCCGCGAACTGCCATTCGTGGGCGTCGTGACGGGCGACGCCTGAGCCAATCTCACGTCCCATTCCCTCTGGCGGGAACATCATCCTACTCTTTTCCGTTGCGCATCCGCCCGATTCAAACCGGGCGGATGGTCGCTGTTTGTTAACCACAGTCGCGATGACGGTGTACGGTGGCGACGGATCAAGCCGGATGTTTACCTGACGAAAAGGAAAGTCTGGTGTTTTTGTCTCATAAGACAACATGAGCAGGGATAGACACGTGGCCAGGATTCTCATCACCGAAGACGAAGATTCATTGCGATCCTTCGTCGCCCGTGCGCTCCGTCTCGACGGACACGAAACCATGGAAGCCGCCGATGGGGCAGAAGGCCTGGAGCGTCTTTCCGAAGGCGAATACGATCTTCTGCTGTCGGATATCCGGATGCCCGTCATGGACGGGATCGAACTGGCGCACCAGGCCGCCGACCGTTTTCCGGGCCTGAAAATTCTGCTGATGACCGGTTATGCCGAGCAGCGCGAGCGCGCCGACGACCTCGCCGTGAAGATCGTCGATGTGGTCTCCAAGCCCTTCAGCCTGCCGGACATCCGGCTTGCCGTGGCACAGGCGCTGGCGGCCTGATCCCCTCAAGTCGAAAATGAGTTGAAGACAGGCAGCTGCATCACTGCAGCTGCAAAAGCCGTTCCAGATACTGGCGTTCGAGCTCTGGGCTGGCGTTTTCGCCGAGCTTGCGGCGAATGATCTCCAGGATCTGGCGCGCGCGCTCGGCGTCGAACTCGTCCGGGACCTTCACATCCTCGCCGAATTCCGGCCCGGTGCGGCCTTGCGGCCTGCCGAGCGGATCGAGACCTTCGCGGCCTTGCCCTTGCTGCTGCATGCTGCCCTGACCCTGCTGCCCCTGCTGGGCCAGCTGCTGCATCAGTTCGGAAGCGCCCTTGCGCAGAGCCTCGATGGCGCGCCCTTGCGAATCGAGCGCGCTCTGGCCTTTGCCGTCGCCGAGCGCTCCGGTCGCGTCCTTCATTTCCTTGCCGGCGCTGTTGAAGCCTTCGCCGGGCTTGACGCCGAACTTGCGCAGGCCTTCCTGCAGGCTCTTCAGATCCTTCTCCAGCTGCTTCTGGCGCTCGGACAGTTCCTTCAGCGCCTGCTTCAGCTGTTCCTTTGTCATGGAGTCTTCCGGTCGCCCGCCCTGTTGCGGCTTCTGGCCGTTCGGTTCGGGCGGCATCGGCTGGTTCATCCCATCTTGCTGGCCGTCCTGCTGGCCATCCTGCTGCTCGTTGGGATCGCCCTCTTCGTTCTGGCCCTGCTGGTTCGGGTTGTTGTCAAAGAGCTGCTGCTGGGTTTCGCCGTTGTTCGGATCGCCATATTGCATGCGATCGCGCAGCGCCTGTTCCTTCGAGAACGTCTCGTCTAGCAGCTTTTTCTGGTCCTGCAACAGCTTGCCGAGCTTGTCGATCTCGCCGCGCATCTGGTCCTTGCCCTGCTGCTTGCCCTGGTTGGGCCGGGCAGTCTGCAGGTTGTTCATCATGCGCTGCATCTGGTTCAAAAGATTGCGCGCTTCGTCGCGCGAGCCGCTTTCGGCCAGCTTCTGGATTTCATCCAGCATCTTTTCCAGATCCTGCTGACGCAGCATCTTCCGCTGGTCTGCCGACATCTGGTTCTGATCCGGGTTGTTCTGCATCTGCTTGGCGAGCGCCTGCATGAACTCGTTCATGGCCTTGCGCAGCTCTTCCGTCAGCTTCTTGATTTCTTCGTCCGAGGCATTGCGGTTCAGCGCGTCGGAGAGAGCTTGCTGGGCGTCCTTGACCTTGCGCTCCGCATTCGCCACATCGCCGCCCTCGATGCCGAGCGCGATCTGCCAGAGATAGTCGGCAGTCGCCTTCAGATCCTTCTCCGAACGCGCGAGCCGCATCTGCTGACCGGCCGAACGGATGAGGAGGAATTGCGACAGGTCCGGAATCGTTTCTTCCGGGCGGATGAACAGCGCCTCGTTGAGCTCTATGGCGCGGTCGAGCTTGCGCTCGTCAAGCGAGAAGACCTGTCGCTCTTCGGCGACGGCGGCGGCCAGCGGTTCACGGAAATTGCGCGCCGGCAGGATGATGTCCTTGGTCTCGCTCCGCCCTGTATGGCCTGCGGCATCGGTGGCGATCAGTGTCAGATGCACTTTCTTGCCGGCGAGCGGATGTTCCGTGAGGTCACGGCTCGTCACGCCCTTCGCTTCGCGGGCATCGGTGCGTGGCAGTTCCAGCCGGTATTCCGGCGGCGGGTAGAGCGCGACGGCGCCCGGATCCTGATCGGCTGGCTCGATCAACGCCTGCGCCGAAACCAGACCATAGTCGTCGCTGGCCTTGTAGGCGATTTCGAGCGCACCACTCACGGCGCGCTGCGGCTCGCCCTCAAAGGCGATCTTCGGCGGTTCGTCCTTCTGGATGTCGAAAGCCCAGCGGTTGCCGCCGACATCAAGCGTACCGGGCATAGCGAGCGTCACCTGGAAGGTCTTGCCCTGCGCCGGTTGCTTGTCGTCCGGCTTCGGGGCGGCGTCTGCGACGAGCGGAACGGGTGCCTGCACCTGCATCGGCGCGAAAGTGACGGGCACGTCGGTCTTTTCGCCGGAGAGCCGAACCGTCAGGCGCGAACCTTCCGGAAAGGTGATCGCCTTCGTATCCGCATCTGCTTCACTGGTGGCGAGGAACACCGGGGGCTTGCGCGTATAGACCGGCGGCGTGACCCACGCATCGACGCGCAGGCCGGCAATGGCGTTGTTGACCGCGATCGGGCGGAAGGGATCGCTCAGGCGACCGGCATTGTTGGACCATGAGAACCCGAAGGCGACGAAGAGCAGCAATGCGGGGAGCGCGCGGAGCGCGAAGCGGTCATGCGCGGCGATATCGGGCGTCGGCGTGCCGGCGGTGAGCGAACCCACAAGGCGAGCCATGCGGCGTTTGTGTTCGCGCCACAGTGCCTCGCCGAACGGCCCGCTCGTGGTGGCGGGAACGTCTTCGAGGGCCGCGAGCGCACGGTGTGCGAGGCCGCTGCGCTCCTCGATGCGGCGTGTGGCTTCCACATCCGTCGGCCATCTGGCGGTAACGATGCGGATAAGCGACCAGACGAAAACGAGGCCGAAGAGGATGCCAAGGCCCCGCGCGATACTCGGAGGCATCAGCCGGAAGAGACCAAACCAGCTCGTTGCTGTGTAAAGGGCAGCGACCGAGAGCGGCACAAGCGCCAGCGGCGCCAGCCGTTCGAGGAAGAGCACTATCTTGGCAAGGCTGCGCGAGAGCGCAATGCGCCGCTTCAGGCGGCCGATGCCGTCTTCCCCGCCTGCGCTCGTCTCGCGATTATCCATGCCGCTCCTTCATGTGTTCGAGCGTCAGAATAACATTCTTTGTGGCAAAGGCGAGGGCAGGAGCTCTTATTCCAGCCAGTCCGGGACCGAATCGAGGCCGATCAGTTCCTCGTAGCTCGTGCGCGGGCGGATCACATGATAGCGGTCGCCATTCACCAGAACTTCGGGTACGAGCAGCCGGCTGTTATAGGTGCCGGCCTGTACCGCGCCGTAAGCGCCGGCCGAGCCGATGGAGAGAAGATCGCCCGGCTTCGGCATCATCATTTCGCGGTCCAGCGCCATGTAGTCGCCCGTCTCGCAGACCGGACCGACGACATCGGCCTTGATGAGCGGTGCATTGGCGGCCGAAATGACGGCCGGCTTGATCTCGTGCCAGGCCTCATAGAGCGTGGGACGCACGAGGTCGTTCATGGCGACGTCGACGATGACGAAGGTCTTCTCGCCGCCATCCTTCACATAGAGGACTTCAGTGAGCAGGATGCCGGCATTGCCCGCGATCAGGCGGCCGGGCTCGGCGACGATCTTGCAGTCGAGGCCGCGTAGCTGGTTCTTGACCACATCGGCATAATCGGCCGGGAGCGGCGGAATGTCGTTCGAATCCTTGTAAGGGATGCCGAGGCCGCCGCCGATATCGACATGCTCGATCGTGTGGCCATCAGCGCGCAGCGTCTCGACCAGTTCCTTGAGCAGCCGGAACGCATCGGCGAAGGGCTGCAGCTCGGTGATCTGGCTGCCGATATGCATGTCGATGCCGGTCACTTCGATGCCGGGCAGGCGTGCTGCATGGGCATAGACGGCGCGGGCGCGGTCATAGGAAATGCCGAACTTGTTTTCCTTCTTGCCGGTCGAGATCTTGGCATGGGTCTTGGCGTCCACATCGGGATTGATGCGGAAGGATACCGGGGCGCGCTTGCCTGCCTTGACGGCGCGCGCGTTCAAGACTTCGAGTTCCGGCTCGGACTCGACGTTGAAGCAATAGATGCCGGTTTCCAGCGCCAGATCCATTTCGCGCACAGTCTTGCCGACGCCCGAAAACATGATGCGCGAGGCGGGGATGCCGGCGGCGAGCGCGCGGCGAAGTTCGCCTTCCGAGACGACATCGATGCCGGCGCCAAGACGGCCCAGCGTCTTTAGGACGGCCTGGTTGGAATTCGCCTTCATCGCATAGCAGACGAGCGAATCGACATCCTTGAAGGCCTGCGAGAACACCGTGTAATGGCGCTCGAGCGTGGCGGTGGAATAGACATAGCAGGGGGTGCCGACGGCTGCGGCGATTTCCGCCACCGGCACGTCTTCGGCGTGCAGCACGCCGTCGCGATATTCAAAATGGTTCACGGGGGAGCGACCTTATAGAAGCGGATCGAGAATGAAGGGCTTGTCTTCTCTCACAACCGGTTTGGTCTTCACCGTACCGGTTGCCTTGTCCATGGTCTGGCCTTCATAGGCGCCAGGCTGATCCAGATCGCCCTTGCGGCCGCAGGAGGAAACGCTTGCCACGATGGCGACGCAGACGGCGGCAAGCGCCAGTTTCTTGAACAATTCCGGCATCGGAAATGCAGGCCCTTCTTGTTAACGTGCGAGAACACATAGCGGATAGACGGCGCGCTTGCACTCCAATTCTGTTGAAGTGAAATCGCGCCGCGTGATCAGACCCGTTTCTTCCATTCCGCAATCTGCAACCGCACCTGATCCGGGGCAGTACCACCATAGCTCTTGCGTGAGGCAACGGAAGCATCGACGGTGAGCACCGCATAGACCGTGTCGTTGATATCCGGATGGATCGCCTTCAGCTCATCCAGCGTGAGACCTGCCAGATCGACGCCCTTCTTCTCAGCAGCAGCCACGGCGGCACCCGTGACGTGATGCGCATCGCGGAAGGGCAGGCCGAGTTCGCGTACCAGCCAGTCGGCAAGGTCGGTGGCGGTCGAGAAGCCGGAGCCGGCGGCCTTGCGCATGGAGGCGGTATTCACAGTCATGTCGCCGATCATGCCGGCCATGGCGGCGAGCGACAGTTCCAGGCTTTCGGCGGCGTCGAAGACCTGTTCCTTGTCTTCCTGCATGTCCTTCGAATAGGCGAGCGGCAGGCCCTTCATGACCGTCAGCAGCGCGATCAGCGAGCCGTTGATGCGGCCGGTCTTGGCGCGCACCAGTTCGGCGGCGTCCGGGTTCTTTTTCTGCGGCATGATCGAGGAGCCGGTGGAGAAACTATCCGAGAGCCGCACGAAATTGAACTGCGGCGTCGACCAGATGACGATTTCTTCCGCCAGTCGCGACAGATGCGTGGCGCAGATGGAGGCGAGCGACAGGAATTCCAGCGCGAAATCGCGGTCGGAGACCGTGTCGATGGAGTTGCGGGTCGGCTCGCGGAAGCCGAGCGCCTTCGCCGTCATGTGACGGTCGATCGGATAGGGCGTGCCGGCGAGTGCTGCAGCGCCGATCGGGCTTTCGTCCATGCGCTCGATGCAATCGCGCACGCGCGAACGGTCGCGGCCGAACATTTCCACATAGGCCATGCAATGATGGCCAAAGGTGACGGGCTGGGCCGTCTGGAGATGGGTGAAGCCGGGCATGACCGTATCGGCATGTTCCTCGGCGCGGGCGAGGAAGACGGAGATCAGCGCGGTGAGCGCCGCGTCGACCTTCACCAGCTCTTCCTTGACCCAGAGGCGGAAGTCGAGCGCCACCTGGTCGTTGCGCGAGCGGGCGGTGTGCAGGCGCTTGGCGGCGAGACCGATCTGGTCGGCAAGGCGGGCCTCGACATTCATGTGAATGTCTTCAAGTTTGCGTGAAAACTCGAATTTGCCGTTTTCGATTTCCGCGCGGATGCTATTGAGACCCTCGGTAATCTGTTTCAGGTCCTCGGCGGAAATGATGCCCTGTTTTGCCAGCATCTCGGCATGCGCCAATGAGCCGCGGATATCCTGGGCGTAGAGTTTCTTGTCGAAGCCGATGGAGGCGTTTATCTCCTCCATGATCGCGGCAGGACCGGAGGCGAAACGTCCGCCCCACATCTGGTTTGAGGATGTCTTGTCTTCGGCCATGGATCACGATCCCGGAGTTGATTTTGATATGACGACTGAAAACCGAAAGGCGCTTCCCGTTCTCACGCTTGCCGCGGCAGCGGTGGTCCTGGGCGTCCTGTCCGGAGCCGTCGCGGTTTACATGAAGAGTTCCGGGTCTGGCAAGGATGCGCTTGCCGCGAGCGGCGATTGCGCCAAGTCCGATGCGCTGATGGCGAAGCTGAAGCCGCTGATGAAGGGCCAGGTCGCAGCCCTCGTCGCCGCCAACCCGCCGCGCTCGCTTGGCGACTTCTCCTTCAAGGGGCCGGACGGCAAGGCGATGACGCTTGTCGACTTCAAGGGCAAGACCGTGCTTCTCAATCTCTGGGCCACATGGTGCATCCCCTGCCGCACCGAGATGCCGGAACTCGACGCGCTGCAGAAGGACATGGGCGCGGACGGCAAGTTCGAGGTCGCCGCGATCAATATCGACACCGGCAACGACGACAAGCCCAACGCCTTCCGCAAGGACACCGGCATTTCGTCGCTCGCCTTCTATCGCGACAACACGCTCAACACCTTCAACCGCCTCAAGAAGGAAGGCCTCGCCTTTGGTCTTCCGGCGACGATGCTGATCGACAAGAACGGATGTCTGGTGGCAGCGATGAACGGACCGGCGGCGTGGCATAGTGAGGATGCCAAGGCGCTGGTGGTTGCGGCGAAGGGGGAGTGAGGGGCGGAGCGGCTGGGGGCGAATTAGAGTGTCGAAAGTGCGCCTCTCGCTCCGTCATGCCGGACCCGATCCGGCATCCAGTCGCCCGCGTCTGCGGGCGGGGAGACTCTTTTGAGGCGTCGATTCAGCTCGCCCACGCGAACTGACTGGATTTCGGATCAAATATGGGACGACCAAAGTGGTTGACTTGTGGCGAGTTTTACTAAACTGCCTCCGCCATATATTCGACCTCAATTCTTTTCGGTATCAAAGTCGCCTGAAGCAAGAGAGTTGGCTAGACGGTTCTTTGCACTAAGGGTTTCGATGCGATTTCCGTCCAAGTGAACGTCGTAATACCTCCCTAGCCACCCCAATACCTTCTCCACCTTCCCCTTCGTTACCGGCTCCTTCGTCAGCGACAGCGTGATCCCGTTTAGCCGATAGCCGGGGCCGAAGGTGGCTTCGAGATTGGCTGGATCGACGCGCTTGACGCTGGCCGGGTCGTTGATGTCGTCGAAGGTGACGAGGAGGGGGTATTTGTTGCGGGGAAGCTCAAGCGTCTCATGACTGGATGAGATTTGGTTGAGTGTCGCTGCGTATTCTTCGCGGCCAAACGTTTGTAGATTTCCGAATATCTGAATGGCAGTCTCTGCCGAGTAGCCATTCAGGAGCGCGAACAGATATTTGCCTTCGCTCAGCTCAACGACGACCGCCTCACCTTTAAGCGAACCCTCGCCATGACCGCCGCCGCTATCGCCGATCTTGAACCACTGGGGAGCCATTTCCCAATGTGCTTCGGAGGTGGAGGTTCCAACCTTCGGGCCGAAAGGCGTTTGCACTTCGACAACGAGTTTCTGGTGCAACGACCACCAGCGAAAACCCATGAAGCCGTTGGTGTTCATGGCGATCATGACAAACGCTGCTGCGATCGCAGTGAGAGTCAGAATGCGGCGCATGGGTCGATGTTTTCCTCTTCGACGCGAAGTGGATGCCTCGCGTTGGGGCGATCCTAAAAGGATCGCGGCTGAAATCGCAAGTTGTATGGCGCGTGGGTGAGCCGGAAAGCGGAAATGTCGTTAAGGTTTGGTGAGGGATCGGGGTGTTGAGATTGCGGCGGACCCCCTCACTTGGAATTTCTAGCACTTAGCTAAAGCTAAGATGCTGAAATTCCTTTCTCCCCCACCAAGGGGGAGAAAGGAGCGCGCGGGACCGGCATTTTCCCATCTCCCCCCTGGTGGGGGAGAAAGCAAAATCATGATCTTAGCCGAAGGCTAAGTCATAGATTTTGCAAGAGAGGGGGTCTGCCACCCTGCGCCGAGTTACCGCGTCGGAACCGGCACTTCGCCGCGATAGTCGTAGAACCCACGCCCCGTTTTCCGGCCCAGCCAGCCGGCTTCGACATATTTCACCAGGAGCGGGCAGGGGCGGTATTTGCTGTCGGCGAGGCCGTCGTAGAGGACCTGCATGATCGACAGGCAGGTGTCGAGGCCGATGAAATCGGCGAGCTGCAGCGGGCCCATCGGGTGGTTGGCGCCGAGCTTCATGGCGGTGTCGATGGCCTCGACCGAGCCGACGCCTTCATAGAGCGTGTAGATCGCCTCGTTGATCATCGGCAGCAGGATGCGGTTGACGATGAAGGCGGGGAAGTCTTCCGACACCGTGATCGTCTTGTCGAGCGCCGTCACATAGGCGCGGGCAGCCTGGAAGGTCGGGTCGTCGGTGGCGATGCCGCGCACCAGTTCGACCAGCTTCATGATCGGAACCGGGTTCATGAAATGGATGCCCATGAAGCGTTCCGGCCGGTCGGTGGCCGAGGCAAGGCGCGTGATCGAGAGCGAGGAGGTGTTCGTCGCCACGATGGCCGTCGGCTTCAGGAGCGGGCAGAGCTGGGCGTAGATCTTGCGCTTGATCGTCTCGTCTTCGGTCGCCGCCTCGATGACGAGATCGGCTTCGGAGAGAACGGCCATGTCGGAACCGCCGGAAATGCGGGCCATAGCGGCTTCGCGGGCCTCTGCCGTGATCTTGCCGCCGGCGACCTGGCGGGCCATGTTGGCGCCAATGGTGGCAATGCCGGCTTCGACGCGGTCTGCGGAAATGTCGTAGATGGCGACCTTGTAGCCGGCCAGCGCGCTCACCTGCGCGATGCCGCCGCCCATCTGGCCTGCTCCGATGACGCCGATCTGTTCGATGGCCATGGTTCTGTCTCCCCCAAGTCTTTCCGCTTGTAACCCTTGAAATCTTTTGGCTTCTCAGCCTTGTCTAGTGATAACGTCAGACTTTCTCGATGACCAGTCATTTCGCAAGTGCGAGATGAATTCAATCGATTTGGATTTGCGAATTTCTCAAGTGTAAAAAGGTTGCGACGCTTATGCAGGTGAAGATGAACGGCAATGTCTCCTTCTGGTACGCCGATATTGGCGGCGTGCCCGAGAAGCGTGCCGGTCTGCCGGGCGATCGCGAGGCCGATATCTGCATCATCGGTGCCGGTTATACCGGTCTCTGGGCCGCCTATTATCTGAAGAAGGCCGATCCATCGCTTTCCATCGTTGTCATCGAGCGGGAGTTTGCGGGCTTCGGCGGGTCGGGCCGCAATGGCGGCTGGTTGTCCGGCGGGTTCGACTGGTCGCGGGAGAAATACCTCAAAGGTTCGAGCCGGCAGGCCGTGATTGCCATGCAAAGCGCCATGGCGGGGACGGTGGAAGAGGTGATCCGCGTGACTGAAGCCGAGGGGATCGAAGCGGATATCGTGAGAACCGACAATCTCGTCGTCGCGACCAATGCGGCGCAGATGGGCCGGCTTGGCGAGGACTATCGGTCCATGCTCGATTGGGAGGTTCCGGCGGAGAAGGTCGCGCTGCTCACCGCCCGCGAGGCTGCGGAGCGTGTTCGGATCGCGGGCGTTCAGGGCGGTCTCGTCGTGCGCGGCATGGCGCGGGTGCAGCCGGCCAAGCTCGCGCGCGGGCTCGCGGAAGCGGTCGAGCGGCTGGGCGTGACGATTTACGAGGGGACGGCGGTCACCGCTTATCGCAAGGGTGTCGTGGAAACGGATCGCGGCACGGTGCGTGCGCCGGTGATCCTGCGCGCGACCGAAGGGTTCACCGCCGGTCTGCCCGGCCATGAACGGGAGTGGTTGCCGTTGAACAGTGCGCAGATCGTCACCGAGCCCTTGCCGGATGCGCTGTGGGACGAGATCGGCTGGCGGGGGCGTGAATTGCTCGGCGAGGGGGCGCATGCCTATTGCTATGCGCAGCGCACCCACGAGGGCCGCATCGCCATGGGCGGACGCGGGGTGCCTTATCGCTTCGGCTCGCGCACGGATGTGAATGGCCAGACGCAAGACGCGACCATCGCGCAGCTGCACGCGATCCTGCTGCGACTGTTTCCCAAGCTGAAGGATGTGCGGATCGACCATGCCTGGTGCGGCGTGCTCGGTGTGCCGCGCGACTGGTGCACGACCGCTGGGTTTGATGCGGCGAGCGGTCTCGGCTGGGCTGGCGGCTATGTCGGCCTGGGTGTTTCGAGTTCGAATCTGGCGGGGCGCACGCTTTGCGATCTCGTGTTGAGGCGCGAAACGGAACTGGTGCGTCTGCCCTGGGTGAACCGTCAGGTGCGCCCGTGGGAGCCGGAACCGCTGCGCTGGCTCGGCGTTCATGCGATGTACCAGCTTTACAAGATCGCCGACCGACGGGAGGCGGAGGGGCTGGGACGCACATCGCGACTGGCGCGCCTTGCCGACACACTCACGGGACATTGATGAACCTGATGATTGCTGGCACTGGCATCGCGACGAAACTGGCGATAATCTCCGCCGAACAGATTTGATCAATCGTCGGGTGAACGGGAAGACATTGCTGAAGCCATTGGACAGGAACACGCGGGAAAGCGTGAAGAAATGGACCTACCGGTCGCTGCGCCATTCGGTGATGACGGGTCGTTTGCCGCCTGGGCAGGCCGTCACCATCACCGGACTGGCTGAAGAGCTCGGCGTGTCGGCCATGCCGATCCGCGAGGCGCTGCATCTGCTGGTCGCCGACGGGGCACTTGAACATCTCGACAATCGCCGGGTGCGCGTGCCCAACATGACGCCGGAGAAGTTCGACGAGACGCTTTCGGCGCGCATTGCGCTCGAGACATTGGCGGCGGAGCGGGCCATGCTCTACGTCGATGAGGCGCGACTTCAGCGAATGCAGACGCTCGATGCCGAGATCGACGAGGCCTATGACAGCGGCGATATCGAAACCCGGATCGAACGAAATTTTGCCTTCCATCGCTGTCTCTACGAGACACGCTCTTCGGCCGTTCTCCTGCCGCTGATCGAATCGGTGTGGGTGCGGCTGGGGCCGTTCATGCGCGAGGCGACCGAACATCTGGCCGAGACCTATCGCTTCGACCGCCACGCCGAGGCCATGCAGGCGATCCGCGACAAGGACGCCGAGGCGCTGCGGCGGGCCATCATCTCCGACATTCAGGATGGCGCCGGCTATCTCGGGCGCAAGCGGTTCTCCGACGCTTAAGGAGGTTGCTTGGATATCCTGACGATCAACGGCGATACCGGGCGATATCCGCAGAGCTATTACGCGGCGACCGCCCATCCGTTCGATGCCTCGCCCGCGCCTGAAGGCGAGGTGCGCTGCGATGTCTGTATCATCGGCGGCGGGTTCACAGGCGTTTCGAGCGCGCTGCATCTGGCCAAACGCGGCTACAAGGTCGTCCTGCTGGAGGCGAACCGCATCGGCTGGGGGGCTTCCGGGCGCAATGGCGGGCAGGTCAATACCGGCATGCGGCTCGACCAGCCGGTGCTGGAAGAGAAATACGGGCGAGAGACCGCGCATCGGCTGTGGACGGTTGCGACGCAGGCGGTCGATCTGGTCAAGGCGCTGATTGCGGAACACGGGATCGATTGCGGGTTCAAGCCGGGTGTCATTCACTCTTCGCATCGCGCCGGCGATGCACGGCATCTTGCCGAACTTACCGAGACGATGCGGGAGAATTACGGCGTCGAGTCAATGGAGTTGCTCGACCGCGACGCCCTGCATGCATTGCTGCCGACGGATTTCTATTGCTGCGGGTTGCTGGATCGCGATGCGGGGCATCTGCATCCGCTGAATTATTTGTTCGGCCTTGCTCGCGCGGCGCAGGATCAGGGCGCGGTGCTGCATGAGAATGCGCGGGTGGTAGCCATTGAGAAGGGCAGCCCTGCGATCGTGAAGACGGGTCGGGCGACGATCCGGGCGGATCATGTCGTTGTGGGCGTCAACGGTTATGGCGGGCAGCTGGTCGGAGAGGATGCGCCCTATGTCATGCCGATTAATGCCTATATCGGGACGACGCGGGTGCTGACAGAGGACGAGGCGGCGCGCGTACTGACGCAGGATTACGCGGTCGCGGATTCCAAATTCGTCATCAACTATTTCCGCCTGACCCAGGATCGCCGGCTGCTGTTCGGCGGCGGCGAAAGCTATGGCTATCGTTTCCCGCGCGACCTTGACGGGATCGTGCGGCGGCCGATGGCGCAGGTCTTTCCGCATCTGAAGGATGTGCCCTTTGACTATCGCTGGGGCGGGACGCTGGGGATCACCATGAGCCGGATGCCGCATTTCCGGCGGCATGCGGGGAATATCCTCACAGCCGGCGGGTTCTCGGGACAGGGCGTGGCGCTGGCGACATTGGCCGGGCAGGTGATTGCGGATGCGGTTGCCGGGCAGGCGGAGCGGTTCGATCTGATGGCCACGCTGCCGGCGACGCCGTTTCCCGGCGGAACGGCAATGCGGCTGCCTCTGCTGGTGCTGGCGATGACGTGGTATGCGCTGCGGGATCGTCTGGGCTGAGATCTAGCCCCTAAACGAAAAACGGGCCGGCAGTGCCGACCCGTTCCTCAGTCAGTATTCCCTGATCAGATCAGAGCGCCTTTTCCAGCTCCGGCAGGGCCTCGAAGAGGTCTGCGACGAGGCCGTAGTCGGCGACCTGGAAGATCGGGGCTTCCTCGTCCTTGTTGATGGCGACGATGACCTTGCTATCCTTCATGCCGGCG
This sequence comes from Hyphomicrobiales bacterium, assembly GCA_900467685.1. Classification (GTDB taxonomy): domain Bacteria; phylum Pseudomonadota; class Alphaproteobacteria; order Rhizobiales; family Rhizobiaceae; genus Ensifer_A. The sequence continues at coordinate 76,622 of UBQX01000009.1, forward strand.
AGGTGCTGGATGGCACCGGAGATGCCTGCGGCGATGTAGAGTTCAGGCGCCACGACCTTGCCGGTCTGGCCGACCTGCCAGTCGTTCGGGGCATAGCCTGCGTCGACGGCAGCGCGGGATGCGCCAACGGCAGCACCGAGCTTGTCGGCGACGGGCAGGATGACTTCCTGGAACTTCTCCGACGAACCGAGAGCGCGCCCGCCCGAGATGATGATCTT
>UBQX01000004.1 GCA_900467685.1 Hyphomicrobiales bacterium
TCGCGCTGGCGCTCCGCCGTATTTTTAAACTACCAATCAGGGCGGCGCGTCAGCGTGGCTCTCCGGAAGCTGATGCCCAGAGACAGGGGCGGAAGCGATAGAACCGGAGGCAAACTCGGGAGAGGTTTTTTCCGAGGGTTTTGGCGTGGACAATCGGTCACCTCACCCCTTGAAAACCTTGTCGACAAAAAATATACAGAAGGCATATCTAAAATTCCGCAGCAGGCCATCATGAAAATCGCGATCATCGGAGCAGGGGTCATTGGGGTGTCGACAGGCCTGCAACTGGCTGTGCGCGGACACGACGTGACGATCTTCGATCGCGAAGGTGTGGCGTCTGCCACCTCGCAGGGCAATGCCGGAGCCTTTGCATTCACCGATGTCGCGCCGCTGGCGACGCCCGGCGTCATGCGCAAGGCGCCGAAATGGCTGCTCGATCCGCTGGGGCCGCTCTCTATCCCGCCGGCCTATGCGCTCAATATTGCGCCCTGGCTGCTGCGCTTCTGGCGCGCCAGCTGGCCGGATCGCTATGAGGCAGCCCTTGCAGCCCAGGTCTCGCTGATGACGCAATCGCGCAACGCGCTGGAGCGGTTGGCCAAGGATCACGGCATGGAGGCGTTTCTCCGCCGCGAGGGTCAGCTGCAGCTCTACGAAGGCGAGGCGCAATTCGAGGCGTCGCAATCGGAGTGGCGCGAGCGCGAGCGCCATGGCGTGCGCTTCCGCCTGTTGAAAAGTGCTGCCGAGATCGCCGAGATCCAGCCCGGTATTGCGCCCCGCTTCACCCATGCCGGCTTCACGCCCGACTGGTCGAACGTCACCGATCCCAAATGCTGGGTCGAGGAACTGGCAGTGCGCTTCCGCGCGGCCGGCGGGCGCGTCGAGATTGCGACCGTGCAGGCCGTGCGCCCGGCCGAGGGCGGCGTCTGGATCGAGGGGGGGCGTATCGACGGCATCTACGACCGCGCCGTGATTGCGGGTGGCGCCTGGTCGAAGTCCTTGACCGCGCGCCTCGGTGACGCCGTACCGCTCGAAACCGAGCGCGGCTACAACACGACGCTGCCGGCCGGCGCCTTCGATTTGAAGACCCATGTCACCTTCTCCAACCATGCCTTCGTTGTCAGCAAGATCGGTGAAGGTGTGCGCGTCGGCGGTGCGGTGGAGCTCGGCGGGCTGAAGCTTGCGCCCAACATGAAGCGCGCCGAATTCCTGCTGGCCAAGGCGAAGACCTTCCTGCCCGGGCTGAAGACCGAAGGCGGCGTGCAGTGGATGGGCTACCGCCCCTCCATGCCGGACAGCCTGCCGGTCATCTCGCCCTCGTCGGCCACGCCTGCTATTGTCTACGCCTTCGGTCATGGCCATCTGGGCCTGACGCAATCTGCGGGCACGGCGGAAGTCGCCGCCGATCTCGTCGAGGGCAAGACACCCGCCATCGACATGAAACCCTTCCGCGCCCAGCGCTTCTGAAACCTCTCGAGGACATCATGGCCAACCACACGTTCCAATGCATCGACGGCCACACCTGCGGTAATCCTGTCCGTCTGGTCGCCGGCGGTGGCCCGCGCCTCGAAGGCGCCAACATGATCGAGAAGCGCGCCCATTTCCTCGCCGAATATGACTGGATCCGCACCGGCCTCATGTTCGAGCCGCGCGGCCATGACATGATGTCCGGCTCGATCCTCTATCCGCCGACACGCCCCGATTGCGATGTCGCCGTCCTCTTCATCGAGACCTCCGGCTGCCTGCCCATGTGTGGCCACGGCACGATCGGCACGGTGACGATGGCCATCGAAAACGGCCTCGTGACACCGAAGGAGCCGGGCGTGCTGCGTCTCGACACGCCGGCTGGCCTCGTCGTCGCCACCTACAAACAGGAAGGCCGTTTCGTTGAGGAAGTGCGCCTCACCAACGTCGCCTCCTTCCTATACGAAGAAGGCCTGACGGCAGAGGTCGAGGGGCTGGGCGAGGTGAGGGTGGATGTCGCCTATGGCGGCAATTTCTACGCCATCGTCGACCCGCAGGACTGCTTCCGCGACATCGCCGACTACACGGCCGGCGAACTGGTCGGCTACTCACCGAAGCTGCGCAAGGCGCTGAACGAGAAATACAAGTTCGTCCATCCGGAAAACCCGGAGATCAATGGTCTGCGTCACATCCTCTGGGCAGGCGCGCCGAAGCATCCGGAAGCCACCGCCCGCAACGCCGTCTTCTACGGCGAAAAGGCCATCGACCGCTCGCCCTGCGGCACCGGCACCTCGGCCCGCATGGCGCAATGGGCCGCCAAGGGCAAGCTTAAGGTCGGCGACGATTTCATCCATGAAAGCATCATCGGCTCGCTCTTCAAGGGCCGCGTCGAGGCCGCCGTCAAGGTCGGCAACCGCGACGGCATCATCCCCTCCGTCGGCGGCTGGGCCCGGCAGACGGGCTTCAACACGATCTTCATCGACGACCGCGATCCGTATGCACATGGGTTCACGGTGATCTGAGGGTATAGCTCTCAGGGCACGGCATCCCCCTCTGGCCTGCCGGCCATCTCCCCCGCAAGGGGGGAGATCGGCAGAGAAGCGCTCACTCGCGTCACTGTGACCATAGGAATTCATGAGTAGGGGTCGGATGTGGAGACGTTCAGCGAGGCAGCCTGTCGCGTCTATCCAATCTCCCCCCCTTGCGGGGGAGATGCCCGGCAGGGCAGAGGGGGGTATGTTCACCCACCCACCTGCGCGATCCAGTCGCTGAGATTGTAGTAATTCGTCACCCGCGCCACCTTGCCGTCGCGAATGTCGAAAAACGCGCCAGCCGGCAGCCGATATGTCTGGCCGTTGGCCTCCGGCAGGCCTTCGTCGGTGGCAAGATATTGACCATTGACGATAAATTCCGCCGATGCCCGCTTGCCATCGGTGCTTGTCATGATCACCATATCGGTGAGCAGTTCCTTGTAGCAGCGGTTCATATGCGCCATGAAGGTGGCGAAGGCTTTTTTGCCGGTCTGGAGCTCGCCCTGGTTGATGTCGTGGGCGACATCGTCGGTGAGCAGCGACAGGAAGCGGTCCATATCGCCGGCGTTGAAGGCATCGTAATAGGCGGCAATGAGGTCTGCGGCTTGCATCAAGGGAACTCCGGTTGCTTTTTCGGATTGGGATATAGAGTTTGTCAGGGAAAAGTGGAACCCGGTTTTCCCGGAAAGACAAACGAAAACAAGGAATCTGGAGAGGTTCCAGCGTGTGTGAAAACCGGTATCGCGTTGTGAATTTGTCGGAATGAACCGTTCGGGAGGGGAAAACGCCATGACATTGACGATCAAGACTTTCTCCGGCCCCGCCGCGGTGCCCTATTTCGATGACGTGGCGCGGCTGCGCATCGAGGTCTTTCGCGCATTCCCCTATCTCTATGAGGGCTCGAAGGACTACGAGCGGAAATATCTCTCCACCTATGCCCGCTCGCCGGGCTCGGTCTTCGTTCTCGCCTTCGATGGCGACGAGGTCGTGGGGGCAGCGACCGGCACGCCCATGAAAGGCGAGACCCGCGAGGTCAAGGCCCCCTTCGTGGTTGGCGGCTACAACACGGACTCGATCTTCTATTTCGGCGAATCCATTCTCCGCTCGAGCTATCGGGGCAGGGGCATCGGCGTGCGCTTCATCGAGGAGCGCGAGGATCATGCGAAAAATCTCGGCGGCATGACGCATTGCACCTTCTGTGCCGTCGAGCGCCCGGAAGATCATCCGCGCAGACCCGCCGACTATGTGCCGCTCGACGAGTTCTGGCGCAATCGCGGCTACCTGCCGCGTCCGGATCTGCGCACGACCTTCAGCTGGCAGGATCTGGATGAGGCGGAAGAAAGCCCCAAGCCCATGTCCTTCTGGATCAAGGAACTCTGAGTCGGCGCAATAGCGACCTCTGGAAATGCAAGGAAGACTGCCTGCGATGGTGAAACTCGCCGCCTGCCAATATGCCATCGATCTTATCGAGAGCTGGGATGCCTACGCCCATCATCTGACGGTGCTGGTCGGCGAGGCGGCGGGCCAAGGCGCTGAGCTGGCGCTTCTGCCGGAATATGCCGCGATGGTTCTGGCCGGCCAGCTGGACGCAGAGACCCGCTCCGATCTCCACGGCTCGATTGGCGGCATCCAGCCGCTCATCCCGCGCTGGGTGGAACTCTGCGCCGAGATTGCGGCGAACCACAATATTCTCTTCTCGCCCGGCTCCGCGCCGGTTCTCGATGCGGATGGCAAATACCGCAACCGCGCCTTCCTCTTCGGCCCGCAGGGTCTGATCGGCGTGCAGGACAAGCAGATCATGACCCGCTTCGAGCGCGAAAAGTGGTTCATCGCGGAGGGCATTCACGGGCTGAAGACCTTTGAAACACCGATCGGCAGGCTCGGCATTCTCATCTGCTACGACAACGAATTCCCGATGCTGGCCCGCAAGCTCGCCGAAGACGGCGCCGATCTCATCCTTGCCCCCTCCTGCACCGATACGCTCGCCGGCAGCTATCGCGTCCGGATCGGGGCTCAGGCAAGAGCGCTCGAGAACCAGATCGCCGTGCTCGCCTCGCCGACCGCCGGCAACGCGCCCTGGTCGCCCGCCATGGATGAAAACAAGGGCCGCGCCGCCCTCTATGTGCCGCCGGACTACGGCATGCCGCCCTCGGGCGTCTTCGCGGAAAGCCCGGAAGAGGATGTCGCAAGCTCGAGCTGGCTGGTCACGGAGATCGACATGGCCGAAGTGATCCGGCTTCGCAAGGAAGGGCAGGTGGCGACGCGGCGCGACTGGCCGGAGCAGTTCTGACGGCGGCGGGCTGAGGAGCGCGGCATCAGCTCAGATAGGCGGCGAGTTCCTCTGGCGTTCCCTGCGGGAAGGCCTGTCTCAGATGTTCGAGAAACGCCGAAACGCGCACGCTGAGCAGTCTGCGGGACGGATAGAGCGCCCAAAGCGCGACTTTCACCCCCTCGACATCGCCCCAAAGCGCCAGCCGCCCGGCGGCGAGATCGCCGCTCACCAGCGAAAGCGGCAGGCGCGCCACGCCGGCGCCTTCCAGGACGGCATCGCGTACCATCGTGTTGGCCGACATGGCCAGAACCGGCATGACTGCAAGCTCGCGGGGTCCGTCCGGCGTCGTCACCTTCCACCTGTCGGATTTGCGAACCACGCCCCGAACGATGGCCGGGACTTCAGCCCCTTCGGCGGGCCATGCAAAACCGGGCGGCGCCACGACGACTTGCCGGTCATGCAGGAAGGGCCGGCCGACGAGATTGATGTCAGGCTCGGGATTGACGCGGATGACCAGATCATAGGCCTCCTCGATCATGTCCACGGGACGGTCCTCGACCACGATTTCAACCCGCATATCGGGATATTGCATCACAAAGCCCGCCGCGAGCTTGCCCAGCGCCGCCTGCGAGAACATCAGCGGCGCACTGATCCGCAGACGTCCGCGCGGTGTTTGACCGCCGGAGGCGATGGCGGTTGCCGTTTCTTCCAGTTCGGTCAGCAATTGGCTGGTGCGCTCGTAAAGCGCACGGCCCTCTTCGGTCAGCTTGAGCTTGCGGGCACCGCGTTCGAAGAGCCGCACATCCAGCTGCGCCTCGAGATCAGCCACACGGCGCGAAAGCGTGGCCTTGGGCCGCCCCGTGACGCGCGCCGCCTTGCCAAACCCGCCATGCCGGGCAACCAGATTGAAATCTGCCAGTGCGAGAAGATCCATATGTTCCACCAGTGAGACGAATTGTCCAGATTTGACGGCTATCGGAGCGAATTTGGATCATTAAATTGAAGATTGTCTTCGGGCAACCCGCCTTGCCCGTTCTTCAAGTTTCAAGTCCCTTTCGCAGGAGAAGCAAAATGACCGATCTCTGGAGCCCTCTCAAACTCGCAACCTTCACGCTGCCGCATCGTCTCGCCATGGCGCCGATGACCCGCAGCCGCGCCAAGCCCGACGGCACGCCGGGCGATCTCGCGGCAGACTATTACGCCCAGCGTGCCTCGCTCGGCCTGCTGATCAGCGAAGGCACGCAACCGTCTGATGACGGGCAGGGCTATCTCGCAACGCCGGGCATCTACACGGACGCCCATGTGGCCGGCTGGCGCAAGGTTGCGGATGCCGTGCACGCCGCCGGCGGACGCCTGTTCATTCAGCTCATGCATGTCGGCCGTCGCGCCCATCCCGACAACACGCCGCATCACCGCCAGCCCGTGGCGCCCTCGGCCATCGCGGCCGGAGAGGACATGTTCACGATGACGGGAATGCTGCCGGTGCCGGTGCCGCGCGCACTGGAAACGGAAGAGGTTCGCCAGACGATCGCCGACTTCGCCTACGCCGCCAAGCGGGCGATCGAAGCCGGTGCCGATGGTGTCGAGATCCATGGCGCAAACGGCTATCTGGTACACCAGTTCCTGGCGCCCGACGCGAACCAACGGACGGACGCTTATGGCGGCTCCATGGAAAACCGGGCACGCTTTGCCCTCGACGTCGCCCGCGCCGTCGCGGATGCCATCGGCCCGGAAAAGACGGCGATCCGCCTCTCGCCCGGCGTGCCGACGGGCGGCATCGCCGAAGGCGAGGGCAATGACGATCTCTATCGCTATCTGGCGGCTGAACTTGGCAAGATGAAGCTCGCCTATCTCCATATCCTGCATGTCCGCAGCGATGCGTTTCTGGAGGAGATCCGCCGCGCCTTCGGTGGTCCGCTGGTTCTGAACCGCCCCGGCCGCCCGCGCGATCAGATCGGCGCCGATGTCGCCGCAGGCCGTGCGGATATCGAGGCGCTCGGTTCCATGGCGCTCGCCAATCCCGATCTCGTGCAGCGCGTCAAGACCGGGGCCCCGCTCAACGAGCCGAACCGGGCCTTCTTCTACGCTGGCGGTGGCGCGGAAGGCTATACGGACTACCCGGTCATCAACGCCGCCTGAAGCCAAGGCCTGGCGGGTGGCTGACACTTCGCCGGGCTTGCCACGTCTCCCGTAGCTGCCCGATGTTCCGGTCAAGCATCCGAAAGCGCTGCCCGCCGCGCGGCAAGATAGCGCCATTCCGCCTCGCCGGGCCCCAGCTCCAACGCGCGGTCGAAGGCGGCACGCGCTGCCGTCGTGTCGCCAGCGCGGGCGAGCAGATCGCCCATGAGGGCTTGATAGGGCAGGAAGGTCGCAAAACGCTCCGGCTCAAGTGCGGCGATGGCCGCCAGCGCCGCATCCGGACCCTCGACCTCCGCCAGCGCCACAGCCCGGTTGATCGTGACGATCGGATTGTCCTGAAGAGCCAGCAGCATGTCGTAAGCCGAGAGCACCGCCTTCCACGGCGGCGGGTCGTCGAGGCTCCTGCGGCCGCACCAGAGCGCATGGATCATCATGTTGAGAATGCGCGGCGCCGGCAAGCCGATGGAAAGGGCGCGCCCACAGTAACGTCGCGCATCCGTAATCAACTCGGTCGACCAGCGCGCAGGGTCCTGTTCGGACAGCGGGATCATGCTGCCATCTGCGCCAAGCCTTGCGGGCCGACGCGCCTCGGCAAAGCGGATGATGGCGGCGAGCGCCTGCACCTCCGCCTCGTCCGGCATCATCGAAGCCAGAAGCGCCGTCAGACCCAACATCTCGGCCGCAAAGCCGGCGTGGCGACCAGAGCCGGCCGCATCCTCATGTGCCTTGGAATAGGCGACTTCGAGCGTCGAGAGAACAGCGCTAAGCCGTTCCGCCCAATGCTCCGGCCCCGGCACCTCGAAGCTCACGCCGGCCTCGCGGATCTTGCGCTTGGCCCGCACCAGCCGCTGCTGGAGCGCAATGTCGTTTGTCAGGAAAGCCCGCGCGATTTCGGCAATCTCCAGCCCGCAGACGAGCCGGAGCGTCAGCGCCGCCCGGCTGTCCGGCGCAACAGCCGGATGGCAGCAGATGAAAATGAGCCGCAGCCGCTCCTCGGGGATGTTCGCGTCATCGGAACTCATCAGGTCCTCCGCATTGGGTTCCGGCTCCGGCGGCTCGGGCAGAAGGGTCTGGCGAACCTGCCGCCGCCGAACCATGTCGAGGGCGGCGCGTTCGGCGGTGCGGTAGAGCCAGGCAGACGGCGCATCCGGCGGACCGGACCCCGGCCACACCTTCGCCGCCCGCGAGCAGGCCTCGGCCAGGGCCTCCTCTGCAAGGTCCAGGTCGCGGAACCGTGCGGCAAGCGCGGCGATGATGCGCCCGCCTGCCGATCGATAGGTCTGTTCCAGCAGCGCCGATGCCATGCCGTCAGCGCTGTACGGAAACGCCCGGTGGCATCGCGATCAGCGGGCGAATCTCGATCGCCCCATCCCGTCCGAGCGGCACCTGCTTGGCGATCGCGATCGCCTCGTCGAGATCGGCGGCTTCCACCACGTAATAGCCGCCGAGCTGCTCCTTCGCTTCCGGAAACGGGCCGTCGTGAATGGTCTGTGCGCCATCGACGGTGCGAACCGTGGTGGCATAGGCCGTGCCTTTCAGGCCGCCGCCGGCCACCCGCTTGTCGCCAAGGTTCGAAAGGAAGTTGAAATGCCGCACGCGGATATCCGCCATGGCCGGGCCGTCCTTCTCCGGCCCGCCGAAAACCTCTTCATTCTCATAGATCAGAAGCATGTATTGCATGAATTCCGCCCCTCCTTGGGCTTGTCTGCGGCCCCGCCCATCGGCGCCGTCGACAAAGAGACGCGCCACCCGGAACGGAATCGACATCACTCAAGAAAAAAATGCAATCGCCTGTCTCCGACTTGTCGAAGGCCGCGATCTCCGATTAATGTTGATATCAACAAAAGATGGAGAGGGGGCCTCCGCATGCAGCACAAACCGTGGATGATCTGGACCGGACGGGCCTTGAGCGCTCTTTTCGTGCTCTTCATGCTGGGAGCCTCCGTCGCGCCCAAGCTGCTGGGCATGGCCGTGGCGGAGGACACGCTGGCGGCGCTTGGCTGGCCACATGGCTATGCGCTGATGATCGGGTTGATCGAGCTGGCTGGCACCGTGCTCTACGTCGTCCCCGCCACCAGCCTGCTCGGCGCCATCATCATGACCGGCCTGTTCGGCGGGGCGATTGCCACGCAGGTGAGGGCGGAAAGCCCGCTCTTCTCGCATACCCTTTTCAGCTTCTATCTCGCCGCCTTCATGTGGGGCGGGCTGTGGCTGCGCGATGCCCGCATCCGCTCCATTCTGCCCTTCCGGCGCATGACGGGCGAAAATTGAGGGCGCCAAGCCCTCATTAACCACGCAAAGCCCTATGATTCCGCTTTTCCAGGGTCTGGACCGCTGCTATATGCCCGGACCATGAGCACAGATTCGACCCGCATTCCCCTCGACCATATCCGCAACTTCTCCATCGTCGCCCATATCGACCATGGGAAATCGACGCTGGCCGACCGCCTGATCCAGACCTGCGGCGGCCTTGAAGCGCGCGAGATGTCGGAACAGGTTCTCGACAACATGGATATCGAGAAGGAACGCGGCATCACCATCAAGGCCCAGACCGTGCGTCTGAAATACAAGGCCAACAATGGCGAGGACTATATCCTCAACCTCATCGACACGCCCGGCCATGTCGACTTCACCTATGAAGTCTCGCGCTCGCTGTCGGCCTGCGAAGGCTCGCTTCTCGTCGTGGACGCCTCTCAGGGCGTGGAAGCCCAGACGCTCGCCAACGTCTACCAGGCCATCGACAACAATCACGAGATCGTCACGGTCCTCAACAAGGTCGACCTGCCGGCGGCAGAGCCTGACCGCGTGAAGGAACAGATCGAAGAAGTGATCGGCATCGACGCTTCAGAGGCGGTCCTGATCTCTGCCAAGACCGGCTTGGGCATTCCCGACGTTCTCGAAGCCATCGTCCACAAGCTGCCTGCGCCGAAGAGCGAGAAGGGCGCGGATGCGCCCTTGAAGGCGCTGCTGGTCGATAGCTGGTACGACACCTATCTCGGCGTCATCGTTCTGGTCCGCATTCTCGACGGCGTGCTGCGCAAGGGCATGACGATCCGCATGATGGGCACGGACGCCAAGTATGGTGTCGAGCGCGTCGGCGTCATCACGCCCAAGATGGTCAATGTCGAGGAACTCGGCCCCGGCGAGATCGGCTTCATCACCGCCTCCATCAAGGAAGTGGCCGATACCCGCGTGGGCGATACGATCACCGAGGATAAGCGTCCGACCGACAAGGCTCTGCCGGGCTTCAAGCCGGCCCAGCCGGTGGTCTTCTGCGGCCTATTCCCTGTCGATGCCGCGGACTTCGAAGACTTGCGCGCCGCCATGGGCAAGCTGCGCCTCAACGACGCGTCCTTCTCTTTCGAAATGGAATCGTCTGCAGCTCTCGGCTTCGGCTTCCGCTGCGGCTTCCTCGGCCTTCTGCATCTGGAAATCATCCAGGAACGTCTGGAGCGTGAATTCAATCTCGACCTCGTCGCAACGGCTCCCTCGGTTGTCTACAAGATCCGCATGACGGACGGCACGGAGCGCGAGCTGCACAATCCGGCCGACATGCCGGATGTCGTCAAGATCGACGAAATCCATGAGCCGTGGATCAAGGCGACGATCATGACGCCGGATGACTATCTCGGCTCGATCCTCAAGCTCTGCCAGGACCGCCGCGGCATCCAGACCGACCTGTCCTATGTCGGCGCCCGCGCCATGGTGTCCTACGAGCTGCCGCTCAACGAAGTCGTCTTCGACTTCTATGACCGCCTGAAGTCGATCTCCAAGGGCTATGCCTCCTTCGACTACAATCTGGCCGACTATCGCGAAGGCGATCTCGTCAAGCTCAACATTCTGGTCAACGGCGATCCGGTCGATGCGCTCTCCATCCTCGTTCACCGCTCGGCGGCGGACCGTCGCGGCCGCGCCATGTGCGAGAAGCTGAAGGAGCTGATCCCGCCGCACATGTTCCAGATCCCGATCCAGGCCGCCATCGGCGGCAAGGTGATCGCCCGAGAAACCGTCCGCGCGCTCCGTAAGGACGTAACCGCCAAGTGCTACGGCGGCGACGCCACCCGCAAGCGCAAGCTTCTGGAAAAGCAGAAGGAAGGCAAGAAGCGCATGCGGCAGTTCGGCAAGGTCGAGATCCCGCAGGAAGCGTTCATTGCAGCGCTCAAGATGGAAGAGAACTGAGCGTACTTTTCCTGGCGCGGCTCTCCGATGGTTCGGGGAGCTGCGGAGCTTACCGTCACGCACAGGTTGTAAAACCGCCATCCTTGCCGAACCCCGATTCGGGGAGTGGCGACCTTTTTGGCGTGCGAAGTGTGCAGTGCGATCCCAAACCGGAACGGCTGACGGCGTCTTTTTTAGCGGATTATCCCAGTAAAATCATTGGACCGAAATTTGGCGTACTTGTAACGTCACGCCTGTCCATAAGCTTTGAGACATAAACTCGGACGCTAATTTTTGCAGTGCAGCATGAAACAGTTTCGGGTTCTTCGCCCTTTTACGTAGATCGTTAAGTGCCATTTCCTCAAAGTTACGGGCCTATATTTAGGTTTTCACAAAGAATATCTTTGAAAGTCCAAAAATAGCCTTATTTTTGGAAAAATATTTCTACGTATATTGATGATCTATACCGTAATGGTTAACGAATATCGGAAGAATAAGATGAATGATCCGTAAAAAATAGTTGCCACGTCATGGGGGCTCGGTTATGGTTCTGCAATCCGGTGCTCAAATTGGCCGGAAGAATTGTATTCACTTTACATTTCAACCTAGGATTTTCGGATGACGGTCAAGGACCTGGATTTTGCTCGTCACGAAACGGTGGTGCAGGTGAGGAGCGCACGGGCGATCGGTCGCTCGCGGCCCGAGCATCGCCCTTTGAAGCGTATCGATGAAAAGCCGGTGCAAATGGCGCTCAAGCGCGCCATGGACATCGTGGTCGCGTCCTCGGCGCTTCTCGTGCTCCTGCCTGTGTTGCTGATGATCGCTCTCCTGATCAAGATGACCAGCCCTGGGCCGGCCCTGTTCTCGCAGCTTCGCTGGGGCAAGGATTGCAAGAAGATCAGGGTCTACAAGTTCCGTTCGATGTACTCGGATCGCGCCGACCAGACGGGTGTGACCCAGACGCGCGTCGGCGACAGCCGTATCACGCCCCTTGGCGCTGTCTTGCGGAAGACCAATCTGGACGAGTTGCCGCAACTGCTCAACGTGTTGAAGGGCGACATGTCGCTCGTGGGCCCCCGCCCGCACGCCATCGGCATGCTTGCTGCCGGCGTTCTCTATGAGGATCTGGTTCCGGAGTATCACAAGCGCCACCGCGTGCGCCCCGGTATAACCGGTCTTGCGCAGATGCGCGGTCTGCGCGGCCCGACGATTCTCGCCAGCAAATCCCGCGCAAGGGCAGCTGCCGACCTTCATTACGTCGACAACTATTCGCTGATGCTGGATATCAACATCATCGTGGGTACGCTTCGCAACGAAGCCTTTGGTGGCTCCGGCTTCTGACGATTGCTGATTTAGACTTTTTGGAAGGGCGCGCCTTTGGTGCGCCCTTTTTCGCCTCTGGCGCGGGCGGATGAAGGGTCGTGAGTGTTACTGGCAGACGTCAATCCATTGCGCCGATGTCAGATCGGCAATGCGTTGCGACGCAATCCTGACGGCCGCATTGATGGCGCCTGCGGCGGGAACAACCTCTTCATAGGCCTGCAGCGAGACGTCGCAATAGACCGGTATCGGGTGTGGCAGACCGAAGGGGCAAACGCCGCCGACCGGGTGCGAGGTTTCCGCCTCGACCTCCTCCAGAGGCAGCATGCGCGGCTTGCCGCCGAAGATCGCCTTGAACTTCTTGTTGTCGATCCGGGCGTCGCCACGCGCGACGATCAGCATGACGCCCTGTTCTGTCCGGAAGGCGAGCGTCTTGGCGATCTGGCCGGGCTCGACCCCATGCCCTTCGGCGGCCAGCGCCACGGTTGCGGTGCTGGTCTCAAGTTCGATGACCGAAATGTCGGGTGCGTGGGCTGCGAAGAAGTCCTTGACGGATTGAATGCTCATGGGAAATGCGATCTTGACCTTGCCAGCGTTACGCCGCCAAGTTTTCCCGGCAATCCGAATGAAGTCAATGCTCTCGCCGCCCAGGACGATGCGCCAATCGCTGAACCGGCGCATCGCAGTTGCGTCGGTTCATCATGTGTCTCCGGCCATGCGGCGCGGTGTGAGACAGCTGGACCGAGGGCATCGCCGGCCGCGTCGATCCTCGCCGGATCACGCCGCTCTCCGCGATGTCCCTCTCGATGGGGCCAATCAGAACACTGGGTCTACCGGTGCCTTTCTGCCGCTATCGATGGAGACAAGAAGGGAGAACGCTGCCAGGGTGAAGGTGGCGATAAGCGTTGCGCTCATTCCAAGAACAATCATTGCTCATTCCTTTGATGACATCATTGTCATTTTGCAGCCCGACAATATTTCGGGTCGCTTGTCTGTAGCTTGCGTATATTTTCGAGCTTAATACAGGAAAAGCTCCGGTTTCCACTTGTTAACGAAAGGTTAACTCACTTTCATCTGTGCCGTGGGCGAGCCGGGTCCTGGCACCCGAAAGACGCGAATGGAAGCGGACCATTGGCGGGCCGGTGCAGTAGCCGTTCTGACGAAGAACGGATCTCATGCTCCAAAACGGCAAGCCAAGGAGGTGGAAATTTCCCCAAACCTTGAGAAACGGGATAAAAATAGTCTACTAATATTATAGACAATAGGGCTATCATCCGTCTGATACGGGCACGACCCGAAACCGGAGCAGTACGGGAGATACGCCCATGGACCTAATCGACAGAAAGATCATCGCCGCCCTCCAGGCCGACGCAACACTTTCCGTCGCCCAGATCGCGGAGCAGGTGGCGCTGTCGCAGACCCCCTGCTGGAAGCGCATACAGAAGCTGGAGCAAAGCGGCATCATCCTGCGCCGGGTGGCGCTGGTTTCGCCGGAAGCGGTCGGGCTTGGGCTGACGGTCTTCGTCGCCATCGAGGCGGCCGATCATAGTCCCGCCTGGCGCGACAGCTTCTCCCAAACGATCGGCGCGATGCCGGAGGTTATGGAAATCCACCGCATGGCGGGCGAGATCGACTACATGCTGAAGGTGGCTGTCGCGGACATGGCCGCCTTTGATGCCTTCTATCGTCGTCTCACCGAGGCGGTTGCCTTGAAGAACGTCACCTCGCATTTCGCCATGGAGCGGATCAAGAGCACCACCGCCTATCCGGTCGATACGCTGACCCGTTAGCGCCGCCTGCGTCGTGAGGACGCAGAAGGCGCGATGCGCGAGACACGCCGCCGTTTCGCCGCAAAGGAGATGAATTTTCTCTTAATCGCGGCAGAAAGAGAATTTACAAAGTCTACAAGTGTACTAGACTATCTCGTGTTGAAGACAGCATTCACCCCTGAATGGGAGGTTGCCGTGACGACAAGACAGACAACGAATTCGCCTATCAAGATGAGTCAGACTTTCAGCAGGGCAGCGTTGATGCGCGCCTTGGGCTGGATGGCGTTCCTGGCTGCCTATGGCGTGGTTACGGTTCTGGTTCTGATGCCCGGAGCGTTTTTCTAGACGGGCAGAGGCGGGGCAGCGGCCGCTAAGGCCGCGTTCGCCTTGCAAACCGCAATTATCGCCAGGCAGCCGCGACAAGTGGCGGAGACCTGCGATGCACGAGTTCGAGACGAGAGTGACGAAAGGCGATGTTCGGGCGTTTTCAGCGCGCCCGCGGCCTTGTTGTGATGAGGATAAGCAGACCAATGCTCACCATGAAGGGCAAATATGGTTTGAAGGCGCTTCACTATCTGTCGGGCATCCCGCAAGGGACCGTCGCCCAGTCGGTGGAGATTGCCGAAACTTACGGCATGTCGAAGAAGTTTCTCGACGCGATCCTCGCCGATCTGCGCAATGGCGGTTTTGTCGAGACGCGCAAGGGGAGAAGCGGAGGCTATCGCCTGGCGCATCGTCCCGAAGAGATCATGGTCGGCCATGCGCTTCGGGTTCTCGACGGTCCTCTCGCGCCAATCAGCTGCGCCAGCCGCACGGCCTATGCGCGGTGCAGCGACTGTGCCGACGAGGCGACCTGCGCGGTGCGCCTGTCGATGCTGGAGGTCCGCGAGGCGATCGCCTCCGTACTGGATACGAAATCACTGGCCGACATGCGGTCGATGGTCGAGGCGGCGAGCCTCGAGCAAGACGAGTTTCTGGAAATATCCTGAGCGGAGCCATGCGGTTTCCGCTCCAACCCGGGAGGCGGAAATGACGCATCACATCGTAATTGCAGGCGGCGGAGCCAGCGGAGCCATCATGGCGGCCAATCTCTTCCGGCTTGGCGATGGCGCGCTGCGCGTCACGCTGGTCGAGGCCAGCGGCGAGATCGGCAAGGGGCTCGCCTATTCGACGACCAACCCGTCGCATCTCTTCAATGTCCGTTCCGGGCAGCTCAGCGCCTTTTCCGGCACGCCCGATCATTTCGACCGATGGCTGGCGATCCATCATCCCGAACTCACCCGCAACGGCCCCTTCGTTCCCCGCGGCATCTATAGCGAATATCTGGAAGCGGCGCTCAGGGAGACGGCACCCGTGGGCAAGCTTCGCATCCTGCCGCAGGCCTGCGTTGGTATGCGCGAGCTGGAACATGGCGTCGAGGTGACGCTGGCGGACGGTTCGTCTTTGCCTGCCCACTTTGCCATCGTGGCCACCGGCTTCGGCACGAAACAGGAGGGCGAGGGGCTTCTCTCCAATCCCTGGACCGATCCGCTTCCGGAAGACAGGGACGCGCGCGTGCTGATCATCGGCACGGGCCTGACCATGGTCGACACCGTCCTGTCGCTTCTCGATAACGGCCACCGGGGCAGGATCGTCTCCGTGTCGCGGCGCGGTCTGCTGCCGCAGCGCCATGCGCTGCACCGTCCGCTCCAGCTATCGACCGCCGACATTCCGCTCGGCGCCAGCCTTCATTATCTCTGCCGCTGGCTGACAGATCTCGTTCGCACCCATGTGGCGAGTGGCGGCGACTGGCGCGATGTCATGGACGGCATGCGCCCGCATATCCAGACGGTATGGAAGAACCTGCCGACGGAGTCGCGCCAGCGCTTCCTGCGCCATGCGGCCTCCTTCTGGGACGTTCATCGCCACCGTATGCCGCCGGCCCAGGCCGAGCGCATTGACGCTGTGCTGGAAAGCGGCCAGCTCGAAATCGTCAAGGGCCGCTTCCTCTCCGCAGAGCAGCGCGGCGACCGCCTGTTTGCCAATGTCATGCGCCCCGGCTGGGATGAGCCCGGCCCGTTCAAGGCCGACGTCATCTATGACTGCCGCGGCGTCCGCCGTCGCGCCGACCAGGACCTGCCGGGTCTTGCCGGTGCACTCGTCGAAAGTGGCGCGGCGCGTCTCGAAAAGCTCGGGCTCGGCCTCGAATTCGACCGCAATTGTGCCCTCGTCAACATGCATGGCGAACCCTCCGCCCGCATCTTCGGGATCGGTCCGGTGACGCTGGGCACCTTCTGGGAATCCATTGCCGTTCCGGATATCCGCGAACAGGCCCGCCAGATTGCAGATCGCATTGCCTCTGGCGGGCGTTCGGCGGCACGCGGATCCATCGCTCGCCTGCCGTAAGATCGCGCCGGACAGGAAACAAAGATCATCGGGGTCTGGATCCGGAGCGGGATTCTGGCCCCGATTTCTTTGCGGCAAATCGCTCCAAAATCGCGGAGAGAAATTCTATCGCGAGGGCCGCGCTGGAGAGATCACCGCATCTCTTTCGGCCCCTGAATATGGAATGGACGGACATGCTTTCGTGAGATTAGTCTATTTACAAGATAGACAATTAAACGAAGGAGATGCGCATGTCCGCCCACCCGTCAAAGCCCGGAATTGTTGGCCTTTCCGGCAGCTTCAGCTCTCCCTCCAAGACCCGCGCGCTGGCGGAGGAAGCCGTTCGCCGCGCTGCGGACCGGTTCGGCCACGCGTCAGAAGTCTACGATCTCGGCCAGTTCGGGCCGGAGCTTGGCCTTGCCCGCAGCTTCAGCGATCTCGGAGAGGAAGCCCGCCGCATCGTCGACCGGATCGTCCAGGCCAAGGCGCTGGTCATCGCAAGCCCCGTCTACAAGGGCAGCTATCCGGGTCTCTTCAAGCATCTTTTCGATCTCATCGACCCGACCTGGCTTGCCGGCAAGCCGATCCTGCTGGCGGCGACCGGCGGCGGCGAGAAGCATGCGCTGATCATCGAGCACCAGCTGCGACCGCTCTTCGCCTTCTTCGAAGCCCAGACGCTGGCAACCGGCGTCTATGTCTCCGAACGCGATTTCATCGACGGCCGGCTTGCCAGCAAGACCGTTCTCGACCGGCTCGACCGCGCCGTCGAGCAGTTCGCGCCCTACCTTCCGCAACACCGCCAACAGGAGCGCAGCTTCGCGCCCGTGAGCCACCTGTGGCTTCATCAGGAAGCGGTCGCGGCAGGCTTCTGAACACCCGACAAAAACATCCGAGAAGCGGCGTCCGCGCGGAGAGGCGAGGCCTGCCGACACCCTTAACTCCACGGAGATCACGATCATGACACGCAAGATCAGACTAGGTGCATTCCTTCCCGGCGGCGGCCAGCACATTGCGGCCTGGCGCCACCCCGACCAGCCGGCCGATGGCGCGACCAGCTTCGAGTTCCACAAGCAGCTGGCGCTGACGGCCGAACGCGGCCTCTTCGACGCCTATTTCCTCGCGGATGGCCTGGCGATTGCCTTCGGTGGCGGCATAGAGGGCGGCAATGCGAAGGTGGCGGGCTTCGAACCCGTGACGCTCTTCTCGGCGCTCGCACCGCTGACGACCCATCTCGGCTTCATCGCCACGGCTTCCACGACGTATGAGGAGCCCTACAATCTCGCCCGCAAATTCGCCTCGCTCGACCTCATCTCCGGTGGTCGCGCCGGCTGGAACGTGGTGACGACCGCGACAGAGTCCGCCGCCCAGAACTTCAACCTTGACCATCAGCATCCGCACGCCTTCCGCTACAAGCGCGCCGGTGAGTTCGTCGAGGTGGTCAGGAAGCTGTGGGACAGTTTTGAGGATGATGCCTTCATCCGCGACCGCGAAAGCGGCCGCTTCTTCGATCCCACGAAGGTGCATTACACCAACCATCGCGGCGAGCATTTCAAGGTGCGCGGCCCTCTCAACGTCTCGCGCTCGCCCCAAGGGCATCCGGTGATCGTGCAGGCCGGCCAGTCGGATGACGGACGCGGGCTCGCCGCCCAGACGGCGGAAGTCATCTTCACCGCTCACCAGCACATCGAGACGGCGCAGGAATTCTATCGCGACATCAAGGCCCGTGCCCGTGGTCTCGGCCGCAATCCCGACCATGTCCTGATCATGCCCGGCGTCTCTCCCTTCGTTGGCCGCACGCTGGACGAGGCGAAGGAGAAATACGAACGCCTGACGAGCCTCATCCTCGAAGAGGACGGCCTCGCGCTGATCAAGGGCCTCACCGGCGGCGAGCTCGACCTCACCGGCGCCGACCTCGACGGACCGCTGCCGCCGGCCCCGCCGACGGAAGGCATGAAGAGCCGCCAGGCGCTCATCCGCCAGATCGCGGACGAGAACAACTTCACCATCCGCCAGCTCTACCAGTGGGTCGCCTCGGCGCGTGGCCATTTCACCATCGTCGGCACGCCGGTAACGATCGCCGACACGCTGCAGGAATGGTTCGAGAATGAGGCCGCCGATGGCTTCAACATCCTGCCGCCATGGCTGCCGACCGGCCTCAACGACTTCGTCGATCTGGTCATACCGGAGCTGCAGCGTCGCGGTCTCTTCCGCACGGAATACGAGGGCCGGAAATTGCGCGAAAATCTCGGCCTGCCGTTCCCGCAGAACCGCTGGACGCTGGCGCAAGGCGCAGTCCAGGCCGCCGAATAACCGACAGACACCAGATCAGAGGACATCCCCATGGCGCTCGATATCGAACAGTCCTATCCGCTGAACAACAGCCCGTCCAAAACGGGCAGACTGACCTCCGGACAGGCCGGCCCCGCCTCCTCCACGGGCGCGCTCGGTCGGCTTGTCCGGGGCGGCGTTGAGGGCGCAGTCGTGCGTTACGGCTCGATCATCGCGCTTGCCATCCTCTGGCAGGTGTCGGCAACCGCCGGGTGGGTAAACCCGGCGGTCATCCCGCCGCTCGACCGCATCTTTGACGCGGTGGTCAACGGCCCGCTCTGGCGCGATGTCACCATCAGTCTACAGCGCGCCGGCATCGCTTTCGCTGCAGCCGTTGCGCTCGGCATTCCGCTCGGCCTCTTCATGGGCGAGATCCGCATCGTCGAACGCGCGCTCGATCCGATCCTGCAGCTTCTGCGCCAGACCTCGGCGCTGGCGCTTTATCCGGTCTTCATCCTGCTGCTCGGCCTCGGTGAAACCTCGAAGGTCTTCGTCATCTTCTGGGCGACGCTCTTCCCGATCCTGCTCGCCACCATTGGCGGCGTGAAGCAGGCCGAGCCTAAGCTCATCGAAATGGCCCGCGTCTACGGCGCCCGCCGGAGCCACATCTTCCGCAGCGTCGTGCTGCCGGGCGCGCTGCCGCAGATCTTCGTCGGCCTGCGGCTCAGCGCCACCACTGCGCTTCTTCTGCTCATCGCTGCGGAAATGATTGGCGCCAATAGCGGCCTCGGTTTCCAGGTGATGAACGCGCAATACAATTTCCAGATCCCGCTGATGTTCGGCGCGATCCTGCTGCTCGCAGCCCTTGGCCTCGCCGCCAACGCCATCCTGGAAACACTTCAGAAGCGACTGTGCCGCTGGGCCCCCGCCAAGCCCTGAACAGCCGCACCACCCCATTGATCAAGGAGACACCATCATGACCACCATCAACCGCCGCCGCTTCAACGCGCTCGCCGCCCTGTCCGCCAGCCTCTTCCTCTCGACCCCTATGGGCTTTGCCTTCGCCGCCGGTCCGGAAGAGGTGAAAATCCGCTACCTCGCCGATCAGGGCGGCCTGTCCGGCCATGAACTTGCCGCTGCACTCGGCTATTTCGACGGCACCGGCATCACGATCGAAAATGTCGGCTATGCCCAGGGTGGCCCGGCCTCGCTCTTCGCGCTGGCCTCGGGCAATGTCGAACTTGGCAGTGCCGCGACCTCTGCCGTGCTGAACTCGATTGCCGGCGGCAACGACTTCGTGGCGGCCTATCCGTCCAACGGCATCAACCAGAAGACGGAAAGCATCTTCTATTCGCTGGATGGCAGCCCGATCAGATCGATCAGGGATCTGGCCGGCAAGACGATTGCCGTCAACACGCTGGGCGCCCATCTCGACTACACGGTGCGCGAGGCGCTCCACTCCGTCGGCCTGCCGGAAAATGCCGCCAAGCTGGTCGTCGTGCCGGGCCCGCAGCTGGAGCAGGTTCTGCGCTCGAAACAGGTGGACGTGGCTGCCTTCGGCTACTGGCAGAAGACCTTCGAGGGTGCGGCCCTGAAGACCGGCGGCCTGCAGAAGATCTTCGGCGATACGGACGTCCTCGGCGAAATCGCCGGCGGCTTCGTGGTGCTGCGCCGCGACTGGATCAAGGCCCATCCGAAGGCGGCGCAAATCTTCGTCGAACAGTCGCAGCGCGCGCTCGACTACGCTCAGAACCATCCGGAAGAAACGAAAAAGATCATCGCCAAAGTCCTGACCGCGCGCGGTGGCAACGGCGAGATTGCCCAGTATTTCACCGGCTACGGCCTGCGTCCCGGCGCCAAGGCGACCGATCGCGACATTCAGTTCTGGATCGACATCCTCGTGCGTGGCGGCCAGATCAAGAAGGACCAGATCAAGGTCGAGAACGTGCTGTACACGCCGGAGCGCTTCGCCAGCAACTGACCGCCCATGAAAGGCCGGCGCATCGAGCACCGGCCTTCTTTCCCAGGAAGCGAGGTTTGACATGACGACGACTGCATCTGAATCCCTCCGCGGCGAGGTCACGATCCGCGATCTCTCCAAGACTTTCAACATCAACGGCCGCGCGCTGAACGTGCTGAAGGGCGTCAACCTCCACATCCGCGGCGGCGAATGCCTCGCCATCGTCGGCGCCAGCGGCTCCGGCAAGACCACGCTGCTGCGCGTGCTGGCCGGTCTGGAAGAGGCCGACGAAGGCCGCGTGCTGATCGACGGCGAGCCGGTGCACGGCGTCGGCACAGAACGCGCCGTCATCTTCCAGGAGCCGCGCCTGTTCCCTTGGCGCACCGTGATCGAAAACGTCGCCTTCCCGCTGGAGGTGCGCGGCCTCTCCCGCGACGAGGCCCGCAGGCGCGCCCGCCGCTATGTCCAGCTCGTGGGCCTCGGCGACTTCATCGAAGCCTATCCCGCGCAACTCTCCGGCGGCATGGCCCAGCGCGTCGGCATCGCCCGCGCACTCGCCATCCAGCCCGAAATTCTCCTCCTCGACGAGCCGCTCGGCGCGCTCGACGCCATGACCAAGCTCACCATGCAGGAAGAACTCACCCGCATCTGGCGCGAGGAAAAGGTCACCATGGTCATCGTCACGCACGATCTAGAAGAAGCCATCTACCTCGCCGACCGCGTGCTCGTCCTGCCGAAGGACAAGGGCGGCCGCATCAGGGAAATCGAGGTGAACCTGCCAAGGCCGCGAAACCGCAGCGAGGGCGGGTTCGTGAAGCTGCGAGAGGAATTGCTGGGGGAATTCGGCCTGCATTGAGGGTCCCACACGGCCGTTGAACGATGCACTCCATGCTGGCCCCGCGACGTCATCCGCCGGAGGGCTGGTTGCGGTCCGACGGGATCCGGTTCATCCGGACCGTTAAGCCCGCTGACCGCTATCTGACCTGAGCCTGAAATGATGACGCGGCGTGGAACTCACGCCGCCCTGCTACCCCAAGGTCGCCAAATCGATGGCGTCCCGATAGCTCTTGATCGTATCAGCAACGTGGAGGTGAAAGACCGCGTCGGTCGGTTGTTCGCGTTTGAACTCGAGGAACCGATCAATCAGAGCTGTGGCGACGATCACGCCGTCGGCGACCTTCGCGACATCCGCAGCAAGTTCCGGCGTCTTCACGCCAAAGCCTACCATGATGGGGAGACTGGATTGCCGGCGGCAGCGTTCCACGGCCTGGGCAATCACTTCCTTCGATGCGGACGGGCCACCTGTCGGACCAACGACTGGGATGCAATAGAGAAAGCCACCGATGCCCGGCTTTTCGACCGCAAAATCGCGCGCTTCGAGCGTCGGCGCGGCAAGCGGGATCATGTAGAGCCCGTGCTTTGCCAGCGCCTTGACCAGATCGTCGGCCTCGCGCAGAGGAAAGTCGGCGGCGATCAGGCCATCGATGCCGGCTTCCGCTGCGGCTTCTGCAAAGCCCTCGTAACCCATGGTAATGACGGGATTGGAATAGCCCATCAGGATCAGCGGCGTGCGGTCGTCCGTTTCCCGAAAGGCGCGGCAGAGGTCCAAGGTGCGACGTAGGTTCCCACCCGCCGCGAGAGCGCGCCGGTTCGCCTTCTGGATCGTCGCGCCGTCGAGAATGGGATCCGAAAAGGGGTGTCCGATCTCGATCAGGTCGATGCCCGATGCGGCGAAGGTCTTGAGCCTTTCGAGGCTTTCGTCAAAGCTCGGATCGGAGGCGACGGTGAAGGTGACGAAGGCCTTGCGATTCTCGTTACGGAGCCGTTCGAACATGGCGTCGATGCGGTTGATGCGTTTCGGGGCGCTTTTGGCCATGTCAGCTGTCCTGCCAGAGAATGTCGATGTCCTTGTCGCCGGAGGAGGGGGTCATGACGACGACCGCCTCGTGCGGCTCCATGGTGCGGGCCACATGTTCAGCCGCCGCCAGCGCGTGGCCCGCCTCCAGGCAGATAAGCACGCCTTCCGTTTCGGCGAGCCGCCGCACCGCCCGTTGGGCCTCCGCGTCCGTGGCCGTCATGGTTTCAACGCGGCCGCGCGAGACGAGATCCGCCAGCTGCGGCGCAGAACCCGGATAGGCGAGCCCCGGCGCAATGGAATTGGCGGCCAGGATCTGTCCCTCCGCGTCAGCCAGAACCAGCGTTTCGGCACCGTGGAAGATGCCGCGCCGGCCTTGCGAAAGTCTAGCCGAATTCGGCGCGCCGGCCTCTCCGGAGCCTGCGGCCTCCACGGCGATCAGCCGGATCGACGGGTCGGAGACGAAGGAGGAGAAAAGGCCGATGGTGGACGAGCCGCCACCAACCGCCGAAAGCACGGCGGAAGGCAGCACGCCGCCTTCGACCAACTGCAGCCGGGTTTCCTTGCCGATGACCTGCTGGAAGGCCGCGACCATTTCGGGATAGGGATGCGGTCCGATCGGCGCGCCGGCGACATAGGCGTCGGTGTCGGAATTTCCCATCCAGTGGCGGATGGCCGCACTTGTCGCGGAGCTGAGCGCCCGGTCGGCGTCCTCGACGATTTCCAGCTTCGCGCCGAAAAGCCGCATCTTCTTGCATGCCTGCGGCTGGGCCGCCGCATCGCGCGCGCCCATGTAGATCGTGCAACGCATGCCGAAGCGGGCGGCAACGGCGGCCGTCGCGATGCCGTTCTGGCCCGACCCCGTATCAGTCACGACAGCCGAAAGGCCCATCCGCCGGGCGAGTAGGCATTGGCCGACCGCCGAGTTGGCATAGTTGCCGCCGTTGAAGGTCAGGTCGTCGCGCTTCAGCACGATGCGCGCGCCGCCGGACCAGCTCGGGAAGGCCGGAATATCGAAGAGCGGCGTCGGCCGTCCGACGAAGCGGTTGAGCAGATGCGTAAGCTCTGTGTGAAAGGCCGGATCGCTCCAGGCGCTGCGGAAACCTGCCTCCAGCCGGTCGAGCACCGGCAGAAGGACGGGTGCCACGAACTGTCCGCCAAAGGAGCCGTAGCGGCCGGGACGGCTTTCGACCTTCAATGCACGTGCCATGGTCAGGCTCCCTGCTTGCCGGCGCGGCGGACGAGAACCGCGGCCAGGATGATCGTGCCGGTGATGATGTCCTGCAGGAAGGTCGACACGCCAAGGATTGTCAGGCCGTTGCCGATGACGGCGATAATGGCGGCCCCAACCAGCGTCCCCGGCACGTTGGCCTCGCCCTCGCGAAACGCCGTCATGCCGAGGAAGACGGCGGCATAGGCGGAGAGCAGATAACCGCCACCACCCGTTGGATTGGCCGAGCCGATGCGGGCCGTCAGGAGAATGCCGACCAGCGCGGAGAGAACGGCGCTGACGATGAAGGCGAACATCGTGTTCGGGACGATGCGCACGCCGGCAAGGCGCGCCGCCTCGCGATTGCCGCCGATGGCATAGAGCCGCCGGCCGATCTCGACCTTGTCGAGGATGATCCAGGCGCAGGCGGCGACGCCGATCAGCCACCAGGTCAGGGTCGGCAGGCCGAGCATCGTGCCGCGCCCGATATCGCGGAATTCAGCAGGGATGTTGCCGAAGAGCGTCGCGCCCTCGCAGAGCCAGAAGGTGATGCCTCCGATGATCGTGCCAACGGCAAGCGTTGCGATGAAGGAGAGAACTTCGAAACGCGAGACCACGAAGCCGGAGACCGCGCCGAAGACGGCAGCGGCGGCCAGAACTGCCAGACACGCAATCGGGGCGGGGACGCCGACCTTGAACAGGAAGACGACGAGGATGCCGCCGAAGGAAACGATCGAGGCGGTCGAAAGGTCGAATTCTCCGACAGCCATCACCACAGTCGCGCCGATCGCAACGATTGCCAACAGGGTCATCTGCTGCGTGATGTTGATGAGGTTGCTGGGCGAGCCGAAGGCGCCGGGCGATGCGATGGAGAAGGCGATGATGATGATGACGAGGGCGGCGAGCGTGCCGAAACGTCTGACAAAACCGGTCATGCTGCGGGATCTTTCCGTGACTGATGCTGGAATGCGGCGTCGATGATGCGCGCCGGCGTGAGGGAGGGGCCGGTGAGTTCGGCGGTAACTTCGCCGCCGGCGAGAACGAGGACGCGGTTGGCAAGGGCCAACAGCTCGTCCATGTCGGATGTCGTCATGAGCACGGCAGCGCCCTCGTCGGCAAAGCGGCGGGCGACGGCATGGATTTCCGCCTTCGCGCCCACATCGACGCCGCGTGTCGGCTCGTCGAGGATCAGCAGACGGATCGGCCTGCCGAACCAGCGGCCGAAGAGAAGCTTCTGCTGGTTGCCGCCCGAAAGCGTGAGCGGCTTGGCAAAGGCCGAACTCATCTTGACCGACAGGGCCGACTTCACCTCTTCCGCGCGCCGTTTCAGCGCCGCGAGGCCCACCCAGGGCAGAGATGGCGCGACACGCACGGCCTTGAGATTGGCAATGGCGAGGTTTTCGGCGATCGTGCGGCTGACGATCAGGCCCTCATGGCGGCGATCTTCCGGCACATAGGCGCCGCCGGCAGCGATCCGGTCGCCGATATGGCCCGGTCGCAACGCCCGGCCTTCGAGCGTGATCGTGCCTTCGCGATGGGACGTCGCGCCCCAGACGATCTTCATCAGCGATGTGCGTCCTGCGCCGACGAGCCCGTAAAGCCCGAGAATTTCGCCTGCCTTGATCTCGAAGGCGATGCGCGAACCGTGGTCGCCGAAGGGCAGGTCGGAGACCTTGAGCGCAACCGGGCTTCCGCCCGGTGTCGGTCTGGCGATCAGCTCCGCCTCCTCGCGGCCGGACATCAGCCGCACAAGGCCGGGGCGATCGATGTAGGAAATGTCGCCCGCTCCGGCCGTCGCGCCGTTGCGCAACACCGTATAGCGGTCGCAGATCTCCATCACCTCATCCAGTCGGTGCGAGATGAAGATGACGGCCACCCCGCGCTCGGCCAGCCGGCGCACGGCCTTGTGCAGGCGGCGCGCCTCGCCATCGGAAAGCGAGGCCGTCGGTTCGTCCATGACGACCAGTCGCGCTGGCTCGCCGATCAGCGCGCGGATGATTTCCACCAGCTGCTTCTGCCCGGTCGTCAGCCGTGCGGCGGGCACGTCGAGCGGCAGATCGGGGGCGATGTCGCGTGCTGTCTCCGCAATCGCGCGGGCCATCGCGGCCCGGTCGATGAAGGGGCCGCGTTTCGGATAGGCGCGGCCGACAAAGGCGTTCTCGACCGCGGTGAAATGCGGAACGAGGCTCAGTTCCTGATGGATAAAGCGAAATCCGAGCTCTTCGGCGTGGCGCACGCTCTCGATCGTCACGGGCTTCCCGTCGATCAGGATTTCGCCGGCATCGGGAGTCACGAGTCCGGACAGCGTCTTGATCAGCGTCGACTTTCCCGCGCCGTTTTCGCCGAGCAGGCCATGAACGGAGCCCGCTGCCACATCAATATTCGCGCCGGCAAGCGCGCGCGCGCCGCCATAGCGCTTTTCAAGCGCCTTGATGCTGAGCAACATGGTCATAATTCCAATGAGTAAGGATGGCCGCCCCGTTCATCCGGAGCGGCCGTATGCCGGTCAGGGGCACTTCGCGCCGAGCGTTTCCGGTGTCAGCATGACCGCCGGGACATACATTTCGTCGCTGTCGGCCTTGCCGCCCTTCAGGATCTTGTCGAGCTGTTCGGCGCCCAGCGTCGCCATCTTCGGGAAGTCCTGGCGGAAGGTCGCCTTGTAATGCGTGCAGGACTTGATCATGTCGACGGCCTGGGCGTTGCCGTCGATGCCCATGATAATCAGCTTGGACTTGGGCAGCTCGGATTCGGTCGCCAGTTCCGCGCCAATGCCCGGATCGTCGAAGGCGGCCCAGACGCCGTCGATCTTGTCACCATGCTGGCGGAGGATGTTTTCCATCGCCACGCGACCGTCATCGACCGGACCCGGCACCTTCACGAAGTGATCGGCAATGATCTTGATGTCGGGATACTTCTTCAACGTGGCGTCGAGGCCGAGTTCGCGCTGGTGAACGCCCGGATGGGCGGAGTGGAAGAACTTGACGATGTTGCCCTTGCCGCCCATCGCCTTGAACAGCGCCTCGGAGAGCTGCTGGCCGAGCTCGAAATTGTTCGACGTCACGTTGACGGCGACGTTGTTGCGCTTGGAGCCGTCGAGCGAGATCACAGGGATGCCGGCCTTGGCGGCCATGTCCACCTGATCGCCCACCTGGCCCGGATCGGTGGAGATGAGCACGATGGCGTTCGCCTTGGCGTTCACCGTGTCTTCCATGCGCGAGGCGAGTTGGCCGAAATCGTTGCGGGTGTCGATGATCGTCACCTTCCAGCCGCGCTTCTCGCCTTCGGCCTTGAAGCTCTGCGCCATCTCGTTGGTCGGGATGGAGCTGATATATGGCGTCAGAATGGTTACGTCGGTTGCAAGCGCGGCTGTGGAGCTGGCCAACGACAGCGCCAGCGCTGCAAGGGTCATCTTGATGGATTTCATGGGACTGTTCCTCTCGTCTTGTTGTTTCATTTCATGAGCGCTTTAGCGGTGCGGCTCGCCCGTCTCGATGATCCCGAGCGGCTTCAGCGCGTCGATGGCCTTCAGATAGGCCTCGAACATGCGGTCGTAACGTTGCTTTCGCTTGGGATCTGGTTCGAAAATCGTCTGCACGGATGTCATGGCTGGCACGGCCTCCGCAATGGTGGAGAAGGCGCCGACGCCAACGGCGGCCATGATGGCGGCCCCCAGGCATCCGACGTCGTTATAGCTGAAACGGTGCAGCGGCACGCCGAGGCAGTCGGCGCGGATCTGGCTCCACAGATCGGAGCGCGCACCGCCACCGCCATAGAGCAGCCAGTCCGGCCGGTAGCCGGCAGCCTCCGTCAGCGCATTGAAAAGATGACGTGCAGACAGCGCCACGCCTTCCATGACGGCCAGCGCGAATTCCGGTCCGCCGGTGCGGCTGTCGAGCCCGATGAAGGAGCCGCGGATATCGGCGTCCCACAGAGGGGCCCGTTCGCCTTCGAGATGCGGCAGGAAAAGAACCGGCCGCCCGTTGCGATCCGCCTTGCCGGCGAGTTCAGCAACATCGCCCGGCTCGATCCCGACCGTATTGCTCCACCAGCGCAGCGAATCCGCCCCGCTCTGCGTCGGACCGGCATTCACGACGAGGCCGTCAACGGTCGCAAACGTGACGACGCCCGGCGCACCGATGCGCTGCGATCCGGCGAGCGCCAGGATTTCGCTGGTGCCGCTGACATACATGCCCTGGCCGGGCTTGAAGACGCCGCAGCCAAAGAGGTTGCCCCAGGCATCCATGGTCCCGACTGTGACCGGCACCCGCCGCGCATGGCTGCCGAGTTGCATCTCGCCGGCAATATCCGTGAAGAAACGCAGCGGCGGCAAGCGTTCGGCCGCCCCTTCGACGCGCGAAATCAGCGGCTCAATATAGCTGAGATCGAGACCAACATGGCCGAAGGAGGCGATGGGGTCCGCAACCGCCGCACCGGTCAGCCGGAGAAGGCAATAGTCCTTCGGCGACAGCACGTAGCGCGTCTTCTCCCAGAGGTCCGGATGGTGCTTCTTGAACCACATCATCTTGGCCAGCGCATGGCTTGCGCCGACCGGCATCTCCGCGCCCCACCATGCCTGCTTGTCGGCCGGCGAAATGGCGCGGTCGAGCGCCTCCGCCTCCCGGGCGGCGCGCACGTCCTGCCAGACGATCGCGGGCGCCAGCGGCTCACCATCGGCATCAACGAAGACGTCAGTGTTGACCTGGCTGCAGAGCCCGACGGCGACCACTCGGTTGGGTTCGCGCCCGACGAGAAGCCCGTCGATGGCATCGCGCACGCCGTTCAGCCAATCCTGCGGGTTCTGTTCGACGAGGCCGGGGCCGGGGCGGGCGGTCCGATAATTGCGGCTCCAGTGGTCGACCACGTCGCCGGCAAGCGTAAAGAGCCCGGCCTTGACGGCGGTCGAACCGATATCGAATCCGATCACATAGGCGTCTTCACGCATCGAGGCCGCTCCTCAGGTCAAGAAGCAGCGCTTGGAGTTCATCCGATCCTGAAAGTGCGGCGCGCAGCACCTGCGAGCCGACCACGACGCCATCGGCATCGAGATCGCAGGCTTCTCGGGCCTGCGCGCCGCTGGATATGCCGAAGCCGAGCAGGATGGGGGCGGTGACGCCGGCTGCCTTGAGGCTCGAGATCCGCGCGGCATTGCCGGGGTCGACTTCCTTGCGCGGTCCGGTCGGGCCGTCATTGGATTGCAGCATGACGTAGAATTCAGCCCGTCGCGCCCGTGCCATGCCGTTGTCGCTCAGCGGAAGCGGCAGAAATGCGGAGGGTGAAACGCCTGCCGCCGTCGCGGAGTTCTCCAGCCTGACCGCCAGCGGGTCGCCTTCCTGGGCAACCACGAGAAGGCTATCGAGCCCGCGCCACAGACCCGTGTCCGCAAAGGCCGGATGCGCTTCATCGGCATAGGTCATGAGAAGCGTGCGCGGCGGAACGCGAAACCGCGAGAGCCGGTCGAACACGGCATCTAGATCGCGCCGCCAGGACGCGCGGTCCGCGCGCGCCATGGAGGCACGAACATCGGCGCCGTCCAGGAACGGTTCGGGCGAGGCCATGCCGATCTCGATCACATCCACGCCCTCCCCGGCATAGATGTCCAGAAGCTCGACGGGGACGGCCGGATCTCCCAGAGGAAAATAGCAGCTCAGCAGCGGCTTTCCTGCTTGCGCCGCAAATGGCGCGTCTCGTCTTGATGTGGCGGTTCCCGTCGGCATGTCTGTCATCATTCCATATGCATCGCTCTATGTGGCGGCGTCGGGAGGAAGATGAAACAAGGTCATGGAATTGTCATGCGCCAAAATGTGCCCAAAGGGACAGCCAGGTTACAATTCCGCAGGATATGGATAGTGATTTCAGGTCAGTGCCGGTTTGCTGCGTCAGCAGAGGGTAGCACGCCGAAGAAATCCCGATAGGCGGAGGAGAATCGCCCCAGATGCCGGAAACCGGCCTGGCTTGCCGCCTCGGCGACGGTCAAGCCTTTGGACCTGATGAGGCTCCGCGCCTTTTCCATGCGGATACGCGTCAGCATGTCGTAGGGTGTCGTCTGGTAGAAGCGCTGAAAACCTTCGTAGAGCGCGCGTTCGGAGACACCCATTTCCTCCGCGATATCGGGGATGGAGAGGCGCTCTGCAAATCGCGCATGGAAGAGCTCCAGGGCACGCTTCACATGCCGCGGCGTTGCCGTTACGCGCTCCGGCACCACGGCGTCGGCCTTCACGAACGGGATGTTGCCGATGAGAAGATCGACGATGCGGTTCGTCAGCGCATCGCGCCGGATCCCATCGGCCTGCTCCGGAGCCGCGAAATCCCGCGCAAGCGAATTGAACATGGAAACGAGTTGACGGCCGTGGCTGGTGCGGAGATCTACGACCGGGTTGAACACCGGCAGGTCGCTAATGTTGCGGTGGGTGAGGCGGGCGAGCCGCTCCTCAAGCCGTTCAGCCTCGACCTGCAGCATCCATTGCCGCGTATTCGCGCGCCAACGGGAGCGGAATTTCGGTCCAGGCGACAGAAGCAGCGCCTTGCCGGGGCTGGAGCGGATATCATCCGATCCATAAGAGATCTCGACTCCGCCGGTCAGCGGCATCTCAAGCATGTAGAACCGGTCGAACCCGTCCGAGCGAACTTCGATATCGGTGCCATATTCCAGACTGTTGAATGCTCCGTTCGGCATGGAAAGGCCCATATGCCTCATGCCGACGCGGCTGCCCGCAAGCGCTTCCAGTCGGTGGCTGCAGAATGTATGCGTCATGTAGTGCTCCGCCTCCAGCGGATCACTCGCGACGTAGCTGATGACACTCCCCTCGGCCAGCATGCTTTCCGATCTATTTTGCTTGAACTCGCCGGCGGTCCCGTTGCCAGCCTCTTCCCTGTTCACATATTGAAAGCACAGTGTTTCCGAAAAGACAATCAGACTGCTTACGGGCCAACGCCTCGTCAACCTGAGAACCGCGACAGCAACTGCAATCGACGGAGCCGGTTTGCCGTCAGTTCCGGCACTGCACCATCGTGTAGTTCTCGCAGAGCTGCAATCCACGCATTTTCTGCAGTGTCGCTCGCGTCAGCACGGAAGCACTGCGCGATCTGATCCGAAACCTCGTCGCCATACCAGTCGCGAAGCGCCATCGACATCAACTGTCTCTCGTTGCAGTCCAGCGCCGCCGCCAACGCTTTGACCATTCCGACAGGCACTTTTCGTCGGCCTTCGATGATACCGTCGATCTGTCCAGGGTCGGAAACGCCGCAGAGCAAGGCAATCTCAACGCTGCTATAGATCGAAACTTTTGCATGCGTGATCAGGAAATCGGCGATCGACATTGGTTCTGTCTTCGTTTGGTTCGGGCTCTCTCGTGCGTGCTCGCAGCTAGCTTATAGCGTGAAGCGAGATGGGACTGCTCGGCTGCCTGTGTTTAGCCGCTCCCGATCTCAGCGTTCCCATCGCCCCGCCAGCTATATTGATAGGTGAGTAGTCTGTCGGCGCCGCTGATTTGAAGCCGGCATTATCTTCGGCGGTTGCCACGGCCAGACTATCCAGCCAACAAACAAAGGATATTGCCGATGAAGAATAACCATCCTGGTGCAAAAAGGGCGATGAGCGATGATGTGCGTCTGAAGCTCGGTGTCGGCCTTTGGGGCGTAGTCAAGAACGCGCTTACCGCCGGCCTTGCCGACCGCGGCATCAAGCTCGCCGACGAAGAAGTGAGGTTCGTCGCACGCTTTATGCTAGAGCATCTGGAGGCCAAGGGGCAGCGCATTGTTCCGGTTAAGGCGACGCTCGACATGCATGAGGCGATGCGTGTGGCGTTGGACGAAGGCAAGCGCATGTCGCTGAAATGGGTTCAGGGGAAGGCAAAACAGCGCTGGCGATATCAGGCGGCCCTAGATGCGGCACCGGATTGGCGTCTTGGCTACGAGCAGGAAAGGGAGCGAGTTGTAGCAGAAGCCTCGGCGGCAACTGACCTTCAATCGACTTAGCTGCTGGATCAGCCGCGCAAAGGGCCAAGGTTCGTATGATTTGACGCGGCGACCGCCTTCCCATCAAGACGTTGACGCGGCCGCCTGACATTCTTACGAGATTTCGAGATCGACGCGATGTCTACGTTGGCACCTTCGGATGCTTAACTCCAAACATAAAGGCCTTTGCCGAAAGTGGGCCAGGCGGTAGGTCAGAAGCATCTAGAGCGAATAATTTCTCAATGAATTCAATTGGAAATGGCGGACAGAGAGGTTGTGCCAACAGCCTTGAAAATCAGCCGTTTGAGCTTCCCAACCGGGCCTTTTCATCCTTTGATTTTTCAGGCGATTTTCTGGCGGCGTCCAACCGTTTTTCGGCGGTGCTGTCATGAGCATTTCCGTGATGACGACGGTTTGGATGAAGGCTCCAGTCGAGGGCGGCGAGCTGCTGCTGTTGCTGGCGCTGGCGGACAACGCGAACGACGACGGCATCGCCTTTCCGAGTGTGTCGTATCTGGCCCGCAAGGCCAGAATGACGGGCCGAAACGTGCAGCTCTGCCTCCGCAAGCTCGAAAGCAAGGGCCTGATGCGGGTGATCCCGAACGCGGGAATGAGCGGAACGAACAAGTACCGGCTCGAACTCAAGACCATTGAACAGTTCCGGAATGTCCAGGACAGCGCCGAAGATGCAGGGGGTGAAAATATTTCACCCCCCAAAACCCTAAAATCAGGGGGCGAAAAATTTTCACCGGGGGGTGAAGCCCACTTCACCGGGGGGGTGAAAAATGACGCACAAGGGGGTGAAGCCCACTTCACCCTAACCGTCATAGAACCATCAGATAACCTCTCAGACGCGCATGCGCGCGTGAGAGAGCCGGATGATCCGTGTCCAGATTCTGGACACGGCTCTGCCTCGCCTGACGAAGAGCAGCCCGAAGATCGGCGATTGCTTCGACGAGCGTTTCAGGCGCTGGTCAACGGCTGGCCTGGCTTCCAAGGCATGTCGCTTGAAGGGGCATGGAAGCAGTATCAGGCTCTAACGCCTCAAGAGCGGCAGGACGCGGCACGGCGGAAAGATGCTTGGATCAAACTTCTCCGATCGCAGGGCAAGGATCACACGCCGGCACCATCGACCTATTTCCGAGACCGGCTTTGGGAGGCTGTGCCTGATCGGATCGAAACGCCAGCATCAGCGCAACAGATGGCAGCGCCCTTCGGCAAGCTCTGGAGCTACCACGTCCTGAAGCTTCTGAAAGCGCCACCGATCGAGCCGCCACCGCCATCGGCTTTCATCCGGCAGGTCATCGAAGGCGGGGGAGAGGCCGCCCGGCGGGCCATCCGAGATCGGAAGGCGGCTTACGGATGGCCGCAGGTCAACAGGATCTTGGAAACGGCCATGGACGGACGCGGATGCGCTGCTAGCGCAGCCGAGGCTGCCGAGCTTCCTGAGATGGAGGCCGTGGAAAAGAACTCACGCACCTTCGACGCATGGCGCATCGCCTTCACCGAAGCGGGCCTGCCGTTCATGCGAGTGCCCGACCAGGTGCAGTTCGTCTGGCTGCCGAAGGCCGGACCTGCCGAGTGGGCGGGGGTGGGCGCGGGTCCTTCCCCGGCCCCTGCCGCCTGCGGCCCCGGAGGACCCCGAGCGCGCGCTAGTGAGACCGCCTGAAAACCTGACCTGACAACCCTTACAAGGGACTGACTGCCTGACATGGAAGCCGACAGAGAAGATATTCCTAGCGATGCCGTATGGATGACGGTTGCCGAGTTGGCGCGGGTGAAGGGCGTCAAACGGCAGTCGCTTTCGGAGCGGATCGACCGGATCGAGAGAGATGGGGCCGTCGTCACGAAACGGAACGGCCGCTCCCGCCTCGTCGATGTGGCCGCCTATGATCGTGCGGTCGGACAGATCGGCGACGCCTTCCGGGAGCAGGCGACGGCCACCCGAATGAACGATGGAGGGTCCGCGTCGCCGAAGCTCCGCGACGCGCAGACCGACAAGCTCAACTACGAGGCCCGATTGAAGGCACTCGACCTTGCTGAACGCACGGGGAAGCTGGTTCCGCGGATGGGAGAAAAGGGCGTCGAAACGGCACTCGTGAAGATCACCGGAGTGCTGCTTCAGATCTTCGGAAACCCCATGGAATGGACGGCCGAACTCATGGACGCCGCCCGCAAGGGCGAACCGGAGTTGCGCCGGCTCCTCCGGTCGAAGATCCGGGATCAACGCAGTCTCGCCTCTCAAGAGCTGCTGAAACTCGCCGGCGCTGCCGAAGCCGAAGACGCCGCAACCGGCGTGTACATCGATATAGATTTTGAAGACTGATCAGAAAAGGAAACGATCATGACCATCGTAAAACTCTCCCGCACCTACACCGCCCACGGAAAGACCTTCGACACGGTCGAGCTGCGCGAACCGACCTATAACGACGTGTTCGTCAAGGGGCTCGGCATGCCCTTCGAATGGCAGGTCAGCCCGGCCGGGACACCGATGCGGGTTTCCTATCCGCTTGTCGTCGACGCCTACATTTCGCGCCTGGCGAAGAGCCCGTCCGCCGAATGCCTGACTGACCTCGTCGCGATCGACGCGCTCAAGCTGGAGGCGGCGCTTATCGGTTTTTTTATGGACTTGGCGACCAGCTCGCCGACGCCGGCGACATCCTCGTCTTCCGAGCCGGGTTCGACGCAGCAACCGTCGGCAGCATGACAATCGGCGAAATCGTCCACTGGATTACCCGCCTCGCGGGTTTCCAGAAGCGCAGCGGCAAATCTTGAGGTGAGACAATGGCAAATCGGACAGTCACAGCCGAACTTGAAATGAAGGGGCGGGACTCGACAGGCCCCGCCTTCAAATCCGTCGCGGCCCGAATGGGTCAGATGGAAAAACAGTTCTCACGGTTCAACCAGACCGCTGCCGCGTTCAACGCCCGTGTCAGCCAGATCGAGCGGACCGCCACCGCCATGAACCGCGTCCAGAAGGCGAGCACTCAGATGCAGGCGGCGACGGAAAGCAAGGCCAGCATGTTTGCGACGAGCATCAAGGGCCTCAGCGTCCTTGCGGCCGGCTCGGTCCTCAAGGACGCGGTTGTTTCCTTCGCCGACATGGAACGGCACATGACGCGCATCGGCATCACGGCCGAAGCATCGAAAGAGGAGGTGACTGGGGCGACGCAGGAGGTCAAGCGCCTCTCCATGCAACTCGGCTATGGCAGCTTTGAGCCGGCGATCACTGCGCTCGACACGCTGGTTTCATCCGGCATGTCCTTGAAAGAGGCTATGGCCTTCCTTCCGTCAGTCATGGCAACGGCGCAGGCTTCCGGAGCGGCGACAGAGGATATCGCAAACTCTGGCCTGAAGGCCGCCTCGGCATTCAAAATACAGGCGGAAGACCTGCAGACGGCTTTCGACCACATGGCCTATTCCGGAAAGCTGGGACAATTCGAGCTGAAAGACATGTCGCTGTACTTGCCGAAGTTGGCAACGTCCTTCGCCACCCTCGGCTATGAGGGGCAGGGTGGCCTTGATCGCCTGCTGGCGATCATGCAGGTCATCCGGGGGCGTTCCGGAACGGCTGAAAACGCCGCTGCGAATGCGACCGATCTGTTCGGCAAGATCTACTCGCCGGAGACGATCAACAAGTTCCGTAAGCTTGGCGTCGACCTCAACAAGGAGCTGAAAAAGGCGAAGGCGAACGGCGAAGACCTCATGTTCGCATTCGCCCGGTTGACGCGGGAAACGGTCCATGGCGACCTCTCGAAGCTACCGCAGCTTTTCCAGAATCAGGAAGCCCGTCTGGCGATCACGGCGCTGATCGAGGATCTGCAGAAGGCTCAGGATCAAGTCGACGCCCTGAACTCCAAACAGGTCAAGGGAACGGTCTTGCGGGACGTCAACACCGTCCTGGGAGACACACAGACGAAGCTCGACCGTCTTTCTCTCAGTTGGGATAATTTCCTCAAATCGGTCGGCGCGGCCGCCTCCGGCCCGGCCGGATATCTCATGGACAGTGTCACCGGAGCGCTCACTGACGGGCAGGCGATCAGCCTTGGCCTCGATCGCCTGGGTTATTCCAAGGTCGGCAAGATGGCCTGGCTCGCCCGCCACAACGGCCCGCAGGGCGATCCTTACGAGATCAACAAGGCGAAGTATGCGGGCGATCCGACCAACCCGGATTATCAGGCGGCGCGCCTTGCAGACATCTATAACGAGGGCCGTGGTCGCAAATATGCCGCCGGATCGTCCGCCGCCGGCGCTGGCGAGGCGGTCGATATGATCAACGGCATCCCGGTTCCGACCGCCCGTCCGATCGACGGAACGCCGCGCATGATGGACGATGCGACAAAGGTATTCATCGAAGCCACGATCCGGCGCGAAGCGCAGCTTAACAGCTACGCTGTCGTTCCGAACTCGGAAAACCCCACGACCATGTCACCCAACAACCCGGCCGCGATCATGCAGAGCTACTGGGACGCGGTCGACCTGGAGGAGAAAAGCCAGAAGGCGGGCAACACCTTCTCCGATAGTGCCGGCTCCGGGCTGCTGGACAGGGCGGCGGAAGCGGGAAGCGCCTTCGGTCGCGCGGCAGCGGATGCGTTCAACGGCGCGATCCGGGGTATCCAGACCACATTCATCTCGCCACCGGGCAACCAAGGCGTCAATGCCGATGTCGGAAGGCCTGGGACGGTGACGGGTCCGGCGAAGTTTGGACGGAACTGAAAAAACATTCCGATCGGGAACGTTTTCGGGAAACGAAAAGGTCCGGACTCCGGACCTTTTCGTCGCCTAAAATCCCCGAAGTTTGGGCATTTAAATGTCCGAAGTCTGGACATCTGCCGACAGGAGGTCCGAGGTCTGGACCTCCGGTGTCATGCCACCCGAAGTTTGGGGAGCAGCTGTGAGAGGCCCAAAGTTGCTGCCGGCATGTGCCGGCAGCATGTCCCATACCCTCAGCAACGGTCAGAATTGCCGTCTATTTTTCAAAATATTTCGTGATAGAGGTCGACGAGAATTTTGATGATCACGATGATCAATTTGATCTTTCGGAGGATCACCACAAAACGGTCGGACCTCGGACGAGCTCTAGGCATCGTTTGAGTTCCTGCTTCAGTTTTTGCGGTGTCACTCACGAGGTGACCGTAGGAGGGCTGGCTCCTTTACGTGCTCGGCCCGAAGATGTAGCCGTTTGTTCAATGCGACCATCTTCGCACGAGAAAAATGATCAGGTTTCACTCAAAAGTCAAACCCATATCCCGTGGATAACGGTAGCACGAAACCGCCCATCGGTTCTGCGATCTCAGTTCCGAAAATATCAGGTTATCGGAAGTCAGCAAGCACTCGCAACTGGCGAAATTCGCCGGTTGGAAGGAGTCGAATGAAAGAACTCGCGATAGCGAATCCTTTCATTCAGGGACAAGGCCATGCTTTCCTCAAAGCCGAAGAGGTGAGACTAGGTGCTGTCCTGTTGCGGGTTGCCGGCTCGGTCGCAAGTGACTGGCAGATAACGTCGGTGATTTGTTCACTGTCCACGTTTTTTGGAAGACAGAAGTAGCGCACCTTGGTTGAGCGTTGGATATAAAGGAAAGTATCGGTCAATCCGATGATGTAGCTCGACGCCGTTCCTTTCTCTTCCCGACAGAGGTCGTGAAGCTTATTCCCGGAAAGGAAGCTCCCCTCGGCGAATTCCTCCGCCCTAGCGGCTGAACCAACGGCGGTCGCAGCAGTGGTTGAAATGACAACAAGCAGGGGAACGAGGCGCAGGAACCCTTTCATTCGGCAGCGTCGAGTGTTTTGCGGAGGCGAACGCCTGGCCCCTCGCCATTCTCGGCAACGAAGATTACCCCGGCGGATTCCAGCGCAATCTGTATAGCATCGAGCGTGACCACTCTCGGTTCACGCGCGCCACGCTCAAAATCAACAATCGTCCTGAGTGCAACTTTTGAATGCTCCGCGAGCTGGTCTCGCGACCAGTCGATAAGCGCACGTGCAGCCCGACATTGTGCTGAAGTAATCACGAAAAGACCCCAGTTGCACTTTTTATGTTGACATAAAAAGTGCTGTATTGCACATAATATGTCTACTTAACACGGACAAAAATCAGGATCAACGTGAATTGCCGCCCGCAATCTCGCGACGGCGAAGCTTTATCAAAAAAAGGGGATGCAGACATGAAAACCGAAAACACCCGCCGTAACTTCCTGAAGATGGCCCCGGCCGCAAGCGCTGCCGCCGTGCTGGCGACCGATGCGGCCGCCGCGCCCGCCGCGGTCTCCCCGGAACTTGCCGACCTGATCGCGCGCTATTGCCAGATCAACGATCGGGAGAATTCCGCAAGAGAAGAGATTTGCAGGATCGAGGAATCGGATGAATTCGAGAGGCTGGGCCAGATCAAGCTGATCGAGGTGGTGCGAAACGCTTCTGAATATCCGGATCGGTTGCTTCATGTTCCGATCGGAAGCGAACGCGCGATTGAGGAGTTCTTTGAATACATGAACGGCATGGTTCGCTCTGTGACGAGGATCAGCAACCATCCCATTTTCGGCACATCGAAAGAAGAAGCCTCTCTTCAGATGCGACGCGGGGACGATTTCACGCGTGCCATGGACCTGCTGAAACAGCGGAAGGCCGAAAAAGAGCATTGGCTCCAGTCGATCGGCTGGGAAGATCTTCAAAACCTTTCGGACAGCCGGGACGGAAGCCGCGACGAGGCACTGAAAGAACTGCTCGCCTTTCAGTGCCGGTCCTATGCGGATGTTCTGGCGAAGGTCGAACTGGCAGTCGAGCGTCTCGACGAGGACTGGCCGTCCGATGAACTGTTCGAGCTGATCAAATCCATGATCCCGGCGCGCCCGGAAGCCCAGCCTCTCCACGCCTGACCTATCACCCGCACTGGCAATTCACAGTGCGGGCGTCCCCAAGATTTCGCAGAAATCACATGCGTAGTTGACACGGCGCGAAACTGTGCGACTATGCATGCTAAATCTGCGTATAGGAGAAAACTAATGGAACTTCGACTTTCTGATTTCGCCGATGCTCTCAAGACCACCACCGGGGCAGTGCGTAACCGGATCCAGCAGAGAACACTTCCCTGGCCCGACCGCAACATTGCAGGTTTGGGCGAGGGGACAGTCTCCGAACGGGAGGCAGCTCTCTCGGCTTACGGGCTGCGCCGCCTCTACAGCGTGGCCGATGCTTTTGCCTGGTATCTGGCCGACTGCCTCACGGGACGGCTCGCCATCGCTCCCGGCAGGGCAGCGTATTACGTTCGCGGCGCGGGTTTCGCGGGATCGGCGATCCCGGCCTATGTGAAACACCGGCTGAGCGGCGCGGCCAAGGCAGGCCATGCGCTTGCGATCGGCGAGGAATTGAGCGCCCCCGAAAACGTCGATTTTCAGGATGTCGTGATCGGCGATCAGGGGACCGGCGATCTTACCAAGTTTCCGTTCGTCGTCATGGTCAACCTCGATCCGATCTTCGATCGCTTCCGGGATGATCTCCTTTTGCGTGGCTGGAAAATCTCGGAGCTCGGCTTTGAGAAGGTTGCAACGCCCGATCAGCCGGAGTGACCGGCGCGAACTGGTCGGACGAGGGAAAGCCAATGGTGAGCAAACTGATCAAGGGCAATGAACTGCACCTCTATGGCGCAGTTGGCGGCGACATCACCTGGGGCGAAGACGGGCTGGAGTCGACCGGCTTCACGGATGAACAGGTGAATTCCGCTCTTGCCGAAATGTCCGGCGACATCGTGTTGCGGCTCAATTCCGCCGGCGGGATCGCCGTGCAGGGGATCGCGATCTATAACGCGCTGAAGACCTACGCCGGCAAGGTCACGGTCTACATCGACGCGCTGGCGGCTTCCGCCGCCTCGCTGATCGCCATGGCGGGCGACACGATCATCATGCGCACCGGCTCGCTGCTCATGATCCACGATCCATCGACGATCACCTTTGGCACGTCCGGCGAGCTGCGCAAGACGGCCGATGTTCTCGACGAAGTGGCGGCGGCGGCGGCGGAAATCTACGCTGAGCGCAGCGGTCAAACCAACCAGCGCGTTCGCGCGCTGATGGCCGATGAGACGTGGATGCGTGGCGACCTGGCCCGCAAGCTCGGCTTTGCCGATCGCCTCGACGAGGAGGCCGCGACCATGGCGGCCCCGGTCTTCAAATACGCACTCTTCAAGCATGCGCCGGCCGAACTTCTCGCGCCGGCCGCGATCCGCGCCGCGGCGGCACCCGGCAACACTCCGGCGAGTTTCGCCACAACAGAGAGGGTCATCATGACAGGCTCCCAGATGGCGGCAAATCCGGCCGCATCCGCATCGTTCCGCGATGCCACTGACGACATTTTCAGCCGCTGCCGTTCGGCCAAGCTGACGATGGACGAGACGAACGAGATCATCCTCGCCGCGAACGGCAATCCGGAAAAGGCGCGTGATTTGATCATCGACATGCTCGCCTCGCGCGACGAAGCGCCGAACCTATCGACGCATCTTCCGGGCGGTTACGGCGCACCTTCCGCCGGCATGGAAAAGGACATTACCGACGCACTGACGCTGAAGTTCGGCGGCAAGGTGGCGGGCGCTTCGATCAACGCGATGCAGCTTTCCGAGCGGTCGCTGACCGAAATCGGGCGGTCCTATCTGATGCAGACCGGCGCGAAGATCGGCGGCGCATCCGACAAGACCGTCGTCGACATGATGATGAACGGTTATGACGCCGCCAAGACGCGCGGCGGCGGTCCCTTCGTCAAGATGGGCGGAATGCACAGTACGTCTGATTTCCCCAATCTGTTCGGTACCGCAATGTATCGCGTCATCCAGGACCGTTTCCGCTTCATGGCCTCGCCGCTGAAGCAGCTTTCGATGGGGCGTAACGCGCTTGATTTCCGGCCCGTGCAGTATGTGCGGCCTGGCGAGGCGCCGCTCCTGGAGAAGGTGGGTGAAGCCGCCTCCGTGACCTATGGCACATCCGAAGAGGAAAAGATCCCTGAGTTCAAGGTCGAGACCTACGCCAAGATCTTTGCAATCTCCCGGCAGATGATCATCAACGATGACTTGGGAGCCTTCACGGACTTCCTCCGGGCTTTCGCCGATGCATCCGCAGGAACCGAGAATGCACTGTTCTTCGCCCTGCTTTCGGCCAACAGCTACGGCGGGATGAAGCTCAGCGACGGCAAGAACCTGTTCCATGCCGATCACAACAACAAGGCTTCAGCGGGGGGCGCGCCGAGCGTCGCCACTCTTTCCGCCGCGCGGCTCGCCATGCGGACGCAGAAGAACGTGAACGGCACTGCGCCCGCTGGCGTGGTTCCCCGCTATCTGGTGGTCGGCCCGGCGCTTGAAACCACGGCACAACAGGTTGTGGCGGAAATCAACGCCACCAAGACCGAAGACGTGAACCCGTTCTCCGGTCAGCTCGAGGTGATGGTCGAAAACCAGTACAGCGGCAACGGCTGGTGGCTGTTTGGTGACGCTGCCATGCGGCCGGCCTTCATCCACGGTTATCTGAACGGCGCGACCGGCCCCATGGTGGAGTCTCGCGACGGCTGGGACGTTCTCGGACGCGAATTCCGCTGCGTCCTCGACTTCGGTTGCAGCGTCTATGACTGGCGCTCTGCCTACTTCAATCCGGGCACTTAATCTTACGGGCGCTTGGATGAAAGCTGCGGGCCGGTTCGTGACCTCCTTTCCGACTGTCCGCAGCCGCCCCTTCCCGAGGTCCGCCGGGAAGGGGCCCCCTCCCACAAGGTTTAATGCGATGGCGAACAAGACTTCACAGATAAAGCAGAACGACGCGAAACGGATCTTCAGAGCCGCGATCGACGCGGGCTTTGACGCCGCCCGGATCATCTACCACCCAGACGGCAGGCTTGAGGCGCTGGCGACCTTTGAAGGATCGCAGAAGCCCGCCGGTGGCGAAAACTCCTGGGATGATGTGCTGAAATGAAAGGCAAGCGCCGGAATGGACTGCCGAGGCATTGCTCCCTTGTGATCGATCGTCACAAGAAGAAGCGCATCCGTTTCCGCGCGCGCGGCGTCGACACCTATCTTCCCTATCCGCCCGCGGGTGCGGAATTCGAGAGCGCCTATGCCGACGCGTTATCGGGCATTTTGGAATTCCGCAAGAACATCGGCGCGGGCCGGACGCGGGCAGGATCTTTCGACGCGCTTGCGGTGTCCTATTACCGGAGCCCTAAGTTTCTGGACCTCAGAGACAGCACCAAGAACACCTATCGGCGGATCATTGAGAACTTCCGAAAGGATCACGGAAAACGCGCAATTCGGGATCTGCAACGCGAACACGTCAAGGCGATCGTCGGCAAGATGGCCGATCGGAAGCAGGCTGCCAATCGGCTGCTTTCTCTCCTGAAGATCATGCTAGACCACGCTTTGGATAATGGATGGATCAAGGCCAATCCGGCCGTAGGCGTGAAGGGTTACTCGAAAAAGACCAAGGGCTTCCACACTTGGACCGAAGACGAGATCGCCGCATACGAGGCGAGGCACCCGCCGGGCAGCAAGGCGCGCCTGGCTCTGATCCTCTTTCTCTACACGGCGCAGCGCAAAGGCGACGTCGTTACGCTTGGCTGGGAGAAGATCAGGGGCAAGGTCATTGTCGTGAAACAGTCAAAGACTGGCGCTGAACTTGACCTCTTCATGCTTCCACAGTTGCTGGAGGCAATCGAGCCTCTTGATCGGGGCAAACCGACGTTCCTGACAACCCAGTTCGGAAAGCCATTCACTGCCAATGGCTTCGGCAACTGGTTTCGGGAGCGGTGCGACGAAGCGGGATTGCCTCAATGTGCGGCGCACGGCCTTCGGAAAGCGGCCGCCCGGCGCATGGCTGAAGGCGGCATGAGCGGCGACATCATCAAGGCCGTGACCGGACACAGCGACCTGAAACAGGTCTCTGTCTACACCGCCGCCGCCAATCAACGTGCGCTCGCCGAGAAGGGCCTTAAGGCCATTGCCGGGAAGAAAAAGCGAACAAATTCTGTCCAACCTTCCCAAAAAGTTGGACAAACGAAAGGTAAATAAGATGGCAAATCAACAACTTGTTGAACGGGGTGGCGGACAGAGAGGCTGTCGAATAGAAGTGCCAACATGCTGAAATTGGCTCAGAAAAATCGACGTAAATGCGCTCCGTACCCGCAATTATACCCGCTTTTTCGACTTCAGAATTTCGGCCTCAGATATCCTCCATCGAGGCCAAAATCTGAAAACTAGATAGCATGAGTATCCGGAAACGATCCAGAGCGTGCATGTTGGCGCAGCTGATACTATCAAGCGTTTGAGCAGCTCTCGCATTTCAAACTTTCGGCACTTCCTCAAATGAGGTGGAATAGATGCTAGAAGCGACCATTCTTCAAAGCACGTTCCAAAGTGGAAACGTCCCATCCAAAGCCGATCTGGCGAGGGTCATCGTTCGGGTCGCCGCTGTAGACGGCCAGCTCGTTGTTCGGGATGATCTTGCCGAAGCGGAGGATGGCTTTCTTCCGGAAGCGGTCGAAAGTCATGCCTCGCGCCATGCTGTTGATCTGGTTGAGCCTGCCGTTCAAGTTCTCGGTCATGTTGTTCGTCCACCGCTCCGGCATCTCGAAGTGGTTGAAGATTTGCGGCTGCCAGTTCTTCATCGACGTGGTGAGCGGGCGATAGAACCGCTTCAGGTGCGGCGGCATGGTGGCGACCAGGCGGTCATATTCCTTCTCCGCCTCGGCACGGGTCGCGGAGTCGTATATCATGTAGAAGCGTTCCTTCCAGACGTAAGCGTCGTTGAGGAACGGATGGTCTTCGAGGATTTCCGCCAGCGTGTCCTGCGAGGTGCTGTGCATGCCGTCCCAGCGGGCAAGGAACATGCGGTGCTTGTTCTTCAGGCTGCGCCGGTCCTCGTTCTCCAGCTTCGTCTGGTACCATTTGCGGGCGTCGGCCATGCCGTCATTTGCCATGCGCACGA
Source organism: Hyphomicrobiales bacterium (assembly GCA_900467685.1). Lineage (GTDB taxonomy): Bacteria > Pseudomonadota > Alphaproteobacteria > Rhizobiales > Rhizobiaceae > Ensifer_A. The sequence continues at coordinate 43,709 of UBQX01000004.1, forward strand.
CGTGGAACTTATCCACGATGTTCAGGGCCTTGGGGAACATCTGCTCCGCGACGTTGCGGTAGCCGCGCCACATGTCCTGCACGAACACCTTGACGTAGAACTTCCAATGCAGCTCGGCGAAGAACGCCATGACAGCGGCTTCCGTTCGGACTGGCAGGAGGTCGAGGATTTGGCCCGTCTCCAGATCGGCGGCGACGAAGCGCATGCCGCCGAGGAGGTTGTTCTCGTCCACCCCAAGAACCTCCGGCAGGTTCGTGTGATAGTGCTCCAGCTTCTCGGTGGCGAACTCGTCGAAGAGCCGGATGATGTAGCTGTCATCAACGCCGTTGAGGTTCGCCGCGTCCTGAAAGTTGCGCTTGACGGATGCCAGTTGGAGCTCCCGTTTGAAGCGGTGCGTGATGTACCATTTGTGATCGAGGTCGGCGTCCATCGCTTCCAAAACAATGGCCCCGCAGTGGTGGCATTTGTACCTCTGGCGCTCCACGATCAGCACGGTCGGCATGGGTTCGATTCGCCGATCTCGGTAGCGGACCTTGACCTTGTCGTGGCGCTTCAGGACGCCCGCCAGGCAACATATCCGCTCCGGTGGGTTCGGGTGCGGATAGGTCGCGACGGGTATGTGATACTCCTGCTTGCCCTTGCGCTCGACGATCTGAGGCTCGGCGGAAGCCCTAAGTTCCTTGAGGTTCAGCCAGTTCACGAGCCAGCCGTTCCAGACCTCACTTCTCTTCTTTGGTTGCCTTGGCACGCCGCTTCAATTCCCTCTCGATTGCAGCGCGTATCAGGTCGAGCCGATCTTCTCCCGGCTCAAGAGCAGCATCCATCCTTGCCTTCGCCCCTTCAGGCAAGGTCAGGTTTACGTTCTCTGCCCATAGCTTCTTGCGCCCCATACGGGATGGAGTTGCATGTACATGATTTTGAGTCAAGCTTCACCTATTTCGTGTACGTGATATTGACTTCATATCATGTACGCGTTATCTCTTCAATCACGTACACGATTGGAGATACAAAAATGACCTTTCTTCACATGCATCACGCAATGGCCAACAAGGCTCTCATGCAGGCAAAGTACACTGAAGGATTGGCAGACAAGCCCGCATCATGCGCTGAACGCATCCGCGAACTCATCCTCAGTGGCGCGGTTGATTACAGGGATCGTTGGCAGCCCGTTGTGGTCACTGACTATGATCGGCACATGGCCCAGCGGTATCTTTCGGTGACGGCATGATTTACGCAATCCGCCAAAGGGGACAACGGCAAACACTGGTGGAGATGAGCGCTACCGATCTGAATTGGGTGCCGTGGGACCCGTATGTGACGTATTCAAGTGTCAACACTGCAGTCGCGCATCGCTGGGTTCGCGACGGTAAAGAACACGAGACCGGTCTTTTTGTCGATGACGACGGAAAGCTCCGCTACGCACCCCGAGGAAGCTAAAGCCGAAGGGGAGCTTCATAGCCCGTCCGGCCGATCCGCTCCGAGTATTGGAGCACTACACGGATCGGCCGGACTAGCGTCGGAGCAAGGTACGTATCCACTCATTATGAGGAGCAAGCATGTGGGCACCCCAAGGAACATTTCCACTCAATCTGAGGAATTGCCAAACTTTCCCACCGGCGATATGTTTCATGATCAGTCGAATGGCTACTTGCGTTGAGAAGTCTTCTTCCATCACCTCAATTTCATGCTGAATCTCCGCCACTTCCAGACAACGGATACGCTCTTCGCTTATTGCCTGGGCTATTCGTTGCAGTCTGATCTTCCGCTGCGCCGCGCGGTCCATTTTGGGAGATGCGGCGATATCAGCCTCGGCCGCGTCGAGTGCCTGCTTGGCTCGTTCATATATGTCTTGCGGAAACCTCGGTGCGTTCATATCATACTCCAATCTTCAAAAGCGGCGCATCACCCTCGATGCGAGTTCTGATGATGTCTTCGAATGTGTGATCTGCCTCGATGAGGATCGCCTTCATCCCATGACGATCCGCGCAGACGCCGACTGTTCCAGATCCAGCGAAAATATCGAGCACGATGCCGCCTGGGGGACATGCATAGAGAAGAAGTGGTTCAACGATCGATATCGGCTTCTGCGTTGGGTGAAGAGCCTTTCCGTGCTCGGATCGACTGAAAAGAACGCTTCTCATCAGCCGCGGCCCGCCGTCCTCGCTACGATACACGGTTTCACCCGTCGCTCCGATCCACTGTGCTGGTCTGCCCTTCTTGCGCACAGTGCGCGCTCGCGCATCATTGGTATATTGGGGGCACTTATAGACATCCGCCCATCGTGCGTCGTCGCGATAGAAATGGAGCGCCAGCTCATGGACGCGGCGGAACCGATCGTTGAAGAGACCGGTTCCGTTGTGCTTCTCCCAGACGACATCATGCGACATCTTCCAGCCGGCAAACTCGGCAGCGTGTTCAAGAAACATCCGTTGGCTTCCGAAACACCACATGGAACCGGTGCGCTTGAGCACGCGTCGAACGGCGGCGGGCCAGCCATCCGGCCATCTGTCCCAGGCCAATGATGTTTCACCGTATGGCGGATCAGTGAGGATACAATCGACACTCTCGTCTGGCATTTCTGCAAGCGCGCTCATGCAGTCTCGGATTTGAATGTCCATCACACCCGCTCCTGCGTGCATTCCCACGCCGCCTCAAATTCCTCGAGCTGCTCGGCCGTCTTGAAACCGATCCATGTCCAGCCGTGCACTGTGGCGCTGCCTGTTTGCCAGTCGCCGGGCCGGCCATGGATCGGAAAGCATTCGTCCCCGAAATGGTCACGACACCATGTCATGATTTCACGCCACCTATTCTCGCCTGGGCTGCCAGTCCGGCAGTTCGTCATGAACGGGGTGTGCTGCCAGATCGCCATTGTGAGTTCCCATCGCTGGGCGTCCTCCGCCGGCTGCTCGGCGCAGAACTTCATGAATCGTCCGTAGAGCGGAGTGGTCATCTCACACCTCCCCCAGATACTGCCGCGCCAGCGCCTTGATGCGCGAGTCGTCGGAAACAACCGCCTCGGCACCGGCAAACGGATCGGTTATGCCGCGCGCCTGGCCGGCTTTCAGACCGAGCATTTCGATCATCGGAGGATCGCTGCCTTCGTTCGTCAGGCAATAGATCGCGTCGACCGGTTGTTTCTGCCCCGGCCGCCGCAAGCGACCGATGATCTGCTTATGGATCTGCGGAGACCAGTCGAGTTCTCCGAGGATGATGCGGTTGCAGACTGTCTGCAAACCGTCGAGACCGGCACCCGAGCGCAGGGAGATAATCAGGACGCGGCTATCGCCGTTGATGAACGCCTCGCGCATCTTGCGCTTCTGCTTGGCGGTCTCGGTTCCCGTGTACATAAGCGGCTTGAGATCAGCCATGTCACGCAGCCACACGTCATAGACGTCACGATGGTAGCCGGCCAGGAGCACAGGCCCAGCATCGGCCATAATGCGTGTCAACGCGGCGACGGACTTCGCTTTGGCAAGCCCCGTCACTCTGCGGGCCAACAAGTCGAGTTCTCGCGCAGCCTGGCCGCGTTCGGTGAAATCTCCGCTGTGCAACACCTTCATGGCGAGATTGCGCGCCTCATCCATCGTGCCGGCGGCAACGTCGTGATCGTAGCTGACCCAATGCTTGACGACGTTGGTTGGCGGCAATTGGCGGCCGACATCTTCTTCTGTGCGCCTGAGAAAGACTCCGATATCGCGAAGGTGCGTTCCGAGCGCAGCGGGGTCTTTGACGATATAGTTGCCATTACCCTTGTTGTGGCACCATTCCAGATAGAACTCTGCTCGGCTACCCAACGCGTCGGTATCGATGAGCCGCAGCACCTCGAAAATCTCGCCGCCGTAATTGTAGACCGGTGTGGCAGAAAGCCCGAGCACGATATCGGCGCCGCCAGCGAACACCTCGGCGGCTTTGTACTTGGCCGCCTTTTCTCCGGTGCGCATTTGCTGGATTTCGTCGAACACGACGGTTTTGAATATGCCGGTTCCGGCCAGATCGACCCACCCTGCAATGTTCGAATATTTGAAAATGTAGATGTCGGCGTCCGGCAGATCGTAAGGACGCGTTCCCTTGATGACGTGCGCCTTGAAGTTGGTGAATTGCTGGATCGCATCCTCGTCCCACTGTTCGGCGAGATGCGGTTCGACGATGATCGCCGCCGGCAGTCGGCGCGTCCTGGCGATGACGGCGAGGGATGAAACCGTCTTGCCTAGACCGACGTCGTCGCCGAGCAGAATCCCGCGGCGCATGGTCATGAGCTCGCCAACCTGGGCCTGATACTGGTAGGGCTGCACTTCGGGCAGAAACCCGCCTATGAGCGAAGGCTGCCAGTCACTTCGAAGGATCTGGTCAGCAATCCGCTTCTGCTCGTTATCCCTCTCCCGCCCGGCAACGAGTAGCGCGGTGCTTTCTTCGTCTATCTCAAGCGGATAACGCTGCATGAACCAAAGAACGTCGGCACACGCTGCTGGGGTTGCTTCGATGATGAAGCTTCCCGTCTTCCACACCGGCAAACGCGGGAACAGCCGTTTTACTGCCATCGATACATGCGGTGGCAAGCCGGAAATTTCGATCTGGCCGCCGCCGGCCCGGCAGCGGCCATAGGTGCGAATGGTCATGTGCTGGTTCATAGCCACTGCTCCCCGAGCGAAAGGAAGTGCGCGGGCCTTCCGTTGATCGAGAGAGGCAGTCCCATTGAGACGGACGAAAGAAGGATGATCTCCTTCACCAGATCGGATTCCGCATAGCGCTTCAACTGCCGGAAGATCGCCAGCTTGCCACCCTTGATCTTGACCTCGACAGCGATGCCATCAAAAATCAGGAAATCGACCCGCTCGCGTGGGCCGATGATGACCTCACGCGTGTGCTCTATCCCTGAGCCGTCCAACGCCGCAGAGACCTGTTCGTGAAGGTCTTTTTCGTCAGAGATTATGAACCTGACCGTCTTGAGCGCATGCAGAACAGAAGCACAGTCCGTCATGCGTCACCGCCTTCCGGCTTCTTCCTGCCCTTCTCCATTGCGGCAGCGGCGGCTCGGTACGTGTTGGATTCGCCCTGATAGTGTTGCTGCAGTCCACGCAGCGCGCGGGCGAGCGTGGTATCGCAGAACTCTCCAAGCCAACGCGCTTTCAACCCATGTCCGGCCGATCTGACGCGATATTTGGCTGATCCGGCAACCTCGAACCGATCAACGGAAATGGTCGATAGGCGATTGAAGCCGCTCGTCTGTTTCCCGGTGGCGCGCAGACCGACATTGCTTACGGGCCGATGGACCGTCCAGTCATAGCCGGGCATGATCTTCACCAACTCGGCGCGGAATTCCTTGGCGTTCATGCCTTTTCCCCCTTCGCCATTTTCGACGCAAGGAGGCGCACCACATCGCCAATCGTGCAGGTCTTGAAGCCCGGTAACTCGCTCTCGTCAATCAGAAGGCCTGAGACCTTCTCCAGTTCGATCAGCATCTCCACGAAGTCGAGACTGTCAGCGCGCCCGGCAATCGACGAGATGACCGCGGTGTGCTCGTAGCCGTCGAAATCGCCGTATCCCAATTCGTGGAAGAGCTCACAAACCAGTTTCCATGCTTTCGCCCAGTGGCGGTCAACCGGCGCGCCCGTCGTGCAATCGAGATCACCCTCAAGCGCGGCCTTGCGCTCCACCCATTCTTTCGTGACCAGCGTCTTGTTCTCCATCGGCGCGGGAGTGACCATCTGCCAGCAGTTCCGGAACCGGTAGAGCTTCGCCAGTATGCCCTGAAACCGTTCCTTCTCCGGCAGGCTTGCGGCATGCAGCTCCTCGCAGAACGGCGTCACCGGCCCGTCTACAGCCATGGCGCGCGCCTCGATCATGTCGACGAACTTTCCGAGATCCGCAATCGTTGCGGCTAGGTCTGAGGAGCCTTCGACCTTCTCCAGCAATATCCCCTGTATGCGCTGCTTCGCATCCTCATTCCGCTCGTCGCGCCGTCTGATTTCGGCCTCAGCCTCCCTCGCACGCGCCAGATACCGATTGTTCGCCTCGAGCAGATCCTCGCGATGGCGCGACATTGCGTCCAGGGATTCTGTCGCCTTATCGAGCGTCAGCATCGCGCGATCAATCGTGGCGCTGTATCGTTGATTCTCGGAGCGCAACTTCACGATTTCATCCGCTGCGCGTTCGGCAGCGGCCTTCAATCGCTCGACGTCAATCGCCGCTACCGCGGGATAACTTGATTCTGCTATCTGCCGTTCGTGCGGCAGCATCCCATGGGTGTTTCCCGGCGGAGATACTCTGTGTTCAAAGGCGCCCTGCGAGAAATCTGCCCGCCAGTAACTCATCCGCGCAGCGTTAAGTTCTTCGACAATGTCTTGGCATGGAATAGTGATTCCAGTCGTGCTCATCTCAATTCCTCCCACCGCCGGCGAGCGCCACGGCCATCTCGATCAGTTTGTTGGAAATGAATTCACGCCCCTCGGCGTCCATCGCCGCGAGGTTTTCAGGTTCCGAGATTTTGATCTCAAGGATGCCTGCAAGCACGCCAATCGCCATCTCGGCATTTGCCTCGTGCGATTTCAGAACGTCGCTGATCTCGCCGACGATATGCATGGCGGCCAGAGCTTGCTGTTCCATTTCGGTGGGCGACATCTCAGACACGGCCAACCACCCATTCTATCATCCACCATTCATCGCCGGCGGGGCCGACGATGCCGCTGTTGTCCAGCGCGGGATCATGAATGATCTGGTCACCTTCGCAGACGACGACATGGCTGCAGCTGTTTCGACTTTTTCCGGTCAGGAGATAAGGCAGTCCACCGGAGGCGCGGCCGGCAGCTTCGAGCAGACCGTCGAGCGGAACACTGGCATCGAAGTTGATGCTGATCAACGCCATGCCGCGTTCGGCAAGCCAAGCGCGCATGCGCGGCACGCCGGTCTCGTCGTCAGTGCCATCGTAGACATGCGGGACGTCTGCTGGCTCAAGTCCGAGAACGCATGCAACGGCTGTCCGATAGCAGTCGCCATGGATACCGTTCTCCGGATCATGCCGGAACAGCTGTTTGCGGAATATCACCATGGCAGAAGCATCCGCCATTTGGATACGCGCTTCACAAACCACCGACCGGCTTTGCCGCACCTGTCTTCGCGGTCTCTATTCTTCCAGCAAGAGACGTTGTTTCGGCTCCAACCGGTCACCAAACTGAGCGCACGCCCGTTTTCAGGTGCATAGCATTGGTGCGTGTTTCCCGAGCGAACGAAAAATGCGCAGTCTTTGCAGAGCTTTTCTTCGGCCATCGCTCACACCCCAACGGTGGTCGGGCGGCTGGCTTGCCAGGCGGTGATTTCTGCCTCGACCCAGCGGACGCAATTGCCGGAAAGCTGGCGCGCGGACGGGAACTCGCCGGAGTTCATCTTGCGATAAAGAGTGCGGATGCTGATCGAGCAACGCTCGGCGACCTCGTGGGCTTTGAGGTAAACGATCGGCTCAGTTTGCTGGGGAGGGATTTTTGCGGGCGCAGACATACATGTCTCCTGTTTGAGGGAGACTGTCCGCGCGATGTTCTTAACCTGTTCACGCTGATTTTGTCAACGGGTGACAGCGCATGGCAATTTCTGGCAATTTCAATGAGGTGCAATGGCGAGGCAGAACATCAAGATCAGAACGGCCACGACAACCGTTCTGACCTGTGTCTTTGCGGCTTGAGCAACGTGGCGGCGCTTGATCATGATTTCGTGTCCTCCTCGGGCTTCGGCCGCAGTTCATCGCGGCGGAGGCGGAAGGCTTTGAGCATGATTTCGGCGATGACGACACCGCCGATGCCCATCAGGAAGCCGCCGGCACCGGCCGAGTTTGATTCCGGTATTGCAATGAATTTGCCGATGCTCCACTCCACCAGCGGCACACCGATCGGCCCGGTGAAATAGGCTGTGACTGCGCCGATGAAGAACTTGCGCATTCCGGCGGCCCAGCCCGACCATTCCATGGCGACAGACACGGCAGCGCCCGCCGCACCGGCCAGCGCGATCTCGCCTTTCGATGTGCTTAGAAAGTCCCAGAATGCCATTAATGCGTCCCCGCCTTATATTGCTTGCCGAACTCGTCGCAGTTCGCGGCCTGGCGGTCGCGGGCATCGGCGGCGTCACGCCAGCGCTGTTCCTGCCAGCGTGCCGGCTGGCCGACGATGGGCGGCGGAGGCCGGCGCACCTTTGCGATGCAATCATCCGGAAATTCCGGAAGGATGGTCTGGGCCTCGGCAACCGCTTTGGCGGCAGCGGCGGCGGCAACCTTCTCGGCGTCCGATTGGCAGGACGCGAGGAGCAAAAGGCTCATGATCGTGATGTTTATCGGCCGCCGAGCCATTGGATATCCTCCTCTGTCCAGCGGGCGCATCCCTTGCACGCGTCTTTCGAAATGCGTTCGTCGGTGGCGCGCTGCGCGGCAACGTCCTTTTCGTGGGCTTCCATCGCCCGCTTGAAGGCGGCGTCTTTGAGCATCGTCACCAGGGCGATGTCATCCTGCAGCTTCTTGATCTGCGCTTCGCGCGCGGCGAGATCAGATCCAGCGACTAGTTCACGCGTTGCCGACCTCGCTGCTTCCATGGCTGCACTATGCTGGTTCAGCCACGCATAAAGCACGAGGCCCGCAATAACGAAGACGGGCAGGGGAATGCGGAAGGTCAGGATTTTGCGTGCAATTCCGCCGTCCGGCAGCAGCATGGCGAAGAGGGGAGAGGCAAAGACCAGCGCCGGCCCGAGCACCTTGAGGTACGCCAGGACGATGGGCCAGAGGAGAGAGCCGGCGCCGAACATTGTTCAGGCCTGCGCGGGCGTGAAGTCGACATAGAACGTGTCGCCGTTCTGAAACTTCCCGAAGAGGGCCGGATTGGCGATGACAATATTCATGTTCACGGCAGGCGAGAATTTCGCGAACGTGTTGTCCTCATCGCTGCCGTCGGCCGGGTAGGCGCTATTCTTGGCAACACCGTGAAAATAGAGCGTCTCGTTGATGGTCTCGCCCGTTTCCGGATGGCGATACGGCATCACGGCACCGACTCGTAGTTTTGCGCGCATTGTCGTCATTGAGCTTGCTCCTGTTTGACGTTCGGTTTGGGTCAGATCCCGATCAAGCAGAGGCGCTTTTCGTCCTTGCGGCGCTCGAGGAGGCCACGCACTACGCGCCCGCCCGCCTTGCTGAACCAGGTGATTGCCTCGCACCCACCGACGATGTTGCCCGCATTGAGCCGCTTCACTGCAGTGCTCTTGCCAATACCAACGATCCCGACATTGAAGGTAAGGGAGGTGTAGGCTGCATCGCGCGTCGGCGGCAGGCGGTTAAGGATCGTCACCTGCGTGAAATAGCGGTGGATCCCGTTCCGATAATCGGCAACCTGCTTTCGCATTTCAGCAATACAATCGGCCATGGCCATAGACATGCCGAGACGCACAGGCTTGCCATTGAGCGTCGTCAGGCCGCCGCAGAGAGTTGGGACGCCGACGATATCGAGATAGGCAATAAGCCTAATGCCTTCCTTCTTCATGATGTACGGAACAGCAATATCGAGCGTTTCCTGCTCGGTCGCCGGCGCCTTATTGCCGGGTGCAGCATCGGCTTTCGACGCAAGGAGAAATGCAAGAGCGATCACGACGAGGATAACGCCGCCAATGCGAAGCCATTCACGCCAGATCGAAATACCCTGCTGAAAAAGGCGACCGACAAGGCCAGCCAGCAGAAGGCCGACGCTCAGCCACCAGATGAAGAAGGGATTATAATCCTCTCCCGTGAAGCCGAAATACGCCTCGGGAATGACCAGTGCAAGGAGCCCCGCCACCTGCATCCAGAACGACAACGAGACGGAAACAATGCGCTGCCAGTCGGCGACGAAGCGGGAGAATACGATGTTGATGAGATAGCTCAGAAGCGATGCGGGGGACATTTGCAGCTCCAGTTTTAGTGGGCTGCACTCCTGCGCAGATCGATGCCTTTCAATATCATATGTGCCTTATTGCAACAACGCCCCAAATCCAGTATTTAGAAGCGACTGCGCAAGAGTGCTGAAATCCAAATTGGAGCTGCACTCATGCCCACCATTATCCCCTTCGGCGATGCACGCGCCCAGAAGAAGTGGTCCACGTCCCTTTTCATCGACACGATGAACCAGTCATACTGGTCGAAAAAGTTCATCGGTACGGATGACAGCTACATCATCCAGCAACTGACGGATCTCGAATCCGGCGCCGGCGACACGATCCAGTACGATCTTTCGATCCGCCTGCGTGCGAAGCCCACCACGGGTGACCAGCAGCTGCAGGGCAAGGAAGAACAGCTGCGCTTCTACTCTGACTCGGTCTACATCGATCAGATGCGCCACGGCGTCGACGTTGGCGGCAAGATGACGCGCAAGCGCACCGCCCACAATCTTCGCACGGTCGGCAAGAACCGCCTGTCCGAATACTGGTCGAAGTACCTCGATCAGATGATCTTCATCTACCTGGCCGGCGCCCGCGGCGTGAACGGCAACTTCTACGAAGACACCTCCTGGGTCGGTTTCGCGAACAACACCATCGACACGCCGGACGCCGGGCATCTGCTCTACGGCGGCGCAGCAACGTCGAAGGCCACGCTCGCATCGACCGACAAGATGTCCAAGGCGCTCATCGAGCGCGCCGAGGTCAAGGCGTCGATGATGGCCGCCACCAACCCGGAAAACCAGCAGATGATGCCCGTCATGATCAATGGCGAGTCCCATTATGTCTGCGTCATGTCGAAGCTGCAGGCTCACGATCTGCGCACGGCCGATACCTCGGGCTGGATGGACATCCAGAAGGCAGCGGTGACGGCGGAAGGTCGCAACAACCCGATCTTCAAGGGCGGCCTCGGCATGGTCAAGAATGTCGTGCTGCACGAGCATGAAGACGTGATCCGCTTCTCGGATTACGGCTCCGGCAGCAACGTCAATGCTGCTCGCGCGCTGTTCCTCAGCCGCCAGGCCGGCGTGATGGCCTTCGGCGCAGCCGGCGGCATCCGCTTCTCGTGGAACGAAGAAGAGACCGACCACAAGAACAAGATGCTGATCAGCGCCGGCATCATCTGCGGTGTAAAGAAGACGCGCTTCAACTCGAAGGACTACGGCGTCATTTCGCTCGATACGGCCGCGGCCGATCCGAACGCTTAATCTTGAGGCCGGCTAGCCCGGCCTCTCCTTGCATTGGCCTTCAGCATCGAACGGAGATTGAAATGGCCCTCATTCAGACCGCAGTCGCAAAGCGCCAGATCGTGCCGCCCTTCCCGGAGACGGCGGGCCAGGTCTGCGCCATGCGCTTTTCCTACGCATTCGCGTCCGCACCGTCGGCAAACGACATCGTTGAACTCGGCGTGATCCCGGCCGGCGCCCGCGTCGTCGACATGATCCTCGACACGGACGATCTAGACTCGAACGGGTCACCGACGATGACTTTCGACGTCGGCATCATGTCCGGCAATTTCGGCGACAACGACGCGGCCCGCACCTGCGGCGCCGAGTTCTTCAGTGGCTCGAATGCCCCGCAGTCCGGCGCTGTCGCACGTCCGACGCTGAAGACTGCTTTCCGCACCGCCGCCACGCAGGCTGATCGCTCGATCGGTCTCAAGGTCGCCGCAGCCGCTGCGACGTTTGTCGCTGGTTCGGTTGGCCTCACGGTTCTGTACGCCACGCCCTGATCGGCGGCCCTGGCATGCACCGAAGGGGGGCCGCTTTTGCGCGTCCCCCTTCTTTTTTAGAGAGGAACCCCCATGCTCATTCAATGCAAGCTCGGACCGCGCGAAGTTGACGCCGGTGGCATGACATACGTGTTTTCCGTCGATGAAAAAGGACGTGCCGTCGCCGAGGTCCACCATGCAGTCCATCAGAAGGTCTTTCTCGCCGTCGAGCATTATGCCGAAGTCGTCGATGAAGATGAAATCGACATCGTTGACGCTGGCGATAACGGCGAAGGCGAAGAGGCGCCCGAGGGAATGGAAAGCCCGCAGACCGAGCGTCCGAAGCGCGGCCGCAAGCCGAGGAACTGATGAAAGCTTCCGACATCATGCGTGATGCGGCAGAGCTGCTCCTTGATCAGGAGTTTGTGCGCTGGCCGCTTTCGGAATTGTCCGGATGGATCGATCGTGGCGTCGAGACGATTGTCACCGCGAAGCCGTCGGCTAAATCGAAAACTCTCGTGTTGACGCTGGCAAGCGGAACGAAGCAGGCGCTTCCATCCGATCAGAGCATCGTTCAGCTGCTCGATGTTGTCCGCAACATTGCCGCGGACAACACGCCCGGCCGCATGGTTCGGCAGACGGCTCGATCGGAACTCGATTCCAACGAACCGAACTGGCACAATCCGGCAAAGGTACCGTACCGCTCGGAAGTTCGGCAGTTCGTGTTCGATGAGATCCTGCCGCAGACGTTCTGGGTTTATCCCGGCAATGACGGGACAGGAAAGCTTGAGACCGTCGTATCGTTTTTGCCCGATGGAGTTGTGTCACTCCATACCGGCGATGCGAGCGACATCGCGACCTGGGATATCGTTGTCGGCCTTGACGATCAGTATCGTGCCGCGCTTCTCGACTATGTCATGTGGCGCGCTCTTTCCAAGGAAGATGTAGCTGCCACGTTCCAGAAGGCAACGGCATTCTTCCAATCGTTCCAGACCGCCCTGGGCGTGCAGGTTCAGGTCGAAGAGTCGACCGCCGCCGGAAAGAGGCCTTCATCCGTGCCGCCCATCCGCAGAATGGTCTCCGCCACCGAAATAAACCGTTCGTCCCAGGCAGCGCGCGCCGGCGGCGTCATGTCCGCGACGATGGTCTCGACAGCGGCCTTGCGGATCTTGGTCGACTTCTTCGGCTTGGCCTTGCCGCGCTTGGTGGCAGGTTTCGTCACCTGCGACTTCGGCGCGCGCGTCCGCTTCGGCTTCGTAGCTTCTTCCGGTGCGTTCGTGGGCTTGGCTGTCTGCTTCGGCTTGCGGGGTGCCATCAACGCCTCCGTCGTGCCTGACCGAGCTGCAATGCGGCAGCGCGGCCGGAAGCCGGATCAGCGAGAGCTTTCAGCAATCGTTGGCCGTCTGACTGCGGTGGACCCGTCTTTCCCGCCCTGTCGCTGCGGCGAACGTGATCGACCTCCTCAAGCGCGGTAGAGACAACCTCAAACGTCTCAGTAAGATTCTTATTATATGGCTCTGGTATTGGTATTACAGAGCAATTGCCGAGCATTTGCTTGTTCACACGATTGAAACCATTATGGTTTTTCGGCTTTTCGTCTGACGTTTGCCCGCGTTTCGAACCGTTTTCAGCCCGTTTTCGAGAGATTTCCAGCGCATTTCCAATCTCCTTTTCCGCCCGGTGATTGGAGATTTTGCCGTCCGGCGTCAGGTAGATTTTCTGCAGTGTGAGCAGCTCGGAGATCAATGCGCGGGCCTTTCGGATGCTCACGCAAAGCTCGCCAGCAAGCCACCTATCGTTATTGTCGATCGGGCCGCCATTGTCATAGATCAGGTCGAGCAGCGTCGTATAGGCGCCACGCTGCTCCAGCGTGAGCCGCCTGTAGCCCTGCAACGCGTCCTCGTGGTAGCGACGATGATATGGCATGGTCCGACGCGTCATCGTGCCACCTCGGCGCCCTGGGGCGTGATCAGATAGCGAGAGGGGTCACGGCCATGCGCTGTGAGCCACCCACGCTTGACGCAGTCGGCGGCGATCCAGTCGCGGAGCGTGCCGGGCTGCACATAGACCTCGCCCAGCGCTGCGGCTTCGCGCAGCAACGGTTCTTCCTGATGATTGGGTGTGGGGTGTTTTATCATTCGCAGGCGCCCCATTGATTGCACGTGGTGGAGAAATCGCGAGCGAGCAGGGAATATTGACGGCCCCCGCGATCCGTTTTAGCCCATTCGACCATGCGACGGATGCCGAACCGCGAGTGGGTCGGGTCAAAGTCCGCCATGCTTGTGGGATCTCCGCCGGATGCCAGATATGCGCTCCACTCCTCTTGCATCACGGGATCGTTTACGATTGTGAAGAAGGTCGAGTGGCCGCGCTTGCATGCTTCTGAAACGAGCGTCTCCCATGTTTCTAATCGCTCGATTTGCTCGGGGAAATGTCGGTCCACAAGCGCCAGTTCAGCCTTTGAGCAATTTATACATGGGAAGCATCCCACGCGGCGGAGACCCCACCCATATAGCGCGTTTGGCTCGACACCGTGACGCCGCGAAATCGCAAAGATGTCTTCGATGCTTTCGACACGCAACAGCGGCCGAAACACAAAGAAATTTCCCGGAAGATCGGCATGGCTTTCCAACCTCTGGAACGCCTTGAGATGCTTTCGCACCTCACTCTCCGCCGCGCGGACACCCTGCCATGACACAACAGTGGCGCCAGTCGCGAGAAGCGGCCTGGTGACATACTGATCGATCGGGATGATTTTTAGAAACTCGGTGCAGAATTGGGCTTTCCTGGACGGGAACCGTCCCTTCCATAGGCAGAGATCTAAAAACGGATTACCAGTGGGCCGCAGAACGTCGAGTGCGCGCTCAACGATATCTGCAGGTACGCCATGGCGTCTCCAATTGTTTTCGATGAAAACACGCTTTCTGGCGATCTCGCGCGAAAAATCAGCCTTCACCCATTCAACCTTCGGGCCGCCTGTCTTTTCATGCAGGCGGTTCACAGCCTCATATGTAGCAGGGTGTTCGTTACCCGTATCTGCCGCTACGGCACGAAACGGCAGCCCGCGCTCTATCGCCTTGCAATAGGTCGCGGTGCTGTCCTTCCCGCCGGAGACCGAAACGATGTGGTGCATCATTCCGCAACCTCGATTTTCTTCGCCTTCGAAAAGTGCAGACAAGGCGGCGAAACGTAGATCACGACGACTTGACCGATACGACCATGGTCAAGCGGTGCAATCGCATCGACCAGGTTCGACCCGCGAAGAGCGTCAGGATGGTTGGCTGCGTGGCGCGCAAGCACATCGGGGTTATGATTGACCGGATGGCTCTTCATGCTGCCACCGCCTTGACTGCCAGATGGTTGCAGTTGGCGGCGACCAGGGCACGCGCAACAGGAGGGCAAACGCTGTTGCCGACGCAGCTCACCTGCACCTCTTTCGAGAATGGCACCCACACCGGCCCGCCATTGTGGCCGATCCGCGTTTTGTCGAAATACCCGTCGATCCGGTAATCGCGCGGGAAGCCTTGCGCGTTGTAAAGCTCGCGCGGCGTCAACATGCGCATGCCGATATCGACCACCACGAAGGTGACGCCGTCTATATCGATCGTCACGAACTCGCGTTCGTCCCATACGCCATGCGCCCGCAGGAAGTCGGCGACCTGTCGAGCGCGGCCGGCCTGCGCTTCCGTGAACGGCGGCACATCAATGGTGGCTTCTATATGCCCGAACCTGTCGCGCGTCGTCACGGTGTGGCCCGCACCATCCTCGCGGCACCCTTCACCCGTGCCATAATAAGATTGCAGGTAAGGCATGATCAGGCGGCTCTTGCCTTGCCCCTCCGGCATGACGGTCGCGGCCGGAACATCCACGGCATGCCCCGTCGAAGTGCCGAAATCCCGCGCAACATAGGCAGACACCAACTGCTGATGGCTTCCGGTCTGCGTTATCGTCGAAGATGCATCATCGAGAGATCGTCCGGGATTGACGCCACCATGTCGACGGCTGTCATTGTTGGCCTGCGCCATATACCCGCAGAACATTGCGTTCTGGTCCTTGCCGCTGGCCGTGATGGTGTGCGCTTGCCCATCCATCGGCCGGCTTGATCCACCCTGTTGCGCATAGGTCAGAACGGGTGCCAACAGGCCAAGAGGAGCCGCGCCGCCGGGACGCTTGACATAGCTGTTGGCCGGGATTGAGGTGCTTCCCGGCAGGCTGGAGTTCGGGAGAATAGAGCCCGTCATGTCTTTTTCCTTCCGGGAAGATGGGGCGGCATGCAGCGGGCAGAAGTCCTTGCGGGGACCGTTTCCGACTGACCAACCCTTGGCCTGAAAATTCTGCTGCGCGGCAACCGGTGGCTTTCGCTTGGCGCCGGTCTGATGCGGGAAGTAATCGACGGCACCGCACACGATGCAGCGGATCTCCATCGCCATGACGCGTGTGTCGCCCCTGACGATGGGAACCTCCGGAAATGTGCGATGCGTGCTCATTCTGATGGGCTCAGGCCATGCCGAGCGCAGCCATATAGGCCTGCAGGATCGTCTCTTCCTCGATCCGCTCGTTGGCGTCCTTCTTGCGAAGCCGGACGATCTTGCGCATAGCCGTCGTGTCGTAGCCACGGCCCTTAGCCTCACCATAGACGTCCTTGATATCCCCGCCGATATCGGCCCGTTCCTCTTCGAGGCGTTCAATCCGCTCGATCAAAGAGCGCAGTTCGGCCGCCGCGACGTTCTCAACCTTGGCCGCGCCGGTTTCCTCGTCCGTGAAAGCCTCTTTCTGGCGACTGTCTTTCTTGACAAGTCCGGCTTCGCGGGCAGAGGCGCCAGCGGCGGCTGCGCGACGTGCGCTCTCGGGTACTGTCGCGTTGATGTTCATGACCATGATCCTTTCGGCTTGCGCTTCATGTTTCGTTCGATGCGCTTGGCGCGACCGCGCACCTCGGCGCGGGTCAACAGCTTGAACCGGCGCTTATGTCGCTCTTTCTTGAGATGGACGGTCGCAACGATGCGACTGGGCTGCACGATGCGGAAAATCAGGGCCCCGCAGGACACGCGCTTGAACCCAAGCTCCACCGCTTTCGCGAGGCCAGGCGTCCAGAGAATGTCGCGGATCTGATCTATAGACTTCCCAACAGCGCAGGCATGCGCCAGCGCACGGGCCTTTTCGTCTTTGTAGGGACCGGCATCGTCAACATCGACGTCTTCCGCGCGCTGCACATAGCGGGTCACGGCATGATAGGAGATGCAAGTCTTGTCGACAGGGCGCGGCTCATCCACGTCAGAACCTCCGCGACTGCACAGGCAGAGTTGCTGGTCTAACCCATGTCAATCCGAAACGATCTGGCATCCCCTCCACATCATCGCGGCAGATGAGATCAAAGACTTCATCCCAATAACTTTGAGGAGGAACGTTGGTTTTGGGCCGATCGCTGAAAGGCCGATAAGACACGATTTTGAGCATACGTCACCCAATCTGCTTCAGCTTGTCGACAGCCTTCACGAGCGCCGCGAACTGCCTCCGGGCTTTCTCGATCTCCACATCCGGTCGCTTCTTCGACCCGGCCGAGAACTTCTCCAGCCACCAGTGCTTGGAGCGTGCGGCAGCGGTCAGCGACTCGATAACCTGGCCTTTCGTCATGGGCGTGCCGGTGGCATCCGCCCAAGCCTTACGGAAAGCAGCCTCGTCGGCTTCATGTGCAAGCGCCGTGACGCTGGTCGGCTGCGCCTGTCTCATGGCAGCCTCCGTACAAAAGCCCAGAGCGCAGCGCACTGCAGGAATGTCAGGCCGAAGGCCCATGCATACGGGAGGATATGGCCGGCCATGTCACGCCTCGTCCATCTGCGCCTGCAAGCGCATGATCGTGGCGTTCAGTTCGGCGCGCTTGAACATGCGCGCCGCTTCCGTGACCCATGACGTCGGCCGGGTGAAAGACGCCTCGAGCAGAGGCGGCCCGTAGATGGCAAGCATTTCGGAAAAATGAGCGATCGACGGTGAGGACCGGCCTTGCAGCCAGTTATCGACCGTCGCGGCTGGAATGCCGGTATCCGCCTCAACGTTCACAGAGGTCGAGCGAGGATACCGGCACCGCAGCCAGTCGATCAGCCCGTAGATGTCAAACCGCATCTTTGCGGACTTTTTGCCGCGCGCTTGCGGCATGAACCCTGCTGAATTGGACGCGCCGGCCGTGCTTTTATCCTCGTGCAAGGACGGATAGAGCACGGAGTCGAGAGGGTGTCTCGCATGGCGGGCGGCGTGAAGGGCAATCAGGCAGCGCAGGAAAGTGCGGACAGTCGGAAGCGCTGCGATCATGGCCGTGGGCCGGGCAGGGGAGGAGAAGAGGTGGCCGCCCGTCGAGGGGACGATACGGGCGGCCTTCACCTGCCGCACCAGTGGAACTGGTGGTTGCCCGGCAGGCGCGAAAGAGCAGTCCCGGGAGGAGTTGGGTGCTCTTTCGAAAATGGAAAACGACATCAGACGGCCTCCTTCAGGGGGGTGGGAGATTCGAAAAGGTCGGGTCGGGTGAGGTGTTTGGCGAACACGCCGCCGGAAGCATTGTGCAGTTTCAGAGCCATCTCGGCCGACATGTTGGCGCCGGGCGTATTCAGCAGCCACGAGATGTACTGCTGGCTGCACCCCATCTCGGCGGCAAGCGTGACCTGAGACCCGTAATGCGCGATGGCATCTCGGATGACAGCAATGTGCGGCTGTGTGTTCGATTCAGTCATACTAGCAAACTAGTGAATGATCGAAAACCGGTCAACTAGTTTCCTTGTATGCGTCCCTACAAGCGAACTGGTAAAATGCGGGTATGAGCAGATTGGGCGACAACATCAAACGGATGCGGCAGCAACAGGGCCTCAGCCAGGTTCAGCTGGCCTCGAAGGCCGGCCTCAGCCAGCAGCTGATTTCGCAGTTGGAGCGCGGCGTCAACACATCGACGACGGAGCTTCCGGCAATCGCCAGCGCGCTTGAATGCGCGGTGTTCGATCTCGACGAATCATATCTGCCGGATGTGGGTGGCGTGCCCTTGGCCGTCGTTCCGCTGGTGGCCTGGGTCTCGGCCGGCGCGCTGTTATCACCCGATATCACCGATGAAATGCTCGGGCAGGTCCGGGTGGCGGATCTGCCGGCGGGAGATTGGATTGCTCTGCGCGTGGAGGGCGACTCCATGGATCAGATTTCGCCACCCAAAAGTATCATCCTTGTCGACCGGAAACGGCGGGCTCTTGTGCCGAACGCCTGCTACGTGATCGAGGACGGTGACGGCAACGCAACGTACAAGCGCTATCGCCCGAATCCTGACCGCTTCGAGCCGGTCTCGTCGAACAAGGAACTATCGGCGATCTTCCCGGATAACACGCCGCGCGTCGTAGGTCGTGTCATGCGGACGTTTCTCGACCTCTTTTAACGCCTTGTATTTGCACGAGTGATTCTCCTGAGCGATCGCCTTTTCATAAAATACTAGTTTCCTTGTTGACGCGGTCACTAGTTTGCTAGTATTTTGCGACGACTGGTTGTTTTGACCATTTCGTTGCGAGGTACCTCCCATGAAATTCGGCTTTTGCGCCCTGCTGCTCGCCTTGCTTGCAAGCGTGTTCGGCAACGGCGATGCATCATCGGCCTGCGCCGAGCGCTTCAGCGCCGATACTTGCTTCCTCACGGAAAATCGGTGAGGCGCGCCATGAAGCTCTTCATTTGCCCGGCGTGCGGTGACCCGCTTCGTTCCAATCTTCTGTGGCCGCAGTGCAGTTTTTGCAGCGTGCCGGCGCAGTCGGTCGAAGATCGCGATGTTCTGACGGAGCAGGAGCCGGAAGATTTCACGCCGATCGATGCCAAGCTCGGGTTCGAGGAAGGCTCTGTCTTGCTCTGGCAGCGGGAAGGCCGCGCGCGTTTCCCGCGCCAGAACGACACGATAGACCGTCTTCTTGTCGAGAACCGCCACGAGCAGCTGATGCGTCTTTATGGGGCGTCGGCATGAGTGAGTGGTGGAACGAGGAACGCGTTGGGCAGCTGCAGAAGCTCTGGGCTGATGGAAAATCAGCGACGGACATTTCACGCCATTTTCGTGGCGAGGTTTCGCGCAGCGCCGTGATCGGGAAAGTCCATCGTCTGCGTCTCGCAGATCGGCCCACCGTCAGCAAGCACACGCCGAAAACCAGACCGGTGTTCAACCGGCCGCGCCTCGTCGAGAAACAGAAGCCTGTCACGCCGCCGAAGCCTAAGCCGGAATTGCCTGTCTTCGAGAAGGGTGACCGGCTCGACATGTCTCGATATCGGCTGCCTGACTGCGAGCCGATCCCCTTCACCGTGGCATTGGAGCGCGGTGGTCGCTGCAAGTGGATCTTGCAGGATATGGATGAAAAAGCGGGGCCGGAGACGTTGTGCTGTGGCGCAGCGACCGAGCGCGGTGGTGAGGTCTGGAAACCGTTCTGTGCGGCGCATGCGCAGCTTGCTTACACGACAGCACCGGTGCGCTGATGGGGAAGCGTTCCAATTTCGCGCGCAAGCCGCAGGACAAATATTACACGCCGCTCGAGGCGGCTTTGCCCATTAAGCCATATCTCGCCGGCATTGCGAATTTCGCTGAACCTTGCCTTGGCGATGGGCGCCTGGTCGCGTGGCTGCATTTCATGGGGCTGGAATGCGCCCATGCGGGCGACATCGATATGGGCCGCGATGCCCTGACCGATCCGGCACTCGACGAGGTGCGCTTCGACGCCATCATTTCGAACCCGCCATACAAGTGGCCGCTGCTGCAGCTGTTGATCCGGCGCTTCATGCGGATTGCCCCGACATGGCTGCTCCTGGAAGCCGACTTCCAGCACAACCTGCGCTTCAACGAATTCCAACCGCATTGCTCGGACGTCGTGCCGATCGGTCGCGTGAAATGGGAACCCGGCAGCGAGAACGAAGGAAAGACGAACTACGCCTGGTACCGCTTCCACATCCAGCACACGCGCGGGCCCATCACACACCCGCGGCAGAAGATCGACAAGAAGGCAATCCGCCAGTCGGCTTTCGCCCAGCAATTCGACATCACCAACGCCGCAGCCGCGGCAAACCCCGAGAAAGGAAAAGACCATGCTTGCTCGCAATCCCCAGCCGAATGCCCCGCAGAAGAGGCTGCCTAAGCCGGTAGATGTTGAGGTCGGCAACCGCATTCGCCTGCGCCGCCAGCTGCTCCGGATGAGCCAGGAGAAGCTGGGCGAAGGTCTCGGCATCACGTTCCAGCAGATCCAGAAATACGAGAAGGGCACGAACCGCGTTGGCGCATCCCGTCTGCACGCAATCGCAAAGATCCTCAACGTGCCGCCCTCCTATTTCTTCGGCGATACTGAGGCGGCGGAGCAGGACAAGGAAGCCGTCAGCCTCCTCGGCACGCGTGACGCATTCGAAATGGCCCGTGCCTACGAACGCATCACGGACCCGCACGTTCGCAAGTCTCTCCTCACCATGGTCAAGGTCGCCGCCGGCATCGTGCCGGACGCGGACGCGGCCTGATTTCACCCTAACCCGAACAGAAAGAACCGACATGCGCAAGTTCATGCTTCCGGCCTTGGCCGCAACACTCCTCCTCTTCACCGGCAACGCGTTTGCTGCTGAAATCCGCCTCTGCACCGGCAGTGCGACCGGCGTTTATTATGCCGCCGGGGAAAGCATCAAGGCCTTCGCCGGCCAGTCCGTCCCGATCCGCAATGTCGAGACCGACGGCACGATCGACAATCTGGAGCGCGTGCTCGATCTCGCGCCGACCGACCCGAAGGCCTGCGATGCGATGATCGGACAGCCTGACGGCCCGGTCTATATTGCCCGGCAGTCGCCCGCCAAGGTGAAGAAGCTGCGCAAGATCGTCGATCTGCACACCGAATACCTGCATGTCCTCTGCAACAAGGCCAGCGGCGTCGATGACCTGACGGACCTTGCCGGGAACACGAAATACACGCTCGACGTCGGCGTGGCCGGCTCAGGCGCGTGGCTGATCTGGCAGAACATCATCGCCGAGGATTCGAGCTACGCGAATGTGCCGCCGAAGAACGAGGGCGGCATGCTGGCGCTGTCGTCGGTCGCCGCCGGGGATACGACTTGCATGCTGGCGCCGTCCGGCCTGCGCACCGGCATCGTCCTGGAAGCGGACAATACGTTTGGCGACAAGGTCACACTGGCGGCAGCCGACGATAATGACTTCGTCAAGGCGACCGACGCCAAGGGCGAGAAGGTCTATTCGTTCGCCGATATCCCGAAGCGCACCTATGGCAAGTCCCTGCAGACCGGTTTTTTCGGCGGCGCGGTGAAAACCATCACCTGGAACGCCGGCGTCTACGTCAACACCGACCGCGTTGACCCGGCCATCCTGCCGAAGCTGATCCGCGAGGTGTCTCGCGCCGCGCTGCAGATCAAGGCGGAATATTCGAAATGATCGCCCGCCTGAAAGCATGGGCCAGAGACCGGGCGCAGTCCGGTCTCGTCACCGCAGGCGCAGCAACCGTGCTCCTGCAATTCTTCGTCGGCACCATTTTCGACCTTCTGATCGGCTTCGTTCAGATCGCCCTCGTGGTCGCCGCCTTTCGGATCGGCAGCGCGCTCAAGCGCTGACCGGCTCCGGCCTCCGCCCGGCATACGGGCGGAAGTCTGAACCGGTAGGAGATAGACCATGTTCGGATACCTTGGATTGTTCATGCTGCAGGCGAGCACCTTGCTCACTGCATGGCGGTTTTACGTCTGGGCGAGACGCGAGGAAGCACGGGCCGACGAGCTCGAGGCGCGCCTTCTCGCGCTTCCGACCAACCCTTTTCATGTTCATGCAGAGGTGGGAGGCGACGATGCCGAATAACTATGGCTACGCCGATTACGCTGCCCGCCTGGATGCAGAGACGGCTTGCCCGTGCTGCGGCGCCGATCGCAACATCACATGGGGTCTCGACCCGGCCGCCGACAGCGGGCGCGAGGACATGATGATCGCTGCCTACGACTGCGGGGCGACGTTTCAGTCGACGGCGCGTGGCATCGCCGCGGGCGACCCGTGCCCGGCCTCGGCAAACGTCGCCGCCCAGATGCTGACCTACGAAGCGCAAATGAACGCGCGTGATGCGGCCAAGGGGAGGGCAGCATGAGACCCCCCATATCTATCCGCATCCATGATTCCCATCTCGGCATCTGGCAAGATGACGCCCAGGACAAAACGTTTCGGGCAGAGGTCTATGCTGAATTAATCCGTCAGATGCGCAGCCGAAACTGGTCCATTCGACGAGATCCACGAATTCATCAGCATTATCGGTGCTTGAGCTCAAACAATCGCCTCGGCGCGCGAGGAAATCTCCGCTGCCAGATTGAGCTATCTGGCAGAACTGTGAAAGTTGAGTTCTGGTCGACAACTGCAAAGCAGGACAACCGTAACGGACGTCGATACGATTTCGACAAGCTGGCGCGGATGCACAAGCTCGATCAGTTGAGAGTTCGGTTGGAGTTTGACCGGATCGTGTCTTGGCTCAGAACGCTGGCGAGCGTGACGATCACGCATTCTGAAGACAGAACCCTCTCGCCCATGCAGCGTATCGAACGCGATTATGCCAAAAGCTGGCATAAGGACAAAGCGCTTGGCCGCCCGACGCCACAATACGATTCTAACCGAGAGTCGAAGAACAGATCATTGCTCGAACAGGGGCAGACTGTCTGGTTTGCGGATGCGAAAGGCCGGATCATTCGCGGCAAAGCCTTCTACAATATCAACAATATGTGGTGGGTGATCGCTGGCGGAAAGCTGCACAACAAATCGAGCAGGGAGCTTTATACCGTCCAGCCCGACAATCTTCGGGTGAAGCGCAACGAGCGCGAAGCGAGGAAGCGTCTTGAACGCGAATTGGCGGTGGCGATCGAGCGCATGGATTTTCTCCGCGCCAACCGTCTCAAATCCATCATCTTTGGTAATGACCCTATTTTCATGATCTGGGCGGAAGATCACACCGCCTATTATTGCTCGCAGTATGCCGGCTACACGACCGACCGGATTCAGGCCGGAAAATATACCCGCGCCGAAGCGGAGGCGGAATGTAGGCGCGCGCCTGACAAACTGGAAATGGTTTGCCCAGACGGCAGCCATGTTCGGTTCAAGGATCACCGTGGCGAGGTGGCAGCATGAGCGACTATCGCGATATCCTCGCCCGAGACCTGCCATCGTCGAAGAACATCACCGGCTTCTTTCATGGCGGATTCGGCGGCTTGCAGGTCGGCCAGTTCGTTTTGCCGCCGGCAAAGACGCGCGCTGCGACGACGGCTTCCTACACCATCGCCCGCGGCATCTGCGACCCCAAGCGCGTCTACGTGACCACCGATCTCGGCGCGGCGCTGGTCTATGCCTGCATGCATCCTTCCGGAAGCGGCAAGATCTACGAGGTTGAACCGCTCGGCGGCCTCGAGACAGACCCCGACGCCAAGATCGAAGGTCTTTCCTATTCCTGCAACGCGGCACGCGTGCTGCGCGTGATCCGGCTGCGCGGCAAGACGATCAAGAGCGTCCAGAAAGCTATGAGGGCAACGCTATGACAACGGCAACGGAAATTGAAGCGCTGCGCCAAAGCACCATTCGTCGAGCGATCGGTCCAACTATCCTGCTCGGGTCTGGCTCCTATTTCGACTTCCACGATCCAGAAGGAAGCGAAATCACCATCGAAGATATTGCTTACGGCCTTGCCTATGAAGGGCGATGCGCTGGTCAATGCTTCAGCCGCATCCTGCAGCGCCGTGTTTTCTACTCCGTGGCCGAACACTGCGTTCGAATGAGCTTTGCAGTTTCGGAGGAGTTCGCTCTGCAAGCACTTATGCACGAGGTTGGCGAAGCGGTGTGTGGAGATATGACGGCGCCGCTGAAGTCGTTGAATCCCGATTACAAGGCAATCGAAAAGCGGTGCGAAGCCGCGATTCTTTCTAAATTCGGTGTGGTGATGACGAACCCGCTCGAAATCAAGAGAGCGGACGTCCGCATGTTGGCGACAGAGCGCCGCGATCTTCTTCCTTGGAGGGGAGAGCAATGGTCGAACAACGACCAGATGCAGGCCTATGATTTTGAGATCGTGCCATGGGAACCTGATTTTGCTGCGCAGTCCTTTCTGCTTCGCTATGGAGTTCTGACCAATGGCTGAACGCACCAACATTGCGTGGTGCGATGCCACGGTGAATTTCTGGTGGGGCTGCACCAAGGTCTCCCCCGGTTGCGACAACTGCTATGCGGAAGAGTGGAACGCCTTCCGGGGCAACGGCATGTGGGGGCCCGGCGCGCCGCGGCGCGAGATCATGGGCGCGCCGGCGCTGATGGCAAAGCTGCAGCGGCAGGCGGCGGCATTCCGCGCGGAACACGGTCGGCCGATGCTGGTGTTCTGCCAGTCCATGTCCGACACCTTCGACAATGAGGTCGACGATGCCTGGCGCGAGCGCATGTGGGCGGCGATCGAGGCCGCGCCGGATCTGCGCATCATGATGCTGACCAAGCGCGGCGTGAACGTGCCGAAAATGGTTCCGGCATCATGGCGCGAGAAATGGCCGGCACATGTCGGCCTGATGCAGAGCATCTGCACCCAGCGCGAGGCCAACCGCGAGATTGTCCGCCTGCTGGAGATGAAGCGCGATTTTGAAATTCCGTGGTGCGGTGTTTCCATGGAACCGCTGCTGGAGATGGTGGACATTCGCACACTGCGGATTTCCGGAAACCTTCACCTCGATGCGGCCACGGGTCAGATCATCGCTCTGCGGCGCAATCAGCCCGCGCGGCAAGCAGCCGATGTGCTTACCCACCTCGATTTCGTGATTGTCGGCGGCGAGAGCGGCAAGAATGCTCGTCCTATGCACCCCGCATGGGAGGAGCGCATTCGCCGGCAGCTGCAGGGCACCGGCGTGGCCTATTTCTTCAAGCAATGGGGCCACTTCGTCCCGGATTACGAATTCACCGGCCTCGGCGATTTCGAGGCCGTCACCATCGAGCGCGATAACAACCCCTTCGCCATGGTCAAGCTCGACCGCGTCACCATGCTCAAGGTCGGCAAGGACAAGTCCGGCGATCGGATACGCGGCGAGCGCTATCAGGCATATCCGGAGGCTCTCCTGAAATGACTGATACCCCCAACGCCCCCACCGAACCAGACGTCGTCGGCGAGCTCATCAAGCTCGGCCGCAAGCTGTCCGATGCCGTCGAGTATGACGTCAACGGCATGAACGGGAAGGGCGGCAACGGCGGCCTGGTGTCGAACGAGACGATCAAGGCCAACGGCAATTTCGTCCGCCTGTTGAACAAGATCGGAGCATCACAATGAGCGAAGAGAACATCACCCGCATGTCAATCGCTGAGATCAACGCCAAGATAGCCGCCGGCGGCGATCGTACCGATTGGACGCGCGTCGATGCCCTGACCGACGAACAGATCGAAGCGGCCATGCGTGACGATCCGGATTGGAAGGATCACATTGACGAGGATTGGTCGGGTGCGCAGTTGGTCATTCCGCAGAACATAGTTGAAGGGATGCCCAAGGAGGAGTTGCTGAAGCTTTGCTACGAACTCCAGAAATCGGTGGTCCATTTCGAAAAACGCATGAATGAGATCGCGGCAGAGCGAAATACTCTCTGGAACGAACTCAAGGCCACCTCGGATCTAGTAGAGCAGGCGAGAAGCATCCAGATCAAGCCGATCGACTGGAAAACCGATGGCCGCTCCATGTGGGAGGATGCGGATTTCCCCCGCTACGATCTCTATCGAACCGGCTCGGGCGGATACTGGCTCGCCTACGCAGATCGCACTATTCGCTACTCCCCGAACGAAAGGGACTTCCCGAGCGAAGACGCTGCGAAGGCTGCTGCACAAGCGCACAAAGAAAAGCGGATACGTGCCGAAATAGCTTTCGAAGGCGGTGCAGCATGACCAGCGCCAAACCCTGCACCCATCTCAACTTCGCCGCGAACGTCAACGTGGCGCGCCTTGAAGACTCCGGCCGGTTCATGGCCGAGGTCACCATCCACTGCACAGATTGCGGCGAAAAGTTTCAATTTATCGGCCTTGAGCCTGGCTTGAACCTCAACGGTGCTGCGGTCAGCGTCGACGGGCTCGAGGCCAATCTCGCCATCGCGCCGAATTCGCAGGCGATGTCCCCGCTGCAGAAGATGAGGGCCGGGATCTTGTACAACCCGGTGAGGACAGCCCCATGAGGATCATCGAGAAGCGCCGCGACTATTTCCGAGGAACGCACAAGGGTGCGGAAATCGAGATCGAGCGGGATCCGTGCCCAGGAGATCCAGAGCGGAAATTCTATATCCGCGTTCGCTGGAAAGATGGGGGGCTGCTTTATGACGGATGGACGCCAGAAGGCATCGGTACCATGGCCCAGGCGAAACGCGATGCAATTAAGGGAGCATGCCTATGAACGTTCGGAAGAACTGGCATCTCGACCTTCGCGACGTGGACGAACACACAGCTGCAAAAACCGCGTTCCCGAACGCGCTGCGATGGCGTTTTTGGATAGGCTTCATGTGGGGCGTTCTTTTCATGACAGCCATGAATATCGGCGACCTGCATATCTGCGTTGGGGAGTGCGACAAGCGCGGGTTTTCGATCATGGATATGCTGGAATGACCGCCGCCCGCATCCCCTGCATCAACCCGGCATGCCGTCGCACCGCCAGCAGTGAGCGATTGGGAGATTGCCGCTACATCGTCTGCCAGAAGTGCTGGAAGGTTCTTCCGGTCGCGACCCGCAAGCGTTTCCGTAAACTACACGCAGTCAGCCGGCGTCTTGACCGCCTCCATGCCAAACCAAAGTTCTGTGAGGGCAGAGGTGCACAATGGAGTCGGATCGACAGGCTCTATAATGCCGCATGGGCGCGCATGGACGATTACCTCGCGGGCTTCTTTTCCGGCGAAAGCGGGCCTGATGGCCTCGAAGATTTTATGAAGGAGAACGGCATTGCCTGATATGCGCGCACTGCTGAAATTGGCCTGCGATCTTCTTTCCGAAAACCGTGATGAAATCGCCGCGTCCTATCTGGTCGATGACAAACTCGTCTTCCGTGATCCCGTCGACGAAGCGGCGCGTGACCGTATCGAGGAGATCGACGAGTTCATCGCCAATGCAAAGGAAGCGCTGGTACCATCCGATCGGTCGGAAATCACCGAAGACTGGCTCAAGGCCGTCGGCTTCAAGTGGCACGAGTTCGAGCGTCAGAGCGCGAAGCACTGGCTTCTTTGGTGCGGCGACACCGGCGGACGGACCGTCGCAATGGAAGATATCGGCGTCGAAGTCGCGCCGGCATGGTGGGCCGGCGGAGACGGCAGCCCGGTTGGGGATGTCGGCAAGTGGTATGTCTGGCTGCGCTGCGACGTGGCGGGCCGCTACAGCCGTTTCCTCCACGTTCGCCACATGCATCTGCAATCGGAATTGATCGCTCTCGTCGAGGCCTGCACCGGTCAGCGCTGGGACAGCAACAACCACATTTTCGGATCGGTGCGCACTCCGGAGACTGCGGCGCGGATTCACGCCGAGAATGAGCGCATGGATATTCGCTTCCTTCGTGATGGCCACCGATGGCGGCCGAGCGAAACCGATCCGGCACGCGGGCGCCCGCTGATCGAGCACATGGAAAAGGCAATCGAAACAGGAAAGGCGAAGTGATGAGCGCATTTTCGGACGAATGGACACTCGAATTGTCGCTGACCAGCAGACGAGGTGAATGCTACAGGAAGTGTATCGACCTCGATCAGAAGGCGATATTTTCAGGAATGACACCTCGGCTGCGTGAGGAAATCTCGCTTTATGCAGAAGTCGGTGCGAGCCCAATCGGTATAGACGTCATGGTCGACTTGATGAAGAAGAGAGAATTTCGCCGCGACCTTCTTGAGGCGGCCGCGCGCCAACTGGCTGGGCAGATGGCTGACTTCATGCAGGATATCGAAGGATGGCATGGTGTAGAGCGCGCCGAGAAGACGATCAGGGCAATGAAAGATGTCTAAGCGCCTCCGCAACACGCATCCGGCCGTTTGCGCGGCCGGCGTAGCACTTACTGACGCGAATGTGCCTCCGGATGTGCAGGAGCTTCTGCTTATCGGCAGTTTTTACGGTGACCGGCAGATCGCGCCTGGCGCTCTGGCCAGCGCCGTGACGTCCGCGCGTTCCGAAACCCTCGAAGAGGTTGCGCGCTGGCACGACGCCCGGGCCGACTTCTATCTCTCGCGCCGCTGGACGAAGAAGGCGGCGATGCACCAGATTTCGGCGGCAACTATCAGAGCGATGAAAGATGACCCGTCTGTCGGCTAAAGATCGACTTGAGCGCGGCGACGTCCTGCACATGCAGATCCGCGACGGACGGCGCGAATGGTGGTTCGAGTGCCCATACCAGCAGGTGAAGGATCGGGACGTCTGGGATTTCCGCCTGCAGCGGCGACTGGTAGAGTGTGGCGATAGCCTTTTCGGCATGCGGAACAATTCGCAGTCATGGATGCTGGCGAAGGAAGCCGTTCAGTGAAATGTAGGCGGTTCCTCAATCGCCGATTAGGATGGTGAATTGGTAAACAATCGTGAAAAAGTGGACGCATTGAAAGAGGCAGAGACCGCTATCTCTGATCTTCTGCAGTCTGATTCTCCCGGCGAGTATAATCAGGGCATCCTAGATGCGCTGAAACTAATTGCTGAAATTATCGAGAAAGAATCTTCCGCGGACCCTGCAGAAGTTCCGCCGCCGCCGGCGCGTCTTTCATAATCAGGTCAGCCCAGATTTGCGCGAGCTCGGCGCGCCGGGCCATGTGCTCGGCCCGGTTATACGCGCTCTCCACCTTGTCTTTCGGCGTATGCGCCAACATGCGGTCAATGACGGCACGATCGGCCGGGAACCGCTCGTTCATGATCGTCGAGAAGGTCGAGCGGAAGCCATGGGGCACATGCTTGTGGTGATAGCCGGCCCGGTTCAGCATATACCCCATGGCATTCTCGCTCATGGGCTTGTGCGAGTGACGCCCGTTCGGAAACAGGAAAGGGCCTCGGCCGGTCAGTGAGCGTAGCGCCCTCAATGTCTCAGTCGCCTGCGTTGAAAGGTGCACCACATGATCGCGCTTCTCGTCGCTTTTCAGATCCTTCCGCATCTTCATGCGCGCGGCCGGAATGACCCATTCCGTTTGACCTTCGTCGATACCGTCAAGTTCAAGCCATGGCGTCGTGGCGATAGTGCCAGGGCGGACGGCTGTGAGCGCCGTGAAGCGCAGCGCCAGCTTTGTGACCGGGTGGCCAGGCGTGGCCTCTACAGCGCGCAGCATCTTGCGGGCCTCGTCAAGGTCGGTGATTGCCGGCTGCCGGCCTTTCACCAGGGGGGCCATCGCCCCGGCGATCATGGAGGCCGGATCTGTCGTCGCGCGACCCGAGGCGATCGCATAGACGAACACCGCTGAAATTCGTTGCCGCACGCGGCGCGCGGTCTCGATTGATCCTCGGCTTTCGATCATCCGGACAACGGCCAAAACCTGCGGCGCATCGATCTGCCCCGGCAGCATTTCGCCGATGATCGGAAACACCTCGTCCTCAAGCGAATCGAGAACGTCCTTGGCGTGGCGCTCGACCCATTGCGGCTTCTGCAGCGCGTGCCATTCCCGCGCAATATCCGCAAAGGTCTCACCCTCCTTGCGGCGACCGATGACCTTCTCCACTTTCTTGATCGCCGCCGGGTCTTTCCCGTCGCGCAGGTGTTTCTTGGCGATGTCGCGCTCGGCACGCGCGTCCGCAAGCGACATGTCCGGATAATGCCCCAGCGTCAGCAGCTTCTCGCGGCCAGCGAAGCGATAGCGCCAGCGCCATATCTTAGATCCGGCCGGTGTGATATGAAGATGGAGCCCGCCGGCGTCCGTCAGCTTTATAGGCTTGTCGCCTGGCTTCGTTTTTCTGATCTGTGTGTCGGTCAGCACGTTGCGTTCTCGATACCCGCTTTTTGTTGAGCGATACCCGCAGATGTACCCGCTTTTGCGTGGCCTTGGGTGACATTCGTTGGCAATCTATGTCACAAGAGAGACAGCAAAAATCCCTGAAAATCAAGGTCTGTGGCAAAGGGAGGCATGCTTTGACAATAGTGGCTGGCGGACAGAGAGGGATTCGAACCCTCGGTACGCTTTCACGTACACACGCGTTCCAGGCGTGCGCCTTAAACCACTCGGCCACCTGTCCTTGCCTTGTTCCGCCGTGGTTTGGTTCGGCGGATGCAGGGAGATTGCCTAAGCGGTAATTCCCTTGGTCTTGCGCCGTCGACAATACTGTCATCGGCAGGCCGGGCGGATATATACCGATAGAATCGAAAGGATCAACTGCTTTCTTCCGAAAAAGTTGTGGCTGTGTGACAGTCGGGGCCGATGGGCGAAACTGTGCGACGGTGATGTAGCAGAACCATTGCGAAGAAAGGCCCCACGGGCGGAGAGGCGGCGGTCACGCCTGAAATGACGAAGACGTGATGTGGTAGCCATTGTTGTTGCGGCCCCGGCTTTCTATTTATGGGACAAGTCGATAAGGTGGACCGACTTGAGCGCGTGGCCGGGAGGAGATTCAACCGGTTTTGGGGGCGCTTGGGCGGGTTGAGACGTCAATAGCCATTGTGAATGAGATAGAAGGTCATGCGCTTCCTGCTGCGCTTGTTCAGCGTGTTCTTTCTGGCCGCGGCCGTGGTCGCCGGCACTGCGGATACGATCCAGTCGTTCGCCGCCGATACGCCGGTCATGACGCCGGGTCTGACGGTGGTGGAGTTCGTGGCGCCAAAGGCCCTTGAAAAGGCGGAAGCCTATGTCGGAGGCATGCCCGACGGCGCTCGGCTGCAGGACATGTTGCTGAGCCTGTTCGACCAGCCGGCTTTCGCGCTGTTCCTCGGGCTGGCGCTGATCTTCTGGATACTCGGCTACAAGCGCAAGAAGCCGGCCGGACGCTTCGCGGCCTGAGACGCTTGAGATGACACCTTGTCGCGTCTCTCATTCCACCTTCGTGAGAAGGTGAGTCCCGTTCCCTCGTGTAAAGGAGATGACCATGTTCCTGACCGATCTGATGAACAAGAAAACCGTCATGCCCGATCCGGCGCGTGCGCTGCCCGGCCGGCCGGAGCCGATCCCCACCTCGGAAACCCATTTCGTCAACGGACGCCCGCTGGCCGGTCCCTATCCGGATGGCATGAAGCGCATCCTGCTCGGCATGGGCTGCTTCTGGGGCGCGGAACGCCACTTCTGGAAGATCCCCGGCGTCTGGGTGACGGCGGCCGGCTATGCCGGCGGTTTCACGCCCAACCCGACCTACCAGGAAACGGTCACGGGCCTGACGGGCCATGCCGAAGTCGTGCTGGTGGTCTACGATCCGAATGTCGTGAGCCTCAACGCCCTGCTGAAGTCCTTCTTCGAGGCCCATGATCCCACCCAGGGCATGCGCCAGGGCAATGATGTCGGGACGACCTATCGCTCTTCCATCTACACCTATGACGATGCCGACCTGAAGGCGGCCTTTGCCGCGCGTGATGCGTTCCAGACGGCGCTGAAGGATGCCGGGGTACGCGCGGAGATCACCACCGAGATCGCGCCTGCAGGCGAACTCTATCTGGCCGAGGACTATCACCAGCAGTATCTGGCGAAGAACCCGGGCGGTTATTGCGGCCTGCGTGGCACCGGCGTAACCTGCGCTATTGATTGAGGGTTTGCTAATCTGAACAGGGGTACGGAGGCGCCATCCCGGTGGCCGCAACCGTACCCAATTTTTTTGACCGCTTGAGAAATTTTTGATGAATTTTGTTTTTCGGCATGCAAGGATGCCGCGAGCATGGTCCTTCTAGAGGGGAGGCCGGCGTTCCGCGGCCTTGCAGTGGAAGGGCAGCGGAAAGACCCGAAACATCAGAAAACAGGGCTTTCAAAAATGAAGAAATTCGTTCTCAGTCTTCTGGCCACGGCGGCCATGGCCGCTCCCGTGCTGGCCGCAGACGCCAAGCCGGCCATCATCTACGACCTCGGCGGCAAGTTCGACAAGTCGTTCAACGAAGCGGCCTTCCATGGCGCTGAGAAGTTCACCAAGGAAACCGGAACCAAGTTCCGCGAATTCGAAATCTCCAACGACGCCCAGCGCGAGCAGGCGCTTCGCAAGTTCGCCAAGGATGGCGACAACCCGATCGTGACCGCCGGCTTCAGCTGGACGGAAGCCATCACCAAGGTCGCTGCTGAATTCCCGAAGACGCAGTTCGTCGTCATCGACACCGTCGTGAAGGCACCGAACGTCAAGTCGATCGTCTTCAAGGAACAGGAAGGCTCCTACCTCGCAGGCGTCATGGCTGCCATGGCTGCCAAGTCCGGCACGGTCGGCTTCGTCGGCGGCATGGACATCCCGCTCATCCACCGCTTCGCCTGCGGCTATGCCGGCGGCGTGAAGTCGGTCAAGGCTGACGCCAAGGTTCTGCAGGCCTACACGGGCTCCGACCCGTCGGCATGGAACGACCCGGTCAAGGGTGGCGAAATCACCAAGTCTCAGATCTCGCAGGGCGCTGACGTGGTTTACCACGCTGCCGGCGGTACGGGCGTGGGCGTTCTCCAGGCCGCTGCAGACGCCGGCAAGCTCGGCATCGGCGTCGACTCGAACCAGAACGGCCTGCAGCCGGGCAAGGTTCTGACCTCGATGATGAAGCGCGTGGACGTCGCCGTCTACAACTCCTTCATGGATGGCAAGAAGGGTGAGTTCAAGGCTGGCGTCGACGTGCTCGGCCTGAAGGAAAAGGGCGTTGATGTCGCCATGGACGACAACAACAAGAAGCTCGTGACCCCGGAAATGGAAGCCGCCGTCAAGAAGGCCCGCGAAGACATCGAATCCGGCAAAGTCCAGGTTCATGACTACATGACGGACGAAAAGTGCCCCTATTGATCATTTGATGACATCGAGGCCGTTCCCGGTTCAGCCGGGGACGGCCTTTTTTGCCGGATAAAAAAAGCAAGACGGCAGGGGGAATCGGGCCTATCGCCCGGCATTGGCCACGCAATGGCAGCCGATCGTTCGGCGGGGTTGCGCCTCAGAAATGGGGCGGGCGGCTGACCGGATGGGCCTCGATGGATGCCTCTTCCAGCGCCATGAAGCGCTCGGTCAGGCGGTCCAACTTCACCTGCATGGCATTGATGATCTTCCACTGGCGGGCGACTTCCCCGGACAGTTCCTCGATCGTTCTTGCCTGATGCGCCGCGTGTTCTTCCAGTCGGGCGATGCGGTCTTCTGTCTGGCTCATCTTTGTGGTTCTCCAGTGTACCCGGAACGGTCACGGGCTTTACAAGCGGCAATTTGCCAGTCAACGTTGACAGCAATGCCCTTGCGGCCGGTCATCATCTGAAAACGGTTTGACATGAGCGATTTCGCGATAGAACTCAAGGGCATCGACAAGCGTTTCGGCGCTGTTCATGCCAACAAGAATATCAATCTCCAGGTCGCCAAGGGGACCATCCACGGCATTATCGGCGAAAATGGCGCCGGCAAGTCGACGTTGATGTCCATCCTCTACGGCTTTTATCAGGCCGACAGCGGCGAGATTTTCATTTCCGGCCAGAAGGCCAATATCAAGGATTCCAAGGCCGCGATCTCGGCCGGGATCGGCATGGTCCACCAGCATTTCATGCTCGTCGAGAATTTCTCCGTGCTGGAAAACATCATGCTGGGCGCGGAAGAAAGCGCGATCCTGACGAAGGGCATCACCAAGGCGCGCGCGGAGCTGAAGCGGCTGGAAGAACAGTACGAGATGGAAGTCGATCCCGACGCCATCATCGAGGAGCTTCCCGTCGGCGTGCAGCAGCGCGTCGAAATCCTGAAAGCCATCTATCGCAAGGCCGATATCCTCATCCTCGACGAGCCGACGGGCGTGCTGACGCCGGCCGAGGCCGACCATCTTTTCCGCATCCTCGCCCAGCTCAAGGAGCAGGGGAAGACGGTCATCCTCATCACCCACAAGCTGCGCGAGATCATGGCGATCACCGACGAGGTCTCCGTCATGCGCCGCGGCGAAATGGTTGCCACCCGCAAGACATCGGAAACGAGCGTCGAGGAACTTGCCGAACTCATGGTCGGCCGCCGCGTTCTCCTGCATGTCGAGAAGGGCGAGGCCAATCCGGGTGAGGTCAAGCTTTCAGTCCGCAACCTCACCGTCCGCGACAGCCGCGGCGTGACCATGGTCGACAACGTCTCCTTCGATGTCCGCGCCGGCGAAATCGTCGGTATCGCAGGCGTTGCAGGCAACGGCCAGTCCGAACTTCTGGAAGCCATTGCCGGCATGCGCTCGGCCACGAGCGGCACGGTGACGCTCAGCGGCCAGCCGGTGGACGTGACCGGTCCCGGCGACCCGGCCGCCATGCGCCGTCGCGGTCTCGCCCATGTGCCGGAAGATCGCCATCACACCGGTCTCGTACTGAAGTTCGAGGAAGCCGAGAACGCGATGCTCGGCTATCATGGCGACAGGAAATTCGGCCAATCCTTCCTTCTCGATGTCGAGGCGATCCGCAAGGACGCGATGGAAAAGATCGAGCAATACGACATCCGCCCGCCGAACCCGCGTCTCAAGACCGCCAATTTCTCCGGTGGCAACCAGCAGAAGATCGTGCTGGCGCGCGAGATGGAACGGAACCCGGACGTGCTGATCATCGGTCAGCCGACGCGCGGCGTCGACGTCGGCGCCATCGAGTTCATTCACAAGCGCATCATCGAGATGCGCGATCAGGGCAAGGCGATCCTGCTTGTTTCCGTCGAGCTCGATGAAATCCGCTCGCTCTCCGACCGTATCATCGTCATGTTTGCCGGCCGCATTGCCGGCGAGCGCAATCCGGATGCCTCCGAAGGCGAACTCGGCCTGTTGATGGCCGGCGTGGAACAGAAGCTGGAGGCTGCGCAATGAGCACCCCTTTCGCAAAACTGCCGGGCTGGGTGGAATATGCCCTGATCCCGCTCGTTAACCTCGCCGTCGCCTTCCTGGTGGCCGGGATCGTCGTGGTCTTCGTGGGCGAGAACCCGCTGGAAGCCGCGCGCATCATGATCACCGGTGCCTTCGGTTCGGGCGAAGGCATCGGCTTCACGCTTTATTACGCGACCTATTTCATCCTCACCGGCCTTTCGGTCGCCGTCGCCTTCCATGCCGGCCTCTTCAATATCGGTGCGGAAGGTCAGGCCTATGTGGGCGGCATCGGTGTGGCCGCAGCCTGTCTCACCTTCGACAGCACCATGCCGTGGTATCTCGTCTTCGTGCTGGCAAGCCTCGGTTCGATGCTCTTCGGTGCGCTCTGGGCGCTGATCCCCGCCTGGCTCCAGGCCTATCGCGGCAGCCACATCGTGATCACCACGATCATGTTCAACTACATTGCATCGAACCTGATGCTCTACATGCTGCTCAACGTCTTCAAGCCGCTCGGCCAGATGGCGGCGCAGTCGCGCACCTTTGAGGCGGGCGGGCAATTGCCCAAGCTGGACTGGCTGCTGTCGATCTTCGGGCTCGATATCGGCGGCGCGCCCTTCAACTTCTCCTTCCTCGTGGCACTGGTCGCGGCCTTCGTCGTCTGGGTGCTGATCTGGCGCACGCGGCTGGGCTATGAAATGCGCACCATGGGCTTCCAGCCGCATGCGGCCCGCTTTGCCGGCATGAAGAGCAAGCGCATCGTCGTCATCGCCATGCTGATTTCCGGCGCGCTCGCGGGCCTTATGGCGCTGAACCCGATCATGGGCGATCAGTATCGCATCCAGCAGGATTTCGTCACCGGCGCCGGCTTCGTCGGCATCGCCGTTGCGCTGATGGGCCGCTCGCACCCGGTTGGCATCGTACTCGCCGCCATTCTCTTCGGCATGCTCTATCAGGGCGGCGCGGAGCTTTCCTTCGACATGCCGGAAATCACCCGCGACATGATCGTCGTCATCCAGGGTCTCGTCATCCTGTTTGCCGGCGCGCTCGAGCATATGTTCCGTCCCGCCATCACCGCGTTCTTCGCGCGGGCAGGCAAATCGCGCAGCGAAGCGGCAGCAGGGGTCTGAACCATGGATACCAACACGATCGTCGTCCTTCTTCAGTCCACCATCCGCGTCTCCGTGCCGCTGATCCTGACAGCGCTCGCCGGGCTCTATGCCGAGCGCTCCGGCGTGGTCGATATCGGCCTTGAGGGCAAGATGCTGGCTGCCGCCTTTGCGGGCGCTGCGACCGCTGCCGTCACCGGCTCGGCCATCACCGGCATCGGCGCCGCCATGCTGGTCTCCGTCGCCTTCTCGCTAGTCCACGGCTATGCCTCGATCAGCCAGCGCGGCGATCAGATCGTCTCCGGCACCGCGATCAACTTCATCGCCGCCGGCGCAACGGTCATTCTCGGCCAGGCCTGGTTCGCACAAGGCGGCCGCACGCCGGCGCTTTCCGCCGATGCGCGGCTCTCGACCTACAAGCTGCCGGGTGCGGATGCCGTGCGCGACGTGCCGGTTCTCGGACCGATCTATTCGGACCTTCTGTCCGGCCATTATTTGTTGACCTATTTCGCTTTCGCGATGGTGCCGATCACCTGGTGGGTGCTTTACCGCACGCGCTTTGGTCTGCGTCTGCGCGCGGTGGGTGAAAATCCGGGTGCGGTCGACACGGCGGGCATCTCGGTCGTGCGCATGCGCTACCTCGCCGTCATCTGCGGCGGGATGCTCTGCGGTCTCGCCGGGGCCTATCTCTCCATGGCGCTGGCCAACGGTTTCGTGAAGAACATGTCGGCCGGCCGCGGCTTCATCGCGCTGGCAGCCCTCGTCTTCGCCAACTGGAAGCCGAAGAACATCCTGATCACCTGCCTCCTGTTCGGCTTCCTCGATGCGCTGTCGATCTATAGCCAGAACGCGGACCTGCCGATCATGGGCAGCATTCCCGATCAGGCGATCCAGGCGCTGCCCTATGTCCTGACCGTGATCCTGCTTGCGGGCTTCATCGGCAAGGCCTCGCCGCCCAAGGCCTCGGGCGTGCCCTATGTAAAGGAGCGCTAAGATGTCGGCAGACCTCTACGAAGCCGCGAGAAAGGCCATGGCGCTCTGCCACGCGCCCTATTCGAAATTCCCTGTCGGTGCGGCGATCCGCGCCGAGGACGGAAAGATCTATGCCGGCGCCAATATCGAAAACCTGGCCTTCCCGGAAGGCTGGTGCGCCGAGACGACCGCCATCAGCCATATGGTCATGGGCGGGGCGAAACAAATCGTCGAAATCGCCGTTATTGCCGAGAAGCTGGCGCTCTGCCCGCCGTGCGGCGGCTGCCGCCAGCGCATCAAGGAATTTGCGAGCGTGAATACGCTGATCTATCTCTGCGACGAGGCGGGCGTGAAGAAGACGATGACGATGAACGAACTGCTGCCGCACAGTTTCGAAACCGAGGTGATCGGATGAGGGAGACGATCGACCTTCTGGTCTCGAAGCTCGACGGCCTGCTGCCCCGCCACGGCATCGTGCTCGGCTCCGGTCTCGGCTCTCTGGTCGAGGCGGTCGATGTCGTCACTCGCATTCCCTATTCGGAACTCGATGCCTTCCCCGTCAGCGCCGTTTCCGGCCATGCCGGCGAACTGGTCGCCGGCAAGCTCAATGGCGTGCCGGTCATCATGCTCTCGGGCCGCGTGCATTATTATGAAAAGGGCGATGCCGCTGCCATGCGCCGGCCGCTCGAAGTGCTGCACGGCATTGGTGTCACGCATCTGATCCTCACCAATTCGGCCGGCTCGTTACGCGAAGACATGCCGCCGGGCTCGGTGATGCGCATTTCGGATCACATCAATTTCACCGGCCGCAACCCGCTGATCGGCGAGGAGACGGACGCCCGTTTCGTCGGTCTGACCAATGCCTATGACACCGACATGGCGGCCGACATGGAGCGCGCGGCGATGAAGACCGGGGTGCCGCTCAAGAACGGCGTCTACATGTGGTTCTCCGGTCCGAGCTTCGAAACGCCGGCGGAAATCCGCATGGCCCGCACCATGGGCGCGGATGCAGTCGGCATGTCGACCGTGCCGGAAGTCATTCTCGCCCGCTTCCTCGGGATGAAGGTGGCGGCCGCCTCCGTCATCACCAATTACGCCGCCGGCATGACCGGCAATGAACTGTCGCATCATGAAACCAAGGACATGGCTCCAGTGGGCGGCGCCCGTCTGGCCACGATCCTGAAGGATATGATTGCGGGTGGAGAACACTGACATGACATCGACAGACCCCAAGGCCGTGGCAGCTCGCGCGCTCGCCTGCCTCGACCTCACCAATCTCAACGACGACTGCACGCCCGCCGCCATCGAAAAGCTCTGCGCCGACGCGCAGACGAAATTCGGCAACACGGCCGCCATCTGCATCTGGCCACGCTTCGTCGCGCAGGCACGCGGAATTCTGGGTGCCGGCAGCCCGATCAAGATCGCCACCGTCGTCAATTTCCCTTCCGGCGAACTTCCGCTGGAAACCGTGATTGCCGAGACCGAACAGGCGATTGCAGACGGAGCGGACGAGATCGATCTCGTCATCCCCTACAAGGAATTCATGATCGGCCAGAAGGCGTCGGCCCGGCTGATGATTGCCGCCATCCGCGAACGCTGCAAGGCCCCGGTGAAGCTCAAGACCATCCTTGAAACCGGCAATCTGGACGACGATGCCCTCATCCGCGAGGCCTCGGCGATTGCGCTGAAGGAAGGCGCCGATTTCATCAAGACCTCCACCGGCAAGGTCCGCGTCAACGCGACGCCGGAAGCTGCGCGCATCATGCTGGAAGAAATCAAGGCCTCGGGCAAACCGGCCGGCTTCAAGCCCGCCGGCGGCGTGCGCACGGTCGCCGATGCCGCGATCTATCTTGGCCTTGCCGATGAGATCATGGGCGCTGGCTGGGCAGGCCCGCAAACCTTCCGCTTCGGCGCCTCCGGCCTGCTGGGCGATATCCTCGCGACGCTCGGCGACACACCGGCCAAGCCCAACACCGCAGCCTATTGAGGCGCGCCGGTGCTACCGCAGGAGACCATCCGAGCCAAGCGCAATGGCGAGACCCTGACGGCTGAGGAGATCGCGCGCTTCGTTGAGGGCTTCACGGCGGGCACCATTTCCGAAGGGCAGGTCGCGGCCTTCGCCATGGCGGTCTGGTTCAAGGGCATGCGCCGCGAGGAGACCGTGGCGCTGACGCTCGCGATGCGCGACAGCGGCGATGTGCTCGACTGGTCCGACATCGGCCGTCCCATTGCCGACAAGCACTCCACGGGTGGCGTCGGCGATAATGTCTCGCTGATGCTCGCCCCCATCGTTGCCTCGCTCGGCCTCGCCGTGCCTATGATTTCCGGCCGTGGCCTCGGCCACACGGGCGGTACGTTGGACAAGCTGGAATCCATCGCCGGCTACAACATCATGCCGGACGAGGCGTTGTTCCGCAAAACCGTGCGCGAGACGGGATGCGCCATCATCGGCCAGACCGGCGATCTCGCCCCCGCCGACAAGCGGCTCTATGCGATCCGTGACGTGACCGCGACGGTCGACAGCGTCCCGCTGATTACTGCCTCCATTCTTTCCAAAAAGCTTGCCGCCGGGCTGGAAACGCTGGTGCTCGACGTCAAGGTCGGTAGCGGCGCCTTCATGACCGATCTGAAAGAGGCCCGCACACTTGCTCGTTCGCTCGTCGAAGTGGCGAACGGAGCAGGGGTGAAGACCTCGGCGCTGATCACCGACATGAACGAGCCGCTGGCCGATTGCGCTGGCAACGCGCTGGAAGTGATTCATGCACTCGATTTCCTGAAAGGGCTGAAGCGCGGCAGCCGAAGCGAAGCGGTTACGTTGGCGCTGGCGGCTGAAATGCTGCTCTCCGCCGGCCTGGTGTCAAGCGCGGACGAAGGGCTGGCGAGGGCGCAGGAGGCGATAGCCTCGGGCAGGGCGCTGGAAACGTTTGGCCACATGATTGCGAGCCTCGGCGGCCCCGCAGATTTTGTCGAGCGTCCCTGGAATCATATGCCGAAGGCCAAGGTCGAGCTCGTGGTGGAAGCGCCGCAGGCCGGGATGCTCATCGCCTGCAAGGCCCGTGACGTCGGCATGGCCGTGATCGGGCTTGGCGGTGGACGCATCCTGCCGACCGATGCTGTCGATCATTCCGTCGGGTTTACGGAATTTCTGCCGCTCGGAACACGGGTGGAAAAGGGCGAGATCATCGCTCGCATTCATGCGCAAGACGAGGCATCTGCACAGAGGGCGCGGGCCGAACTACTGGCCAGTTTCACGATCGGCGAGGGCGTCGATGGTTCGCGCCCTGCCATCGTCGAGACGATCAGTTCTTGAGATAAAGCACGCCGTCCTGCACCTTGTAGGACTTGAGCTTGCTCATGAAGCTCATGCCGACCAGCATGCCGGAAAGCGACTTGTCCTTCAGCACATAGGCATCGACATTGCGGACCCGCACCGAACCGACTTCCAGGCGATCGAGCGTGACATGGGCTGCCTGCGTCGTGCCGTTGGCGGTGGTGACGGCGTAGCGGTAGTCGAGGCTGGAGCCGCTGATGCCGATGCGCTTTGCGGTTTGTTCGTTGATGGCGACGAAGGTTGCGCCGGTATCGACAAGCCCGTCGACGTCGCGTCCGTTGACCCGGAAGCTGGCGTTGAAATGCCCGCCCGCGCCGGCCTTGATGGCCTCTTCGCCGGGGGCTGCGACAGAAACGGGCGTGGTCGCTGCGGTCGTTGCCTGCATGTCCACACCCGGCG
Organism: Hyphomicrobiales bacterium; assembly: GCA_900467685.1. Taxonomy (GTDB): domain Bacteria; phylum Pseudomonadota; class Alphaproteobacteria; order Rhizobiales; family Rhizobiaceae; genus Ensifer_A. The sequence continues at coordinate 85,043 of UBQX01000004.1, forward strand.
CCTGTGCCGTGGCGACCGTGGCTTCAATTGTCTTGTGCGCGTGACCAAAATAGACGGCAGTCATCGCTGCCGCAGCTGCTACGAACAGAAAGCGGTTCATTATCTTTTATCCCTGTTTTGCGCGACAGCTTCCTTGTCCGCCTTCGCAATGGGACCACTATTCCTGACAGAAGTTATGAAATTCAAAAAATGGCCCGCCGGTACCGGGTACAGGCGGGCCATTTTGGATTGGCTGGTTAATACCGTGTGAAATGCGGCAAAAATCTGGCTTTTGCGCGGCGGCTCACTTCGTCCCATACATGCGGTCGCCGGCATCCCCGAGGCCCGGCATGATGTAGCCGAGTTCGTTGAGATGATCGTCGATGGCGGCGGTGAAGACCGGGACGTCCGGATGCGCTTCCGTGAAGTTCTTGATGCCTTCAGGCGCTGCCAGCAGGCAAAGGAAGCGGATATTGTTCGCGCCGCGCTCCTTCAGCTTGTCGACGGCTGCAATCGAGGAATTGCCGGTGGCGAGCATCGGGTCCACGACGATGACGAGGCGGGCGTCGAGATCGCCGGGGGCCTTGAAGTAATATTCAACCGGCTGCAGCGTCTCGTGGTCGCGATAGACGCCGATATGCGAGACGCGGGCGGCGGGCACCAGTTCCAGCATGCCTTCGAGCAAGCCGTTGCCGGCGCGCAGGATCGAGGCGAAGACCAGCTTCTTCCCTTCGAGCAGCGGCGCGTCCATCTCCATCAGCGGCGTTTCGATCCGCTCGGTGGTCAGCTCCAGATCGCGGGTCACTTCATAGCAGAGCAGCGTCGAGATTTCCCGAAGCAGCCGGCGGAAGCTGGCCGTCGAGGTTTCCTTCTTGCGCATGATCGTCAGCTTGTGCTGCACGAGGGGATGGGAAATAACCGTGACGCCGTTCATCTTTGCCTTCCAGTCAATACTTATTCCAGAATAGTCTTATCGTAATGTCCGCCCCCCGCAAGCTGAACGCGCGTGCCGGGGCGCTTAATCCTCAAATCATTGCAAGGAGACGCGCGCGTGTGGCCTCATCGACAAAGGCGGCCTCAAGCGCAGTGCGTGTCATCGCATTCAGGTCGGCGTCGCTGAAGCCCATCCGCGACTTCGCAACCTCGTATTCCCGTGCGAGCGATGTGTGGAAGAAGGGCGGATCGTCCGAGTTCAGCGTCACCTTCACGCCCATGTCGAAGAAGGTTTTCAGCGGATGGCTCTCGAAATCCGGGAAGACCTTGAGTGCGATGTTCGACCCCGGGCAGACCTCCAGGACAATTCCCAGGTCGGCAATGCGACGCACGAGGTCCATGTCCTCGATGGCGCGCACGCCATGGCCGATCCGAGCGGGCCGCACGAGGTCGATCGCATCGCGCACGCTTTCCGCTCCCGCCAGCTCGCCGGCATGGATGGTGATGCCCAGACCTGCCTCGCGGGCGATGTCGAAGGCGCGGGTGAAGTCGGCGACCTTGCCGAAGCGCTCCTCGCCGGCCATGTTGAAGCCGGTGATCAGCGGGTCAGGCCGCTCTGCCGCGAGTTTCGCGGCGGCTTCGACGCGCTCGGCCCCCAGATGGCGAACGCCGATGACGACCATGCGGCTTTCGATGCCGCATCTCTCCTTGGCCCGCTTCATGCCTTCGGAAATGCCGGCAATATAGGCGCGTGCGCTCAAGCCCGCCGACACGCCGTGATCGGGCGAGACGAAGAGTTCGCCATAGACGGCACCGGCAGCGGAAATCTCCAGCAGGTAGGTTTCTGCCAGAAGCGCGAAATCCTCTTCCGTCTTGAACAGCGAGGCGGCCGCGTCGTAGCAGCCCAGAAAGGTCGTGAAATCGTGCCAGACATAGGCGCCCTCGCGAATGAAGGGCGACATGTCGGCTCCGTATTTCGCGGCCTGCGACAGCACGAGTGAAACCGGCGCGCCGGCTTCCAGATGCAGGTGCAGTTCGGCTTTCTTCAGCATCGACATCACAGGAAGCTCCGTCCGTGGCGGCCGGGTTCGATCCCGAGATGCGCCGCGATGGTTTCGCCGATATCCGCATAGGTCGGCAGCACGCCGAGCTCGCGGGTCTTGATGCCAGGACCATAGGCCAGAACCGGCACGCGTTCGCGCGTATGGTCCGAGCCGCGCCAGGTCGGATCGCAGCCATGATCGGCGGTGATGACCACCATGTCGCCGCGCTGGAGCTTGCGGTTGATCTCGGGCAGGCGCCGGTCGAACTCCTCCAGCGCCGCGGCATAGCCGGCGACATCGCGGCGATGGCCATAGAGCATGTCGAAATCGACGAAATTGGTGAAGACAAGATCGCCATCGCCGGCCTCGTCCATCGCTTCCAGCGTCGCATCGAACAGCGCCATGTTGCCGCTCGCCTTCCAGAGCTGCGAAACGCCCTGATGCGCGAATATATCGGCGATCTTGCCGATGGCGTGCACCTTGCGGCCCGAATTCTTCAACCGGTCGAGCAGCGTGGGTTCCGGAGGCAGGACGGAATAGTCGCGCCGGTTGCCGGTGCGCTCGAAGGTCTCGGCACTTTCGCCGACGAAGGGGCGCGCGATGACGCGGCCGATATTGTAGTCGTCCACCAGCTTGCGAACGATCTCGCAGAGAGCCAGAAGCCGGTCTAGGCCGAAATGCGTCTCATGCGCAGCGATCTGGAAGACGGAGTCCGAGGAGGTGTAGCAGATCGGCTTCCCGGTGCGGATATGCTCCTCGCCATATTGCCGGATGATATCCGTGCCGGAGGCATGGCAATTGCCGAGAATGCCCGGAATGTCGGCCGCCTTGCAGATGCGGTTGACCAGCTTCTCCGGAAAGGCTTCGCCCTCCGCCGGGAAATAGCCCCAGTCGAACATGACCGGCGTTCCGGCAATTTCCCAGTGACCGGAGGGCGTGTCCTTGCCGCGGGAGATCTCACTGGCTGCGCCCCTGATCCCGTAGGTCTTTTCCGGCACCGGCATTCCCGCAGGAAACTGGCCGGTGGCCGCCTTCGCCGCATGCAGCAGCCCGAAGACGGAGAGATTGGGCAGTTCCAGCGGCCCGTCGCGCAGCCCCTTGCGGTCGGCGCAGCCATGCGCGCAGAACTCCGCGATGTGGCCAAGCGTGTTGGCGCCGAGATCGCCATAGATCTCCGCATCCGGCGCGCCGCCGATACCGAAGGAGTCGAGAACAAACAGAAATGCGCGAGCCATGGTCACCAGACGTCCAGAGCAGTGTCAGACAGTCGTTTTGACCCGGAATTGCGCATAAATAAAGGGCAGGGCGACAATCGATGCGCGTCTGTTCACCGGAAATGCGCGGAGGTCAGCAATCCGAGCAGCTAATGTTGTTGCCGACGCGCTGACGATAATAGAAGTCCTTCTTGATGGTGAAGCTCTTCGTCTGTGTTCCGCTCATGCCCGGCAGGTAGAGCAGAAGCGAATAGGGCAGGCTGAGTTCCGATCGAACGACAAAGGAGTTCGCAATCGCCAGATCCGAGGGAATGGTGGCGACCGTGCCTGTGCCATAGGGCGTGCCGCCTGTCGACTGCCACGACCATGCAATCCTGGCAACCGAGGCGCCATCAATGGTGATGCCGCTCAGTTTGAGCGTCACGCCATTCGAAGAATAGGGTGCGATGGTTGCCTTGGCGACATTCGTCATGGTCGCAAGAAACGCCTTGTCCACCGACGTCCTTTGCGTGACGAGGTCGGCAATATCGGAGGAGGCATGGGTCGTCTTGCGCGTAATGCTGATGGCGACCGTGATTTCGAAGGACATCAAATATATGATGAGCAGGATCGGCACGATCAGCGCGAATTCGACCGCGCCCACGCCATCCTTCTCGCGTGCAAGGCGAGAGCTTGCGGCAAAGCCCGCCAGCTTTCTCAGTCTCGCTATGAAGGCCACGGCGCTCACGGGTAATTCTCGTTCTGGAAGGCGCTGGTCGCGACGATGAGGAATTGTCCCTTGGTCGAGCCTTCCTGCTGGATATTCGAAATGTAAGGGCGCACCAGATCCGTGGTGATGGGCCAGCGATAGTAGGCGCGGAACATGTTGATCTTGCCTGCACCGCCCGGAGAGTAGTTCATCTTGGTGGTGTCGAGATCCTTCGTCTTGCCGCCATTCGTTGCGACCAGGGGGATATTCGTCGGAATGTCGGCGAAGCTCGTGACCTGTTCAAGGTCGATCCAGAGCTTGTTCGGTGTCGCTGCCTCGGTATTGGAACAGGTGATCATCACCGAGATCTGCTTGCAGAATTCCTGCCGGAACTGCGTCCGGGTCATGTCCGTCGTGCGCCCGAGGTTGAACGTGATCTGTCCCGTGCGGACGCGCCGCGCCATCGTGTCGACGGCGTTGGAGACAAGCTGCTCTCCGGTGAAGGCGATGAAGGTTTCAAATGTCGCGAAGACGATCATCATGAAAGGGATAGCAAGAATGGCAAATTCGATCGCCGTCGCACCCTCGCTCGACTTGAAAAGCCGGCGCAGTCGCGAAGCCCGATCTGCCTTTCCTTCTGAGGTCAAGTGCCCACTCCCAACTTCGGCTGACCAGACGATCGGACTTCGGTCCGCTGAGGCATTCCATTGAACGCGCCGATCGTCTCCTGTTTCACACGTCTGATCGCGAGGCCTTTGTTACTGTGCCATGGATGTGGTGGGCGCAGCCGCAGCCGAGTTCGCGGCATTGCCGCTCGGCGACGAGTTCTTCTCGCAATTCGGGGTGCAGGAATAGACGCTGCGTTCCGTCTGCCGGAAAACGCGAACCGAATTTCCTTCGTCGATCGAAACCAGCACGCGCTCGTCGAGGATTGCATTGCCGGTCGAATCGAGCAGGACCAGATTGGTCGTGCCGAAACTGCGACCGGTGAGCACGATCGTCTTGGAATCAGCCACTGTGGCGTCCGCGACGTCTGAGTTCCCGATGATGACCTTGGCGACGGCGCGATCAAGTTTCAATACGCGCGCATGATTCATGAAGACTCGAATGAGGTCGTCGTTCTTGTCCGATGCGGCCGTGGCACCCGCGGACAACAGGAGCGCAAAGGCACCCGTGACGAGCATCTTCATCTTGAGCGAGGAATTGAGAGCAGGCATGGTTATATCCCGATGGATTTTGAGACACTGTCGTCTGCAAATGTAAAATTCGCGTTAAGCATGACAGACTATGTTCCAGCGCCGGCTTTCCCCTATTGCTATCGGAGCGCCCCTGTCAGAAGCCCTGCCCGAACGATCCGGCCTGTCGAGACATGCGAATTGTCAGCATTCCGTTTAATCAGTATCTCTCAATCAACCGTCAATATACACCTTGGTCTGAAGGGTTCTTGACGCGAACCAGGGCGATTAACGCAGAAAATTGTTTGAATTCAATTTGTAGACTATTTACCAGTTCCGGGTCAAAATTGGATTAACCTGTCGTTAAGCATACGCGTTAAGTCGATTTCAAGGAAGCCGGGATAGTCTCATCGCATCCGATCAACGGGAACGGTTGGCGGTACTGCCGAAATTTTAAAAGATGTGACTCAGGAGACCCAAATGACCAAGCTTCTTACCCGTCTTATGAAAGACGAATCTGGCGCCACCGCCATCGAATACGGTCTGATCGCTGCCCTCATCGGCGTTGCAATCATCACCGGCGCACGCTCGCTCGGCACGGCTCTGAACAACAAGTTCAGCACCATTGCAACGACGGTCAACAACACGAACTGATCGGTTCGTGTTCATAAGTTCGATTTCAAACCTGCCTTCGGCCGCCGAAGGCAGGTTTGTATATTTTTAAGTGGTTTGAGGCAAAGTGGCGTCGGTCGCGTACGATCCCGGCTCGGGAACGGCGTGAGACTGAATGAACGCAATGCCTTAACGTGATTCCGCCGCTGATACGGCTGAACTGCGCCAGAGGCCCGGCTATGCCAGGATGTCTTCTCGGGGCATTCGCGAAAGCCGGACCACCAGGAAACCGCCAGGCCATGATCCAAGCAGCCATACTTGTCATCTTTCCGCTCTGCATGGCGGTTGCGGCTTTTTCCGACCTTTTCACGATGACGATCCCGAACCGCGTTTCGGTGATCCTTCTGGCTTCCTTTCTCATCGTGGCGCCTCTCGCGGGCATGAGCCTTGTCCAGATCGGCTGGCATCTTCTCGCCGGCCTTTGCGTTTTTTCTGTTGTCTTCGTGCTCTTCGCGACGAACACGATGGGCGGCGGCGATGCCAAGGTGTTGACCGCCAGCGCCATCTGGTTCGGCTTCAATGACAGCCAGATCGTCTATATGGGTAATGTGGCCGTCTTCGGCGGCGCGCTGACCATCCTGATCCTTCTGATCCGCAGCCAGCGAAACCTCATCGCGGCCATGGGCCTTCCCGTTCCGCGGACATTTCTGCAGGAAAAGAAGATCCCCTATGGCATTGCCATCGGCATCGGAGGCTTTGTCGCCTATCCGGCATCGCCGCTCATGGAAATGGTGCTTCACAACACTTTCTGAGCCAAGAGGTTGATGCTGCGGGAAACTCCCCGCCCTTCATCTCCGTGCCTCCCGGCTCTGCCTTTCGGCGGGGTTCGTGTACCTTTGGACAACGTGGCCGGCCGGGAGAAGGTTTAGATTGCTTTAACCTTACCCTTAAGAATTTCATTAACCATAATTACACCAATTCCTGATCAATTGAGGTCACTTCGTTGGATTCTCCAGGAATTGATCATGAAACCAGCACGTCTGATTATTTTGTCCGTTGCCGCTGTTGCGGCCGGTCTTGCCGGTTACCTGGCGCTCAACATGGGGGGGCAGCAGGTCGTCGAGATTCAGGCTGCGCAACCAAAGATGGTCAAGGAAGCGACTGTCGATGTGCTGGTGGCAAAGGCCAACCTGTCCACGGGCTCGAGGCTGAATGCCGACAGCATGGCCTGGATCGCCTGGCCTGAAACGGCGGTCGCGCCCGGCTTCATCACCAAGAAGAACCGCGAAAGCGCGATGGCCGATCTCAACGGCGCCATTGTCCGGCTGCCGATGTTTGCCAACGAGCCGGTTCGCCTTGAAAAGATCGTCGATGCCAGCAACCGTACGATGTCGTCCATCCTGCCGGCCGGCAAGCGGGCAATTGCGACGGAAATCAGCGTCTCGACCAGCGCCGGCGGCTTCATCCTGCCGAACGACCGGGTTGACGTGATCATGGTTCGCAAAGGCACGCAGCAAACGTCGTTCCAGACGGAGACGATCCTCAGCAACATCCGCGTTCTGGCAATCGACCAGCAGCTCCAGCAGGGACCGGACGGCAAGCAGACGGCAGTCGGTTCGACGGCCACGCTCGAGCTTACCCCGGATCAGGCACGCGTCATCGCGGTCGCGCAGCAGATCGCCGACCGCCTGACGCTCGCGCTTCGCTCGGTCGCGGATTCGGCCGAGCCCGATACGTCCGCATCCGAGCGGCTCCTGGGCAATGGCGACGGTTCGCCGGGCGTCCAGATCATCAAGTCCGGCACTATCTCGACCAGCCAGTAAGAAGAGCGGGAGCATACAGTGAGACCTATCATGCAAGACATCCGCAAGACCACGATTGGCGGGCTGTGCTTCACTCTCGCGGTGACCGGAATCCTTCCGATCCCGCTGGCCGGCGAAAACGGAATGGCGGCCTTTGCGGCCAGCGAATCCATGATCACGATTGCCCAGGCGGGCCCCGGCGTGAAGAAGACGCTGAAGCTCGGCCTGAACAAGGCGCTTGTGGTCGAGCTTCCGGCCGACGCACACGACATTCTTGTTGCCGACCCGTCGCTTGCCGACGCCGTCACGCGCACCTCGCGCCGTCTCTATCTCTTTGGCAAGGCTGTGGGCCAGACGAACGTCTTCGTCTTCGGCGCCGATGGCAAGGAACTCGTTAGCCTGGACATCCAGGTCGAGCGCGATATCTCGCAGCTCGAAACGAACCTTCGCCGCTTCCTGCCGGATTCCGACATCAAGGTCGAAATCATCTCCGACAACATCGTACTCACCGGCTCGGTCCGCACACCCCAGGATGCAGCCCAGGCCTCCAAGCTCGCCGAAATCTTCGTCAAGGGCGGTGAAGCCACGACGCGTAACCAGACAGCGTCCGGCTCCGGCTCGGCCTCCAGCGTCGCGATCTTTGCGGAAGACCGCCAACAATCACAGATCGTAAACCTGCTGACCATCCAGGGCGAGGACCAGGTCACGCTCAAGGTGACGGTTGCTGAGGTTAGCCGCCAGGTCATCAAGCAGCTCGGCATCAGCGGTTCGATCGGTGGAAGCAACGGCGGTATGTCGTATCTCAACCCGTCGAACCTCGGCGCCTCGCTTGGACAGATCGCCAATGCGGCTGTCAGCGGCTCGCTTGGTGGGGGTGTCAGCCTCGCTGCCTACATGAATGCGATGGAGCAGGCTGGTGTGATGCGCACCCTCGCCGAGCCGAGCCTCACCGCGATCTCGGGCGAAGTCGCCAAGTTCTATGTCGGTGGTTCGTTCAACATGGCCACGACGCAGAACATCACGGCTCCGCAGCAGAGCGTCACCGCAGCAGGTGTTGTCGTGACCTCACCGGGTTCGGTCGACCGCACGGCGGAAGCCACGCAGTATGGCATTTCGCTGAACTTCCTTCCCGTTGTACTGTCTGCGGGGCGGATCAGCCTGAAAATGGAAACGGAAGTGTCGGAGCCGACTTACGAAGGCAACTATTCGACGCGCGGTGCCAGCAACGTCCCCGGCATCACCCATCTAGGCATTCGCCGTCGCCAGGCATCCACCACGGTCGAACTGCCGTCCGGCGGCTCGATCATGATCGCAGGCCTCGTCAGTGACGACGTGCGCCAGGCCTTCAGCGGCAACCCCGCGCTCGCCAAGATCCCGATCCTCGGCACCATGTTCCGCTCGAAGGACTTCCAGCGCAACGAGACCGAACTCGTCATCATCGCAACGCCTTATCTCGTACGACCGGTCGCGCCCGACAAGCTCTCGCGTCCCGACGACAACTTCATTCCGGAAAATGATGCTGCGACCTTCTTCCTGAACAGCGTCAACAAGGTCTACGGCAAGAAGGTCGATCCGGCCTCCGGCCAGCGCTACCACGGCAATGTCGGGTTCATCTACAAGTGAGGAGCGGGACGATGGACCAGTTGAACGAAGAACGCCTCCACAAGATCAAAAGGGAAGCTCTGGTGATGCCTGCGCTGAGAACTCTGACATTCGTCGCGCTTGCGGCCTCGACGGTGGCGCTTGCCGGCTGCGGTAATCTGCGCCCGGACAGCGACCTCAAGACATCGTCCATCGAGAACGACTATCGCGTTCGACACCCCATCAAGATGGCGGAAGCGGAGCACTCGATCGACATCCCGGTCGCCACCGGCGACGTGAAGCTGGGCCGCGGGATCGAGGACACGATCAGGGGCTTCGGCCAGAATTACAAGAACAACTCGTCTGGCGTGATCCAGATCGCGATCCCGTCGGGCTCCGTCAATTCGCGCGCCGCTCGGGCCATTGTGCCGCAGGTGCGCAGCCAGCTGGCCAAGGAGGGCGTCGACCAGCGGCGCATGATCGTGACCAGCTACCAGGCCGAACCCGGCGTGTCCGCGCCGATCAAGATCAGCTTCGTTGCGCTCACCGCCATGACCGACCAGTGCGGGCAATGGCCGGAAGACCTGATGGAAAATTCCTTCGGCAACAAGAACTGGTACAATTTCGGCTGCTCCAACCAGAACAATCTGGCCGCCCAGGTCGCCAATCCGAAGGACCTTTTCGACCCGCGGGCATCGACCCCCATCGATGCGCAGCGGCGCGCCAACGTGATCGACACCTATCGTCAAACGGGCTCTGACCTTGGCAAGGACACGAGCATCACCATCCCGACCCAATGAACGAGTGTGATCGGTTACCGGAGAGACAGGACCCATGAGTACAGTTGAATACGGAATCGAGCCCGTCGCGATCGACGAACAGCTTGAGGAGCGCGCCAACGAGAGCGTCGAGATCGACCAGATCCGGCCGTTGCCGCGTATCTCGATCCATGCCTTCTGCGAAAGCGACGACGCGCTGCGCCTGATGGAGCGCTGCAGCCGCGACCGCCGCATGGCAAAGGTCACCTTCAAGATCAACCACGGCAGCATTGCTGCGGCGGCGAGCATGTTTGCATCCGCTGCGACGCCGAACCTGATCATCCTCGAGACGGCGCTCGGTGCTGAGCGTCTGTTCGAGGAACTGGGTCCGCTTGCAGAGGTCTGCGATCCGTCGACAAAGGTGATCATCATCGGTCGCCAGAACGACATCGGCCTCTATCGCGAACTGATGCGCAACGGCATTTCCGAATATCTTGTCTATCCGGTGGGCCTGCCCGACCTCCTCTCTTCCGTTGCCTCGATCTTCGTGGATCCAGAGGCTGAACCGCTCGGCCGCAGCATTGCCTTCATCGGTGCCAAGGGCGGCGTCGGCTCCTCGACCATCGCTCACAACGCGGCTTTCGGTATCTCGAGCCTGTTTGCTACCGAAACCATCCTCGCCGATCTCGATCTTCCGTTCGGCACGGCCAACATCAATTTCGACCAGGACCCTGCGATGGGCATGGCGGAAGCCGTCTATTCGCCTGACCGCCTGGACGAAATTTTCCTCGATCGTCTGCTGGCTAAATGCACGGACAATCTGTCGCTGCTGGCCGCACCCTCCATGCTCGACCGCGCCTACGACTTCGGCCGGGACTCGTTCCAGCACGTTGTCGAAGTGCTGGCGCGTTCGGCCCCTGTCACGGTCCTCGACGTGCCGCATGCGTGGAACGACTGGACCCGCATGCTGCTGTCCGGCGTCGACGAAGTGGTCATTACGGCCGTGCCGGATCTCGCCAATCTTCGCAACGCCAAGAACATGTTCGACGCGCTGAAGAAGCTGCGTCCGAACGACAAGCTTCCCCATCTGGTCCTCAACCAGGCCGGTATGCCGAAGCGGGCCGAGATTTCGCCCTCCGACTTCGCCGATCCGCTCGGCGTGCAGCCGATCGCGGTCATCCCCTTCGAGGTCCAGCTTTTCGGCAATGCGGCCAACAGCGGACGCATGATCGCCGAAATCGACCCCAAGGCACCGGTTTCCGAGACGTTCTCGCAGATCGCCCATGTCGTCACGGGCCGCACGACGGTCAAGCGCCAGAAGGGCAACAGCCTCACCAAGATGCTGGCGCTGCTCAACCGCTCCAAAAGCAAAGCATGAAAAAGACTGGATCTGATTGATGTTCGGCAAAAAGGGAAATGACGGTTTCGGAAAATCCGGCTTCTCGGGAGGCTCGGCTCCTTCCGCGCCGAAGACCTATGCACCGGCCGCCCCTGCCGCGCCAGAGCAGCAGGTGATGGTTGCCGCGCCGGAGCCGGCGATGAAGGCTCCGGAACCCCAGCCGGCGCCCATGCGCGCGGCTGCAACGCCGCCACCGCTGGCGCCCGAACCCGTGCGCCGCCGCACCACCCGCAATTCCGAATATTACGACACCAAGAGCCAGGTCTTTTCCGCGCTGATCGACACGATCGACCTGTCGCAGCTGGCCAAGCTCGACAACGAGAGCGCGCGCGAGGAAATCCGCGATATCGTCAACGATATCATCACGATCAAGAACTTCGCGATGTCGATTGCCGAGCAGGAAGAACTGCTCGAGGATATCTGCAACGACGTTCTGGGTTTCGGCCCGCTCGAGCCGCTTCTGGCGCGCGACGATATCGCCGACATCATGGTCAATGGTGCCGGCCAGACCTTCATCGAAGTCGACGGCAAGGTGCAGGAGAGCGATATCCGCTTCCGCGACAACGGTCAGCTTCTCTCCGTCTGCCAGCGCATCGTGAGCCAGGTCGGCCGCCGCGTCGATGAATCAAGCCCGATCTGCGACGCCCGTCTTCCCGATGGTTCGCGCGTCAACGTTATTGCCCCGCCGCTCGCCATCGACGGCCCGGCTCTCACCATTCGTAAGTTCAAGAAGGACAAGCTGACACTCGACCAGCTCGTGCGTTTCGGCTCGATCACGCCCGAAGGTGCGCAGGTGCTGCAGATCATCGGCCGCGTTCGGTGCAATATCGTCGTCTCCGGAGGTACCGGTTCGGGCAAGACGACGCTTCTGAACTGCCTCACGCGTTACATCGATACGCATGAGCGCATCATCACCTGCGAAGACTCGGCCGAACTTCAGCTGCAGCAGCCACATGTGGTGCGTCTTGAAACCCGTCCGCCGAACATCGAAGGCGAGGGCGAGATCACCATGCGTGACCTCGTCAAGAACTGCCTGCGTATGCGCCCTGAACGCATCATCGTCGGCGAAGTGCGCGGACCGGAAGTCTTCGACCTTCTGCAGGCGATGAACACCGGCCACGACGGCTCGATGGGCACCATCCACTCCAACAGCCCGCGCGAATGCCTCAACCGTATCGAATCCATGATCGCCATGGGCGGCTTCACGCTGCCGGCCAAGACGGTGCGCGAAATCGTCGCCGGTTCGGTCGACATCATCATCCAGGCCACGCGTCTGCGCGACGGCTCGCGCCGCATCACCCACATTACGGAAGTGGTCGGCATGGAAGGTGACGTCATCGTGACCCAGGACCTCGTCCGCTACGAGATCGAGGGCGAAGATGCCAATGGCCGCATCATCGGTCGCCACCGTTCAACCGGCATCGGTCGCCCGAATTTCTGGGACCGCGCCCGCTACTATGGCGAGGAAAAGCGTCTGGCGGCAGCTCTCGATGCGATGGAAGACAAGGCGGGCGCCGCCTGAGTGCCGGGCGGCGACGCATATGAAAGCAAGATGAAGAGTGACAACCCGGAGCGCGCGTAATGTTCGGTTTTGATCCCATGGTTCTGGCGATCGTCGGCCTCGCCGCCATTGCGGCGGCGGCCGTGGCTTATGGCGTGCTCTTCTCCGAAATCGAAAACCAGCAGAAGACCACCAACCGCTACAAGAAGGTCAAGGCCGCCGAGACCGATACCGTCAAGGTCAAGGCCGCCCGCGACCGCATGGCCGAGGCCACGAAGCGCCGTAAATCCATCCAGGATTCGCTGAGCGAACTGGAGAAGAAGCAGGAGCAGAGCAAGAAGGCGGAAACACCGACCCTCAAGGTTCGTCTGCAGCAGGCCGGCCTGTCGGCCACGGAATCGCAGTTCTACATCGCCAGCGCGGCGCTGGCTGCAGGAACCCTGCTGGTCGGCTTCATCCTCACGGCCGACATGTCCGGCGCGCCCGCCTTCGATTTTCTGCCCTTCTCCAGCGCCCAGCTCGGTGTCTTTGCACTCGCCTTCGCCATGGGCCTCGGCTTGCCGCGCTTCATCCTCGGCTTTCTGTTCAAACGGCGCATGAAGAGGTTCCTGAACGAGTTCCCCAACTCGCTCGATATCATGGTGCGTTCGATCAAGTCCGGTCTGCCGCTCAACGACGCCGTGCGTCTCATCGCCATGGAAGGCCAGGAGCCGGTCAAGAGCGAATTCCGCCGCGTCGTCGAGGCGCAGCAGATGGGCATGTCGATCGCCGATGCCTGCGCGCGCATCAGCGCGACCATTCCTCTCCAGGAGGTCAAGTTCTTCGCGATCGTCATCGGCATTCAGGCCCAGGCGGGTGGCAACCTGTCCGAGGCGCTGGGCAATCTTAGCCGCGTTCTCCGCGACCGCAAGAAAATGCTCGGCAAGGTGCAGGCGCTGTCCATGGAAGCCAAGGCCTCCGCCGCCATCATCGGTGCGCTGCCGTTCATCGTCGCCACGCTCGTCTCGATCACCTCGCCGGACTACATCAAGCCCCTCTTCACCGACCCGCGCGGGCACCTCATCCTGCTCGCCTCCGGGGTCTGGATGTCGATCGGCGTGCTGGTCATGCGCAAGATGATCAATTTCGATATCTAACTTTCTCCTGAAGCAGGACCGGCCGACCCCTCGAGCGATGTCCGGAACTGCTTGAACCGACGGGCGCAGGATCCGCCACAAGGACGATCAGAATGCTTTACGATCTCGCCTCGACAGTGACCAATCCGGGCTTCATCTTTGCGGTGCTGCTCGGCCTCGCGGTCTTCGGCACGCTCTATGTGGTTGCCGAACCCTATTTCGAGCGCGGCGACCTGCAGAAGCGCATGAAGTCGGTGGCGACCGAGCGCGAACAGTTGCGTGCCCGCGAACGCGCACGCATGAATGATGCCATCCAATCCAGGGCAAGCCTGCGCGGCAAGGACAACAAGAACGTCCGCAACATCGTCGAACGGCTCAACCTGCGAAAGGCGCTGGTTGACGACGCGACGATCAACAAGCTGCGCGCCGCCGGTTATCGGTCGCAGAACGCTCTCAACACCTATCTCTTCGCGCGCCTCATCCTGCCCTTCGTCTTCGCCGTTGCCGGCGCGATCTGGATTTTCGTCCTCGACAACCTGACGGATCAGGCGCTGACGATGCGGCTTCTCGCCAATCTCGTCTTTGCCTATGCGGGCTTCTACGCACCCATCCTGTTCATCAGCAACAAGATGGGCAAGCGCCAGTCGTCAATTCGAAAGGCATGGCCCGATGCGCTCGATCTTCTGCTGATCTGCGTGGAATCCGGTGTTTCCGTCGAAGCATCCATGCGCCGCGTGGCGGACGAAATCGGTGCGCAATCGCCGGAACTGGCCGAGGAAATCGTGCTGACGACCGCTGAACTCTCCTATCTTCAGGATCGACGCAGCGCATATGAAAACCTTGCCAACCGCACCCAGCTCGATGCGGTCAAGTCGACCACGCAGGCGCTCATCCAGGCCGAACGCTACGGTACGCCCGTGGCCCAGGCGCTGCGGACGCTGGCACAGGAAAGCCGCGACACGCGCATGAACGAGGCCGAGAAAAAGGCCGCCGCCCTGCCGCCGAAGCTGACCGTGCCGATGATCCTGTTCTTCCTGCCGGTTCTGATCGCCGTCATCCTCGGCCCCGCCGGCATCCGCGTCAGCGATCAGATGAGCGGCACGCAGCAGGAGCAGACGACGCACTGATCGCGTCGCGAACCCATCCAAACGAGCAACAAGAAAGGCGCTCCGGAAACCGGAACGCCTTTTTCAGTCTTGGGAGAGCCTAGGGAGATGGGGCAGCGGGACGGGTTTCCGGCCGGGGCTCAACCCTGATCCTTCAGCGCCTTCCAGGTCGGCTGCTGGCTCATCATGGAGCGCAGATACTTGACGTTGGCCTCGGCCTGGTTGGGCGAAAGCTCCTGTCGGGCGATCTTCTCGGCTTCGGGATAGCGGCCCTGAAGGCCCACGACGAGCGCGAGATTCTGGCGCACCGAACTGTCGGCGCCGGGCTGCGCCACCGCCTGCCTCAGATAGGTTTCCGCCGATTTCAGGTCCCTGGTCAGAACATAGGACATGCCGAGGTTTGACAGGACGGACGGGTCGTTCGGCTTCAGGTCGAGAGCTTCGCGATAGCGCATGCGCGCCTCGGTGGAGCGGCCGAGCTGGTCGAGGATCGCACCCTGCGCCGATTTCAGGCGCCAGTCCGGCAGGTCCGGGCGCTCCGCGCGCGAGATTGTTTCCAGCGCTGCATCAAGCTGGCCGGCTGCGGCCTGTGCCTTGCCATAGGCGGCCAGAACTTCGGTGTCGCGGGGATGGCGAATGACGACCTGCTGCATCACGGCCAGCGCCTGGTCGTTCTTGCCGGTCATGCGCAGGAGATTGGCGTAGTTCAGGCCCGCATTCCGGTCGTCCGGGTTCTTTGCGTAGGCGTCACCGATCCTGCTCGCGGCAGCATTCAGTTCGGGCGCGGTCATCTCTGTGACCGGCTTCGACAGACCGGTGGGGATCGATCCGGTCTTGATGTTGTCGGTCGAGCTCGATGTCGTGCAGGATTGCAGCGTCAGCACCGCCGCAAACAGACAGGCGCCCGCCAGCAACCTGCTGCTGTGGATCCGGAAGAGGGTGGATGTGGTCATGGCGATGCCCCGAGATTCTGGTCTTTTTGCACCGGCCTGAGGGCATACTGAAAACTGCGGCGCAACCTTGACACCAGCAATAGTCTGTTAACCCTAACAGAGCGTTAACGACTCTGATTCCCAGGCGCTGAAGCGGGACCCCGAAGGTTGCGGATGGCCGGTTCGGTCGGGACAGGGTACACGCAGGTGGGGCAATTCCGAAAGATGGGCGGCGCGGGACCGCCGGGGATTGTGAGAGAAACTTGAAAGAAGCATCCGGGCGATCCGCGGTCGCCGGGAATTGCTCTGCGCATTGGGAAAGACACAGATAAACATGGCCCCCTTTCAGTTCATCAAGCGTCACAGCCCCTATAACAGCAAGCTCGGCAAGACGCTGCCGGTCTTCGCGGTGACGCCGGCGCATATCGAAATCGGGGCCATCGAGGCGACGGCGCTCGAATGGGCGCGCAAGTCGGGCTTCAAGGCCGATACCGGTTCCGTTCTGCTCGTTCCGTCAGCCGATGGCGCGCTTGGCGGCGCACTGTTCGGCCTCGGCAAGAACCCGGCGGGAACCCCTTTCATGACCGGTCATCTGGCGCGCGCGCTTCCCGAGGGCGAATGGCATGTCGAGACGGCTCCGTTGACGGCCAATCGTATCGCGCTCGGCTTCGGCCTCGGCAGCTACCGCTTCGAAACCTACCTGAAGCCGAAACCGCAGGGCGCAACGCTGCTCATCCCGAAGGACGCAAACGCGACCGACATCAAGCGCCAGATCGCCGGCGTGTTTCTGGCCCGCGACCTCATCAATACGCCGACGAACGACATGGGCCCCGATGCGCTGGAAAAGGTGTTCCGCGATCTTGCCGGACACTATGAGGCGAAGGTCTCGGTCATTTCCGGCGACGACCTCTTGAAGAAGAATTTCCCGCTGATCCATGCCGTCGGACGCGCGGCCGCCGAAGCGCCGCGCCTGCTCGAAATGCGTTGGGGCGAGGCGGGTGCGCCCAAGGTCACGCTGGTGGGCAAGGGCGTCACCTTCGACACCGGCGGTCTCGACATCAAGCCCTCCTCCTCCATGCTTCTGATGAAGAAGGACATGGGCGGTGCCGCCAATGTGCTCGGCCTGGCGCTGATGATCATGGATGCGCATCTCAAGGTCGACCTGCGCGTCCTCGTGCCCGTCGTCGAAAACTCCATCGCCGGCAATGCCTTCCGCCCGGGTGACATCTACCGCAGCCGCAAGGGACTGACGGTGCAGATCGACAACACGGACGCCGAAGGTCGACTCATCCTGGCCGACGCGCTGGCCTACGCGGACGAGGAGAAGCCCGATCTGTTGATCGACATGGCGACGCTGACAGGCGCAGCCCGTGTTGCGCTCGGTCCCGATCTGCCGCCCTTCTTCACCGACGATGAAGATCTGGCGCATGAACTGGCCGACTCCGCGCTCGAATGCGACGATCCGCTCTGGCGCCTGCCGCTCTATGCCGGCTACGAGGCTGATCTGAAGACCAAGATCGCCGATCTGACGAACGCGCCCTCCGGCGGCATGGCGGGCGCCATCACGGCAGCGCTCTTCCTCAAGCGCTTCGTGACGCAGACCGAAAGCTGGGCGCATTTCGATATCTTCGGCTGGTCGCCCAAGGATCGCCCGCACGCGCCGCTGGGCGGCGAGGCTCAAGGCATCCGCGCGATCTATCATCACATCCGCAAGCGGGTGAAGTAAGCGCTATTCCGGGAAAGTGCTGCGCGGTTCCCCTCCGGAATAGCGGCACTAGAAGCGAACGATCGGGCTCAATTCTGCTCTATGGCGCGACCGGTGGATGCCGGTCCGCTGACGCTGGCATCATCCTGACGACCGCGCGTCATGCGGCCGAGAATGTCTTCGCGCCAGACGTGCTTGTGCACGAAGACCATGAGGACATGCCCGACAACCAGCGCCAGCAGCACCCACCCGGCCGGGCCATGCAGAAGATGCGCAGGCTCCATGAGTGCTTCGTCACGCGTTCCCGGCTGGAAAATCGGGAAGCCAAAGACGGCAAAGCCGCGACCACCGCCATAGGCACGCAGCAGAGCCACGGCCGGCACGAAGATCATCAGCGCGTAGAGCGCAACATGACCGCCGAGCGCCGCAAGCCCGACCAGGCCATGACCGTGGGGCGGGCGGGTGCGCAGGTTCAGAACGCCCCAGATGGCGCGTAGAACCACGAGGACCAGGAGTGTGAAGCCGAGCGTATAATGCAAGCCCCAGACGGTCCTTGCGAGCGGCAGTTCGCGATCGATGAAATGGAGGATCGCCGACAGGAACTGTACGGCGAAGAGGGCAGCCATCAGCCAGTGCAGGGTGCGGCTGACGAGCCCATAACCCTGAGGGCGGTCCCAGATGGAAGCAGTTGTCTGACGGGACATGGAAACTCCTGAATTCGTGAAGCTTTCTGCGGGCAAACAGTCAGACCCGAAGGAAGCGGGGTTCCCCTCCCGAAGGCGATCTGTGATGTTGCATTGCGGAAAACTTGTGGCGTGCGCGGGCTCGGTTTGGAAACAGACCGTGCTCCCTTGCAAACCGTCGGCGTTACCGCCACAATGATACGGAGCCGAAACATTCGCGGAGCCGCTCTTGTCGCTTGAATTGACGCCCTCGCAGGCCCTTGGGCTGTGGCATGCCGTGTCCCTTTCGCAGGTGCGCTCTGAAGCGCATGACCTGACGCTTCGGCAGATGGCGATCCTGTTGCAGATCTACCTCGTGCCGCCGCCGCATACCGTGCGGGGGCTGGCCGCGACCCTGAACGTCACCAAGCCTGTCATCACCCGCGCGCTGGATACAATGGGAGCCATGGGTCTCGTTGATCGCGTGCGCGACGACAAGGACCGGCGCAATGTCATCATCAAGCGCACGGTGGCCGGCGCCCTCTATCTCGAAAAGCTCGGCGATGTCGTCATCGCCGAAGCTCGGGAGCTACCCTATTGACTGGAAATCCCGTGACTCTCGACAGACGGCTCAACGCCTACCGGCCAGACCTTGCCGATGCCCGGCTGGCAGGCCGCGTCGAGGCTTCGCATTTCGTGGAAGGGGAGGGCGGCACGGTGGCAGTGCCTGTCGCCGACCTTCGCCCACGTCCCGATCTGGCGGCCGGGATCGACACACAGCTCCTTTTCGGCGAGCCCTTGCGCGTCTTCGAGCGCCGGGATGGTTGGGCATGGGTGCAGGCTGAAACCGATGGATATGTCGGCTATATGGCCGCAGCCGAGCTTGCCTCCCCGGCGCATCAGGTGACGTTCTGGGTCACTCAACCGCGAACCTTCGTCTACCCCGAGCCGGATATGAAGCGCCCGCGCGGGCAAGCCTTGTCGATGGGCAGTCGCATCAATGTTGTCGGCGAAGCGGAGACGAGGGGAACGCGCTATCTGACGCTTGCCGACGGAGGCTCGGTGATCGCCGCCCATTGCGGGTCGATTGGTGCCAGCACGGGTGACGACTATGTTGCCATCGCCGCTCGGCTTCTGGAAACGCCCTATCTCTGGGGCGGCAAATCCGCCTTCGGCATCGACTGCTCTGGTCTCGTGCAGCTCTCCATGATGATGGCCGGCAAGACCGCCCCACGCGACAGCGATATGCAGGCCGCAGGCCTGGGTGAGAAAATCGGCTTTGACGAACTGCGCCGGGGCGACCTCGTCTTCTGGAAGGGCCATGTCGCCATCATGGAAGATAAGGCGACGATGATCCATGCCAATGGCCACACGATGAGCGTCGCCCGCGAGGGGCTGAAGGCGGCTGTCGAACGGATCGGCTATCTCTACGGCGCGCCGACGATCTGCCGGCGGCCGTGAACGGAAATCAATACCCCAGCGCTCGGTCCACGACATGCTCGAGCGGCAGGCCCGCCTCATGCCGTGCAATCTGCGCCTCGACATGCCGCATCAGCGCCACGACATCCGAGGCTGCTGCCGCATGTGGCGTCACGATCAAATTCGGCTCCGCCCAAAGCGGGCTTTCAGCCGATAGAGGCTCCGTCTCGAACACATCGAGCGACGCGCCGCCGAGGACGCCGTCATGCAAAGCCGCCAGGATATCCGCCTCAACCTGGCTGCCGCCACGCCCGGCATTCAGGAAAACCGGTTTGCCGAGCGCGCCGCCCTGCCTGAGCTTTGCAAACAGCGCCTTGTTGTAGATCCCCCTCGTTTCCGCCGTCAGGGGTAAAAGACCGACGAGAATATCGGTCTGCGCAAGGAAGTCGTCGAGCCCGTCGCCGTCGAAGGTCTGCATGCCCTCGATGGCTTTCGCGCTGCGCGACCAGCCGACGACATGAAACCCCATGACCTTCAGCTTGCGCGCCGCATCCTGCCCCAGCACGCCAAGCCCCATGACGCCGACGGTCACGTCGCGCGCTTCCGGCTGTGGCAGTTCTTCCCAATGGCGCGTTGCCTGTGCACGGGCATAGGCCGGCATCTGGCGCAGATGCGTGAGGCATTGCAGAACCACCCATTCGCTCATCCGGTCCGTCAGGCTGCGGTCGACGAAACGCACCAGCGGCACCTGCTCCGGCAGACCGCCGACGCGGAGGATATGATCGACGCCCGCGCCACCCGAAAAGATCACTTTCACATCTTTCGCGCGGTCGAACAGTTTCGGATCCTGCTTCCAGACGAGGGCATAATCGATGCCGGAAAGATCGCGTCCCGCATTCGACGGCTCCGTCATGTTGATGACCTCGCGGCCCGGAAAGGCGCCGGAAAGTGCCTTCGCCACCGCATCCGGCGGGAATTTCAGATCGACGATGATGGGGCTTTTCATGGATAAACTCACTGTCCGATCGCTTCGGTGCGGATCGCTTTCAGGTCGAAGGCGGCGGCCATCAGCGCCTTCGTGTAGTCTTCTTCCGGTGCGCCGATGACCTTCTCGGCAGGACCCTGCTCGACTACCTTGCCGGCGCGCATGACGATGATGTCATTGGCGAGCGCGCGGACGACCTTCAGGTCATGGCTGATGAAGAGATAGGCGAGGTTGTGATCCTTCTGCAGCTTCCGCAGAAGCTCGACGACCTGCGCCTGCACGCTCATGTCCAGCGCCGAGGTCGGCTCGTCCAGCATCACGAAGCGGGGCTTGAGGATCATGGCGCGGGCAATGGCGATGCGCTGCCTCTGGCCGCCTGAAAACTCGTGTGGATAGCGCCAGCGCGTCGCGGCATCCAGCCCGACCTCCTCCAGAACTTCCGCTACGCGCCGGTCGCGCTCCTCGAAGGAGAGACCCGGCTCGTGGATCGCGAGGCCTTCGGCGACGATATCGGCGATGTTCATGCGCGGCGAGAGCGAGCCGTAAGGGTCCTGGAAGACGACCTGCATGCGATTGCGCAAGGGCTTCATCGCCTTGAACGAATAGGCGGCAATATCCTGTCCCACGAAGCTGATCCGCCCCTTGGACGAGATGAGCCGCGTCAGCGCGAGCCCGAGCGTGGTCTTGCCGGAGCCGGATTCGCCGACGACGCCGAGCGTCTGTCCGGCGCGGAGCGTGACGTTGATCCCATCGACCGCCTTCACATGATCCGTCACCTTGCGCAGGAAACCTGTCTTGATCGGGAACCAGACGCGGACGTCCTCGGCCTCCATGACGATCGGCTGGCTGAGATCCGCCTGCGGCGGTCTGCCCTTGGGCTCTGCGGCGAGCAGGTGTTTAGTATAGTCGTGCTGCGGGTTGGCGAAGATGTCTGACGTCGGCCCGGCCTCGACGATCTCGCCATGACGCATGACGCAGACCTTGTCGGCAAACCGCCGCACGATGCCGAGATCGTGGGTGATGAACAGCATGGCCATGCCATGGTCGTGCTTAAGCTTGGCCAGCAGTTCGAGGATCTGCGCCTGCACGGTCACATCAAGCGCCGTCGTCGGCTCGTCGGCAATCAGGATATCCGGCCGGTTGGCGAGTGCCATCGCGATCATCACGCGCTGCCGCTGCCCGCCGGAAAGCTCGTGCGGAAAGGCCTTCAGCCGCTTTTCCGGCTCGCGGATGCCGACCTGAGTGAGAAGCTCCAGCGTGCGGGCGCGCGCCTTGTCGCCGCGTATGCCCTGATGCAGTTCCAGGATCTCGCCGATCTGCCGCTCGATCGAATGCAGCGGATTGAGCGAGGTCATCGGCTCCTGGAAGATCATGGTGATGTCGTTGCCGCGCACGGCGCGCAGCTCCGCATCGCTCGCCTTCATCAGATCCCGCCCCTTGAAGACGATCTCGCCGGACGGATGGCTTGCCGCCGGATAGGGCAGCAGCTTCAGCACCGAATTCGCGGTCACCGACTTGCCGGAACCGGACTCGCCCACGAGCGCCACGACCTCTCCGGAATGAATGTCGAAGGACACACCCTTGACGGCGAGCGACGTCACCCCGCCCTGGTGAAAGGCGACTTGCAGATTGCGGACGGAGAGGAGGGGATCAGTCATTCGAATTTCCCCAGTCGTGGTTTGAGCATACTCCCATCCTCACACCGCCTTGCGCGGATCGAACGCGTCGCGCACCGCTTCGCCGATGAAGATCAGCAGTGACAGCACGAGCGACATGGTGATGAAGGCCATGATACCGAGCCAGGGAGCCTGGAGGTTGTTCTTGCCCTGCGCGATCATTTCACCAAGCGACGGCGAGCCGGGCGGCATGCCGAAGCCGAGAAAGTCGAGCGAGGTGAGCGTCGAGATCGAGCCGGAGAGGATGAAGGGCAGGAAGGTCAGCGTCGCCACCATCGCGTTCGGCAGAAGATGGCGGAACATGATCGTGCCGTTGCCGACCCCGAGCGCGCGGGCGGCGCGGACATATTCGAAATTGCGCGCGCGCAGGAACTCCGCGCGCACCACGCCGACAAAGGCGGTCCAGGAGAAGAGCAGCATGATGCCGAGCAGCACGAAGAAGCCCGGGGGCAGGATCGCGGCGATGATGAGCAGAATGTAGAGCACCGGCATGGACGACCAGATTTCGATGAAGCGCTGCATCAAGAGATCCGTCCAGCCGCCGAAATAGCCCTGTATCGCGCCCGCCGTCACGCCGATGATGGCCGAAGCGATGGTCAGCGCCAGCCCGAAGAGAACCGAAATGCGGAACCCATAGATCAGCCGCGAAAGCACGTCGCGCGCCTGATCGTCGGTGCCGAGCCAGTTCATGTTGCCGATAATGCAGCCGGGGTCGTTGACGCCTTGCGGATAGGCCGAGCAGCGCTCCTGCTTGTCCATCAGCCAGAAGGGGGCGGTCGGCGCGGAATGCGGCACATAGGAATTGACCGAATTGTAGGAATAGCGGATCGGAGGCCAGATCATCCAGCCGTTCGCGTTGATCTCGCTCGAAATATCGGTCGACTTGTAGTCAGTCGTCGCCAGGAACCCGCCGAACTTCTCTTCCGGATAGTTCACCAGAACGGGAAACAGGATCTCGCCCTTGTAGGAGACGATCAGCGGTTTGTCGTTGGCGATCAACTCAGCCCCGAGGCTCAAGACGAAGATCACCATGAAGATCCAGAACGACCAGTAGCCGCGCCGGTTGGCCTTGAAATTTTGCCAGCGGCG
This sequence comes from Hyphomicrobiales bacterium, assembly GCA_900467685.1. Classification (GTDB taxonomy): domain Bacteria; phylum Pseudomonadota; class Alphaproteobacteria; order Rhizobiales; family Rhizobiaceae; genus Ensifer_A. The sequence continues at coordinate 108,417 of UBQX01000004.1, forward strand.
CGTGTTGGCGGGCGAAAGAAACGGCCGCTTCGGCGGTGCGGCGACGATTGTCACGGTTGCGGGCGTGTCGACCATATCAGACATCCCTCTTTTCAAAGTCGATGCGCGGATCGACCCAGGTATAGAGAAGGTCGGAAATGAGCCCGACGACGAGGCCGATCAGCGAGAAGATGAAGAGTGTCGCAAAAACGATCGGATAGTCGCGTTTCACGATGGCGAAATAGCCGAGCCGCCCCAGCCCATCGAGAGAGAAGATGTTCTCGATCAGCAGCGAGCCGGTGAAGAAGGCCGAGATGAAGGCGCCCGGAAAACCGGCAATGATAATCAGCATCGCGTTGCGGAAGACATGGCGGTAAAGCACCTGTCGGTCGGTCAGCCCCTTGGCGCGGGCCGTCACCACATATTGCTTGCGGATCTCGTCGATGAAGGAATTCTTCGTCAGCAAAGTGGTCGTCGCGAAAGCCGATAGAGACAATGCTATGAGCGGCAGCGTCAGGTGCCAGAAATAGTCGCCAATCTTCTGATACCAGGTGAGGTCTGCGAAATTGTCGGAGACGAGGCCGCGCAAGGGGAACCAGTCGTAGAACGATCCGCCCGCAAACAGCACGATCAACAGGATGCCGAAGAGAAAGCTTGGCACGGCATAGCCGATAATGATGACGCCGGAGGTCCAGACGTCGAAGGCGGAGCCGTCCGAGATCGCCTTCTTGATGCCGAGCGGGATGGAAATGAGATAGGAGAAGATCAGGATCCAGACGCCCAGTGAGGCAGAGACCGGCAGGCGATCCTTGATCAGCGTCAGCACCTTCTCGTTGGAAAAGAAGCTCTCGCCGAAGTCGAAGCGGATATAGTCCCACATCATCTTGCCGAAGCGTTCGAGCGGCGGCTTGTCGAAGCCAAACTGCTTCTCGAGCCGCTTGACGAGGTCCGGGTCGAGCCCCTGCGCGCCGCGATATTTGGAATCGAGATCGGCGCCAGCCATGTTCTGGCCGCCAAGATCGCCGCCGCCGGAGAGCCGGTCTTCGGCCCCCTTTCCCTGGCCCGTCAGATCGGCAATCGCCTGCTCCACCGGTCCGCCGGGCGCAAACTGCACGACGGCAAAGGAAATCGCCATGATGCCGACAATGGTCGGAATGATCAGGAGGAGGCGGCGTAGGATATAGGCGCCCATTCTATCGGCGATCTCCGTGCGTCAGATATGTTTCAGACAGGCGGCCGCTCGAATCGCGGCCTTTGCAGTTGGACGCCGAATAGGGCGAAACGCAAGACACTATTGCTTGGACGCCTGCGTGGACCACCATATCGTCGGGAAACCGCTGCTATAGGTCGGCAGCTCCTTGGGATGCGCCATCCTGTTCCAGTAGGCGAATTTCTCCTCGCCCGAATAGAAGAGCGGCACGACATAGTGATTGGCGAGCAGAACGCGATCCATCGCATGGATCGCTGCCACCTGCTCGTCGCGGTCCTTGGCGCTTGTGATCATGTCAATGAGCTGGTCGACCGCCGGATCGGCGATGCCGGCATAGTTCTGCGAGCCGGGCGTGTTGGCGGATTCTGAGCCCCAATAGCCGCGCTGTTCATTGCCGGGGTTCATGGACTCGCCCCAGACATTCCAGATCATGTCATAGTCGAAGCTGCGGACACGGTTGATATATTGCGAGGTATCGACCGTGCGAAGCGTCGCGGTGATCCCGATCTTGGCAAGGCTGTTGACGAAGGGCTGGATGGAGCGCACCAGCGACGGGCTGCTCAGCAGGATTTCGAAACTGAAAGGCTGGCCGGTCTTGGCATTGACCATCTTGTTGCCCTTCAGATCATAGCCCGCGGCCTTGAACAGGGCGATGGCCTTCTTGAGATTGTCGCGCACCTTCTGCGGATCGCCATTGACCGGATTGGCATAGGGCGTGGTGAAGACGTCGGCCGGAACCTTGTCCTTCAGCCCGTTGAGGATTTCCAGTTCCTTGCCCTGCGGCAGGCCGGAGGAGGCAAGCTCTGTCCCCCAGAAGAAGCTGTCGACGCGCTTCAGCCCGCCATAGGCGAGGTTCTTGTTCATGTCTTCGAAGTCGAAGGCATAGTTCAGCGCATCGCGCACGCGCGCATCCTTGAACATATCACGGCGCATGTTGGGCACCAGCGCCTGCATGATGCCGGTTGCGCGGAAACGGTTCGGCAGCGCCTCTCGAATGATGCGACCGTCCTTCACCGCCTCGAAATCGTAGCGCGTCGCCCAGCGGCTGGCGCTCTTTTCCTGATAGAAATCGATGTCGCCGGCCTTGAAGGCCTGGAACTCGGCTTCCGGATCGTTGAAGTAAACGTAGGTCACCGTGCCGAAATTGTTGGTGCCGATATTGGCCGGCAGGTTCGCACCCCAGTAATCCTTCCGCAGTTCATAGCGGATCGTCGAGCCCGGCTGCATGGAAGCGACCTTGTAAGGGCCGGAGCCCATCGGCAGTTCCAGCGTGCTCTTGGAAATATCGCGCTGATTGCCGTTGGCATCCTTGCCCTGCCACCAATGCTTGGGAAGAATGGAAAGCTGGCCGACGATTTCCGGAAGTTCGCGGTTGCCCTTCTGGTCGAAGGTGAAGGTCACTTCGCGCTCGCCGGTCTTCTCGGCGGATTTGACGTGACGATAGTAGTTGGCAAGGCGCACGCTATTGGCCTTGGCACTCTCGAAACTGAAGATCACGTCGTCCGGCGTCACCGGCTCGCCATCGGCCCATTTTGCCTCCGGTCGCAGCTTGAAACTGACGGAGGAATAGTCGTCCGGATAGGAGATCGCTTCCGCCAGCAGACCGTAGGACGTCATGATCTCGTCCATGGAGGGCGTCAGCAGCGTCTCGTAGATGCGCTCCATGCCATCGGCCGGCGCGCCCTTGTCGATGAGCGGATTGAAACTGTCGAACGTGCCTTCGTTGGAGAGCCGCAACTCGCCACCCTTCGGCGCATCCACGTTCACATAGTCGAAATGCTTGAAATCAGGCCCGTATTTCGGCGTTCCAAACAGCGTCAGCGCGTTCCGCCAGACTTTTTCGGGCGCCTTGTCCTGGGCTTGAACGGCTGGAGGTGAAAACGCCGCGATGGCCAGCAGGCCGGCAAGGCCGAGGATTGCGCGCTTCAAACCGCCATTGAACATTCAAACGTCTCCCTGAATCGTCTTGACCGGCAAACATAGAGGAAATCAGGTCAAAATATAGGCCTGCAGCGATTTGCGGCGCGACGGTTTGGCGCAAGGGGATTCATCTAATGCTGGAATGTCGGTAGAATTGCCGCAAATCAATTTCAGGATCAGGCTCCGTCTCTTCTGGAAATCGCTGCAGGACCTTGTGCATGAATCTATTCCGAACCGTCGCCCTCCTTGCCGCCACGCTTGCCACGGTCGCCACTGATGCGGCGCTTGCCAGCGACAACCGCCCGGCCAAGGCGACATTCGGCGCGATGACGCTCGGCTCTTCGCAGGAGTCCCAGCCGATCGGGTTCTACGCCAAGGGCTGCCAGGCAGGTGCAATGCAACTGCCGTATGACGGGCCGAACTGGCAGGTCATGCGGCTGGAGCGCAACCGCCGCTGGGGTCAGCCGCAGATGATTTCCTTTATCCAGCAGCTTTCGCGTGACGCCGCCGCCAGGGACGGCTGGCCGGGTCTTCTGATCGGCGATATCTCGCAGCCCCGCGGCGGGCCGATGGTCAACGGCCATGCCTCGCATCAGATCGGGCTCGACGCCGATATCTGGCTGTCGCCCATGCCGCGCCAGCGCCTGACGGGCCAGCAGCGTGAACAGCTTTCCTCGATCACCATGCTGAAGAAGGGCGAATATCTCACCATCGACAATCGCAACTGGACCGAGGGCCAGGCCCGGCTGATCATGCGTGCGGCCAGCTATCCGCAGGTGCAGCGCGTTTTCGTCAATCCGGCGATCAAGAAAAAGCTCTGCGAAACCTGGCGCGGCGACCGCACCTTCATGGGCAAGGTCCGCCCCATCGGCGGCCACGACTCCCATTTCCACGTCCGGCTCTATTGCCCGGCCGGCGTGCCAAACTGCAAGGCGCAGCCCGAAATTCAGCCCGGCGATGGGTGCGGCAAGGATCTGGACGCGTGGTTCGCACCGCGTCCGGCCAGGAAGCCGACCTCGCCGATCAAGCCGCCGCCGAAGCCGCGCATCATGACGGTGGGCGATCTGCCGCCGGCCTGCCAGTCAGTGCTCTCCGCCTCGTCCAGGCGCGGCGATGACAATATGGGCATGCCCTACGCACCGCTCGCCTCGGCCGATTCCAGCGTCGGCACGCCGATTACGATGCTCGCCGCCTATCAGGAAAAGATGACCGCCCCGGCGGCCATGGCAACCGCCGCCATGCCATCGGAGCCTGCGGCTGTTGCCACTGCGGCGGAGCCGCAAAATCCTGCTGCGGCTGGCTGGATTGCGCTTCCGGACAAAGTGCCGGTGCCGCGCGTGCGGCCCGTCTATTGAAGCCTTCGAAGAGAGGTCGGGGCTTTTCAAGCGGTGCGGGTTCCTGTAAGGCCTAAACCGATTTAATCCGTATCCTGCAGGAGTTTCCATGGCGGACGACCGGGCGATTGCACTCATTGCGCATGACCAGAAGAAGGCCGAAATGGCTGATTTCGCCGCGCGCCACGCAGAAATCCTGAAAACCCATCGGCTGGTGGCGACGGGCACGACCGGCGGCCGTATTCTCGAGGTCTGCCCCGATCTCAACCTGACGCGCCTGAAGAGCGGCCCGCTCGGCGGCGACCAGCAGATTGGCGCTCTCATCGCAACCGGTGAAATTTCGGTGCTGATTTTCTTCACCGATCCTTTGACGCCTTTGCCGCATGATGTAGATGTCAAGGCATTGACGCGGCTTGCGACCGTTTACGACGTTCCCATGGCGCTGAACCGCGCCACTGCCGAACTGCTGATCGATAAAATCTGACCTGCCTGATGGCGCAGACGAGACTTGAAGACATGGCCCGACCGCACGACCACGACGCCTCCCTGCCTTTTCCGATCCTTATCGGCGATATCGGCGGCACGAACGCACGTTTCGCGCTTCTGGTCGACGCCTATGCGCAGCCGCATTTCTTTCCGAACGTGCACACGGCCGACTTTCCGACAATGAATGAGGCCATACAGGCCAGCGTTCTCGACAAGACATCCGTTCAGCCGCGCTCGGCGATCCTCGCCATTGCGGGCCCTATCCAGGGCGACGAAATTCCGCTGACCAACTGCCCCTGGGTGGTAAAGCCCAAGGAGATGATCTCCGATCTTGGCTTCAGCGATGTTCTGGTGATCAACGATTTCGAGGCTCAGGCGCTTGCCATTGCCTCGCTCGGTGAGAATGATCGCGAACAGATCGGCGGCGGCGCAAGCCTCCCGTCCGCCTCGCGCGCGGTTCTCGGGCCGGGCACTGGCCTCGGCGTTGCCGGGCTGGTTCATGCGCCGAATTCGTGGATTCCGGTTCCGGGCGAGGGCGGCCATATCGATGTCGGCCCGCGCAGCGACCGCGATTACCAGCTCTTCCCGCATTACGAGCCGATCGAGGGACGTATCTCCGCCGAACAGCTGCTCTGCGGCCGCGGTCTGCTGAACATCTATCACGCAGTCTGCAAGGTCGATGGCATCGAGCCGACCTTGAAGACCCCGGCCGATGTATCCACCGCAGCCCTTTCCGCCACGCCGGACCGGGCAGCCGCCGAAACGCTGGAGCTCTTCTCGACCTATCTCGGCCGCGTCGCAGGCGACGTTGCGCTGATCTTCATGGCCAAGGGCGGCGTGTTCCTCGCCGGCGGTATCTCGCAGAAGATCATCCCGGCGCTGAAAGCCCCAGCCTTCCGTGCAGGCTTTGAGGACAAGGCCCCGCACAGCGCCGTGATGCGCCAGATCCCGACCTATGTCGTGACGCACCCGCAGGCGGCCCTTTCGGGTCTTGCCGATTATGCCCGAGCGCCGGGCCGGTTCGGGCTCGCGTCCGAAGGCCGCCATTGGCGCGGCTGATGCGCTTTTTGTTGACTGGCCAACCGCAGCTTCGCTGGTTATAGAACAGGAAACGATCAAGGGACTAACGTATCATGGATGATGGAATGGATATGCGGCTGGTGGTTGTCGGTGCGGCGGGTCGCATGGGACAGACGCTGGTCAAAGCCATTCACGCCATGCCGGGCGTTACGGTTTCCGGCGCCATCGAACGCCCCGGCTCCTTCGCGCTCGGCAAGGACATCGGCGAGATTGCCGGCCTCGGGCATCTGGGTGTCCCGGTCACCGACGATCCGCTGAAGGCCTTCGTGGCCGCAGACGGCGTCATCGACTTCACCACGCCCGCCGCGACCTGCGATTTCGCCGAACTCACCGCGCAGGCGCGCATCGTCCATGTCATCGGCACGACGGGTCTCTCGGAAGAGGACGAGAAGAAGATCGCCGCCGCCGCCCGCCATGCTCGCATCGTCAAGTCCGGCAATATGAGCCTCGGTGTCAACCTGCTCGGCGTTCTGGTGCGTCAGGCGGCGAAGGCGCTGGACGCTGCCGGCTGGGACATCGAAGTTCTCGAAATGCACCACAAGCACAAGGTCGATGCGCCCTCGGGTACCGCCTATCTGCTCGGCCGCGAGGCCGCCAAGGGCAGGGGCGTGGACCTGAAGGACAAGGCCGTGAAGGTGCGCGACGGCATCACCGGGCCGCGCGAAGAAGGCACGATCGGCTTTGCGACCGTCCGCGGCGGCGGGGTCATCGGCGACCATTCGGTGATGTTTGCCAGCGACAACGAGATGATCACGCTGTCGCATCGCGCCACCGACCGCTCGCTTTTTGCCTCCGGCGCGCTGAAATCGGCGCTCTGGGCGCGCGACAAGAAGCCCGGCCTTTATTCGACGCTCGACGTGCTCGGGCTGTCCGCTGACTGATTTTTTAAACGGCTCGCTTTCGCGGGCCGATCTTTTGTGAGGAAGACGACGATGAGTGGAACGCTTGTACTGGTCCGTCACGGCCAGAGCGAATGGAACCTGAAGAACCTGTTCACCGGCTGGCGCGACCCGGACCTGACCGAACTCGGCGTTCAGGAAGCCACCGCCGGCGCCAAGGCGCTCGCCGATTACGGCATCAAGTTCGACATCGCCTTCACCTCGGACCTCACCCGCGCGCAGAAGACCTGCAAGATCATCCTCGATGGCGTCGGCCAGCCGAACCTTGAAACGATCCGCAACCAGGCGCTGAATGAACGCGACTATGGCGACCTCTCCGGCCTCAACAAGGACGACGCCCGCGCCAAGTGGGGCGAAGAACAGGTCCATATCTGGCGCCGCTCCTATGACGTTCCGCCGCCGGGCGGCGAAAGCCTGAAGGACACCGGCGCCCGCGTCTGGCCCTATTACATGACCGAAATCCTCCCCCGCGTCCTGCGCGGCGAAAAGGTTCTGGTCGCCGCCCACGGCAACTCGCTGCGCTCCCTCCTCATGGTCCTCGACCGCCTCGACACCACCAAGATCCTCGGCGTCAACCTCGCGACAGGCGTGCCCATGGTTTACAAGCTGAACGCGGACTCGACGGTGGCTTCGAAGGAAGTGCTGGGCGATATGTCCGGGGCGCATTGAGGAAATCTCACGCTGCCGGGACATCGTTGGGCGTGCCCGCGTGCCATATATGAATGTCAAGCGTCACGTGACGCTTGACATTTTCTCCGCGTTGATCGATCTTCCTCGTCATGGAGATCGACAGCATACGCCATAAGGAGCTGCGGCGTTTCTTTGAGACCGGTAGGTCCAAAGGCTTGATGGGCGATGTCGAGCGTTTGCGTAGGATGTTGGCTTTCATCGACGCAGCGAAAGATTTGGAAGAACTGGCGATCCCACCCAACTATGGCTTGCATCCCCTTATGGGAGATCGGGCCGGAACGTGGTCGATGACCGTGACGCGAAATTGGCGGCTGACCTTTCGCCTCAACGAACGCGGTGCGATCATTGACATGGACCTGGAGGACTATCATGGCACTTAAGATGCACAGTTCGCTCGCAATCAATGTCGGTGAATGGCTGAAGTCGGAAGTGGTTGAGCCGGCGGGCCTTTCCGTCACTGCGCTTGCCGATCATTTCGGCGTATCGCGACAGGCATTGAGCACGTTGTTGAATGGTAACGCCAAGCTGTCAGCCGACATGGCGATACGCTTTGAAAAAGCGTTCGGCCTGAAGGCAGAAACGCTTTTGAAGATGCAGGCGACGCATGATCTTGCTGAAGCGAGGCTGCATGAAGGCGAGATCGACGTAAAGCCCCTGTCAAAGGCTGCTTGACTGAAAAGGGCAAGCCCTCACCCCTTCCCCGCCTCCCAGCCCAGCATCGCCCGCTTGCGCGTCAGCCCCCAATGATACCCCGTCAGCGCCCCGGATTTTCCCAGCGCCCGATGGCACGGCACCACAAACGAGATCGGGTTTGCCCCCACCGCGGCCCCCACCGCACGGCTTGCGGTCGGCTGGCCGATATTGCCGGCGATGGAGGAATAGGTGACGGCGCGGCCCATGGGGATTTTCAGGAGTTGTTCCCAGACGCGGATCTGGAAGTCCGTGCCGATGAGGACGACGCGCAGCGGCTCTTCCTGCCGCCAGCGCTTGGCGTCGAAGATGCGTGCGGCATAGGGCGCGGTCGCGGCGCTGTCCTCGACGTAGCGCGCATTGGGCCAGCGTCGCGCCATGTCTTCGAAGGCCTCCCGCTCGCCGCCCTCGTCGGAAAAGGCAAGGCCGGATAGCCCGCGCGGCGTCACCATGACCAGTGCGATGCCGAAAGGCGAGGGGTGAAAGCCGTAGCGTATTTCGAGCCCTGCGCCCTTGGCCTTCCATTCGCCCGGCGACATGGCCTCATGCGTCACGAAGAGATCGTGCAGCCGGCTCGGGCCGGAAAGTCCGACCTCCAGCGAGGTATCGAGCAACGGCAGACCCTCACGACCGAGCAGCCGCTTGGCATGATCCAGAGTCACGGCCTGCAGAAACGCCTTGGGCGACAAGCCCGCCCAGCGGGTGAAGGTCTTTTGCAACTGCGTCGGCGACTGGCCGAGTTCGCCGGCGATGGTCTCCAGCGAGGGCTGCGCCTGATAGCCGTCAGTGAGCAGTTCGATCACGCGGCAGACCGTGTCGTAATCGGAATCCTCCGGCGTGATGTCGCGGGCAAGGCCGGTGTCGAATTGGGCGAGTGTCATGGCGGTTCTCCTTGCCCTATCGATATCGCCGTTCGGGAAGGCTCTCCACCCGTTTCTTGCCCGAGGAGGCCGTTCATGGCCGGAAGGTCAAATCCGCCGTTTGACCGTGGCCAGTGCCTGGGTGAGGTCGCTCGCCAATTGCTCGCGCGCTTCCGGATAGAGGAAATCTCCGAGCGGCGTTTCCCGGCCCTGTCCGGCAACGCGCATCGAAGTGATGCCGATCTCGGGATGCCGGGCGATTTTCAGCTTCGCCCAGAACGGATTGTAGCGCGCCTCCCGCACCAGCCCGTTGGGCTCGATCCGGCGGATGGTGAGGTCGAGGCGGGAAAGGCGGATCTGCTCTCGGGCGCGCGCCGCGCGATAGTTCAGCCAGAATGCGCCGTAGAGAAGGACGAAATCGAGGCCGAAGAAGAGCATGATCGGCCAAGCGCCGACCGTCATGAAGAAGAGCACATGCACGAGGCTCAATGCGCCGGTAATGGCAAAGAGGATGCGGAAGCCTTTGCGGCCCAATGAGCGATGCGGAACCAGCTCGGTTTCGTAAACCGGGCGCTCGCTCAAGCCCTCTTTCAGGCTCATCGTGCCGTTGCCATCGCTCATGGCGCCAGATTATAGGGGAAGCATGAAAAACGGAAAGAAAAATTCGCAATCGTCAAGCCGGACAAAGGGTCGCGCCAAACGGGTGAAGACGGCCTATACGCAGGATGAACTGCGCGAAATCTTCCGTCGCTTCCATGTCCAGCGGCCGGAGCCGAAGGGCGAGCTGGAACATGTGAACCCGTTCACGCTGGTCGTCGCCGTCGCGCTCTCCGCGCAGGCGACGGATGCCGGTGTCAACAAGGCAACGCGGGCGCTCTTCGCGGTCGCCGATACGCCGCAGAAGATGCTCGATCTCGGCGAGGAGAAGGTTCGCGATTACATCAAGACCATCGGGCTCTATCGCAACAAGGCGAAGAACGTCATTGCGCTGTCGCAGAAGCTCATCGACGATTTCGGCGGCGAGGTTCCGAAGACGCGGGAAGAGTTGATCACGCTGCCGGGCGTGGGCCGCAAGACGGCCAATGTTGTCATGTCCATGGCCTTCGGCATCCCGACCATGGCCGTCGACACCCATGTCTTCCGCATTGCCAATCGGCTTGGGTTGGCGCCCGGCAAGACGCCCGACGAGGTCGAGGAAAACCTGCTCAGTGTCATTCCAGACGAGTATCTCTTCCACGCCCATCACTGGCTGATCCTGCACGGGCGCTATACCTGCAAGGCCCGCAAGCCCGAATGTCAGGCCTGCGTCATTGCCGATATCTGCAAGTCGGCGGAAAAGACCAATGCGGTACCGGCGGAGCTGAAGGAACTGCCGCCGCAATTTTCCGACGAGCAGGTTATCTGAAGGCTGGATCGCGCGCCGAAAGCATCTTGTGCAGATGCACCATCAGCCCGGCCGCAAACAGCGGCGTCAGCAGGTTGAGGATCGGGATGGCGAGGAAGAGCGCGATCGCAAATCCGCCGAGCAGCACGGTCTGCCAGTGTTTCGAGCGGAAATCCCGCGCCGCCTGTGGCGAGCGGAAGCGCATGGCGGCAAACTCGAAGAATTCGCGCCCCAGCAGATAGCCGTTGACGAGGAAGAAGGCGATGAGGTTCACGCCGGGGATCAGCAGCAGGAACAGCGCGAAGATATTGCCGACGATCACGATGCCGAGGAAGCGCACCGCCGAAACCAGCGATTCACCGAGCGGCATGGCGACGCCGGGCGCATCGTTCGGATAATCGCGCTTCTCGACCACTTCCGCGACATCATCGAGGAAGAAACCCGCGATCACGGCCGTGACGGGCGAAATCAGCAGCGCGAGTCCCAGCGCCAGTCCTATGCTTGCAAGAATGCCGAAGATGAAGCCGAACCAGCCGGCCCAGTCGGGAATGCCCGGCAGCAACTGGTCAATCCAGGGCAAGGCCAGCCAGATGAAGAGGTTCCGGAGCAGGATCCACAACACGGCGAGCGCCAGCAGCGTCAGCCCCAGCACCTTCCAGAACACGCCGCGCGTCTCCTGCGCAAAGAGATTTGCCAGCGCCAGCCGCGCAGCGTCCATCACCATGTCCGTCTCCACGCCGAGAAATTCGGCTGACGTGATGTAGGTGCTGATCCCGCGATCGCCAAGTGCTGCAGTGCAGCAAAGACTTAGTATTTGGCAGGCGAGGGATCGCGCTTGGCGATTTCGTAGTCCTCGTTATGCACCTGCAGGCCATGTTCCGTCGTCACGACGATGCCATAGGCGGCGGGTTCATCGACCGACAGTGACGCATCCGGCATGTCGAAGGGCATGGGCTGCTGGTGCACCGGGCTCTTCAAGATGGAATACGGAATGCCGCGATGCGAGCCGTTGATGGTCCGGTGGACATGGCCGGCGAAGATGTGACGCACGTTTCCATGCGCCTCGACGAGATCGTAGAAGTCGCCTTCGTTGATCAGCTTGATCAGGTCCATGCCGGTAAAGCCGGTCTTGTGCGGCGGATGGTGCAGGAAGATCAGCACCGGCTTGCCGGCTTCCTTCGCTGACTTCAGTTCGGCCTCCAGCCAGCGCATGCGCTTGTTGCAGAGAAAGCCGGCATGGGTGATCGGATAGTCGTAGGGCGGCGCGAAGAGGGAATCGAGGATGAGCGCGCGGCAATCGGCAAAGTCCAGCGCGCGCTGCACGAAGCCGTTCTCATCCGTCACGGTCTCGGTGAACACCGAGAGGAAATTCTCGCGGCTGTCATGGTTGCCGACAGCCAGATAAAGCGGCGGCGTCAGCCGGTCGAGCAGCGTCTTGAGGCGCTGATACGAGACGACATCGCCATGATGCACGAGGTCGCCCGTGACGATCACGCCATCCGCGTCCGGGTGATAGGCGTTGACATGTTCGATGCCAGTCTCAAGCCGCTTGAAAGGGTCGAGGCCGATAATGGTATTGCCCTCCGGCACCATGTGAAGGTCGGTGAAAACAATCAGTTTCGTCATGGAAATGCACTCATTCGCGATGTTGCGGCTGGACGGTGACCGGCCGGCGGGGATGGCCGAGAATGTTGCCGCCCGCGGCCGCTTCGTCAAGCCGCCCAATGGACTTCTGTTACCAAAGAAACAGCGACGACGCGCCGACCCTGCCAGACTTGCGGCAAATGCCGGTATCTCTATTCTGGAGCCCGGGGATCAAGAGGGGCGAGCACCATGTCATTCGAATTTCGGGCGGAAAGACGCGATCTGTCCCGGCGCGCCTTTGTCGGCGGGTTGGCCGGTGTCGTGGTGGTCGGCGTCGTCGGTCCGGCGGTGGGAGATGTGGCGCTGGGCAAGGTTCTGTCGATCGACGGCGAACTGACCCGCAACTCTCCAGCGCGGAGCGAAACACTTCAAGTCGGGGCCAGCCTGATGGAAAGCGACCTGCTGGCGACCGGCCGCGAAAGCTTTGCAAAGCTGAAGCTTGGCGCCGATACCGATATTCTTCTCGGTCCGGAAACGCAGCTCCTCATCGACCGTTATCTGGCCGGGCAGGGCGGAGAGTTGCAACTGATCTCCGGGCAAATGCTTTTCGACCGCCCGGAAGGGCTGCCCAAGATCGATCTCGGCGTGAAGACGACCTTCGGCATGATCGGTGTGCGCGGAACGAAGTTCTTTGCAGGGCCGTTGAAAGGCATCTTCTCGGTCTATGTCGAGCATGGCCGGATCGACGTTTCCAATGCCGGTGTCTCGCGCCGTGTTACAGCGGGCGAAGGCCTCGACATTCCGCCCCCCAAGGGCGGCTTCCGCTCGTTGGGGGATCCTGCCAAGGATGCAGCCGCCATGGCGCGTCTTGCCATACCGAGCCTGCCTTCGCGCTGGTCCCAATCCAGGATCCGGGACGCCTTCGCAGCCGTCGGCCTGCGTTAACCTCGGTAAATTTCTGACTACTAGTTCTAGCGAGGCCCCAGCACCTCTTTCCCCAATTTCGGAGTTTCCCCGGCCAAATTAACCTTCAGGCAAGGAATTAACCATAAAGATTAAGACGGGCCGGAGTGGGACAACTGTTTGGGTCGAACAAGGGGGGTAACCTTGTCGACCGCTAGCCTGAAAATTCGATTGCACGCGTCAAGCGTTGAACTCGGACAGACGGGTGGATGGGGGTCCCAGGCATGATGCTTTTCCGCTGCGCCGGGAACAGTCCGGCATGTGATTGGGGTTGATTGACAGTTTGTTGTGCCGGCAGCCGGACGCGAGGATTTGAATTCGCGGTCGATCGGTTGAAGGTCAGGGTCTTTCGGGACAGTGACGGTCAGTAGCCTTGCCTGGTGTTCAGTGGGACGTGATTTTGGAAAACGGGGCTCAAAACGATCGGTCGCAGCGGCAGCAGGCAGGCAGCCTGTTCGAGCGCCTGCGTTTTGCCGGTCTCGAGGCCGAGCAGACCGACTTCCTCCGCAAGAACCGCGACAATCTTCTTCCCGAGATCGAAAAAGGTCTCAAGGCGCTGTTCGAGCGCTACCAGTCCTCGCCCGAAGCTTCCGCACAATTCGAAAGCGACCGCCAGATCGACCGGCTTCACAGCCTGATGTCGTCGCACTGGGCCGTCCTGTCCGATGCCCGTTTCGACAGTCTCTATGCCGAGCGCGTCAAGGTTCTCTCCGATGCCGAAGGCCGCATGGGGCTTGATCCGCGCTGGCACATCGCCGGCCACTCGGTCGTTCTGGAACATCTGATCGCCGGCGCACTCGCCGCACGCTGGCCGAAGAGCTGGTTCGGCCGCAAGCAGGCCAACGCCAAGGAGGCCGAGGCGCTCGTCAAGTCCATCGTCCGCCTCGTCATGGTCGACCTGGAAATTGCCGTCTCGCTGCGCTTCAACGAGCTGCGCCTGGGACACAAGCAGGCGCTCAAGGAACAGCGCGAGGAAATCGAGACCTCGACCGTTGCCCTCTTTGCCGACACCGTGGAGGCGCTCGCCAACAAGGATTTCACCGTTCGCCTCAGCGCCGACGTGCCGGAGAACTACGCGGACCTGACACAGCGCTTCAACGAGGCGCTTGACCGTCTGCGCGATGAGATCGACGCGACCAATGCCCGCAATCGCCAGGGATACGAGCTGGCCGAAAATGTGACCTCCCTGTCGAAGCAGGCCGCAGAAGTTGCCGCGGACTGTGCGCGCCGTATCGATCTCGGCGTGACGGGTCTGAAGGATCTGACCGAAGGCGTCAGCCGCAATGCCGAACGTTCAGTCGCAGCCGAGAGACATGTCGGCGAGACCCGCGTCGCCGTGGAGCGCAGCGGCGAGATCGTCGGCGAGGCGATTGCCGCAATGGCCGATATCGAAGCGTCTGCCGAAAAGATCGGCGAAATCATCGGCGTCATCGACGACATCGCCTTCCAGACCAATCTTCTGGCGCTCAACGCCGGTATTGAAGCCGCGCGCGCCGGCGATTCCGGGAGAGGCTTCGCAGTCGTCGCCCAGGAAGTTCGCGCGCTTGCGCAGCGCTCGGCGGATGCCGCCCGCCAGATCAAGACGCTTGTCAGCGAAACCAAGTCGCAGGTCGATTCAGGCGTGCAGATGGTGGGCCGCACGCAGACCGCGATCGGCGACATTGTTCGCCAGGTCCAGGACATCAGCGCCGCCGTGACCGGCATTGCGCGGGACTCTGGCGAACATGCCCGCGGCCTCGATCATTCGATGTCGGCCTTCTCCGAGATCCGCCGCGAAGCCTCGCGTGGAGCGGAAATCGCGCTCTCCTCGCGCGCCAAGTCCGACGATCTTCATACCGTCATTCTCGAGCTTGGTGACACCATCCGCTCGTTCCGCGTCGCATCGCGTGAGCCGGAGCGGCGCGCGCCCGCGCAGCCGAAGCGATCGCCGGCAATCGATCTCGGCAGCCGCGAAGATGATGACCGTGCCTACCTGCCGCAGCCGTCCTACCTGGCTGGTCTGGGGGGTGGACGATGACCGACACCGTAACGCGGTCCGGGCTCCGGACCGAGGCAACCAACATTTTGTTGCGCAATGAAGGACAACCGAATGGCTAGCAAGAAACCGGCCGGCGCGAAAAGTCTGAACCTCGCCCCGGTCCTCGACCTCAACGAGGCCACGGCGCTGCATGGCAAGCTCATGGCGCTGCGCGGCAGCGACCTGGTGATCGACGCGTCCGGTGTGGAACGCGTCGGCGCTCAATGCGTCCAGGTTCTCTGGGCTGCAAAGAAGAACTGGGACGAAGACAAGTTGACTTTCAAATTCTCGAAAGTCTCGGACACTTTCAGTAAGACGATGCAATTGATTGGCATCAATATCGAGCCCCTGCTGGCATAGGAGACTACCTGAAATGAAAAAGAAAGTTCTTACGGTTGATGATTCCAGGACGATCCGGAACATGCTTCTCGTGACGCTGAACAACGCCGGGTTCGAAACGATCCAGGCCGAGGACGGCATCGAAGGGCTCGAAGTCCTTGAAGGCTGCAATCCGGACGTGATCGTCACGGACATCAACATGCCGCGCCTCGATGGCTTCGGCTTCATCGAAGGCGTGCGCAAGAACGACAAGTTCCGCGCGATTCCGATCCTGGTCCTCACGACCGAAAGTGACGCGGAAAAGAAGAACCGCGCCCGCCAGGCCGGCGCCACCGGCTGGATCGTAAAACCGTTCGACCCGACCAAGCTGATTGATGCAATTGAGCGCGTAACGGCCTAACCGCCTACCCGGGATACTCCAATGGATATGAACGAAATCAAAGAGATCTTTTTCCAGGAGTGCGAGGAGCAGCTCGCCGAACTGGAATCGGGTCTTCTTAAGATGAATGACGGCGACCGCGATCCGGAAACAGTCAACGCTGTTTTCCGCGCCGTTCACTCGATCAAGGGCGGTGCCGGTGCATTCGGTCTCGATGACCTGGTGGCCTTCGCGCACGTCTTCGAGACCACGCTCGATTGCGTTCGATCCAACAAGCTTGATCCCGGGCCGGAAGTGCTGAAAACGATGCTGAAGTCGGCAGACGTGCTCGCCGACCTGACGGCAGCGTCCCGCGACGGTGGAACGGTGGATCCCTCGCGGACCAGCGTTCTGGTGAAGGAGCTTGAAGCTTTGGCAAACGGTCAGGTGCCAGCCCCGACCGCCGAAGTTGCAGCCCCCGTCGCCCCGCCGGCGCCCAAGCCTGCTCCCGCGCCGGCAAAGCCCGCTGCCGCCGCAAATCCGACCGACGAAAGCGGCTTCCAGCCGGTCCCGTTCTCCTTCGACGATTTCGGTGGCGAAGAGGCGGAAGCGCCTGCGATGGAAATCCCCGTATGCGACGTGGTGTTCAAGCCGCGTCCGGAGCTCTATTCCAAGGGCAACGAAGCGACGCTCCTGCTGCGCGACCTGTCGCGCATCGGCGAGATGAGCATCTATTGCGATATGGACGCCCTGCCGCCGCTCGATCAGATGGACCCGGAAGGCGCCTATTTCTTCTGGAAGATCTCGATCCGCACCGAAAAGGGTGAAGAAGGCGTCCGCTCGGTCTTCGAATTTGCCGAGTGGGATTGCGACCTCGAGGTCAAGGTCCATGAAGTCGCCTCGGAGGACAGTGACGAAGAAGAGCTGCCGATGCAGCCCGTTCCGTTCGACCTGTCCGCTCTCGACGATGCCGAGGAAGACCACGATCACCATGACCAGCATGCCGACGACCACCATGAGGAGGTTGCCGCAGCAATCGAGGCTGCGAAGATCGCTACCTCCGTCGTGAACATCGCAGCCCAGCAGGCCGCACCTGTCGCACAGGCAGCTGCCGCCAAGCCTGCGGCTGCTGCTGCCGCTGCCGGCAATGCTGACTCCTCCGGCTCGGGCGGTGCGAACCCGACGATCCGCGTCGATCTCGACCGCGTCGATCGCCTGATCAACCTCGTCGGCGAGCTCGTCATCAACCAGGCGATGCTCTCGCAGAGCGTCATCGCCAACGAGACCTCCGGCACCGGCACGATCAACACCGGTCTGGAAGAGCTTCAGCAGCTCACTCGCGAAATCCAGGACAGCGTGATGGCCATCCGCGCGCAGCCTGTGAAGCCGGTCTTCCAGCGCATGTCGCGTATCGTTCGCGAAGTGGCCGACATGGTCGGCAAGTCGGTCCGTCTCGTCACCGAAGGTGAAAACACCGAAGTGGACAAGACCGTCATCGACAAGCTCGCCGAGCCGCTGACGCACATGATCCGCAACGCCGTCGACCACGGCCTGGAAATGCCGGAAAAGCGCGCAGCGCTCGGCAAGAACCCGGAGGGCACGGTCAAGCTCTCGGCCAAGCATCGTTCGGGCCGCATCGTTATCGAACTCTCCGACGACGGTGCCGGCATCAACCGCGAGAAGGTTCGCCAGAAGGCGATCGACAACGACCTCATCACGTCTGAAACCAACCTTTCGGACGAAGAGATCGACAACCTGATCTTCCATCCGGGTTTCTCCACCGCAGACAAGATCACCGACGTGTCGGGTCGCGGCGTGGGCATGGACGTGGTCAAGCGCTCGATCCAGGCGCTCGGCGGTCGCATCAACATCTCCTCGCGCCCCGGTCAGGGCTCGACGTTCACGATGAGCCTCCCGCTCACGCTCGCCGTCCTCGACGGCATGGTGGTCACGGTTGCCGGCCAGACGCTGGTGGTTCCGCTGACGGCCATCGTCGAGACGCTGCAGCCGGAGGCTTCCGCCATCCACTCCTTCGGTTCAAGCCAGCGGCTCATCTCGATCCGCGACAGCTTCTGCCCGCTGGTCGATGTCGGCCGCATCCTGAACTTCCGCTCCGTCCAGGCCAACCCGACGGACGGTGTGGCACTTCTGGTGGAATCCGAAAGCGGCGGTCAGCGCGCCCTTATGGTCGATGCGATCCAGGGCCAGCGCCAGGTCGTCATCAAGAGCCTTGAAGCCAACTACACCCATGTTCCGGGTATCGCGGCCGCAACCATCCTCGGCGATGGTCGCGTGGCGCTCATCCTCGACGTGGATGCGGTGGTCGCGGCCTCGCGCGGTCAGGCGCTGGGCGGTGACGGCGCCTTGGCGGCGGCAAGCTGAGTTTGAGTGTGTGAGGGACGAGTTCTGACATGACGATTGGTGCAAAAAATCTGACACGGGGTGCAAGAGAGCTGATCGCTTTCCGCATTGGCGATCAGGAATTTTGCGTGAACATCATGATCGTTCGCGAGATTCGGGGCTGGACGAAAGCAACGCCCATGCCGCACTCGCCGCATTACATGATGGGGGTCATCAATCTCCGCGGTGCGGTGTTGCCGATCGTTGATCTGTCTCTGCGCCTGGGCATGAAGCCGGCGGAGCCGAACCCTCGGCACGTCATTATCGTGGTGCAGATCGGCGAGAAGATCGTCGGTTTGCTCGTTGACGCTGTCTCGGACATCCTGAGCATCACCGACGACAATATTCAGCCGATACCCGAGGTCTCCGCGGAATTCGTGCGTGCCTTTGCACGCGGGATCATCGCCGTTGAAGGCCGCATGATTTGCCTGCTCGAGCTCGACGCGCTTGTCCAGGGTAACGAAAGCGAAGCTGCATGACGAGTACCCTTGCGATAGATCCGAAACTGCCGGGCGACGAGTTCCTCGCGAACGGCGAGTTTCCGCTGACCCGGCGGGACCTTGCCGATATTGCCGCGATGATCTACGCGGACGCCGGCATTTTCCTGAACGAGACGAAGGCCTCGCTCGTCTATTCGCGCCTGTCCAAGCACATCCGCAAGCTCGGTCTGCGCAGCTTCCGGGAATATTGCGCGCTCGTTGCATCGCCGGAAGGTACCGGCGAGCGGCGTGAGATGCTGTCGTATTTGACGACCAATTTCACGCGCTTCTTCCGCGAGAACCATCATTTCGAGCACCTGCGCGACGAGGTCCTGCCCGGTCTCTTTGCCCGCGCCAAGTCGGGCGGGCGCGTCCGCATCTGGTCGGCTGCCTGTTCCGATGGACAGGAGCCCTATTCGATCGCGCTGACGATCCTGTCGATGATGCCGAATGCGGCCGATTACGACATCAAGATTCTCGCGACAGATATCGATCCCAAGATCCTGGCGATTGCCCGCGAAGGTGCCTACGACCAGAACGCTCTCGAAACCGTGAGCGCCGACATGCGTCGTCAATGGTTCAAGCCCGTCGACAGTGGCGCACGCCAGAAGTGGCGGATCGATGACCGGGTCAAGCGCCTGATCACGTTCAACGAACTCAACCTGATGACCGAGTGGCCCTTCAAGGGCAAGTTCGACGTCATCTTCTGCCGCAACGTCGTCATATACTTCGACGAGCCGACGCAGACGCGCATCTGGTCGCGCTTTGCCGGGCAGCTCCCGGTGGGTGGCCACCTCTACATCGGCCACTCGGAACGGGTGACCGGCGACGCCAAGAACCTCTTCGACAATATCGGCATCACGACCTACAAGCTGCATGACGCAGTTGCCAGGAGGCCTGCATGAGCGCGCCGGCCCGAGTTCTGGTCGTCGATGACTCACCCACCATGCGTGGGCTGATTTCGGCCATCCTCAGTTCCGATCCCGATGTCGATGTCGTCGGCCAGGCCGGCGATGCGATGGAAGCGCGCGAGGCGATCAAGCGGCTCAACCCGGACGTCGTCACGCTCGACATCGAAATGCCCGAGATGAACGGTCTTGAATTCCTCGAGAAGATCATGACGTTGCGCCCGATGCCGGTCATCATGGTCTCTTCGCTGACCCATCGTGGTGCAGATGCGACGCTGGCAGCGCTTGAAATCGGCGCGTTCGATTGCATCGGCAAGCCGGTGCCCGGCGAGCCGCGTCCGTTCCATGATCTCGCCGAAAAGGTGAAGGCCGCCGCACGCTCGAAATATCGCTACGGCGGACCGGTTGCGGCACCCGCGCGCCAGCAGCCCGCCAACATCAACAGCGAGAGCGCCTATCGCGTCGGCCGCAAGATCGTGGCGATCGGCTCCTCCACAGGTGGCGTCGAAGCGCTGATCACCGTGCTGCAGAATTTCCCGGTGAATTGCCCGCCGACGGTGATTACGCAGCACATGCCGCCTACCTTTACCAAGAGTTTTGCCGAACGGCTGAACCGTCTCTGCGCCCCCGTTGTCGAGGAGGCCCGTGACGGTGCCCGCCTCGAGATCGGCAAGATCTATCTTGCACCCGGTGGAGAGCGGCATCTGCAGGTCGTCAATGCCAGTGCGCCGGCATGCCGGCTGCTGGAAAGCGCGCCCGTCAATGGTCATCGTCCCTCCGTCGATGTCCTGTTCGACTCCGTGGCCGAACTGGCCGGGCGCAATGCCGTTGGCGTGATTTTGACCGGGATGGGCCGCGATGGTGCGGCAGGCCTGCTCAAGATGCGCTACGCCGGTGCAAGAACGATCGGCCAGGACGAAAAATCCTGCGTCGTTTACGGAATGCCAAGAGTTGCCCACGAATTAGGGGCGGTCGAACGTCAGCTGCCGCTCGGGCATATCGGCGAAGAAATCCTGAAAATGACAGCAGCCCGGAAAGAAGGAAGCGAATAATGTCTATAGCTGAGAAGATCAAAGTTCTGATCGTAGACGATCAGGTGACGAGCCGTCTGCTGCTGAGCGATGCGCTCACACAGCTTGGCTTCAAGCAGATCACTGTCGCCGGTGACGGCGAGCAGGGTTACAAGATCATGTCCCAGGCCCCGCATCACCTGGTGATCTCCGACTTCAACATGCCGAAGATGGACGGCCTCGGCTTTCTCCAGGCCGTGCGCACCAACCCGGCGACGAAGAAGGCGGCGTTCATCATGCTCACCGCGCAGGGCGACCGCGCGCTTGTGCAGAAGGCGGCGCAGCTGGGCGCGAACAACGTGCTCGCAAAACCGTTCACCATTGAAAAAATGAAGGCCGCTATCGAGGCCGTATTTGGATCGCTGAAATGAATCTTGAGCTCCCGCCGCGCCGGATCAACATCATCCAGGGTGAATTCAAGGTCTCCAACGACCCGAACGTCGTCATCACGACGATTTTGGGCTCGTGTGTGGCGGCCTGCATTCGCGACCCTTCCGCGGGCGTCGGGGGTATGAATCATTTTCTCCTGCCCGGCAGCACGGAAGCGCTGGCCGCGGGAGGTGATGCGACGCGCTACGGCGTGCACCTCATGGAGCTTCTGATCAACGGGCTGTTGAAGCAGGGTGCGCGCAAGGACCGGATGGAAGCGAAGATCTTTGGTGGGGCAAAGACCATCGCGAGCTTCTCCAATGTGGGAGCGCAGAACGCCGAATTCGCGGCGCGCTTCCTCAGGGACGAAGGTATCAGCGTTGTCGGTTCGTCGACGGGGGGCGAACACGGACGCAAGCTGGAGTTCTGGCCGGTTTCCGGTCGGGCGCGCCAGCACGCGCTGACGGGGGTCGAAACACAGCGCACGGTGGCACTCGAAACACGTCCGGTCGCGCCAGCGCCGAAACCGGCAGTCGATACATCGGTCGAATTCTTCTAGAAATTCAGAGTTTGGGGGGGGCGGATGCGTCTCGATAAGGAAATGGCTCAGATGCAAGTAGACGAAGCCCTCCCTGAGGTCCTGATGCGGATCGTCTCGGAACTCCATGATGTGGCGTATCTGATCGAGCGCATCGAGCCGACGATCTCGAACACCGAGCATCCGGGAGTGCTCAATGAGGCGGACCGCATCAAGGTATTGCAGGGTATCGACCTTGCAGTGCAGAAGACGCGCGGCCTTGCCGAATTCATCGACACCATCACGTCCGGCATCCCGGAAAACTGGCTGGTCGATACGACTGTGGCGCTCAGCCTCGTCAAGCTTGCCGACATGCAGAAGGCTCTCAGCAATGCAGCGGCACGCCACGGACATTCGCAGCCCCTGAACAAGGCTTCCGGCGACTTCGAGTTCTTCTGAATCGCCAGTCCTGGGGGGCTGGCCGCCAACCGACAAGTTCGCGCAAGTTTCGCTTCCTAATCTTGTATTACGGCAGAATGCCGCGGTGCGAATCCCTGTTCGCGCCGTGACAGGGAAACTCGAGATCGGGCCCAAGGGGTCGAACTCTCCCGCCGGAAGTCCATGATGACGGTGCGGAACAGAATGAATCTGTTGAATCAGCTTTTGGCGGTAGGCAAGAACCTTGCGGGCTTGGGGCCCGGTCGGCTTGCAGCGCTCGCCGGTGTCGGCGTTCTCACGATCGCACTGATCCTTGGCGCAACCTACTATCTCAACAGACCGTCCATGGAGACGCTCTACGTCGGCCTGGACGCCAGCGACGTCAGCCAGATCAGCCTCGCGCTCGCCGGTGCCGGCATTGCTTTCGAGCAGGGCACGGACGGCACAAGCATCAAGGTGAAAGTCGGCCAGACGGCGCAGGCGCGCCTCATGCTCGCCGAACAGGGCCTGCCCAACAGCGCCAATTCCGGTTATGAACTCTTCGACAAGGTCGGCTCGCTCGGTCTCACCTCCTTCATGCAGCAGATCACCAAGGTCCGCGCACTGGAAGGCGAAATTGCCCGCACGATCCAGCAGATCCAGGGCATTTCCGCTGCCCGCGTCCACATCGTTCTGGCCGATCAGGGCTCGTTCCGCGAGGGCACGCAGAAGCCGACAGCATCCGTCATGGTGCGCGCCGGCGCGCAGGCCGGCCGAAAGGCCGCCCAGTCGATCCGCCATCTGGTCGCCTCTTCCGTTCCGGGCCTCAGCCCCGACGACGTGACGATCCTCGATTCCACCGGCCAGCTGCTCGCCTCCGGCGACGACTATTCCAACACGGCCGCCAATCGTTCGCTCAACACCGAGCTTCAGGTCCAGTCGCAGATCGAGTCGAATATCGACAAGGCGCTCTCGCCCTTCCTCGGCATCGACAATTTCCGCGCTAGCGTCGTCGCCAAGCTGAATACCGATGCCCAGCAGACGCAGGAAACCACCTTCGACCCGGACTCCAAGGTCGAACGCTCCGTTCGCACGACAAAGGATAGCCAGAAGTCGCAGCAGTCCGATGGCAACAATGCAACGACCGTGCAGCAGAACATCCCGCAGGGCACGGCGGCCGGCTCCAACAAGGGCGGGCCGACGCAGAACGACGAGCAGGAGAAGAAGGAAGAGACGACCAACTACGAGATCAACAGCAAGACGGTCGCTACCGTCCGCAACAGCTACTCGGTCGAGAAGCTGTCCGTTGCCGTGGTGGTCAACAAGGCCCGTGTTGCCAAGCTCGTCGGCGAGCCGGTCGACCAGGCCAAGATCGACACCTATGTGGCCGAGATGCAGAAGGTCGTCACCGCAGCAGCCGGGATCGACCCCAAGCGTGGCGACGAGATCAACGTCACGGTCATGGACTTCCTCGAGAACCAGCTGATCGCCGACGCGGCCGCCTCCGGTCCGGGCATCATGGAAATCCTGTCGCGCAACCTTGCCGGCATCATCAATTCGCTCGCCTTCATCGTGGTCGCCTTCCTGATCGTCTGGCTAGGCTTCCGTCCGCTCGCCAAGTCGATGGGCACGGGTCTCGTCGTGGCCGGCGCTGCCGGCGCGCCGGGCGGCGCCATCGAAGGGCAGGCGGATTCGCTCGGCCTCGAACTTCCCGATTTCGCTCCCTCGGGGGTCGATGGTCCCGGCGCCACGCTCATGGAAGGCTTCGGCGCGGACTTCGGCTTCGACAGCACGGAAGACCTTCTCACTGCCGGCGACGATCCGGAGGGTGGGTTCAATCGACGGGTCAAGGAAGGTCCGGAACGGCGCCTGGCCCGCATGGTCGAGATCAGCGAAGAGCGGGCGGCCAAGATCCTTCGCAAATGGGCAGTGGACAGGGCGGCTTGATCGCCCTGTTTCCATTTTGCGACAGACATTGAAGTTTTCCTAACCGACCCGGCAACATGCTGGTGATAGCACCCTTCCCGTATATTTTCGGTGTGTCCCGCCGCCGCCGCTGGCGATACACTCCTATGATTCGAACTGATCGGTTGCAGGGTGCGCCCGGCATTTCGGACACGCTGCCTTACTGACGAGGCATTGGGGATGTAATGAGTCATAGGGATGTCACTCCTGTCGGCCAGTCCGCTGACCGATCAGAAGGGACCCGGCGCATGATGAGCCGGGAATTCCTTGTGACGCGCCTTGCAAAGGCGACCGACGATCTCAGGCTGTCGACCCCCTTCGGGCTGCTGACCGATTATTGCGGCGCCCATGCCTACCTTGTAGCGCGCTATGACATGGTCAGCGACCAGCGTCTGGACAACGTGCTTTCCTCGAACTGGCCTTTCGACCTGGTGCGCCAGATCGATGAGGAACTGCATGCGAGCTATCACCGCTCCAACGAGTTCGAGAAGTGCGTCGCTGCTCTTCAGCCTGCTTTCGCGTTCTTTCCTCATGACGTTCTCTTGCCGGAAGGTGTCAGCCGCCAGTACTGCTCGCTGGTCTTCAATGCAGGCCGGTTCCGCTACATCCTGCTTTTCCTGATGCCCGAGAACATGGCTCATTCCAGCCAGCGCGTTATGGAGGCGGGCCTGCTGGCCGGCTATATCCTGAGCATGCGTACGTCGCGCAAGGTCCAGATGGACCGTGACATGGAGCTGACGGATCGCGAACTGGAATGCATCTACTGGATCGCCGAGGGCAAGACGAGCGACGAGATCGCCATGATCCTCGGGATTTCGAAGAACACCATCAACAACTACATTACGAGCGTGATGCGCAAGACAGCCACGAAGAACCGGTCGGAGGCGATTGCTTATGCCGTCCGGAATAACCTTGTCTGAGGGCTACACGAAGCGCATGCTCTCCCTGGACCAACCGAGGATACCTGATGCCGCAGCTCCATGAACGGTTCGAGCCGGACACGCTGGCGACGCAGAAGGCCCGGGGCCGCAAGGGCGCCGACCTGATCCAGCAGATGACGGCCCTGCAAAGACAGCTGAACGCACGCAACTTCGCCATTTTCCGCGTCTCCGGCTCCGGCATATCGTCGAAGCGCTCGATCAAGCTCCTGGCCGACAATTTTCCGACGGGCGGAACCGGTGCGCAGGCCGTGCTCGACCTTTACGGCGATGCCATGGTGGAGCATCTCGATGTCTCGATCCTCCCGTTGCTCTGGAACGGCCGCGATGAAGCCTCGACCTCGGAGACGGTCGACTTCGACACATTCGTCACGCGTCTGCGCGGCCGCACGCTTCCCTTTGCCGGCATCGCATTTCCGGTGCGCCTGGGCGCTTCCGGCAACGGCGTTGCGGTCTTCACCTCCGCCTATCTCGACCTTACGAGCGAAATGATCCTGGAAACGCATGCCCAGGTGACGGCGGCACTGGCGCGGCAACTGCAATATGAAGAGCGACGCGGCCAGCCTGCGGAAATGCTCTCCGAACGCGAGATCGCCTGCCTGCAGATGGCGGGCGACGGTCATACGAGCGAGGAAATCGCGGAAAAGCTCGGGCTTTCCGTGCATACCGTCAACGCCTATCTCGGAACGGCAACGACCAAGCTGGATTCGGTCAACCGGATCCAGGCGATCGCCAAGGCGATCCGCCTCGGCTACATCAATTGAAATGAAAAGCGGCGGCCCTGAAAAGGGTCAGCCGGCCATGGCCGCCCTTTCGCCCGTGTAGAAGCGCGAATTGGCGAGCGCGTTGCGCAGGAAGACCGTGTTGTCCTCCGGGTTCGGCGCCGGATTCTTGAAATCGATGTGATTGATCTCGACGCCCGCATGGTTCTTGCTCAGCGCCAGCTTTGCGTAGATCGTCACGCCTTGCGGCTTGATCTCCAGGTCGAGCTCGACTTCCGGTTCGCTGTCCCATTCCAGGCGGTAATTGCCGCCGATGCCGAGCTTGACGGTGCCGGGGTGAAAGTAGAGTTCCGCGGCCGAAGAGACGAGATCGGCTAGGCTGCCGTAGTGCTCGAATTTCAGCAGCGAAATCAGATCTGCGGCATCCACCAGTCGCAGTTCGGAGGCTACCGGGCGGATCGCCTCGGCCAGAATTTGCTCGCGCTGTTCAGAAAAGGGGTTCTTTCTCATTAGCCACGCTGGTTTTGTCTGGACTTGTTCTGCTTCGAGTAGACGCGGTGAATGAGCTCGGCAACGGCCTTGTAAAACACCGGTGGGATGACACTATCCACCGAGACTTGCGCAAACATTGAGCGTGCCAGAGGCGGGTCTTCAAAAACCGGAATGTTGTTTTGCTCGGCCATTTCGCGGATGCGCAGCGCAATCAGGTCCTGCCCCTTGGCAACGACGATGGGGGCCTCGTTTTCCTCGCGCACATAGCGCAGCGCGACCGCATAGTGGGTCGGGTTTGCCACGACCAGAGTGGCGCGCGGCACGTTGGCCATCATCCGGCGACGCAGCAGCGTGCGGGCAAAAGAGCGCTGCTTGGCCTTCATGACAGGGTCGCCCTGGGCCTGCTTGAACTCCTCCTTCACCTCCTGCTTGGTCATCTTCAGGTTCTCGAACCATTCACGGCGCGTCCAGAAGAAGTCGCCCAGACCGACAAGCGCGGTGGCGAAGAGGATGACGATGAGAATGGTGCGCATGTCTGCCATCATCCGCGTAAAAAGCACGGTCGGATCGGAAAACATCAGCGAGAGGGAGCCGAAAAACTCGTCTTTCAGCGCGAAGACGACGACGATCGAAACGGCGATCACCTTGATCAGCGACTTGCCGAATTCGACCAGGGTTTGCAGGCTGAACATGCGGCCGATGCCGGCAATCAGCGAGATGCGGGAGAATTTCGGCGCAATGCGATCCAGCACCGGGCTCGGCATGTTTTGCAGAACCGATGACGCGACGCCGAACCCCATGATGAGCACGAGCGCCGGCACGACAACGGACCCGGAGTTCCAGGCCAGCCGGTATAACAGCGAGATAACGTCGGGCCGCGATTCAAGCCGCCACTGGTCCGCCTGCTCGAAAATATCCTTCAGGCTGCCCGCGACGGTCAGCGAGCCGTCGGCAACGAAGAAGACGACATAGACATAGATGGCAACCGTCGAGGCAAACGCCGTCATCTCTCGCGAAAACGGGACATTGCCTTCTTCCAGCGCGTCCTGTTTTCGCTTCTCTGTCGGGTCTTCTGTCTTGCTGTCCTTGTCTTCATCATCGGCCATGGATCAGCCCTCAAGCGTGTCGCGCAAACCTGTATAGAGCGATTCCAGCAAAAGTGCGCTTGGGTTTTGCGTCGGGGATTGCAGCCCAGGATGGCTTTCGTTGTCTTGCGCGGGCGGCGTACATCGTACACCGGTTCATCCCTGCGCCTTGGGCTGACGCAGTCGAAAGGGAGGGCAAGAGCGTTCCCGGTGACAACCGGATCAAGCGAGATGCTCTGCGTATCTTCCTTCTTCGCTGCCTGGAAGCAAAACCGCCGACGCACTTTTGCCGGACATGCTTCAGGCGTCAGGCCGCAGCCGGCGCCTCGGCCTTTTCCTTCAGTTCGATCTGGTTGTTGTTCGCAAGCCGGATGGCCTCCTGCGCGATCGAGCGGCGGGCAACCGCGATATCGCGCGGATTGATGCCGGTCGTGCCGGAGCCGAGATCGGCTTCGATCATGCGGCGCTGGCGTGCGCCGATGGCCGAAAGGACGGCCTCGCGGATATCCATAGGCGAACCGCGCAGCGCCATGGTGATGACATCGGCGGAAATGTCGTTGAACAGCGTGACGCGGCTGCGCTGCGGCATGGTGAGCAGGTCTTCGAAGAGGAAGATGCGCGGACGAACCTTTTCGGCGGCTTCCTTGCTGAGCGATTCCAGTGCGCCCAGCAGCTGCTCGACCTGTTCCTTCTCCAGCTCGTTCATGAGTTCCGCAACCTTGACCGTGCCGGTCGCGTTCTTCTCGGCGTCCATGGCGCGCATCAGTTCGATGACGCGGTTCTCGATGATCTCGGTCGCCTTCGGGCTGACCTGCTTCAGGTTGACCGTACGGTTGATGACATCGGCCCGGCGCTCTTCGCTGAGCTCCATCAGCACCTTTGCGCCGAAGCTGGAGGGCACCATGGAGAGAATGTAGGCGGCAGTCTGCGGATGTTCCTTTTCGAGGAAGGTCGCGACGAAGAGCGGATCCGTCTCGCCGAGCTCGTCCCAGATGGAGGCGGACTCCAGGCTTTGGAAGGTGGCGCGACGGCCGAGAAGATTGTCGACCTCTTCCGGGGTGAGCCCTTCTTCCAGGATGCTTTCCATCGCCTTGGCATTGTCCATCAGGCCAGCGCCTTCGGTGAACAGGTCCTCGAACTCGTTGGTGAGTTCGATCAGCTCGTGCGGCGGGATCGAGCGCAGGTTCTGCGCGGAGCGTATGATCACCTGCAACTCATGCTGGGTGAAGAATTTCAGGAGCTTGCTGGCGACGCCCTTGCCCATGGACAGGAGAACCGCCGCTGCCTTTTCCGGCGGCGTCAGAGGCTTGTAAGCAGCCTGCTCCTCAAATTCTTCGAAATCCATCATGGGTTTCTGCTACCTGTATTCTACCTTTTGATCGCTTTGACTTCGATCATTCGAATGCCAAAGCGCGTATTGTCTTCATCGAGAACCGTGATTTCGCCACGGCCGATCTGGCGGCCGTTGACGACAACTTCGACTGGCTCGCCGATTTTGCGATCCAGCGCAATGGTTGCGCCTTCGGTCAGGTTCATCAGCGTCGCGACATGCATGTGGCTGCTTCCCAGCACGATCTGCACGTCGATCGGGATATCCATGATGAGATCGAGATTGGCGTGCAGCGCGCTTCCGGCAGCCTGGCTGTGACTGGACGAACCGCCACCGAAGCCGGCATCCATGCCGCCACCGAAGCCACCGCCGAATTGCGACAGGTCCGCATCGCCCATGCCACCGCCCGCAGAGGCGTCGAAATCGAACCCGCCGCCGTCGAGATCCGGCAAGCCGCCTTCGGCATCGCTCTTCAGCACGCCGCGGAGGCTGTCGATCTGGTCGTCCAACCCACCGGCGAGATCGGGGGCCGCGTCAGACGAGAAATTCGCGAGGATATCATCCTCGGCGGGTGCCTCTCCGGTTTTCGTCGTCTGTTTTGCCATGCCCGATTTATTCCAGTTCAAACTTGCGCCAGGCGTGATCAAGGGATCATCCGCAGCCGCCTACATGTCAAAGATTTCGCATCTGCCGTCATGTCGATGCGACTGCACGGAATCCTTAGCTGATTCTTCTTTAAAAACGATTGCTTCGCCTGCTGGAAATGCACGGCCCACCGGGAATTTATCGCCGGTGTTGCGGGATCGACTCGCGTGGAAAAATGCGCACAGGAACACCCGTGCCGACTTGGCCTCCAAAGAGCGGAAACGCTCAGCCGATCAGATGTTCCAGAAGGTCGCTCTCGGTCGAATAGGTATCCGTCACGCGCACCGTATACTTGGTGCCGCTGCGCCCAAACTCGCCGAAATAGAGTTCCTTGCCGTTCGCATTCACCTGCACCTTGACGTCGCCCAGATCCTCGAAAGGAATGACGTCACCGACCTGGAGCTTGCTGATGATGCCAAGCGTCTGGGCCTGCAGGTTGATCCGCGCTTCGACCGAGACCTGTGAGCGTTGCACCTGTTCCTTGATCTGGTCGGTCCATTCCTTCTTGACCCGCCCGGCAGCGGCGGACTTCGCCGTCGTGACCTTGGTCTTCAGGAGGTTCCTCTGCGGGATGGCCAGATGGATAAGCGCCTCCGTCTTCCCGAAGGTAAGGGAGAAGCTGATCAGCGCGGCATTCGGATCGCGATAGCCTTCAGGAGGTTTGGGACGATCGCCGGCATTGTAGGGATTGCCCAGAACCGGTTCGAAATTGCCCCCGGTCGCAACCGCGGTGCGCAGCACGTTGGCAACCTTGGAGAAGATCATCTCCGTCAGGTCGAGCTCGATCTTCGACAGAGTGCGTTCCGTTGGCGGTTCGATAAGTTCCGGCGGCGCACCGAGCATGGCCTCGACAAGCGTCATGACGAAGGCGCTGCCGCAGCCCATTGTAAATTCCGGGCACCAGCCACGCAGCGATGCGTCGCAGAGCGCCACCGTCTCGCCGAGACCCGCCAGCAGATCTTCCTTGAGGCCTGTCTTCATCGAGGAAAAGCGGATCTCGATCTTGTAGCCGGTCTCGCTGTGAAAGATGTCAGGCAGATATTCGATATAGGCCGCCGACAGTTCGGAACTGATCCGCTCCAGGCTCACCGCGTCGCCAAGCTCCCCCGTCATTCTGGCGAGCAGAGTCGGGTCGAACGCCGTCGATGCCGCCGGGGAGGGGGCCTCTGGAGTGGAGAGTGTTTCTGCCGCTTCTGACATTATGCCGCCTTACGCCGCCTTCGCGTCACCGCCGCCGCCGGGGTTCATCATTTCCTGTTCCACCGCGTCGATCGACGGACGTTCCTTCGCCGAGATCGTCTTGCGGCCGTATTCGAGCGCAACCTGCGGCACCGAGCCGTTCATGTAGGCCAGCAGCGTCTGCTTCACGATGACGTAGAGGCGGTTCTGCTTTTCGCGCACCACCTTCACCGAGGCCGAGATCGGCTGCAGGATACAATAGGAGATCAAGATACCTGCGAATGTACCCACGAGAGCGGCGGCGATGAGTTCGCCGAGCACTTCCGGCGGCTCGCTGATCGCACCCATGGTGTGAATGATGCCGAGAACGGCCGCGACGATACCGATGGCGGGCATGGCGTCGCCCATGCCGTTGAGCGCGTTGTGCGGCTTCAGCTTGTCGTGCTCGATCGTGTTGATCTCTTCGTCCATCAGCGCTTCGATTTCGTGGCTGCGCGCATTGCCGATGATGATCAGGCGCACATAGTCGCAGATGAAGGCGGTCAGTTCATGGTTGGCAAGCACCGTCGGCGCCGCCTGGAAGATCGAGGATTCTTCCGGGTTGTCGATATGGGCTTCGATTTCGTTGCGCGACTTCGTGCGCAGGTCGCGCATCAGTGCGTAGAGCACGCCGAGCATGTCGAGATAGTGGCGCTCCTTCGGAACCTTGTTGCCAAGCGCCTCACCGAGTGCCTTACCCGTGTCCTTGATGACCTTCATGGGGTTGGCGATGATGAAGCCGCCGACTGCGGCGCCGATGATTTCAAGAAGTTCGTACGGCTGGACAAGAACGCCGAAGTGCCCGCCCGCAGCCATGTAGCCGCCGAACACGCAGCCGAAGGTCACCAGCAGGCCGATGATCATGTTCATGCCAAAATACTCCCGTCGAAAACGACATTCGAACACTCTGGTATGAATTTTCCCTTGCGTGAGGCTGGCAGAGATGACCAGAGCGAAGGTTTGTGTTGACCGAGCCGGAATATGAGGCGGAGCGGATAAAGCCTCGCGCAAGCCGAGCGCCGCACATTGGCCGCAAATTCCGATCCTCCCGCATCATTGGAACCTTCATGGAAACCGGTATATACGTGTCACTGTCTTCGCAGGTCGCGCTCGAACAGCGTCTGTCGACCCTGGCGGACAACGTGGCAAACCTGAATACGGTCGGTTTCCGCGCAACGGAGATCAAGTTCCAGGACGTCCTCCAGCGCAGTGGCGGCGCAGAGGTCCATTACGTCGATCCCGGCAAGGAATTCCTCTCCGAGAAAAATGGCGCGCTGACGCCGACGGGCAATTCGTTCGACTTTGCCATCCGCGGCAACGCCTATTTCCAGGTCCAGACACCGTCCGGGCCGGCGCTCACGCGTGATGGCCGGTTTTCGCTTACCCCGAACGGCGGGCTGGTCACGGTTCAGGGCTATCCGGTGCTTGATGCCGGCGGTGCGCCGATCCAGATCGCGACGCGCGGTGGCAAGGTGTCTCTCGGCAATGACGGTTCGCTGCAGGTCGAGGGTCAGCGTGCGGCCGTACTCGGGCTCTTCGAAGCCAACATGAACAATGGCTACCAGCGCGTTGGCGGCTCGGCCTTCATTCCCGCAGGTGGAGCGCAGGCTGTCGTGGACCGCATCGATGCCGGTGTGGTGCAGGGCTTCGTCGAGGAATCAAACTCCAATCCCGTCCAGGAAATGACGCGCCTGATCATGGTCCAGCGCAATTTCGAAGATATTTCCGCCACGATGCAGAAGAACGAAGCCTCGCTCGAAGAAGCCATCAAGAGCCTCGGGTCGAAATCATGATAACGGAAGCGGGACATCCTGAAGACATGCGGGCACGGCCTGGCAAGGTCCGTCGCCCCCGTGGGGGCAAGGCGGGATGATGGAGGGGGCGAGCGACCGCAGCGCTGCATCCCGGCTCGAGGCGCTGTCGCGCGTCGCCGCCCAATATGCGTCTCCGGAACAGCTTTCGGCACCAGGCGGACGCGTCAAGACCATTGCCGCCGGCCACTACACTGTCACCGGTCTCTCAAAACAGGTTCGCCTCGGCGATTTTGTCGGTCATACGACGGCGACGGGCTTGCACCTGGGCGAGGTCGTGCGCGTGGAGCCGGATCAGGTCTTCGTCTGCCCGATTGAACCGGGCGAACCCATCGGCATCGGCGATGTGGTCCTGCGGAAGGGCGCCTTCCGCCTCGCGCCCGATCCCAGCTGGTGTGGCCGCACAATCAACGCGCTGGGTGACCCGATAGACGGGCTGGGCCCGATGGTTCAAGGCGCAGTCCGACGCCCGATTTCTGCCAATGCACCGCCTTCCATGCTCCGTTCACGCGTCGAGCGCGGCTTCAAGACAGGCGTGAAGGCCATCGACATCTTCTCGCCGCTCTGCCTCGGCCAGCGCCTCGGCATCTTCGCCGGCTCCGGCGTCGGCAAATCGACGCTCCTTTCGATGCTGGCACGTGCGGACTCCTTCGATCGCGTGGTCATCGCCTTGGTCGGCGAACGCGGCCGCGAAGTGCGCGAATTCATCGAGGACACGCTGGGTGACAATCTGCGCAAGTCTGTGGCTATCGTTGCCACCAGCGACGAAAGCCCGATGCTGCGCAAGATGGCGCCGCTCTCTGCCATCACGATTGCAGAACAGTTCAGGGACAACGGAGATAACGTTCTCCTGATCGTCGACAGTGTCACGCGTTTCGCCCACGCGATACGCGAGGTCGCGGTCGCTTCGGGCGAGCCGCCAGTGGCCCGAGGCTATCCAGCCTCTGTTTTCACCGAACTTCCGCGCCTTCTGGAGCGTGCGGGGCCCGGCGAAGAGGGCAAGGGC
Organism: Hyphomicrobiales bacterium; assembly: GCA_900467685.1. Classification (GTDB taxonomy): domain Bacteria; phylum Pseudomonadota; class Alphaproteobacteria; order Rhizobiales; family Rhizobiaceae; genus Ensifer_A. The sequence goes on from UBQX01000004.1 coordinate 141,582, forward strand.
ACGATCACGGCCATTATCTCGATCCTGGTTGACGGCGACAATCACAACGATCCGATCGCCGACTCCACCCGCGGCATTCTGGACGGCCATATCGTCATGGAGCGCTCGCTGGCGGAGGAGGGGCGTTATCCGCCGATCAATCCTCTGGCCTCGATCTCGCGACTGGCGCGCAAGGCCTGGACACCGGACGAGGAAAAGCTGGTCTCGCGGCTGAAATCGCTGATCCACAAATACGAGGAAACCAGCGACCTGCGTCTCATAGGCGGCTATCGCCCGGGCTCGGATCCTGAAGTGGACATGGCGGTCCGCCAGGTCCCGACTATCTACGAAATGCTCAAGCAGTCGCCCGGCGACCCGCCTTCGCCGGATGCATTTGCCGATCTGGCGGCGGCGCTGCGCAATGCCGCCATGCCACAGGCGCAACCGGCCAACGTTCGAAGGAACTGACAAGATGATCGAGGATGGGGAACCGATCAAGATGCGCAAGGAACCGCCGCCGTCCACCGACGCGATGGATCGCGTGGACATGGCCCTCTCTGCCACGGGCGTGACGCTGGCCGTCTTTGCCGCCTTCTTCCCCTGGTATGTGTTCTTCAATTACGAGCAGTTCGCGCCCAAATACGGTGAGATGGTGCAGAACATGCGCCGCGATCTCCCCGTCTTCGCGCCGAAGCCGGTCTTTTCCGTTTCGCCATCGGCAAGCATCAATATCAACCAGCGTCCGCCAGGTCTTGCCATGCAGGTTCCGCCGGGTCTGGACGACATCACCACGGCCACGGTTCCCGGCGAAGACGCAGACCGCAAGAAGGCGCGCTCCGATACAGGCGCGCTGGATCAGCCGATGCCGGGCGCGGCGGGAAGCTTCCGGCTGCTGCATGTCGCGGGCGGGCGCGCACTGGTGGAAGATGCCAGCGGCATCTACATGGTGGGAATAGGCGAGGTTCTGCCCGACAACAGCAAGCTGGTCTCCATCGAACAGCAGGCCGGAAAGTGGCTTATCACCACATCCAATGGCGCCACCTTGCTCGTCAATTGATCATGAAGGGGCGGGCGCGCTGCCCGCCTCAGGGACGATCGCCCGGTCAGAGCAAGTCCCACGCAAGTTTAGAAGCCTACCCTCTGTCTCATAGCCATGATTAGCTGGAATGTACGGAGCGGGCGATGCAGCCTATACAGTTTTTTCAACTCGCCTCGCAGCAGGCGCAGTGGCTGTCTGTCCGCCAAAGCGTCGTTTCCACGAACGTGGCAAATGCCGATACGCCCGGCTTCAAGGTCAAGGATGTCGTTCCCTTTGCCGATTTTCTGGACGCCGCATCGTCGCGCAGCGATGGCGTCACCCTTGCCTCCACCAATCCCAAGCACTTCGCCGATATCAGCCAGGATGCGATGAATGTGCGGCAGGTGGATGGCAAGCCGGGCAAGATCAGTGCCTCGGGCAACAATGTCGGCCTGGCACAGGAGATGATCAAGGCAAGCGAAGCCAGAGGCGCCTACGACCTCAACACGGGCCTCGTGAAGTCGCTGAACAAGATGATGTTGATGGTTGTCAGGAGATAGTCTGGATGATCGTTGATCCTTTGAAAGCAAGCCTTCAGATTTCTGCCTCCGGCATGGACGCGCAGTCGACGCGTCTGCGCATCGTATCGGAAAATCTTGCCAACGTGCGCTCTACCGGCGAGACGCCGGGCTCCGAGCCCTATCGCCGCAAGATGGTGAGCTTTGCCTCGCATGTGGACCGCGCCTCGGGCGTTCCGGAAGTCAAGATCCAGAAGATCTTCGACGACAAGAGCGCCTTCAACCTCGAATTCGACCCCGGCAATCCGGCGGCCAACAAGGACGGCTACGTGAAGATGCCGAACGTCAATCCGCTGATCGAAATGGCGGATATGCGCGAAGCAAACCGCAGCTATGAAGCCAACCTTCAGGCGATCAAACAGGCGCGAGACATGATCAGCTCGACCATCGACCTCTTGAGGAGTTCGTGATGATAGACCCCATCTCCCTTTCCTCGCTGGTGCAGAGCCTGTCGAGTGTCGCCAGCAAGGCGGCGACGACTGCGGAGGATGCCTCCAAGGTCGCGGGTCCGAGCTTTGTCGATGTTCTGAAAAACACTGCGTCCGACATGTTCGGCGATCTGAAGAATGCCGAAACGATGTCCTACAAGGGTGTCGAGGGCAAGGCATCGACCCGCGAAGTGGTCGACGCCGTCATGAATGCCGACCGCTCCCTGCAGACGGCCATCGCCATCCGCGACAAGGTCGTCTCCGCCTATCTCGACATCACGAAAATGCCAATCTGAGGAACGCCGATGAGAGCTCTATCCATAGCTGCAACCGGCATGAATGCCCAGCAGACAAACCTCGAAGTCATTTCGAACAACATCGCCAACATCAACACGACGGGCTTCAAGCGCGCCCGCGCCGAGTTCACCGACCTTCTCTATCAGACGGAGCGCCAGGCCGGGATTTCCAACGCCGCCAACGGCTCGATCGTGCCGGAAGGCGTCAATATCGGCCTCGGCGTCAAGACCGCGGCCGTGCGCAACCTGCATGAGCAGGGCCAGTTGCAATCGACCAGCAACCCGTTCGACGTCGCCATTGTCGGCAAGGGCTGGTTCCAGATTCAGGCCGCCGACGGCAGCACGGTCTACACGCGCGACGGTGCCTTCAACGTGAATGCGGAAGGGCAGCTGGTCACGCTGTCCGGCGCGCAGGTGATCCCGAACATCACCGTTCCGATCGACGCCAAGAACATCACGATCAACAACACCGGACAGGTCTTCGCGATGGTCGGCAACGATACCAACGCGACACAGCTCGGGCAGATCACGGTCGCGACGTTTATCAACGACGCCGGTCTCGACGCCATGGGCGACAACCTGTTTCGCCAGACCGCGGCGTCCGGTGACCCGACGGTCGGCGTGCCGAACGATCCCGGTTTTGGCAAGCTGCAGCAGAATTACCTGGAAGCCTCGAACGTGGACCCGGTGAAGGAAATCACCGACCTGATCTCGGCCCAGCGCGCCTATGAAATGAATTCCAAGGTCATCCAGGCCGCCGACGACATGGCTTCCGTGGTCTCGAAGAACCTGAGGTAAAATCTGGAGGTTGGGCATGATGCGCCGACTGCAAAATCGCATTGTCATGAAGACACTTGTTTCCGCGTTCCTGATGGCCCTCCTGCCGGCATTCGCCGCCGTTGCAGGGCCTGCGGAAGAGGGCAAGCGCTACGCCATGGTGCCGACGGCGGTCATCTATCCCGGTCAGATCATTGGCTCGGGGCAGGTGAAGCGCGTCGAGGTCACCAACCCGGACTTTGCAGGCGATTTCGCCACCGACTTCGGGCAGGTCGAGGGCATGATCACCAAGAGCACACTCATTCCCGACCGTGCCATCAGCATCTCGTCGCTCCGCGAACCCTTCGCTGTCACCCATGGCCAGCAGGTCCGGCTTCTCTACAACAACGGCTCGCTGCAGATCACGGCGCTCGGCATGCCGCTTCAGGATGGCAGTATCGGTGAGCTGATCCGCGTCCGCAACGCCGATTCCGGCCTGACGGTCAGCGGAACCATCCTCAGTCCTGGAATTGTGCAGGTGGTTTCGAAATGAAATGCATCCGCAACATCGCAGTCATCGTGTTCGCCGTCTGCCTCACCCTGGCAGGCGGTCATTCCGCGTTTGCGACCTCCCGCATCAAGGACATTGCCTCTCTGCAGGCAGGCCGTGACAACCAGTTGATCGGCTACGGCCTCGTGGTCGGCCTGCAGGGCACTGGCGACAGCCTTCGCTCCGCGCCCTTCACCGAGCAGTCGATGCGCGCCATGCTGCAGAACCTCGGGATTTCCACCCAGGGCGGCCAGAGCCGCACCAAGAACGTGGCGGCCGTCATGGTGACCGCAACGCTTCCGCCGTTCGCGAGCCCCGGCAGCCGTATCGATATCTCCGTCTCCTCCATGGGCGACGCGACGAACCTGCGTGGCGGCACGCTCGTGATGACGTCGCTGACCGGCGCTGACGGCCAGATCTACGCCGTAGCGCAAGGCTCGATCATCGTGTCTGGCTTCTCCGCCGATGGCGCTGCCGCATCCGTGACGCAGGGCGTGCCGACCGCAGGCCGCATTCCGGGCGGCGCGATCATCGAGCGCCCGCTGCCTTCGCGCTTCAAGGACGGTGTCAACCTGGTCCTGCAGCTGCGCAACCCCGACTTCACGACGGCCGTCGGCATATCCGACGCCATCAATGCCTGGGCCCGCGCACGCTATGGCGCACCGATCGCCGAGGCGACGGATTCTCAGGAGGTCGCCGTGGCCAAGCCGAAGCAGGCCGACCTTGCGCGTCTGATGGCCGATATCGAAAACCTCGCGGTTGAGACCGACACCCCCGCCAAGGTTGTTGTCAACGAGCGCACCGGCACCATCGTCATTGGCGCCGACGTCAAGGTCTCCAAGGTCGCCGTCAGCTATGGCACGCTGACCGTGCAGGTGACCGAAACGCCGCAGATCGTTCAGCCGAACCCCTTCAGCCAGGGCGTCACGGCGGTGCAGCCGCAGACCGACATCAAGGCGACCGCAGAAAGTGGCACGGTGGCGATCCTCAACGGTCCTGATCTCAAGAGCCTCGTCACAGGCCTCAACAGCATCGGCGTAAAGCCTGATGGCGTGATCGCGATCCTCCAGGGCATCAAGTCCGCAGGCGCCCTCAACGCCGAACTGGTGGTGCAGTGATGGCGGGACAAGGGTTCATGACAGCCAGGACAGCATGGAGGCTTGCCGCCGCCACGCTCCTTCTCGCATCTGTCTCGGCAATGGCCAATGACACGCCGGCCGCGCCGCCAGCCAATGCCAGCATCGACGAAATCCAGCAATATTGCTCGAACGTTGTCGATCCCGCCCGGGATCGTCGTTACCTGATGCAGAAGCAGGATCTCGAAAAGCTCAAGGCCGATGTCGATGTTCGCATGAAGGCGCTCGAGGAGCGCCGCAACGAGTATCAGGACTGGTTGAAGAGGCGCAACGATTTCATCGACAAGGCCCGTGATGACCTGGTCGAGATGTACAAGAACATCAAGCCCATCGATGCCGCGCCACGGCTTGCAGAGGTCGATGTCTACGTGGCGGCTGCAATCCTGATGAAGCTTCCGCCACGTCTGTCTGGGCAGATCTTGAGTAAAATGGACCCTGCCAAGGTGGCAAAACTGACAGCGCTGATCTCCAGTGCTGCCGACACCCCGGCCAAAAAAGGCTAATCATGAAGAAACTCATTCTCCTTTTCGCTCTTCTGATGCCTTTGGCCGGATGTGGAAGTCAGGCGGTCAACGAAATCGGCCGCGCACCTTCCATGAGCCCGATCGGAAGCGGTCTGCGCTATGGCCAGACGCAGGAAATGGCGCTTTATCCGAAGCGCCCGCAGCAGGTCGCCTCGGGCTACTCGCTGTGGAACGACAACCAGGCCGCGCTCTTCAAGGATTCGCGCGCGCTGAAGGTTGGCGACATTCTCACGGTCAATATCCAGATCAATGACAACGCCTCCTTCGCGAACGACACCAAGCGCAGCCGGCAGAATTCCGAAAGCATGAATTTCGGTCTCCAGGCCAAGAGCGCTGCCGTGTCGCCCGCGCTCTCGGGCAACATCAACGGCGGATCCGACACATCCTCGACCGGCTCGGGTTCGACCAAGCGCTCGGAGAAGCTGACGCTTCTCGTCGCCGCGGTCGTGACCGGGATTCTGGAGAACGGCAACCTGGTGATTTCCGGTTCGCAGGAAGTGCGCGTGAACCAGGAGCTTCGCATCCTGAACGTCGGCGGCATCGTCCGGCCGCAGGACGTGAACGCCGACAACCAGATCTCCTACGAACGCATCGCCGAGGCCCGTATCTCCTACGGTGGCCGTGGACGCCTGACGGAAGTCCAGCAGCCGCCATGGGGTCAGCAGGCCGTCGATCTCTTCTCGCCATTCTGACGCTCGATCAAAGGACGCATGACGATGGCAGAACCGAACGCACCGGCGGCGGAAGAAGGCGAGGAGGGCGCCAAGAAAAAGGGTGGCGGCCTCGTCGTCACCATCGTCATCGTCCTTGTTCTGTCGGTATTGGCCGGCGGTGGCGGCTGGTATCTTGGCAAGATGATGTCCGAGAAGTTCATCACCCAGGAGAAGAAGGACGAGCTCGCCAAGAAGACCGCAGCTCCTGCCGAGGGTGCCGCGGAAGGCGGCGGGCATGGCGGCAAGGAGGCCAAGAAGCCCGGCGAAGACGCCCTTCCGCATCTCGCCAACGAAGAAAACAACGTCGTGGCGCTGGAGCCGATTACCAGCAATCTGGCCTATCCCTCGGAGAGCTGGGTTCGGCTCGAGGTCGCGCTGCTCTTTAACGACAAGCCGGATGAGAAGACGGCGGAGGAGGTCCACCAGGACATACTCGCCTACATCCGCACGGTCTCGCTGCAGCAGATCCAGAGCGTTCGCGGCTTTGAATATCTCAGACAGGATATCAAGGAGCGCGCGACGCTCAGAACCGAGGGTCGTGTGAAGGATGTGATGTTCAGGACATTTGTGGTGCAATGAAAAAGCTTCTCTTCTTCACGGCACTCATTGTCCTTCTGCCCGCCGGAGGTTTCGCCCAGCAGTTGCCCGACTTCCTGACGCAGGCGCCGGTCAGCGGGTCGGTCGCGTCCTGGATCATCCGGACGCTTGGCCTTCTGACGGTGCTCTCCATCGCACCGGGCATTCTGGTGATGGTCACGAGCTTTCCGCGCTTCGTCATCGCCTTCTCGATCCTGCGCTCCGGCATGGGGCTCGCCACGACGCCGTCCAACATGATCCTGACCAGCCTTGCGCTGTTCATGACCTTCTATGTCATGACCCCTGTCTTCGATAAGTCGTGGCAGGATGGGATCAAGCCGATGATGGACAACCAGATCAACGAGACGGAAGCCTTGCCGAAGATTTACGGCCCGTTCCGCGACTTCATGCTGGCCAACACGCGCGACAAGGACCTGAAGCTTTTTGTCGATATCGCCAAGGAAAAGGGCCAGACCACTGAAACGGACGGCAAGCTAGACCTGCGTGTCGTCGTGCCCGCGTTCATGATCTCGGAAATCCGGCGCGGCTTCGAAATCGGCTTTCTCATCGTCCTGCCGTTTCTGGTGATCGATCTCATCGTGGCGACGATCACCATGGCAATGGGCATGATGATGCTGCCGCCGACGTCGATCTCGCTGCCGTTCAAGATCCTCTTCTTCGTGCTGATCGATGGCTGGAACCTTCTGGTCGGCAGCCTGACGCGCTCCTTCATGTAGAGCTTGCTGGGAAAGCGGGCGCCGGATGTGCCGATCCGGCGCGTGTCTGTGTCACCCGCAGACGCGCCACTTTTCGCTTTGACAGGCGTTAAGACTCTATTTCATATGATTCGGTGAGTCCGGCGGCGCCACCCCGAAATTAGGTTTTCGGTAATCTTTGAGGCGGCATAGTCCTGCCTGTACGACGGGCCTGGAGGAGAAGCATCCACAGGCGGCATGATGCCTTTCCGTCGTCGCCGGTAACAAGTTTTGACCCGGTATGTCCCTGTTTTTGTTTTGCGTAAAGGGACAATCCCAATGACTAGCATCATGACGAACGGCGCAGCTATGTCTGCGCTCCAGACGCTGCGCGGCATCTCCTCGCAGATGGACGACACACAGAGCGCGATCTCTTCGGGTCTGCGCGTTTCCAAGGCCTCCGACAACGCCGCCTACTGGTCGATTGCGACCACGATGCGTTCGGACAACAAGGCTCTCTCCACCGTTGGTGACGCACTCGGCCTTGCTGCTGCAAAGACCGATACGGCTTACACTGGTCTGAATGCCTCGATCTCCGTGGTTGACCAGATCAAGTCCAAGCTCGTTGCTGCCCGCGAACCGGGTGTCGACAAGACGAAGATCAACTCGGAACTCACCGAGCTGAAGTCGCAGCTGACCTCCATCTCCAAGTCGGCCTCGTTCTCGGGCGAGAACTGGCTCTACAACACCTCCGGCACCGCCGGCACGAAGGAAATGGTCGGCTCGTTCACCCGTGACACCACCGGCAACGTTTCGGTCAACACGCTGAAATTCAACGCTGCGAACTCTGTCCTCATCGACACCAACGCCGCCAGCGGCGGTCAGTTGACGAAGGCTCTCACGGTCAACCAGCCGATTGCCAACTCCACGGCAACGACGACGGCGACCTACTTCCTCATCGACGCGAAGTCGACGACGTCTGCAGCCGGTACGGAAATCAAGCTGACGACCGGCACGAACGACCAGAACATCGAAGGCATGATCTCTGCCGTCGACAAGATGCTGACGAACCTGACGGACTCTGCCTCGAAGCTCGGTGCTGTCAACAGCCGCATCTCGATGCAGAACGACTTCGTCAACAATCTGCAGGACGTGATCTCCAAGGGCGTCGGTCGGCTCGTGGACGCCGACATGAACCAGGAATCGACCAAGCTGAAGGCGCTGCAGACGCAGCAGCAGCTTGGTATCCAGGCCCTGTCGATTGCCAACTCCGACAGCCAGAGCGTCCTCTCGCTCTTCCGCTGATCTATCGACCGACACCGTTCCCGGTTGAAACGAGAGCCGCGCCTTCGGGCGCGGCTTTTGCTATGCAATAAGTAAACCTCC
>UBQX01000005.1 GCA_900467685.1 Hyphomicrobiales bacterium
GTCGCCGACTACGGCCTCGTGGCGGATCTGTTCGAAGCTCTGCCGGAGCTGGAAAAGGCGCTCTGAGCCGATCAGGGAATACTGACTGAGGAACGGGTCGGCACTGCCGGCCCGTTTTCCGTTTAGGGGCTAGATCTCAGCCCAAACGATCTCGCAGCGCATACCACGTCATCGCCAGCACAAGCAGAGGCAGCCGCACGATCCCGTCAAGGTCGCGCGGGAAACGATAGCCATAGCTTTCGCCGCCGCCGAACAGCAGACGTTGATCCTGCGTAAGGCGGAAATAGTTGATGACGAACTTGGAATCAGCGACCGCGTAATCCTCCGTCGCCTCGGCAACATGGGGGACATACCCGACCATGGTGACGTCCCGATAACCGCGCTTCCGGAGAAGCTCGGCAGCAAGCTTCGCACCCATGCGGTCGTCTGACCATGGCCGACAAGATCGTCGTACTCAACGGCGGGCGGATCGAACAGGTCGGCGCGCCCATGACGCTCTACAACGAGCCGGCCAGCCCCTTCGTCGCCGGCTTCATCGGGTCACCGAAGATGAACCTTTTCGAGGGAGACGTGGCCGCGCGGGAGGGCTGCAAAGTTTATGGAATCCGCCCCGAGCACCGTTCGCTCTCCACAACGGATGGGAAATGGCGCGGTACAGTGCGCCATATCGAACGCCTCGGCGCAGACACGATTGCCCACTTGAGTGTCGATGGATTGGAGAGCCTCGTGGTCCGCTGCCCCGGCGACCAAGAGATTTCCGTCGGCGCAACCGTGTTCGCATCTCCTGTAGTTGGCAAGGCACATAGGTTTCTGACCGAAACGAACGCCGCTCGCGGCACTTCTCCTGAATTGCCCCTAGATTTGTAGACGCCTTCTCCCCTGAATTTGAGGCAGGCGGCCTACATAGGCAAAGCGAATTTCACAGAAGAGTTCAAACGCGACGCAGTGCGTCCGATCGCGATTTCAAGGTTCTGGCTGCGGCCATGCCCGTGTTTTCCGACACCACACGGTTCATGCATCAGTTTCGCAGCGCGATGGGCGAAAATTGCCGAGGTGATGAATGCTGCAGCAACCCAAGTAACCTAGTCGTTTGCTCAGGGCTTTGCCACCTCCCCGGATGACGAAAATGTTCGTGCCGGTTCACTCGATGCAGCCGCTCTCGAATCCGACGAGGTCGATATCGCTGAGGAGACCAACCAGCTCGAGATCGGCCCTGCCTTATCCGCGACCATACCCGGACCGCGTTCACCGTGCGCCTTTCATCGCAGACGTGCGCGCCAAGCCGCTGGGAAGGCGAGTTGCTTCTGGCTGGCTACCGGCGTGGCCGTCGCAAAGATGACCACGACATCGGATTTTCGACGTCGTGGTCCTTTGTGAGTCTGACTTCTTGCCGTTCAAGCTTTGGCACCACGAAATCGTGATGTCACGGCGAGAGTTCTTCCAGCGCCTTGCCCTTTGTTTCCACGGCGAAGAAGACGGTGAGAAGCGCCCCGATCAGGAGAATGACGGCGAAAGTGGCAAACACATACTGGATGCCCATTGCCGACATGATGAAGCCCACAAGCATCGGACCTGCCGAAGAGCCGAGCCTGAGCCAGGCGCTGCCCGCTCCGGTGCCCAAGGCCCGCAAGCGAGTCGGATAAATCTCCGCCGAATAGAGATAGAGGGAGAAGGTCACCGTCTGCACGATGGCATAGGCCAGGCTTGCAAGAACGAGAACCTGCACCGCCGACGTCGCACCCAGCCAGGCGAGCGCGAGCAACGGAAGCGGGGCCACGAGCAGCGCACCGGTATACCAGCGCTTGCGGCCAACCTTGTCGATCAGAAGCGCGCAGATGACGGCTGCCACGACACCGGTGATCGAGGTGAGGAAGCCGTAGAAGATGCTGGTCTGGAGCGGCAGGTTGAAAACCTGACGGTAAAGGGTCGGCAGCCAGGTGATCGTTCCGTTGGCAACCATGTAGCTGGTAAACCACATCGCCCAGATCGACAGCGTGCGGCGCAGATAGATCCCCTGAAACAGTTCCTTCCAGTCGGAAGCGCGCTTGATGGGCGTGGCGAGGATCTTCGGCTTCGGCAGCTCTTTGCCCGATGCGCGCGCGCTTGCTTCCATCTTGGAGACGATGACGTCCGCTTCTTCGTAACGCCCGTTTGCCGCCAGCCAGCGCGGCGATTCATGCAGGAACCAGCGCAGCGGGATCATGAGCACGGCTGGGACGAGACCGACGATGAACATTGCCTTCCATCCATAGGCCGGCACCAGGAAGTAGCCGATGAGGCCTGCGCCGACGAGGCCGAGAAGGAACATTACCTCATAGAGGAGAAAGAAGCGGCCGCGGCCCTTCGAGCCGATCATTTCATTGACATAGGCGCTGGCCACCGGCACTTCGCCGCCGGTCCCGATGCCCTGCACGAAGCGAAACGCCATCATCATGCCCGCACCAGCCGCAAACAGGCAGGCGATGTCCATGCTGACGAAAAGAAGGATGGTGAACAGCAGGACCTTGAGACGCCCGACCTTCTCCGCCAGCCATCCAAACAGGATCGCACCGAGCAATTGCCCGAGATAGCCCATGGACAGGATCATGCCGGTCTGCTGCGTATTGAGACCCCATTCCTTGACCAGGACGGGCATCGCATAGGCGATCGCGATGACCGTATATCCATCGAAAAAGGTCGCGGCCCCGACGATGTTTCGCGCCCAGAAGACCTCGCGCGTTACCGGAAGCCGTTCCAGACGGGCGCTGATGTCCGCCTGCGGATCATCGATCTGCCTCGCGTCTGCCAACGAGGGTTGCATCATATTCATGGTTCCTCCTCACGTCTCGCGTCCACCCTCTCCATCCCGGTGCCGGAAACGTCTCTTTGATGTTGCCAACTTTGCTTTGTGAATCCCGTTCATGCAAGAAATGCAGAGGAAACTGCCTTTCGCGCCAGATTGCAGCGGCGGACCGCACCTCGGCTGCGGCCTGTTTCCTTTGAAAGTGAGCCCCGCAGACGTGACGTGCTGCGGGGCCCGGATGCCTTATTCGGCTGCCATGAGCTGCTGATCGACGCGGCCGATGCCGGCGGCATCAAAGGCTGCGAAGATTTCGCGCTCGGCCTTCTCGCCGAGGTTCTTCAGCGGCTCGCGGATCGTGGCATGGTCGAGAATGCCGCGATGCACGAGGCCGAGCTTCAACGCCACGGTGCCTTCCATATGGGAGCCGCGATGATAGACGGCGCGGGTGACGGGGAGCAACTGTTCGAAGATCTTGCGCGCTTCCGTATAGTTCTGTGCCTTGCCGGCTTCGATGAGCTGAACCAGCAGTTCCGGCGCGATGTTGCCGTAACCGACCAGCAGGCCGTCGACATCGAACATGGTCGGCAGCAGCCATTCGTCATGGCAGGACAGAACCTGCAGTTTCGGGTTTGCCTTCTTCAGTTCCGGGATTTCGACATACCAGCGCTTCATGTTGCGCACGCCGTTCTTGGTGGCGACGACGCCGTCCTGCGTGGCGATCTCGAGCTGCGTGTCGAGATCGTAGGACGCCTTGGTTGCGTCCGGGTACTGGAACAGGATTTCCTGCAGGCCGGACTCTTCCCAGATCGCCTTGTAGCGGCTCTGCGGCGCGCCCTTCTGGTAGCCGAAGCGCAGCCAGCCGTGGTTCGGGTAAACGAGCGCGCCGGTCGCGCCAGCCGCCTTGCACTTCTTGGCTTCGGCCGCGGCAACGCGCGTACCCTCGCCCGTGATGCCGGCGATGATCGGAACAGCGCCATCGACAGCTTCGACATAGGTGCGGATCAGCGCCAGGCGTTCGTCTTCCGTCAGGAAGGTGCCCTCGCCGGCATGGCCAAGGATGACGAGGCTCTTCACGCCCTTGATCGATACGAGCCACTTGGCAAGGCGGGCGTTGGCTTTGTGGTCGACTTCGCCGTCGGTCGTGAAGGCGGTGACGGGAGCAGGGCTGAGGCCGCGAAGGTCCATGGGGTTCATTTGACTTCTCCTCCTGATGCATCGCCAGCAGGTCACGCTTGGCGAGGGGAACGTTATTGGGAACGTTCCCAATATCGATTTGATTTCCACCGGAGTCAAGTGGTAGAAACAAAAAACGACAACGGGAATGAAAGCGCACCATGAAGAGTGACAGGACCAGGCCGGAAGCGCAGCCGCGGGTGACGATCCTCGACGTCGCGAAGGCTGCAGGCGTCTCCAAGTCGAGCGTGTCGCGCTTTCTCGATGAGCGTATGCCGAAGTCGGATAGCGAGACGGCCCGGCGCGTGCGTCAGGTCGCCATCGACATGGGCTATGTGCGCGACGTTTCCGCATCCTCCCTCAGGCGCGGGAAAACCGGCATGGTCGGTGTCATCGTTCCGCGCCTCACGGATACGGTCATGGCCATGCTTTACGAGGCGCTGGCGCATGCGGCGGCGCGCTCCGGCCAGTTTACCATCGTTGCAACGACCGAAGATGAGCCCGGAGCCGACCGGCGCGCGGCCGATATCCTGCTACGCCGCGGGGTTGACGGTCTTATCCTTTCAACCGCACGCGTGGGTGACGATTTCACCGACGAACTGGTCGATCGCGGCGTGCCCTTCGTCCTGGCCCTGCGAACTGACGGCAAATGCCGCTCTTCCGTGGGCGATGACCACCTGGGCGGGTACTTGGCGACGCGACACCTCCTCGACCTTGGCCATCGCCAAATCGGCCTGATCGCCGGCCCGACCTACGCATCCAGCGCAACCGGGCGCGTGGAGGGATACAGGAGGGCCATGGAAGAAGCCGGTATTGAGGCACGAGCGGAATGGATCCGGGAATCGACTTTCGGCATTGAGGCGGGCGGCGAGGCAGCCCGCCAACTGATGTCGCTCGCGGAGCGCCCGTCTGCGATCTTCGCCGTCAATGACAACACCGCCATCGGCGCCATGTCCGCGCTCACGCGTATGGGCCTGTCGGTGCCGAACGACATCTCCCTGGTGGGCTATAACGATATTCCCGTTGTCAGCCATTTGCCGACCCCGCTGACATCGGTCAAGATCCCCTTCGAACAAATCGCAACGGCAGCCTTCGATCTGCTTTCGGCCGAGAGCGTCTCTCAGCGCGAACGCATCCGCGTTGCGATGCCAACCTTGATCCCTCGTGGTTCCACAAAGCCGAGGTGAGATCGTGCCGACAAACCAATGCTGAGCGAATTCTAACCCGTACCGGGCTTATCCATTTGACGCTGGGACTCTCAGATGTTCACTGAAGATGACCGTTCGTTTCGACTTAGACCGATATATCAAGGCCATGCCCAAAAAGAACCGTCCCGAACTTGAGAGTCAGTCCCCTCCCGAATGACTGGCAGCAGATTACGGGAATGGCTTTCAACGGAAATCGAAGAGGGCCAAGCCGAACTTGATGAGGGCAAGGGTATTCCTCCAACAGGTCTGGAAGGCTCTCGGTCTCAAATGAAGTTTATAGCCTGGGCTGCCACCACCGGCGCTGCGGTTATTGATTTCCTCTCCACCGAACAAGCTTGGACGAGAGGATTACATTCTATTGTATTTAGCTAAATTGTAGTCGGATGCGGGTGACAATCCTCGCAGCAAAGACCAATCTCTCCAAATTTATCGAAGCTGATACCGCGCTTGTGAGGTCTCAAGTTGGCCCGGATGAAAACAGCAGCGCTAAGGCACCCTCTATTGCCTCACCGCTCGCCCACCATCCCTTCGCATCGCGAGTAACTGCTGCTATCCTCGTTTCTCAAAAGGCGGCTCCCTTTGCCCGTCGCCCGCGAAGGCAAAACACGTCCCTGGCATTGAACAAGCTCCATGATGAACCCTCAGCCCACCCTCGCCTTCGCACTCACATGGCCGCGCATCTGTGCCATCAGCATCGGTCCGAGCGAGAATTCGCCGCGTTCCGCCCGGCGCGTCAGGTCGCGCAGATAACCGCCCGCCGAATTGATGTGGCCGGCGCGTTCCAGAATGCAGGCGATCACGGTTGCCGCATTTTCCGGACCCAGAATGCCACAGGCTTCCTCATAGGCCGACGGCGAGACGCCGAGCATGGAGCGGACCACGATCGCCGCCGACATGAGGTCTCGCCAGCTGGTGACTTCCCCGCCTGGGCCATAATGGGCAATCTCCGGGCAGGCGGAGAGCACCATTCCGAGCGGGAAGGGTTTCAGGCCCGCAATGCTGTCGAGCGACTTGCGCTCGGGCGCCGTCCGGTCGAGGCGAACCGCGCGGGGTTCCTGCGCCGGGCCAAGATCCGGCACGCTGGAACCTGCAAAACCGGCCGATCCCCCCTCCCCTGCTGCGGATCTCGCGCCGTTCGCATTCTCGGCGGCGGCAATTCTTGCCGCCTGGCGGAGCTGGCGCGCATGTTCAGCCGCGGCCCCGGCTTGATCTACATCGTCCAAGGCTTCACGGGGGCCATTGCCGTCAACCGATCCCCTCGCCTCAGCACATTCCCCATCCCCATCCCCATCCCAATCTGGAGCGCTTTCATCCCGATTTTCGCCCTGCGTCTTTTCAAAGCGCGGTTCAAGTTCAGAAAGAGAGTCGGGTTTTGAATTCTGTATATGCCGCTCGTCCTGATAGGCATTGCCGCTTTGATTTTGTGTTTTCAGCTGCATTTCCAGCTGGTTGACGATGTTTTCCCTCAGGAATGTCATGGCGTCGAGAGTTTGCTCCACCGCATGCGCACTCGGCTTGCGCGGATAGTCCGCCAGGATCGCCCGATATTCGGCCTGCGCCGCGTCCCAATCGCCGCTTGCGCCCTCCTCGATCGCAGTCTCGATCAGCTTCGCCACATCGCGCCGGCAGATGGTCAGTCGCTCCTTCAGCCGCTGCAGATGCAGCCGCTCGGCCTCGACGTCCGCTGCCAGGCGCTCGATCTCTTCGGCCCGCGCCAGCAGCGGGGCAAGCGAAAACCCGAAGGCCTCGTCGATCTGGCCGGCCCTGTCGCGGCGCACGAAGCGCTTGCCGTTGGCGCTGTCGCGGCGCGTCAGCAGCCCGGCGTCGATCAGGCTCGCCAGATGCCGGCGGATCGTCTGCTCGGCCATGCCGTGGGCGCGCAGCGACAATTGCGCATTGGAGGGAAACACGATCATCCTGTCTTCCGCCGCCAGCTCGTTCTTCGGGTAGAAGCTCAAGAGCGCGTTGAGGATCGCCAGCGCCCGGTCGGTCACGCCCAGCCGTTCGCGCGCTTCGCAGAGCGACCGGTAAAGCTTCCACTTGTCGGCGCGCGCGCCGTCTTCGATTTCCGCCGACGCCATCTGGTCTTTCAACATGGCATAGGTCAGCGGCCGCCGCCCGAAGGGCGTCGTCACATGGTCCAGCTGCATTTCAGCTCTCGCCTTTCAAAAGGCAAAAGAAAGCCGCCCGCCAAAAATGACGGTGAAACATCTTGACTGCGATTCGGGGAAATGCGATTCTCTAGCTGCTAGACACGAGAAGGGCTTCCACGGTTCGCCGTTTGGGGGCCTTTTTCTTTTGCGGGTCTCTGTTTAACTCCGTTTCTGTTCACTCCTGCGCGACGCGTCCCTGTGGTAGGCGTCGTGAAGTTCTTCCATGCGCTCGGCCAGATAGGCGACGAAATCGGCCGGGACCGACTTGCTGAACACCATCTTTCCGCCCGCTTTTCCATAAGCCACATCGACCAGCTTGATGCCGCGCGAGACGACTTCCAGCGGGCCGGGATCCTTGGGCGCCGGCTTCAATGCCTTGACGAACATGGACGACATGGCGAGCGCAAAGCGCTCCTCGCTCGTCATGTTCTTGCCGGCAAAATCCAGGACCTCCTGCACCATGACATGCGAATGCTGATGCGTGATCCATTTCTCCATCAGCTCGATCCAGCGCCGCCGGCCGATCTCGGGCGCGGGACCGATGGTGCGCACAAGCTTGTCCGGCAGCGTGTTGGCCAGCCGGATCATTTCGGAAATATGCGACTTGCCGGTGGAGAGCGAGGCGGCAATCGTGTTGCGCGAATAGCCGGCCTTTTCCATCGTCAGCGCGAAGGCGCATTTTTCGATATAGGTGAGATCGTTGCGGGCGGTGTTTTCCTCGCCCTGGTAGATGACGGCCTGCTCGTCGGAAAGCTCGCGGACCACCGCCTTGAACTTCAGCCCGAGCTTCTTCGCCGCAGCCAGTCGCCGGCGGCCATAGACGATCTGGTAGCGCTGTGGCTCGCCAGGTGCTGGACGGACCAGACCCGGCACGATCTGGCCGCGATCGGCCATGCTGATCACCAGCTCCGAAATCGCCGTGTCGTCATAGGCCCCTTCGAAACGGTCGGCGAGCGCGGATGGCAGAACCGCATCGGGATCGAGCTCGAGAACCTGACCGCCCTCCTTCAGGAGCTTGTCGATCAGCTCGCCGCGTTCCTGGATCTGCCGCACGCCCGCCGCCACCTTCATCAGATGCGGCGAGGCGAGCGGTTTGGGGGCCGACGGCGCGGCGGCCTGCGTTCCGGCAGGCGCGGGCGTTGCAGCCTCAGCCGCCCCCTCCCCCAGCTTGCCGAGCACATTGGCGAACATGCCCTTCGAATCCTTCCGGCTCATTGACGCCCCCACGCGTTCCAAAGCAGTTGCTCGATCTCGGCATTGGCCGCGTTGATCGACTCGATGGCCCGGTCATAGGTCTTCGGCGCGGAGAATCGCGACCGCTGCACCTCGTACAGGCTCTGCTTCCATGTTAGCGCATCCGCGACCGCCGTGGATTTGATGACCATATTTAAAAGCAGATCATTGCCGAAGACCTGCCGCATGAGGGCCATCATATTGGCCTGCGGATGGTCGTTCGGCTCGAATTTGGTGATCAGGAACTTGGCGAAATCCCATTGCGCGGTGGCACCAATATCCGCGAGAATCTGCATGTAGGAGCCGGCCAGTTCCAGGAACTTGGCGGTGGAATCCACGTCCAGCATATGCGCCGGAACCGGGATCAGAACCCCGGTCGCCGCGGTGAGCGACGAAAGCGTCAGGAAGTTGAGCGAGGGGGCCGAATCCATCAGGATCACGTCATAGCGTTCCGCCACCTGCTCGATCGCCTGATTGACCCGCAGCAGGAAGCCCGTGCCCCCGGTATTGCGCATTTCCAGCGCCACGGCGGTTTCGAATTCGGTGAGTTCGAGGCCGGCGCAGATGACGTCGAAACCCGCAATATGGGTCTTGTGAATCAGCGTTTCGGTCGGGACCGGATCATCGAAACGGATCGCCGAATAGAAGGTCTCGCCCTCGCGCGGATCGAAGCCTTCGAGCGCGCCGTGGAGTGCGGTGAGCGAGGCTTGCGGATCCAGGTCGATGGCGAGGACGCGGTAGCCCTTCAGCGCCAGATAGTGCCCGAGATGGATCGTCGTGGAAGTCTTGGACGAGCCGCCCTTGAAGTTGGTGACCGCAATCACCTGGCACGCCTCGCCTTGCGCCCGGCGCGGATTGATCCATTTCTTGCGGCCGTTTTCGGCGAGCAGCAGGCGCAGTTCGAGGATCTGTTCGACCGAATAGAGCCGCCGCCCATTGGCCGCGACTTCTGGCTCCGGGCCTTTGCCCTTGAGTGAAATCTGCCGGATATAGGCTTCCGTCACATCGAGAAGCTGGGCCACCTCGGAAGAGGCGAACTTGCGCATGGTGCGGTGCGCATCCGGCGGATATTGGGCGAGCGACAGGTTGCGCAGAGCCCCGTCGAGCTTCGCGGAAAATGTCTGCATGAAATCGAGGCTGCTCAGGTGCCGAGTCAAATGACGATCCTCTCCTTTTGAACTGCCACCATCTTACAGACTATGGTTAACGAAATGTTGATCAGGTCGAGACTACGCAAAAAATCGAAATTTTCGGAAATCCGCGTAACAGCAGATACGACGATTCGGGAGGGGTGGGCAAATGCCGAAGGGCATAAGTTCCCCGCGGGGAACTCTGCTCACGGCGCTGGTTCAAAGATGGAAAAAGGAGAGTCGCGGGGCGAAAAAGTTCCCCGCGGGGAACTCCTTAAAGGACGCTTATTCCCCTCGCCGTCACTCGTCGTCCGACAGATGCCGCTGGGCAGATTCCTTGACCTGGCCGAGTTCGGCGAGAAGTCGTTTCAACACGGCCGGCTCGACATCGGCCATCATCTCCTTCACCCAGCGCTCATGCGCCTCCGCCATGCCTTCGAAATAGGTCCGGCCCTTTTCGCTGAGGCGGGCGACGGTGACGCGCTTGTCGTCTTCCAGGCGTTCGCGGATGATCGTGCCGTCAGCTTCCAGCCGTTCGACGAGGCCGGTGACATTGCCGTTGGTGACCATGGTGCGGCTGGACAATTCGCCGAGGCGAAGGCCATCCTTTTCACGATAGAGCTGGGCGAGAAGATCGAATTGCGGCAGGGTCGCGCCGAACTCGGTGCGAAGGCGCCGGCGGATTTCCTGCGACATGAGCTTGGTCGTGGCGAGCAGGCGCAGCCAGAGCTTCAGCTCCTGCTTCTTGCCCTCCTGGGCATCACTGGCAACCAGTTCGAGATCCATCGCCGAGTCCGTCATGCGTGTGTTGAGACGCACCCTACCTGCGGGAAGTGCCCGGCCGCGTCAAGACATTCGTTGAGACCTGAAGCATTTGCCCCCAGGACTCGCGATGGGTTAACCGGCCAGCATCTTCGCCAGCATGAAGCCGGAGCCGGCCCCCGTCCCCGCGCCCGGCCATGTCGCGGCGCCGCACATATAAAGACCGTCCACCGGGCTCTTGTAGCGCGAGTAACCGGCGACGGGGCGGAAGAGGAAATTCTGGTCGAGATGATGCGAACCGGAGAGACTGTCGCCGCCGATGAGGTTCGGGTTTTCGGTCTGCAGGTCGAGCGGCGACCAGACGGCGCGGCCGCGGATCTTGGACCGGAAACCGGGGGCGTAGTTCTCGATGATTGACAGAACGCGATCGGCATAGGCGTCTTTCGCAGACGCCCAATCGGTCGAAGCAATTTCGCCCGCCGCATCGCCCTTGATCTCGGCAGGGAGAACGCGGACCTGGACCCAGAGCACATGCTTGCCCGCTGGCGCGCGCGTCGGATCGAGCGCTGACGGCTGGCCGACGACGAGGGCGGGCTCGCGAGGAAGCAGGCCGGAAACCGCCTCATCATAGAGCCGGTTCATCATAGCAAGGTTCGGGGCGATGTGTACGTAGGCGTAGGACTTTAATTCGGGCGAGGCGGACCAGCCGGGCAGGTCGTCGAGCGTCAGGTGGATCATCATGGCGCCGGGGCCGGGGCGGTAGGTCCTGACGCCATCGGTGAAACGGGCGGGCAGGGTAGTGCCTTTGACAAGACCGTTGAAGAGGAGCTTGGGGTGGATGTTGGAGATGACGGCGCGCTTCGCCGTGAGCGTGCGGCCATCGGCCAGCGTCACCGTTTTCGCGCGGCCGCCGGAAACCTCCACCGAGGTCACCTGAGAATTGAGGAAGAGTTCCCCACCCTTGGCTTTCAGCAGAGCAATCATCGCCTTGATGATCGCATTCGCGCCACCCTCGCCGATCACCATGCCGAAGGCCTGGTTGGTCATCGTTTCCAGATAGGGAAAGAGCGCGCCGCCGGCCGCCTCCGGGGGGAAGTCGAGATGCAGGCCCCAGGCGGCCATCATGGCCTTCAGCTTCTCATTGTCGAAATTGCGGTCGAGGAAACCGCGAGGCGACGAAAGAAGAAGACGCAGGAGATCGGTGAGCAGCGGCACGCCGCCGGCGCGCCATGCCTTCCAAACCGTCTTGATGCTTCCCACGGAGGGCATGGGATTGCCGAGCAGGCCGAAAAGATGCGGCGCCATCGCGCCGAACTCGGCAGACATGGCGGCGAAGCTCTCGGCATCCTTCGGCGACAGCGCCGCGATGGCCGCCTTGTTGGCGGCCGCATCCGTGCCGATGCCGAGATGGGTGTTGTCGGGGAAGACGCTGGCAAAGCATTTCGGCGCGGGGACGAATTTCAAGCCATGGGCGGCCAGCTCGCCGGCATAGGTCTGGTGGAAGGCGGAGCCGGCGAACATGGAAAGGTTCATGGCAGCGATGTCGTGGCGGAAGCCGGGCTCGATCAGCTCTTGCGTTTTCACCGCCCCGCCGGCACTTGCCTTGGACTCAACCACCGCGACCTTCCAGCCCTTCGCCGCCAGATGCACGGCAGCGGCCAGCCCGTTGTGACCTGCGCCAAGGATTACCGCATCGAATTCAGACATCTCGTTCCCCCGATTTCTTCGGATTTATTTCTGTATGCATACATCTTCGGTAAAATGCATCAAGCTTAAAATAATTCGGAGACAGGGGAATACGGCTTCTCCGGGCTATGATTCCTATGGTTTTGGCGCTAGCGAACCGAGGCGAGCAAACACGAGGGCAGGGTGACTGAAAAAACCCGACGCAAAATTACTTGCATTTACATATTTTGTGATCTAGCGTCGCCTCAATGCAGGACCCGGCCGGGCTTCCGCCGGGTACGCATCCGCCAATAAAAGGGGATCACCATGTCGGATACAAGCTCACTTTCACAACTCGCCGCAAATCTTCTGACCGGCAAGGTCAAGGTTGTCGACCTCACCGCGCCGCTCGGGCCGGAAACCCCGGTTCTCTATCTGCCGCCGCAGTTCGGCAAGAACACGCCGAGCGTCAAGGTTCACGAGATTTCGGCCTATGATGAAAACGGTCCGTTCTGGGCCTGGAACTGGCTCGAACTCGGCGAGCACACGGGCACGCATTTCGATGCGCCCTGTCACTGGATCACCGGCAAGGACCATGCCGGCAACACGACCGACACCATCCCGCCGCAGAATTTCGTCGCCCCGGTCAATGTCATCGACCGCTCGAAGGAATCCACCGAGAACCCGGATTACCTGCTCACCGTCGAGAGCATCAAGGAATGGGAAGCCGAGCACGGCGAAATCGAGGCCGGCTCCTGGGTGCTGATGCGTACCGACTGGTACAAGCGCAACGGCTCGACCGAGACCTTCCTGAATGCGGATGAAAACGGCCCGCACTCGCCCGGCCCGACGGCCGAGGCCATCGAATATCTGCTCTCCAAGGGCATTATTGGCTGGGGCCAGGAAACGATCGGCACGGATGCCGGTTCCGCCGGCGGCATGAACCCGCCCTTCCCGGCGCACAACCTCATGCACAAGGCCAACAAATACGGCCTCGCCAGCCTCTCCAACCTCGACCAGCTTCCGGCCAAGGGCGCGATTTTGATTGCCGCGCCGCTGAAGTTCGTCAAGGGCACGGGCTCGCCGGTGCGTGCCCTGGCGCTGATTGCTTGAGGGGCAGGGCGGCCCTCTGAGCGCTGCCGCGTGAGATGAGGGCAGACGCGACCTGAATGGGTTCGCGTCAAGGGCTCCCCCAATCTCCGTCATGCCGGACTTGATCCGGCATCCAGTGCGCGATGTCCATCGCGCGGAGGGACTCTCTCTTCATCTGGAGAAGGAGTCCTTTCACCCCGCAGACGCGGGGTGGCTGGATCCCGGATCAAGTCCGGGATGACGAAGGAGAGGGCGGCGGGCCTCACCGGCCAAGCAGCGTGGCAGAAGGTTTCCCTCGCATTTATGCGCTGAAGGAAGGGTACGGCGGTCCCACATCCCTCTTCTCCCCCTGGGGGAGAAGATGCCGGCAGGCAGATGAGGGGTCTGGGTGGCCCAGCGCGAATGGGAACCCCTCATCCGGCGCTTCGCGCCACCTTCTCCCCAAGGGGAGAAGAGGGAGCAAGACGCCAGAACGACAAACACCAACCATCCCCACACGGAGATGACCATGACCACCAATCCGGATTACATCATCGTCGGCAGCGGCATCAATGCGCTGGTGGCAGCGGCCATGCTGGGGAAGAAGGGCAAGAAGGTTCTTGTTCTGGAGCGAAATGCCCAGATCGGCGGCTGCCTGCGCACCGAAGAGATCACCGCGCCGGGCTTTGTCCATGACGTGATGGCGACCACCATGGTGCTGTTCATGACCTCGCCGGCCTTTGCCGCGCTCGGCAAGGATCTGGAGGCGCGGGGGCTGGAGTTCTGCCATTCGGCAACCCCGACCGGCGTGCTGCGACCCGATGGATCGTATGCTATCCTTGCCATGAACCGCGCGGAGAATATCGCCAATTTTGACCGCCTCGCCCCCGGCGACGGCCAGGCCTTCGACCGGGAGATGAACCGCTTCGGTGGCAATGCGGGTTTCGTGTTCGGGCTGCTCGGGGGCAATCTCTGGTCCATGGCGACGGCGAAACTGGTGGCGAAGGAAGCGTGGTCGCGGGGCCTGAAGGGGCTCGCGGCCTTCTTCGGAGAGGCGCTGGCGCCGGCGCGGTCCTATCTGGAGACGACCTATCAGTCGGACGAGATGAAGGCGCTCTGGGCGCCCTGGGCGCTGCATTGTGGCCTGGGACCGGAAAGCAGCTATTCGGCGGAAATGGTCAAGGTCATCGGCTTTGCCGTCGAGCTGGCCGGTTCCCCGATCGTCAAGGGCGGTGCACTCAACTTGCTGAAAGCGTTCGAGAAGCTCATCAAGGATCAGGGCGGCGAGATCATCACGGGGGCCGATGTCGATCAGGTTTCGCAAGGGCAGGGCGGCCGCGCCAGTGGCGTCGTGCTGACCGATGGCCGCAGCTTCAAGGGGACGTCCGGCGTGATCGCCTCCATGACCCCGGACCAGATCTATAGCCGGCTATTGAAGAAGTCCTCGACGGCGCTGCCGGATTACGTGAAGGACGGGCTGAAAAACTATCGCTACGGCAAGGGCAACATGCAGATCCATTATGCGCTGAAGGCGGCGCCGCGCTGGAAGGCGGGCGAGGCGCTTGGCAAGGTGGCGCTGCTGCACTTGACGCCGGGCCTCGACGGCGTGTCGCGTTCGGCCAACGAGGCGGAGCGCGGACTGCTGCCGGCGGAACCGACCGTCTGCGTCGGCCAGCCCACCTCCTTCGATCCGAGCCGCGCGCCGGAAGGCCGCTCGATCCTCTGGCTGCAATTGCCCGACACGCCGCGCTTCATCAAGGGCGATGCGGCAGGCGAGCTTGACTGCCCCGCGGACGGACGCTGGACCGAGGCGCTGCGCGAGGCCTTTGCCGATCGCGTGGAGGCGATGCTGCGCCACCAAATCGAGAATTTCGACGACGTCGTCATCCAGCGCCGCGTCTATTCGCCGGCGGATCTCGAAGCCATGAACATGAACCTTGTGGGCGGCGATCCTTACGGCGGTTTCTGTGGGCTCGACCAGTTTTTCCTCTGGCGTCCGTTCAAGAGACCGAATAACCACATGACCCATGTGCCGGGGCTCTATCATATCGGGGCATCCACCCATCCGGGGCCGGGCCTTGGCGGGGGATCGGGCTTCCTGCTCGCATCCTCCCTGAAATGAAACCGATCGGGCCGCTGCATCGTTGACGATGCGACGGTGAAGCATATGAATGGGAGACGAGGGGATGGAAAACGGGTTTTCCGGTGAGGTTCTGGGGCCTCCGGGCTCCGAGGAGGGGCGCATGCCGTCGCTCGGCGAAATGGGGCTGAACCATTTCGCTCCCTATATCATGAACCGCATCATGGCGCGCTGGAACGCCAATCTCTCCGACGAATTGCGCTCGCGCGACATGACGACGGCCAAGATGCGCGCGCTGGCCGTGCTCTCGGTCTCGACCTCGCTGACCATCAACGAGCTTTCCGTCTTCGGCGTCACCGAGCAATCGACGATGAGCCGCACGGTGGATTCGCTGGAAGAACAGGGGCTTATCAGCCGCACGCCGCGTGCCGACGATCTGCGTGTGCGCGATGTCGCCATTACCGAAGAAGGTCGCACGGTGTTCAACGAGGTCTGGCCGGTCATGTATGACGGGTTGCGCCAGATGTTCCGCGATATCGATGACGATGAATATCGCGCCTTCCTCAACACGCTACACAAGATCCTGCGGAACGTCCGCAAGAATGAGATGTAACGCATTTGACTTTCGTTATGTATTTAGAACAATTTTAAGCGAGTTTGTTTAGAAACTCTCTGGATTGCATTTTCAAAGGACTTTTCAGCAAGCCGGAAAATTTCCGGCCGCGCGGTGAGCGAGATCGACCAGGTCACCCAGCGCAACGCCGCCATGGTCGAAGAAACCGTTGCCGCCATCCATGCGCTGAACGATGACGTGAGCGATGTCGAAAGCCGCGTTGCGAAATTCGAGGTCGAGCAGCAGAGCTACAGGCAGCCGGTCAAGCGCTACGCCTGAAGCAGGCAGGCGTCTGCGTGAAGGCAGCGCATTGTCTTGCTCCCTCTTCCAGCTTTGGAGGAGGGGGTGCCTTCACAGCTTCAGCGCATAACGCGTATGGCGCCGCTCGCCGGTGCGGGTGAGCGCGCCCATCTCCACGAGCTGCTGCAGATCGCGGGTCGCGGTGGCCCGCGACGTGCCGGTGATGGAAATGTAGTTCTCCGCGCTCAAGCCGCCCTTGAAGCCGGCCGGCCCCTCGCGGAAGAGGCGGGCGACGACCTTTTCCTGACGCTCGTTGAACCGGCCGCGAAAGCGGTCGTAGAAGCGCGCCTTGGCGATGAAGAAGGCGATTCGCTCCAGCGTCGCCTGCTGGGCCTCCAGCACGATATCAGAGAACCAGCCGATCCACTCGCCGATGTCGAGCCTGCGCTGATGGCGCTCCAGTTCGGCATAATAGGCCTTGCGGTGGCGCTCGATGGTGAAGGCGAGCGAGATGAGGCTGGGCTGGCCGATATTCTGGGCGAGCGACTTTTCGGCGAGCGCCCGGCCGAGGCGGCCGTTGCCATCCTCGAAGGGATGGATGCTCTCGAAATGGAGATGGCCGATGGCGGCGCGGGTGAGCGGGGGCAGGGGGGCCGCCCCGCCGGGGCCGGTGCGGTTGAACCAGGCGACGAAGCGCGCCATCTCGTCCGGCACTCGGGCCGAGGGCGGAGCTTCGAAATGGATCGTCGGGCGGTCTATCGCGCCGGACACGATCTGCATTGCATCCGCATGACGGCGATAGGCGCCGATGGTTTCGATATAGCGGTTTCCGGACATCAGCATTGCATGCCAGCGAAACAGTTCCTCATCCGCAAGAGGCGCGGCCCAGTTCGTATAGACATCCGCCATCATTTCGGCGATGCCGCGCTCCTGCGGCTTGACCGGGCGGGTGTCGGCATCGAGCCCGAACTGCCGGCGCAGCGAGGATTGCACGCTCGCGCGATCCAGAAACTCGCCCTCGATCTCGGACGTCTTGACCGCCTCGTCGCTGAGGAGTTCGATGCGCAGCTGGCTCCGGTCGTCATCGGTGAAATGCCGCACGGCCCCGATCACCTCGCCGGAGGACTGGCGAAACCGCTCCTCCAGCGGCGCAAGCGCTGCCGCGTCATAGGTGAAATTCGGCCAATCGGGATATTGCCAGTTCCAGCGCATGAGTTATAGCGTCCGTTTCTATAGCTCATAAATGAATGATTTTGTGAGTTATAGCAAGGGTGGCTATGGCTCATTGGAAGGGAGCGCGTGTCCAACTCTTGCCTTGCGAGGCCTTCCTTCCTAAGAAACAGGCCATCCCGTATTCCTTGAAAGGCAGCCCATGGCGCGCGATCTTCTTATTCTCCTCACGCCCGGTTTTCCGGACACGAAGCTTTCGCCGGACAGGCTCTATTACTGCCCGCAATGCAATATCGTGGAAGGCCTGCTCGCGACGTTTCCGGCGCTGAACGACCATGTCGATGTGATGCGCGTCGACTTCCCCCGCCCGCGCCCGGCGGTGATCGAGCGGATCGGGGAGGAGAACCAGGGGCTCCCGGTGCTCATCTTCGCGGACCCGGCGACCGCGCCGGCGGATGCGCTGCGCTTTGGCGAGACGCGCTTCGTCAACGACATTGACCGGCTCTGCGAACTGCTCGCCGAACGCTATGGCATTCCCTATTCGCACTGAGGCAGGACGGAACTAGCCCGTCACGTCGATGACCACCCGCCCGCGGGTCTGACCGGCAACAATCGCTTCCGCCAGTTCCGGCAGCTTCGACATGGGCTCAACCGTGGTCATGGCGGCGAGGCGGTCGCGGTCGAGCGTGTCGGCGAGCGTCTGCCAGGCGGTCTGACGCAACGCCATCGGGGCCATGACGGAATCGACGCCGAGGAGGGCGACGCCGCGCAGGATATGCGGCATGACGGTGGCCGGCAGATCCGCCCCGCCGGCAAGTCCACAGGCCGCAACCGCACCGCCGTAATTCGTCTGCGCCAGCACATTGGCGAGCGTCGTGGAGCCGACGGAATCGACCGCACCCGACCAGCGCTCCTTCTGCAACGGCCCGCCCTTTTCGGAGAGGGTCGCACGATCCACGAAGGCGGTCGCGCCGAGGGACGCCAGATAGTCATGCGTTTCCGGCCGGCCGGTCGAGGCGGTCACATTGTAACCCTTGGCGGACAGAAGGCTGATCGCCACGGAGCCGACGCCGCCGGCGGCACCCGTCACCAGAACCTCGCCTTCTCCCGGCTTGATCGCGCCCCAGCGCTCCAGTGCGTTGACGCAAAGTGCTGCCGTGTAGCCCGCGGTGCCGATGGCCATGGCCTGTTCGAAGGAGAAGACCTCCGGGAGCTTCATCAGCCATTCCGGCTTGAGGCGCTGATAGCGACTGTAACCGCCCCATTCGGTTTCGGAGAGGCCGAAGCCGTTTACGACGACACGGTCGCCCGGCTTCCAGTCCGGCGAACGGGACTCGACCACGACCCCGGCGAGATCGATGCCGGCGACGAGCGGCGTGCGCCGCGCGATGCGGCCCTTGCCGCTGACGGCGAGACCATCCTTGTAGTTCAGCGTCGAGAAGTGGATTTCGACCAGGACATCGTGATCCGGCAGATCGGCCTGCGTCAGCGCCCGGAAGCCCGCCTTCGGCTTGCCGTCCACCGCATCAATCACCATCGCGTTGAAAGTGTCGCTCATGATCGCAATCTCCTCCTGCCATGCGTTGTCACGGGAGACGAAAGACGCCGCCCGCGAGCCAATCGGCCCGACCATGCCACGGCCAAGGCGCGAATGCCAGCCTGCCCAACGAGCTGACGCGGATGCCGCCCGACCATAGAATTGACGAGGCCGCCAGAGCTCCCGCAGGTTGAAATACACACCGCAACACGGCATGATGTGCAATCCAAAGAGGATATTCGAAAGACTTTTCTAATATGGCAATCGTGATAACCTCACCCTCGCAGGGCATTCGATTCCGGGGGGACGTTTGAAGACTCTTCATGATGCCGGCACCGCGCCGACGCCCTTGTCGGCTCCCGTCGCCACCAATATCAATCTCATCCTCGACACCATCCGCACGCAGATGAACATGGATGTCGCGTTCCTGGCGGAGTTTTCCAACGCCGTGCGTGTCTTCCATGGCGTCTCTTCGATTGTCGACAACCCGCCGATCCGCGCGGGCGAGGTTCATCCGATCGGCTCGGGCTACTGCCGCAAGGTGGTCAACGGCGCGTTGCCGCAGCTGATCCCCAACACCGCAGATGTGCCGCTGACGGCGGAGATCCCCGAAACGGCGGCCATTCCCATCGGGGCGCACTTAAGCGTTCCGCTCCGGCTGGAGGACGGGCAGCTTTACGGCACGCTCTGCTGCTTCGCCTTCACACCCCGGCCCGATCTCGGCGAAACGCAGCTCGTGCTCCTGCGCCAGCTGGCCGACCTGATGGCGCGCATGCTCGCAGGCGATATCAGCGCGCAGAAGAAGCGCAGCCGCACCCGCAAGCTGGTCGAGGCCGCCATTGCCGCCGGCGACCCGGCCATCGTCTTCCAGCCGATCGTCGATCTCAAGACCCGCGTGATCACCGGCTTCGAGGCGCTGTCGCGCTTTGCCAGCGAACCGCCGCGCAGCCCCGACAAGTGGTTTGCCGATGCGGAACTTGCGGGCATCGGAGGCAGGCTCGAGCTTGTCGCCGCGCAGCGCGCGTTGGCCGAAAGCAGGACGCTGCCGCCGGATTGCGCGATCAACATCAACCTGTCGCCGAAGACGATTCTGACCGGCAACCTGCAGCCGCTCCTGGCACAGGTGGACCCGAAGCGTCTGGTCATCGAAATCACCGAACATGCTGCCGTCGACGACTATGCTGAGCTTCAGGCCGCGTTGAGACAGGCGCGCGCAGCGGGCGTGCAGATCGCCATCGACGACGCAGGCGCCGGCTATGCCAGCCTCCAGCATGTGCTGAGGCTGCAGCCGGATATCATCAAGTTCGACATCAGCCTGACGCGCGACATCGACACGGACCCCTTGCGCATCGCCATGATCAGCGCGCTGAAGGAATATGCCCGCCGCACCGGCACGATCGTCGTGGCCGAAGGTGTCGAGACGGTCGAGGAGGAGCGGACGCTGCGCGACCTCGGGGTCGACAAGGCGCAAGGCTATCTCTTCAGCAAGCCGAAGCCGGCGGGAGAGTTTACGGGGGTGGCGAAGGCGGGGTGAACGCTGATATCAAGGTCTTGCGGCAGTGCGAGCCTGATTGGCAAGGGGAACCTATGGCGAGGCTCAGGATATATGATCTGAAGGAGCACATCCTTTTCCCGGATTTGAAAGATTTGTTGCGCCTTCTGGCTCCAGGATCCTTGCAAGCGACCTGGACAATTTCGACCGTCAAATCATCCGAGCCCGGCCATGAGTGGTTTGAAGCCACAGGTGAAGGTCGCGATGAACTGGAAACGTTGGCACAGGAAAATGCTCGGATTTCTGGCACTGATTTCGCGGCGTTAGCTGAGAAAACACATCAGGTCATCTGGGGTGAATTCATTGGCTCGAAACCCGCGCAACCGGAGGAGCTGTGGGTGATCATACGCGCCATCGACAGCACCTTTTACGAGATTGAGACCGATGACGAAGGCGTGCTGAAAAAGATCAGCGCAACCTATAAGGATGTGCGCACTGATGACGCACCGGTTTCGTGACGCCGTCTGGGACCACGCCGGCGAATAACGCCCCTCTTCTCCCCTTGGGGAGAAGGTGGCGCGAAGCGCCGGATGAGGGGTTCCCACAAGGCGGAGAGAAACCCCTCATCTGTCCTTCGGACATCTTCTCCCCTTGGGGAGAAGAGGAAACTCAGAGCGTCGCCACCGTCTTCAGCGCGCCATCGAGCGCAATCCCCCCCTCATCCAGCAGTGCTGCCTGACGCAGGCGGCGCATCCACGCCGCACCATCCTCGCGACCCGTCAGCATTGGCAAAGCCGACATGACGCGGTCGAACTTGGAGAGGCCGCGGACATGCGTGTCCGAATAGCCCTTGACCAGGCGGCGATTGCCCAAGACCTCGACCGCGAGATCGTAGTTCTGCGGCAGGACGTTCAGCGCCGTTTTGATCCACGAATTGCGATGCGCGATCTCGACGGCGTGGCGAAGGTTGCCGCGACGGAAGCGGCGGAGCGACGAGACGACATAAAGCCCGGTGAACCAGAAGAGCGTGCCGGTCTTGACGCGGCGGCCCTTGTCGATGCGGCGGTTGAGCCAGTTGAAGAGGGCAGGGCGGTTTTCGATGAACTGGCCGAGACCCTTGGGCAGCGTGCCGCAGACTTCTTCCATGCGCGGATGCATGTATTCGGTCGTGTAGAGGATCTGGTCGGCCTTGACGCCGACTTCCTTCTTCACGCGGTCGAAGCGGGTGCCGCGCGTCTTGAGATCGGCCACGCGGATCACGTCGTCATAGGCCATGGCGACG
Organism: Hyphomicrobiales bacterium; assembly: GCA_900467685.1. Lineage (GTDB taxonomy): Bacteria > Pseudomonadota > Alphaproteobacteria > Rhizobiales > Rhizobiaceae > Ensifer_A. The sequence goes on from UBQX01000005.1 coordinate 21,592, forward strand.
GCGACATATTTGGCGGCCTGTGCTGTGAAGGCAAACTCCTTTTCCGCACCACCATTTGCCTTGTCGGCGGCGTGCAGCCTGGCGACTTCGCTCAGATATTCGTCGGCATAGGCCGGGTCCTGAAAGTCGGTCAGCTTCTTCACGCCGGCATAGAGCATGGGCTGGATGCTGTCCGGGAATTCCTTGCGGATGCGGGTGAGCAGCTTGTCCAGCGCCGGGTGGCCGGCGGATGCCGGGATTTCGGCGAAGGTCTTGCCCGGTGTGGCGGAGACCTTGTCATTGCCGCCGCGCAGCACGCGGTCATAGGCCGCGTTGAAGGCGCGAAGGCTGGCTTCCACGCCCTTGCCGCCCTTGCGCACGGTCGCCTCGAAGGCTTCCTTGGAGAAGGGCAGTGCGCCGGAGGCGGCAAGCGAGCCGAACATGGAGGCGGAAATGACGCTGCCGTTCTTGATGGCGAGCGTATCCATGTCGAAGGCGATGGTCTTCTTCGCGGCAAAATCGGTGGCGTCGACCACGATGGTCGGGTTACCGATCCCGTCGCCGGGCTTTTCCTTTTCGCCGACCGCGAAGGAGCGGTGGGTGGAGGCAATCAGCATGGTCTTGTCGGGCGTGACGAGACCGCGCAGCACCGAGCGGCCGGCTTCCATCAGCTCGGCGGCCAGCACGACATCGACATCGCCCGGCGTCGGCATCAGCGCCAGCACCGGGTGTGCGCCGTCGCGGGCCTTGATGAGTTCGAGATAATAGATCGTCGCACCCGTGCGCTGGGCAACGCCCGGCACGGAACTGGTCTGCGCGACCCAGCCTTCGGATTCGGCGAGATCGACGATCCAGTCGGCGAGAACGCCGCCGCCCTGACCGCCCATGGCGAGGATGGCGAGCGACAGCGGCTTGTCGTGGGAGAGCGCGGCGAATGCATTGTCAACGCGAACGTTCATGGTTCTTACCCCTCTCAATCTGCAAAGACGACGCGGCCAGAGGCGCGGCGCGACTGGAGCCAGCCGATGACGGCCTTGCGCACACGATGCGCGAAGCGGTCCCAGGCGCTAGGATTATGGATGACGTCGGCGCGGTAGAAGGACGGGCAGAGGACTGCCGCTTCCGAGACTTCGCCGCAATTGCCGCAGCCGACGCAGGAATTGTCGATGGCCGCGACCGGATCGTCCTTCAGCGGATCGTCCGTATGCTTGACCGACAGGGAAGGACAGCCGGAGAGGCGGATGCAGGCGTGATCGCCCGTGCAGACATCCTCGTCGACGCCGAAGCGCTCCTTGACCATGCGCTTGCCGTCCTTGACGGCTTTCGCGAATTGCGGCTTCACGCGGCGCTGCTTGTTGAGCATGCATTCGGACGAGGCGACGATGATCTTCGGACCCGGCTCCTTCGTCGTCAGCGCTTCCTTCAGCGTGTCGCGCATCTTGGCGACATCATAGGTCCGGTCGATCTGGCGGACCCAGGTCGCGCCGATGCCCTTCACCGCATTGACGATGGAATTGTTGGTCTTGCGGCGCGGGTTGAGCGCGCGGGACGACATGATGTCCTGTCCGCCGGTCGCCGCCGAATAATAGTTGTCGACGACGAGGATGACGCCATCCTGCTTGTTGAAGACGGCATTGCCGACAGAGGTCGAAAGCCCGTTATGCCAGAAGCCGCCATCGCCCATGACCGAGATGGAGCGCTTGTCCGCCTCGACATTGAAGGCGGAGGCTGACGCCGGCCCGAGGCCGTACCCCATCGTCGTCCCGCCGATATTGAAGGGCGGCAGGATGGAGAAGAGGTGACAGCCGATATCGGCCGAGACGTGATGTTCGCCCAGTTCCTTCTCGACCAGCTTCATGGCCGCGAAGATCGGGCGTTCCGGACAGCCGGTGCAGAAGCCGGCGGGGCGCGGCGGGACCACTTCGGCCAGCGCCTTGACCTTGGGGTCGGTGAGGATCGGATCGGGGTTCGGCACCGGCGGGCGGTTGCCGAGGAGACCCGGCGCGTTCGCCTCGATGAAGGCGCCGAGGCCCTTGATGAGCACCGGCGTCGTATATTCGCCACCGAGCGGCAGCACGTCCTTGCCGGAGACCTTGGTCTGGATGTCCTTGCGGCGGAACAGCGTGTGCAGCGTATGCTCGATATATTCCGGCGCGCCTTCCTCGACCATGAGGATGGCCTTCTTGCCGGCGGCAAAGGCGATCAGCTCGTCATCGACCATCGGGTAGGAGACGTTCATGACATAAAGCGGCACGCGGGAATTGCCGTAGACGTCCGCCAGACCAAGATGCTGGAGCGCGCGCATCGCGCCATTATAGACGCCGCCCTGAAGCACAATGCCGATCTCGCCCTCGCTCGGGCCGAAATGCTCGTTCAGCTTGTTGGCCTTGATGAAGTCGACGGCGGCGGGCCAGCGCTTCTCGAGCTTTTCCTTCTCATGCACGAAGGAGGCCGGCGGCAGCACAATGCGGTTCACATCGCGACGCGGATTTTCCAGCGCTTCCTTGAGCGTATATTCCGGCCGCTTGTTGTCCTTGGCGACGAAATGGCCGTGAACATGGCAGGAGCGGATGCCGACCTGCAGCATGACCGGCGTGTTGGAGGCTTCCGAAAGCTCGAAGCCCTTTTCGACCGCATCGACAATGGAGGGCAGGTTCGGGCGAGGGGTCAGCAGCCACATCTGCGACTTCATCGCAAAGGCATGGCTGCGCTCCTGCATGATCGAGGAGCCTTCGCCGAAATCCTCGCCGATGATGATCAGCGCGCCGCCGGTGACACCGCCGGAGGAGAGGTTGGAGAGCGCATCCGAGGCAACGTTGGTGCCGGCCGTGGACTTCCAGGTGACGGCGCCGCGCACCGGATACATGACGGAGGCCGAAAGCATGGCGGCGGCGGCGGCTTCCGAAGCCGACGTTTCGAAATGAACGCCCAGCTCTTCCATCACGTCCTTGGCGTCGGCCAGCACGTCCATGAGATGCGAGATTGGCGAACCCTGATAGCCGCCGACGTAAGAGACGCCGGATTGCAACAGCGCCTTGGTGATGGCGAGGATGCCTTCGCCTCTGAAAACATCGCCTTCGCCCAGCTTCAGGTCTTCGACTTCACGCGCAAATGATCGCTCTGCCATGACGTTCCCCATCTTGTTGGCAAGTTATATGCAAATGCATATTTCATCTCCTGGATTGTGTCAATTGCATAAATCTCCGCCGCTCGCGCGCGTGATAGCCTTTATATGCGGCGGCGACGAAATATTCCATTTCATATTATTTTTGCGAAACGGCCCAAACGACCCTTGTCAAAATCCAGATTTTCATTTTAAGTTTCAAACAATCACAAAATCCGGAAAACCGGAAATCCGTTCAAGGGGAACTTAGGAGTCCACAATGACTGACATGACACGCCGTGGCGTACTGGGATTGGGTGCGGCTACCGTTCTGACCGGCATTCTCGCCGGCCGGATCCCGGTTCAGGCCGCAGAAACGAACACTCTGACGATTGCCTTCAACTCGAACCTGCCGTCCTTCGACGGTACGGTGGGACTGTCGGGCGTGAACCCGGCGATCCAGGCGATCTATCGCTCCATCTACGATCAATATATCGGCCAGAAGCCGGACCTGTCCTTCGAGCCCGGCCTGCTGACGGCCTGGGGCTGGAACGACGACAAGACCAAGGTCTGGATGGATGTGCGCGAAGGCGTGAAGTGGCATGACGGTTCGGAGCTGACGCCGGAAGACGTCGTCTGGTCGCTGACCCGCGCCGGCAAGCCCGAGACCGGCAACCCGGTGGCGAGCGTCTGGGCGAGCATCGGCAATTTCAAGGTCGACGGCAAGCGCATCAATGCCGACGTGATTAACTTCGACCCGACCATCTTCAAGTGGATGGCGTTTCTCACCGGTTACGTCCTGCCCAAGGCCTATTATGAAAAGGTCGGCGCGGAAGGTTTCGAAAAGAAGCCGATCGGCACGGGCCCCTACATGTTCGACGCTTACGAAGGCAATTCCTTCCTGCGTCTGAAGGCCAACCCGAACTATTGGGGCGCCAAGCCGGCCTTTGACACGGTCATCTTCAAGTTCGTCACCGACCCGACCAGCCGCGTCGCCGAAATCGAAAGCGGCTCCTCCGACGTGACGCTCGAAATTCCCTATGAGGAGTTCGACCGCCTCAAGGCCAAGAAGGGCTATGCGGGCGTTTCCTCGCCGATCTCCGACATCGGCATGATCTTCATCACCAATGTCGAGCCGATGCTGGACAAGAATGTGCGCCTTGCCGCCCATCACGCCATCGACAAGGCAGGCATCGTCAAGAAGCTGCTGCGCGGCTATGGCGTGCCCATCGACACGCTGGAAGCCCCGGAATATGCCGCCTTCGACGCTTCAATCAAGGTGCCGTACGATCCGGACAAGGCCGTCGCCCTTCTCAAGGCTTCGGGCTATTCCAAGGACAAGCCGGTCAAGTTCAAGATCCAGACCACGCGCGGCCTGAAGCCCAAGGATTACGAGATGATCCAGGCCATCGTCGGCATGTGGCGCAAGGTCGGCATCGAGGCGGAGATCGAAGTCTACGAAATCGCCAAGCACTTTGAACTGCGCGCCGGCCACAAGCTGGCACCCGCCGCCTTCTACAACTGGGGCAACGCCATCGGCGATCCGACGACCTCGACCGGCTTTGCCATGTTCTCCAAGTCGCCGCATTCCGGCTGGAAGACCGACGATGTCGACGCCCTGATCGGCCCGCTCTGGGGCGAAAAGGACGAGGCCAAGCGCATCGCCGGCTGGAAGGCCGCCGACAAGTATATTGCCGAGCAGGGCTATGTGATCCCGCTCCTGCAATATGTGCAGCCGATCGTCTTCAAGTCCTCGCTGAAGGTCACGCCGAATATTTCGAGCGCGCTTCAGCCGACGCTGGTGTCGAAGGCCTGATATCAAGAAAGCAGCGTCGTGCCGTGCCTCAATGGCGCGGCGCTGCTTGCCCCTGTTCGCAGACCCGTGCGCCCTGCCACCCCCGGCGCTGACGGCAACAGGAAGGTTTCATCATGACCGCTTCCGATCTTCTCAATCGTCTTTTCATGGCGGTGCTGACGCTTTTGGGCGTCGCCGTCATCGTCTTCTGTCTGTTGCGCATCGTGCCGGGCGATCCGATCGCCATGATGATCTCGCCGAGCGCGACGCCAGCCGATATCGCGGCCCTTCGCGCCCATTACGGCCTCGATCTCGGCCTGCCGCAGCAATTCGGCATCTGGTTCATGGATGTGCTGAAGGGCAATTTCGGCACCTCGATCTCGCAGCGCCGCGATGTCATGGAGCTGATCGGCGAGCGCCTGCCGGCGACGCTGGAGCTGGCCTTCGCCGCCCTCGTCTTCGGCGTGCTGGCGGGCGGCGTGATCGCGACGCTCGGGACACTCGCCCGCCGCACCGCGCTCGATCCGGCGCTGGATTTCATCAACGGCCTGTTTCTGGCCGTGCCAGACTTCGTCTGGGCCCTGGCGCTGGTCCTGCTGCTCGGCGTGTTCTGGCCGGTGTTTCCGCTGTCGGGCCGCATCGATCCGACGCTTTCGACATACTTCCACACGGATTTCTACCTGATCGAAAGCCTGGTCACGCTGAAATTTGCCGCCTTCGGCGATCTCATCGCCCATATGATCATGCCCATGCTGGCGCTTGGCCTGCCGCTCGCCGCCATTGTCGTGCGCACGCTGAAGGAAGCACTCGCCGAGGCCATGGTGCAGGATTATGTGCTGCTGGCGCGGCTCAAGGGCATGTCGCCGCTGCGGCTGGTGCTGCAGGAGGCGCTGCGCAATGCGGTCGGCCCGACGCTGACGCTGACCGGGGTGCAGTTCACCTTCATGATCGGGGGCACCGTCATCGTGGAGCGAATTTTCTCCTATCCCGGCCTTGGCAATATGGCGATCGACGCGGTGATCAACCGCGACCTGCCGCTGATCCAGGGCATCGTGCTGACCTTCGGCGCGATCTTCATTCTCGTGAACATTCTCGTCGACCTCATTGCCGGCTGGCTGAACCCGCGCGGTGCCGCCCATGGCTGAGATCGTGACGACCACCACGGACGCCCCCGTCCCCCTCCGGAGCCTGCCAATGAAGACCATCAAACCGCTTTTGCGTGAACCGCGGGTGGTGATCGCCGGCGGCTTCCTGCTCCTCCTGCTGCTGATCGCGATCTTCGCACCCTATATCGCGCCGAAGGACCCGCTGGAGCAGGACCTGATGCTCGGCAACATGCCGCCCGCCACCTCTCCCGGCGCGGAGCCAGGCTTCTATCTCGGCACCGACGATCTCGGCCGTGACGTGCTCTCCCGCGTGCTTTACGGCTCGCGCATCGCGCTCACCGTCGCCTTTGTCGCGGCCAGCCTCTCGGCCATCATCGGCACGCTGATGGGTCTCGCCGCCGGCTGGTATGGCGGCTGGGCGGATCGGATCATTTCCCGCCTCGTCGATATCTGGATGGCCTTTCCGCCGGTCCTGCTGTCAGTCCTGCTCGTGGCCGTGCTGGGTTCGGGCCTCCATTCGGTCATCGCGGCCATCGTCATCATCGACTGGACGCGCTTCTGTCGCGTGGTCCGCGCCGAAACGATGGCGCAGGCGCAGCTTGATTACGTCATGGCCGCCGAGACCATCGGCTTTTCCCGCAGCCATATCCTGTGGCGCGAAATCCTGCCGAACGTCGCGCCCGTGCTCATCGCGCTTTTCAGTCTCGAAATGGGCATCGCCGTCATCGTCGAGGCGATCCTTTCCTTCGTCGGTCTCTCGCTCTCCTCCGATATCCCGACCTGGGGCGGCATGATCGCGCAAGGCCGCCAGATGATCCATCAGGGCTGGTGGGTTTTCGTCTTTCCTCTCATCGCGCTCTTCGCCACCGTTCTCGCCTTCAACCAGTTGGGCAACGGTCTGCGCAAGGCGCTGGACCCGGTGATGCGCCGATGACCCAACCACTCGTAGCTATCGAAGGCCTCAGCGCCATCTCCACCCGCGACGGCGGCGCGCCCGTGCTGCGCGATGTGTCCCTGACGCTCGAAAAGGGCGAGGTGCGCGGCCTTGTCGGCGAGTCCGGCGCCGGCAAATCCACCATCGCCAAGGCGCTGCTGGGCATCCTGCCCTCGACCGTGAAAGTGACCGGCGGCTTCATCCGCTTCGAAGGGCGCGACCTGCTCGCCATGCCGCGCCGCGAACTGTCCGACATCATGGGCCGCGATATCACGCTGATCCCGCAGGACCCGCAGACGGCGCTGAACCCGGCCCGGCGCATCGAGGCGCAACTGACGGACGGGCTTCGCCTGAAGCTCGGCATGGGCAAGGGGCAGGCGCATGAGCGTGCGCTGCAGCTTCTCGACGAGGTGCAGATCCGCAACCCGAAACGGGTGCTCGCCGCCTATCCGCATGAACTCTCCGGCGGGATGCGCCAGCGCATTCTCATCGCCTCGGCCTTCGCGCTGAACCCCAAGCTCGTCGTCGCCGACGAGCCGACGACGGCGCTGGACGTGACCGTGCAGAAGGAAATCCTGCGCCTCATCCGTCGCATGCAGGAGGCGCATGGTACCGCCGTGATCTTCGTCACCCACGACCTCGGTGTGGTCGCGAAAATCTGCGACCGCGTGACGCTGCTTTATGCCGGCAAGGTGATCGAGGACGGCGCGACCGCCGACATGCTGACCCAGCCCAAACACATCTATACCAGCGCGCTGATTGCCGCCGGCCCCCGCTACGACCGGCCGAATGCCGGGCTGGAGCCCGTGCCGGAAGCCGTGTTCCGGCAATTGCGCGCCGAAATCGGCATTGCCGAGAGGAGAGTGTGAGATGAGCGATCTTCTCTTTGAAGCGAAGGGCGTCGAAGTCACCTATGGCATGAGCAAAGGCCTCTTCGGCCATGGAAGGCCGGGCGTGCGCGTGCTGCATGGCGTCGATCTGGCGATCCGGCGCGGCGAGACGGTGGGCATTGTCGGCGAATCCGGCTCGGGCAAGACGACGCTCGGCCGGGCGCTGCTGAAGCTCGTGCCCGTTTCCGGCGGCACGATCCGTTTCGACGGGCAGGACATCACGAACCTTGCGCCCGAGGCCATGCGGCCGCTCCGCCGGCGCATGCAGATGATCTTCCAGGACCCGATGGCCTCGCTCAACCCGCGCCACTCGATCCGCCAGATCCTCACCGAACCTCTCTTCCTGCACGGGCTTGCCACCGACCGGCGCGATGCCGAACGGCAGGTGCGGGCTATCCTCGACCGGGTCTCGCTGCCGCCGGTCACGCTGGAGCGCGCGCCGCATGAGCTGTCCGGCGGCCAGCGCCAGCGCATCGGGATTGCGCGGGCCGTGCTGATGAAGCCGGATTTCGTGCTCGCCGACGAGATCGTTTCCGGTCTCGACGTCTCCACGCAGGCGCAGGTGTTGAATTTGCTGAAGGCGCTCTCGCAGGAAATGGGTCTCTCCATGGCCTTCATCAGCCACGACCTCTCCGTCATCCGCGCCGTCTGCGACCGCGTGACGGTGATGCGCTTCGGCGAGGTGGTGGAGGAGGGGCCGTGCGAAACCGTCTTCGACGCACCGCAATCGCCCTATACGCGCCTGCTGCTCGACGCCATTCCGCTGCCCGAAATCGATGACGGCTGGCTGACCAGGCCGGCGCCTGTTCTAGAAACTGCCGCCTGACCCGGAGGAACATCATGACAACTCAGAAGGGCCTGCCCGGCCTCGTCGGCCACGACCACACGGGCCTCACCGTGCCGAACCTCGATGAAGCCATCGACTTCTTCGACCGCGTGCTCGGCTGCACCCATGTGCTGACCTTCGGTCCCATCGGCGATCCGGAAGGCAGCTTCATGACGGACGCGCTGGGCGTCCATCCCCGCGCCCGCATCGAGCGCGTCGCGATGATCCGCTGCGGCAACGGCTCGAACCTCGAACTCTTCGAGTACACGGCTCCCGACCAGCGCGATCTCAAACAGAAAAACAGCGACATCGGCGCCTTCCACATCGCCTTCTACGTCCGCGACGTCGCGGCGGCGAAGGCCTATCTCGACGAGATGGGCGTCGAGACGCGCCTGGGGCCGCTGCCGATCGAAGACGGCCCGATCGCCGGCCAGTCGATACTGTATTTCCAGGCACCCTGGGGTCTGCAGTTCGAGGCGATCAGCTATCCGAAGGGGATGGCTTATGAGGCCACGAGTGAGGTGTTGCTGTGGAACCCGGAGAAACCGGGGGTGTGAGGCGGGCGATTGCGTCGGCGCATGCAACAAGACCTCACCCATAGTGGCCAATTGTCTGGCGAAAGCGTCAACCCCACTCTCCGTCATGCCGGACTTGATCCGGCATCCAGTGCGCGATGTCTATCGCGCGGGAGACTCCTTTATGCCACATCCTCGAAATGAGTCCTTTCAGCCCGCAGACGCGGGCTGACTGGATCCCGGATCAAGTCCGGGATGACGGAGGGTGGGGCAGCGTCACCGAAACAATCAGCGTTTCGCCTGCGGGAATGGCCTATAGGGGCGTGACTTTGCGTGCGCCCACCAAGTCGGCGCGCGAAGCAGCAGCCTCACAACAATAACAAATAATGCGCGATGTCCTCCCAATCCGGGTTCATTGCCTCGATCAACTCCAGTTTCCACTTCCTCGGCCAGTTCTTGATCGCTTTCTCGCGAGCAATCGCATCCGTGACGAGATCGAACTCCTCGAACCAAACTAAGGTCTTCACGCCGTATGTGGACGTAAAGCCGGGTGTCACGTTGTTTTGGTGCTCATAGAGCCGACGCGGCAGGTCGCTGGTCACGCCGGTATAGAGCGTTCCGTTGCGTTTCGATGCGAGGATGTAGACGTAGCCTTTCATGCTATGGTTGTGCATGAGGTTGTAGGATGATGCAATATGCGAAGCCCAGCACGCTGACGTCTGTTGTTTGGCCGCGACGGCCACCCCACTCTCCGTCATGCCGGACTTGATCCGGCATCCAGCCAGCTCGCGTCTGCGAGCTGAAAGGACTCATTCGGCTAAAGTGCAGAGTCTCCCGCGCGATGGACATCGCGCACTGGATCCCGGATCAAGTCCGGGATGACGGAGGGTGGGGGAGCGACGCGGCAAAAGAATGAAACGCGGAGTGTGGGGCAGGCTTTGGCCTCACCGCCCCCGCACCCGTCTCAACGTCTCCGACGGGCTCTCCCCATACACCTCGCGATAGGCCGCCGCCGCCCGCCCCAGATGCCCGAAGCCTGAGGCCAGAACCGCATCCGCGACATTCAGCGACGGCGTGGGCTTCAACAGAGCATTGCGCAAACTCTCCAGCCGCGCCTGTTGCACGCCGTCGAGGAGGGTGCGGCCGAGTGCCTTGCGGTAGGCGTCCTGAAGGGTGCGGAGCGGGATGCCGGCGGCGTTGGCGATGTCGGCCATGGAGATGTTTTCGGCCGCGCGGGCGCGGATGAATTCCTCCGCCTTGCGCACGGCGGCGGAGCCGGCGTCGGCTGCGGGCAGATTGAGGGCGGCGGAGACGTTGTTGCCGAGACCGTTGAGCAGCAGCGAGATCAGGCCGTCGCGCAGCATGGCGCGGTAGGCGTCCGGCAGACCGGACCCGCCTTCGGCCGCCTCGACCATCATGCGCGCATGCGCCATGAGGCTGCGGCCGACGGGGGCGGTGAGATCGATTGCGGGCGTGAACTCGATGGCCGCGCGGGGGCGGTGTGTCATCGTCTCGAAGAAATCCTCCACCATGCGTCGGCGCATCAGCACGATGAGCTTTTCGCAATCCTGCTTCCAGACCATGCGCGAGGCGAGCGTCGGCGAGAGGATCGAGGCGCGTTGGCCGGCGACGACATCGACGGTCGCATTGCCGCTGCGCACATGCGCCGCGCCATGGACGGGCAATTGCAGCAGGAAGAAATCGGAAAGCTCGCCGGGGTCGATCTCCACTTCCGCGCCGTAGGCGACGAAATTCACCGAATAACCGGGCTGCTCCACGGCATTATGCACGGCGTGGAAGCCCTCGCCGGAGCGATCGCGGACGTCGAGGAAATGAGGGCAGAAGATGCGGCCGATGGCATCGCGCGCCTCATCGACGGCGCGGGTGTCGACCAGGCCGTGATGCTGAAGAGGCTTTTCCTGCGCATCGAACATCGGCGGTTTCCCCGTGACGAGCCGAAATCAAACCATATCTGCCGGATCTGGACAAGCGCCTGCGCAATCTGGATTGCCGATTGTCAAATCCGGTTCATGATTAGTTTAAACATAAAATGAATGGAAAATCCATTCGCTAGCGCTTCGGCGCTTTAAAAACGGGAACATGACAATGGGTAGCGATCTCTTCCGTGCCGGAATGCGCCGTCTTGCAGGCGGTGTCACCATCATCACCTCGCTCGATGCCGAAGGGCGTCGTTGCGGCATCACGGCAACCGCGGTCTGTTCACTCTCGACCGAGCCGCCGTCGCTGATTGCCTGCGTCAACCGCTCGACCTCCATTGCCGCCGTCGTCGAACATCGCGGCGTCTTCGCCGTCAACGTTCTGGCCGAGGACCAGCGCCCCGTCGCCGAGACGTTTGCCGGCCGCACGGGCCATGCCCGCGAGGACCGCTTCGCCGTGGGCGAGTGGATCGACGATGGCACCGGCGCGCCGGTTCTGGCGGATGCTTCCGTGTCCTTCGATTGCAAGCTCGCCGAGATCCACGAATTCGGCACGCATATGATCCTCATCGGGCAGGTCGTCTCGACCCGCTGCGCCGATGGCGAAACGCCGCCGCTGATCTATGGCGACGGGGCGTTCCTGACGGCTCGCCTCGCGGCGGCCTCTGCTTCTGCTGCGGCCTGAGCCATCAAAAAACACATCGTTGGAATAACAAGGGGAAACCATCATGAATGGACTGAACGGGAAAACTGCGATCATTTCCGGCGGCGCGACGCTGATCGGGCAGGGGATCGCCGAGGTTCTGAAAAACTACGGCGTGACGGTCGTGATTGCCGACATCAATGAAGAGGCCGGCGAGAAGGCCGCGGCCAAGGTCGGCGGCAACACGCATTTCATCGCCACCGACATCACCAATGATGCCGAGATCGAGGCGCTGGTGAAGGCCACGGTCGAAAAGACCGGCCGGCTCGATTTCCTCGTCAACGTCGCCTGCACCTATCTCGACAATGGCGCGGACACGACGCGCAGCGACTGGCTGAAGGCGCTGGACGTCAACATTGTCGGCTCCGTGATGCTGATGCAGGCGGCACGCAAGCATCTGGCCGCCAACAAGGGCGCCATCGTCAATTTCGGCTCGATCTCGGCCCGCGTGGCTCAAGTTGGCCGCTGGGTCTATCCCGTTTCCAAGGCCGCGATCCTGCAGCTGACGCGCAATCAGGCGATGGATCTGGCCCCCGAGGGCATCCGAGTGAACGCCGTGTCGCCGGGCTGGACCTGGTCGAACATCATGCAGGAACTGACGCATGACACCCGCGCCAAGGCCGATGCGGTGGCCAAGGACTTCCATCTGCTCGGCCGCACGGGCAGCCCGAGCGAAGTGGGCGAGGCCATCGCCTTCCTTCTCTCCGACAATGCCAGCTTCATCACAGGCACGGATATCCGCGTCGACGGCGGCTACACGGCCATGGGCCCGGAAACCAACGTTCCGGCCATCCCGCGCCTGATGGACTGAACCTCATCACTCACGACAAGCAAGAAAAGGGGAATGACATGACGAAATCCAGACATTTCACCATCGTCGGCGGCGGCCAGTCGGGCCTTCAGCTCGGCATCGGCCTTCTGAAAGCCGGCCATGAAGTGCGCATCGTGCAGAACCGCACGGGCGAAGACATTGCCAAGGGCAAAGTCATGTCCAGCCAGTGCATGTTCGACAACGCGCTGCAGAACGAGCGCGATCTCGGCATCAACTTCTGGGAAGCCGAATGCCCGACGGTGGACTCGATCAGCTTTACCGTGCCCTCTCCGGAAGGCAATGGCGCCAAGGCCATCGACTGGAACGGCAAGCTCGACAAGACCGCGCAGAGCGTCGACCAGCGCGTCAAGATCCCGCACTGGATGAAGGAATTCACCCGTCAGGGCGGCGAGATGGTCATCCATGACGCCGGCATCGAAGATCTCGAAACCTATGCCAAGCAGAGCGATCTCGTCATCGTTGCCGCCGGCAAGGGCGATATTGCGAAGATGTTCGAGCGCGACGCCTCCCGCTCGCCCTTCGACAAGCCGCAGCGCGCGCTTGCTCTGACGTACGTCAAGGGCATGGAGAAGCGTCCCGACCATTCGGCGGTCAACTTCAACCTCATCCCGACGGTCGGCGAATATTTCACCTTCCCGGCGCTGACGACCACCGGCCCCTGCGACATCATGGTGTTCGAAGGCATTCCGGGCGGCCCGATGGACTGCTGGAAGGACGTCAAGTCGCCGGAAGAGCATCTGGCGAAGTCCAAGTGGGTGCTGGAAACCTTCACGCCATGGGAAGCCGAGCGTTGCAAGAATATCGAGCTGACCGACGATAACGGCATTCTTGCCGGCGCGTTTCCGCCCACGGTGCGCAAGCCCGTCGGCCGCCTGCCCTCGGGCGCCATCGTGCTCGGCATGGCGGACGCCGTCTGCCTCAACGACCCGATCACCGGGCAGGGCTCCAACAACGCGTCGAAATGCGCGAAGGCCTATATGGACGCGATCCTTGCGCATGGCGACCGGGCCTTCGACGAGGCCTTCATGGTCGCGACCTTCGAAGGCTACTGGGCCTATGCCCAGTTCGTCGTCGGCTGGACCAATGCGCTGCTGATGCCGCCGCCGCCGCATGTGCTCGCCATCATGGGTTCCGCTCAGGCCTATCCTGACCTCGCCAAGCGCATCGCCAATGGCTTCAACGACCCGCGCGACTTTTTCCCCTGGTTCGCCGTCCCGGAAGAGGCGGACGCCTATCTCACGCGGTTGGCCGCGTAAGAGTTTCCTCTCAAAGGCGAACCCTTGGCCGCGGAGCGATCCGCGGCCTTTTTTATCTCTCAGTCTGCGGAATCGTTTGCGAAATCAGACGATCCGTTGCGGCCGGCGATGCGCCGCGACCGAGAAATCCCGGTCAGGGCAATCACGAACAGAAGCCCCGCGGCGGCCATGAAAAGCCAGCCGGCAATGGCCTGATAGACCACGACGCCGAGAACACCGCCGAGCAGGAATGCGGCAATGGTGTAGAGATGCAGGCGCAGTTTCGAGCGGTTATGCGCTGCGTCCGTTTCGCGATCCCGCCCGCGCAGGATGTCGAATGCGATGCCGAGTTCGATCCCGATATCGGTCGCCATGCCGGACACATGCGTGGTGCGGACACGCGCGTCGGAAATCCGCGTCACCACCGCATTCTGCAGGCCCATCAGAAAGGCGAGGCCCAGCACGACAACCGGTATGCGCCACGCCCCCAAAAGCCAGAGATCGGCGCAGCCGAGCAGAGCAATCAGAACGGCTTCCGTCAGCACGCTATAGGCATAGATGCCATGGATACCCCGGCGCCGCCCGGTGTTGATCAGCAGCGTCGAGACGCCGGCTCCGAGGATGAATGCGAAGACGATGCTGAAATAGAAGAGGGCGGACTGCCATTGACCGATGGCGAGATGATCCGACAGCGTGGACACGTTGCCGGTCATGTTCGCGGAAAAGAAACCGACCGAATAGAAGGCGGCTGCATTGAGCGCTCCCGCAGTTCCAGCCAGCGTAACGGCGAGGTTGAGATCAACGCGTTCGTTACGGGCTTGCCCTTGCTGCAGCAGCATGCGGTGTTCTTTCCGGACGATTTGAAAGGATAATCCGCGAATACACCCGTTGGGATCGGGCCGCAATGTTGATCTGGGCTGAAGATCGGCGGCGAAAGGCGTAAACGCCGGGCTTACGCGGCACACCGCGTAAGCATTCCTCTCGCAAGAGCCGCGTCAGGCAGACGCGGACCCTGGGCTGCGTTTCAAGTCAGCCCGCTCTTGTCCTGGCCCGATTGGGATCGGTGATCGTGCCTTCACCCCCGGCGGATGCTCAGGAGCTGGTAGTGTTCCCCACCCAGTGGACCGTTCTTGGGGATCTTCTTGTAGCAGACCTTGTTGCTCTGGTTGCCGCCGAGAACATTGATCTCGGAGCCGAGATCCTCGACGAAGAAGCCGACATGACCCAAGACGCCGCCGAGCGCACCACGGGCGAAGACGGCAATGTCCCCCTCACGCGGATTGGCAGAGACATTTTGCCCCCAATTCTGCCAGCTTCTGGCGGCCTGGCTGTTGGTGCCGATCATGCCGGCCTGCTCGACGCAGAAATTGACGAAAGAGGAACACCACGCAACATGGTCGTCCGTGCCGGCACCATGATTGGTGGACCGGTGATACATGACGATCCTCGGGTTGTTGCCCGGACCGGAGACCTCGGCAACGCCTGTTTTCAGTTCTTCCTTGGCAACGTCAAACGGTGTGTGGCCCGCCGAGGAGGAAACGGGGAAGCCGCCCGAGAAGACCTTGAGATAGTTGGCGCTGACATAGCCGTCCGCCGATCCATCGCCCTTGAGATCAATCTTGGCCCAGCTGCCGCTTCGCTCGAGAATGACGACATGGGTGCCGGGGCCGAGGGTGCTGAGGATCGGATAATCGGTGCCCGGACCGCCGCGCAGGTTTAGCGTGGTGGCGACGCTGACCTCGGCCAGCTCGGTGTGTTTGGAGAGGGCGGCGAGCAGGCTCGGCGTGGCACCGATGGCCGGCGCGGCAGCGGCACCTGCATGGAACTGGCCGAAATCCGTCCACTTGGACCCGACGAAATTGCCGTCATAGTCGACGCCCTTGTAGGCCATTTCCTTCGGGAGCTGATAGAGCGCCCATTCATCCGTCTTCAGCATGGCCTTCGTGCCGGACCATCCGGTTGCGCCGGCCAGCCAGATGAAATCCGCGGCGCCGGCATCGCGAACCGCCGCGCCCACCGTGCCCGAACCATAGATGCCGATCCGATAGGCACCATCGAGGACCGCCGCTGCCGCCTTGAAATAGGCAACGATCGAGGCGAGGTCGGGCGACTTGTAATAATCGTGGTCGACGGCGAAATAGATCGCCGAGCCCTGAGGCTGTTTATAGGCCTGGGCGAGCGCAAGGGCGCGCTTCCCGTCGCGGTCGCCGGTCTCAGCGGTAAGATCGCCGATATTGCCCTGTGCACCGCCACGCTGCTGAAACACGACTGCCAGCGACAGTCCGGCCTCGAGAATGGCCTTGAACTCGGCCTGCTCGATCCGCTTCTGCGGCAGCTTGGTGGAGTTGGTGTGGTTGTAGTAGCGGATGATCGTTTCCACACCCGCCGCCTTCAGCTCGGCAGCATATTGCCCGATTTGCCACGGGCTATCGATGACCTTGTGCATGTTTTGGTTCCCCAGAGTTGGTTGTTGGCACTCCGCATCCGGGTAGACGCTAACACTCACCCTTTTTGGTTGCAATACAATTCATAAGCAATCATGTGTTGCATCCTAAAGAGACGCAATCACCCTCGAGGCGTGCAAAGCATTTCGAATGAAGGGGAACAGCAAAGGCCACGCTCAGCCCGGCCGAGCGGACTGGTCGCGCCAAGAAGGGGAAGGAGATCCTTACCGCGGCAAACGCCGATGCGTCGCGGCCGTACGTGCCACCTGCTCGTAAATCCCCGTCAGCAGGTCGAGTGTTTCCGTTGCGTCTTCAAGACGCTTCCCAAGGTTGGGCACCGATTGCACCGCCTTGACGAGAAGGGTGGCGCGCACATCGGCATAGCGGTCGGTGACGTCGCGACCGGCTTGCGTGACGGTGTAGGTGACGCCGGAGCGGCCGCTGCCGGTGCGCTCCACGAGCCCGGCGCCGATGAGCTTGCGCAGGCTGTATTGCATGTTGGGAATGTCTTCGCGGTTGGAGAGCCGCGCGATATCCTTCAGCGTCTTCGGCCGGTCGTTCATGCGGATGATGTGGAGCATGGCGTTCTCGGGACCGCTCGCGGTCAGGTCTAGCACGGTGGAGAGGCATTCCGTCTGCCAGCGGCCGAAAGCCTCAAACGTGCGCATGAGCGCATATTCCAGCTCCGCGACATCCATTTCCGCGGGCGTGCGCGCCAGATGCCAGCGCCGGTCGAGACCGCTGTCCTTATCTTGGCCGGCGTCCTTGTTCTTGTCCTGCATGTCCCGCTCCTCAACCCGACTCATGGCCCGACATTAACCGCCCTTCCGCCCCGGCTCCAAGCCCGGCGCGGCCCGGGCGGAAAAATAGCATTTTGTGAATTTCGACCGTTGACAAAGTTTAGACTTCAAATAAACTTTCTATTGTAAATTCTAACAAAACTTCTGGGGAACTACCATGACAGAGAACTCGATGTTCGCTGAAGGCCAATTCGTGCTCGGAACCTTCGCGTCCAACTGCTCCGGCGGCATGTCCGTCACCAAAGTACCCGAACGCTGGGTCAATTCCTGGGACAACAATCTCAAGCTCGCCCGCCTGCTCGACGATGCGGGCATCGACTTCATGCTGCCGATCGCCCGCTGGATCGGCTATGGCGGCGAGACCAATTTCCATGGCGGCGTGCTGGAAACCATGACCTGGGCGGCCGGGCTTCTGGCGAGCACGCAGAACATCAACGTGTTTGCCACCATCCACACGGCGGCCAACCACCCGGCGGTCGTCGCCAAGCAGATCGCCACCATCGACCAGATCAGCCGCGGCCGCATCGGCCTCAACATCGTCGCCGGCTGGAATGAGCCGGAATACAAGGCGCTGGGCCTCGATCTGCCCGCCGGCCATGAAGAGCGCTATGCCTATGCGCAGGAATGGTTCGACGTGATCAAGGCGTTGTGGACCCGCACCGAGACCTTCGACTGGGACGGTGCCTTCTTCAAGCTCAAGGGCATCCTCGGCGACCCGCGCCCCTCGCGCAAGGTGCCGATCCTGAATGCCGCCGGCTCCGGCGAGGGCCGCGCCTTTGCGGTCAAGAATGCGGACTTCCTCTTCACGCCTGCGATCGATCTCTCCCGCTCCGGCGAGGAAATTGCGGCGCTGAAGCAGCAGGCGCGCGATGTTGGCAAGAAGGTCGGCGTGCTCACCTTCAGCCATGTCGTCTGCCGCCCGACGGAAAAGGAAGCGAAGGACTATCTGCAGCATTTCGGCCAGGACAATGCGGACTGGGCAGCGGTCGACAATCTCGTGCGCCTGCAATTTGCCCATGCGCATTCCTTCCCGCACGATCTGCTCGCGCTGATCCGCGACCGCATGGCGGCAGGACACGGCGGCTTCCCGCTGGTCGGCACGCCGGAACAGGTGGCCGAGGGGCTGATTGCGCTGCATAAGGCGGGCTTCGACGGTACCACGCTCTCCTTCGTCGACTATGCGGAAGAGTTCCCGTACTTCCGCGACACCGTGCTGCCGATGCTGGAAAGCGCCGGGATTCGGCGGCCCGTCGCGAAGGCGGCGAAGGCGGCTTGAGGCGAGCTGGGACCCAACGCACCCGTCATCCCGGCCTTGAGCCGGGATCCAGCTGCGCGATGTCTATCGCGCAAGAGGACTCTTTTCAGGAGTCTTTCCAGCCCGCAGACGCGGGCTGACTGGATGCCGGATCAGTCCGGCATGACGGAGGAGAGGGGGGCTGCCATTCTCGGCCACCGAGTTCGAGGAAAGCCCCCTCCCCAACCCTCCCCACAAGGGGGAGGGGGAGTGACCGTGGTGCTTCCGGGTGCCACGCGACGCACCTGAGATTGCCTCGTCCTTCACAGCTTCCTTGGGGCAGAGGGGCACCACGAGTCGTCTCCCCCCTTGTGGGGGAGATGGCCGGCAGGCCAGAGGGGGCCTTCCCCCGAGGACCCAGAGACCCAGCCCAACGTCCAACAAGAACAGGGGAACCACCATGCAATCCAACAACCAGGACATGAGCGATACCTTCCGCCAGGCCATGCGCAGTTTCGCCGGCAATGTCAGCGTCATCACGGTGGGCGAGGGGGGTGAGCGATCCGGGCTTGTCGCAACTTCCACAGTCTCGCTCTCGGTCGAGCCGGCAATGATGCTGGTCTGCGTCAATCGCAGTGCATCCTCCTGGCCGCTTTTCGCGCGCTACCGACACTTCGGCGTCAATGCGCTCCGGCCCGATCAGAAGGCGATTGCCGAGCGGTTCAGCGGCAAGGGCGGGGTGAAGGGCGCGGAACGATATGCGCTCGGGACATGGCGCAAGGGCGAGACCGGTGCGCCGCTGCTGGAAGGTGCTGCGGTCGCGATCGACTGCGAGATCGAGGACATGATCGAGTGGACGACCCACTCCATCCTGATCGGTCGCGTCCGCTCGGTAGCCATCGGCGATTCCAGTGCGGCACTGGTCTACTGGCAGGGCGATTACCGGCCGCTGACAGCCGAAAATCAGGCCGTTTCAAGAGTTTGAAGAAATCGCTGCGACGAGGTGACCGGGCGGCATTTTTTCCTTGACGCTTAAAGCATCTCTCGATACTTTAAACTTAAAATAAATTCTGGAATGAAGGGAACGAGAACATGCGCATCGTTTGCATCGGCGGAGGCCCGGCTGGTCTCTATTTCGGACTTCTGATGAAGAAGCTTCATCCCACCCACGACATCACCGTGGTGGAGCGCAACCGTCCTTACGACACGTTCGGCTGGGGCGTC
Source organism: Hyphomicrobiales bacterium (assembly GCA_900467685.1). Lineage (GTDB taxonomy): Bacteria > Pseudomonadota > Alphaproteobacteria > Rhizobiales > Rhizobiaceae > Ensifer_A. The sequence goes on from UBQX01000005.1 coordinate 41,149, forward strand.
GTCTTCTCCGACCAGACCATGCAGTCCATGCGCATCTGGGACCCGGAAAGTGCGGCCGAGATCGAGGATTCGTTCAACCATTGGGACGATATCGAGCTGCTCTTCAAGGGCACGCGCCAGCGCACCTCCGGCCACGGCTTCGTCGGCATCGGCCGCAAGAAGCTCTTGAACATCCTTCAGGCCCGCTGCGAGGCGCTCGGCGTCGAACTCAGGTTCGAGACGGATGTCGACAGCGACCTCGATTTCCCCGATGCCGATCTCGTCATTGCTTCCGACGGCCTGAACTCGAAGATCCGCAACAAATATGCCGAGATCTTCCAGCCCGACATGGTGGTTCGTCCCAACCGCTATATCTGGCTCGGCACCAACAAGCTCTATGATGCCTTCACCTTCGATTTCCGCAAGACGGATCACGGCTGGTTCCAGGCGCATATCTACAAGTTCGACGACAAGACCTCGACCTTCATCGTCGAGACGACGGAAGAGGCCTATCAGGCCCACAAGCTCGGCGAGATGTCGCAGGACGAGTCGATCAAGTTCTGCGAAAACCTCTTCGCCGAAAGCCTTGAAGGTTCGTCGCTGATGACGAACGCCCGCCACATGCGCGGCTCGGCCTGGCTGAATTTCAGCCGCCTGATCTGCGGCAAGTGGAGCCATTTCAACGGCAATTCGCATGTCGTGCTGATGGGCGACGCCGCTCACACGGCCCATTTCGCCATCGGTTCGGGAACCAAGCTCGCCATTGACGATGCCATTGAACTGGCCAACCAGTTCAACATTGCCGGCCATGGCAAGGAAGCGATCCCCGGCGTTCTGGCGACCTACGAGGAAATCCGGCGCGTCGATGTCGCGCGCATCCAGAATGCGGCGCGCAACGCGATGGAATGGTTCGAGGTCGTCGGCCATCGCTATGCCGACACGCTGGAACCGGAACAGTTCATGTATTCCATGCTGACCCGCTCGCAGCGCATCAGCCACGAGAACCTGCGCCTGCGCGACAAGACGTGGCTCGAAGGCTACGAGCGCTGGTTCGCCGCCAAGCAGGGCCTCAATGTCCAGGAGGGCGAGCGCTGCCTGCCGCCGATGTTCACGCCCTATAAGGTGCGCGGCCTGACGCTGCCGAACCGTATCGTCGTGTCGCCCATGGCCATGTATTCGGCCAAGGACGGCCTGCTTGACGACTTCCACATGGTGCATCTCGGCAGCCGCGCGCTCGGCGGCGCGGGCCTCGTGTTCGCCGAAATGACCTGCGTGTCGCCCGATGCGCGCATCACCCCCGGCTGCCTTGGCATCTGGAACGATGAGCAGATGGAAGGCTGGAAGCGGCTTGTCGCTTTCGTTCACGGCAATTCCAATGCCAAGGTTGCCATGCAGCTTGGCCATGCGGGTCGCAAGGGCGCGACCAAGGTTGCCTGGGAAGGCATCGACCAGCCGCTGGAAAGCGGCGACTGGCCGCTTCTCTCGGCCTCGGCGCTGCCTTACCTCAAGCACAGCAAGGTGCCGAAGGCGATGGACCGGGCCGATATGGACCGCGTCAAGGCCGATTTCGTCGCCGCCACCAAGCGCGCGGTTGAGGCCGGCGTCGACTGGCTCGAGTTCCACGCCGCTCACGGCTACCTGCTCTCCAGCTTCCTGTCGCCGCTCACCAACCGGCGCGAGGACGAATATGGCGGCAGCCACGAGAACCGGGCGCGCTATCCGCTCGAAGTGTTCCGCGCCGTGCGCGAAGCCTGGCCGGCCGACAAGCCGATCTCGGTGCGCCTCTCCTGCCATGACTGGTTCGAGGGCGGCAACACGCCGGACGATGCCGCGATCTTTGCGCAGATGTTCAAGGATGCCGGCGCCGACCTCATCGACTGCTCGTCGGGTCAGGTGTGGAAGGAAGAACAGCCGGTCTATGGGCGCCTCTTCCAGACGCCCTTCTCCGACAAGATCCGCAACGAGATCCATGTTCCGACCATTGCGGTGGGTGCGATCTCGGAAGCCGACCATGCCAACTCCGTGATCGCCGCCGGCCGTGCCGACCTCTGCGCTGTCGCCCGTCCGCATCTCGCAGACCCGGCCTGGGCGCTGCACGAGGCGGCCAAGATCGGCCTGAAGAACGTGGCTTGGCCCAAGCAGTATGTGTCGGGCAAGTATCAGTACGAGGCGAACCTCGCCCGTGCCGCAACGCCGGCGAAGTGAGGCTGTCGTGGTCGGATCGCTCGAAAACAGGCACGTTCTCGTCACCGGTGCCGGCAGCGGCATCGGGGCGGCCATTGCCCGGCGACTGTCGGGCGAGGGCGCGCTGCTGACGCTGGCCGGACGGCGGGCCGAACCGCTGGATGCGCTGGCGCAAGAGCTTGGCCTTGAGCGGACGTTGGCTGTCTCGGGCGTCGATGTGACCGATGCGGCAGCGATTGCGCGCGGCTTCGAGGCGGCGCGGGCCAAGTTCGGCCCGGTCTCGATCCTCGTCAACAATGCCGGCGAGGCCCCGAGCGCGCCGTTCGAAAAGACCGAACTCGACCTTTGGGAAAAGGTCATCGGGGTCGATCTGACGGGCGTGTTCAATGTGACGAAGGCGGCACTGGCGGACCTTAAAGCCTTCGGCAAGGGCGCGCGCATCGTCAACATTGCCTCGACGGCTGGCCTCACGGGCTATGCCTACGTCTCGGCCTATTGCGCCGCCAAGCATGGCGTTGTCGGGCTGACGCGGGCGCTGGCGCTGGAACTGGCGAAAACCGGTGTGACGGTGAATGCCGTCTGCCCCGGCTTTACCGACACACCGATCATCGCCCGCTCGGTCGAGGCGATAGTCGCCAAGACCGGCCGGACGGCGGATGCCGCCTTGGCCGAGTTTACGAAACACAATCCGCAAGGCCGGCTGGTTGATCCTGCCGAGGTGGCCGACACGGTCGCCTGGCTTTGCGGACCGGCAGCGCAATCGATCAACGGTCAGGCCATCGCGGTCGCCGGTGGCGAAGTGCTGGCGGGATGAAGACACAAGCAATTCCAGAAAAAGTGTCGAGCGGTTTTTCGTCCGGAATTGCGCAAGAATAGAGAAGGGGAGAGCTCATGCCATTCAAGATATCCAAGCCGATGCGCTTCGGCGATTGCGATCTGACCGGGATCGCCTATCACCCGGCCTATCTGTCCTATCTGGTGGACGTCAACGAGGCGATGTTTGCCTCCTTCGGCATCACCTGGAAGGAGATCATGTTCGAGCGCCGTCTCGGCCTGCCGACCGTGACCATGAACCTGCAATTCATCAAGCCGGCCGTCTATGGCGACATTCTGGACTTCTCCGTCCATGTGCGCGCCATCGGCCGCTCGTCGCTGGACCTCGAGACCGATGTCCGCGTCGGCGAGGACATGATCTGGACGGTGCGCCAGCGCATCGTTTTGACCTCCACCGAAGACCACAAATCCCGCGCCTGGCCGGACGATATCCGCGCTGGCCTCACACGCTATCTGGAGCCAAAAGATGCTGCATGAAATCATTCAACCCGATGGCTGGGCAAAGCCGGTCGGCTATTCCAACGGCATTTCCGCGCGCGGCCGCATCGTGCAGGTCGGCGGCCAGGTCGGCTGGGACGAGAACTGCCTGTTCCATTCCGACGACTTCGTCGATCAGGTCCGCCAGACGCTGATCAACATCGTCAGCGTTCTGGAAAAGGCCGACGCCAAGCCGGAACATCTGATCCAGATGACGTGGTATTTCACCGACCGTGAGGCCTACAAGTCGCGGATGAAGGAAATCGGCGCCGCCTATCGCGAGATCATCGGCCGCCACTTCCCGCCGATGGCCGCCGTTCAGGTCGTGGCGCTGATGGAAGACCGCGCGAAGGTGGAAATCCAGGCACTGGCTGTCGTTCCGGATTGAGGAACTCAGGGAGAGGTTCCCCCTCCGGCTGCCGCCACCTCCCCCACAAGGGGGGAGGCGGATGTGGCACCACGGTCACTCTCCCTCCCCCTTGTGGGGAGGGTTGGGGAGGGGCCTTTCTCAAAAGCCAAGAACAAATAATTCCATCCCCGTGGAAGTGCATAAACCACTCAAATCCCAGGAGGAAACCATGTCCAATACCGTCATGCCCGTCATCACCCGCAAGGGCCAGGAAGACAACAATACCGGACAGTCCGGCGGCTGCGTTCGCATTTCGGGCGTCGGCCCGCAGCACACGCCGGCCACCAAGATCTGGTTCGGCAAGGTCTCCAACGATCCGGGCTATCGCTCCTATCCGCATCACCATGGCGAAGCCGAAACCGGCGGCTATGTGCTGAAGGGCAAGGCGCGCATCTATTTCGGCGAGAACTGGCAGGAATATCTCGACATGGAAGAAGGCGACTTCATCTTCGTGCCACCCCACTGGCCGCATATCGAAGTCAACATGTCGACCACGGAAGAGCTGGTCTGGATGACCACGCGCACGCCGGACAATATCGTCATCAACCTGCCGGATGTGGACGATTCGATCCTCGTCGGTTTCCGGCGCGCCTGATGAAGCTCCTGCGTCATGGCCCGGCGGGCGCCGAGAAACCCGCCCTTCTCGATCACGACGGCAAGGTCCGCGACCTGTCGGGCGTCGTCGCCGATCTCGGCGGCGAGGTCCTTTCGGATGCGAGCCTTTCGCGCATCGCCGCCATCGACCCGAAGACCCTGCCGGAGGTTTCCCCCGGCAGGATCGGTCCCTGTGTGGCCGGCACGCGCAAGTTCATCTGCGTCGGCCTCAACTACAGCGACCACGCCAAGGAAACCGGCAAGGCGCCGCCGGAAGAGCCGATCCTGTTCATGAAGGCGACCAGCGCCATCATCGGCCCGAATGACGACGTGGAAATTCCGCGCGGCTCGCTCAAGGCCGACTGGGAAGTCGAACTCGGCATCGTCATCGGCACACGGGCGAAATATGTCAGCGAGGACAAGGCACTCGACCATGTCGCCGGCTATTGCGTCGTCAACGATGTCTCCGAACGTGCCTTCCAGTCGGAGCGCGGCGGCCAGTGGACGAAGGGCAAGAGCCACGACACGTTCGGCCCCATCGGGCCTTATCTCGTCACGCGCGACGAGGTGCCGGACCCGCAGAACCTTGCGCTCTGGCTCGATGTCGACGGCGTGCGCCGCCAGACCGGCACCACCGCCAACATGATCTTCGGCGTTCGCCATCTGGTGAGCTATATCAGCCAGTTCATGACGCTGGAGCCCGGCGACATCATCGCCACCGGCACGCCGCCCGGCGTCGGCCTCGGCATCAAGCCCGAGCCGGTCTTCCTCAAGGCCGGCCAGGTCATGACGCTGGGCATCGAGGGGCTGGGCGACCAGCGCCAGAAAACCATTGAAGCGAGGGACTAATGCCATGAGCGATTTTGCAGGCAAGCTGGTCATCGTCACTGGCGGCGCGCGCGGGCAGGGCGAGGCAGAAATCCGCCTCTTCGCCTCGAAGGGTGCTGCCGTCATTATCGCCGATGTCCTCGTGGACGAGGGCGAGGCGCTGGCTGCGGAACTGACGAAGGAGGGCAAGCAAGCCTGCTTCATCCGCCTCGATGTGACGGACCCGGCCAGCTGGGCCGCCGTCATCGATCTGGCGAAGTCGTGGAAGGGCCGGCTCGACGTGCTGGTGAACAATGCCGGCATCATCAACCGGACGCTGGTCGAAACGACGTCGCTCGAAGCCTGGGAACGCGTGCTGCGCGTCAACCTCACCGGCTCCTTCCTCGGCATCCAGGCGGCAAGCCACTTGATGGGAGAGACCGGCGGCGGCGCGATCGTCAACATCTCGTCCAACAGCGGCTATTCCGGCCATTACGACCCGGCTTATACGGCCAGCAAATGGGGGCTTCGCGGCCTGACCAAGAGTGCGGCCATGGAGCTTGCGCCAAAGAATATCCGCGTCAACGCCGTCTGCCCCGGCCTCGTTGTGACGGGCCTCAACGCCTCAAGCCCGCATCTGAAGCCGATGATCGGCATCACGCCGCTCAAGCGTCCCGGCAAGCCGGAAGAGATCGCCGATCTGGTGTTCTTCCTCTCCTCGGATGCTTCGAGCTTCATCACCGGCGAGGACTTTGTCATCGACGGCGGCTTCACAGCGGGTGCCGCCTATCGCCGCGTCGCCACGGAGACCGGAATTTTCCCGGAATAAGTGTCCGGCACGGAAGCAGACAGATCTAGGCCGGCGCCGTACGGGCGTCGGCCTTTTCGTTTCTGGCGCAGCAAAACTCAACCTGGACGAGATATCGGAGCCAGAATTTCAGCAATCCTAAAGGATTTCCGGGCAAGGGTAGCAGGGCAAGACCTATTTGCTTTGGGTAGAAGATGCTCTCGACCGGCTTTTTCAGAGCGGAGACCGCAGCGGCAGCACGCTGCTCTTCAACGCGCGTCGAGAACGAGCGAACCTGGCTTCCGCTTCTTGTCACCGTTACGCTTTACACGCTGGGAGCTGGCGTTCTGGACCCGGACGCCTATTGGCATATCGTGGCGACGACGACCTCGGAAATGCTGGTCTTTTCGCTCGCCTTCCTCCTTTTGGCGCTCTGTGCGGAAGGGCTGCTGAAGGCCCCGGACAGGCCGCTGGGTCTGGTGTTCGACAAGGTCCGGAGCAAAGGGCAGTTCATTGCCGGCGGGCTCATCATGTTCATCATGGGCCTGAGCGCGTACACGACCTACAAGATCAACATTCCCGACATCATGCCCTTCTACGCCGACCCCTATCTGGCGGATATCGACCGCTATTTCTACGGACGCAACGCATGGCGGGCGATGCATGAAGTGCCCCCGCAAGTCGGCATGATCGTCGATGTCTTCTATACGCGGGTCTGGCCTGCCGTCCTGCTTTTCTGCGTCCTGGGCGCCCTGGCCTTTGTCGAAGGCGCAAGGCTGCAGCGCTATGCATGGGGCCTGTTCTTCGTCTATGCTGTGATGGGCACGCTGATGGCGACCTTGTTTTCGTCCGTCGGACCGATCTTCTACGCGGACTTCTATCCCGGCACCGGGCAATTCCTGCATATCAAGCCGGCCATTGTGAACAATCCATATATTTCCAACATCTCCGATTATGCGGATTATCTGCTGCAGACCTATCGCAACAAGCAATACATGTTTGCCTCGGGCATTTCCGCCTTCCCAAGCGTGCATGTGGCCGTCGCGACCCTGGCCGCCTGGTTCATGACCAGCTTCGGCCGCAAATGGGCCGCGCTCGGCTGGACCAATGCCGTCATCATCCAGTACGGCTCGATCTATAGCGGCTGGCACTATGCCATCGATGGCGACGTGTCCCTGATCTTCGTCAGCGCCTGCTGGATCGGCTTGAGCCGCTTTTATGGCCTGCCGCTGATGGCGCCCCCCGACAACCAGCGGGGCTGATTTCCGGGCAGGGCGTTACGCCTTCAGGGCTTCGTCGGCAACGACGCCCCGCCCGCTGACATCCCAATGTTCGATATGCTTGTAGATGATCACCTTGTGCTTCAGCAGATCGCTGTGCGTCTTGCAGAAATCTTCAAGGGTGGGGCGTTCGGAGATCAGTTCCACGCACATCGTGAGTTCCGGATTGGGGATCTCGAAGCCGTCATCCTGGACCTTGCCGTGATTGGAATAGCCGAAATGCGTGTGGTGGGCGATGGCGTTCATGATGCCATGGGCCTTGGCCTGCATGACCAGCTCACGGTAAAGCGGCCGGGCGGAAAACCACGAGCCTTTGCCCGGCATCTTCTCGCGCGGCTTCATGTAGATGCGAACCATGCCGATTTCACGCGACGATAGCTGGCTTTGCGTCATGGTGCAGGACCTTCCGTGTGCTTGTCTGGAGCGTTGATGGGCCGCAGGCGGCGGCTTCCGATGAGATCGCCGAGCCCCGCACCCCTGATGTCGCGGGCGTGGCGGACGGCGGTGCCGGGCGGGATGTCATTGGCGGCGGCCGATTTGGGAACACCGATGCGCTGCGACAGGTAGATGCTGGAATGCCCGCTGAAGAGGTAGGCCACAAAGCAGGCAACGGCGATGTAGACCGAATGCGTGGCGCCGAAGAGTTCGATGCCCATGATCATGCAGGCAAGCGGCGTGTTGGTGGCGCCGGCAAACACGGCGACGAAGCCAAGGCCCGCCATCAGGTCCGGCGGCGCGCCGAGAATGCCGGCCAGCGCGCTGCCAAGCGCCGCGCCAATGAAGAACAGCGGCGTCACCTCGCCGCCCTTGAAGCCGGCGCTCAAGGTCACGATGGTGAAGAGCCCCTTCCACGCCCAGCTCCAGTAGTCGATATGGTCGGGACGAAAGAAGCTCAGGATGGTGACGTCGCCCGGGTTAGGCGACCAGACGCCAAGGCCGAGATATTCGCGGGTTCCCAGCGCATAGGTGAGACCGATGAGGATGACGCTGGCAAGAACGGGCCGGAGCGGCGCGTAGGGCAGGATCGCCTTGTAGACGGAGGAGGCGGCATGGGAGAATTCCGCAAAGAGATGCGCGGCCACGCCGAAGGCCACGCCCGCGATGACCACCTTGATCATCAGGAGGGGATCGAGATGGAAGCCGGCGCCTTCGCCCGGCCCGCCGAGATAGGAAATCGCATAGTGGACATGGCCGATGCCCCAGGCATGGCAGGTCCAGTCCGCGACGACCGCCGCCAGAAGCGACGGCAGCAGCGCCTCATATTGCATCCGGCCGATGGTCAGGACTTCGAGCGCAAACACCGCGCCCGCGATGGGCGTGCCGAATACGGCCCCGAAGCCGGCGGCAATGCCCGCCATCAGCAGAATGCGCGTGTCGGCCGGCGTCAGTTTGAAGAGCTTGCCGAAGGCGCTGGCCAGACTGCCGCCCAGCTGGACGGCGGTTCCCTCGCGCCCGGCAGAACCGCCCACCAGATGCGTGAGCACGGTCGTGACGAGGATGAAGGGAGCCATGCGCAAGGGCACGCCGCCGCCCGGCTCGTGGATCTGCTCAACGATCAGGTTGTTGCCACCCTCCGCCGACTTGCCGAACCGGCCATAGGCCCAGACCATGGCAAAGCCGGCAACCGGCATGCAGAAGATCAGCCAGGGAAATGAAAAACGCAGCTCCGTCGCCCTGTCGAGGCTCCAGAGGAAGAGGGCAACCAGCGAGCCGGCGACGACCGCCATGGGAACGACGACAGCAACCCATTTTGCGAGGCTGCGGGCCTGCTGAAGACGAAGGCCGAAAACCGATGCGGGCGTCATCATAGCGACGCTCCGACATGGACCATGATACCGGCCAGAAAGGGTGAAACGAGAATTCCAGACACGACTCTACTCCTTCGCGTGTTGCGCGTTGAGTAGGAGTCATCAGCTTCAACAGGGAAGCGGTTCGGCTTGATGCCCGGCAGAATCCATTACCGTGATCGACCTTTAGGACGAGCGGCGGCGGTCTGTCAACGCCGCTTTCGAAGAAGAGCCGCGCGCTCATTCTCAAAGCGGGTACGGCGAGGCCGGCGGGTTGGGAACCGCCGGCCTCGTTGCGAGATCAGAGGCCGGCCGACGGCACGCACTGGACAAGGGGCGCGTGTCGCTCCGGCAGCCGAAACGGCTTTACCTCATGCGCTCACCTTGAAATCGGAATCGTCGGCATCCGGTCCGCCCATCGACATGTCGAGCATCAGGCCTTTGACGCGGGCCTGCTGTTTTGCGACCGTCTGCCCGGAAAGGGATCCCGATGTCCTGGTCTTGGCAGCCGGCTTGGCGGCAAGAGTGGTCTTCATGCGTGACCTCGACGCAGGTTCGCGGCTTGTCTGCGCCCGGCCATCGTCCGCATTGTCGACCTTGAAGAAGGCGATGGAATTCTGAAGCTCCTCGGCTTGCGAGGCAAGCTCTTCGGACGTTGCCGACATCTCTTCCGATGCGCCGGCGTTCTGCTGCGTCACCTTGTCGAGCTGCTGGATGGCCTCGTTGATCTGGCCGGCGCCGATATCCTGCTCGCGGCAGGCCGCCGAAATCTCGGCAACCAGTTCGGCCGTCTTGCGGATGTCGGGGACGAGACGGGCGAGCATCGCGCCGGCTTCCGTTGCGACATTGACCGTTTCGCCGGAAAGCCCGCTGATTTCGGAGGCCGCCGTCTGGCTGCGTTCGGCGAGCTTGCGCACTTCGGAGGCGACGACCGCAAAGCCCTTGCCGTGTTCGCCGGCGCGGGCGGCTTCCACCGCGGCATTCAGGGCAAGCAGGTCCGTCTGGCGGGCGATTTCCTGCACGATGGAAATCTTTTCGGCGATCTTGCGCATCGCGGCCACCGCCCGGTTGACGGCCTCGCCCGAAGCTTCGGCATCCTTGGACGACTGGCGGGCGATCTTTTCCGTCTGGGCGGCATTGTCAGCGTTCTGCTTGATGTTGGACGCCATCTGCTCCATCGAAGCCGCAGCCTCCTCGGCCGAAGCGGCCTGTTCGGTTGCCCCTTGCGAAAGCTGCTCGGAAGCGGACGACAATTGCTGCGACCCCGTCGAGACATTGTCGCTGGCAGAGAGTGCATCGCCCACGACGCCGCGAAGCCGCTCGACCATCGACAGGAGGGACATCCCCAGACTGTCCTTGTCCGAAAGCGGCGCCGGTTCAACCGTCAGGTCGCCGCCGGCAATCTGGTCGGCAATGGAGGCCGTGTTGCGCAGATTGTCGACCAGGTTGTTGATCGCAGTCTTCATGCGGTCGTGATCGCCCTCGCACTGGATCTCGACGCGCTCGGTGAGGTCGCCGACGCTGACCTGGCGAAGCACGCGGTTTCCTTCCGAGATCGGAAGAATGATGGCGTCCAGCATGCCGTTGATGCCGGCAACCAGTTTGGCGAAATCGCCGACGAAGCGATCGGCCGCGCCGCGCTCGGAGAGCTGGCCGGCCGTGGAGGCCGAAATCAGACGCTGGAGTTCGGCGGTGATTGCGCGCAGGTTCCCGCGCAGCGTTTCGATCGTCTCGTTGATGAAGGCCTTCTTGCCGGGGAACTGCTCCAGCGGCGCTTCGAAATTGCCTTCGCCCAGTTGCTTGATGCAGGCCATCGCCTTCTTCTTCACCGCGATATGCCCGGCAACCATGTCGTTGATGCCCTTGGCCATTGTGCCGAAATTGCCCTTGAAGCGATCGGCGGCCAGGAAGACATCGATGTCGCCCTTGTCGTGCTCGGACGCCATGTTGTTCATTTCGGCAATCAGGCCCTTGAGATTGGCGCGCAGCGCTTCGATCGTCTCGTTGATGAAGGCCTTCTTGCCGGGAAACTGCTCGAGCGGCGCTTCGAAATTGCCCTCGCCGAGTTCCTTGACGCAGGCCATCGCCTTCTTTTTCACGGCAATATGTCCGGCAACCATGTCGTTCATGCCCTGCGCCATGGTGCGGAAGTCGCCCTTGAAGCGGTCGGCGGTCACGAAGGCATCGATCTCGCCCTTGTCGTGCTCGGCCGACATCCTGTTCATCTCGCTGATCAGCCCACGAAGGTTGCCGCGCAGGGCTTCGATCGTCTCGTTGATGAAGGCCTTCTTGCCGGGGAACTGTTCCAGCGGTGCGTCGAAATTGCCCTCGCCAAGCTCCTTGACGCAGGCCATCGCCTTCTTCTTCACGGCGATGTGGCTGCCCACCAGCGCGTTGACGTCTCTCGCCAGCACCGCAAGCTCGCCCCTGAACTCATCTGCAGGCAAAACGACCTCAATGTCTCCGGCATTGTGCTCGCTGGACATGCGCGCGACGGAGGCCCCGAGCTTCTGCATCGGCTGGACGCCGGCCTCAAGCATGGCATTGACGGCTTTGAGGATCTCCCTGGCATCGCCCGTTGCGACGTCCAGATTGGCCCGCTCCGACAGGTTCCCGTTCGCCAGCGCAAGACTGATGCGCTGGATTTCATCCAGCGCCACCGGCATTTTTGAAGACTTCTTCATCTGTGTGTAGAAAGACATCCCGTTACCCCTGCTGGAAACTGCCCTGCGCGTTTCGTCGCTTGCGAAAACACGCACCTTTTCTCTCGCCGCCCCAGCCCCGGGGTGCGGCGTTATGGATCCTGATTGTGGACGTTGATCAATGATCGCTCGCCAAGAACGAACCGTTCCAAGCGAACTTTACGCAACCCAGATTAGAAATTTTAACGGTTAATCATATCCTAATGAGGTTCAGCAATTTTAGCGATAGCCCATAGGATTTTTCATATACGGCCGTCTCTTGGGAGGATCGCCAGGCGCATCCCGCTTCCAAACCTAGCCCGCCCGAACCCCTCTACGGTTGTAGGGTACGCGCTTCAACGGATGCCGTGACACATCGGTAAATTGCATCGGCCACCAGAGAAAAATGGTGACGGCGGCAGGCTGCCCGATGAGCAGCGAGCCGAGCATTCCGCGGCGATCAGGCGCAGCGTCACGCCGGATGATCATCGCCACGTAGGGGCTTTGACGGCGCAGATCCGGGCGTCAGCCCGAATCAGTGCTGCGCCGCAAGCACCGCCTCTCCCTGACGAACTCTAGGCCTTGGCCTTGTGGGCGGGCAGCTTGTCGCTCAGCCGCTTGCCCATCTCAGCACCCAGTGCCTGCAGGCCGCTCATCGGGCGCACCATCACTTCGAATTCGACGATCTGCCCCGCCTCGTTGAAGCGAATGAGATCGATGCCCTTGAGCTTCTTGTCGCCGATATTGGCGCTGAACTCCAGCACGACATTCAGCCCGTCGTCGGAGGCCAGTTCCCGATGATAGGCGAAGTTCTCGAAGACCTGGATGACAGTCGTCAGAACGAGGATCAGGGCAGGGGCCGGACCATAGGCCGTGTGCGCCATGGGCGAGCGAAACACGGCATCCGGATGCACAATCGAGGGAAGTTCGCCAAGATCGTTCTTCTCGATCATCCTGTGCCAGAGATCGAGGGAGCGCGCGACGGCGGGCTGAACGTGGCTGAGGGACTGCGACATGGTCTTCTCCTTGGTTCCTGGTTTGATTGGGCAGGTGCTGCCTCAGATGCGCGCCGCCAGACGCGTTCCCTGGTCGATGGCCCGCTTGGCGTCGAGTTCGGCCGCCACGTCGGCACCGCCGATCAGATGCGGCTCATGGCCCGCGGCCCGCAACGCCTCCACCAGATCGCGGCGCGGCTCCTGGCCGGCACAGACCACCACGGTATCGACGGGAAGCGTTTCGGATTTGCCGCCGATGGTGACATGCAGCCCGAGATCGTCGATCCGGTCATAGGTCACGCCCGGGATCATCGCGACATTGCGCGCCTTCAGCGATGCGCGGTGGATCCAGCCGGTCGTCTTGCCGAGCTGGTTTCCGATCTTGGCGGACTTGCGCTGCAGCAGATAGACCTGCCGAGCCGACGCCTCGACTTCGGGAGGACAGAGGCCTCCGGCGCGGGCATAATCGGGATCGACGCCCCATTCCCGGTAGAATTTCGCAGGTGCAACCGCGCCGCTCTCGCCCTCGTGGGTGATATATTCGCTGACATCGAAGCCGATGCCGCCTGCGCCGATGACGGCAACGCTCTTGCCCACCGGCTTATCGTCGCGCAGCACGTCGAGATAGTTCATGACCCTGGCGTGGCCGATCCCCTCGATATCCGGGACGCGCGGCTTGATGCCCGTGGCCAGCACGATCTCGTCGAAGCCGCCGCTGACGAGTTCGCCGGCGGAGACGGTGACGCCCAGCCGCTGGGTCACGGTGCTGAGTTCAAGCTGGCGGCGGAAATAGCGCAGCATCTCGTGAAACTCCTCCTTGCCGGGGATCTTCTTCGCGATATTGAGCTGGCCGCCGATCTCGGCTGCGGCGTCGAACAGCGTAACCGCGTGGCCGCGCGCGGCAGCGTTGAGCGCAAAGCTCAGCCCGGCAGGCCCCGCGCCGACAACGGCAATGCGCTTCGGCGCATCGGTCGGCGTCAGCACCAGTTCGGTCTCGTGGCAGGCGCGCGGGTTGACGAGGCAGGACGTGATCTTGCCGCCGAAAGTGTGGTCGAGACACGCCTGGTTACAGGCAATGCAGGTGTTGATCTCGTCGGCGCGGCCAAGCCTCGCCTTGCGCACGAAATCGGCATCGGCGAGCAGCGGTCGCGCCATGGAGACCATGTCGGCATAGCCTTCGGCGAGAAGCCGTTCCGCCACCTCCGGCGTGTTGATCCGATTGGAGGTGACGAGCGGAATCTTCACCTTGCCCATGATCTCGCGCGTCACCCAGGCGAAGGCGGCGCGCGGCACTTTGGTCGCGATGGTGGGGATGCGCGCCTCGTGCCAGCCAATGCCGGTGTTGAGGATCGTCGCGCCGGCCGCCTCGATTGCCTGCGCAAGTTCGATCACTTCGTCGAGCGTCGAGCCGCCCTCGACGAGATCGAGCATGGAGAGGCGATAGATGATGATGAAATTCGGTCCCACCCGCTCACGCGTCCGCCGCACGATCTCGATGGGAAAGCGCATGCGCCGGGCATAGTCGCCGCCCCATGCGTCGTCGCGGTGGTTGGTGCGCGCGGCAATGAATTCGTTGATCAGATAGCCTTCCGAACCCATGATCTCCACGCCGTCATAGCCGGCATGCTGGGCAAGGGCGGCGCAGCGGACGAAGTCTTGGATCGTCTCCTCGACGTCCTCTGCCGTGAGCGCATGCGGGCGGAAAAGGTTGATCGGTGCCTGGATGGCGCTCGGCGCGACCAGCTCGGGCTGATAGGCATAGCGTCCGAAATGCAGGATCTGCATGGCGATCTTGCCGCCTTCGGCGTGCACAGCCTTCGTGATCACCCGGTGATGATCGGCCTCCTCCTCGGTGACCAGCATCGCACCGCCCTTCATCGGCCGCGCCCGCGCGTTGGGTGCAATGCCGCCGGTAACGATCAGCCCGACCTCGCCACGCGCCCGCTCCGCATAAAAGGCCGCCATGCGCTCGAAGCCGTTGGGCGCCTCTTCAAGCCCCACATGCATCGAGCCCATGAGCACGCGGTTCCGGAGCGTCGTGAAGCCGAGATCCAGCGGAGCATTCAGATGCGGATAGGGGGACGTGTCGGACATGGCAGCCTCTTCCATTGCTCAAGGGGGGGGGCGCGCACGCTCCGCTGAACGGAATCGGAAACCCCCCGAAGTTTCACCGCCGGCACGCCTCCTCGCGTACACGGCATAAAGGGACGATAAAGGCCTATCTTAACGCCGTCAAGATACTTATCAGTGATAGGATTGAAGACTTTTCCTCTTATGCGAAGACGCAAACCATGTCCAAGACCCCGGACCGAGCGCGCGACACCTACCACGTCGGCAACCTGGCTCCCCAATTGATGAGTGCGGCACGCGCCATGCTGGAGGAGGTGGGACCGGTCAAGCTATCGCTGCGGGCGGTTGCCGAGCGCGTCGGGGTCAGCCCGACTGCCGCCTATCACCATTACGCCAACCGGGCCGAGCTGATCGGCCATCTGGCTGCCCAGGGCTTCAATGAACTCGCCGCCGCGCTGGCCGATCGCAACGGACATGGGCAGGCAACCGAAACGCTGCGACAATCCACACTCACCTATTTTCGCTTCGCGCGGAGCAACCCGGCGCTTTATCAGCTCATGTTCGGTGCGGAGTTTTCCACCGGCGAAATGATCCCGGCGCTTCTGGCAGCGCGCGAGCGCGCCTTTTTCGAACTGAGATCCACCATGGCCGAAGTGCTGCAAAGCCCGCACGACAGTCCGGAAGTCCGCCGCGCCGCCCGCGCCGCCTGGTCTTTCACTCACGGTCTCGCTTCACTCGTGATCCATGGTGTCCTGCAGATTCCCTCAAACGTCACCGAAGAGCGCTTTTTCGAGGGAAGTCTGCAGGGGCTCGAATATCTCTTCAAGGCCGGAGACGGAGACGGAGCCTGAGCATGAGGACGCTCCGCAGCCGCGCCGAGAGCAATTCCAGCGAGTGCATCCACTCCGCTTGACACCACCAAGAGGGGTGTTCCTCGCAATTTTTCGGGTCAAACGCCTTGCCTCCGGACCCTGAAGATGAAAATTAATGTCGGTGGAATTTTAATTCAGGGCTGCCTTAATGCTTACCTCGGACGATCTCGCATTCTTCTCCGTCCTTGCCGGCTCGCGGTCCCTGGCGGAGAGTGCGCGCAAGCTCAACGTGACGCCGCCGGCGGTCACACAGCGGCTGCGCGCGCTTGAAGAGAAGGTTGGCGTGCGGCTGATCGACCGCACCGGCAAGAGCCTGTTCCTGACCGAAGAGGGTTCGCTCGTCGCCTCGCACAGCGTTCTTGTCAGCAGCACTCTCGACCAGCTGGCGGAAGCGCTGGCCGATCGCCGAGGCGTCGTGCGGGGGCATTTGAGGATCGCCGCGCCCCACGGGTTCGGCAGGCAATATGTCGCCCCCGTCGTCGAGGCGTTTGCACGCGAGCATCAGAGCGCGCTCACGACACTGGAACTCTCCGACCATCCTTCGGCGCTGCTCATGGAAAGTTTCGAGGTGATCATTCACATCGGCGCGCGGGGTCATCTCGACCAGGTGGTGACCACGCTGGCGCCCAACCGGCGAATTCTCTGCGCCAGTCCGGACTATCTGGATTCAGCGCCGCCCATTTCGGAGCCGGCGGATCTCGTCAGGCACCGCTGCCTCGCCGTCCGCGAGAACGACGAAGACGTCACGCTCTGGCGTTTCACCGGCCCCCGGCAGGAGACTGCGACAGTGCGCATCAATCCGGTCATGTCGAGCAATGACGGATCGGTCATCCGGGACTGGGCGCTGGCGGGCCAGGGCGTGATGATGCGTTCGGAATGGAGCGTGGCGGAAGATCTCGTAGCCGGCCGATTGCAGGAAGTGTTGCCGGACTGGCAGCTTCCCGCAGCCGACATCGTCGCCATGCTGGGATCGAGGCACGGACGAAGCGCCCGCTCCACCGCCTTCCTGAAACTCCTGCGTCAATCGCTCAAGTCGCCACCATGGCGAAGCGGCGGCAACGCATAGGCAGACAACGGCGCGATTATTTCGAGGTCCGAAGGCCTGGCTTGCGCCGCAAGACCTGCCGATGGATCAATCCCCGGCATAGACTGCAGCAAGATCGCCGAGGTCCCAATTGCCGCCCGACAGGACCGCGCAGACCTTTTCGCCCGGCTTCAGACCGATCGAGCCCGCCAGCAGCGCACCGACCGTGATGGCGGCGGCCGGTTCTGCGATCAGCTTGGCATCCTTTGCCAGCGCACGCATCCCCTCGACAATATGCCGGTCGTCCACCAGGACGATCTCGTCGACATATTTTTCGATGATGGGATAGGGATTCTGGCCAGGAACGCTGATGCGCAGGCCATCCGCGATCGTGTCGAGAAGCGGTAGCGTTGTTCGCTCGCCGTTGATCCGGCTGTGGTAATATTTCGGCGTCAGTGCGGGCTCGGCACCAATGACGCGCACGGACGGCTTCGTTTCCTTGATGGCCGTGGCAACCCCGGAAATCAGTCCACCACCACCGACGGGGACGATGACCGTGTCCACGTCGGCCAGATCATCGAGGATTTCGCAGCCGATCGTTCCCTGTCCGGCCATGACGATCGGGTCCTCGAAGGCGTGAATGGGCACGTAATGGTTCTCGGCCGCGATCTCGTAGACCCGCTTCCAGCGGGCTGCGGTATCGCCATCAAAGAGAATGACCTCGGCGCCCAGCGCCCTGGTGTTCTCGATCTTGATCTTCGGCGAAGTGACCGGCAGGACCAGGATTGCCTTCACGCCCAGCATTCTGGCGGCATAGGCCAGCCCCTGCGCGTGATTGCCCGACGATGTCGCGATGATGCCGTTTGCGATATCTTCCCTCGACAGCGACAGCGCCTTGTTGAGCGCGCCGCGAATCTTGAAGGCGCCGGTGATCTGCAGGGTTTCCGGCTTCAGGTAGAGCTCGCAGCCCACGGTCTTTTCGATCTTCTCCGCCCGCAGCAGCGGCGTATGCCGGACATGCGGCCCGAGGCGCGCGCGTGCGTCGTGGATGTCCTGGATCGTCGGGAAATTGCGCATGGTGACTACTCGATGAAAGAAAAGAATGTGCCAACGTTGTTGGCGAGAGCGTTCCGGTAGATCGATCCGGCCGTTGTATTGTCCTGGATGGCCATGCCGGTGGAATCGAAGATGGTGATTTCCTCGTCACTCGTGCGGCCGGGTCTGGTCCCGAGCAGGATTTCCCCGATCTCCGCGTGAATGTCGTCTGCCCTGATGATGTTGGCAGCAAGCGGGTGGAAGGTTTCCCCCTTCTGCGTGCATTGCGGAACGGAATCGACAACGATCTTCGCGTTTCTGAACAGTTCGGGGTCAAGCTCCTGCTTGCCGCGCGCATCCGTTCCGATGGCGACGATATGCGTGCCGGGCTTTACCCAGTCAGCCTGAACCAGGTCCCCCTTGCCACGGGTCGCGGTGATCAGGATGTCGGCCTTTTCGACTGCTTCCTTTGCAGAGGCCGCGATGGTGACGGGTATCCGGAAGTCGCGTTCGATATCCTGCCTGTAGGCAGCCAGGGTCTCCGGCGTCCGGCTCCAGGCGTGGATTTCGTCGATCTGCATGACTTCGCGGATCGCGCGGATCTGCATCCGCGCCTGATTGCCGGTGCCGATCGAGGCGATCGTGCGGGCGTTCTTTCGCGCCAGCGCCTTGACGGAAACCGCGCCGGCGGCGCCGGTGCGAAGACCGGTGATCAGACTTCCATCCATGATGCAGGCCAGCGCGCCGCTTCTGGCGTCGAAAAGGAGAATGGTTCCCATGCTGTTCGGGACGCCATGCGCTTCCGGGTTGCCGGTGAAACCGCCGGAATGCGCCTTCATCGAGATCATCTCGGCCGGCTGGTGATAGCTCAGCTTGAAATCGATCTCGCCACGGCCCTCCGGCAGCCGGATACCGATATAGTCGGGCTGTTCGACCTGTCTGCTGCTGAAGGCCCTGTAGGCATCTTCCACGGCATCAATGACCTGACCTATGCCGATCAGGCCCTTCACCTGTTCCTTGCTGAGCAGAAGCGTTTGCATGGCCGACCTCGGTTTGCGCGCGGTTCACTGCAGGCGCATGCGACTGCTTGTGCCATGACCATGCCTGACATGGGCAGTCATTTATCGCCGCATGTACTGCCGAAGAAAGCAGATTATAGCGATTGCACTCGCGGCTCTTGCAGAAAGTTTGCCGCGGCGCGCTCTGCAGTGATCGCTGCAAAGGGCGCGACATCCCACGATGCTGCGGAAATCAGAGGCCGATGACGGCCACGGCGTCGATCTCGACGAGATAGCCATAGTGCAATTCAGGCACGGGAACGACCGTGCGGGCCGGGCGCGCGTCACCGAGCTTTTTGGCATAGACCGCGTTGAAACGCGGCCAGTTCCCGACGCCGACAATATAGGCCGTCACACGGGCGAGATCGGCCGGCTGCCCGCCGGCAGCCTTCAGGATTGCCAGCATGTTGTCGATCGCCTGGGCTGCCTGCGTCTCGAAACCGTCGTCGGGCAGGGGCGCCCCGTCGGCGCGGATCGGCAACTGCCCGGAGATGTAAAGATGATCGCCCGCGCGCTTCGCCTGGACATAATGTCCGGCCGGGCGCGGTGCCTCATCCGTGCCGATATCCAGCAATTTCGTCATCACCAGCCTCCAAAACGCGGCCAGACCGCTTCCACATCATGCGAGGCCCCGCGCACGACGTGATAGGCGCCGTGCTGTGCGGCGGTCGCGCAGGCGTGGTTGGGCAGGATGCGGACCCGGTCGCCGACGGCGAGTTCGGGAAGGCGTCCGTCCGAACCGGGCCGGACAGCGATAATGCCATGCTCCTGGCTGACATCGGCAACGATCACATCCTTGAAGGCGTTGCCATTGACGTCGCAGACGAGGCCGAAGCCCATGTCGACGGGCTGCTTGCTGGTTCCACGGTCACGCGACAGCGACATCCAGCCGCCATCGGTGATGATCCAGCCTTTCTCGCGCTGATGGCCGATGACGGTGCAAAGCACGCTCAGCGCAATGTCATCCACCTGGCAGATGCCGATCCCGGCCATGACCAGATCGAAGAAGACGAAGACCCCGGCGCGGACTTCCGTCACACCCGTCAGATCCTTTGCGTGATGCGCGGTCGGCGTCGAGCCGACGCTGACGACCGGGCAGGGCAGGCCGGCGGCGCGCAGGACCTGCGCTGCGTCGACAACAGCCTTGCGTTCCGCCTCGGCAAAACGCTCCTGGGCCTCGGGGCCGCCGCCGCGATAGCTGTCGCCGGCATGGGTCAGCACGCCGCGCAATTCCGCGCCTGCGGCCAGCACCTCGCCGATCTGAAGCAGGCGGGCATGATCATGCGGGGGAACGCCCGAGCGATGGCCGTCGCAATCGATCTCGATAAGGGTCGGAATGCGCGCGCCCGCAGCCTTGGACGCAGCCGCAATTGCCTGCGCCTGTTCAACATTGTCGGCCACGACCATGAGGTCAATGCCGCGGGCCCGCATCTCGGCGACACGAGCGAGCTTGTCCGGCGCGATGCCGACCGCGTAGATCATGTCGCGCACGCCCGCTGCGGCAAACTGCTCGGCCTCCTTGAGGGTCGATACGGTCGCCGGTCCTTGGGGCGTCGTCATGACGGCGCGGGCGGCCTCGACCGACTTGGCCGTCTTCAGATGCGGGCGCAACGAAACGCCCAGCGCATCGAGACGCGTCCGCAGCCGCGCGATATTTCTCTCCATCCGATCCGCATCCACCAAAAGGCAGGGCGTTTCCAACGTTTCGAGCGTGTTGCTGAAATTGGGCTCTGTCCGCATATCAAGCATCCTGGCATCCATCGGTCTATCTCCGGTTTGATCCCAGCTTGCCGCCAATCCGTAAAGGCAGCAATTAATGACTTCTTAATGCAGGATTCACCTTTACATTAATTTAGCCCGGGATGGATAGACGCGCCAGCTTAAGTTGGATAGGTTATCTTATGGAACTCGCGTTCCCTGCGGCAGCGTTCCGCTGCCCCGGCCGATCGATCGAGCTTCAGCCGGGGGTACGGTACACCGCTTCCTGATCTCAGAAAATCACAACCTGGCGGATCGCCTCGCCGGTCGCAAGGCGCTCGAAGCCTTCGTTGATCTCGTCGAGCGTGATCCTGTGCGTCATCAGCTTTTCGATCGGCAGCTTGCCGGCCTGCATCATGGCGGCAAAGCGCGGGATGTCGCGCACGGGGACGCAGGAGCCGACATAGGAGCCCTTCAGGGTCTGCTCGCCGACCGTCAGCGAAACGGCGGGAATGGTGAATTCGGCCTTCGGGTTGGGCAAGCCGCCGGTCACCGTCGTGCCGCCGCGGCGGGTGATTTCGTAGGCGAATTTCAGCGCCGGAGCGGCGCCGGCCAGTTCCACCGCCAGATCGACGCCGCCATTGGTCAGCGCCTTGACCTCGGCGACAGCGCCCTCCTTGGTCGGATCGATCGCGTGCGTGGCGCCCAGTTCCAGCGCCAGCGCCCGCTTGTGTTCAGCCATGTCGACCGCGACGATCGTCTCTGCACCAGCCGCCACAGCGCCGAGAAGCCCGGCAAGCCCGACCCCGCCGAGGCCGACGATGGCGCAGCTTTGGCCCATCTTCAGTTCGCCCGAGTTCAGCACCGCGCCGACACCCGTCAGCACCGCGCAGCCAAGGAGTGCGGCACGATCGAGCGGCACCGACTTGTCGATCTTGATGCAGGAGTTTTCCGACATGACCGCGTGGGTCGAAAAGGCCGAAACACCGAGGTGATGGTTGAGCGCCTCGCCCTTGTAGCGCAGCCGCCGCTCGCCGCCCAGCAGCGTGCCCTTGCCCGCCGCCACCGCTCCCGGCTCGCAGAGCGCCGGCCGGCCGGAGGCGCAAGGCACGCAATGGCCACAGGAAGGCACGAAAACGAGGACGACATGGTCCCCCGGCAGGAAGCGTGTGACGCCGGGCCCCACCGCCTCGATGATGCCCGAAGCCTCATGTCCGAGCGCCACAGGCATGTCGCGCGGCCGATCGCCATTGATCACGGACAGATCGGAATGGCACAGACCCGCCGCCACCATCTTCACCCGCACCTCGCCAAAGCCCGGATCCTCGAGATCCGCCTCGACGATCTCGAGCGGCTTCGTGTCCTGATAGGGACGCGCCGCGCCCATGGATCTCAGCAGGGCAATTCTGGCTTTCATGTCACTCTTCCCTTGATATTCATCTGTCTTATCGGTGGCCGAAGGCGAATGTCGCCACGATCACAAGGCTTGCGGCAACAGCAATCGCGACGACGGCCGCGCGCCGCCGGCGCATCTCGGCCTGCGCCTGCCCCACCCGCAGGCGCGGGCGCGGCAGATAGGCCGGGACCTGAACCAGGGTCGGGCTCGCCAGTTCCATCTTGTAGGAGAGAAACCAGACCAGACCGAGACCCGCCACCCACATGGCCAGCGACCAGCCCCACAAGGAGGGCATGCCGAGCACCCAATGGCCGTCCGTTCCGAGGAATGCGTAATTGCCGAAAACAAGACCCGGACCAATCGCGAGAAATAACCAGGCGAGGGTCGCAGACCAGGCCGTCGAGCGCAGCGCCCTCACGCGCGGGCTGCCGGCAAGCTGGCCGAACAGGAAGCGGCGCGCCTCCTCCCCCTCCTCGCCGAAGCCGCGTCGCTGCGTGAAGGCGGAAACGAGAAGCGTGACGGCGGCATTCGCTGCCATGCCCCAGGCGGCGGAGTGAATGGTCCAGGGATCGCGGCCCCAGGGCAGGTCCAGCCCGAAGAAGGAGAGGACCGAGATGCCGAATGGCTCGGTCAGCAGCACGCCGGCAATGCCGAAGCCGACGCCCGTCACGGCAGCCGGCCGCGTGATCCACCGGAACCAGGTCATGCCGAGAAGCGGCGTCCAGAGCTGGAAGCTGAGCGGCAGGGCGAGCGAGGCAAGAAGCGTCAGCGCCACGGGTGTCAGCACCTGCATGAGCACGCTCCCCAGCACCAGAAGCCCGATGACGACGCGCGTCAGCGTCACCGTATCGCGCCGGGACAGGCTGGCATGGAAGAAAGGCTTGTAGAGATGGCGCACCAGCGTCTCTGCCGCAGAGAGGAGCGCGACCGCGGCCATGACTTGCACGCCCGCCAGCAGACCCAGGAAGATCCAGGCCGAGAACCAGGGCGAGAGGCCGGCCAGCAGACCCGTGAGCGCATGCGCCGGATCGATGAGCGCGCTGGCCCCGACAATGGCGATGCAGAAGGCAACGAGCGCGCCTGCGGCACCGGCCATGACCCAGGTCTGCCCGGCCGCAAAACCGCGCGGACTTGCAGTCGAAAGCACCACTTTCATGATCATCGGGCTCGCCTGCAGGCCCATCAGCGCCATGGCGAAGGAGAGGCTGGCAAGCGCCGTGCCTTCATGCCCTGCGGCCGCCTCTTTGCCGAGACCGGCCGTGAACTGCACGACACCCGTCACGATGAAGCGGGTTGCCGTTGCGGGATCGGCGGCGAGTTTCGCGAGCCCCGCATTCATCGCGGCAAATCCGCCCGAGGCAATGAGCGCAAAACCGGCCAGCGCAATGATGGCAGCGCCCGCGACGACGGACTGGATCGCGCCGAGATAGCCTGCGGCACGCATGCCGCCGATGGTGACATAGGCAAACAGGATGAGGCCGAGCAGGGCGGCAGCCATCTCCTGCGAGACAAGGCCGCCGCCGAGATCGGAGGCGAGCTGCGACAACGCATGAAGCTGCAGGCCCGCGAAGGCGACCGCGAAGAGTACGGCGACGACGGCGGAAAATGCGGTCAGGAACTCGGAGCCCCAATAGGCGCGCAGCAATTCGGTGAGCGAGGAGACACGCAACCGCTGGCCCAGAAGCCAGATGCGCTTGAAGAAGACGACGCCCGGCAGCGCCAGCGCCACGCCGGCCTGGAGGGTGGCGGCGAGCCCAAAACCGTGGCGGCCTATCTCGTCCGTGCCGGCCAGCACCGCCCAGCCCGAAAGGCTCGCGCCAGCAATCACCAGCGCCGAAATCCACGGTGAAAGACCGTGCGCGGCGGAAAAGAACGTTTGATAGTCGCCATTCGCCTGCGCGCTGAGCCGCGCCCAGTAGAGAACGACAACCGAATAGAACAGGGCAAAGAGCGGGAGCCAGATCATCAATGCGCCTCCGATCCGTCGGTCGGCTTCATGTGGAAGCGCGAGAATGCACCGCGCAAACCGTGCCGCGTGAACAGATAGGCGAGGAAGCCGGCGGCCAGCACGCCGAAAAGTGTCAAGCCGGAATAATAGTCCGCCATGGTCATCTCCCCGCCTGCCGCGGAGACAACGAAGATCAGCCCGAGCACGCCGTAGGCCCCGATCCCAAGCGCCGCCTCGCCCTGCGTGAAGCCGGTGTCGAAAATGCCGTTGACGACAATATGAGCGACGAAGGCGAGAACGAGCAAGAGAACGCCGGCGCTTGAGAGGGCCCACCAGTCCGCTCTCATCCCCTCCAGGAAGACGCAAAGCCCGAAAAGCCCGAGCACGGCCCAGATCGCGAAGATCAGCACGGAGCGTTCAATACGGGCGTCGGTCTGGCTCATGGAAGGGTTCCTGCATCGTCACGCGGGCGGAGGCGACCGGCCGGGAAGACCCCGGCCGGCCATGAGGTTCAGTTCGGCCGGTTCTTTTCCTTGCCGGCAGGCGTCGGCGCGGCGGGCTCGGTATAGACGACCTTGGACAGGTCGCTCAGCGTGTGCGGCCGGTGGATCGTTTCCGCCGTCAGGCCGATCTCGCCGAGCAGCGTGTCTACGAAGGGCGCCTGCGTGCGGTAGCGCAGCGCCGAGCTGACCACCTGTTCGGCAAGGTTCCCGTCGCGCGGCGCACCCGCCTCGTCGCCGGCAACCAGCTGGCCCGATCCGCCACCGGCAAGGCCCGGAAGCCCTTCCACGTGCAGGATCTTGATGCCCTCGATCTTCTCCATCGGCTTGACACTCTCGCGGATGATGGCCGGCAGGTTCTCGACCAGCGAGCGATGCAGCGCGGAGCGGCGGCTGGCGTCGGAGCGCATGTTCTCCGCTGCATTGAGCCGTTCCTTGCCCGCAGCCTCGACCTTCATGCGCTCTTCCAGTGCGGCGACCGCGATCCGGTCGGCATCGGCGCGATCCTTGGCGGCGGCCTTTTCGGCTTCAGCCAGGATGCGGATGCGGGCAGCTTCGGCTTCCGCCGCGCGTTCGGCCTCGATACGCTCGATTGCCTTCTGGCGGTTGGCGATCTCGGTGTCGCGAACCGTCATCACCTTTTCCTGCGCCTCGATCATCGCAGCGCGCGCCTTCTCGGCCTCGGCCTGCGCTTCGGAGCGTTCCTTCGACTTGATGGAGACGGCGATTTCGCGGGCCTGCTCCTCGATCTGAATCGTCTCGCGGCGGCGGATTTCCAGCCGTTCGACCTCGCGTTCCATGTCGATGCGGCTGCGCTCGACGGCTTCCCGCTCTTTCAGCTTCACCGCCTCGATCTCGCGTTCGCGCTGGGCGTTCTGGGCGGCGATTTCGGACTTCTTGGACGCCCGCTCGATGGCGACCTGCGCCTCATGCGAAAGCCGTGCATATTCGCTGTCGCGCTCGATCTCGAGGCTGCGCTTTTCCGCTTCCAGGTTCTTGGCGCGGATGGCAATCGCCGTATCCTTCTCGATATCGTTGCGCTTCTTCTTGCGGCTTTCGATCTGTTCGGTCAGGTGCGTCAGGCCTTCGGCGTCGAACGTGTTCGACGGGTCGAAGAGCTTGATGTCGGTCTGGTCGAGCGAGGTGAGCGACACGGATTCCAGTTCGAGGCCATCGAGCGCGAGGCTTTCGGCCACTTCCTGCTTCACTTCCTTAACGAAGGCCTGGCGGTTCTCGTGGATGAATTCCAGCGTCATCTTGGCGGCAGCGCCACCCATGGCGTCGACGAAGCGGCCCTGAATGAGATCCTTCAGCTGCTCCGCATTCATGGTGCGGTTGCCGAGACTGCGCGCGGCGGTCGCCACCGCATCCGTGTTGGGCGCAACGCGGACATAGAACTCGACGGTGAGTTCCACGCGCATGCGATCCTTGGTGATCAGCGACTTTTCCCGTGCCCGGGTCACTTCCAGCCGCAGCGTGTTCATGTTGACCTCGGTCAGGTCATGCAGGATCGGCAGCACCAGTGCGCCGCCGCCCATGACGACCTTCTCGCCGCCGAAGCCGGTCCGCACGAAGCTGACATCCTTGGTGGAGCGGCGATAAAGCCAGTGCAGAAGATAGGCAGCGACCGCAATGACGATGGCCGCCAGAATAATGATGGCAATGACGTCTGCACCCTTCATGGACGTATTCCTTCTGAATGAGCAGGGGTTTCAGGCAAATGATGGAATTCAGGCACCGGCCTTCTCCTCTGAAGCGAGGACGGCGGTCGAAAGAACGGCGATGCCGAAGGCCATGCGGTTGAGGATATCGGCGACGTTATAGGCGACCGAGAGGCTGCCATCGTCGGTCATGCCGGCAAAGGCGGTGAGGAAATTGCCGAGCGGATAGATGGCCCAGCCGATGGTGACGATCAGCCGGAGCCAGAAATAGCCGCGCCGCAGCGTGTCGCCAGTCGAGCTGCGCACCACGTCGTCCATGCGGCCGAAATAGAATTCGCCGAGCAGATAAAGCCAGAAGACGAGGCCGATGAGGAAGGCGAGCGTCGGATGCATGAAGGCCGCCTCGCCGAGATAGCGGACGAAAACCATGAGCATGGAGACGATGACCAGCCGCCAGAACAGACCTGCGGAAAGCTTGCCCGCCGTGCCGGCGAGGAAGAACAGCGCCATCACCTGCAGCGGCATGGACACGGCCCAGCCGACATAATGATAGACGACCGGCACGCCCTGGCCCGCAAACCACGCCTCCCGCGCCTCGTGGACAGAGCCGACGCCAACCAGCGCCGCCAGCGCGCAGAGCACGACGGGAAGTCTCCACTGCCTGCCGATCCAGGCCGTCCCCATCAGGAGCAGCACCGCGGTTGCGGCAAGACCGAACAGGTCGGCGGAAAAGCTCGCCGCAGTGAGGTCGGTTGTCTGATAGACCGCCATTGTCATTGT
Source organism: Hyphomicrobiales bacterium (assembly GCA_900467685.1). Classification (GTDB taxonomy): domain Bacteria; phylum Pseudomonadota; class Alphaproteobacteria; order Rhizobiales; family Rhizobiaceae; genus Ensifer_A. Next base: position 68,005 of record UBQX01000005.1, read on the forward strand.
CCTCCTTGAAGGAAAAGGTCGTGTCGCATTGCGTTCACCTCAGATCTGCGTGCGGATATGCGGCGAGCGTGCATAGAGCGCCACCATGGGAAGGATGAGCAGGCCGAAGATGAACTGCTGCCATTTGAAATCGAGGCCGATGCCGACCAGGAAGCTGGAAAGAACCTGAAGCACGAGCACGCCGATGACGGTGAAGCCATAGCCACCCGCGCCACCGAGGAGCGAGGTGCCACCCACCACGACAGCCGCCAGCGTCAGGAAAAGATATTGATCGCCGACCCCGATGAAGCCGCCGCCGGACCAGCCGAGCAGCAGGCCGCCGGTCAGCGCGGCAAAAAAGCCGGAGAGCGCATACATGATGACCCAGTAGCGCATCTCGGAAATCATCACGCGGCTGGCCGACGTGCGGTTGACGCCGAGCGCATAGAGGTAGCGGCCATAGACCGTGGTGCGCAGCCCGACGATCAGGATCAGCGCGATCAGCGCCCAGACGAGAATGACCGGCGGGAAGGGCAGGCCGAAGGTCGTGCCGTTCATGGCCGAGATATTGGCTAGCCACGGCGGCACAGTGCCGAAGACGTTGCCGGAATAGGCCGAACCGATCGAGGTGACGATCTGCACGCCGCCCGAGATGGCAAAGCCGGTGCCGAGCGTCACGATCAGCGCCTGACCCTGCAGCCTGTAGCTGAGAAGCCCGTTGATGACGCCGAAGATCGTGCCGATCAGCAGCACGATGATCGTGGCGAGCCATGGCGGAACGCCGAGGCCGATCAGGTAGAGCAGGCCGACATTCGCCCCACCGATGATGAAGGGAATGGAGAGATCCAGCCCGCCGAGAAGTGCCACCAGCGTCTGGCCGATCGAGGCAATGCCAAGGAAGGAGGCGAAGAGCAGCATCGACTTGATGTTGTTGCCCGAGGCAAAGCCCTCGATGTTCATCGAACCGACGGAGAACAGGCCGGCCAGAACCATGATGCCGATGAAGGCGGAGCGGTTCTGCTGGAACTGCCGACCAAGCGTGCGCGTCAGCACGAGAATGGCAAGCAGGATGATGAGCGACAGGACATTCCAGATATTGAAGAAACCCGGAATGGAAAGCGACAGAAGCAGGAAGGCGGCGAGCACCAGCGCCAGTCCGATCAGCGGCCAGCGATATTGCATCCAGGCCTGACGCAGCGGGCTCGGCCCGTCGGCGACAATGGTTTCGGTCTCGACGAACTGGCCGATGACATAGCGCCAGGCCCAGACGGTGAGCGCGAGCGTCGCAATGGCGGACAGGATGACGACCTGCACCGCCATGCCCTGCACAAAGCCGAAGCCTGCGCCGAGACCCGCGAGCAGAATGGCGAGGACGAGACCGAGAATGCGGGCCGGAAGGCCGATCTGTGGCAGCTTTTCCATCAGCGAACAGCCTCCGTGCCCGGCACCGAAACGCCCTCATGCATGACCCACGCGCCGCCGAGCACGAGGGCGGCAACCACCACGGCCACCGCCGGGCCGAGGCTCCGCCGGTTCGCCTGCGCAAAGGCCAGCCGCAGGAAGACGGCAAGGACGGCGAGAAGGATGGTGAAGAAGACGAAGGGCACGGCCTGAGCCTTGAGCGCCAGCGTCTGCGGCGTGAGAGTTGCAATCTCCAGCGGCTTCGTCAACGCAGCCTGCATGTCCATCGGGCCGGGCAGGTAAGCCGGCGCCTCGCCGAGGCTCGTGTAGTCGAAGGTCGCATGCAGCGCGATGCCGAACACCACGACGCCGAGCGACACGAAATAAAGAAGCGGCGAGAAATTGCGGATATGGCGCTGGATGACCGGGATGAGCAGCGTCAGAAGCAGCGAGATGACGAGGATCGCACCATAGGCGAGGTTCGTCACGAAGCTCTGCACCGAACCGAAGTTGAAGCTCGAGAGCACGAAAGTGATCATGTAGAGGTTCAGCGCCCCGAGCGCCGAGCCGAAGACCCCGCCGCGCCCCCCGGCCAGAGACGCGCCGCCGAGCACCAGCGCCGTCACCGCGATGAGCGTATAGGTCGTGCCCTGCGACGGGTCGCCCGACGAAATCAGCGCCGTGAAGCAGATCGAGGCGAGGCCCGCAAAGCACCCGGAAATGAGATGCGCGCCGATGCGAACGATGGTGATCGGCACGCCCGACGTATAGGCCGCGCGCTCGTCCGAGCCCATGAGGCGCAGGTGGGTGTAAAAGGCTGTCGCTGTAAACAGCAGCCAGGCGACCGTCGCCAGAACCAGAATGACCAGAACCGGCGAGAAGATCGACGTGCCATAGCCCCATTCGGCCATGAAGGGCGGGGCAACCCCGCCGGGACGCGGCAGGATGACGAGATTGATACCCGACAGCGCCAGATAGCCCGACAGCGACACGATGATCGGCTGCACGCGGACGAAGATGACGATCAGCGCGAAAATGAACTGATAGGCCGCGCCCACCGCCATGCAATAGAGGAAGACCGGGATCGGGTTTTCCAGCACGCCCCCGGCATGCAACTGGATCATTGTCACGTTGATGAAGCCGATCAGCGGGCCGACGGAGAGATCGACAGTGCCGCGGCCGGAAATCGTCGAGGCCATCAGCGTATAGGTCGCGAGGATCAGCGGGGTGACGACGATGATCGCCGCGCCGATGCCGGAGGGTGTCATGAGGCTTGGCGTGCGCAGCACCGCGATCGACAGAAGCGCGAAGAACAGCGTGATCGGCATCAGCAGGAACGGGTTCGAGCGCCCGCCCTGCTCGGCCACCTTCACGATAGCGGACTCGGCGCCGGGAGTTTCCTGCGGGGTCACTGGAAGGCTCATGTCCGCCCTCCTTCGATACGCACGCCGTTTTCGCCGAATTCGACGATGCGGATGGGTTTCACCGTCGGGGCGGTCTTTGCGCGCGCAGGTGACGGATCATTCGCGAACCGTTCCGCCGGCACCGCATGCGCCACGCTTCCGGCCTGAACCGGTGCGGCGGACGCCGGCTGCGGCCTGATTTCGGCGGGAACGTCAACGCGCACCCGCGGGCCGTCGCTTTGCACAGCGACGGCGCCGGCGGATGCGCCGACAGCCTGCGGTGCGCCGGGACGCAGACCGTAGGCTGCCTTCAGTCCTTCGCCGCCAGTCTGGCCGAACATGGCCTCCAGCACGCGTTTCGGTTCCAGGTTGCGACCGTCGAAGGCATCGAAGGGTGCGCCGTCGCGGAAGACGATGACTCGGGTGGCGAAACCCAGAAATTCCTCGATTTCGGAGGAGAGATAGATCACGGCCCTGCCCTCTTCGGCATAGGCGCGCAGATGCCGGTAAAGCTCGGTCTTGGCGCCGACATCGATGCCGCGTGCCGGGTCATTCAGAATGATGACATCGGGCCGCATGGCAAAGCCGCGCCCGATCAGCACCTTCTGCTGGTTGCCGCCGGAAAGCGAGGTGATGCGGTCTTCCTTGACGCCGAACTTGATCAGCAGGTTCTCCGCCTCGCGCTTGAACAGCGTAGACAGCGTGCCGCGATCAATGAAGCCGAGAATGCCGCCGCGCTTCTTCTCGCGATAGAGCGGCATGACCATGTTTTCGAAAATGGAGAGCGAGGCGAAAATGCCCTCGCGTTTGCGGTCACCGGACACATAGGCCACCTTGTTGGCGACCGCTTCCGCCAGATTGCGCAGCGGCTGCCAGCTTCCGTCGCGCGTCGCGACCTGCACAAGTCCCTGCGATGCGCCCATGACGCCGGCCAGAACGCGCACGAAGGCGTCCTGCCCCTGCCCGTCCAGACCTGCAATGCCGACCACTTCGCCCCGGCGCAGATCGAAATCGAAGGGTTTGGAGTTCGGCCACACGGCAAGCTTGCGCGCCTTCATCGCCCGCTCGGACGTCTTCGGCTGCGGGGCTTGGGCATTTGCATGGCCTGCCGAGCGGTCCTCGCCGGTCATCAACCGCAGCAGGTTCTTTTCGGTAATGTCTTCCTTTTCCAGAACGCCGACATCGCGGCCGTCGCGAAACACGGTGGCGCGGTCGGAAATACGGACCAGTTCGGCAATGCGATGCGTGACGATCAGGATCGTCGTGCCGCGATCGCGCAGCGCCCGCATCCGGGCAAAGAGCCGTTCGGTGGAGTCGAAATCGAGCGCGGCGGAGCTTTCGTCGAGGATCAGGATGCGCGGCTCGGAGAGCAGCGCGCGGGCAATGGTGATCCATTGCTTCAGGCCCAGCGGCAGCGTGCCGACCAGCGCATGCGGATCGACGGGCTCGCCGGACAGTTCCTCCATCAGCTCGGCGGCGCGCGCCACCTTGCGCTCCTGCGAGAGCGTCTTGGAGAAGAGCCGGTCGGAGCCCATGAAGATATTGTCGACGACGGAGCTCTCGTCGGCGACGAGCACTTCCTGGTAGACCGTGGAAATGCCAAGCGCCCGGCTTTCGGCCGGCGTGGAGGGCGTTTCGCCCAGAATGGAAACCGTGCCGCTATCGACCGGCAGGATGCCGGAGACGACCTTGGCCATGGTGGACTTGCCGCAACCATTGCCGCCGACAATGGCGTGGATTTCGCCAGCGCGAGCCGAAAAGGAAGCCCCGTCGAGCGCCCGGGTCGGCCCGAAATACTTCTTCACGCCACGCACCAGGATGGTCTCCCGGCCGGCAGGCTGTGCGATCTCTGGAGCTGTGGACGTCATGAGACTACCCATCTGGCCGCGACGCGACCGATGAAACGAAAGACACTGCGGTTGAAACGGTGGTCGAGGTGGCCGCGCCGTTTACCGGCGCGGCCCTGCCTGTTGGAGACTTACTTCTTGAAGGCGCGCGGATCGGCCGGGCGCAGGAAGAAGTTGTCGAGATAGGCCGAGTTGTAACCCCAGCGATCGGCACCGACCTTCAGCCATTCGGCGCTGTTGAGGTTGCAGTTCTCGTCCATGACCTTGGTCAGATCGTCATGGGTCAGCTTCACGGGATCGACGAGGATCGACTGGATCTTCGGACCCTGGCCTTCCAGCGTGCGCATCATGATGTGCCACATCAGCTGGATGTCGTCGGCCGGCGGCCAGAGCTGATAGGAGGCATTGATGTATTTCGGGTTCTTGCGCCAGTAGCAGAGCGCACCGAGTTCGCCGCCGATGGCAACCGGGATTTCACCGCGGCCAGCCTGCTGGACGGCGCGGAGCACACCCATTTCGGCAGCCGACTGCACGACGATGCCGTCGAGCTTGCCGGGGTTGGTGGCCAGCCACTTCTGCACTTCGCCCTGGGCGACCTGGTCCGTCCACATGCCGGCGACGGAGCCCACGACCTTGATGTCCGGCGCGGACTTCAGCCCTGCGAGAACGCCGCGGTTCTGGCTGTCGGAGCCGGAGGTGCCGGGGATGCCTTCGACGACGAGAACATTGCCCTTGCCGCCGAGCTGGTCGGCCATGGCCTTGCCGATCTCATAGCCGCCGACCTGATAGTTGACCGACGAGTTGATGGCATATTCCGAGGTCAGGTAGCCGGTCATCGAGAAGACCGGAACGCCCTTGTCGGCTGCATACTTCACCGAGGCGTTGAGCGCAGTCGGGTTCGAGCAGCACAGAATGATGGCGTCAGCGCCCTGGTCGACGAGCTGGCGGATCTGCTGGATCTGCGTGGAATCGTTGAGGTTCGACTGGGTGACGACGACGTCGGAGATCAGGCCGAGCTTCTTCCACTCAGGCACGATGACCTTCTGCAGTTCATCCATCGCGGCGGCGCGCCAGGTGTTGCCGGCGTAGGACGAAGCATAGCCGATCTTCCACGGCGGCCCCTTCTTCGGCTTGAAATCGCGCCACTTGCTCGGCCCGACCGGCTGCATCGGGTCCAGCATGTCCTTGTTGTAAAGGCGCTTGGCGACATCCGGGTTGATCTCGTCGACGCCGGCGGCGAAGACGGCGCTTGCGGAGACGGCCACGAAGGCCGCTGCGCATACCAGTTTGCGTAACATTCCAACTCTCCTCCTAGTTGCGGGCCGGTCATCCGGTCCAGCGATCAGTCATAAAAATCCTGCGGGGATTTGCGGAAGCCCGGCCATGTGACCGGGTCATGGCCGGTGACGACCATGGCATTCGTGTCCTGGGCGATGCGCCTGAGCTTTGCGACGGAGTCCGCCGCCTGCGTCGAGGACGTGACGAGGCCCGGCAGCGCCCGGTTTTCCCAGTGATCGACCGTATAGGCGGCATCGATCGTCAACAGGATCGGCCCGCTTTCCGGCAGCGTGATCAGGAAGGATTGGTGTCCCGGCGAATGGCCGGGCGTGAAGATCATCCGCACCGTGCCGTCGCCGAAGAGATCGAAATTGTCGGTGAACTCGCCGCCGAGGAACTTCCAGTTCAGACCCGGCCGGTCGAAGTCGGCGCGGATATAGGCGCCGGCGGAAAACCAGTGCGGCTTGAAGGCATATTCGTATTCGCTGCGCTGAACGATGTGCTGCGCCTTGGGGAACCGTCCAATGGCGCCGGTATGGTCGAGATGCAGATGCGACTGAACGACATAGCGCACATCCTGCGCGCTGACGCCGACCATCTTCAGCTGATCGACGCAGTTTTCCGAGACCGACATGACGGGATCGTAGGCTTCGACCACCGCGCCCCAATGGCCGCGCTTGTCGATGGCCGTTTCCACCGCATTGCCGCCATCAATGACCACGTTGCCTTGCGGATGCTTGATCAGGAACCACGGCACGGGGATTTCGAAATCGCCCTCGCCCTGGTTCATCTTGATGTATTTGGTCTTCGTCTTCAGCGTTCCGGTCTGGAACATATGCAATTCGATCCCCGAAGACTTGCGCCTCGCACGCGGCGCGTCCTTCGGGGCCGGGGAGTAATTCGGGCGCGGAGCCAGCGAAGACGTGCTGGCGGACCGTGCGGGCGCATTCGCGTCGCTCTCGATGCGCCGGCCCTTGTCGTCGAATTCAATGATCTTCATGGCTCGTCATCCGCTCTCGGCTACGATTTCAGGTCCGCGCCTCGATCAGGCGAAGTGCTTCTTTCAGATAGACCGCGAAGAGCGGGTAGTTCTCCGACATCGGGAAATGCCCGATATCCTCCATTTCGATATAGATGCCGCCGGGGATCTGCCGCGCCGTGTTCTCGGTCGCTTCCGGCGGCGTCAGATAATCGTAGGTGCCGGTCATCATGATCACCGGGCAGCGCCGGGTATCGATATTGCCGAGCTTGCCGCGCAGGTCGTGATCGACGGAGTAGAAGAACAGGTCGCCCTTGAAGGCTTCGGACCCTTGCGTGTAGTAGTGCCAGGTGAGCCAGCGATCCATGTCCGGGCTTTGCGGCGCCATGAGGTCCCACACCCCGCTCGCGCAGACCTGCGCCGCATTGGCATGCGGATGACGCCACCAGTCGAGATAGAAGCCGGGCGCATGTTCGGCCGCCTCGACGGGGATGACGGCGCGGAACTTGTCGGGATGATGCAGTGCCAGCTGCAACGCGACATTGCCGCCGAAGCTCGAGCCCATGAAGATCGGCCGGTCGAGTTCCAGCGCATCGCAGAGCGCGATGATGAAGTTCATGTAGTGCTGGGCCGTCAGCACATATTCTTCCTTCCACCACTCCTTGTTGAGCGGCGGATCGGACTTGCCGTGGCGCGCCAGATCGTAGGCGATCACGTCATAGTGCTGCGTGATCGTCTCGTCCTCGAGCAGCCCGCGCCACTGATGGTTATGGCAGCCGGCCGTGTGCTGGCAGACCAGCGGAATGCCGCTGCCGTTGCGCAGGTAGAAGACCTTGTATTCGAAGCCGTCGACCTCGATGGTGACGTAGCGTCCGATGACGGGAGAGTGCTTGGCCATTCCGGTTTATCCTGTGGGCTCTTGTGAACGTCTTCAGACCGGCACGCCGACCTTGCGGAGCAGCTCGAACTGGACCGTGAAATTGCGCAGGTTCTGCATCATGACGAGGATGTTGCCCTCGATCTTCAGGTCACGCCGGAAGCTGGCCGACCAGATGCCGTGATACATGGGCTCCGGCACCGGCTTGGCGAATTCACGCCAGGTGGCGGCACTCGCCCGCAGCGCGAAGTCGTAAGGGTCGAGCGGCTGCGGATCGGTGTTGATGCTGTGGACGCGCCCATCGCGCATTTCCACGATGACCTTGGCCGGCCCCATGTCCCAGAGATAGCGGCAGGTGAAATACCGCGCCATGGCCCCGATCGTCGGGTCCCTGTCCGAGGCCTCGCCAAAACGGACAGCCCAGTCGCGCACGCTCATGACCATGCCTGAAACCTCCTACCCCATGTTTCCCGGGAGACCCATTGGGCCCGCATCCGCCATTTCGATCAGTGTTCAATATGCTGAACATTATTCTCTGGACGGAACGATTGTCAACACGTTATACAAATTGTGAGAAAACGAGGTCGTTCATCGAAGGTGCGAGCGTTTCATGGCCTTGAGGGAAACCAAGACGCAGCAATCGCCGGCGCTGGAACGCGGAGCGCGCATTCTGGATGTGGTGGCGCGCTCGAAAACGTTCCTGAGCCTGTCCGATCTGTCGCGGGAACTGAACATCGCCCGCTCCAGCGTCCATTCGCTCTGCCAGACGCTGGTCAATCTGGAGCTTCTGATTCGGCGCAGCGACCAGACGTTCCAGCTCGGCCCCCACGTCATGCGCTGGTCGAACGCCTTCACGCTCCAGTCGGATGTCGCCACCGAGTTCGCCGTCATCTGGGATCAGGAGACCGGGCTTCCGGGTGCCACCATCACGCTGACCGTCCAGGATGGCGCGGAGGTGGTCTATATCGCCGCGCGCAATGCCGCCCGCAGCCGCTCATCGCTGGAGTTTCGCGTCGGCATGCGCCTGCCCGCCGCCTTTACCGCAACGGGCAAGGCGTTTCTCAGCCACATGCATGACCACGAGATTCGACGGCTCTACGCGCAGGGCCTGCCGGAGCCGCGCACCAGCCGCAGCGTGCGCTCGATCGATGACCTTCTCGCCGAACTCAGGGTAATCAGGCACCAGGGCTACAGTTGCGACGAGGAACAGGTCTCCGAAGGCATGGTGTGCTTTGGCGCCACCGTCCTCGATGCACAGAACCGGCCGATCGCCGGCGTCGCCGTCAGCCTGACGCTCGACGCGGAGGCCATGAACGACCGCAGCACCATCATAGACAACGTGAGGCAGATGGCGACGCGCCTTTCTCACCGCATGGGTGCAGATATTCAGGAAACCGCTCCTATACGCGGCGTCTGAGCGGCCGCCAAAGCGCAAAAATGAGATTTTTGGGCAAGTTCGGACCGCGCGCCGCACTTACCGGCCCTGTCCGATGATGTCATGATCCCAGGCGTTCGGTGCTGAAATGGCGGATAAGCCTGCGGCGCGAACGCAAGCCTTGGGAGGGGCTCATGCTTTATTTCAGACAGGACGAAAGCATCAGGGGCGCGCGCGTCGTCAAGTTGACGCACTGGCGTCGCCAGATCGTCGACACCGACGCCGGGAGGATCGAGACACTCGACAACGGCATCGGGCAGGACCAGGCGATCCTTCTGGTAACACACGGCCTCGGCTCGCTCCATTCGCTGGAGGAGATCGCCGAAGGCCTGACTGCCCGCTATCCGGGCCGCCGCGTCGTCGCCTATTCGCGTCCGGGACGCGGCGCAAGCCCCGAGCCGGAGGGTATCGCGGCACGGGATCTTCTCGTGCATGAGGCGCATTGTGTCCTGCCGGCACTGATGCACGCGCTGGGGCTCGTTTCTGTCGATCTCGTCGCCCACAGCGACGGTGTGGCGGTTGCGATGCTGTTTGCCTGCGCGCATCCATGGATGGTGGGCCGGATGGTGGCGATCTGCCCCCGGATCCTTGCCGAAGAGCGCGACAACGACGACCGCTGCATCCGCGACCTCGAAAGGCTCGGCGCGGCACATGCCGACCTTCAGGCCGCGCTGCGCTGCCGCTCCGCCCAATCCGAGACATTGGCGGCAGAGCCCGGCATGGTTCTGGATCGGGTCGACACGCTGACAGCGCCCCTGCTGCTCATTCAGGGCCTGAAGGACGGATACGGCGCGCAGCGCCAGATGGAAGCCCTGTCAGATCGGGTCCATGGCCAGATGAAATGGGTGATGCTGCGCAATGACGGGCATTTTCCCCAGCATGACAATGCAGATGTCGTGATCGACATGATCTGCGGCCATCTGCAGGAGACCGCCGCCGATGCCGCCATCCACCGCCGCCCGCGGCGCGGAGCGATGTGATGGCGATTGGCCGCTCACAGGCCGATTTCTGCTCCCAGCCGCCGGGAAAGCCGTGCGGCGAGGCCCGAGGCATGCGCGGCAAGGTCGCGCATCTGCGCCTCCGGAACCTCTTCTGCATCGACGCTGATCAGCACGGCAGCCACGGTCCGGTTGAGCGAATTGAGCACGGGCGCGCCGAAATTTGTCACGCCACGATGACACTGGCCGGTCTCGATCGCCACGCCCTCGGCACGGATGTGCCGGACTTCGTCCATAAGCCCACCAAGATCGGCAACGGATCGCTCGGTCAGCGGCGCTGGAAAGGACTTGAACGCACGCTGGATATCGTGATCCGGCCAGCGGGCAAGGATCGCCTTTCCGGCGGCGCAAAAGGCGGCGGGCAGGCGCATGCCGGGTCTGACGGCGAAACGTTCCAGTGCGCTGCGCTGCCGGGCGGCGATGAAGACGACATCCAGCTCGTCCAGGATGCACAGCGACACGATGGCGTCGTTGACCACCTCGGACTGGTCCCAGAGTGCGGCGAACTCCGCCGCAATATCCGTCTGTCGGTCAAAGGCATTGGACCATTTGAGCAGATGCGGCCCCAGAACATAGGTCTGGTCCGACCGGCGCGTCAGCAGGCCGAGATGCGTGAGCGTCGTGCAAAGCCCATGAACCGTGCTTTTCGGCAGGCCGGTTGCGCGGGCGAGATCGGAAACGGTCGGATAGCGCTTGGCCTCGGCCACGAGATCGAGAATGATCGACGCGCGTTCGACGGCAGGCACCAGTTTCTGCCGAAGGGTTCCCTCCTCGTCCAACCGGATGCTCCTCTCGATTCCACGCTGGACGATATCGTATTGCGTTCCGCTTCCGGCAAGTCAATTCCTGACTTGCAACACCCGCTTCGTTCTGCTCTTTTTAGATATAGGAATACTCATATAGTGAGGCCATGACGACAGGTGTGCGTGTCATGTTGGGAGCATTTGGCCGGGTCGCGCAAGTCGACCTGGAGCATTGCCTCGTGCGTCATGCCCATCCCTACTGCCATATGCTTTTCAAGATCGGCGGCGCCGATTCCAGTTTCATCGTCGATGACAGGCATGCGCCTCTAACCGATGACTGCGCCGTTCTGGTCGACGCCTGGCGTCCGCATGAATATGTGTTCCGTCCGGGACAGCCGTCCACCGAGATCATCGCGCTCTACCTCGATTCCGACTGGCTGGCGACGCTGAGCGCCGATCTCGGGGATTTCAATCCGCTCGACTTCTTCAAGGTGAGTTCGGGCCATGTGTCACGCGATACCTATCGCATCCTGATGGACGTGCTCGACTGCCTCAAGGGCAAGTCTCCGTCCGGCGCAGACATGGAATTCCTGTTGAGCCGCCTGGTCCTCTCCACCATTCTGAACGGCATCAGCGACCGGCTCCAGCAGCAGACGCGGCCCCAATTCGTCGATTGGCGGATCAGGCGCGCGGTGAAATACATGCAGCAGAACGATGGGGAGTTCGATCCGATCGACGATATCGTTGCCGATATCGGCATGAGCCGCGCCAATTTCTTCCGGCAGTTCAAGGCCTGCACAGGCATGTCGCCCGGCCTGTTCCAGAATGTCGTTCGTCTCGAACACGCCATCCGGCTGACGGTCGTCTCGGAGGAATCGCTGAGCGCTGCGGCGAGCCGGCTCGGCTTTTCCGATATCGCCCATTTCAGCCGCTTCTTCCGGAACCATACGGCGGTTTCGCCGAGGGTCTACCGTCAGGGTGTCAATCACCTTCCGGCGCGCTGACCTTTCGAAATTGCCCAAGCCATTCCGAACTTCGCCGGAACGACGCTACAAATGCGGGATAGCCATCCGCTGCTCGGCCAGCAGCGCGGTCAGCGCATCGGGGTCCATGGCCTTATGGAAATACCAGCCCTGCATGTAGTGACAGCCGGCCAGTTTCAGCAGCCGCCATTGATCCTCGTTCTCGATCCCCTCGGCGGTGATCTTGAGCCCGACGGCGCGGGCAAGCGCCACGACGGCGTGGACGATCGCCGTGGATTTGATTTCGCCGAGACCGTCGACAAAGGACTTGTCGATCTTCAGCTTGTCGACCTGCATCCTCAGAAGATAGGTCAGGGACGAATAGCCCGTGCCGAAATCGTCGAGTGCGATCCGCAGGCCTGCGGCGCGAAGCTGGTTGATATTGCGGTTGGCCGCCTCGAAATCCTCGATATAGGAGCTTTCGACGATTTCGAGCTCGATCTGCTTTGCCGGCACGCCGATGGTCTTCACCAGGTCGATTATCCGGGGTGCGAGGTCCGGATCGCGGAATCGGCCTGCAGACAGATTGATGCCGATGGAAAGGCCGGGCCATCGCAAGGCGTCGCGGCAGGCGCGTTCGGCGATCCACCAGTCGAGCGCCTCGACAAGATCCGCTTCCTCGACATGAGCGAGCACATCGGCGGTGTTCTTGAACCGCTCCGTCGGCTGCAGAACCCGCAGGAGCGCTTCGGCGGCGGCGACGGTCTTGCCGTCGGCCATCATCTGCGGCTGATAGTGCAGCGTCAGGTTATCGAAGAGATCGCTATGCAAAACAGAAACCTGCGCTTTTCTATTGTCTTGACCCGACGCCATGGTCGGCCGTCTCCGCCGCTGCGTCACCGCCGACAGCCATCAGGGCGCGATGGGCGCGGACCATGAAGCGGACCTGATGCGACAAAAGCCGCCAGTTCACCGGCTTGCACATGAAGGCCGTGGCACCCGCCGCATAGGCCGCATCGATCGAGGGGATGTCCTCGTTTCCGGTGATGACCATGATCGGCATCGCGTCATAGCGCGGACGGCTGCGCAGCAATCCCACAAGCTCGATACCGCTCATGCCGGGCATGTCGACATCGACGAGCAGCGCGCCGTATTCGTTGACCTCAAGCCGCTCCAGCCCCGCTTCGGCGCAATCCGCCGTCTCGACAGAGACGCTGGGCGTAGTCATGTAGACGGAACAGAACTCCCGCTGGATGGGATCGTCGTCTACGGCCAGGATCTGCAGCGTCTCCGTCTCGACATAATCAAATCTGGCATTTCGCGCGACAGTCGCCATTTCAACTCACAAGCCTAAAACTCACAATCGGAAATCGAAGGTTGTATAATCCCTACACCTGTCGGAATCCCACAAGAACGCACATCATCCTACGCTCCAAGTGATAAGGGTTTGTAAGGGCGTTTCGTTTACTTTTCCATAAAACCAACGCTTTTTCAGAAAATATGAACATGGCGCGTCAATCGTTTTCCATCCGAACTAAATTAGTACTTCTTGTTATTGGCGCCATTTCCCTTGCGGAAGTCTTTGTCATTACATTCACCGCCTGGCAGGAAGCATCGCGTTACGCGGTTTCGCGGCCGCAGGCGCTCTTTTCGGTGGCTGAGGTCATTGCCTCTTCCGCGGCCAATGCGGCGGCAACACGCGATATCCCCGCCGCACAAAGGGCGCTGCGGGGCATGGGCAATATCGAGGGGCTCGTCTATGTCGGCCTCAACCTGCCGGACGGCGAGACGCTGGCCGATTTCGGCGCGACGGAACAGCTCGCAAGCGACCTCGTGCTGACCGCTCCGGAACAGACGATTTCCATGACAGATATCCTGGGCAGCCGGACGATCGAGGTTCAGGTTCCGGTTGTCCAGGCGGGCCGGCAGACCGGCCTGCTCCGCGTGATCGGCGACACGCGTGATCTTCCAGCCCTGGTCTGGTCGGCGGTCGAGACCGCCCTTCTCGGCGGCGGCGCGGCGCTCGTGATCGCAATCCTCATCGCGCTTCGCCTTCAGGGCGCCATCACCCGGCCCCTGATGCGCCTTGCCGGCGCGATGGCGCAGATCAAGGCCAAGCACGACTATCGCGTCGCGCTTCCGCGTGAAAGCAATGACGAAGTAGGGCTGCTGGTCGAAGGCTTCAACGGCATGATCGCCGACATCCACGAGCGCGACGAGCGGCTCGCCCGGCATCGCGAGCGCCTGGAACAGGATGTCGCCGACCGCACCGCCGACTATCAGCGCGCCGCCTCCGAAGCCGTGGCGGCAGACCGCGCCAAGTCCGACTTCCTCGCCACGATGAGCCACGAAATCCGAACGCCGATGAACGGCATTCTCGTCATGGCGGAACTGCTGGCCGCCAGCGACATGCCCGAGCGCGCCCGCAAGCAGGCCGAGGTCATCGCGCGCTCCGGCGCCAGCCTGCTCGCAATCATCAACGACATCCTCGACCTTTCAAAGATCGAGGCAGGCAAGCTGGATGTCGAGCATCTCGAGGTCAGCCCTTTCGAAGCCGTCGATACCGTGCTGCGCCTGTTTGCCGACCGTGCGCAGACTAAGAAGCTCGATCTCGCCGCCCGGATCGAACTGCCGCGCGATGCGCGCATCGACGCCGATCCGACGCGGCTAGGCCAGGTGCTGGGCAACCTCGTCAACAATGCCTTGAAATTTACCGAGAAGGGCGGCGTGACCATTCATGTCTGCCCGGACGGCGAGAACCGGGTTCGCTTCGCCGTGATCGACACCGGCATCGGCATTGCCGAAGACAAGCTGGGCACGATCTTCGAGGCCTTTTCGCAGGCCGACCAGACGACGACCCGACAGTTTGGCGGTACAGGCCTTGGCCTCACCATTGCGCGCCGGCTCGTCACTGCCATGGGCGGCGAGATTGCCGTCACGAGCACGCTCGGGACCGGAACCAGCTTCCATTTCTCCCTGCCCGTGACCGTCCCATCGACCGATGCCGCCTGGGCGCGCTGGAGCGGCGAAGAGGCTGCCGCGCCGCTTGCTCTTGTCTCGCTGGACGGCAAGCAGACGGAAGCCGCCCTCGTGCATTATCTGGAACAGGCTGGCTTTGCCGTTGAAACGATCGCGGCCGAAGCGCTTGTCGAGCGTGCCCGCGACGCGCAGTTCGTGGTCGCGGCCATGGATCGCCTCAGCAACAGGCCGAGGCTGGAGGTGGCTGCCTCCGGTGCCATCGTCGCGGTCGGCTTTGCCGATGAGCGCCCGGAAACGCTGCTGCCCTCACGCCGCGCCGACGGCGTCCTTGCCCGCCCCGTTTCTGCCTTCGAGGTGAATGATCTTGTCAGCAGGCTGATCGACGGACGGCCGCTCAGCGAGGAGACGCGCGGCTCCGAGCGGCGCGACGACGCCACACCGAGCTTCACCGGCCTCAAGGTGCTCGTCGCCGACGATGCCGAGGTCAACCGCGAGGTGGCGGACGCTGCGCTGCGCCGGCTGGGAATCGTGGCCGATTTTGTCGAGGACGGCAGGCAGGCGGTCAATGCAGTTCTCAAGACGAACTATGCCCTTGTTCTCATGGACGGCTCGATGCCGGAGCTCGACGGTTTCGATGCCACGCGCGAGATTCGCATCGCCGAGGCAGAGAGCGACCGTGCGCGGACCCCGATCGTGGCGCTGACAGCCCACGTCATCGGCACGGCCGCGGATGCTTGGCGCGAGGCGGGCATGGACGGCGTGCTGCACAAGCCCTTCACGCTGGCGCGCCTGGCGGACGTCATCGCCACGCATGCGAACGGCGCGCATGCACTCCCCATCGAGGAGGAGGCGACGACGGAAACATCAGAAGGCCTTCTGGATCTGGCGGTGCTGGAAGACCTGCTCAAGATGGCAGGTGGGGCCGTGGCGATCGTGGACCGCATCGTCGGCCTCTATGAAACCCAATCCGCCGATCGCATCGCGGAACTGCGCGAGGCGGTGACGAGCGCAAACGCCGAGCAACTCGGCCGCGTGGCGCACGCGCTGAAATCGATGAGTTTCAATGTCGGCGCGCGCAGCATTGCCGAGACCGCCGCCCGGTTCGAACGCGTCGCGCGCGAGGACAAGGCGCTGGTCGATGTTGTCGAAATCGATCGCCTGGCAGAAGATCGCGAAGCAGTCATCCGCGAAATCGGCGACTGGCGAAGCCGCATCTGACCTGCGGCAAAGCCAGCCGTTATCCGTCGCAGGAAGATGCCCGCACAAGGCCGGGGCGTTTTGCATCTGGGCCGTAAGGCCGCGACCGCGTCCCCTAATTCCGTCCTGGAGGTAACGCCGCCGGCAACACGGCTGCGGCATCGGCGGCCTGTCGGCCCGGCTGAAGCGGAGCCCCTGAAGGCGCCCGCATCAGTGGACCAGAATGGTCGAGTTCTTCATCGCTTCCGACGGCGGTGCAACCGGTGCGGCATCATAATTGGCGTTAAGGACGAGATTGACCCCGCCATTGATCGCCACATGCCTCGCCACGATCAGCGTCCAGGCTGACTGCAGCGAAATATTGATCGGCGGCAACGGACATGGCAGAAGCCCCACCTTGGGCAAAAGGTTCGCGAGGAGGGGATGGCTCTGCAGAGCCTGCAGCTTGCAATCAAACCCGAGGACGCCGTCCGTCGGCAATTGACCCACCACCAGCTTGCCGCGCGGCAGATAGATGGTTCCGAGCAATTGCGGGGCAATGCGGCTGCCGATCTGGTGAAGGCGGTCTGCAGGGGCATTTCTGTCTTCGAAAAACAGGATGCCGGCCAGGGGGCCAGCAACCGGCGCACTCAGATCCAGCGATGTCGTGTAGTCGGTATAGATCACGGCATTGTTGCCGGTCAGGTACACAGAAGCATCGACCATGTTGAGCAACGCACCATTGCTCAGTGCCAGCGGACCGTCCTTCATGACATAGGTTCCGTGCATCAGACGAACACGGCTCGGCTTGTCAATGATGAGACCGCCGCAATAGACGCCTGGGCGCAGCGTCTGAAGGCCAATATCGACCTTGAAATCGGTGAAATCGCATTTGGCATCATTGGGTGCCGCGCGGGAAGCCAGCGGATCGCTCACTTCCGGACAGTCCGTAGCGGGTGCGGGATCAAAAGCGTTCTGCGCACCAACATAGCCGCCACCCGTGCAGATGACTTTCGCGGATATCGTGCCCAGACCCTCCACCACGAGCCCGTCGCTGGCCTTGGAGTTGGAATGCGTATTGCACTTGCTCGCCGTCACCTTGCCATTGCCGACACCGAGACTGGTCGATCCATCCCCCAGCGCCAGCAGGCAGATGACGCTGGAACTGCCAGCGCGCGCAATCGCGTTGGAATTGACGCCATAGGCCGAATTCGCGCCGAGACGAACGAATTGCATATGAACCCGCGCCGCAACAGCAACCTTGACCGACCTCTCGGCCTCGTTCACCGTCACGGTAGGCGTTCCATCGATGTTGGCGGACGAAAGAGCGGAATCGGCAAAAGAAAGAGCCACCTGCCGCACCACGTTCGTCTCGCTGTTGCCCAGCCGGAATTGGGCGGCACCGGCGAGCGCCGCGCTGTCGGCTATATTCTGGACATTAGAGCGAACCCGCATGATGTTCGCCACATCGATCGCGCCGCCTGCCGCCAGCATGAGGCCGCCGAACAGCAGCACGAACATGAGCGGCATGCTGCCGCTTTTCTCTCGAGAAAGCGATAGCAGGAAATGGAGTGGCGCGCTTTTTCTCAAGATATGCTTGGCCTCGGATGCGAAAATTTGCTGTTCCTTGAGGCGGGCAGACCTGTTTGACTGTGCCACCTGAATTAACACCCAGAAGATCGCATGAAGACGTTATCTAAGTCTAAAAACAACATCGCGAGTCTAAACTAATCCAAACAAAAATAAGTCTTTTTATATTTCTAAAATATGAAATATAACTTCGTAAGGATCACTTATATTCTCGCATTGGTTGTATATTCCTATAGAAATTCATAACAAGCTCCCGAATGGCGTGTCGAAAAGGCCGCAAGATTGCACGGCAGTAGCCACTGCCCGCAGTTGTGTTTCCACGCCCATGCGGTGTTCAGACCCGGCCAAGACAAATTCAAATTGTCGGAAACTCCCGACGCAGGGCGCGGCCTTTGCCTATGCGGCGAAGGGCTCCAGCTCGCCAAAAAGCGCTTCGGCAAAACTGCGCAGAACCGTCAGCTCGAACTCGGCCTCACCCGTGCGAGAAAGGTGAACCGGAATATGTCCGAAGAGCGTCATGGCTGCAGCCCCTGCGGGAAATTGGGATCCGTGTAGATCGACCGCAGTCCCCCTGGCCAGAACCTGGGCCGCGCGCGGGCCCGACACGCGAATGCGAACGCGGCCATGGCTCTGGTCGGACAGAAAGACGCCGCGCGGCAACGCTCCCGCAATGCCCCTGAGAGCGGCGGGTTCGAGCGGTGCTTCGCCCATCACATACCATTGCCGAAAGCCGGCGGCGCGAATGACGCTGCCGCCGAGGCCGAACGTATCGAAGAGCGCACGAAGCTCGTCCAGTGTCGTTGGCCCCATCAGTTGCAGGAGGTGGCCTTCCGGCAGCGCCTCAACAGCGAATTGCACGCCCTGGAGCGGGGCCTTGCCGGCCAGCGCCGGTTTCGATGTCGGCAAATCAGGCATGGAGCTTCTCGTTTTCGGGGTCGATGAACACAGGGCTGCAAATCACGCCGTCGGTGAACTCATTGCGCAGGCCGTTCCAGATCATGACCTTTTCGCCGATCCGTTCCGGGCCGTTCTTGATCAGGGCGAGGCCAATCGTGTGGCCAAGATTGGGGGAGAAGCAGCTTGAGGTGACATAGCCCTGATCGTTTTCGAGCGTCGCCGCCGCGCCGTCCGACAGGATATGCGAGCCGGTGCGGAACCTCGCCTTCGGGTCCAGCGGCTTGACGCCGACGAGGCGCGGGCGATCGGGGGCCTGCATGCCCTCACGCGCCAGCATCGCCTTGCCAATGAAATCCGGCTTCGTCGCCGAAACCATGCGACCGCAGCCCAGATCGCCGGGCGTCACCGTGCCGTTGATTTCGGCATGGGTGACATGGCCCTTCTCGATGCGCATGACGCCAAGCGCTTCCGCGCCGTAGGCGCAGATGCCGTGTTTCTGCCCGGCCTGCATGATGGCATCGGCGACATATTCGCCGTAGCCCGCCGGCACGCCGAGTTCATAAGCCAGCTCGCCGGAGAAGGAGATGCGGAAGAGCCGGCCTTCCAGCTTTCCGCCGAAGAGCGAGACGGTGCGCGCGCTCATGAAGGGGAAGGCTAAATCCGAGATATCCTCCTCGACGATCTCGGAGAGGATGGCGCGGGATTTCGGACCGGCAACGGCCATCTGCGCCCACTGGTCGGTCGAGGAGGCGAAATGCACCTGCAGTTCCGGCCAGAGCGTCTGGGCGCAGAATTCCAGATGGGTGAGCACGCCGGCGGCGAGCGCCGTCGTCGTCGTCATGAAGAAATGATCGTCGCTGAAGCGGCTCGTCGTGCCGTCGTCGTAGATCATGCCGTCTTCGCGCAGCATGATGCCGTAGCGCGCCTTGCCGACAGCCAGTTTGGCGAAGCCGTTGCAATAGACCCGGTCGAGGAAGGTGGCAGCGTCCTTGCCAAAAATCTCGATCTTGCCGAGCGTCGAGACATCGCAGAGGCCGGCATTCTGGCGAATGTTGAGCACTTCGCGGTCGACGCTGTCGCGCCAGGTCGTTTCGCCGGCGCGGGGGAACCAGGCGGCGCGATACCAGAGGCCGGTTTCGACAAAGGTCGCGCCGTTCTTGCTTGCCCAGTCATGCAGCGGCGATTTGCGCACCGGCTGGAAATGCTTGCCGCGCGACACGCCGGTGAGCGCGCCGAAGGATACGGGCGTGTAGAAGGGGCGGAAGGTCGTCGTGCCGACTTCGGCCGGCGACACACCGCGCGCTTCGGCGAGAATGCCGATGGCATTGATGTTGGAGAGCTTCCCCTGATCGGTCGCCATGCCGTTGGTCGTATAGCGCTTGGCAAGCTCGACATCGCCATAGCCCTCGCGCACGGCAAGACCGAGATCCTTGAGGTTCACGTCGTTCTGGTAATCGACGAAGGCCTTGCCCTTGCTGCCCTTGGCGAACCAGAAGGGCGTGGCGGCGCGTTGCGCGGTGTCGCCTTCCGCAAAGGCTGGCTCGACCTTGGCGAAGCCAATGGCTTCAAGGGCTTCCGCAGCCTTGCGGGCACCGTCGTTCAGGCAGGCCTCAATCGACCAGAGACCGGCTGCGGAGCCGGCCAGCAACAAGCCCTCCTGCCGCTCCGGCGCGAGGAAGGCGGCGTGCGTGTCCGACCATACGGGCTTGGCACCGCGATGGCAGGCCAGATGGATGACCGGGCTCCAGCCGCCGGACATGGCGACCGCATCGGCCTCCAGCCTCTGCACGCCGGACGCGCCGGCAATGCTGACGCCGCTGACAGCCTTGCCGCCCAGCGCATCGACGATGCAGCTATTGGTCAGCACTTTCGCCTTGCCGTTCCAGCCGGGTTCGCCCTCGCTGCGCGGATCAACGATGGCCGCCACTTCGATACCCGCGGCTTCGAGGTCGGCGGCGGTTCGATAGCCTGCATTGTTGGTGGTGAAGACCGCGACACGCTTGCCCGGTGCGACCGCCTGACGGTTCAGATAGCTGCGCATCGCGCCGGCCATCATGACGCCGGGGATATCGTTACCGCCGAAGACGAGGGGGCGTTCTTCCGCCCCGCTCGCCAGGATTGCCTGCTTGGCGATGATGCGCCAGAGCCGTTCGACGGGCTGGCGCGGATCGGGCTCTGCCACATGCTTCTGTACGCGCTCGACCGCGCCGAAGACATTGTCGTCATACCAGCCGATGACGGTGGTGCGCGGCAGGCATTGCACATTCGGCAGGGCTTCAAACTCGGCGAGCATGGCACTCAACCGCGCATCGCCATCGGTGAGCAGGCTGCCGCCGAAGGCGAAACCTTCATCGGCCAGCAGCACGCGCGCACCGGCCCGACCGGCGGTCAGCGCTGCCGCGAGGCCCGCGGGACCCGCCCCGATGACGAGCAGATCGCAATGCGCCCAGCATTTCTCGTAGCTGTCGGGGTCCGCCTCGTAGCTCGCCTTGCCGAGACCGGCGGCCTTGCGGATCAGCGGCTCATAGACCTTTTCCCAGAAGCCCGCCGGCCACATGAAGGTCTTGTAGTAGAAGCCGGCGCTCAGAAAGGGCGAGAGCAGACCGTTGACCGCGCCGATATCGAAGGCGAGCGAGGGCCAGCGGTTCTGGCTGCGGGCATTGAGCTCGTCATGCAGCTCGATCATCGTGGCGCGCGTATTGGCTTCCGTGCGCCCGCCCGTGCCGGTGGTGACCAGCGCGTTGGGCTCGGCCGCACCGGCCGTCAGGATGCCGCGCGGGCGGTGGTATTTGAAGCTGCGACCGACGAGCTGGATGCCGTTGGCGAGCAGCGCAGAGGCCAGCGTATCGCCGGGATGGCCGGTGAGCGCCTTGCCGTCGAAGCTGAATTTGATGCTGCGTGCGCGGTCGATCTGTCCGCCGGTGGAGAGGCGATAGCTGCTCATGCCGCACCTCCGAGCTCGGCAAGCGCTGCATCGGCGACGCTGTGGACCTTGTGCGTCACGGTATCACGCTCGACGATCAGCCAGCGGCGGCAGCCGGAGGAATGGTGCCAATATTCCTTGTGGAGGCCCTTCGGATTGTCGCGCAGATAGACATAGTCGTACCAGACATCCGCGTCGGCATCGGGGGCGGGGCGGGTCAGGCCCGCATCGCCCTTGATGGTGAATTCTTCCTTGGGGCGCTGGCCGCAGTGAGGGCAGGTGATCAGGCTTGCCATGGGCTCATCTCCTCAATGCAGATTCGGCTGCGCGCCGACGCCTTTTTCATCCATCTGGTAACCGCGCGCGAAGCGATCGAGACGCATCTGCGTCGCCGTTTCATGCGGCTCGTTGCGGGCGATGAGATGGGCGTAGCAATAGCCGGAGGCGGGCGTCGCCTTGAACCCGCCATAGCACCAGCCGGCATTCAGATAGAGATTGTCGATCGGGGTGCGGTCGATGATCGGCGAGCCGTCCATGCTCATGTCCATGATGCCCCCCCAGGTGCGAAGATAGCGCACCCGCGTCAGCGACGGGATCATGGCGACGCCGGCTTCCGCCACATGTTCGACGGTCGCCAGATTGCCGCGCTGGGCATAGGAATTATAGCCGTCGATATCGCCGCCGAAGACTAGGCCGCCCTTGTCGGATTGCGAGACGTAGAAATGTCCGGCACCGAAGGTGACGACGCAATCGATGAAGGGTTTCAGGCCCTCGGACACAAAAGCCTGCAGCACATGGCTCTCGATGGGCAGGCGCAGGCCCGCCATGTCGGCAACCACGGTGGAATTGCCCGCCGCCGCCAGCGCCAGCTTGCCGCAACCGATGAAGCCCTTTGTCGTCTCGACTCCGACGACGCGGCCGTTTTCGCGACGGATGCCGGTCACCTCGCAATGGGTGATGATATCGACGCCGCGGCTGTCCGCGCCGCGCGCATAGCCCCAGGCCACCGCGTCATGGCGCACCGTGCCGCCGCGCGGCTGCAACAGGCCGCCCATGATCGGGAAGCGCGCATTGTCGTAATCGAGGAATGGCAGCTTCGCCTGCACCGCCTTGCGGTCCAGCAGCTCCGCATCGACGCCATGCAGGCGCATGGCATTGCCGCGCCGTGTATAGGCGTCGCGCTGGGCGTCCGAATGGAAGAGATTGAGCACGCCGCGCTGCGAGACCATGGCGTTGAAATTGAAATCCTGCTCCAGCCCTTCCCAGAGCTTCATCGAAAGCTCGTAGAACGGGTTATTGCCGGGTAGCAGATAGTTGGAGCGAATGATCGTGGTGTTGCGGCCGATATTGCCGGAGCCGAGATAGCCCTTTTCCAGCACCGCGACATTGGTGATGCCGAAGGTCTTGGCGAGGTAATAGGCGGTCGACAGGCCATGCCCGCCCCCGCCGACGATGATCACATCGTAATGCGGCTTCGGCTGCGGCTGGCGCCAGGCGGGCGCCCAGCCCTTGTTGCCGCGAAGGCCGTTGAGAAAGACGGAAAGGGCTGAATAGCGCATGGACGGTCCCGCTTTGATTTCCTTCATGATGACAGAACGGCGATTCCTGACTTGCACAAAAGGGACGTATTTTGTTAGAAAAAGGACATGGCTCCCACCGATACCCGACACGTCCAGACCATCGGCTTCATCCTGCTTCCGGGCTTTGCGCTGATGTCGTTCGCCTCGGCGACGGAACCCTTGCGCGCGGCCAATCTGCTGGCGGGCCGGGAGATTTATCGGCTTTCGGTCTATTCGCCTGATGGCGGACCGGCTCTGTCCTCGGGCGGCGTGCCCGTGCCGGCCGAACCGCTTCCCGGCCGGGGCTCGGGGCTCGGCACGGTCTTCGTCTGCGCCGGCGGATCGCCGAGGGGCTGGCACTATCCGCCCGTGCTTGCTTGCCTGCGCCAGCTCGCGCGCGAGGGCGTGCGGATCGGCGG
This sequence comes from Hyphomicrobiales bacterium, assembly GCA_900467685.1. GTDB lineage: Bacteria > Pseudomonadota > Alphaproteobacteria > Rhizobiales > Rhizobiaceae > Ensifer_A. The sequence goes on from UBQX01000005.1 coordinate 91,450, forward strand.
CATTTCCGGCGGGCCCTATCTGCTGGCCGCAGCCGGGCTTCTGGCGGATCGGGACTTCACCATTCACTGGGAGCACGCGCCGGCGCTGATGGAGTTCTTTCCGACGCTCACCCCCCGGCAGGCGCGTTTCGTCATCGACGGCAACCGCATCACCTGCGGCGGCGGCATTGCGCCGCTCGACATGATGCATGTGCTGATTGCCGAGCGCATGGGCGCCGATTTCGCCCGCCGCGTCAGCGACTGGTATCTGCATGCAGAGGTGAGTGAACCGACCGCGCCGCAGCGCGGGTCGCTGGCGGAACGGTATGGCGTGCATCATCCGGGCCTGCTCAACGTGCTCGAAAAGATGGAGGAGACAATCGAGATGCCGCTCGACCGTACCGCGATGGCGCTGATCGCGGGTGTTTCGCCGCGTCATCTCGACCGGCTCTTCGCCGCCCATCTCGGCGCGACCTTCCTCGACCAATACCGGCTGATCCGGCTGCAACACGCCAGGCGGCTGCTGGAGCAGAGCCCGCTTTCCATTTCGGAAATCGCCATTGCTACCGGCTTTTCCAGCGGCGCGCATTTTTCGCGCGCCTATCGCACCCGATATGGCGTCACGCCCGGCCAGACCCGACGCGGCTGATTTTCTTGCCAGTTGAGGAAATTTCACTCTGACGATAGTGTTCGCCGCAAACCTTCAAGGGGATGCGGGATGAAAAGCAGGGCCGACAAGAAGACAACACAAGACGAAGACCTTCACGGCGGCCGGCCGGCATTTTCGCAGGATCCGCATGCGGTGCGAGAGCCGAAGGAAAACAATCTCGAAATGGCGATCGGCCATGAGGTGCGCGCCTATCGCAAGAAGCTCGGCATTACCGTCACCGACCTTGCCGCCGCGACCGGCATTTCGCTCGGCATGCTGTCCAAGATCGAGAATGGGAACATTTCCCCGTCGCTGACGACGCTGCAATCCCTGTCGCGCGCGCTCGGCGTGCCCCTCACGGCCCTCTTCCGGGGCTATGAGGAGCCGCGCAATGCGGTTTTCGTCAAGGCCGGCGAAGGCGTCGAGCTTGAGCGGCGCGGCACGCGCGCGGGCCACCAATACAATCTGCTGGGCCATATCGACAACAATTCCAGCGGCGTCATCGTCGAGCCCTATCTCATCAGCCTGACAGCGGATTCCGATGTGTTTCCGACCTTCCAGCACGAGGGCATGGAGTTTCTCTACATGCTGGAGGGTGAGGTGGTTTATCGCCATGGCGACAAGCTTTTCCCCATGGAGCCGGGCGACAGCCTGTTCTTTGACGCGGACGCCCCGCACGGACCGGAAAAGCTGGTGAAACTGCCGGCGAAATACCTGTCGATCATCAGCTACCCGCAGCGCGGCAAGATCGACTGAATTGCCTTAGAAGAAACTTTTATTCTTTTGGGTTGAAATCACAAATCGAACCTGATAGCCATTTCGCAGATGCGAAACTGGAGGTCTGGGGCATGTGCGGAATTGTCGGTCTCTTCCTGAAGGACAAAGCGCTGGAGCCTGAGCTTGGCGCGCTTCTGTCATCCATGCTGATCACGATGACCGATCGCGGTCCCGACAGCGCGGGCATTGCGATCTACGGCAGCGACAATGGCAAGACGGCGAAGATCACGTTGCAGTCGGCCGATCCGGGGACGGATTTTGACGGGCTTGGCGATGCGCTGAAGGGCGCGCTCGGCATTCCGGTCTCCATCGAGGTCAAGAGCACCCATGCGGTGGTGACGCTCGACAAGGACAAGGTCGATGCCGGCCGCGCCGCCCTCTCCTCGCTTCGCCCCAATATCCGGGTCATGAGCAGCGGCGACACGATCGAGATCTACAAGGAAATCGGTCTGCCGAAGGATGTCGTTTCGCGCTTTGCCGTCAGCGGCATGTCCGGCACCCACGGCATAGGCCACACCCGCATGGCCACGGAGTCCGCCGTCACCACGCTCGGCGCGCATCCCTTCTCCACCGGCTCGGACCAGTGCCTCGTTCACAATGGCTCGCTCTCCAACCACAACAACCTGCGCCGCGAACTGAAGCGCCAGGGCATGACCTTCGAGACCGAAAACGATAGCGAAGTCGCGGCCGCCTATCTCACCGCCGAAATGGCCAAGGGCAAGGACCTCGGCGCGGCGCTCACCAGCGCCGTCGACGATCTCGATGGCTTCTTCACCTTCGTCGTCGGCACCAAGTCCGGTTTCGGCGTGCTGCGCGATCCCATCGCCTGCAAGCCGGCCGTCATGGCCGAGACCGACCGCTATGTCGCCTTCGGCTCGGAATATCGCGCGCTGGTCAATCTCCCCGGCATCGAGACCGCCCGCATCTGGGAGCCGGAACCGGCGACCGTCTATTTCTGGGATCACGAGAAGGCCGCCTGACAGGCGCAACGCAATCGAGAGAGTTCCTTCATGCCTGTTTTTGACCTTTCCACCACGCCCTTGCGTGAACTCAACAGCGCGCTGCACGGACTGTCCGCCGGCGCCAACGACACCGTCTTCGAAGTCATCAATCCGCGCGGGTCGCACGCCGTCGCTGTCGGCATCGATGCGCCAGTCACCGTCGATATCAAGGGTTCGGTCGGCTATTACTGCGCCGGCATGAACGACGGCGGCAACGTCACCGTCCACGGCTCTGCCGGCCCCGGCGTTGCCGAAAACATGATGTCCGGCTCGGTCGTCATCGAGGGCGACGCCAGCCAGTATGCCGGCGCAACCGGTCGCGGCGGCCTCCTTGTCATCAAGGGCAATGCGGCCTCGCGCTGCGGCATCTCGATGAAGGGCATCGACATCGTCGTTCACGGCAATATCGGACACATGTCTGCCTTCATGGGCCAGTCGGGGCATCTCGTCGTGCTGGGTGACGCCGGCGATGCGCTGGGCGACAGTCTTTATGAAGCGAAGCTCTTCGTGCGCGGCTCGGTCAAGAGCCTCGGTGCCGACTGCATCGAGAAGGACATGCGCCCCGAGCATATCGAGAAGCTGGCCGAACTTCTGGAACTGGCGGGCATTCGCGATGTCCGGCCGGAAGAGTTCAAGCGCTATGGCTCGGCCCGCAAGCTCTACAATTTCAACATCGACAATGCCGAAGCGTATTGAGGCGAAGGGGACATCATGAGCTATCACAATCCGCCCACCCCGCCCCGCAAGTCCGCCACGTTCGACGATCATACGCTGGCCGAAATCCGCCGCGCGGCGGCCACCGGCATCTACGACATTCGCGGCGGCGGCACGAAGCGCAAGGTTCCGCATTTCGACGATCTGCTGTTTCTCGGCGCATCGATTTCCCGCTATCCGCTCGAAGGCTATCGCGAGAAATGCGACACGACCGTCGTTCTCGGCAGCCGCTTTGCGAAGAAGCCGATCACGCTGAAAACGCCCATCACCATTGCCGGCATGAGCTTCGGTGCGCTGTCGGGCAATGCCAAGGAAGCGCTTGGACGCGGCGCGACGCTGGCCGGCACGTCCACGACGACGGGCGACGGCGGCATGACGGACGAGGAGCGCGGCCATTCGCAGACACTGGTCTACCAGTATCTGCCCTCCCGCTATGGCATGAACCCGAAGGACCTGCGCCGCGCCGATGCCATCGAGGTGGTTGTCGGCCAGGGCGCCAAGCCCGGCGGCGGCGGCATGCTGCTCGGCCAGAAGATTTCCGATCGCGTCGCCAACATGCGCAACCTGCCGAAGGGCATCGACCAGCGCTCGGCCTGCCGGCATCCCGACTGGACCGGCCCGGACGATCTCGAAATCAAGATCATGGAACTGCGCGAAATCACCGATTGGGAAAAGCCGATCTATGTGAAGGTCGGCGGTGCGCGGCCCTATTACGACACGGCGCTCGCGGTGAAGGCCGGGGCCGATGTCGTCGTGCTCGACGGCATGCAGGGCGGCACGGCGGCGACGCAGGACGTGTTCATCGAGAATGTCGGCATGCCGACGCTCGCCTGTATCCGCCCCGCCGTTCAGGCGTTGCAGGATCTCGGCATGCATCGCAAGGTGCAGCTCATTATTTCCGGCGGCATCCGTTCAGGCGCAGACGTCGCGAAGGCGCTGGCGCTGGGCGCCGATGCGGTCGCCATCGGCACGGCAGCGCTGGTTGCCATCGGCGACAACGATCCGCGCTGGGAAGAAGAGTACCAGAAGCTTGGCACCACCGCCGGCGCCTATGACGACTGGCATGAGGGCAAGGATCCGGCCGGCATCACCACGCAGGACCCGGAGCTCGCCGCCCGCCTCGATCCCGTCGCTGCCGGACGACGTCTTGCCAACTATCTCAAGGTGATGACGCTGGAGGCACAGACGATCGCCCGCGCCTGCGGCAAGAACCACCTGCACAATCTGGAACCGGAAGACCTCTGCGCGCTGACGATGGAGGCCGCCGCCATGGCGCAGGTGCCGCTTGCCGGCACCAGTTGGTATCCGGGCAAGGGAGGCTTCTGACATTTGCCCGGGCCAGCAGGCCCGGGACTTGCATGCATTATCGAAGTGTCTCGAATAATCCAAAGGGGAACGAGAATGACACTGGATCTTGCTGCCTTTGCACAAGACAAGGGCATCAAATATTTCATGATCAGCTACACCGATCTCTTCGGAGGCCAGCGTGCCAAGCTGGTGCCGGCGCAGGCGATCAAGGGCATGCAGGAAGACGGCGCGGGCTTTGCGGGCTTTGCCACCTGGCTCGACATGACGCCCGCCCATCCCGACCTTTTCGCCGTACCGGACGCCAGCTCCGTCATCCAGCTCCCATGGAAGAAGGACGTCGCCTGGGTCGCTGCCGACTGCATGATGGAAGGCGAGCTCGTCGGCCAGGCCCCGCGCAATGTGCTAAAGAAGCTCGTTGCGGAAGCTGCCGCCGAAGGCAAGCGCGTCAAGACCGGCGTCGAGGCCGAATTCTTCCTGATCACCGCCGATGGCGCGAAGATTTCCGACGAATACGACACGGCTGACAAGCCCTGCTACGACCAGCAGGCGGTGATGCGGCGCTATGACGTCATCTCCGAGATCTGCGATTACATGCTGGAACTCGGCTGGGGCGCCTATCAGAACGACCACGAGGACGCCAACGGCCAGTTCGAAATGAACTGGGAATTCGACGATGCCCTGAAGACCGCCGACAAGCATTCCTTCTTCAAGTTCATGGTCAAATCCATTGCCGAGAAGCACGGGCTTCGCGCCACCTTCATGCCCAAGCCCTTCAAGGGCCTGACCGGCAATGGCTGCCATTGCCACATCTCGGTCTGGGACAATGACGGCAAGGTCAATGTCTTTGCCGACAAGACGGCGGAATTCGGCCTCTCGGCGGAGGGCCGGCACTTCCTCGGCGGCATCATGAAGCACGCCTCGTCGCTGGCCGCGATCACCAATCCGACCGTCAATTCCTACAAGCGCATCAACGCGCCGCGCACCACATCGGGCGCGACCTGGTCTCCGAACACCGTCACCTGGACCGGCAACAACCGTACCCACATGGTGCGCGTGCCCGGCCCCGGCCGGTTCGAGCTTCGCCTGCCCGACGGCGCCGTGAACCCCTATCTGCTGCAGGCCGTGATCATTGCGGCCGGCCTCGACGGCTTGCGCAGCAAGGCCGATCCGGGACCGCATCACGACATCGACATGTATGCGGAGGGCCATCTCGTCAAGAACGCGCCGCGCCTGCCGCTCAACCTGCTCGACGCATTGCGCGCCTATGATGAGGACGAAGGACTGAAGCAGGCGATCGGTCCGGAATTCTCCGCCGCCTATCTCAAGCTCAAGCACCAGGAATGGAACGCCTACTGCTCGCATTTCACCCAGTGGGAACGCGACAGCACGCTCGATATCTGAGCCATTCACGCCCACGCCCCGAAAAGAACATCTCCCGCGACGGGCGATTGGCGCGAAGCGTTTCGGAGTTTCGTCGCCAAGACAAAATCTCAAATCTTAAACGCGCGTGAAATCCGGGCAGTACAGCGGTCGCCCCAGGATCGCGCGCGCCATTTCCTGTTGCAGCACGCCATGGACAAGACATCCGTCTGTGACTATGTCTGGCATTCAGACAGTCTTAGTCTGTCTCGCATATAAAAAATAACAATAGACCCTGGAAACGCTCTTCGATGGAAATGGACAAGGCGACCAAGATCAAGCCGGTCGAGCCTCAGCGCTGGCTTGGCACAGCAAAGCCCTCGACTGCGGCCATCGTGGCGCCGCTGTCGATCGCGCGCTGGCTGCTGGTCCTTGTGATCGGGCTGGGGATCTATTTCTTCTATGGTTTCATCGTGCCCATTCTCGGCGCGCTGGTCATCGGCTTTGCCAGCTGGCCGCTGTTCCAGATCCTCAAGTCCCGCCTGAACGGCAACCGCACGCTGGCGGCAAGCCTTGCAGTGCTGCTGATCGTCGTCTTCGTCATCGTCCCGGTCTTCCTGGCCTCCAGCTATACGCTGCGCGAAGTCGGCCAATGGGTGCGATGGGCAGCGGAAGCCAACAAGATGGGCGCCAAGACCCCGCTGTGGCTCGCCAATCTGCCGGTCGTCGGCGAATGGGCCGATGCGGAATGGACCCGCCTTGTTGCCCATCCCGGCGCCATCGGCGAGATCATCCAGATCGTCACGGGCAGCAATATCGGCGCGATCTATCACCTTGTCCTCATGACCGGCACCAGCATTTTCAACTTCGTGCTGACCCTGCTCTTCATGATGATCGTTCTTTTCTGCGTCTATCGCGATGGCGCGGGCTTTGCGCTGCAGATCGACAAGCTGGGCGAGCGGGTCCTGCCAAGGCGCTGGGAGCGGTTTTCGCGGATCGTCCCGCAGACGGTGAGCGCAACCGTGACCGGCATGACGGTGATCGCCGTGGGCGAAGGCGTCGTCCTCGGCGTCGCCTACTGGCTTGCCGGCGCGCCCTCTCCCGTCACGCTCGGCGTCCTGACCGGCATCATGGCGCTCATTCCCGGCGGCGCGCCGCTGTCCTTCACCCTCGTATCGCTCTATCTGCTGGGCACGGGATCGCCTGTCGCCGCCATAGCGCTCTTCGCCTGGGGCACCACCGAACTCTTCATCGTCGACAAGACGCTGCGCCCCAGAATTGTCGGCGGGCCGATCCAGTTGCCGTTCCTGCCGACCTTTCTCGGCCTCGTCGGCGGCGTGAAAACCATGGGGCTGCTCGGCCTGTTCATCGGCCCGGTGCTGATGGCGCTTCTGGTCGCGATCTGGCGCGAATGGCTGCGCGAACTCGACACGCCGGAACCGGACAACCGCTAGGGCAATTCCGAGCCGAAAGCGGAAACCGCTTTCGCATTCCGATTTGCGCAATCGCTCCAGAGCAAGCCATGTCAAGCGGCTCGCCAACTGTTACCGAGCGCAATCTAACCGGGAATGAAGACGCTAAACTCGGCGCCGCCTTCGGGACGGTTTGACGCCTCGATGCGGCCGCCGTGGTCCTCGACGATGGTGAAGCTGATCCAGAGGCCGAGCCCCGTCCCCTCGCCGATCACCTTCGTCGTGAAGAAGGGCTCGAAGATCTTGCCGAGATTTTCGACCGCAATGCCCGGCCCGTTGTCGCGGATGGTGACCTGCGCACCGGACTTGTCCCTGACGAGCGTGATCTCGACCAGCGGATCGGGACGGCCGGACACTGCGTCCAGCGCATTGTCGATCAGGTTGACGAAGACCTGATGCAACTGCCCCTCATCCGCGTTGGACAGCGTGACGGGAACAGTATCGAAGACAATCTTCGCCGAAGCATTCTTGGACTTTGCCGCAAGCTGCACCGAATTGCGCAAGAGCCGGTCCAGATCGACCGGCTGGCGCTCGCCCGCGCGGGTGAAGGAAAGGCGGCGCAGGTTCTTGACGATGTCGCTGACGCGGCTCGCGCCCTCGATCGTGCCATCGAGAAGCGGATCGATATCGGCGAGAATGGCATCGATCTTCAGCTCGCGCCGGAGCTTCTCCCCCTCGTCCTCCGCCGCGCCGCCATGCAGCGCATCGAGATAGCGCACGAGGTTTTTCCGGTAGCGATCAAGCGTGTAGATATTGGCATAGACGAAGCTGATCGGGTTGTTGAGTTCGTGGGCGACGCCCGCCACGAGACGGCCGAGGCTTGCCATCTTCTCCTGCTCGATAAGGCGGCGCTGCGCGGTCTGCAATTCGCGATGCGCCTCGTGCAGCGCTTGATAGGCGCGCCGCAACTCACTGATCGGGCGGCCCGTCAGCACCGCGCCGAATTGCCTGGAAGAACCATCGGCAAGCTTCGTGCAGCGCAGCGCCAGGCATTCCTCGCTACCGTCGGGGCGCAGAAAACAGATATCGGCCTCGACGAGCCGCCCGCCCTGCCCTGCGCCGACGATACGCCGCGCCTCCGGCTGGTCGTCCGGCTTCACATATTCGAACACGCTCGAGCCGATGACGGCGCTTTCCGCCCTGCCGACGAGATTGAGAAAGGCGGGGTTGACCTTCTTTATGGTGCCGCTGCTGGAGCAGACGATGAGAATATCCGACACCGAGGCAAAGACGCTGGAGATGAAGGATTGCGCCTCTTCCAGATCGGCGTTCTTGCGCTCGAGATCGGCCTCGTTGCGCAGCAGTTCCGCATAAACCTCGTCCATGCGGTGGATGACATCCACCCAGAGCGATTCCCCCGCATCGTCGAGCGACGGAATGGCGGGCACGCTGACCTTGCTGATCAGCGCCATGTCTTCGGGATGTCCTTCAATCGCTCTCGTCATCCGTGTCGCGCCGCAGATCGTATCGATCCATCTTGGCCCTCAGCCCGACACGAGACAAGCCCAATTCGTCCGCCGTGCGGCTGATATTGCCGGCATGGCGGGCAAGGCTCGCCTCGATGGCGGCCTTTTCGACCACCGCGACAATATCCTTCAGCTGCTGGCCCGCCTGTGTCGGTTCGGCCCCGGAGCAGGTCGCCGCGCCGTTGCGGATCGCCGGCGACAGCAGCCTGTCGGGAAGCGGCTCATTCCCCGGCGAGAGAACGACCATGCGCTGGATCTCGTTATGCAGTTCGCGCACATTGCCCGGCCACCCATAGGCGGACATGAGTTCCAGCGTGCGTGGGTGAAAGCCCGAAATCTCGCGCCCAAAGGCCTGGTTGATCTGGGTTAGCGTGTGTCCGGCAATCGCCATGATATCGCCCGCGCGATCCTTCAGCGCCGGCATGTGGATGGGGAAGGCGGCCACGCGATAGTAGAGGTCGCGGCGGAAGCGACCGGCGGCAACCTCGGCCAGAAGATCGCGGTTTGTCGCGGCAATCACCCGGACATTGACCTTGCGGGTACGCTGCGCCCCAAGCGGCCGGATTTCGCCCTCCTGCAAAACGCGGAGCAGCTTCACCTGAAAGGCGGGCGAGGTCTCGCCGATCTCGTCCAGAAAGATCGTGCCGCTGTCGGCAAGCTCGAACAGCCCGATCCGGTCCTGGTAAGCGCCGGTGAAGGCACCCTTCTTGCAGCCGAACAGCTCGCTTTCCAGCAGATCGTCCGGCAGCGCGCCGCAGTTTTCGATGACGAAGGGCTTGTCGGCGCGGGCGGACTGGTGGTGGATCGCTCGCGCCAGCAATTCCTTGCCCGTTCCGGACGCGCCCGTAATCAGCACCGAGACATCGTAGTCGGCGGCGCGTTTCGCCAGCGAAATCGCTTCCGCCACCGGACTTCCGTCGACATGGATGAGCCGGTCGAAGCCGTATTTGCTGCGCTCCACCCGCCGCTTGTCGGAGACGGCCTTCTGCAACAGGTCGCTCTGTGGCTTCGCCTCGACACTGACCTCGCCGGCCTGATGCTGGAGCCGCCAGAGGTCCGCGCATTCGCGCATGCAGGCGACCAGCTCGTCCGGGTTCCACGGCTTGGTGATGTAGCGATAGATCCCGGCCTTGTTGACGCCGTCGATAATGTCGTCGCTGTCGGTATAGCCGGAAATGATCAGGCGGATGGTTTCCGGCCAGCGCTCGCGGGCGCGCTTGAGAAAGGTCACGCCAGATTCGCCGGGCATGCGCTGGTCGCAGAGAAGGATCTGCACCAGCTCGCCCTCCAGCACGGCTTCGGCCTCGGCGGCATTCTTGGCGCAGATCACCTCGAACTCGTCCGACAGCACGCGCCGGATCGCTTCCAGCGACCGCGGCTCGTCATCGACCACCAGAACGGTCGTGCTGGCATTGCTCACGTCAATCTGCTCCCCGCCGTTGCCAAAAGGCTCGGCCTTCCCCCGGTGTATAACCGTAGAAACTCTTCGTCATCCCCGCAAGCCGCTCAGCAAATGCGCGGCAACTGCTCGCCCGAAAGCCAGTCGACAATGCGCCCGCCGCCGAAGGAGGTCTCCATCTGTACGAAGCAATGCGGGTCCTCGACCACATGGCCGATCATCGCCGCCTCCTGTCCCAGCGGATGGGCGAGCATCGCTGCCAGCACCGCATCCGCCGCCTCCGGCGCCACGATCGCCACCAGCTTGCCCTCGTTCGCGACGTTCAGCGGATCGAGGCCCAGAAACTCGCAGGCCGCCGCTACCTCCGGCTTCAGCGGAATCTTTTCCTCATCAATCCGGAATCCCACCGAGGACTGATGCGCGATTTCATTCAGCGTCGCTGCAATGCCGCCGCGCGTCGGATCGCGCATCAGGCGGATCGATGGGCCGCCCACGGCGACCATCGCCGCCGTCAGCGTGTGGAGCGATGCCGTGTCGGAGAGGATATCCGTATCGAATTCCAGGTTCTCGCGCTTCGACATCACGGCCACACCGTGATCGCCGATGGAGCCCGAAACGATGACGCAATCGCCCGGCCGGGCCGCGTTCGAGCGCATGTCGATGCCTTCCGGCAGGATGCCGACACCGGCCGTCGAAATGAACACGCCATCGGCCTTGCCGCGCTCCACCACCTTCGTGTCGCCGGTGATGATCGGCACGCCCGCCTCGCGCGAGGCCGCGCCCATCGTGTCGGCGATCTTCGCGAGATCGCCAAGCGGAAAGCCCTCCTCGATGATGAAGCTCGCCGAGAGATAAAGCGGCTTTGCGCCGGACATCGCGACATCGTTGATCGTGCCATGCACGGCGAGCGACCCGATATTACCGCCGGGGAAGAAGAGCGGCGAGACGACATAGCCGTCCGTCGTCATCACCATGCGGCCCGCCGGCACGGCAAAGGCCGACTGGTCGTTGCCGGCGCGCAGCCAGTCATTGTCGAAGGCGGTGTGGAAGATGTCCTCGATGAGTTGCCCCATGGCTCGCCCGCCCGCGCCATGCGAGAGATCGACGCGGCCATTGCGGAGATCGAGCTTGCGCCTTGTCGGCTTCACGACGGCGATGTTCATGCCACGCTCCTCTCGATTTCCTTTGTCTTCGCGTGCTCGCGGAAGCGGCCATAGGTCCAGTGCGCGGCGCAGGCCCCTTCGGAGGAGACCATGCAGGAGCCCATAGGCGTATCCGGCGTGCAGGCCGTGCCGAAGAGCTTGCAATCGGTCGGCCGCTTGACCCCGCGCAGGATCGCGCCGCAATCGCAGGCCGGATTGTCCTTCGACGCCGGGGTCACGAGGCCAAAGCGCTTCTCGGCGTCATAGTGGCTGTATTCCTCGCGCAGCCGCAGCGCGCCTTGCGGCACGTCGCCCAGCCCGCGCCACTCGAAACTCTCGCGTTGCTCGAAGAACTCCGCGACTTCCGCCTGCGCCTTGCGGTTCCCGCCGGGTTTGACGGCGCGGATATACTGGTTCTCGACCACATAGCGCCCCTCGTTGATCTGGCGCACCAGCATGAGGATCGCCTGGATGACATCGAGCGGCTCGAAGCCAGCCACGACGACAGGCTTGCGGAAGTTCTCGGCGAACTCGTCATAGGGTTCGGTACCGATGACGGTGGAGACATGGGCCGGGCCGATGAAGCCATCGACCTTCACCGTGCCGAGCTTCGCGACTTCCGGGCTTGCCAGAATGGTCTGGATCGCTGCCGGCGTGAGCACATGGTTGCAATAGATGGAGAAGTTTTCGAGGCCCTTGTCGATCGCGGCGCGCAGCGCAAGGGCGGTCGGCGGCGTCGTCGTCTCGAAGCCGATGGCGAAGAAGACGACCTCGCGATGCGGCTCGGCTTCGGCAATGCGCAGCGCATCGAGTGTCGAATAGACCATGCGGATATCGGCGCCCGCCGCCTTGGCCTTCAGCAGGCTCGACCCGTTGGAGCCGGGAACCCGCATCAGGTCGCCATAGGTGCAGAGCGTGACTTCCGGGCGCTGCGCGAGCGCGATCGCCGCATCCAGCCGGCCGATAGGCAGCACGCAGACGGGACAGCCCGGCCCGTGGATCATCCGTACATTCTCCGGCAGAAGGTCCTCCAGCCCGTAGCGGGAAATGGCATGGGTGTGGCCGCCGCAGAATTCCATGAAATGGTAATTCACATCCGGGCGGACCTCCTCCGAAATCTGCCGGGCGATGTCCTTGGCGAGCCTGCCGTCGCGATATTCGTCGATATATTTCATGCCACCTCTCCCAATGCGGCTTCACGGATCAGTTCCAGCGTGCGCTCCGCTTCCTCCGGATCGATCTTGGCCAGCGCATAGCCGACATGCAGCACCAGATAGTCGCCCACCTGCACGTCATCGACGAGCGCGGTGGAGACGATCTTGGACACACCATCCAGCGTGACCTTGGCCATATTGTCGGGCAGCACTTCCTTCACCTGGACGGGAATGGCTAGGCACATGTCTCGATCTCCTCCGAATGCATATTTTCTGTTTCTATGACGTGGCGGGCAAAGGCGACTTGTCCCAACGCAATTCCGCCGTCGTTGGCAGGTGCCACGCGGGGCAGGAACACGGCGAGGCCTTGGGCCTCAAGCCGGTTCACCAGCCCTTCGGTGAGCACACGGTTCATGATGCAGCCGCCGGAAAGGACGACGCGGCCCTTATCCTGAGGGCTCCGCGTCGCCGCGATCCATTCGGCGAGGCCGGCAATCAGCGTGCCGTGAAAGAGGTTCGCAGCTTCCGTTCCCGTCAGGCGGTTCTCCGCGAGATGCACCAGCAGCGGCATGAAATCGAGCTGGCCGCCTGCAAGACTATAGCCACGCGCCAACACCTCCGGCGCGCTGACCATCGCCTCGAATTCCATCGCCGCCTGTCCTTCGTAGTGCTGGACGAGACGAATACCCGCAATCGCGGCAGCGGCATCGAAAAGACGGCCCATGCTGGATGTGAGGCCCACGCGCATGCCGAGGCCGAAGAGCGAAATCAGCTTTTCGGCCATCGGATGGCTCGCGAAAAGCGCGCGGGCGAGGTCTTCGCGGCCTCCTTGATAAAGCGCGCCGATACCCATGCGCCACGGCTCGCGCGCCGCCTTGTCGCCACCCGCGAGCGGCAGCGGACGCAGTCCGCCTTTGTGGGTCCACACAGCACCGTCGAGATCGATGCGCTCGCCGCCCCAGATCGCGCCGCCCGGACCGTAGCCATGACCGTCGAGCGCCAGCCCGGTGACGGGGCCTGCGAGATGATGTTCAGCGGCAATAGCTGCGATATGGGCGACATGGTGCTGGACACGGATCAGCGGCAGATCGAGCGTCTCGGCCAGCCGGACCGAGCGGAAATCCGGATGCAGGTCGCAGGCCGCGTAGTCCGGCGTCACATCGAGGATGGAACAGAGATGCGCCACCGTCTCGCCTCGGCATTGTCGAGCCCGCCGATATGTTGCGACAGAAACGCCTCGCGCCCGCGTGTCACGCAGATCGTGTTCTTCAGGTCGCTGCCGAGCGCGATGACCGAGGGGCCATCCGATCCGAGATCGACCGGCTCCGGCACATAGCCACGGGCGCGGCGCAGATAGGCTGGCGCACCGGAAACAATCTGCATCACGCTGTCATCGGCGCGCACCACGATATCGCGGTCATGCGTGACGATGAGATCTGCAATGCCGGACAGCCGCCGATGTGCGTCCTCATTGGAAGCAACCAGCGGCTCGCCGCCGGGATTGGCGCTGGTGGCGACGAGGACAGGCACCTTGCCGCCATCCTCCAGCGCTGCCAGCAGCAGATGATGCACGGGCGCATAGGCGAGCATGACGCCAAGCCGCGTCAGCCCCGGCGCGACGCTATGTGGCAGGTTCCCCCGGCTTGCGGCCAGCACGATCGGGTGGGCCGGGCTTTCGAGCAGCGCCGTTTCCGCATGCGTCAGATCGGCAAAGTGACCGGCGGCGGCGACGTCGCGCAGCATGACGGCAAAGGGCTTTTCATCCCGCGCCTTGCGCTGCCGAAGCGTCGCGACGGCGCTTGCGTTTTTGGCATCGCAGAGAAGATGAAAACCGCCGATGCCCTTGAGCGCGACGATCTTTCCCGCACGGATCGCCTGCGCCATCGCCTCAACCGAATGGCTCAGCTTCGGCCCGCAGGCGGGACAGGCAACCGGCTCTGCATGGAAGCGGCGGTTGAGCGGATTTTCGTAGTCGGCCCGGCAGGCCGGGCACATAGCAAAGGCCGCCATGGAGGTCTGCACGCGATCGTAAGGCAGGCGTTTCGTGATCGTCAGGCGCGGGCCGCAATGGGTGCAATTGACGAAGGGGTAATGGAAGAAGCGGCTTGCCGGATCGAAAAGCTCTTCGAGACATTGCCGGCAGGTCGCCGCATCCGCGCCGATGCGCGTTGCGCTCTTGCCGCCAACGCTTTCGCGGATTTCGAAACCGGTCAGCCCGTTCGTGTCGATCTCTTGCGCCTCGATTATATCGATCCGCGAGAGCGGCGGCGCATCGGCCTTGACCGCGCGGGCGAACGCATCGGCGCCGAAACCCTCGACCTCGATCAGCACGCCGGCATTGTCGTTGAGCACGAAACCGGACAGCCCCATCTGCCGGGCGAGCGCGAAGGCAAAGGGCCGGAAGCCCACGCCCTGCACCACGCCCCGGACGCGCAGCCGGAAACGGCGGATCGTCCGCTCCCCGGCATGGGCGTCGTCAATGATGGTCACCCGGTTCGCCATGCTTCAAGCGACCTTTGCGGCAGTCGCCTGACGGACGGCGGAGGCTTCGAGCCAGGCATAAAGCGCCTCCATGCCCTCGCCGGTGCGGGCCGAGACGATGAAGGTTTGCAGCTTGGGATTCACTCGCATGGCATTGGCGATGCAGAGCGAGGTGTTGAAATCGAGATGCGGCAGCAGATCCGACTTGTTCAGCACCATGATATCGGCGGCGGCGAACATGTCCGGATATTTCAGCGGCTTGTCCTCGCCCTCGGTGACGGAGAGAACCGCCACCTTGTGCGCCTCACCCAGATCGAAGGCGGCGGGACAGACGAGATTGCCGACATTCTCGATAAACAGAACCGAATTCTCCGCCGGCTCCAGCGTTTCGATGGCGTGGCCGACCATGTGCGCGTCGAGGTGACAGCCCTTGCCGGTATTGATCTGCACGGCGCGCGCACCGGCCTCGCGGATGCGCTGCGCGTCGTTCGAGGTCTGCTGGTCGCCCTCGATCACGGTGATCTCGATGCGCTCCTTCAGCTCGCGGATCATGCGAGCGAGCAGCGTCGTCTTGCCCGAGCCGGGGCTGGAGACGAAATTGAGCGCGAAGATACCGCGATTGGCGAGATGCGCGCGATTGGCGGCCGCCAGGCGGTCGTTCTTGGAGAGAATATCGCGCTCGACCTGGATGATCTTTTCCTGGCTCATGCCGGGTACATGGACGCCGGCAATGCCTTGGCCGTAATGCGAGGTGCCGGCTTCGTGATGCACATGGTCATGGTTCTCATGATGGTGGTCGTGGTCATGATCGTGCCCATGGTGGTGGTGATGATCATGGCCGCCATGCCCGTGTGAATGGGAATGCCCATGACTGTGAGAATGGCTGTGGCTGTGGCCGTGTCCATGGTCATGATCATGGTGGTGATGGCCATGCGCGTGGCCGGCCTTACCCTTTTCCGTTCCGTCGTCGATCACGGGATCGGTCCCGCATCCGCAAACCGTACACATCAGATTACCTCCAAATCCCTGATCTTCAATTCGTCGCCCGCCGTCATCTGCACGCGCGAGCGGCCGCATTCCGGGCAGGCCCCGAAACGCTCCTCCAAAGGCACCGTCTTTTCGCAATCGAGGCACCAGCCCTCGCCGGCGATGCGGTTGATTTCGAGTTCCGCCTCTTCCGCGAGACTGCCGCGCCGGATGGCGTCATAGCAGAACATGAGCGCTTCCGGATCGACATGGCTCAAACGCCCGACATCGAGACGGATCACACGAATGCCTTTGGCCCCGTGGTTCACGGCGGTTTCGCAGGCGATCTCGACCACGCTTTCCATGAGCGACATTTCATGCATGGGCGATCTCCTTCACCGTGATGTCGAATGCGACGCAGGGGTCGAAGAGAGCAGCAAGCTTGGCAATGCGTAGGCGGCCCATGTCTCCCGCGCCTATTCTTGACGAAAGCAGCATTTCGACGAAAGGCCCGGCGGGGTGAAAATTCCATTCGGTCGGCGCAAGTATGCGATATTGCGCGATGCGCCCCTCCTCATCGAGCCGGGCGGCATGATAGAGCCGCCCCCGCGCGCATTCCACCGCGCCATAACCATGGCCGCTCGCCACGCCGTCGCACATCAGTCCATCGAGTTCAACGGCGCGACCGTCGGTAATGGCGTCCAGCTGGGAGAGCGATGCCGACAGGTCCGCAATCCGGGCGCTCAGACGGGCAGAGAGCGCCCTGCCCGCATCGCTCGCCTGCCGCTGGCGCATCCGGCTATAGGCCCCGGTTTCGATGACGCGGCCCGCGAGCGATGGACGCTGCGCGTAAGTCTCGGCTTTCACAAGGAGACCGACCACCTCATCATCGTCCTGGGCTTCCAGCGCTTCCACCGGGCGACGCGGGAAGATATCGTCGCGCGCGAGATCCTGCGCGATCGTTTCCAGCAGGCTGCCCTTCGTCGGCTCAGCCCCCGCTGCTGGGACGCCGATGGCGCTGGCGGACTGGCGCAGCGCGTCGCGCGCATCGGCGAGCACGCGGGGGCTTTCCCATCCGCTTTCGGCCATGCTGATGATGGTACGAGAGGCTTTCAGCGCTTCACGCAGATGTTGGCCGGCAGAAGACTGCGCCGTGGCGGTGAGCTTGCCCGGCCATTGCATGACCAGCGGGCGCAGGGTTTCGAAAATGCGTTCCGCAAGCAGGCCGGCGGCGGCGAAGACGCGGGCCTCATCGCTGATAGCATCCCCACCTGCCTTGGCCAGCGCAAGCCGCGACGCAGTCGCCTGCGCGAAGCCGCAGAGCGAGAAAATCTGGCCGGCGAGACGCGGCGCTTCTGAGGGTGCCCGGCCTTCGAAGAGGCGCGCCAGCGCAGGCGGGCGGACGCTTTTGACCTCAACCGCGCAGACGGCATCGCGGGCGAGGCTGACGGAAATGGCGACGGAGCCTGCGGCAAGCGGCGTGTTCATGGTTCCACCGCCTCCGGTCTCGCCGCGAGCTTGCCGCGCAGCAGATCGCGCCGGCTTGGCCGCGCGGGCGGCGGGGGTGGTGGTGGTGGCGGCTCCAGCGCGCTCATGTCGAAGAAGGTGCGGATGATTTCGGCCGCGACCTCGTTTGCCTCGTCCATGCTGGCGAATTCGAAGACCGGCGAGAAGAGCGAGCAGGAATCGACGCGGCCGACACCCTCCAGCTCTCCGACGATGAATTCCACCTCGCCCGCCGGCAGGTTGAGCCTGACGCTCTTGCCCGCCGCGACCGGCTCGATCTCCGTTCCCGGCAGCGGCGTTGCGATCAGGTTCATGAACCAGGGCGTCGTGACGATCCCCACGGCCCGGCAGCCCCAGGCGCGAAAGCCGGTGGCGGCGACGGCGAGGGCCGGATTGCAGATCGGCACATCCGCCATCGCGGTTTCCGCGATGAACCGATAGCGCGCTTCAAGCGCGGCGGCGATGGCCGCCGCGATATCGTCCTGCATGCCATCCTGCATCTCGGGCGCGGCCAGCATCACGCGTTCTCCGCCCCCAGCGCCATGAATTTAGACTGCAGCGCATCGCAGTTCGGACAGCGCCAGTCCTCCGGCAGCTCGGCAAAGGGTGTGCCCGGCTCGATCTGCCAGACGGGATCGCCTTCTGCCGGGTCATAGACATGCCAGCAGATGCCGCATTCCATCTTGCCGTCGATGCCGGCCTCTTCCCGCTTGCCGAAATTTTCGAAGCCGCCGCTCATTTGAAATAGGCCTCCTCGATCTCGCGGATGCGCACGGCGCTGTCCTGGAAGTCTTCTTCCGCCGCAATCGCCACCGCCGGGATCGTGCAGATCTCCAGCGTGTCGAGAATGATCGTGTCCATGGCGTTATAGAACTGCACGGACCACACATTGCGCGCGCCCGTCGCCAGCACCCGGCAGGTGCCGTAGCCGCGCGAGGTGAGCTGCACCGGGCCTGCACCCAGCGTTTCCTGCAGGAAATCCATGTCTTCCGGGCTCATGGGCAGCAGCGAGAAGGTGATCGTATGTGCCTCGTCGCCCGGCTTGTGCGTCGCCATCTTGCCCGAGATTTCGTGCAGGACCGGCATGACATTCATCGCGCCAGCAGGCGGCTGACCGTAAGCAAGCGCCGACGGAAGGGCGCTGCAGGCCTCGGCGACAACGGCCGGAATGGAGGCAACCTCGACATAATCGGCCACCAGCCGATCGGCGGCGTCGGTGAAGCGGATGCGCCAGACGCCGGCCATCAGCGCTTCCTGGATCTGCGCGGTAATGCCGTTCGACAGCACCGCGACGCCCGAGACCTCGCCCTCGCCCAGCGTCTCGGTGATCAGCATGCGGTCGTCTTCGGAATAGTCGGTGATGTCGTAGAGCTGGCCCGGCGCTCCCTCCTTCTGCCGCGCGAGCGCATCGGCGATCTTTGGCAGCAGGGCCGCCGTGTCACGACAGCGCTGGATCATTTCTTCCGCCGTGGCCGTGGCCAGGAAACTCAGCTTGCGCGCGGCAACCGGAACCTCGGTGCCGATCGGCATCACGGTCATTGCAGTGTCTTCGCCCTCGGGGGCTACCCAGAAACCGGCCTTCATGCGTCGATCCTCACGCCACCATGTGTAATCTCGACCCGCTGCGGCGCGGGCGTCTTCATCGGCTCGGCGCCCGGCTCCAGCCAGTCGCCGATACTGTCCATGTATTCCGACCAGTCGCGGACCTTGGGCAGGATGCCCATGATGTCGCTGCGGCGGGTGACGACGAGGCTCGGCATGATGACGACGTGGAAACGCGCCTTCAGCTTGTCCTCATGCCCGCGCCGCACCACGCCACCGCGCAGGCGGCCCTGGAATGTCTGGAGAATTTCCGGGAGCACGACAGCAACGTCGTTGGTTTCGCTGCGCTGCTTCGGGTCGCCGGTGAAGAAGATGATCGTGTGATCCACCTCTTCGGCCGTTGGCGCCAGAAAAGCGTCGATATTGGTTTCGTCGAGAAGCGGCAAATTCATGCGCTCGCTGAGCGCACGGACAAGTGCTGACGGCATGGGCTTCCTCCCCTGAAGGCCAGTATTTTTCCTTGGAGAGGACTTTGCAAAGGCCGTGCCAGTTTGGGGGGAAGCTAAGATTACACTGAAATGTAAGGAGAATTTGCAGCAAAGGAAATTTGCCATCGATCAAGACTGGAAAGACGGTTTCCAGTCTTGAGAATTTGCTTTTCACATATCACGGAGATGCGCTGGCAGTTCCGGCTCGCGATTGATCAGATCGGCAAAGAGCGCATCAAAATTGCGGCCTTCCACGGCCTCTGACAGTCCCGTCAGCGCGTCGTCGATCGCCCGAGCTTCCGCCTCGTCCAAAACGCGTATGGCGGAGCCGAGATGCGTCAGAACCCAGGTGCCGACAGGCTGCTCGCCGACCAGCATCATTGAGAGCGTGTGGCTCTGGCCATGCCGTTCGCAAATGGCCTCGAAAGGGCCGGAGGCGACGACTTGCATGGGAATGCCTATGCACATGGGTTCAGTCCTTGTCTCTGGAAATTCGGACGCCCGGCAGAAACATCCGCCGGGCGTTCATCTTGGGAGGTCAAGTCAGGAGAGGTGGGCGACGCTTTCTGCACGTCGCTCGTAACGTTCGAAATCGATATCGTTTTCGAGAAGTGGTGGTACGATCTCGCCCGGCGCGCGTGCCTCGACACCGATGCCCCATTCGCGCAAGACATCGATCGCGACGGCCAGCGCCTGCGGGATCACCGCCCGCACAGGCTCCGTGACCGGCCCACCCCAATCCTCAAGGTCCACCGGCTGGCAGCCGATCAGCGCGAGACGTTCGGGATAGCCACCCATGAGGTCGGCGGCGCTCAGGACTTCCTGGAAACCGGTCTGGTGGAGGCTCATCTTCTTGGCACCAGTGAATTTCGGCACCTCGTCGTCGCGCACCAGCTTCAGCGTGCCGGGAACCAGACCATAATCGATGGCATCGAAGACGATCAGGTAATCGGCCTCGGTCACGTAATGGACGAGATAAAGCCCCTGCGTGCCACCGTCCAGAATGGTGACATTGTCGGCAACCTTGTAGGCCTGATGGAAGGCCTCGACGGCGCGCACGCCGAAGCCCTCGTCAGCCCAGAGGATATTGCCGATACCGAGGACGAGAACCTTTGGCTTCCGCTCCGCCATCTCAGTCATCCTCCTCGTCCTTGAACAGCCGCTCGCCGGAGATCATCGAGGAGATGATGCTCTGGCGGCTCATGATGTCCTCGCGCACGGCCACATAGATATGGACCATGACGAAGGTGAGGATCACCCACATGCCGAGATGATGCAGCGTGTGCACATCCTGGCTATTCGGGAAAATCGAGAAGACCCAGCCGAAAAGCTTGAATTCCCAGCTGTCGCGGCCCGTGCCTTCACTGTAGAGGGCAAAGCCCGTGATCACCATGAAGAACATCGGCAGCGTCACCATGAAGAACATGGTGAACTGGGCAAGCGGGTTATGGCCCACATATTTCTTCGGCTGGCGGGCAAGGAACGTGTACCACTTCACCTCATGCAGCCATTCGCTCCAGAAGCGGCCACTCCAGACCGGTACGTAGAAGATCTGGCGCGCATGCTTGTTGCCGACAAACGCCCAGTAGACCCGCAGGATCAGGAAGATCGCCATCACCTGCCCCGCCGCAAAATGCGTGAAGCGGATATAGCCCATCAGGAAGTTGGCGCTCGCCTCCCCCGGTTGCGACGGGAGAGGAGAGCCGATGAAATAGCCGGTCAGCGCCAGCGTCACGATGGCCAGCGCATTGACCCAATGCCAGATGCGCACCGGCGCTTCATAGACATAGACGCTCTTGCGGTCGATCGCCTGCTCGCCATGGGCGTCGGCGGCCTTGGTTTCGGAATATGACATCCCCCCATCCTCCCCTCAGCGCACCTGAACCTTGGCCATTTCCTGTCCATCCGGGCTCATGACATGCGTCGAGCAGGCCAGGCACGGGTCGAAGGAATGGATGGTCCGGAGGATTTCCAGCGGCTGGGTCGGGTCTGCCATGGGCGTGTCCATGAGCGAGGCCTCGAAGGCACCGATATTGCCCTTCGGGTCGCGCGGAGAACCGTTCCAGGTGGTCGGCACGACGCACTGATAGTTGTCGATCTTGCCGTCCTTGATCTTGATCCAGTGGGCGAGCGCACCGCGCGGGGCTTCGGTGAAGCCGACGCCCTTGACTTCCTTCGGCCAGGTTTCCGGCTTCCACTTGTCGACAAAGGCGGTGGCGCTGTCGCCATTCTTGATATTGGCGATCAGCTTGTTCTGGAAATGCCGCATCTGGTAGCCGGCCCATTGCGATTCCAGCGCGCGAGCGGCTGTACGGCCCAATGTCGAGAACAGCGCCGAGGTCGGCAGACCGAGATCCTTCAGCACCTTTTCGACCGGTTCCTTGAACTCGGGTTTGCCCTGTGCGTAGCCGACGATCCAGCGGGCGAGCGGGCCGACTTCCATGGCATGGCCGCGCCAGCGCGGAGCCTTGATCCAGGAATATTTGCCGTCTTCGTCAAGCTGCTCGATATTCGTCTTCGTGCCCTTGGCCTTGGGGCCAAGCTCGTAATGCGGCTCGGTGACGCCATCCCAGGGGTGCAGGCCCTTGCTCTCGTCGGGGTACTTGTACCAGGAGTGGGTGACATATTCCTGGATCTGTTCAGGGTCCGCGTGATCGACGGGGAAGATCTCGTTGAGATTGCCGTTGATGATCGCACCGCGCGGCAGCTTCAGGCTCGCCTCGGAATAATCGTTGGCATGTTCCGGCACGTCGCCATAGGCCAGCACGTTCTTGCCGGAGAGACCGCCGCCATAGAGCCAGTCCTTGTAGAAGGAGCCGATGGCCATGATGTCGGGAACATAGACCTTGTCGTTGAACTCGATCAGCTGGTCGATGATGGAGGTGACGTGGTTCAGCCGTTCCATGTTGATCGCGCCGACACCGCCGACACCATCGACATTGATCGGGCACGGCACGCCGCCGACCAGCCAGTTCGGATGCGGGTTCTTGCCGCCGAAGATCGTGTGGATCTTGACGATTTCCTTCTGGAAATCGAGCGCTTCGAGATAATGCGCCACCGCCATCAGGTTGGCTTCCGGCGGCAACTTGTAGGCCTTGGAGCCCCAGTAGCCGTTCTTGAACGGCCCGAGCTGGCCGGATTCGACGAATTTCTTCAACCGGCCCTGGATGTCCTTGAAATAGCCGGGCGAGGAGAGCGGCCAGTCGGAGACCGACTGCGCCAGCGCCGAGGTCGCCTTGGGGTCCGCCGAGAGAGCCGAGACGACATCCACCCAGTCGAGCGCGTGGAGGTGGTAGAAATGCACGACGTGGTCATGCACCTGCAGCGCCAGCTGCATCAGGTTTCGGATCGAGTTGGCATTTTCCGGAATGAGAATGCCGAGCGCATTTTCCACCGCGCGCACGGAGGTGAGCGCGTGGGTGCCGGTGCACACGCCGCAGATCCGCTCGGTAAAGGCCCAGGCGTCGCGCGGGTCGCGGTTCTTGAGGATCACTTCGATCCCGCGCCACATCGTGCCGGTGGAGACCGCGTTGCGGATGACGTTGTTCTCATCGACATTGACCTCGACGCGCATGTGTCCTTCGATGCGGGTCACCGGATCGACAACGATGCGCTTGCCGGAATTGTCGAGATTGAAGCCGTTCGGCGTTTGGATTGTCATTTAGGTATCTCCCCCGGAAGTCTCAGGCGTCAGTCTTTTCGCGTTTCGTGGTGACGCGCTTCACCGCCGTGATGGCAGCATGCGCGACGATGCCGGCGCCGACGACGCCTGCTGCCGTGCGGCCGATCTGGTCGGCATTGGCCTCGATGCCGAACTGGTTGATCGTCGTGAGGCGGTCGTAGAACGAGCCCTTGTCCCAGAAGCCGTCTTCCGAGCAGCCGATGCAGCCATGGCCCGACTGGATGGGGAAGGAGACGCCGCCGTTCCAGCGCACGGTGGAACAGGCGTTATAGGTCGTCGGGCCCTTGCAGCCCATCTTGTAGAGACAGTAGCCCTTGCGCGCGCCCTCGTCGTCCCATTCCTCGACGAACTGGCCGGCGTCGAAATGCG
Organism: Hyphomicrobiales bacterium; assembly: GCA_900467685.1. Taxonomy (GTDB): domain Bacteria; phylum Pseudomonadota; class Alphaproteobacteria; order Rhizobiales; family Rhizobiaceae; genus Ensifer_A. The sequence goes on from UBQX01000005.1 coordinate 114,904, forward strand.
GGCGGCGGTAGCATTTGTCGTGGATGCGCTGCGAATAGAACATCTGCGGCCGGCCCTGGCGGTCGAGTTCCGGCAGGCGGCCGAAGGTGGTGATGAAAGTCACGACGCCGGTCATGACTTCGGCGATCGGCGGACAGCCCGGAACCTTGATGATCGGCTTGTCCTTGATGACCTTGTCGATCGGAGTGGCCTGAGTCGGGTTCGGCTTGGCGGCCTGCACGCAGCCCCAGGAGGCGCAGGCGCCCCAGGCGATGATCGCCATCGCGTCTTCCGCCATCCATTTCAGCTTTTCGACGAAGGGCTTGCCGCCGTCGATGCAGAACATGCCGTCTTCGTTGAGCGGCGGATTGCCCTCGACGGCGAGAATGTACTTGCCTTTGTATTTTTGCTTCGTCTCTTCGAGGATCGCTTCGGCCTGCTTTCCGGCTGCGGCCATGATCGTGTCGTCATAGTCGAGCGAGATCATCGAGAGCACGACATCCTTCACCAGCGGATGCGCCGAACGAATGAAGCTTTCCGAACAGCAGGTGCATTCCAGGCCGTGCATCCAGATGACCGGAACGCGCTCCTTGGTTTCCAGCGCCTGTTCCATGGCCTTGGCGCCCGCCGGGCCGAAGCCGAGGCTTGCCGCCGTTAGGCTGCAGAATTTCGTGAAGCTTCGCCGGGTGATTCCCTGACGGCGAATGACATCGTAAAAGGTTTCGGTTGCGGCCATGCTCTCCTCCGGCATTTTCGAGTTTTTGCGTCCGCGCCGACGCTGCGACAGACATGATCGGGACCGCAGCAAGAACCGGACCAGTTTCGCGCGCGCGCGTCGAACTCCCGGAAGAAGATTGAATTTTAAGGATTTATTCTGACATACGACCAATTCCCGCATCGCGCGGGACAGGCGCGCGACGGGCGGGATCAAGACCGGCTGGAAAGCCGATGACCGGGCGATGGAAAGGGGATTGTCAGCGCCTGCCGCTCAATGCGCGGTGCAGACCATGCAGGGGTCGAAGGAGCGGATGACGTGCTGCAGCGCTGCCGATTTCGCGCCCAGCGCGCCGGTCTCGACACCTTCGAGCGCCTGTTCGAGCGGCCCGGCAAGGCCGGTTCGGTCGCGGGGCGAGAAGTTCCAGGTGGTGGGCGCGATGATCTGGTAGCGCTCGATCTTGCCACTGGTGAGCGTCACCCAATGACCGAGCGCCCCGCGTGCCGCCTCGACCAGACCCGCCGCGCGGGCATCGTCCGGCAAGGCGAAATGGGTGGAGAAGGCGTCCTTGAGACGCAGCTCCCGCAGCCAGCCCTGCATGGCATGAACGAGGATGGCGGTTTCGACGAGACGGGCGATGACGCGCGTGCGCACCGAGGTTCCGCCGTCGCGGGCGATCAGCGCGGTAATGAGCGGATGGCCGGCGACGGTGAGGCGTGCGGCGGCTCCGGTTTCCATCGGTTTGCCATCGATGCGCGGGGCCTTGGCCCAGGAATAGGCCCCGCTCTTCAGCGCATCCGGCCTCGTTTCGGCCTCGAACGGCGTTGCAGCCGTATCATTGAACCACGAGAAGGCGACGTCTTCCGATATGCCGCTGCCATCGAAGGGCGTCACGCCGCCGAGACCTGCGATGCCTGCGGGGAAAAGCGAGGTTTCGGCATCATGGTAAGCGCCGTATGACAGGAGCAGGCCCGGCCCGCGGCCTAGATTTCGCAGCGCCAAGTCAGCGGCGATGCTGAGAAAGGCGCTGAAATCGCCGCCTGCCCTTGCGCGGAACGCCTCCAGATCCTCTTCCGTCTGCATGGACAAGATATCGTCCAGCGAGACGCCGAACAGCGTCTGTTCGAGGAAGACCTGCGTGTCGGCAAGGATGGCGGCCAGCCGCACGCGTTCGCCGATATCGATAGCCTTGGTCACGCCGCCCGGCTGGAAGGCCAGCGAATGCGGCCACTTGCCGGCAATGATCCCCATGATTTCGAGAAGCCGACGACGGGCGGGCAGATATTCGGCGGAGGCGTTGCCGCTCACCGCCTTGAAACGCTCCACCGTTGGCTCGAACCAGGCGCGCCCGGCATATTCGGCGCGGGCGAAATCCGGCATGAAGAAGAGATAGAAATGCGTCAGATGGTCGGCGATGTTCTCCGCCGCATGCGCAATGTTGGCCGCGAGATAACCGTTCGGGGCTGCCCGACCGCCCGCCAGATTGCGCAGCGCCGTGGCCGCCGCAATGGACTGCGAGACGGAGCAGATGCCGCAGATGCGCGGCGCGATCACCAGCGCATCGGACGGCGGGCGGCCTGCAAGGATTGCCTCGAAACCGCGATAGAGCGTCGTCGTCACCTCGGCGCGGGCAATGACGCCATCCTGGATGTCGAGCGCGACTTCCAGATCGCCCTCGACGCGGTTGAACGGCCCGGCAATCACCCGCGTCATTTCGGGCCTGCCTTGCCGCGCTGCGGATCGGTCGTCACCCGGTCGGAGGTCGCGTTCTTGCGCACGCGGTCGGGTGTTGCGGATTTCGAAAGCGCGGCGAGTGCCACGAACCAGGCCTTGGGCATGTCGAGCGGCAGGCCGACCGGGATGCCGGCAACCTTGGGCGTCTTGAGGAAGCCGTTTGCGGCCTCGAAACCCGGCGAGGTGCAGGCGATGCAGGAAAAGCCGCCATGGGTGCAGGAGCCGCCGCCGTTCCAGGCGCGCTGGTTGCAATCGCCCACGGCTTGCGTCGCCTTGCAGCCGAGATGCTCCATCATGCAGCCGAGATCGGAGAGCTTTTCGGCGCTCGCCTTGAACTCGTAATATTCATTGCGGTCGCAGCCGTGATGGGCGAGCGTCTTGGCGTAGAAGCGCGGGCGGCCGAGCTTGTCGAGATCAGCGGATGCGAACTCGTCGAAGGCAATCGCGCCCAGCGTTTCCATGATCCAGCCGGGATGCGGCGCGCAGCCGGAAATGTTGATCACCGGCATACCCGACAGGGACCGAAACTCGCGCCCCAGCGCCCCGCCCTCCAGCCCGTCGCCATATTGGAGACCGCTCACATCATCAGAATAGGGCATGGCGGCCGGGATACCGCCGAAAGCCGCGCAAGTTCCCACGGCAACGCAATAGTTGGCGCGCGGCGCAAGGCGGCGCACCCAGTCGAGCGTCGTCTTGCCAGTGCCGGCCATGCGGCTATAGAGGCCCGTGCCATCCGGCCCCATCATGATCGAGCCTTCGATGCAGAGAATGTCGAGCGGCCGGCGGCCTTCCGCCACATCCTCGAATATCTCGATGGCCTCGCTGCCGGACTCTTCGCTGAGAGAGGGATGCCAGAGGAGATCGATCCCGAAAGCCTGCAGCTCGCGCATGAAGCCCTTGGCGCCCACTTCCAGCACGGACATGGTGCAGCCGCCACAGCTTCCGGCCTGAAGCCAGAGCAGCGTCTTGTTGGTGCGCGATGGGGTGACAGCAATCATGCGGTCTTTGTCGCACCGGTCCGAAACCGCGTCAACGGCTGGAGAGTTTCTGCGAAACCGGTTCCCGTCTTCGGCTCGGAATTTTTCATCAGCCACCAACCGACGCATACATGCCCGACGTGCGGAACTCCGTCGGGCTCACGCCATAGGCCTTGCGGAAAACCTTGGAGAAATAATTGTTCTCCGACATGCCGCAGCGGGCGGCGATTTCCTTCACGCTCATGTCGCGATTGGCGATCAGCAGGCGTGCAGCGCGGCGCATGCGCTGTTCCTGCACATATTCCGCCGGCGGCAGGCCGGCCATGTTGGCGAAGCTGCGGGAAAAATGCGCGCGGCTTAGGCCCGCAACCTCGGCCAGCCGGTCGACATTCAGATCGCCGCTGAGGTTTTCGGCAATGAATTGCAATGTGCGTGTGATCGCGTTCTGCTCGCGCAGGATTCGATCGGAGGGGCCGAAGACATCGTCATAGAGATGCATCGCCGCTTCATAGGCAATGGATGACGCAAAGCCGGGTGTCTCCCCCTCGCCCTTCATCAGCCGAAGCGTGCAGTCCGCCAGCCGGTCTATCGTCTGCGGCTTCAGCTTCAGCACCGGCCCCTGCGCATTGAGCACCATTTCGTGAATGCGCAGCGCCTCGATGCCGTTCATCGAGATCCAGAAATATTCCCATCGATCGCCTTGCTCGAGCCAATAGCGGTGATTGTGCGGAATGATCAGGAGTAGCGTTTCGCCAGCATGAATTTTCATGTCGCGGTTTTCATAGCGCAGCGAGCCGCGCCCGGAAATCGTGTGCTGCAGCACCGTGAAAGGCGTGTTGCCGCGCAGCCGCCCATCCCAGGAATAGTTTGTATTCTCTCGGATTTCATAACCCGCACTGGTCGGCATCGTGTGCAGCGTGACGCGCGAGCGCAGCAGCGAAACGGTCCGCATTCCGGGCCCATAGTCGATCAGATCGGTCAGCATGATTTTACCCTCGTGGAGCGGCAACCACACAAGGTCATCGCATCCTTGCCGCCTCCGATCAAGAGCGGGGCCGCCCGAAACCAGCATCAACATCCTTGTACAATGGCCTCTGCTTCTCTTGTCCAAAATCCTGAAATCGGCCCTTGACGGACGGCCCGCTGCGGTGTTTGGATAAGTGGATACAAAAATCCAGTGAGCCGAATGATCGCCAGCCTCTCCTCACCATCGCCTGCTGCCTCGACGGCCGAAGAGGAAGCCTATCTCTATCTTCACAAGGCGCTCAGGCTTGGCCGCTACAAGGCGGGCGAGCGGCTGATCCCGGAAGACATTGCCGCCGAGATCGGCATGAGCCGCATGCCGGTGCGGGAAGCCTTTCGCCGGCTTGCTGCCGATGGGCTGGTCACGCTCCGGCCCAATCGGGGCTGCGTGGTTGCCGGCCTGACGCTGGACGAATTGACCGAAGCCTTTGAAATCCGCTCCGTACTGGAAGGACTGGCCGTCCGTCTGGCCATGCCGAAGCTGACGGCAGAGCATTTCGAGGAACTGGACCGGCTGCTTCTGCGCATGGAGCGGGCCGGGGAGGCCGGCAGCAGCGACTGGGTGCTGCGGCATCAGGAATTCCACGCCTACATCTATGGCTTGAGCGGTCGGCCGAAGCTGATCCGTCAGATTGCGGCGCTTCATGTGGCCATCGAGCCCTACATGCGCATCTGGTTCGACTATGTCGAAAAGCCGCTTTCCGCCCGCGAGGAACACCAGACACTCATCGACGCCTTCCGGGCGGGAGACGTGGCAGAGGCTGAGCGGGTGATGGAAGATCATGTTCTGGGCACGGCATCGCTGCTGGCCGAGTTCGCAAGTCCCGGCCGGCGATAGTCGCCGGTCGCTCAAGATTGTCCGAAGCCGGGGAAACATCCGGCAAGGACGGGGAACAGCCGCAGAAGCGGCACAACAAAAAGGGAATAGCCATGACAATTCGTCGTATGGCCGCACTCGCGGCTACCTTCATGACCCTCGTCGCAGCACCGCTTGCGGGTGCTGCCGATGCACCGAAGGCCATTACCATCGCGACCGAAGGCGCCTATGCGCCGTGGAACTTCACGACTGCGGACGGCAAGCTCGACGGTCTGGAGATCGAACTCGCCAACAATCTCTGCGACCGCATGAAGATCAAGTGCACCATCATCGCGCAGAATTGGGATGGCCTCATCCCCTCGCTGAAGGTCGGCAAGTTCGACGTGATCATGGCCAGCATGTTCATCACGCCGAAGCGCCTCGAGACCATCGACTTCACGGTCCCCTATGCCGTCGACCCCTCGGCATTCGCCGTTGCCAAGAACAGCGATCTCGGCAAGCTCGGCCTCACGAACGAGAAGTTCAAGCTTGAAGACGAGGCGGCCGCAAAGGCTGCCATCGACAAGCTGAAGCCGCTTCTCAAGGGCAAGATCATCGGCGTCCAGTCCGGCACGTCCAACCTGGAATTCCTGAAGAAATATTTCGCCGACACCGTCGAAATCCGCGAATATAAGACCACCGAGCAGCATGACCTCGACCTCGCCGCCGGCCGCGTCGATGCGCTCTTCGCGCAGGAGACCGCCCTTGCCGCCACGCTCGCCAAGCCGGAATTCGCCGATTACACGCTGGCCGGCCCCGGCTTTGTCGGCGGCGTCTTCGGCCTTGGCACGGGTGCGGGCATCCGCAAGGAAGACACGGCGCTGAAGGACATGTTCAACAAGGCGATCGGCGAGGCCATTGCCGACGGCACCATCAAGCGCCTTTCGGAAAAGTGGGTGCATACCGACGTCACCCCGGTGAAGTAATCCTGGCGGACCGGAGGGGATCGGGTGCCTTGGGCGCCCGGTCCCTGCCCTTTTCTCCAGCGGCAGCGGTTGCGCGCCGTTTGACAGGTCTTGAACCCGCATGTTCGAAAAAATCCATTTGCTCGGCTTCGGAGCCGGGGGCTGGGGCGCCGCCCTTCTGGGCGCAGCAGCCATCACCCTCATCCTCTCCGCCCTCGGCTTCGCGCTGGGTGCCGTGTTCGGCGGTCTTGCCGCCGCCGGCAGGCTCTCGTCGGCGCGCATTCCCCGGGTCCTTGCCAAGGCTTACGGCACGATCTTTCGCGGTGTGCCGGACCTCTTGACCATCTATCTCTTCTATTACGGCGGCAGCGTCGCGCTGACATCCCTTGCCCGGCTCTTCGGCGCCCAGGGCTTTGTCGGCCTGCCGACCTTCGCCACCGGCGTCGTGACCATCGGCTTCATCTCCGGCGCCTATCAGTCCGAGGTCTATCGCGGCGCCTATCTCGCCATCGACAAGGGGCAGTTTGATGCCGCCAAGGCGCTGGCGCTGACGCGGCTCCAGATGCTGCGTCTCGTCATCGTGCCGCAATTGCTGCGCCATGCCATTCCCGGCCTCGGCAATGTCTGGCAGCTGGTTCTCAAGGACTCCGCGCTGATTTCGGTCATTGGCCTCGTTGAACTCATGCGCCAGACGCAGATCGGCGCGGGCTCCACGCGCGAACCCTTTCTCTTCTATTTCGCTGCCGCTGCCCTCTATTTTGTCATTGCGGGTGTCACGGACCTCTTCTTCAGCCGGGCGGAAGCCAATGCCTCGCGTGGGCTCGCGCACCGATGATCGATCCCGGCTTCTTCCTCGAAATCATTCCGAAACTGCTTGCCGGCCTGCCGCTGACCCTGCAGCTCTGCACCCTGTCCGTGTTGTTCGGCTTCGTGCTGGCGCTGGCGCTCGCGCTGGCCCAGCAGGGAGACAGTCCCTTCGTGCTCTGGCCGATCCGCACCTTCGTCTCGGTTTTCCGTGGCACGCCGCTTCTGGTGCAGATCTTCCTCATCTATTACGGCCTCGGCCAGTTCCGGCCCAACCTGCAGGCCATTGGCCTCTGGTGGATGTTCCGCGAACCCTACTGGTGCGCCATCATCGCGCTGACGCTGAACACCGCCGCCTATGGCAGCGAGATCCTGCGCGGCGCGATCCGCAATGTGCCGCGCGGCCTGTCGGAGGCGTCTCTGGCGCTCGGGTTGACGCGGCTGCAGACGCTGCGGCTCGTCATCCTGCCGCTGGCGCTGCGCCAGGCGCTGCCGGCCTATAGCAACGAGATCATCCTCATCGTGAAGGGCACGTCGCTCGCCTCCATCATTACGCTGACGGAGGTGACCGGCATCGCGCAGGAACTGATCGCGCAGACCTATCGCGCCATGGAAGTCTTCATCGCCGCGGGCGCCATCTACCTTCTTCTCAATTTTCTCATCGTCCGGGCGCTGGAACTGCTCGAGGTGAAGCTGACGCCCTACCGGCAGCGTTGAGACAAGCAAAAAGCATATCAGGGAGTTCAGGTAACAATGCGCAATTTCGAGACGCCGACACGATCGGTCGCAGTATCCGCTCAGGCCATGGCCGCGACGTCGCATCCCTCCGCCACGCTGACCGCGATCAACATCCTCCAGGCCGGCGGCAACGCGATGGATGCAGCCATTGCCGCCTGCGCCGTGCAATGTGTCGTCGAGCCGGGCTCGACCGGCATCGGCGGCGACTGTTTCGCGCTTTATGCGCCGAAGGGCGGCGATCAGGTGATCGCCTATAACGGCTCGGGCCGCACGCCCGCCGCGCTGACGGTGGACTGGTTCGAAGAGCGCGGCCTCACCGAAGTGCCGCGCGCCTCGCCCTCAGCCGTCACCATTCCCGGTGCCATCGATGCCTGGACGCGGCTTCATGCCGATCACGGCCGCCTGCCGCTTGCCGATGTGTTTGCACCAGCCATCGCCTTTGCCGAAAACGGCTATGCGATTGCGCCGCGCGTGCATCGCGACTGGGCGAAGGAAACGCCGCTTCTAGCCGCCGACGAACACGCGGCCCGCATCCTGCTGATCGACGGACGCGCGCCGCGCATCGGCGAGATGCATCACCAGCCGGAACTGGCCAAAACCCTCAGGCGGATCGTGGCGGAAGGCCGTGACGGCTTTTATCGCGGGCCGGTGGCGCAAGACATGGTGAACCGCCTGCGCGAGCTCGGCGGGCTGCATACGCTGGAAGACTTTGCTTCGGCCAGGGGCGAATACGTTGCGCCGGTCACCACCGATTTCCGCGGCTACACGATCCACGAATGCCCGCCGAACGGGCAAGGGATCATCGCGCTGATGATCCTCAACATTCTCTCGCATTTCGAGGCGAAGGGCGCACCGGATGACGTCGACCGCATCCATATCGAGCTTGAAGCGACGCGGCTCGCCTATGCGGCGCGCGACACCTGGCTCGCGGACCCCGCAAAAGCCAATGTCCCGATCGAGGAAATGCTGTCGGGCGATCTGGCAAAGCGTCTTGCCGGCATGATCGACCTGAGCCAAGCGATTGCCGATCTGCCGAGCTTCGAGCTGCCGCTCCACCCCGACACTGTCTATATCACCGTCGTCGATTCCGAGCGCAATGCGGTCAGCTTCATCAACTCGGTCTTCGACAGTTTCGGCACCGGCATCATGGCGCCGGAATCCGGCGTCATCCTGCACAATCGCGGCCAGAGCTTCTCGCTGAAGCGCGGCCATCTCAACATGATCGCGCCGGAAAAGCGGCCGCTGCACACCATCATCCCCGGCATGGTGACGAAGGACGGCCGCACGGAAATGTCCTTCGGCGTCATGGGCGGCTACTATCAGGCGATGGGCCATGCCCACCTGATCTCGAAGGTGCTCGATTACGGCATGGACATGCAGGACGCCATCGACCTGCCGCGTCTCGTTCCGGCGAGCGGCCTCAAGCCGAAGATCGAGGTCGAACAGACCGTGCCGGCGGCCAGCATTGCCGAACTGCAGGCACGCGGCTTCGAGATCGTGCCGACCGAAGACCCGATCGGCGGCGCGCAGGTGATCCGCATCGACTGGGAAAACGGCACGCTCTCTGGCGCGTCTGAATCCCGCAAGGACGGGATCGCGCTCGGTCTCTGAGAGAGACTTGCGCCGCCGCGTCATCTGCGGCGGCGCCTTTTATCATCGCTGCAGCAGGTCTTCGGTCGAGGCGACCTCGGCATAGGCGAAGGCCAGCGCCGACATGAAGGCGGCATGGACGTCCGCTGCCGCAACGGTGCGGCCGGCAAACGCGAGGTCACGCGTCGCGACCGCATCATGCGCGACCGTGACGCCATAGCCGAAATCGGATGCCGCACGCACGAAGGCATCGACGCACATGTGGCTCATGGCACCCACGACCGTGACATGGCGAATGCCGCGCGTGTCGAGCAGCGCCTTCATGTCTGTGTCGAGAAAGGCGTTGATGTTGAACTTCGTCACCACCGGTTCTCCGGCGGCGGGGGCGACCGCAGAATGGATCTCCGCACCCTCGGTTCCCGGCACGAAGAAGGTCGCATCCGCTTCCGTCGAATGATGCCGCACATGGATGACCGGCCGCCCGGCCTTGCGGAAGCGGTCAACAAGCTTTGCCGCATTGGCAACAGCCGCGTCGGTCTTTTCCAGCGGAAACGCGCCGCCTTCGAAATAGTCGTTCTGGAAGTCGATGAGGATCAGGGCGTGTTCGGACATGGCAACTCCTTCGGGGATGAGGCGAGGTTACACAGACGGGACGTTTCCCGCAATAATTTGATCAAATCTCATTGAATTATGATCAAATGTTGAATATCGTCAATCGCTATAACGGCATGTCAGCAGTTCTTGCAGGAGTTCCCGATGAAGCAATACGGCCAGTTCTACATCAACGGCGCCTGGGTCGATCCGATCGATCCGCAGGGCAAGCTCGAAGTGATGGATCCCTCCGTCGAGGAAGCCTTTGCGGAAATCGCGCTGGGCGGCAAGGGCGATGTGGACCGGGCCGTGGCGGCTGCTTCCGCCGCGTTTGACAGTTTCTATCTGACGACGCCGGCGGAGCGGCTGGAGCTCCTGACGTCGGTTCTCTCCGTCTACAAGAAGCGCGCCGAAGATCTCGCCTGGGCGATTTCGCATGAAATGGGCGCGCCGAAGAAGATGGCGCTGGAAAACCAGGTCGGCAGTGGTGGCGCCCATATCCGCACCATGATCGACGTGATGAAGGATTATCGGTTCGAACGCATGATCGGCAAGACGATGGTGGCCAAGGAAGCCATCGGCGTCGTCGCCATGATCACGCCGTGGAACTGGCCGCTCAACCAGATCACCTGCAAGGTCGCCCCGGCGCTCGCCGCCGGCTGCACCATGATCCTGAAGCCGTCCGAAGTCGCGCCGATCAGCGGCCTCGTCTTTGCCGAGATCATGCATGAGGCGGGCGTTCCCGCCGGTGTGTTCAACCTGATCAACGGCGACGGCCCGACGGTCGGCGAGGCCATGGCCTCGCATCCCGACGTCCAGATGATCTCGATCACCGGCTCGAACCGCGCCGGCGTCGCCGTGGCCAAGGCCGCAGCGGCGACGGTCAAGCGCGTGCACCAGGAACTCGGCGGCAAGTCCGCCAACATCATTCTCCAGGACGCGGAAGCAGACTTCAGGGCAGCGGTCCGCCAGGGCACGCTGGAATGCTTCGACAATACCGGCCAGTCCTGCAATGCGGCAACCCGCATGCTGGTGCCGCAGGAGCGGATGGATCTGGCCGCCTCGGTTGCTGCCGAAGCCGCCGGTTCGGTCACGGTCGGTCCGGCAGACCGCGACGGCGTCAAGCTCGGGCCGGTCGTCAGCCAGATGCAGTATGACAAGATCCAGGACCTCATCGCATCGGGGATTTCCGAAGGCGCGACGCTGGCTGCCGGAGGGCTGGGTCGTCCGGAAGGCCTGAACCGCGGCTATTTCGTCCGCCCGACCGTCTTTGCCGACGTGAAGCCGGGCATGCGCATCGAGCGCGAGGAAATCTTCGGGCCGGTCCTGTCCATCGTCGGCTACAAGGATGAGGAGGATGCCATCCGCATCGCCAATGACACGGTCTATGGTCTTGCGGCCTATGTCTCCTCGTCGGACCTTGAGCGTGCCCGCCGGGTCGCCCGGCGGCTGCGCGCCGGCAATGTCCATATCAACTATCCCGCCTGGGACACCTATGCCCCCTTCGGCGGCATGAAACAGTCCGGCAATGGCCGCGAATATGGCGAGTTCGGTCTCGACGACTTCCTCGAGATCAAGGGCATCATCGGCTACGCCGAGTAGGCGGCACGCAGCATCCGCTCACGGGTCTTCGAAGATCAGGTCCAGCAGGAGCCTGATCTCCGGAAGCATGCGCGCCAGCTGCGTCTCCAGCGACATTTCTTCGTCCTTGATGCAGGCGAGGTAATGGTTGAACCAGTGGCTATAGATGATCGAGGCAAGCACATCGACATCGTAGCCGCCGGGGCGCCGTGTCCTGCAGCCATGGTCGGCCAGGACCTCGCCGATCGTCCTGGCCAGAATCTGATCGATCTGGCCGAACCGCTGCACGAACTCGGATTGCGGGTGGCGAATGGCGGTGGATTCGGCATAGCGCCAGACCGCCTTGCTGAAGATCTCGGCCGAGCGCCGGGTCAGGTCGGTCAGCAGCGTGCAGACGTCGTCGGCGAGACTGTCGGTGCGGTGCTGCATGTCCTTGCGGTAATGGTCGACCGCGGCCTGGTGCCCGTCGAAGATGAGCGCAAGCAGCAACTCGTCGCGGCTGCCGAAATAATTGAAGACCGTGGGTGTTGAAACCCCGGCCTCCGCCGCGATCATCGCCATCGAGCAGTCCTCGATGCCGACGCGCTCGAACAGCGAGCGCGCGCTTTCCATGATCGCCTCGCGCCGCTGCTGCTTCTGCCGCTCGCGCAGACCCACCGTCGCCTTCTCAGCCAAGTCCCTGCCCTCCATCGCAAAATCTTCACAGCATAAAAGATTTTGCCAGAGAAAATGATTCACAGGACGAATTAAGTGGCATTCGCCCTGCGCAATGACAAGGGACAAGCCACCGCACGGGCCCGTGTGGCGCCTTGCACACACCGGCCTTGCAATGCACAATTTTTTCTCGAACGATCGTTTTTTTATGCTTGCAAAAAAATACGACCGTTCGTAAAAACAGCTCAAGAACGCTGGAGAGTACCGTGGGCCGTAATCGCAGGATCACGAAGGACGACATTCTGGACGCCGCAGAGCGCGTGGTGATGAAGCTGGGTGCGACCGGGCTCTCCATCGACGCCGTGGCGCAGGAAGCCGGTGTCAGCAAATCGACCGTGGTTTACGATCATAAATCCAAGGGAGCACTTCTCTGCGCCCTGATCGACCGCCGGCTGAGCGCCGAGCAGGAGCGCCAGGAACAGGCCATCCTCGAATCGAAGGACACGCCGCATCCGGAACTCTTCGGAAGGATCAAGGCCGCCGAACGGGAAATCGATGACGTCGATCGCGCGGTCGCCATGGCGATCAGCGCATCCGTTTCGCATGAGGAGGCCCTGCACCAGCAGATGCGGGAGTGGACGAAGACCGATCTGGAGGCCATGGCCGCCGGTCCGAAACCCGAGGCTGCCCTTCTCGCCTATCTCGCCCTGATGGGCTTCCAATGCAATTTCTTCTTCGGGTTTCATCAATGGGGATCCGAAGAACAGGCCCGGATTCTCGAAAACATCCGGACCCTGTACGCCACCTATCCCGAGACATAGAATCCCGGCCCCGATGGCCGATCCGCATACCAAGAGGAATACCGTCATGTACCACGGTCAGAACCTGCGGCGCCTGAAGGCGTGCATTTTTGCCGCTTCCGTTTTCGCCCTGTCCTCCGCCAGCGTCGTCGCGCAGGGCGCGCCGCAAATGCCGCCGCCGGCCGTCGGCGTGCTGGACCTGAAGGCGCATCCCGTGCCGGTCGTCAGCGAGCTTCCCGGCCGCGTCGCCGCAACGCGGACGTCGGAAGTGCGCGCCCGCGTCTCCGGCATCCTGCAGGAGCGCGTGTTCCAGCAGGGAACCTTCGTCAAGCAGGGCGATGTGCTCTACCGGATCGATCCGCGCCTCTTCCGGGTCCGCGTCGAAAGCGCCGAAGCCTCGCTTCGCCGCGCCGAGGCCACGCGCGACAATGCGAAGGCCCAGTTCGAGCGGCAGAAGACTTTGCGCGAGCGCAACGTGGCGAGCGGCATCGATTTCGACAACGCCTCCGTGGCGCTGGCCCAGGCCGAGGCCGACGTGGCTCTGGCGCAGGCAGCGCTCGACGAGGCCAAGATCAACCTCGACTACACAGAGGTTCGCGCGCCGATCAGCGGTATCATCGGCGGCGCACTGGTGACGGAAGGCGGCCTCGTGACGGCCGACGGCGGTACCAATCTGGCGCTCATCCAGCAGATCGATCCCGTCTATGTCGACTTCACCCAGTCGGCGCAGGACCTGATTTCGCTGCGCCGCGCCGTCAGCGAAGGCAAGCTGGAAAGCCCCAAGCCCGGTGAAGCCAGCGTTACGCTTCTCTTTGACGGCGGCGACACCTATCCGGAAAAGGGCAAGCTGCTCTTCTCCAGCGCCAGCGTCGATCCGAGCACCGGACAGGTGACGCTGCGCGCCGAGTTCCCCAATCCGCGCACCGAACTTCTGCCGGGCATGTATGTCCGCATCCGCATCGAGCAGGCCGTGCAGCAGGGCGCGCTGACAGTTCCGCAGCGCGCGGTTCTGCGCACCCAGGATGGCCGCCCGCAGGTCTATGTCGTGGAAGCAGACGGTACGGCGAAGCTGCGCGACGTCAAGCTCGGCCAGTCGCTCGACCAGGACTGGGTCGTTGAATCGGGCCTGAAGGAAGGCGAGAAGCTGATCGTCGACGGCGTGCAGAAGGTGCAACCCGACACAAAGGTCGTTCCGCAGCCCTGGAGCCCGGACGCGCAACCGCAGGCCGATGCCGGCAAGGCCCCTGAAAAGGCAGCCGACAAGCCTGCAGACGCGTCCGCAGCGACGAAGGCGAAGTAGGACAGGATCATGGCACAGCTCTTCATCAACAGGCCGGTTCTGGCCTGGGTCTTCGCCCTTTTCATTTCGATTGCGGGCCTCATCTCCCTCCCCTTCCTGCCGATTGCGCAGTATCCGGAAGTCGCCCCGCCGCAGCTTTCGATTTCCACGACCTATCCCGGCGCATCGCCGCAGGAAATCTATCAGGGCGTGACGCGGGTCATCGAGGAAGAGCTGAACGGCGTTCAGGGCATCATGTATTTCGAGTCGACGTCGGACACGGCCGGCATGATCTCCATCAACACTACCTTCCGTGCAGGAACCAACATCAACCAGGCCTCGGTCGATGTGCAGAATGCCATCCGCCGCGTGGAACCGCGCCTGCCCTCCGCCGTCGTGTCGCAGGGCATCACCGTCGAGGAAGCCTCTTCGGGCTTCCTCATGGTGGTGACGCTGACCTCGTCGGACGGCAGCATGGATGACGTCGCGCTGGGCGACTATCTGAACCGCAACGTGCTGGGCGAAATCCGCCGCATCCCCGGCGTCGGCCGCGCACAGCTTTTCGCCGCGCAGCGCGCGCTGCGCATCTGGATCGACCCGGACAAGATGGTCGGCCTCAACCTGACGGCCGCCGATATCGCCAACGCCATCCGGGCGCAGAACGCCCAGGTCGCCGCCGGCCAGATCGGCGCGGCACCCAACCCGGTGACGCAGGATCTCACGGCCTCGGTCATCGTGCAGGGCCAGCTCTCCGATCCGAAAGCCTTCGGGGACATCATCCTGCGCGCCAATTCCGATGGCAGCACGGTGCGCCTGAAGGACGTCGCCCGCATCGAGCTCGGCGCCGAAACCTACAATTTCTCGAGCCGCGTCAACGGACAGCCGAGCGCTGCCGTGGGCATCCAGCTCTCCTCCACCGGCAATGCGGTCGCGACCTCGTCCGCCGTGAAGGCCAAGCTGGAAGAACTGTCGAAATTCTTCCCCAAGGGCGTCGCCTATTCCACGCCCTATGACACCAGCCCCTTTGTGAGTGCCTCCATCGAAAAGGTGCTGCACACGCTGATCGAAGCCGTCGTGCTCGTCTTCGTGGTCATGCTGATCTTCCTGCAGAACTTCCGCTACACGCTGATCCCGACGATCGTCGTGCCGGTGGCGCTGCTCGGAACGCTGTCGATCATGTATGCGACCGGTTTCTCCATCAACGTGCTGACCATGTTCGCCATGGTTCTCGCCATCGGCATCCTCGTCGACGACGCCATCGTCGTGGTCGAGAATGTCGAGCGCATCATGGCGGAGGAAGGGCTTTCGCCCAAGCAGGCAACGCGCAAGGCCATGTCGCAGATCACCGGGGCCATTCTCGGCATCACGCTGGTTCTCACCTGCGTCTTCGTGCCCATGGCCTTCTTCCCCGGCTCGACCGGCATCATCTACCGCCAGTTCTCGCTGACCATGGTCGTGTCGATCCTGTTCTCGGCCTTCCTGGCGCTGTCGCTGACGCCGGCGCTCTGCGCGACCTTCCTCAAGCCCATCGCCAAGGGCCATCATGAGAAGAAGGGGCTCGCCGGCTGGTTCAACCGCGGCTTCGGCCGTCTGACCAGCGGCTACGTCAAGACAACGCACGGCTTTACCCGCCGCGCCGGGCGGATGATGGTGATCTATCTCGCGCTTGCGGCCGGCCTTGGCTATCTCTATGTCCAGCTTCCCTCCGGCTTCGTTCCCGCCGAAGACCAGGGCAACCTGCTGGTCAACATCGAGGGGCCGCCGGAAGCCAGCGCCAACCGCACCAAGGCCAATGTCGAGCAGATCGAAAAGATCCTCAAGGCGGAAGGTGCCGTGCGCGATGTCATCGCCATCCAGGGCTTCAGCTTCTCCGGCACGGGCCCGAATGCGGCGCTCATGTTCGTGACGCTGAAGGACTGGAGCGAGCGCGGTGCCAACAATTCGGCACAGGATATCGCCAACCGGATGAACATGAAGCTCTTCGGGCTCAAGGACGCCACGAGCTTCGCGCTCTCGCCGCCGCCCATTCCGGGCTTCGGCGCCACGGGCGGCTTCTCCTTCCGCCTGCAGGACCGCAACGGCGTGGGCCAGGCAGCCCTGTCCGCTGCCGCCGCCGAACTCGTGCAGAAGGCAAGCGCCGGGTCGGTCGTGAAGAACATGCGCATCGAAGGTCTGCCCGACGCAGCCCAGGTCCTGCTCGTCATCGACCGCGAGAAGGCCAACACGTTCGGCGTCAGCTTCGCCGACATCAACAACACGATCACGGCAAACCTCGGCTCGTCCTATATCAACGACTTCCCGAATGCCGGGCGCATGCAGCGCGTCATCGTGCAGGCTCGCGACAACAGCCGACTGCAGGCCGAGGACCTGCTGAAGCTGAACGTGCGCAATGCCAGCGGCGGCATGGTTCCGCTCTCCTCCTTCGCAATCGCGCAATGGCAGAAGGGCTCGCCGCAGCTTGTTGGCTATAACGGTTATCCGAGCATCCGCATCTCGGGCGAACCGGCCCCCGGTGTATCCTCCGGGGCAGCGATTGCCGAAATGGAGAAGATTGCGAGCACCCTTCCGGCCGGTATCGGCTATGAATGGACCGGCCAGACGCTGGAAGAAATCAAGTCCGGCTCGCAGGCACCCTTCCTCTTCGGCCTCAGCCTGCTCTTCGTCTTCCTGCTGCTGGCAGGTCTTTACGAAAGCTGGTCGATCCCGCTGTCGGTGATGCTCGTCGTGCCGCTCGGCCTCATCGGCTCCGTGCTTGCCGTGACCGGACTGCACATGCCGAACGACATCTATTTCAAGGTCGGCATCATCGCGATCATCGGTCTCTCGGCCAAGAACGCCATCCTGATCATCGAATTTGCCAAGGACCATTACGCCGAAGGCATGTCGCTGATCGACTCGGCCATCGAGGCGGCCCGCCTGCGCTTCCGTCCGATCGTGATGACGTCTCTCGCCTTCACGCTCGGCGTCGTGCCGCTGGCCATTGCGACCGGCGCCAGCGCCGCCAGCCAGAATGCCATCGGTATCACGGTTCTCGGCGGCATGATCTCGGCCACGCTTCTGGCCGTCGTCTTCGTGCCGGCCTTCTTCGTCTTCGTGCTCCGGCTCTTCCGTACGAAGCGGCCGGATCTCGACACCGTGCCCGGACACCACCATTCGGCTCCGCCGGCCAATCCCGCCGACGCGCCGTAACGAGAAACCGACCGGAGCCCCCCAAAGCCGGTCGGTTCCGCCCCACCCTCTTCCTTTGCCGAGGGTGGGGCACCCCTTTCTCCTTCCCGCCGGAACAGAGACCCGCACGCCGGGTTAGATGCGCCGATCGACACAGGAAGGAACGCACCCCATGTCCCAGAATTCGGAAATCCGCGATATCTTCGTGACCGGGCTCCGCAATGCCCACGCGATGGAAAACCAGGCGCTGTCGATCATGAAGGCGCAGCATTCGCGGATCGAGAATTATCCGGAAGTCGCCCAGCGCCTCGAAATCCATATCCGCGAAACCGAAGGCCAGCGCGACAGGCTCGCGACCATTCTCGAAGGCCTTGGAGAAGGCAATTCGACGTTGAAGGATGCTGCACTTTCCATCACCGGGAGCCTTGCAGCCCTTGGCCATGCCATCGCGGATGACGAGATCCTGAAGAACAGCTTCGCCAACTTCGCCTTCGAAAATTATGAAATCGCCGCCTATCAGTCGCTGATCACGGTCGCTGCCCGTGGCGGCTATTCGTCTGCCATCGAGCTGCTTCGCAAGAGTCTGGACGAGGAAATGGACATGGCGCGCTGGCTGGATGAAAACCTGGAAAAGGTGACGCTGAAATATGTCGCCCGCCGCCAGGCGAACCTGACGGCGAAAGCTTGAAGCGGGACCTCTCGCTCAGGCGAGAAGGTCTTCGATGCGGATCGGGAAATGCCGGATGCGGCGGCCCGTGGCATGCCAGATGGCGTTGCCGATTGCACCCACCGTGCCGGTGACGCCGATCTCGCCCACACCCTTGATGCCCAGCGGGTTCACGTAAGGATCGTCCTCGTGAACCGTGATCACCTCCAGCCCCTGCACATCGGCATTGACCGGAATGTGGTAGCCGGCAAGGTCGGTGTTCATGATGCGGCCGGTGCGCTTGTCGAACCGGGCCTCCTCATGAAGCGCAAACGAAATGCCCCAGATCATCCCGCCCATCAGCTGGCTTTCCGCAAGCTTCGGGTTGATGATCCGCCCGGCGGCAAAAGCCCCGACGAGACGCGTCACCCGCATCTGGAAGAGCACCGGGTCGATCTTCACCTCCGCAAACACCGCCCCATGCGAATACATGGCATGACGCGCCGCATCTTCCGGAGGCCGCGCAGCACTCCCCTTGCCTTCGATTTCCTGCCCACCCGCGCGCGCAATGATATCGGCATAGGCCTCGCTGCGGCTTTCATCCCGCGCGGCATAGAGCCGGCCATCGCGAGCGACGAACCCCTGATTGCCGGTGCCGAAGAGCGGTGATTGCGGATCGGCAGCGGCTAGTTCGCCGAGCCTCCGGATCGCATCGGTGCCCGCCGCATGCAGCGCACCGCCGGCGGTCGCCGTGTGTCCAGAGCCACCCGCGACACCGCCATCCGGAAGATCGGACGAGCCCGAGCGGAACTCCACCTTGTCGAGCGGCAGGCCGAGGCTGTCGGCGGCGATCTGGGCAAGCGCCGTCCAGGCCCCCTGCCCCATGTCTGCCGCTGCGGTTTCCACCAGACCGGTCCCATCGGGACGCAGCACGGCGCGGGCCTGGGCTGCAAACATCGGCGCGCCGAAGAGCGCCGTGCCCATGCCCCAGCCGGTGAGGAAGCCCTTGTCATCCACCATCTGGCGGGGTGCGAGCGGGCGTCCAGCCCAGCCGAAACGCTTGGCACCCTCGGCATAGCATTCGCGCAGCGCCTTGGAGGAATAGGGCTTGCCCGTTCCCGGCTCGACATCGGCATAGTTCTTCAGGCGGAATTCCAGCGGGTCCATCCCCGCCTTCTCCGCCATTTCGTCGATGGCACATTCGAGAGCGGCCGACCCCGAAGCTTCGCCCGGCGCGCGCATCGCGCCCGGAACGCCGATGTCGTTATGCACGACCATCATCAGCGAATGCAGCGAGGACGCGTTATAGAGACCCTGCGAGGCATTGGCTGCGGGCTCCGGAAAGCTGCTGTCGAAACTGTCGACAATCGCCGTCGAGACATGGTCGAGCGCCGTCATCTGCGCCTCGCCGTCGATGCCGATCCGCAAGCGCTGACGCGTCGCGCCGCGATGGCCCACAGGCCCGAACATCTGCGCGCGGGTCAGCACCAGCTTGACCGGACGGTCGAGCTTGCGCGCGGCGGCAATCGCCAGAACCAGCGGGCTGTAAGGCACCGCCTTCGAGCCGAAACCGCCGCCGAGATAGGGACTGCGGATCAGGATATTGTCAGCGGGGATCCCGAAATAAAAGGCATAGAAGCCGCGCGAGAGGACAATCGCCTGGTTCGGCGTATCGATCTCCAGCTTGTCGCCATCCCACTTCGCCACGATGGCATGCGGCTCCATCGCGTTGTGATATTGCGCCGGGGTGTCATAGGTCACGTCGAGCGTCTGCTTCGCCTGCGAAAGCCCCGCTTCCGTATCGCCATGCACGACCTCGGCCGGACGGCCGAAGGGGCCGGCCGCGGCGCGCTTGGCGGGTTCGGCGTCGAAACCGGTGCGGGCCGGCTCGACCTCGTATTGGGGTTTAAGAAGCCGCGCGCCTTCGGTTGCCGCCTCCAGCGTCTCGCCGATGACGAGCGCAATCGGCTGCATGGCATAGCGCACCGTATCGTCCTGCAGAACCTCGATCGGGATCGCGAACATGAAGGGCTTCTTGTCCGGATCGCCGACGACCGGCGGCCGGTTCTTCGGCGTGAAGACCTCGACAACGCCCGGATGGGCCTTGGCCGCCGCCGTATCGAGATGCGTGACGCGGCCGCGCGCGATCGTCGCCGGAACATAGACCGCATAGAGCATGCCGTCCGGATGGTTGTCGGCGGCGTAAGTTGCGCGGCCCGTCACCTTGGCGATCCCGTCGCGGCGGGTGACGGACTGGCCCGAATTCGAGCCGAAGCGCATGGGCATGGTGACTGTCTCAGACACTCTATCAGACATGGGAGGCCTCCTCGGCAAAGGACGATGCGGGGAGCGCGGGCATGCGTTTCGGCGTGCCGGCGGCGCTCATCTGGAGGGCGCGCACGACAGCGCGGCGCGCAAGCTCGATCTTGTAGCCATTTTCGCCGGAGGGTTTGGCCCCTTCGAGAAGCGCATCGGCCGCACGAGCGAAGACTTCCTGCGTCGGAGACTGGCCGGCCAGCAGCTCTTCCGCCGCCGTCACCCGCCAGGGCTTGGCCGCAACCGCACCCAGCGCCAGCCGTGCCGCCGTGATCCTGCCGCCCTCGATCTGCAAGGCTGCGGCCACTGAGACGAGCGCAAAGGCAAAGGACGTGCGTTCACGCACCTTCAGGTAACGCGCATTCTTTGCAAACGCGGCAGCCTCCGCCGGCAGGCGGATGGCGATGACGAGTTCGCCTGGTTGCAGCGCCGTCTCATTTTCCGGCTGGTCTCCCGGCAGGAAATGGAAGCTGGCAATCTGGATATCGCGCCTGCCGCCCGGTCCCTGAACCTCGACGATCGCGCCGAGTGCTGCCAGCGGCACGCACATGTCGGAGGGGTTGGTGGCGATGCAGGCATCGCTCCAGCCGAGCACGGCGAGATTGGCATTATCCCCTTCGCGCGCCGCACAACCCGATCCGGGCTCGCGACGATTGCAGGGCGAATGCGGGTCCTGAAAATAGGTGCAGCGCGTCTTCTGCATCAGATTGCCGCCGATGGTCGCGGCATTGCGCAGCTGGCCGGAGGCACCGGCAAGGATCGCTTCCGCCACCATCGGAAAGGCGGCCGCAAAGGCGCGGTCATGGGCGAGATCGCTGTTCTTCACCAGCGCGCCGATCCGCGCACCGCCACCGGGAAGCATCTCGATGGCATCGAGTTCGGCGATCCGGCCGAGGTCGATCAGCGTGTCGGGCTGCATGACGCCGATCTTCATCAGATCGAGCAGGTTGGTTCCGCCGCCGAGATAGGCAGCGCCCGGCGTGTAGGCAGCAAGGGCATCGGCCACCGAAAGGGGCCGCACATAGTCGAAGCGCTTCATGCCGATTTCCTTTCCGAGGTTTCGGCCATGCGGCGCGTTGCGTCGATCACCGCTTCGGTGATGCCGTGATAGGCGGCGCAGCGACAGAGATTGCCGCTCATGCCTTCGCGCACGCGCTCCGGATCCTCCCCGGCATGGCCTTCCGAAATCAGGCCCACGGCGCTCATGATCTGGCCGGGCGTGCAATAGCCGCACTGGAAGCCGTCATGTTCGATGAACGCGGCCTGCACCGGGTGCAGCGTGTCGCCATCGGCGAGGCCTTCGATCGTGGTGATGTCGGCGCCGTCGAGCGTGACGGCAAGCGACAGACAGGAATTGACGCGCCGCCCGTCGACCAGAACGGTGCAGGCGCCACACTGGCCGCGATCGCAGCCCTTCTTGGTGCCGGTGAGGTCGAGACGCTCGCGCAAAAGGTCGAGCAGCGTCACGCGCGGATCGTCAAGTTCGACCCGGCGCTGATCGCCGTTGACGGTCAGGCTGATGGAGTAGGACATGCAATCTCCATTGTTTCGGTATTATTGAAAGGGCAATGCAGGGATGAACGGGAGAGGCCCTTGGCACGGGGCAGGTGACGGTTCATACTTCTCCCACCGCACGTGACAATATACGGAGGCACCCTCCGTTTATCAAGAGAGACACGCAATTATTATGGAATCCGCCGGGCGCAAACCGAGATCCGACGCGACGCGCAACCGCGAACGCCTGATCGAAGCCGCCAAGACCGTGCTCGCGGGCGGCGGTCCCAACGCCAGCCTGGAGGCCGTTGCCCGCGAGGCAGAGGTGGGCGTCGGCACGCTTTACCGCCACTTCCCGACGCGCGAGGCGCTGTTTCAGGCGGTGTACCGGCGCGAGGTCGAACAGCTCATAGAACTCGCGAACGCGCTGGAAGTTCAATCGGGCGCGCTCGAAGCACTGAGAAACTGGGTTCACGCGCTGGTGGATCTCGTGGAAACCAAGCGCGGGCTTCTCGGCACGCTATCGCTGGTGCCGACGGAAGGCTCCAAGGCCATGTATGCGGAACTCTCGGGCCGGATGCAGGAGGCCGTGGGCCGGCTGGTCGCGCATGCGGTCAATACGGGTGAGATCCGGGCCGGCATCACGGCCGAAGATCTGCTCTCCACCACCTACGCCGTGGGCTATGCCCGCCCGGCGGGGCCTGACTGGAAAGCGCAGGTGCTGCACGTCATCGACATCTTCCTCGAAGGGATGCGGGCGCGATGAGCGCCCCCGGTTCGCGGGCCGGAGAAAGAAAATCCGGCCAAGGCGCGGCCGGACCAACAAGCGAGAAAAGGGCAGAAGGCTCCACAAAGCCCCTGCCCTTCAGAGAACTCAGCCGCCGACGGCGTCGTTGACGCATTTTTTCGTGTAGGCGGTCTTGGCAGCTCCGGCGAGCGCCTTGCCGTTCTTGTCCTTGGCGGACATCTCGCAGGAAGCGGTCGCGTCCTTCGTGCACTTGTTCATGAACGAGGTCAGCGCGGCACCTGCCAGGGGCTTGCCGTTCTTGTCGATGGCCTTGGACTTGCAGGTGTCGGCGGCATGCGCAGACGCTGCAGCCAGGATCAATACGGTCGTGATCAGGATTTTCTTCATGAGGTGTTCCTTCGCTTCATCGACAGACGCCCGCAGAACAGCCGCGTCCTCCAGGTCGACAGCCCGCACGACTCAGGTTCGCGGACTGCGTTTGCGACAGTAGTGGCTGACGGTCCCTTCCAAAAGGGGGATCGCCACCCATCAGAGGCATGAATCCGAGGCGGCGAACCGATTCAGAACTCTCATTGGACGCTTGGCAAGCGGTGAGGAAGAATCGGCCTCATGACCGCTGCGCCCCACTTCTACGCCGAACGCCTCGACCCCGCCCGCAACATGGCACGCTTCTACGCGCTCGATGTGACGGAAGACCTGTTCGGCCAGGTCTGGCTGGAGCGCCGCTGGGGCCGCATCGGTACGCGCGGACAGTCGAAGTCCGAACCGCTGGCCGCCCTATCCGATGCTGCTCCCCGCATCGCCGCGCTTTCCGACGCCAAGGCCAGACGCGGCTATCTCGCCAGATGACGGCGCACACCCCGACATTAACCGTCTGAATTCATGGTAAATATTGTGTTAACGAAACAGAAGGCGGCAAACCGATTCACAAGGGATACGCCAAGCCCGCATCCAGTTCACTACCGATAACCCTTTGGTATCATTCGCAAGTCGCACTTCATCCTTGAACCCACCCACCGCACAATTCAAGTTAGATAATCATAATTATGGAACTCTTAACGCGGGTTGAGGAGAATCCCTTGCCGAGAAATCGCGTGCGATAAATTGGGAAAGGACGGCTTCGCTTTGCATTTACCAACCTAAGACCGAGTTCATCAGGTCGTTAGTCTCTTCGGACGATGCTGCCCGACCGGCCGGCACCGAAGATCGGATCGTCAAGGTTCCGCAAATGACGGGGAGTCATCGGTCGCAAGGATCGAACGGCATGCGTGGGAGCGCATCCGGAGCGGAGTGGGAGGAAAACATGAAGACGAAAATGACGATAGCGTTCGCGCTATTGCTGACGGCAACCTGCGCCTATGCGCAGGACGGCGTCGTCAAAATTGGTGTCCTGAATGACCAGAGCTCGTCTTTCTCTGCCCTGGGCGGCACGGAAGTCGTGCGCGCGGTTGAGCTTGCCATCAAGGACCATGGCGGCAAGGCGCTGGGGAAGCCGATCGAACTGGTTTCCGCCGACCATCAGAACAAGCCGGAGGTCGGCCTCGCGATTGCACGCGAGTGGCTTCAGAAAAACAATGTCGACGTGATCGCCGACATGGCGAATTCGGCCATTTCTCTTGGCGTCAATTCGTTGATCGGGGAAACTGGAAAGATCGGCCTTTTCGTCTCGCCGCTCACCGACAAGCCTGTGGAGGCTGATTGCAATGGCCATGTCATGGCCTGGGCCTATAGCCCCTATTCCTACCTGACCAGCCCGGTCAACGGCATGCTGGCGGAGGGTGTGAAAACCTTCTTCATCCTGTCGCCCGATTATGAAGCCGGCAAGGTTCAGGAAGCGACCGAAATCAAGGCCATCGAGGCCGGGGGCGCCAAGGTGGCCGGCACCGTGCGTGCGCCGCTCGGAACAACGGATTTCTCGTCGTTCCTGCTGCAGGCCCAGGCATCGGGCGCACAGGCCCTCATTCTCAATATCAGCGGTCCGGACCTCGTCAATGCCGTCAAGCAGGTGCGCGAATTCGGGATCATGGCGCAAGGCATGAAGGTCTCGACGCCTGCCCTGCATCAATCCGACGCCCGGGCGATCGGCGTGGAGGCACTGCAGGGCGTGCGCTTCTCTGCCCCCTGGGCCTGGAACGAGGACGAGGCATCACAGGCGTTCGGCGAACGGATGCGGGCCATTACCGGCCACGCGCCGGGCTGGGTGGCAGCCGGGACCTATTCCGCCGTGTCGAACTACCTGAACGCGGTGGACAAGGCGGGCACCGATGACGCAGCCGCCGTGCTCAAGGTCATGCACGAAATGAAGATCGAAGACTTCTTCATTCACAATTCGAAAATGTTCCCGAATGGCCGGCTCATCCACGACTTCTATCTCTTCGAGGTCAAGAAGCCGTCGGAGGTGACGAAGGAAGACTATTTCAAGAAGATCGGCACCGTCCCAGCCGAAAAGGCCTTCCTGCCCTATTCCGAGTCTGCGTGCAAAATCGGCAAGTGATCGAACCTGCGTTCGTCTCACCGAGAACTGGAGCGCTGGCGGGCTGACGGTCCGCCAGTGTTTCGCCAAACCATCCGGCAACGCCCCTGCTGCCGGATCAGGATGCAGTGGAGGCCACGCGTGCCGGGCTACATGATCTTCGAGATCGAAATAACGGATTCGGCCGCCTGGGAGGAATACCGGCGGATTGCGGGTCCCATCATGGCGAAATCCGGCGGGAAGTTTCTGGCCAACAGCGCCCATGCGATCCCGCTCGAAGGCGCCTGGGCGCCGCAGATGATTTCGATCGTGGAGTTCCCATCCCGGCAGGCCGCGAGCAGCTTCTACAACTCCGAGGCCTACCAGCAAACGATCGCTCTGCGCCAGCGCGCCTCAAGGGGACGGGGCATCCTGGTGGACGGACTGCTGCCGGAAGGAACGACTACATGAATGCCCTGCCCCAAAGCGACTACATCATCGAGGCAAGCGGTCTGAACAAGAGCTTTTTCGGATTTTCCGCGGTCAGCGACGTCAATTTGAAGATCAGACGCCACTCGATTCATGCGCTCATCGGCCCGAACGGGGCCGGCAAGACGACGACCTTCAATCTCATCACCAAGTTTCTGGCACCTTCGTCGGGGACGATCCTGTTCAATGGCGAAGATATTACCCGGCTCAAACCGGAACAGGTCGCGCGGCGAGGCGTCGTTCGCTCGTTCCAGATCTCCGCGGTCTATCCGCGAATGACCGTGCGGGAAAACATCCGCATCGCGCTTCAGCGGCCGCTGGGGGTCGCCTACCGGTTCTGGCGCAGTGACAAGACTTTGCGCGTTCTGGACAACCGGGTCGATGAATTGCTGGATGAAGTGGGCCTGCTTTCCTATTCGGAAGAGCCCGCCACAGTTCTGTCCTATGGCCGCAAGCGGTCGCTGGAGATCGCAACGACGCTCGCCCTCGATCCGGAAATGCTGCTCCTCGACGAGCCGACCTCGGGGCTCGGCCAGGAAGATGTGGAGCGCGTGGCGGGACTCATCCGCAAGGTCTCCGCAAATCGCACGATCCTGATGGTGGAGCACAATCTCTCCGTGGTCGCCTCGCTCTCTGACACGATCACCGTGCTGGCCGCCGGGCGGGTTCTGGCAGAAGGAAATTACGAGACCGTGTCGACCGATCAACGGGTCATCGACGCTTATATCGGAGGGACCGATGACTGAGACCGCGACAACGCCCCTGCTCAAAATTCGGGATCTGGAAGGATGGTACGGGGAAAGCAAGGCACTGCACGGCGTCAGCCTCACGCTCCGGAAGGGCGAGCTGCTGACACTGATCGGGCGCAATGGCGCGGGCAAGACCTCGACGCTGCGTGCCGTCATGGGCCTCATGCGCAAGCGGCGCGGGGGCATCTATTATGCTGGCCGCGATCTGTCGCAGACACCTCCTGAAATCGCCGCGCGTTCGGGGCTGGCCTATTGCCCGGAAGAGCGCGGCATTTTCGGCAGCCTGACCGTGGCCGAAAACCTCGTATTGCCACCGATCATCGCCGCGGGCGGAATGACGGACGCAGAATTGTTCGAGCTCTTCCCCAATCTGAAAGCCCGGCTGAGCAGCCCCGGAACAAAGCTGTCCGGCGGCGAACAGCAGATGCTCGCCATCGCCCGGATCTTGAGGACCGGGGCGACCACGCTGCTTCTTGATGAACCGACGGAGGGCCTGGCGCCTGTCATCGTCAAGCAGATCGGCGCCGTCATCGCCGCCCTCAAGACACGCGGCTACACGATCCTGCTGGTTGAGCAGAATTTCCGCTTTGCAGCAAAGATCGCCGACCGCTTCTGCGTCGTCGAACACGGCCGCGTCGTCGAGAGCATCGACCGTGGCGACATTGCCGCCAACGAGCGGAAAATTCAGTCTTATCTTGGAGTCTAGACGATGGTTTCGATCTTCGGCGTTCCATCCGTCCTGTTGTATGGCCAGCTTCTCGTCGGCCTCATCAACGGCTCGTTCTATGCGATGATGAGCCTCGGCGTCGCCATCATTTTCGGCATGCTCAGGATAGGGAATTTCGTACATGGCGCGCAATACATGCTGGGGGCCTTCGGCGCCTGGTATCTGCTGCACCTGCCGGAAATCTTTCCGGGGCTCGGCCTGCCGGCCTTGAACTACTGGTGGGCGCTGATCCTGGTGCCGCTCCTGGTCGGCCTGATCGGTGCGCTGATGGAGCGCATCTTCATCCGAAGGGTTTACGACCTCGACCACGCCTATGGCCTTCTGCTGACTGTCGGGCTTGCCATGCTGATCGAGGGTCTCTTCAACGTCCGTTATGGCTCGGCGGGGCAACAATACGATGTGCCGCAATCGCTGCAGGGCGCGATCAATCTCGGCTTCATGTATCTGCCGATCTACCGTGGCTGGGTGATCGCGATGGCTCTGCTGACGTGCCTTGCCACATGGTATCTGATCGAACGTACCAAGCTCGGCTCCTATCTACGTGCCGCGACGGAGAACCCCGATCTTCTGCGTGCGTTCGGCATCAACGTCCCGCGCATGCTGATGCTCACTTATGCCTTCGGCGTAGGTCTGGCAGGCCTTGCCGGCGTCATGGCGGCGCCGATCTATCAGGTTGGCCCGCAGATGGGGCAATCGATCGTCATCACCACCTTCGCAGTGGTCGTCATCGGCGGCATGGGGTCGATCTTCGGCGCCATCGTCAGCGGCCTGATGATGGGCGTCATCGAAGGCCTCACCAAGGTCTTCTATCCGCAGGCGTCGAGCACCATCATCTTCGTGATCATGGCCATCGTCCTGGTTCTGCGCCCGGCAGGCCTCTTCGGTCGCGACACACAGGCGCATTCCATAGCCGATGTCTCGTCCGGTCGGGCCGACAGCATCCTGGAGAACGGCCGGCTCTGGTTCGTGCTCATGCTCGGCATCGGCCTTGCCCTGCCGTTCCTGATGTTCCCGATCCTGGCCATGAAGATCCTGATCATGGCGATCTTCGCCATGGGCTACAACATCATCTTCGGCTATGGCGGGTTGCTGGCGTTCGGACACGCCGCCTTTTTCGGCACGGCCTCCTATATCGCGGCGCAGATGGCGGCGGTCTGGGGTGTTCCACCGGAGCTCTGCCTGCTGGCGGGCGTTGCCGGATCGAGCGTGCTCGGCCTGCTGTTCGGTTGGCTGGCGATCCGCCGGCAGGGCCTCTATTTCGCGATGATCACGCTGGCGCTGGCGCAGATCGTCTACTTCTACGCCGTGCAGGCCAGCTGGACCCATGGCGAAGATGGCATTCAATCCGTGCCGCGCGGCGTGTTCCTCGGGATGATCGATCTTTCGCGTCCGCTCGGCATGTACTTCACGACCCTCGCCTTCTTCCTGACGGCCTTCGTCTTCGTCTACCGCGTGGTTCATTCGCCCTTCGGTCAGACCTTGAAATCGATCCGCGAGAGCGAGCAGCGATCCGTGTCGCTGGGTTACTCGGTGAACGACTTCAAGCTGATCGCATTCGTGCTATCGGCGGCGCTGGCGGGTCTGGCAGGCGGACTGAATGCCATCGTGTTTCAGATCGCCTCCCTCTCGGACGTCTATTTCATGAACTCGGCCAATGCGCTGCTGATGACGCTCATCGGTGGCGTGGGAACCTTGCTCGGCCCGATCGTCGGCGCGGCAGTCCTCGTCACGCTTGAAACGAGGCTTGCGACCTTCGGCTCCTGGGTCGTGGTCATGCAGGGATTGATCTTTGTTCTCTGCGTCCTCTTCCTGCGCAAGGGCATCATCGGAACGCTGCAGGAATATGCATCCAACCGCAGGATCCGGCGCAATCTCGAGGGACAGGCGGAACCGCACCCGAGAGGCAAGCCAGCGGAGATCGCGTCATGACCAAGCCGCTTGCAATCGTCATCGGCATGGGACCCGGCCTCGGCCAGGCGCTCGTGCGCAAGTTCGCCTCGAACGGCTTTGCCGTCGCCTTCACAGGGCGTCGCAAGGATGCGATCGAGAAGCATGAACAGGCGTTACGCGGCATGGGGCTCGAGGTTTCGGGTTTTGCCGGCGATGCGGGCGATCCGGCCGCCATGGACGAAATCCATCGCCAGATCGCCGACCGGCACGGGCATGCGGACGTCCTTCTCTACAACGCAGCCATCATCGAGCCCGCCCGCTTCGTCACGCCTTCGGGACTTCGCGAGGCGAAATACGGCACGGCCGACGGCTGGGCCGCGCATGGCGAGCCTGCCGATTTCGACTATGTTGTGAACGCCTTCAAGACGAACGTTGCCGGCGCCCATCACGCGGCCCTGAAGGTCACACCGTCCATGATCGAGCGCGGGCGGGGCACGGTCCTCCTGACAGGCGGTGTCCTGGCCTTCGGCCCCTGGATCGAGTGGGGCGTCACTTCGCTCGGCAAGGCGGCGCTCCGCAGTCTCGGACATTCGCTTCACAAGGAGCTGATCGGACACGGCATTCAGGTGACGACGGTCGCCATTCACGGCACGATGCAGGCCGGCACACCCTACGACCATGACCTCGTGGCCCAAGCCTATCTCGATCTCCACAACCGCCCCCAGGTCGAATGGGAACCGGACTATCATTTCAATGTCGAGGAAGAGCTAGCAGGCGACCCCGATGCATGACCGGGCCAGTCCCCATTTCAACCTCGACGGCCGCACCGCGCTGGTGACCGGCGGCGCAAGCGGCATCGGGGCGGCCGCCGCAAGGCTGCTTCACGAGCTTGGAGCCAAGGTCGTTATTGCCGATATCAATGCACAAGCCGCCGAGGCCGCGCTGGAAGAGACCGGGGCCGCGCTTCATGTCACCGGCGATGTCGCTGACGCGGAGTCCGTCGAGCGTATGGTGGACGAGATTCACGCCCGGCTGGGCCGCATCGATCTCGTTTTCAACTCGGCCGGGATTGGCGACGATCTTCTGCCTGTCCACTCCCAGGAACCGGCGCGTTGGCAGCGGGTGGTCGATGTCAACCTGCGGGGCACATATCTCGTCTGCCGTGCCGCCGGGCGGGAAATGCTGGAGCGCGGATCGGGCTCCATTGTCAACGTCTCGTCGATCGTCGGCCTCGGCGCCTTTCCCGGCCGCTCGGCCTATGGTGTTGCAAAGGCTGGGGTCATCCATCTGACAAAGACGCTGGCCTGCGAATGGGGCCCAAGAGGGGTGCGGGTCAACTGCATTGCGCCCGCCTATACAAAAACGCCCATGGTGCGGTCGCTTCTGGAGCGAAAGATTTTCGATCCCGCGACGATCGAACGGCGAACGCCGCTTGGCCGGCTGGCGGAGCAGGAGGAAATGGCGCGTGCAGCGGCATTCCTCCTGTCCGATTGGGCAAGTTACATTACGGGCGCGGTGCTTCCGGTCGATGGGGGCTGGAGCGCCTATGGGGCGGCCGGCGACGTCGACAAGGGACCGCCCGTCCAAGTCTAGCCAATTCCAGCGAGAGCGCAGACGGTTTCGCGTCCGAAATTGCGCAAGGGCAAAGGGCCCTGGAACAGACTCAGCCTCTGAATTTGTCGAGGGTTCCATCCTTCAGCGCCACAACCAGTTCGCGCTTGCGGATCTTGGCCGCCTCGATGGGCATCCGTTCGATGAATTCAAACCGCCGGGGAACCTTGTAGGCAGCCAGATGCTCCCGGCAATAGGCGGCAAGCTCGTCGGCCGTCGCAGTGCTCCCGTCCGCCGGAACGATGACGGCCACGGGAACTTCACCCTTGGCTTCGTCCGGAATGCCGACCACAGCACACATCGCAATGGCTGCATGCTTGTAGAGCAATGTCTCGATTTCCAACGGATAGATATTGTGTCCGCCGGCGATGATGACGTCCTTCTTGCGGTCGACGATGAAGACATACCCGTCCTCGTCGACATAACCAAGGTCGCCTGACCGCCAGCCGTCGGGACCGAACGCCTCGGCAGTCGCCTCGTCGTCCTCCCAGTAGCCCGCAGCGACACAATCGCCCCCGATGATGATCTCGCCGATCTCGCCGGTTGGCACTTCATGGCCATCGTCATCAACGACGGTCACCCGCGAACTTCCGACCGGCAAGCCTGCGGCGCCGCGCTTGCGAACCCCGAGTGTCGGTTCCATGACGTTCTGGCCGCAGGTCTCGGTGGCCCCGTAGACCTGCGTGACGCGCGCACCGCTCAAGCTCTCGAACCGTTCGATGACAGGTTGCGGCACCGGCGACCCGCCGGTCGTACAGACCCGCAACGAGGTCAGGTCGTGTATTTGGGGGTCGATCTCGTTGACGATATAGACATACATGGTCGGCGTGCCGCCGAAATAGGTCGCCTTGTATCGGGCGATATCGGCAAGGACCCGCGCGGTGTTCCAGCGTTCATGCAGGACAATCGTGCCGCCGCCATAGAGACACAGGTTGAGCGTCACGTTGAGCCCGAAATTGGTGAAGAGCGGAACGGCGCAGACATAGACTTCCCGTCCGAAGCGGTTGCGATGTGACACCATCATGTCACGCAAAGTGGACGCAATACTGAAATGCGGCTGGGCGATGCCTTTGGATTTGCCGGTGGTGCCAGAGGAAAAGAAAAGGCAGGCAATGTCGCGAGGGTCGCAGACATGATCGTCGAATATCTCGGGCTGTGCATCCATCAGGGACGTCAGGTCTTCCTGCCCTCCCCCGCCCGCGACAAGGCAATGGGCGAGATCTGAAAATTCGCTGCGGATTTGCTGGAAATACGGCCAGGTTTCCGTGTCTGCGATCAGTGCCCTGAAATCCGCCTTCGCAACGATGCTGCGCAACTCCTCATGGCGCAACATGGCGCTGACCGGCGCAGGAACCGCGCCCAGCCTTTGACAGGCCCAAAAGGCTATGGCCATCATCGGCGTGCTGGGAAGGTAAAGTGCCACGCGGTCGCCAGGTTTCAGACCCCTCGCCTGCAACACATGCGCCAGCTGCGCCGTTCGCGCCGAAAATTGCGCGTAGGTCAGGGTCTCGGTGTCCGTGACGATGAAGGGACGATCTGGCAGCAGCCGGCTGTTGCGAGCAAGAATCTGCGAAAGGTATTCCATCGGCATTTCCCCGGTCGGCCCGATAAACAGGGCCGAGATTGAAATCAGGCCCAATAGCAAGACTTGCAGCGCAACGCATGCTCCGCCCGCTCGCCTCAGCCGGAAACCATCATCCACGGCCCGGCCGCACATCGTCTGAACGGAGTAAGGCACAATGGCTTTCTAATCCAAGCAGACGATGCGCCCAGCCATGGTCGGGGGAAACTCGGGCCTTGATGACGCATTCGGGACAGGGATCAACACGTGAAGATACTCATAGTGGGCGGCACCGGAATGATCGGCGGGCATGCCGCCGAGATGCTGTCGCGCCACGGCCACGAGGTCGTGCTGGGTGCGCGCAAGCCGCCAAGGCAGGAAACGCCGCTGACCCGGTTCGCCGTTCTGACCGGCGACTATGCGACAGGCGGTTTCACACCGCACGAGCTTGAACCGTTCGATGCGGTCGTCTTTGCCGCCGGCAACGATATCCGCCATATTCGGCACGACGCGGATCGAGAGGAATTCTGGCGCACGACGCAGATAGACGGCGTTCCGAATTTCGTGCGCCGCGCCAAACAGGCAGGTGTCCGCCGCGTGGTGCAGATCGGCAGCTATTACCACCAGGTAATGCCGCATCTTGCGGAGACGAACGATTACGTCCGCGCCCGCAAGCTTGCCGACGACGGCGCGCGCGCATTGGCGGACAAGGATTTCAACGTTTCAACGCTCAACCCGCCTTCCATCGTCGGCGCCCTGCCCGGCGTGCCGGCTTGGCGTTACGAGACACTCGTGGCATGGGCGCGCGGCGAAAGGCCGGACATTCCCGACTTTGCGCCGGCCGGTGGCACGAATTACATGTCGGTGCGATCGCTCTCCGAGGCGATTGCCGGTGCTCTTGAAAACGCAGAACCGGGCAAGGCTTACCTGATCGGCGATCAGAACCTTCGCTTCAACGCGTTTTTCCAGATGATCTTCGATGCAGTCGGCTCTTCCCGGCGTGTCGAGGAACGCGACGAGGAACACCCCCTGCTACCGGATGCCTTCATCGTGCCCGGGCGTGGCAATGTTCTCGCCTATGAGCCTGACCCGCAAGAGACTGCCCTTCTGAGATATACGCGCAACGATGTCGTTCGTGCGGTTCGCGAGGTTGTCGCCACTGTGGAGGTTTCCCGATGACCTCCCCTGAGGACCTCCTTGCTGCCTTCGAGATACGGCTCGTGGCCGAGCGCTATGCCATGGCGGTCGATCGCGGCGACGGACAACTGTTCGCCGACCAATTTACCCCCGACGGCGAGCTTTCAGCCCCGCGCGGTCATTTCAAGGGGCGTGACCAGCTCATGACCGTGCCGGCCATGATGAAAGATCTCTATGACCGAACGCATCATGGCGTCACGGGAATGGTGCCGGAGTTTTCCGGCAAAGACGCATCGGCGCAGACTTACACCTACGCCCGGCACTACTATCGCACTGCCGACAATCTTGAATACTGCTACGAGATTACGGTCCGCTACGACGACCATTTCAGGCGGATAGACGAAGGCTGGAGGCTTTCGAGCCGCAAGCTCGTGCTGATCGGCGACACCACGATCCGCACGGGGCGGCTGCATGCATCGGTGCAGGGAGGGCGGCAGAGATGAGCCTCGTGAGCGAAAAATCGCTTATCGGTCTTGAAGGCAAGGTTGCACTTGTCACAGGCGGCGGCGCCGGCATAGGTCTGGCGATCGCCGAGATTCTTGCCAAGGCGGGCATGCGTCTTGCGGTCGCCGAGATCGATCCGGCTCGCGCTGGCGAAGCGCGCGCAAGGCTGAAGTCGCTGGGATGCGATTGTCTGGTGGTGGAGGCGGATGTCCGGAACGCGGATGACGTGAAACGGCTCATCAGCGAGGTCGAAACGGCGTTCGGTTCCCTCGACGTGCTGGTCAACAATGTCGGCGACTACCTCGGCTTCAAGAACGAGTTCGTCGAGTCCGACGAGAGCCAGTGGGACGCGCTCTACGCCGTCAATCTCCTGCACATGTTCCATGTCACCAAGGCGGCAATTCCCCTGATCCGCAAGGGTGGCAAGGGCGGCAGCATCATCAATGTTTCGACGGTCGAGGCCTTTCGCGGCATCCCCCTCACGGTCGTCTACTCAGCCTTCAAGGCGGCCATCACCGGCTTCACCCAGAGTCTTGCCGTCGAACTTGGTCAGCACGGTATTCGCGTCAACGCGATCGCGCCCGAAACCACGAACACGGCGCAGATCGTCGCCACCAGCCGCGTCCCGCCCGAGAACCGCGCCCACCTGGAACGCTGGTTTCCGATCGGGCGTTTCGGCGAGGGAGCCGACAGCGCGGGTGCCGCCCTCTACCTCGCATCGGATGTTCTATCCGGATGGGTGACCGGGCAGACGGTTGTCGTGGATGGCGGTGCGCTGACTGCGGGTGCCTGGATGCGGATGATCGATGACAAATGGACCCATCTGCCGGTGATTGCCTCGGATGGCTACACGCCGCGCACATGAGGACCGGGAGGACGAATTGACGGACAGGCTCAAGGACAAGGTCGCGTTCATTACCGGAGGCACCGGCGGTATAGGCGAAGTGGCATGCCGCCGCTTCGCTGCGGAGGGGGCGCTTGTCGCCATCGCTGGCAGACGGGAAGCCGAGGGTGAGCGGATCGCAAGCGACATCGCAGCGGCGGGCGGCAGGGCGATTTTCGTAAAGACAGATGTGACCGTCGCTGAAAACGTCGACTGGGCCTTGCGCCAAACCGTCGAAACCTTCGGGCGACTCGACATCCTCTACAACAATGCCGGCGGATCGTCGCCCAAGGACGGGCCTGTCACCACGACGCCCGCCGAGGTCTTCTGGAAGACGCTGGAACTCGACCTCTTCGGCACCTGGCTGTGTTGCCATCACGGCATTCCACATCTCGTCGCCAGCGGCGGCGGTTCGGTGATCAACACATCGTCGATCATGGGCGCGATGGGCATCCCGAACCGCGATGCCTACTCCGCTTCAAAAGGCGCCGTCATCGCGCTGACGCGATCGATGGCCGTCGAATATGCTCGCGACAGGGTCCGTGTGAATGTCCTCGTTCCCGGTGCAGTGGGAACAGAGCGCGTCCTCAAATTCTTCGAGAGCGAGCCGCATCTGGAGGATCAGCGCAAGGCCTATCTTCTCGGTCTCACCGAACCGGACGACGTCGCCAATGCCGCTATATTTCTGGCATCCGATGAATCGCGGCGCACAACGGGACAGCAACTGTGTGTCGATAGCGGAATTCTGATTTCGTGACCGTGGGCTCAAACGCCAGAGAAGGGCTACCGCGCAACCGCAGCGTTGTTCATTTGCGAAAACCTCGTCTACTCGGACGATGTGAAATTGTTCCAAACGCCTTTGATGTGTACAAACCTTGGGGAGGAGACCAGGCATGAACCGGATCAAACGTAAGTTTCTCAATCATTGCGCCACCGTGGGCCTCTTGGCGGCCGCCAGCCTTTCGCTCGGCTTCGCTTCGGCACAAGCAGCGGATGTCATCAAGATGGGTGGCATCATATCGCTGACCGGTGGCGGCGCCTCGATCGGCAAGGTTGCCGAGCAGGCCTGGAAGATGGCCGTCGACGAAATCAATGCATCGGGCGGCATTCTCGGCAAGAAGGTCGAGCTTGTGCTCGCCGACACGACCACCGACCCGACGCATGCCGTCAACGAAGTGCGCCGCCTGATCGAAAACGAAAAGATCGAGCTGCTGGTTGGTCCCGCCACGAGCCAGGAAACCATTCCGATTACCGCCGTAACGACCGACAAGAAGATGATCGTGCTGTCGACGGCAGCGTCGACGCAGCTGACGCCGCAATTCGCCCCCTATCACTTCTCGGACTCGGTAACGGGCCTGAATCAGATGAAGGCGAATATCGACTACGCTCTCGACGTACTGAAGGTGAAGAAGCTCGGTCTGATTTCTGACAATGGCGGCATGTCCAAGGCAGCAGTTGCCGATATCATCGAGTACATGAAGTCGCGCAACGCTGCGCCGGTCGCCGTCCAGGAGTTTGCATTCCGCACCGAAGACATGACGCCGCAGCTCTTTTCGCTGCGCAGCGCCGGCACCGAAGCGCTCCTGCTGATCAATTCCATCGGCGACGATGCGCGCAAGCTGCTCGAAAACCGCGCCGATATCGGCTGGGACGTGCCGGTGCTTGCCAACCAGACGATGACCAACTACGCCGCCGGCAACGTCAAGATCGTCGGCGAGGACGCCTTCAAGGACGTCTACAGCACCCAGTTCGTGGGGATGACCTATTGCCCCGGCGACGCGGTCGGCTCTTCGGATTTCGCGAAGTTCGCGAAGCGCGCGGAGGCCCGCATTCCGGACTTGGAACGGATGGGCGGTGCGCCTGCCCTTAACCCCTACTACATCCAGCCGCTGATTCTGGCTGCGGCCGCCAACGGAGCAGGCTCCACAGACGGGGCTGCGGTCACCAAGTGGCTCGAAGCCAACGCCTCGTCCATCAAGGTTCAGATTGGCGGCCTCGAAGCCAGCGACAAGAGCCATTTCCTGCCCGCTGCTTCGTCGATCAAGGTCGTGAAAAGGCCCTACAAGCTGCGTGAGGACGGTCTGGCTGAACGCGCGGACTGCAAGTCGTAACCTGTTTGTCTTTCCGCAATTCCGGACCCGAACCGGATCTCCGCTTTCGCTGGAATTGCTCTGATTTCCCCGTCTTTGCGAATTCAAAGACTGCCTGACCCCGCTCGACGCGGGGTCTTTTTTTTGCGCGCAAGGGATAGTCTGAACAGCCGAAAATGACGCATTGCACAAATATTCGACTTGAGACAAACTATTTGACGTCCCGTTGAATTAATGACAACATGTAAAAATCCGGTATGGAGGAGTTCGCCGTTTCTCTCGGTGAACAGATGCCGGAGCGGACATGCGTCAGACGACACGTGGGATTGGGAGGTCTCAAATGGCAGTGACTATCGCGTCAATATCGGAATTTGCCCAGCTTTTCAGCGAGATCACGGCCAATATCGTGACCGCGCGACCCGTTCCGCGTTCGCTTGAATTGATACGCCAGCGCTTTCGCGCCGTGGCCGCGGTTCTCTCCATCGAAAACCGGGCGCGCACCGGAGAGACCAGTTATGTATTCTTTGCTGATGCGAAGGCCGAACTCGGGCGCCAGACATTGCCTTCCGATCCGTCCAACGCACAGACGCTCTCCGACCTGATCAAGCGCCACAATCACCTCAGCACGCATTTCGTGACCGAGCAGTCCAGCCGCTACACGCTTTGGATCTTCCGCGAGCAGAACGGGCCTGCATTCGACGCGGAGGATGATCGCATTGCCGAAGCGCTTGTCTGCCAGATGGCCCGCAGCATCGATATCGCCTGGAGCACCGGCGTCAACGAAGTCGAACGATCGCTTTACTCCGATGTGCTCGACAGTCTGAATATCGGCGTCATGATCCTGGATACGGCCGGCCGCGTCGTCCGCCTGTCGCCGATCGCTGAGCGCTTCTTGAACGAGCGCGAAGGACTTTGCCTGCAGGGCAATAAATTGCGCGCTATTTCGGCAAGGGAGGACAAGTCGCTGCAGGAATCGATCCGCGCGGCGATTTCCGAGAACGGCTCCCATGACCCGAAGCGCGTCCGCGGGCTCTCTCTGACAAAGCGTTCCGGCACGAAGAACCTGGGCGTCCTCGTCCGCAGGATCGACAATCCGGCGAAGGCAAGCACAGGGCAGACCGTCGCAGTCTATATCCGCGATTCCGATGTGACGCAGGAAGTGGAGGGCGACCTGGTTCGCCAGATCCTCGATCTGACACCGGCCGAAGCCGCTGTCGCACGCCGGCTCACCGAGGGTCTGTCGCTTGACGATGCCGCGTCCTCGCTCGCCATCAGCCGCAACACGGCCAGGGCGCATCTTCGTTCAATTTTCTCCAAGAGCGGGATTACACGGCAGACGGAATTGGTGCGGCTCGTTCTCAACAGCGCCGCCATGCTCGGCGAACGGACAAGACCTGCCGCGTGACACTGGCGCGGCAGCCGATTTGCGGCCCGTAGACCTCCCGATGCGAGCCGATGCAACGCGACCCCGCCATTCGATTTCATCGAAGGCGGGGCGCGGGTTTCAGGGACGCTTGATCTAAATGGTCTGCGGCAAACCGAGCGACGGGGTTACCGTACGCACCGAGATCCTCAGTCGAGCTTTTCCAGAAAAGCCCTGTCGTAACCGATCGCCTCAGCCTCGCGCCCAGCCTTGAGCTTTTCGACCCATTCCGGATCGCCGATCAGCGCGCGGCCGACCGCCAGAATGTCGAAATCGCCGCGATCCAGAGCGTCGGCAACGACATCGAGAGAAGCGGATTTCGCCTCCTTCAGACCCGGCCGGTCGAGCCCTGCTCCACCGACGGCAATCACCGGTGTTCCCGTGAGCGTCTTCGTCCAGCCCGCGAGCGTCATCGGCCCCTCGGATTCAAAACCCGGCTCCCATAGGCGTCGGGTCGAACAATGGAACATGGAGACGCCGGCGTCGGCAAGCGGCTGCAGAATTTCGGCCAATTCCTGCGGCGTGTCGGCCAGGACAGCTTTGTAATCCTGTTGCTTCCATTGCGAATAGCGGAACGAGACCGGGAAATCTGCTCCGACCCGGCTGCGAATGGCCGAGATGACTTCCACCGCAAAGCGGGTGCGGCCGCGCCGATCGCCGCCATAGCGATCCGTCCGGCGGTTGGTGACGCTCCAGAAAAACTCGTCGATCAGGTATCCATGCGCCCCATGGATCTCGACGCCGTCGAAGCCGATGCGCTTTGCAGCCTCCGCCGCATCCGCATAGGCTGAAATGACGTCTGCGATGTCCGTTTCGGTCATCGCTCTGGTCGGTTCAGGATGGTTGGTGAACGCGTTGGTGTTCTCGGACGGCCCGAAGCCGGGAACGCCCGGAACCGGCTTCATCGACGAGTTGCGGAAGCTCCCCGTGTGCCAAAGCTGCGGAAACATGGAAGCGCCGGCTTGATGGACAGCTTCAAGCACCGCCTTCCAGCCATCGAGAGCAGGTCCGAAGAAGTTCGGCACGCCTTCGTAACTCGGAGCGCTCGGATGATCGATATAGGTGGCTTCGCTGATGATGAGGCCAACGCCGGCGCGGGCACGGCGGCTGTAATAGTCCGCGACCCCTTGATGTGGAAGGCTATCGGGGCAGAAATAGCGCGACATCGGCGCCATGGCGATCCGGTTCGGAAGCGTCAGCCCGCCGATCGCGATGGG
This sequence comes from Hyphomicrobiales bacterium, assembly GCA_900467685.1. Classification (GTDB taxonomy): domain Bacteria; phylum Pseudomonadota; class Alphaproteobacteria; order Rhizobiales; family Rhizobiaceae; genus Ensifer_A. The sequence continues at coordinate 154,235 of UBQX01000005.1, forward strand.
TTCGAAAAGATGCGAGATGGCGGAACGCTCAGCGGACGCGATTTCCATGAACCTGATGCCCCCTCCGCATGGTTTCGATAAAGGTTTCAAGTGCCGCGGGCTCGGCCACCGGCCCTCCATCAGGCTCGCCGCGCGACCAGAATTCGTCCCATGAGGGGAAAAGATCATGGAAGGAACCTTCGTAGGGCTCCCTGCCGGGCCAGCGCATCTTGCGCGCGCCGATCGGCGGTTTGTTGAGATCGGTTGCATACCAGTAAAGCGGCTGGCGGCGCCGGAAATACCAACGGCCTTCGATCCGTTCGTAGCGGTCATAATACATCATCTGCATGATGACCCATTCGGGACCGGTCTCGTGCTCGTTCTTGGAGTAGACGATGCCCACGGCATTGTTTGGATCGATGAATTCTATGATCGTGGTTCCGACGTGGTGCGAGGTACCATCGAACTGTTTGCGCATGGTCTCGTCCAGCCAGGCGCGCAGTTCCGCCCGCCCGGTCTTGCCGCCGCCCACTTTCACATCGGCTGGAAACAGACCCGCCATCGCGTTCATATCGCGCATGTCGAGCGCCAGCGAATATTTCGAAATCAGCTGGCGGATTTCATCGCGCGATTCCAGGCGGTCGAGCCGAGCTAGAATGTCCTGTTGCGTCGCGTCGCTCATCACTCATCCATTCCGTCAGAAATAGTAGCGCCCCAGAATGTCGGCGACACAGGCAGGCTTCTGCGATCCCTCGAGTTCGATCGTGATCCGCGCGGTCACCTGGACCGCATTATCGGGCAGAGCTTCGGCCTTGATCAGTTCGCCACTCGCTCTTACGCGTGACCCAACCGGAACAGGTGCCGGAAAACGGACGCGATCCGTGCCGTAGTTCACGCCCATCTTCATGCCCTCCCCCAAAAGCAGGTCGGGCAGGAACACGTTGATCAGCGACAGCGAAAGATAGCCGTGGGCAATCGTTTTGCCGAAGGGGCCGTCCTTGGCCTTTTCCGGATCGACATGGATCCACTGGAAATCGCCGGTCGCCCGCGCAAATTCATCGATCCGGTCCTGTTCGATGGTGAGCCAGTCGCTGACGCCGAGATCGGAGCCGACGGCCGCGATCGCCTCTTCGGGCGAGTGAAATACCAGACCCATCCTTACCCCCTCTGGCTCGAGACGGAGACGATTTCGCCGACCATGTAGCTCGAGTAATCGCTGGCCAGGAACATCATCACATTCGCGATTTCCCAGACTTCAGCAGCCCGGCCGAACGCCTCGCGCGAGACCAGCGCCTCCAGTTCGCCGGGAGCTGCCGCCTTCTGCAGAAACTCATGCATGGCAATCGACGGCGAGACCGCATTGATGCGAATGCCGTATTCCGCGGCTTCAACGGCGCTGCACCGGGTGAGCGCCATGACGCCCGCCTTTGCCGCGGCATAATGGGCCTGACCCTTCTGCGCCCTCCAGCCGAGCACGGAGGCATTGTTGACGATCGCGCCGCGGCGGCGAGGCATCATCTTCTTCAGAGCCGCCCGCGTCATGCGCATGGTGCCGGTCAGGGTCACGTCCAGGACGAGATCCCATTCCTTGTCCGTCATCTCCGCGACTGTCTTGAACCCGCCAAGACCGGCATTGTTGATGAGAACGTCGATCCCCCCGAGCTTTTCATCAGCCTCGTCGATCAGGGCCTGCACGTCGTCCTCGACCGTCACGTTGCAAAGTTTGGAGTAAATCTCGACATCCTGCGAATAGGCCCTGAGCTTCTCCACGGCCTCGCCAAGGCGGCGTTCGTGAATGTCGGAAATCATGATCGCCCGGCACCCTTCCTCGATGGCGCGGCGCGCTGCGGCAAAGCCGATCCCCACCCCTGCGGCCGCGGTGATCACAACCGCGCGATCCTTCAGAAGACCATGGCCCTCGACATAGGGCGGGACGGGTACGGCATGGGTCTCGGTCACGGATCTGTTCTCCTCGCTCATTCAGGACTTCTTGGATTGAAAATCTGCGTCGCGCTTCTCGACGAAGGCATCGCGGGCTTCCTGGGATTCGTTGGTCAGATAGGCCTGCGCGGTGAAGCCCTGCTCCCAGCGATATTTCTTTTCCAGATCGCCATCCTCGACGCCGTTGAGCGCCTCCTTGGCCAGCCGGATCATGATGCTGCTTTTGGCGGCGATCTTGCCCGCCAGCGTCATGGCTGCCTCGCGAAGCTCCTCGCGCGGCACGACGCGTTCCACTGCGCCCAGCCGATAGGCTTCCATCGCGTCGATCGGTTCGCCGGTGAAATACATCTGCCGCACCTTTTGCAGGGGAAAGAGCCGCTGCAAATGCGCACCGGCGCCCAGCGCCCCGCGGTCCACTTCCGGCACGCCGAAGGTCGCGTCGGGCGAGCAGAGCACGATGTCGCAAGACCCGCAAATGCCGATACCGCCACCGAGAATGTAACCATGGGCAGCCGCGATGACCGGCTTCAGGCCGCGATGGATGGCGCGAAACGTCTCCCAGTTGCCCGCATTCACTTCCGTGATCCGGCCGGGGAACTTCTGCAGTTCCTTGATGTCGACGCCGGCGCAAAATCCCTTGCCCTCGGCCCGGATGACGATGACGCGCACTGCATCGTCAGCGTTGAGGCGATCGATTTCCTGCGAAAACCGTCGCCAGCCGATGCTGTCCATCGCGTTGACCGGCGGATTTTCGATCACCAGTTCGGCGATCCCCGCCTCGATTTTCGTCCAGAATTGTTCGGCCATGGGTTTCTCCTAGAGCAGGTCCGGCGAGAGCATTTCAGATGACCCGGCTTGCACCGGGAATAGCTTCGTTCACGAGCCCGGACATCGCGCGGATCCGCGTTTCCGCTTCCGAAACGATCCGCGCAATCAGGTCTTCGCAGCTTTCCAGCTTGCCGATCATCGACGCCGCCTGTCCGCCGGGCAGCAGGCCGTGGTCCGGGTCGCCCTTGACGACGCCGCGCTGCACCATCACGGGCAGGTTGGGCGCCATCACCATCTGAGCGAAGCTGTTGTCGCCCGCCTGCAGCATCTTCAGGCCTAGCTTGAGCATGCCCACCGGACCGACGCCGGCTTCCTTGCCCCAATTGCGGGCAGACTGTGCAGCAAGCAACAGTTTGCTCAGCCCGCCCATCTTTTCCAGCCGCCTGATCTCGTCGTTTTCGACGAAGCGCTGCGGCAAGCCGTCGACCGCGGTCGTGACCTTGATAGCCGTCGGATCCTTCGTGGCGAGATAGCGGTCGAGCGCCGAGCGCGGCACCGGTGAATCAGTCGTCATGAGAAAGCGCGTTCCCATGGCAATGCCGACTGCTCCAAACGCAAGGGCAGCGGCGAGACCGCGCCCGTCGAAGAAGCCGCCGGCAGCAACGACCGGAACCTTCACCGAATCCAGAACCTGCGGAAGCAGGATCGAGGTCGGCACGGAGCCCGTATGGCCACCGCCCTCGCCGCCCTGGATGGTGATGATGTCGGCGCCCAGTTCCACGGCCTTGACGGCATGCTTGACCGCCCCGACCGTCGGCATGCAGATGACACCGGCGTCCTTCAGCCGCTTGATCGTCTTGGCGTCCGGGCCACGCCCGTAGCTCACCGCCCGCACCTTGTGCTTGATCACCATGGCGATGACCTCCTCGGCGTTCGGCTGGAACATGTGAAAGTTCACGCCGAACGGCTTGTCGGTCTTTGCCTTGATGGCAAGAATTTCGCTCTCCACCGTTCCCGCCGGCGCGGTTGCACCGGCATAGAAGCCGAAGCCGCCCGCATTGCAGGTCGCGGCGGTCAGATTGGTATCGGCCACCCAACCCATGGCGGTCTGAACGACGGGATAGGTACAACCCAGTCTATCGCAAAGCTCTGTATGAAGACTACTCGGCATCGGTTCACTTTCCGGCTACGACATCTTTTCTCGATGTTCCATTGTCTTCCAGATGATCCGCCGGGCGGCAACCGGCATCGTCTGAACGAACTAAACATGCATCCGCTCAGTAGAAGACGCGTCCGCCATTGACCATGAGCGTCTGCCCGGTGATGAAACGGGCCCTCTCGCTCGACAGAAACGTGACCGCATTGGCGATATCTTCCGGATCGCACAAATCTCCGAGCGGAATGGCATTCTTCGCACGATCATAGGCATCCTGCGGGATGCGCTGCATGGCGCGCGTCTTCGTGGGGCCGGGGCAAACGGCGTTGACATTGATCTTGAACGGCCCGAGCTCACGGGCAAGCGCTCGCGTGAAACCGAGCACGCCTGCCTTGGCCGAGGCATAGTCCACCGTGCCGATGTCGCCGTTCATGGCGGAATCGGACGAGATGCTGACGATCTTGCCGCTACCGCGCTCGCGCATGGCGGGAACGACCTGGCGCGAGCACAGAAGCGTGGCCATGAGCGAGACGTTGACGACGAATTGCAACGTCTCCGGCCGGGCCTCCCAGAATTCCGAATACCGCTCGCGCGCCGTCTGGCCGATATTGTTGAGAAGCACATCCGGCACGCCCATGTCGCGCACCGCCTTCGCAAAGGTCTCCTCGACAACGCTCGCGTCCGTCATGTCGCCCACCAGCGGCAGCACCTTCACGCCTTCGGCACGCAGAACTTCCGCGGTTTCGGCCAGCGCATCGGCTTCGCGGTCGAGGGCGACGACATTTGCGCCCCCTTGCGCAAAAGCAATGGCGCAGGCGCGGCCGATGCCGTTGGCGGCACCGGTTACCACGGCGATCTTGCCGCTGAACTCTTTGGTCATGGTCTCCTCCATCGTCAGATTCAGTTTGATCAGGCGTCGCGCTCAATCCATGCCGAAGCGGCCAAAGCGGGTGAGCAATTGATAGGATAGGTCTTCCAGTCCCGGCTTCCCGTGCGGGCTTCCAGCGGCAAAATCGTCGTAGGCTTCAGGATTGACCGGCCGCTTTACGGCCCAGTCGAGCGTGATCGCCCGGCGCATGAACCGCCACTCGCCGTCACGTCGCCGGTAGAGATCGAGGCTGCGACTTCCGGTGATGATCTCCTGCCGATCCGGCCCGTGGGTCCGATGATAATTGATCTTGTGGACCTCGCCTTCCGCATGATCGCCGTCGATTTCAAACGCCATGTTGGTGACGTAGTGGACCGTGTTCTCATAGCTCGACAGTGCCCGCTGCACGAATGCGATGTAGTCGTCCGCCCCGCCCTGGAACATGCGGCCGTGAATATCTTCCGCCTCATCGTCGTAGAGGCTGCGCAGAAGCGCGAAGTCTCGCCGGTCGGCTGCCCGCGAATAGGCGGTGACCAATCTCGCGAGCGCGTCGCGGGCGATGATTTCCAAAAGATCCGCTTCTCGAATTCCCATCGCCCCGAACTCTACTTCGACGTCCCGCGCGGTTCGCGCGGCATGCCAAGCCCCTGCTCGGCGAGAATGTTGAGCTGGATCTCGTTGGTGCCGCCGTAGATCGTGTCGGCCCGGCTGAACAGGAAAAGCTGCTGAAGCCGCTCCCGGCGCCAGTCATCGGAGATGATGTTCGCCTCCGGACCGAGGACGTCCATCGCAAGCTTGCCGAGATCGCGATGCCAGTTGGACCAGTGATATTTGTAGCTCAGCCCTTCCCTTTGCACATCGCCATCCGGGTCGGTGCTCAGGACACGCATGGCCAGATAGCGCATGGCTCTGAGGCCGATCCACGCGCGCGCGATGCGGTGCCTGATTGCTGGTCTCAGAGCCGTGCCGTTCTCCTTCGCGATCTCGATGATGAGATCGAGTTCCTGTGCAAAGCTCATCTGCTGGCCTAGGGTGGAAATGCCGCGCTCGAAGCCGAGGAGGGCCATGGCAATCCGCCAGCCATCGCCGGGCTGGCCCACCACGTCTCGGGCATGCGCTCTCGCATCGGCGAAGAAGACCTCGTTGAACTCCGCCCCCCCACCGATCTGGCGGATCGGCCTGATCTCGACGCCGGGTTGATCGATCTTAATCAGCAGGAAGATCAGGCCGTTGCGGCCCACGGAACCTTCCTCGCAGCGGGCGAGCACGAAAATCCAGTCGGAGAGATGCGCGAGCGACGTCCAGACCTTCTGGCCCGTGACCAGCCAGTCACCCGTAGCCGGATCAAGCCGCGCCCGCGTCTTGATATTGCCGAGATCGGAACCCGCCGAGGGTTCGGAATAGCCCTGGCACCAGAATTCGGTGCCGTTCAAGATCCCGGGCAGGAACCGGCTCTTCTGGTCGTCGGTCCCGAAGGCGATCAGGGTCGGACCGACAAGGCCCTCGCCGATATGCCCCATGCGGCCCGGGCCGCCGGCAAGCCCGTACTCTTCCTGAAACGCCACCTGTTCGGCAATGGAAAGACCGCGGCCTCCGTGTTCGGGCGGCCAACCGGGGCAGGTCCAGCGGCCGCTTGCCAGTTCGCGCTCCCATTCCTTGCGCAGTTCCGGAAAGGCATCGCCGTCGCCCGAACCGCCGCGATGGCGCAGCGGCGCATATTTGCCGGTCAAATGCTCCGCGAGCCACTGGGCTGCCTCAGTGCGCAATGCCTTGATACCCTCCGCTTCGCTCATGCCTCTGCTCCCCGGCCGATGATCGCGTCCGCAATTGCATCGAGATGGCCCTCGGGTGCCCCCAGAAGCGCGTTCGATGCCTGGGCACGCTTGAAATAGAGATGCGGGTCGTATTCCCAGGTGAACCCGACGCCGCCATGCAGTTGGATCGACTCCTCGGCCGCCCTGAAAAGAAGCTCGCTTGCCAGCACGCGGGCGGCGGCCACTTCAGCGTTTGCTTCCTCGCCGGACCAGTCGGAAAAACCGGCAGCAGCGCCATAGACCAGCGAACGCGCTTCGGCGAAATCCACCTCCAGCTTGGCGCAGCGATGCTTGATGGCCTGGAATGACGCGATGGTGCGGCCGAACTGCACACGTTCTCCTATGTAGGCAAGCGTCAGATCCATGACCGCACGGGCCGCGCCCAGCTGTTCCGCAGCAAGCCCCAGGATGCCGAAGGCAAGCGCCCGTTCCGCCGCGCTTGCCCCAATACCGTTCTCATCGACGCGACCTTCGGCGGGCACGGCAAGATCGGTCAGCGAGAGAGCGCCCAACGGCCGCGTGGCATCGAGGGTCTTCAGGACCGTGATCTTGAGCGGGAGCGTCCTGTCGAGTGCGAACAATGCCACCGTTCCGTCCGGAAGGCGTGCGGGCACGAGGATCAGGTCGGCGCCCGGCAGGTCCGCCACCATCGCGACCTCGCCCTCGAGCCTGTAGCCCTCCCCTTCGGGGCGAGCCGTAACTGAAATCGCGATCAGTTGCTCTGCGTGAGCAAGAGCGGGCCAGGCGACCGTCGCGGAAATCTCACCACCGGCGATCGCCGGCAAAAGTGTCTCCCGCGCCCGCTCGTTCCCCGTTTCGACGAGAAGCGGCGCGGCAAGGCAGGCTGTCGACCAGAGCGGCATGCAGGCGAGATGCGCGCCGCAAACCTCCATCAGAAGCGACATTTCAGTCATGTCGAGACCGAGACCGCCGCACTCCTCCGGGATCGACATGGCGCACCAGCCGAGGTCGCGCGCGACCGTCCGCCACAGCGCCTCGTCGGTGCCGCCGCCGGCATCGACGATACGCCGCACGTCCTTCGAAGAGGAATTCTCGTCAAGGAAACGACCTGCCTCGTCGCGTATCGCGCGCTGGTCTGCAGTCAGATCGAGATTCATGGCTACCTTTTCTGCTCACTGATGTTCTGCGAGGACATCGCAAGAATGCCCCTCCCCTGTGCCGCAATGCCACCCCTGAAGCCAGGCGGCATCGTCCGAACGAAGGATGGCCTTTGACCTTGCGCGGCGCAATCTCCGATCGCGTTTCGGAGAAAGCAAAGGCAGGATGCGGATGAGACGATTTGACGGCAAGGTGGTTCTCATCACCGGCTCGGCGAGCGGGATTGGCCGCGCCACCGCGCTGCGAATAGCGGCAGAAGGCGGCAGCCTCATTCTTGCCGATCGCAATCGCGAGGGCGTCGGGGCTGTTGCCAAATCCGCGCTGGAGGCGGGGGCCGCCTCGGCGACTGCGCTCGGCTACGATGCGGCCGACAGGCAGAGCTGCGTCGAAATGGCGGCAGATGCGATCGCCCTCCACGGCCGCCTCGACTGCCTCATCAACAATGCCGGCATTTACAGGCGCGGTCATTTTCTGGAAGCGCCCGAGGGTGAATGGGAACAGATCGTCGCGATCAACCTGACGAGCTACCACCACATCATTCGCGCCGTTTTGCCCGAACTGATCAGGACCGGAGGCAATGTCGTGAGCACGGCGTCCACGGCAGGCGTCGAGGGCATCGCTTACGCGTCCGCCTATGCGGCGGCAAAAGCCGGGGTCATCGCGCTCACCAAGTCACTCGCCGCCGAATTTGCGCCGCATGGCGTGCGGTTCAATGTCATTTGTCCCGGCCGCATCAAGACCGATCTGGGCAACGGCGTGCCGCAGGTGCGCGATCCCGTGGAGGCCGTCGTCGTCCGTCCGCCAAAACTGAAGGGCAAGGATGTCTACGGCGATCCGGAGGATATCGCCGCCGCCTTCGCATTCTTCGCCTCCGGCGATGCCGCCTATGCCTCCGGCGCCGTTCTGGTCATCGACGGCGCGCAGACGGTCGGCTGATCGGGGGAGACTGATATGGATGCTGACCTGGAAGTCCGCCTGGCAGCCCTCGAAGGGCGGGTGCGTGAGCTCGAAGACATGCTGGCAATTCAGCAGATCATCGCCCGGTACGGTCCAGCCGTCGACAGTCTGTCACAGGCGCAAGTCGCCGCTTTATGGGCCAGGGACGGGGTCTATGATTTCGGCGCAGAACCTCTCCGGGGGGCGGAGGCGGTCGGGAAGCTTGTCGAGCTTTCAACGCATCGCGCCTACGTGGAACGCGGCTGCCTCCATTCGCTCGGCAATCCCGTCATTACCATTCAGGGCGACCATGCGGTGGCAACGGGCAATTCGCGGGTCTACATCCATGAGGGCGACGGATGGAAGGTGGAACGTGCTGCGGCGAACCGCTGGGAGCTGGTCCGCGATGGCGAGGGATGGAAAGTCGCAAGCCGAACGAACCGGCTGCTGGACGGGACGGAAGACGCCCGCCTTGTGCTGCGATCGGTCGATCGGCCGCTCAAGTGACCATTGACCATCGTCCGAATGCAGGATGTCGGCAGCCGGATACCATGAAAGGCTGCAAGCGGGGGGAGATGAGATGAAGCCATTGTCGAACAAGACTGTCGTGATCACCGGTTCGGGCGGCGGCTTGGGTGCCGCTTACGCCCGACACGTCGCGTCTCTCGGCGCGGCCGTCGTTGTCAACGACATCAACCCCTTAGCGGCCGAGAGAACGGCGGCCGAGATCCGCTCGGCCGGTGGCAGGGCGATTTCCCTCGTGGGAGACGTGTCCGACTGGCATTTTGCCGCGACCCTCGTCAGATCCTGCGTCGAAGCCTTCGGCTCCATCACCGGCTTCGTCAACAACGCTGGCGTCCTTCGCCATGGACGCATCGAGGACCTGAAGGCCGATGACCTGCGGCGCATGGTCGAGATCAACATCCTGGGAACCGCCGCCGGCACGCAGGCTGCGGTCAAGGAGATGCTGTCTGCGGGTGTTGCCGGTACGGTAATCAACGTCGCATCCGGGTCGCAAGCCGGCGACATCGCGCTTGGCGGCTACGGCGGCACAAAGGCGGCGATCGCCTCGATGACCTTTTCCTGGGCAATGGAACTGAAGGATACGCCGATCCGCATCAACGCCATTTCGCCGCTTGCCGAAACCGCGATGGCCGCCCAGAACGCCGGCTTCATGGCCGTCCAGGCCGCGAACCGCGAGGTTCACTATTCCAGCCTTCCGTCGGCCGAAAACAATGCCCCGCTGGTCGCCTATCTTCTGTCGGACGATAGCCGCAGCGTTCATGGACAGGTGATCCGCATAGCCGGCCAGCAACTGTCCTTTGTCACCCACCCGCTGATCGCCGCGCCGGTTCTGTCCGGTGATTGGGATTTCGGATCGATCAGGGATGCATTTGCGACCACGTTGAATCATTGCCAGCAGCCGCTCGGCCTCGGCTTTGCGGCGGCGGCGCCCACAACGGACGCATGAGGACGCGGAAATTTTGGCAGCGTTTTACTTCTCCCGGCGGATTATTGTATCAGTTCTTTTGACGGGGAACGCCTGCCGGTCGGAAAACGGAATAATTGTGCAGGTGCAGGGCATGTCATGACGGACAGAAACATTCGACTTCACGTACCGGACGGCGATGAGAAGCCCGATGAGCCTACGACGTCGCTCGTCCGCGATACGCGCGCAGTCTCGAACCCGCGTAAGGAACTCGTTCGCGAACAGTTGATCGACATCGCCGCGGAACTGTTCGACACGAAGGGCTACAACCAGACCGGCATCAACGAGATTGCCAAGGCGATCGGGCTTGGCCGTTCCGCCGTCTACCACTATTTCCGCAACAAGGAAGAGATCCTGGCGGCGCTGGTGGAAAGCGAAGCGCTGACCCCCTCGCATCAGCTGCAGGAATTGCAACATCTGCCCGGCCTGACGGCCGCCGAAAGGCTGCGCCGCGCCATCATCGACGGCATTGTTCGCCGATTGTCCGCCGGTTCGCGCTTCATCCTGCTCTCGCGCCTGGAGGCCCAGATCCCCGACGACCTCATGCCGCTGTACAATCGAAGCCGCCGGCATATTTACGACTTCTATGTCGAGGTCATCAACGAAGGCATCCAGTCAGGCGAGTTCCGCACCATCGATGCCAAGATTGCCGCGTTTGCCGTCATCGGCATGGCGAACTGGACGTCGCGCTGGTATTCGCCGCAGGGCGCGATGCAGCCGGCAGAAATCGGCGCAATCATTGCCGACTTCGCCGTGCAGAGCCTGCTCTGTCGCCACGAAAGCACGAGCGTGCCGGTGGCCACCATAAAGGGTGCGATCGACGAATTGCAGGCGCAGATCGACAGGCTGAAACAGACGCTCCCGTAACACGTCTCTTAGGAATCAATCGAAGGTGACGCCGGCCTCGGCGAGAAATTCGCCATAGGTCCCGAACCGGCTGACCGGCGCGTTGACACCGTCCAGATGCGCCTTGACGGCTGCGCGTGACCGGCGCCACACCGTCGGGACGAGTTCGAGCATGGGCCCGAGAAGCGCCGGCGAGCTGTAATAGACGATCGGGTCCGGCTGTCCGCTGATCGGGATTTCATAGTCGCGCTGGTAGCCCGCCTTTTCGACCCGTCGGCAGGCTTCGACATGATCGTCGACCCAGAACCCGAGGTGCTGCAGACCTTCGCGGCCCTGGTGGAAGAAATCCCGATAGGGCGACGAGGCGTCATTGACCTGTTCGATCAACTCGATCTGCACGTCGCCCATGAAGCCGAAGGCGAGGCGCGTTTCGACCGTGACGGGCTTTCCGCGATGAAAGCTCGTCGATGGAGGTCGCCCCGTACCGTTCTCCAGATAGAGGAACGGGCCGACGCCGAGCACGTTCACCCAGTGACCGATGGCGGCCTCGACGTCGCGCACGACGAAGCCGAGTTGCGTCGCCGGTCCGAGGATGGATGTGATGCCGTTTCCGCTCAATGCTTCCGCCGTCAATTGAAGATTTCGAAGAGACCCGCCGCCCCCATGCCGCCGCCGACACACATGGTGACGACGCCATATTTGGCCTTGCGGCGCCGTCCCTCGATCAGGATATGGCCAGCCGTGCGGGCGCCGGTCATGCCGAACGGATGGCCGACGGCGATCGCGCCGCCATTGACGTTAAGCTTTTCCGGATCGATGCCCAGCGCGTCGCGGCAATAGATCGCCTGCGACGCGAAGGCTTCGTTGAGTTCCCACAGGCCAATGTCATCGACAGTCAGGCCGTGCTGCTTGAGAAGCTTCGGTATGGCAAAAACCGGTCCGATGCCCATTTCCTCGGGCAGGCAGCCGGCAACCGCGATGCCGCGATACTGGCCAAGCGGGTTGAGGCCAAGTTTGGCCGCGCGGCCGGCTTCCATGACCACCAGGGCAGCCGCTCCGTCCGAGAGCTGGGAGGCATTGCCGGCGGTGACATATTCGCCGGTCTTGATCACCTCGCCGTCGGCAAACACAGGCTTCAGCTTGGCAAGACCTTCGAGCGTCGTATCGCCCCGGAACCCCTCGTCGCGGGTCAGCGTCACATCCTCATAGGTCGTTTCGCCGGTCTCCTTGTTGACGATCGCCTTGCGCGACAGCATGGGGACGATCTCGTCGTCAAACCGGCCAGCCTGATCGGCGGCGGCCGTTCTCAACTGGCTCATGAGGGAGAATTCGTCCTGAGCCTCGCGGCTGACGCCATACTTGCGGGCAACGATTTCGGCCGTCTCGATCATCGTCATGTACATGTGCGGCCAGTGGCTGACGACGGTCTCGGAACGGTTGCGGTAGCTGTTCTTGTATTTGTTCTGCGTCAGGCTGATCGACTCCACGCCGCCGCCGACCACCGTTTCCATGCCGTCGACGATGATCTGCTTTGCGGCAATCGACACGGCGAAGAGGCCCGACGAACACATGCGGTCAACGGTCATGCCCGGCACGCTCTCGGGCAGACCGGCAGCGGCAGCGCTCAGACGGCCGATATTGTAGCCTTGCGTGCCCTGCTGGGCCGAGCAGCCCATAATCACATCATCGATTTCCGCACCGTCCAGGCCGGCTCGCTCGATGGCCGCGCGTACCGCATGCCCCGACAACGCGGGCGCCTCGGTATCGTTGAACGCGCCCCGGAAGGCCTTGCCGATGGGTGTTCTCGCGACAGAAACGATGACGGCTTCGCGCACTGCATTCTCCTGAATTGATCCTGTTCAAAGCCCGAAAGCTTAAGGCTTACTGGTAGGATCCACCTCTTTGCGTTGCATCGTCTGAAAGGACTAAGGCGCCGCGCGCAGGATCAGACGTGGTAGCCGCCATCGACATTGATGACCTCGCCGGTCACGAAGCCCGCGCGGGACGAGGCGAGGAAGGCGACGGCTTCTGCCACATCCACCGGGGCGCCGTTGCGCTTCAGGGGGGTGTTCTGCGCGGCGGCGGCCATGTACTTGTCGTCGATATAGCCGAGCTTCTGCAGTTCGGGATGCTGACCTGCATCGATGATCCCGAGTGCGACGCCGTTGGCGCGGATGCCATAGCGTCCCTCCTCCTTGGCGGTTGCCCGCATGATGGCGTTGACCCCCGCCTTCGGCACGACCGACAATCCGTCCGCCGACGCGTAACGGTAGAAGGCCGAAGTCTGCACGGCCACGATCGATCCGCGGCTCTTGCGCAGGTGCGGCAGGGCAAAATGCACGACATTGAAGAAACCGAACGTGTCCTGCATGAGGTGTTTCTTCATCAGGTCCGGCTCCACCTTGCTCAAATGAATGAGCGGAACCAGAGGGCCTGCGGCATAGACGAGCGTATGTATCTGGCCATCACCCGCCACGGCGTCTAGAAACGCCTTCACGGCATCGCCATCCTCGATGTTGAGCTTGTGGACCGACGCCCGGCGGCCATGCGCGCCAACGGCGGCGGCGGCATCTTCTGCACGTTTGGAATTGCTGTGATAGGTCAGCGCCACATCGCAGCCATCGCGGGCCAGCACCCGGCAGATTTCCGCGCCGACACCGCCACTGCCGCCGATCACGACAGCCGTCCCCTCCTGCGGAAACAGGCTCTGCTGGTCAATAGTGTTCATCTCGTTTCCTCAGTTGGTTTCTTAAGCCTTCATCGCCCGCTCGGCATAGGCAAAGCCCATGTCGGCGACCGCGCGTGCCAGTGCGCCCGCCTCGCGCGCATGGGGATTGGCCGCATTGCCGTCGAGGACGCGTTTCATGATGCCCTGGCGAATGCCGGCCACGCGAAACAGGCAGAAGGCGAGATAAGCGAACCAGTCACGGTCGCTGACATCGGACCGCCCCGTCGCAGCAAGATAGCAATCGCGGTAGCGCCGCTCGCTGGGAATGCCAAGCAACTCGAGCGGCTGGCGGGCAAGTCCGCGATAGGGTGTCAGCGGAAAGTGCCAGGTCAGCATGTGATAGGCGAAATCGGCCATGGGATCGCCGAGCGTGGATAATTCCCAGTCCACCACAGCCAGCACGCGCGGCTCGGTGGGATGAAAGATCATGTTGTCGATGCGGTAATCGCCATGGATCAGGGAGGCGCCGCGCTGGATCGGAATGTTGTCCGGAAGCCAGTCGATCAGGAAATCCATGGAGGCGATCGTTTCGGTCTCGGACGCGCGGTATTGCTTGGTCCACCGCGCCACCTGGCGCGCGACGTAATTCTCCGGCTTGCCGAAGTCCTCGAGCCCGACCGCCCGGTGGTCGACCGCGTGGAGGGCGCCGATCACGCGGTTCATTTCGGCATAGATCGCCGCCCGCTCCTCACGATCCACGTCCGGCAGGATCGGCTCCCAGAAGGACCGCCCCTCGACATAGTCCATGACGTAGAACATCGCGCCGGCAATGGAGACGTCGTCGCAGAGAAACCGGGGGGTCGCGACGGGAACATCGCTGTCCTTCAGCGCGCTGATCACCCTGAACTCGCGATCCACGGCATGGGCAGACGGCAGGAGTACTCCATCCGGCTTTTTCCGCAGGACGAAGCGGCGTTTGCCGTCCAGCGAGAGAAGCATCGTCGGGTTCGACTGGCCGCCCCTGAAGCGTTCGACGGACAGCGCGCCGGAGCAATCCGGGATCTGCTCCTTCAGCAGTCTCGAAAGCCGGGCAAGATCGATCCTGTGTTCTGCCGGCAGCGGCTCTGTGCCGATGAAGCGGCTGGCATCCATGTCACGAGGCCTCGCGGTATTTCTTGAGCTCCAGGCGGCCGATCTGGTTGCGGTGAACCTCATCCGGTCCGTCGGCAAAACGGATCTTGCGCGCATGGGCGTAGTAATTGGCCAGCACGAAGTCCTGGGAAATGCCCGCGGCCCCATGCGCCTGAATGGCCCAGTCGATCACCTTGCAGGCCATGCTGGGTGCAGCGACCTTGATCATCGCGATCTCGGCGCGAGCTTCCTTGTTGCCGACCGTGTCCATCATATAGGCCGCCTTGAGCGTAAGCAGCCGCGCCTGATCGATCAGGATGCGGGATTCGGCGATGCGTTCCAGTGTCACAGTCTGCTCGCCGATCGTCTTGCCGAAGGCCACGCGGGCATTGACCCGGCGGCACATGAGTTCGAGGCAGCGTTCGGCCAGCCCGATCATCCGCATGCAATGATGGATGCGTCCAGGCCCCAGACGCCCCTGTGCAATCTCGAAACCCCTGCCCTCGCCAAGAAGCATGTTGGTGGCGGGCACACGGACATTGTCGAATTCGATTTCCATATGTCCGTGCGGTGCATCGTCATAGCCGAAGACCGACATGGGGCGCAGGATGTTCACGCCGGGGGTCTTCACCGGAACGAGGATCATGGACTGTTGCAGATGCTTGGGCGCCTGCGGATCCGTCTTGCCCATGAAGATCATCAGTTCGCAGCGCGGATCGCCGACGCCGGAAATCCACCACTTGCGACCGTTGATCACATAGTCGTCGCCATCCCTGACGATGGAACTGCTGATATTGGTGGCATCGGAGGAGGCAACATCCGGTTCGGTCATCGCGAAGGCCGAGCGAATTTCGCCCTCCAGCATGCGCGGCAGCCATTCCGCCTTCTGCTCCGGCGTTCCGTAGCGTTCCAGCGTTTCGATATTGCCGGTGTCAGGCGCCGCGCAGTTGAACACCTGCGGGCAAAAATGCACGCGACCCATGACCTCGCACAGCGGCGCATATTCGAGATTGGTCAAGCCGGCTCCATGCTCGGAGTCCGGCAGGAACAGGTTCCAGAGGCCGGCCGCACGCGCCTTTTCCTTCAGCGCATCGACGATGGGCGGATTGCCCCATCGGTCGGCAGCGACCTGTTCATGATAGAGCTTCTCGTTCGGATAGACATGCTCGTCCATGAACGCGAGAAGCCGGTCGAGAAGCGCCTTCGTCTTCTCGCTATAGGCAAAATCCATCACCTGCACTCCTTTCGCGTGGACCGTCCGTGTCAAGCCGCCGTGCGAATGCCGGGCGGATTGCCCTTCAGGACCGTCGCACGGATATTGTGCGGATCGAGACGGCGGATGATGGCCAGTTGCTCTTCGGTCGGCGCTGCCGTGGTGTTCATCGAGGCTGCCTGCAGCAGCGGGAAACCTGTCGCCGCCTGCACCTGTTCGAACGTGATGCCGGGATGCAGCGACAGAACCTGCGCAGCATGGTCCGGACCGTTGAAATCGAACACGCAGAGGTCGGTGACGATCATGCCGATCTCGATCTTGCTGCGATCCATCCCGTCCTGCCAGCGCTTCGGGCTGAAGCCGACGCTCGCAACAACATCCACTTCGCCTTCGATGAAGGTTCGCTTGGAATGGTTCGGCAGGAACATCGAGTTCTTGTGGTTGATACTGTTGCCCGGGAAGCCGCGAACGCCCAGCATCTGCACCTTCGGCTTCTCGAAAGGTCCGAGCGCGGAGATGTTGCCCTGCGCGAAGCGGTCGACCTGCACGGGCGTGACCATCGCGTGGCGGCGTCCCGACCACACGCTGTCAAACACGCGGCCATAGGGCATCCAGCCGGAATAACGCGGCTGGTAGTCGCCCCTCGGCCCAAGCGGCACCGGGTCTTCGACAGCCATCGCCTCGCCATCCGTCAGCATCAGGCCGGGTGCGAAGGTCAGCTTTGCAAGGCTGACGCCCAGACGGGGAAGTGGGCCGATGCCAACGGCCAGGAGTTCGCCATCATGACGCCAGGCTTCGGCGGCGGCCACGACAATCAGTTCTGCGAGTGTGAAGTCTTTCGCTGCGGTCATCTCGATATCCATCAGAATGTGGGAATGGGAAGGGCGCGGATGCCGGCTTCGCCGCCGACGCGTTCGAGATAGGACTTCTCGTCGCCCGCCAGGTATTCATCGAAAAATTTCTGCCATCCGCCCTCTTCGGCAGCGCTGGCCGCATAGGTCTGGAGGTGCTTCATGTCCCAGCCATAGGCATCGTGGGACGTGGTCGGATGGGCCCCGAGCGGCGTTTCGGAAACGCCTGAGACTAGATAGCGCTCGAACAGGCTTGATTTCGCCTTGTCGGAATAGTCCTTGTCCAGCCGATCGACCAGGAGTTCGGTGGTGACGTAGGTCTTCTTCGCCGCGCGGGCGAAAAGCTCGTCGAAATAGGGATCCGGACCGTCGGTCTGGGTGTTGCCGAGCCGGTCGGCGCGGGTCGTGTGGATCAGGGCGACATCAAGCTCGAGGGCCGGCATCGCCAGCAGAACCTCGCCGTCGTCATACGGCGATTTCACGGTCTTGAAACCCGGATTGTAGGTCATCACGTCCGAGCCGAGGCCGACACGGGTGGGCAGGAACGGCAGGCGCTGGCCAGCAGCCTTCAGGCCGAGCAGCAACAGGCCCTCATCGAGCTCCGCCACCTCGACGCTGCCGGCTTCGCGCATCTTGCGAAAATAGGGCTCGATCGGGATCAGGTCGAGCGAGACGAAACCGTAGATGAGCTTCTTCACCTTGCCAGCCGCGCAGAGCATGCCGGCTTCGGGCCCGCCATAGGCGACGAGCGTCAGGTCCTTGAGGTCGGAGCGCAGAATTTCGCGGATGAGTGCCATCGGCTTGCGTCGCGGCCCCCAGCCGCCAACGCCGATGACCATGCCGTCATGCAATTCGCCGACGATGTCCTTGAGGGTCTTTTCCTTGTTCATGGGTGTGCTTCCTTGCATACACTCAGCCGTAAAAGCCTCGGCCTTCCGATACGAGACGCGTGATCAGCGCCGCAGGTTTGAAATAGTCTTCGCCGACCATGCCGGCATATTTTTCGAGCGCCTCCAGCACATGCGGCAGGCCAGCTTCCTGGGCATAGAACATCGGCCCTCCGAGATGGCGCGGGAAGCCGAAACCGTTGGCCCAGATGACGTCGATGTCTCCCGGACGCGCCGCGGCACCCTCTTCGAGAATCCTGGCCGCTTCATTGACCATTGCGTAGAGGCAACGCTCAAGGATCTCCTCATCGGTGATCTGGCGCTGGACAATTCCCGCCTCCGCGCCATGGTCCGCCAGGATCTGTTCGACTTGCGGGTCGGGTGACCGCTTGCCCTCGGCATCATAGCGATAGTAGCCGGCCCCGCTCTTCTGTCCGAGCCTTCCCGCTGCAACAAGCTTGTCGACAATGTTGCAGCGCTGCTCGCGCGGGGTCATGCGGGCAAAACGCGCCGCACGCGCCGCAGCCATGATGTCCATGCCGGCAAGATCGGCGAGCGCGAAAGGTCCGATGGGAAAGCCGAAGCCCGTCAGTACCTTGTCGACCTGCCACGGCGTCGCGCCTTCCTCGAGGAGGAACTGCGCCTCGCGGGTCCGTTTCGACAGCATCCGGTTGGCAACGAAGCCTTCGGAGCGGCCCACCATCACGGGCAATTTGCCGAGCCGCTTGCCAAGCGCGGTAATGGTCGCCAGAGCATCCGGCGCCGAGCGGCTGCCGCGCACGTTTTCCAGCAGCTTCATGATGTTGGCCGGATTGAAGAAATGCATCCCGACAACGTTTTCGGGCCGGCTGACGCTGGAGGCAAGCTCCTCGATATCGAGAAACGAGGTATTGGTCGCGATGATCGCGTCCGGCCGCAGCGCTTCCTCAAGTGCGCGGAAGACCTGCTTCTTCGTGTCGATGTTCTCGCTCACGGCCTCGACGACGAGATCGACTGCGCCGAGACCGTTGTAATCCGTCGACAGCATCAGCATGGCGAGCTTGCGGTCGCGCTCTGTCTGGGAAATCGCGCCGCGTTTCACGTTGCCGTCCAGCATGGCCGCAATGGCGATTTGCGCCTTGGAAAGAGACGCGTCGCTCCGGCCAACCAGGATGACCGGCAGGTCCGCCATGAGAAAACACGTCGTGATGCCCCGGCCCATCGTCCCCGGTCCGACGACCGCGACATGGTTCACCGGACGCGGCGCGATATCGGCCGGAATACCTTCGATTTTCAGCGCTTCGCGTTCTGCCGAAAAGAGATGCCGCAACGCCCGCGATTGCGGCGAGGCGATCAGGGCCTTGCAGGCCGCATATTCCTTCTCCGCCGCCTCCGCGAACGGCGTGGTCGTCATCATCTCGATGAGATCGACGGCGATCTGCGGTGCATTCATGCCCTTGAACTTGCGGGCAAGCTCCGTCCGCTTTGCCGACAGGTGCGCCGGGTCGAACGAGGGCACGGGCAGTTCGCTGGTCCTGCGGACGCCCTTGGCGCTCTCAACGATCTGCCGGACAAATGCAATCGATGCCGCCTTGAGATCGCCGTCGGCGATCTGATCCAGCAGCCCCTTGTCCAGAGCCTCCTGTGCGCCGATCTGGTTTCCTTCGCTGATCATAGCGAGTGCGGCTTCGACACCGATCAGCCGCGGCAGGCGAACGATGCCACCGGAGCCGGGCAGCAGTCCGAGCTTGACCTCGGGAAGCCCGAAACGGGCGTCCCGCACGGCAATCCGGTAGCTGCAGGCGAGCGCAATTTCGAAGCCGCCGCCAAGCGCAGTGCCATGCATGGCCGCGATCACCGGCTTCGCGCAGGCATCGAGACGGGCAATCACTTCGCCCAAAAGCGGCGATTTCATCGGCGCACCGAATTCGCGCAGGTCTGCCCCGGCGATGAAGGTACGGCCCTCGCAGCAGATCACGAGCGCCTGCGCCGAAGGATCGTCTTCGAGCGCATCGATCGCGCCGACAAGGCCGGCGCGCACGGCGTGCGACAAGGCGTTGACCGGCGGATTGTTGACGCTGGCGACAAGGACGCCGCCCTGGCGATCGAGCGTCACCGCATTATTGGCTATGGCATTCATGCCGCCACTCCCGTCATCGTGTTGTTCATGGTGAGGACCACTTTTCCCTTGGCGCCTCGCTCCATCACGAGGTCGAGCGCCTCGTCATACTGGTCGAGCGGGTAAGACGCGGAGATGTGAGGCTTGAGTTTGCCATCGGCGAACCAGGCGAAAAGTTGCGCCATATTACGCGCATTGTGCTCGGGATTGGTCCGCGCAAAGGCACCCCAGAAGACGCCGATGAGAGAGGACTGTTTCAGCAGCAGGAGGTTCAGCGCGATCTTCGGGATATCCCCCGCCGCAAAGCCGATCACCAGATAACGACCATTAAGCGCAAGGCTGCGAACGGCGGCTTCGGCATGCGCGCCGCCAACCGGGTCGTAGACGACATCGACGCCACGTTCGCCCGTCAGGCTCTTGACCCGCTGGCGAAGGTCTTCGGTCGAATAATTGATGGTCTCGTCGGCGCCATATTGCTTGCACAGCGCGAGCTTTTCATCCGTCGATGCGGCCGCAATGACGCGCGCGCCCATCAGCTTGCCGAGCTCGATGGCCGTCAAACCGACACCGCCGGCGGCCCCCAGAACCAGAAGGGTCTCGCCGGGCTTGATGGCGGCGCGGTCGCTGAGCGCGTGATGCGACGTGGCATAGGTGATCAGAAACGCCGCCGCCTCAACCGCATTCATCGATTGCGGGATCGGGTACACCCGGTCGGCCTCGACAAGCGTCACCTCGGCATATCCGCCGAATCCGGCGAAGGCGAGAACACGCATTCCGGGTGCAAGGCCTTCGACATCCGCGCCCACCGCTTCGATCACGCCGGCAACCTCGCTTCCCGGAGAAAATGGCCGGTCCGGCCGGGTCTGGTACTTTCCCTCCACGACGAGGCCGTCGAAGAAATTGATGCCGCAGGCTTCAACGCGAACGGTGACCTGCCCCTTACCCGGAACGGGGGCGGCAACCTCTTCGATCCGAAGATCGGAACGGGGTCCGAATTCCCTGCATATGACCGCCTTCATCGGGTGCATTCCTCGCATCTGGTCTGTCTGGTTTCTTGCTCTGAAACCTGAATGACCCATGCCATGGGAAGCGCCATCGTCCATCAAGACTAGGGCTATTCCCGCGAAAGTTGGAACCGCATCCGCGTCTGGAATTGTGGGTGATTTCGCCAGCGATTTCAGCCGTCCCTGAATATGGCGAGGAAATTGGCAAGCGCTGCCGATTGCGAATTGCGCTGCCAGACCAGATCGACGTCGAGCGTCACATCCAGGCCCTCCACCGGGCGCAGCACAACATCATGGCCAAGCGTATCGCGTGCCGATGCATTGACAAACCCCACCCCGAGGCCTGCCGCGATGAAACTCATCTGCATCTGGTCGTTGCTCGCCTCCTGAACGATCCGCGGCGTCAGGCCCAGTGCGCGGCAGCGGGTGAGAAGCCGGGTCTGCGGCAGCCAGAACGTCGACATTTTCACGGTGACGAAAGGTTCATCCGTCAGGTCGTGAACCGAGATCGACGGCCGCGAGGAAAGCGGGTGGTCGCGAGCCAGCGCAATATGAAACGGATCGCGGGTAATCGTCAGATGGTTGAATTCCTCCCGCTCCGGACGCTCGATGAGGATGGCGAGGTCAATCCGCCCGCCCTGAAGCGCCACGACCTGTTCCTGCGAGACCATGAGTTCAAAATCGAACTCGATGTCAGGGTGAACCGTCTGGAACGCACGGATCTTCGAGGCGATCAGGCGATTGCGCGCAGCTATGTCGTTCATGCCGATCGTCAGCCGACCAAGCTCGCCGCTTGCGGCTCTTTTTGCCCGGGAATAGGCGCGGTCCATGGCGCCGATCGTGTTTCGCGCCTCCTCTGCAAACACCCGGCCGACCGGGGTCAGCCGCACGCCCTTGGGGAAGCGCTCGAAGAGCGGCGCTCCTATCCGCGCTTCCAGTTCACCGACATGACGTGACAGCGCCGACTGCGCGACATGCAGATGATCCGCAGCGCGATGAAAATTCTCATAGTCTGCGACGGTCAGAAAATAACGGAGCTTGCGGAGGTCCATGACGATACCGATCTTATTTTGAGATCAGACATTGCACACTCAATATTGGCATTTTGCAAGCCTTCGGCCGATTCTGCTCCCATCCGAACAAAGGGAGACGGTCTCTTGAGCTTAAATCTCGGCAGGATTACCCAGATTGCATTCATGACGCGCGACATCCAGGCGTCGATCGAACATTTTGCGGACGATCTCGGCATCGGGCCGTGGTTCGTCCTCGAGAGATCCGTTTTCTCGCATTCTACCTATCGCGGCGCACCCTCGACCGTTGATCTGACGACCGCCTTCGCATTCGGCCGCGGCATGGAATTCGAGCTCATGCAGGTCAACAATGACGAGCCTTCCATGTGGCGCGATGCTGCCAAGGGCGACTTCGTCCGCGAGCGGTTTCATCACTGGTGCATCTGGCCGCAGGACTATGATGCGACGCTCGCGGATGCCCGGGCGCGCGGCTACGAAACGCTTCAGGAGGGCGCAACGCCCCGCGGCCGCTTCATCTATCTGACGAACACGCGCAGTCCCGACGAGGTATTGGAGCTTACCGAGTCAACACCCGAGCGCCGCGCCTTCCAAAAGCTCGTCGCCGATGCCGGCGCGAACTGGGACGGGCGCGAGCACATTCGAACCGGCTGGAACAGCTGATCCCAAGAACCAACCGGGAGGGACCCGACAATGAAACAAATTCTCCTCAGCGCACTCGACATGTCCTGTGTCGGCTTTCTTGCCCAGGGCGTGTGGACGCATCCGCAGGATCGGTCCGTCGATCTCAACAGCCTTGATTACTGGCTCGACTATGCGCGGCTTCTGGAGCGCGGCCTGTTCGACATGCTCTTCCTTGCCGATACGATCGGCATCTACGATGTCTATGGCGGCTCGCGCGATGCGGCTGTTCGCGGCGGCGTGCAATTGCCGATGAACGATCCGACGCCGGCGATTGCCGCCATGGCCTCGGTGACCCAGCATCTCGGATTTGGCATCACCGGCAACCTGCTCTACGAACCGCCCTACCTCTTTGCCCGCCGCATGTCGACGCTCGACCATTTCACCGGCGGTCGACTGGGCTGGAACATCGTCACCGGCATCCTGCAGAGCGGCGCACGCGCGATGGGCCGAACAGCGATCATCCCCCACGACGAACGCTATGACGTCGCCGACGAATACATGTCGATCATGTACGCACTCTGGGAAGGGTCGTGGGAAGACGGCGCGCTCAAGCTCGACCGGGCGAACCATGTATTCGCCGACCCGGCCAAGGTTCATGAAATCGACCATCAGGGCAAATATTTCCGCATGCAGGCGACGCATCCCTGCGTTCCGTCTCCACAACGCACGCCGGTCCTGTTCCAGGCCGGTGCGTCGGGACGCGGCAAGCAGTTTGCGGCAAGCCACGCCGAATGTGTCTTCGTCAACGGCACCTCGAAATCGAAGATCGCCGAGACGGTTGCCGATATCCGCACGCGCGCCGCTGAATATGGCCGCTCGCCTGACGACGTGAAAATCCTGGCCGGCGCCACCGTGATCGTCGGCAGAACCGAGGCGGAGGCTCGCGAGAAGATGGCGGAATACCGCCGCTATGCCAGCCCGGAAGCCGTTCTCGCCCATGCCGCCGGCGGCCTCGGCGTCGATCTTTCGCGGTATCCGCTGGACGAACCGATCCGTTACGAGGAAAACGACGCGAACCGCACCTCGATGGAAGCACTGACACGCGGAGACAGCACCTATACGC
This sequence comes from Hyphomicrobiales bacterium, assembly GCA_900467685.1. GTDB lineage: Bacteria > Pseudomonadota > Alphaproteobacteria > Rhizobiales > Rhizobiaceae > Ensifer_A. The sequence goes on from UBQX01000005.1 coordinate 177,778, forward strand.
CGCGGCGGATCGCGGAAGAAATGTCGCTTTCCGCGCGCAACCTGATGATCGTCGGCGATGCCGGGCAGGTGGCGGACGAGATGGCGCGCTGGGTTGCCGAAACCCAGATCGACGGTTTCAACATCGCTCGCCTGATCATGCCCGAAAGCCTCAGCAACTTCGTCGATCTCGTGGTCCCGCGGCTACAGGAGCGCGGCATGTTCAAGACCGCCTACCGGCCGGGCACGCTGCGGGAAAAGATTTTCCCGAATTCGGATGCGCGGCTCAGCGCGCAACATCCCGCCGCTTCCGCACGGAGGACCTGACGTGACCTTAGCATTTTCGACCTTCACGATGGACATCGCCGCCGTCAAGCGTGCCTTCTCGCTGGTGCCAAGCGGCGTGGCGGTGATCACCACCCGCGACCGCGACGGCAAGGCGCATGGGTTTACAGCCAGTTCCTTCACGCCGCTTTCGCTTGATCCGCTGATGGTGCTGGTCTGCATCGGGCGCAATGCCCGTTGTTTTGAAGCCTTCATGGACGCCTCGCATCTCGGCATCAGCGTGTTGCGCGGCAGCCAGGCAGACGTTGCGATGCAGTTTTCCTCCAAGTCCGCGGACAAGTTTGCCAATCTCGAGACGGAGGACGGTCCATTTGGCTCGCCGCTCATTCGCGGCGCCGTCTCCACCTTCGAAGGCGCCGTCGCCGGGCGCTTCCCCGGCGGCGACCACATGGTGCTGACCGTATCGGTCGATCACATGACGCTCGAAGACGAAGGCGATGTCATGGCCTATTTCGCGCGCGGCTTCAGCGCGCTTGCGGTGCCGGCGCCATAGTCCTTTCAGACGTATTCGGTTCAGTCCGCGCGGGAAATGGTGGCGATCGGCAATCCAAGCTCCACGAGGCACGCATCCAACGATGAGATCCGACGAATTCGACACGATCATCATCGGCGGCGGAACCGCGGGATGCGTCCTTGCCAGCCGGTTAAGCGAGGATGCACGTCACCGGGTCCTGTTACTGGAGGCAGGGCCCGGTGGCTGGCATCCGCTCGTGAACATGCCGCGCGGATGGGTCAAGCTCACCCACGATCCAAACCGCGCGTGGTCCTTTCCCGTAGAACCGCAACCTGGCCGTCCGGCCGGGGAACGCTGGGCCCGCGGGCGCGGTCTCGGCGGCTCCAGCGCCATCAACGGCATGGTCTATTGCCGCGGCGCGCCGCAGGATTATGACGGCTGGAAATCGTTCGGCGTCAGAGGATGGGACTGGAGCGATATCGAACCGGGGTTCAGCGCCATCGAGCGCGTGCTCGGCACCAGCCTGCGCCCGCTTCCCGAACCGCTTTACAGCGCCGTCATGAATGCCGGGATCGAGATGGGGCTCAGCCCCCTCGACCGTATGGATAGCGGCACGGAAGGCGTTGGCGTCTATCGGCACAGCATCGACAGGCGCGGCGTGCGCTCCAGTGCCGCCCGCACCTTTCTCGATCCGGCCAGGGGACGATCCAATCTGACGGTTCGCGCCAACGCAAGGGCGAGCCGCATCCTGTTCGAGGACGGCCGCGCGAGCGGGGTCGAATACCGCACACCGGCCGGGCTCGCGACTGTTCGCGCAAGCCGCGAGGTCATCGTGTCGTGTGGTGCCATCCAGTCTCCGCATCTTCTTCAGGTCTCCGGGATCGGTCCGGCCCATGTCCTGAAACAGGTCGTGGAAAAGGCAGGCATTGCGCCAGTCGCGGTCAGTCCGGGCGTCGGCCAGAACCTCGCCGAACATCTGGTCATTGCCTTGCCGCACCGTCTGCGCGGGATAGACGGCCATAACCGGCGACTGAGCGGCTTCAATCTCGTTGGCGAGGTGCTGCGCTACTATCTCCGGCGCAGCGGCCCCCTCGCCTATGGCGCATCCGAAATGGGGGCCTTCGTCCGGTCGCGTCCGGATGTCGCCTATCCGGACCTTCAGCTTTCACTTTCGCCGTACACGTTTGCGCGCGGCCTTCTCCAGGGAAAACTGCTGCTTGAGCGCGAGCCCGGCCTCACCATCATCGGCTATGCCCTGCGCCCCGAAAGCCGCGGCATGATCACGGCCACAAGCAGCGATATCGCGCAGATGCCGAGGATCGACGCAAACTGGCTGGCAACCGAGGGGGACCGGCAGACCGCGATCGCGATGATGCGCGCCATGCGCCGGTTCATCGCGCAGCCGAGCCTGAAGCCCTTTATCGAGCGCGAAATCTGGCCGGGCCTGGAGACGGTGAGCGATGACGACATGCTGGAGGCTTTCAGAACGAGTTTCGTATCCGGCCTGCATGCGGTCGGCACCTGCCGCATGGGCTCAGATGCGAATGCCGTGGTCGATGAGAGACTGCGCGTTCGCGGGGTCCAAGGCCTGCGCGTCGTCGACGCGTCGGTGATACCGGCGCCCGTATCCAGCAACACGAATGGCCCCGTCATGGGGCTTGCCTGGCGCGCCGCCGATCTGATCGTCGCTGATCGGCGGGCGTAAAACGGGACATGCCGCGCGCGCTAGCTCTTCGGCGCGTGCCTTTCTACGAGATCAAGGAAAAGCGGCCGCTCGCCGCCGCCATGCACTTCCAGCGTCGCGCCGGATACGAATGCTGCCCATGGCGAGGCGAGATAAAACACGGCATCAGCGATATCGCTTCCCCGGCCCATGCGTTTCATAGGCAACGATTGCGCGATCGCCTCCTGGGCTTCGCGCGAGCCGTAGGTCAGTTCCGCCTGCTCGGTTTCGATAAGGCCGACGATGATCGCATTCACGCGGATCAGCGGACCCCATTCCTGCGCCAGGCTCTTTGTGAGGCTGAGCAGACCGGCCTTGGCCGCGCCATAGGCAGCCGTTCCCGGCGACGGGCGGGCACCGGAGACGCTGGCAATGTTGATGATAGAGCCGCCTTCTGCCTGCTGGGCCATGTGAGAATGGACCGCCTGCGACAAATAGAGCGGTGCGAGGAGATTGAGGCCGATGATGGCCTCCGAGAAGCGCGGCGAGACGGTGGCGGCATCCACCGCCGGCGAGCCGCCGGCATTGTTCACCAGAATATCCACCCGCCCGTGCTCTGCTGCCACCGCGTCCACGAAAGCCTTGCAGTTTGCTGCCGTCCTCACATCACATTGATGAAAATCAGCCTGCCGCCCGCCTGCCGAGACCGGCGTTTCAGGCGCCGTGCGGGCACAGATGGCCACCGTTGCACCGGCTGATAGCAGCGCCTCGGCAATTGCCCGGCCAATACCCTTGGTGCCACCCGTGACAATGGCCACCCGCCCTTTCAGCAGATCGGCAAATACGGTGTGTGGATCGTTCATCGGCGTTCCCATCTTCAGAGTTGGCGCGCTTCATCTAGAGACCGAAGCCGGCTATCCTTGCCAATAGCGCAGTGATGCCCTTCGGCAATTCGTCTTTTCGGACGATGCAGCGATAGACACGCGACGGCAAGAGTTGTGGCCGTTGAGTTGAGAGGTTTGGCGCGTGCAAGGCGCCTCTAAGCGGTTGAAGATGACGAGACACGAGACGTCCTGGACTTTCACGACCATCCCAGATCTGTGCGAACGCGCTGCCGAACTATACGGCGATGCGCCGGCCATCGAGGACGGCATCACCTTGAGCTTCAAGGAATTCAACCGGCTGCGCAAACGGGTCGCGGCTGCGCTCATCGCATCGGGTGTCCAGAAGGGCGACCGGGTGATGATCTGGGGGCCGAACACCTGGAAATGGTTCGCGGCGGCGATGGGCCTCGTGAGCATCGGTGGCGTGCTCATCCCCTGCAGCACGCGCTTCAAGGGCAATGAAGTCGGCGAGCTTGCGCGGCGAAGCGGCGCGACGCTGATGTTTTCCACCGGAGACTTCCTCAATCAGTATTACCCCAGCCTGCTTTCGCACGAGACGCGCAGCCTGCTCCGCGAGGTCATCGTGTTCGATGGCGCGAGAGCTGATGAAACGGCCTGGGATGATTTTCTCGCGCGGGCGGACGCCACAAGCGACCGCGATCTCGAGGCCCGCATTGCTGCCGTTGACCCCGACGATCTCTGCGACATGCTCTTCACCTCCGGCACGACGGGTTACCCCAAGGGCGTCATGTACGGCCACCGGCAGTGCCTGCGCGCGATCGATGCCTGGGCGACGCGGGTCGGGATTACGCGCGGCGATCGCATACTGGTCATCCCGCCCTTCTTCCACGCCTTCGGCTACCGGTCGGGCGCGATCGTCTCGATCATGCGCGGCGCCACGCTTCTGCCGCACCTGACCTTTGATCCGGCAGAGATCCTGAGACGGGTTTCAGACGAAAAGATCAGCGTCATCCCCGGCCCGCCGGCGATCTTCCACGGCATGCTGCAACATCCCGAACTCGCGCGCTTTGACACGTCGAGCCTCAGGCTCGGCATTACCGGCGGGGCGGTCGTGCCCTCGACGCTCATTCGGCGCATGCGCTCCGACCTCGGCTTTGCGGGTGTCGTCAACGGCTATGGCCTGACCGAGTGTGGCGGCTATGGCACGATGTGCCGGTCGGACGACGATGACGAGGTGATCGCCAACACGTCCGGCAAGCCGTTTCCGGACACGGAAGTGCGGATCATGGGTGCAGACGGCACCCTCGTTGCGGACGGTGAAGCGGGTGAAGTCGTCATCCGCGGCTATATCGTCATGAAGGGCTATTTCAATGATGAGGAATCGACCGGAAACACCATCGACAAAAATGGATGGCTGCATACGGGCGATATCGGCTATTTCGACACGAACGGAAACCTGCGCATCGAAGACCGCGTCAAGGACATGTACATCACCGGCGGGTTCAACTGCTATCCCGCCGAGATCGAGCGCTTCATGAGCGCGCATCCCGCCATTGGCCAGATTTCGGTCATCGGCGTCGCCGACGAGCGCCTCGGTGAAGTCGGCAAGGCCTTCGTGGTCCTGCGCCCGGGTGCCAGCGCCACGGAACAGGAACTGATCGACTGGGCGCGCGCCAATATCGCAAACTTCAAGGTGCCGCGTTCCATCGAATTTCGCGCCGCCCTGCCGACCAGCCCCCAGGGCAAGGTGTTGAAGGACGAACTTCGCAAGTCGGTGGCGATGGCAAGCTAAGCGCCAGGTTTTTAGGGAACGAGAAGCCAAAAATTGCTTCGGCAATAGAAAAAGGCGGGAATTTCCCGCCTTTTTCAGTAGGTTTCTCTTCAGTTTCCGAGAGCTGTCGGCCGCAAGCCCCTGCTCAGGAGGTACCGTAAGCCGGCTTGGGGGCCGGTCGCGCAGCCACCAGTTCCTCGATCTTCTGCCCCAGTTCAGCAGCCTCCCAGGGGGCTCCCTTATCGAACTCCGGACCGTCGTTCCAGCCCAGAGCGAGCCGGATGGTGCCGCCCAGCAGTTCAAAGATCTGCCCCGTCACCTTCTGCGATCGCTCGCTGCAAAGCCAGGCGACGAGCGGAGCGGTGTTTTCCGGCGCATAGATGTCGAATTCGCCCGCCTTGGGTTTCATGGCGTCGGCAAAGGCCGTTTCGGTCATGCGGGTGCGGGCATTCGGCGCCAGACCATTGACCGTGATTCCATAGCGGGCAAGCTCTGCCGCCTGAACAAGGGTCAGCGATGCGATGCCGCCCTTTGCGGCTGAATAGGCGCTCTGGCCGACAGAGCCCTGAAGCCCGGCCCCTGAAGACGTGTTGACGATGCGCGCGTTGACGGTCTCGCCGGCCTTCTGGCGAGCGCGCCAGTAATCGACCGCGTGACGGCTGACGCAGAAATGACCGCGCAGATGCACCCGGATGACGGCATCCCATTCCTCCGGCGTGCAGGACACGAACATGCGGTCGCGCACGAAACCGGCGTTGTTCACCACAGCATGCAGATCGCCGAATGCGTCGAGCGCGGCTTTGACGATCCGTCCTCCCGCCTCGTAATCGGTCACGTCGTCATAGTTGGCGACCGCCTCGCCGCCGAAAGACCGGATTTCGTCGACCACCTGCTGGGCCGGCGTCTCGGCGGTGGCATCGCCATGCGTCCCAACACCGAGGTCGTTGACGACCACCTTTGCGCCCTCGCGGGCGAGACCCAGCGCATAGGCGCGGCCCAGGCCCCGTCCGGCCCCCGTGACAATAACAACCCTGTTTTCGCAGATATTGGCCATGTTTACCCTCTGATGTCCTGAATGCCCTAGCGGCTGAGCCGTACGGCTTTGGCGTTGCCCGCGTTTCGCCTGCGGCCGTCCTCGGCGACCTCGAGCGGCTCGCATTCAACCAACGCTGCGAGAGACCGGTCGGCAAGCCGCTGATATTCGCCGTCGCCATTGTTGCGCCAGCGGATCGCCTCTTCGGCCAGCTCCCGCACCGGCTTTGCCGGATTGCCGGCGATGAGACTGCGCGGCGGCATCTGCGCATCGTTTTTGACGAGGCTCAGCGCTGCAACAAGGCTGTCTTCTCCGACGACAGCGCCATCGAGCACCACCGCATGCATGCCGATAAGCGCGTTCACGCCGATCGTGCAGCCGTGCAGGATGGCGCCATGACCGACTGTTGCGCCCCGCTCCACGATACAGTCCGAGCCGGAGCCCGTGTGGAGTACGCAATTGTCCTGAATGCTGGTATCGCCAACCACCGTGATGCGGCCGAAGTCGCCGCGAAGCGATGCGCCGGGCCCGATATAGCAGCGCGGCCCCACCGTCACGTCGCCGATCAGCACGGCTGTCGGATGGAGATAGCTTGTCGGATCGACGACGGGGATGATCCCTTCAAAGGCGTAGCAGGGCATCTATCAGAGCCTTTCGATGATCGTGACGTTGGCCTGACCGCCGCCTTCGCACATCGTCTGCAAGGCGTATCGCCCGTTCCGGCGCTCAAGTTCGTTCAGCATCGTCGTCATGATGCGCGCGCCCGTCGCGCCCAGCGGATGACCCAGGGCAATCGCACCACCGTTGACATTGACCTTGTCGTGCGGAATGCCGAGCTCCTTCATCCAGGCGAGCGGGATCGAGGCAAAGGCCTCGTTGCATTCAAACAGATCGATATCCTCGATCTTGAGGCCGGTCTTCTTCAGGGCATGGCGGGTGGCCGGGATCGGCGCGCTCAGCATCCAGACCGGATCGTCGCCCCGGACCGAAATATGATGGATTCGCGCGCGGGGCTTCAGGTTATGGTCCTTCAGCGCCTGTTCCGAGGCGATCAGCAGCGCGGCGGACGCGTCGGAATTCTGGCTCGACACGCCGGCCGTCACGCGGCCGCCTTCGACAAGGGTCTTGAGGGTCGCCATCTTTTCAAGAGATGTGTCGCGGCGCGGGGTTTCGTCGACGGAAAAATCGCCGATAGGCGCGATTTCCTTGACGAAATAGCCGGCATCAATCGCCGCGATTGCGCGCGCGTGACTTTCATAAGCAAAGGCTTCCATGTCCTCGCGGCTGACCTGCCATTTCTCGGCGATCATTTCGGCGGAGCGGAACTGGCTCACTTCCTGGGTGCCATATCGGGCAATCCAGCCCGGCGAGGTGGAGAAGGGATCGGGGAAGCCATACTGCTGGCCAACGATCATCGCAGCCGAAATCGGGATCATGTTGAGGTTCTGGACGCCGCCTGCGACCACAAGGTCCTGCGTTCCGCTCATGACGCCCTGCGCGGCAAAGTGAACCGCCTGCTGGGCGGAGCCGCATTGACGATCGACCGTGACGCCCGGAACATGATCGGGCATGCCGGCGACCAGCCAGCAGGTGCGCGCGATGTCGCCTGCCTGGCTGCCGATCGTTTCGGTGCAGCCGTAGATGACATCTTCGACCGCGCCGGGATCGATGCCCGTCCGTTGCATCAGCGCGCGGATCGGAACCGCGCCGAGATCGGCGGAATGCAGGCCGGCCAGCGAGCCCTTCTTGCGTCCGATCGGCGTGCGGATGGCGTCGACGATATAGGCCTCAGGCATGTTCCAATTCCTTTGCAAACGTATGTTCGGGTCCCAGCGGGCCGTTGAAGATCCGCTCCGCCACGCGACGCCGGTGGAACGCCGGACCGCCCCACCATTCCGAAAGCGCAATCGCCCGCTTGAGGAAGAAGTGCACGTCGACTTCCCACGAATAGCCCATCGCGCCATGGACTTGGATGGCATTGCGGGCGGCAAGATCTGCAGCTTCGCAAGCCGCGAGCTTTGCATGCGAAACGCGAGCGCGCGACAAGGCATTCGCCTGCGGCAGCATCGCCGCCGCCGCATGGAGCACCGGCCGGGCAAATTCGATCTTCACCTGCACGGTCGCAAGTTGATGCTTGAGCGCCTGGTAGGAGCCGATGGGTTTGCCGAACTGCTGGCGTTCCTTGGCATAATCGACGGCCAGATCGACGCAGCGCTGCGCAATGCCCAGCATCTGTGCCGCAGCAAAAAGCGCGCCGCGATCAAAAGCCGATGCGATGGGACCCTCTATACCGGATTGCGCGCCGATCCGAAGAGCGGCGGCTTCATCATATTGGACCGAGAAAAGGCGCCTGAAGGGATCGATGCTCGGTTGCAGCGTGCACATCGCGTCGCTCGTCTTGACCAGATCGAGCCCGCCGCTCTTCGCAATCAGCAGCCAATCCGCCGTATCCGCCCGTTCAACGAAGGGATTGGCCGGATGGCCGAAGGCAATCAGCGCGGAGCCTTCAAGGGCCGCCTCAACCACTTTCGCTGCCGCATCGCTGCCTGTCTCCGCCAGAAGCGGGATCGCGACGCCATAGGCCTCGACAAGCGGCTCGGGCAGGCAGGCATAGCCGCAGGCTTCCGCGACCTGCACGAAATCGACCGGCTGGAGGCCCAGCCCGCCTTTCTCCTCGGCAACCAGCGCGCTCTGCAGGCCAAGCTCCTGGATTTTCGCCCAGCGGTTCTGGTCGAAGGGTTCGCCGGAGGCCATGAGGCGGCGCAGGTCGGCGGGCTGGCAAAGATCGGCAACCAGATCGCGCACCACGTCCGCGGTCATCGTCTGCTCGTCGGTGAAACGGAAATCCATGGTGGTCAGGCCCGCGGTAGACCGAGCATGCGCTCGGCGATGATGTTGCGTTGGATCTCGTTGGTGCCGGCATAGATGGGACCGGCGAGCGAGAAGAAATATCCGTCGAGCCAGCGCCCAATGTCGCCGGCCTCCGGCGCGCTGCGCAGCAATTCCGCACGCGCGCCAAGGATCGAAAGCGCCGTCTTGTGCATGGCGATATCCATTTCGGACCAGAAGATCTTGTTGGTGCTGGCCTCGGCGCCGATATGGCCGCCGGCGATCAGGCGCGAGGCGGTACTGTAGATCGAGAGCGCATAGGCCTCGGCATCCATCCAGCACTGCAGAACCGCATTGCGAACCGAAGGCTCCACCTCGTCCTCATGGGCCTTGTAGAGTTCCACGAGCTTGCGCGCCGTTACCTGGAAACGTGCAGGGCTGCGCAGCATCAGGCCGCGCTCGAAGCCCGCCGTCGCCATGCAGATTTTCCATCCCTCGCCTTCGCCTCCCAACCGGTTGAAGACCGGAACAGTGACGCCATCGAGAAACAGCTCCGCAAAGCCCGTTTCACCGTCGATCTGCGGAATCGGCTGGACCTTGACGCCGGGCGCGTCGAGCCGGAAGAAGATGAGAGACAGCCCCTTGTGGCGCTCCGAGGCGGGATCGGTCCGGAACAGGCCGAAGGCCCAGTCGGCAAAGGCCGCGCGGGAGGACCAGATCTTGTGTCCCTTCAGGACATAATTGTCGCCGTCACGGGTGGCGGTGGCGCGCACGGCGGCAAGATCGCTGCCGGCCTGCGGCTCCGACCAGGCCTGCGCCCAGATTTCATCGCCCGATGCCATGGCGGAGAGAAAGCGGGCCTTCTGCTCCGGGGTGCCATATTCCATCAGCGTTGGGCCGAGCAGGAAAATGCCGTTCTGGTTGACGCGCAGCGGCGCACCGGAGCGATAATATTCCTCCTCGAAGATCAGCCACTGGATCAGGTCAAGCCCGCGTCCGCCATAGCTTTCCGGCCAGGTGACCATGCCCCAGCGCCCCTCGGCGAGCGTGCGCTCCCAGGCGCGGTGCGCCTCGAAGCCCGCCCGCGTCGCATCGAAGGATTCCAGCGGCTGCGACGGCACATGCGCCTTGAGCCAGGCGCGAATTTCCTGCCGGAATGTTTGCTGTTCGGGTGTGTAGTTCAGGTCCACCGCGTCTGCGCCTCATGTTTGTCGCGAAAGGAGGGATCAGCCCTCGCCCGCCTGCTTCTTGTTGGCTGCTGCCATCGATTTGGCGTTCTGTCCGCCGAGCCGGTCGCCGGCGGTCAGATCGTTTTGGGCATGGGCGAAATGATGCATGTGATAGTGCGCGTCCATGGCGGTGCGCTTGCCGCGCAGGTCCTCGACATGGTTGATCGCCTGCTTGGTCAACCAGAGCCCGAGCCGCGGGAAGCCCGCCAGCCGCTCGGCCATCTCGCGGCCTGTGGCGTCCAGTTCCTCGCGCTTCACAACCTTGTTCACCATGCCGAAATGGGCTGCACGCTCGGCACCCATCCGCTCGCCGAAAAGAAGGAATTCCTTGGCGATTCGGGTGGGAAGCTCGAACCCGTGCGCGAAGTATTCGACACCGGGAATGCCCATGCGGATGACCGGATCTTGGAAGAAAGCGTCCTCCGAGGCGATGATGACATCGCAGACCCAGGCCAGCATCAGCCCGCCCGCGACACATGCCCCCTGCACAAGCGCGATAGTCGGCTTCGGGATATCCCGCCAGCGGCGGCACATGCCGAGATAGACCTCGTGCTCGCGGGTATAGAGCATTTCCGCGCCGGGCTTGTTCGCATGATCCGCCCACATAAGACGCCGATCCCAGGACTTGGTGACGTCCCGCCCCGGGGACCCGATATCGTGGCCGGCGGAGAAATGCTTGCCCTCGCCCTTCAGGATGATGACCTTGATCGCGTCATCGTCCACGGCACGCTTGAATGCATCGTCGAGCGCATAGGTCATCTGCGAATTCTGGGCATTGTTATAGGCGGGACGGTTGAGGGTGATCCAGGCAATGGAACCCTCTGCCTCGTAACGCACCGGCTCTTCGGTCTCGTAGGTGATGTCCACTTTCGGGGGCTCGACCAGATCGCTCATCGTGAAAAACTCTTTCCTTTGCCTGTTACCGTCCTAGTGCCGGAACGGCGCGCCTCAATCGTCCAAAGAGACTAGCGGGGAAGGGAAAACGACGCGAACGAAAAGAAATACGTGATTTATATTATACGCTTAAGAGGAATTTGGGCGCCCGCGCGTGCTTGCAAGGAGCGGTCGCAGGCGTCCTGTCCCACGCCTGCGACACCCCCTCCATCGGCGCTTCAGGCAGCGCCAAGGATCGTGTCGATCTCGGCCCTGTCGGCCTCGCTGAGCTGCCAGCCGGCGGCCCTGGCATTGGCGGTCGCCTGCTCCGGCTTCGTGGCGCCTGCAATCACGCTGCTAACGATCGGCTGGGCCAGCAGCCAGGAGAAGGCGAGTTCGAGGATCGAGTGTCCCCGCGCCTCGCTGAACGCGATCAGCTTTTCAATGACCTCGAGCTTTTCATCCGTAAGCCCGCCCCGGAAGTAGGGCATGTTCATCCGCGTCCCTTCCGGGATCGGGTGACCCTTGCGATATTTGCCGGTGAGAAGACCGCTCGCCAGCGGAAAATAGGGAAGAAGCGTCATGCCGGCGGCGCGCATCGCCGGAAACAGATCCTTTTCGGCCGACCGCGCGATGAGATTATACTCGGTCTGCGTGGTCGAGAGCCGGCTCAGCCCGTGATGTCGCGCCGTCCAGTTGGCGTCGACAAGTTGCCAGCCGGGCAGGTTCGAGCAGCCGATGTAGCGCACCTTCCCCTGACGCACGAGGTCTTCCAGCGCGCGGAGCGTCTCCTCGATCGGCGTCTTGGGATCGGGGAAATGATACTGGTAGAGATCGATATAGTCGGTCTTCAGCCGCGTCAGACTGTCTTCGACAGCCTGCATGATGTAGCCACGGGAGCCATTGTAGCGTGTGCTTTTTGCGCGGTTCATCGGCGATGCGAACTTCGTGGCCAGCACGATCTCGCGTCGGCTCGCGCCCAGAACTTCGCCGAGTGTCTTTTCCGATCCACCGTCGATCCCGTAGGAGTCGGAGGTGTCGAAAAGCGTGATGCCGGCATCCAGCGCGGCATGGACGATCTTGCGGGCGCCTTCGAGATCGAGGCTCGCAATCATGCCGCCAAAATTGTTGCATCCCAGTCCGACGACCGAGACTTCTAGCCCGGATTGGCCGAGTGTTCGTTTTTCCATGGGTCTCTCCCTTGGTTGCACGGAAATATGCGATTGTTCAGCCAGCCCGGATCAGCTCGGCCGCCCGCTCGCCGATCATGACGGAGGCGGCGTAGGTATTGCCGTTCACGAGCACAGGCATGATCGAAGCATCAACGACACGCAGCCCCTCGACGCCGTTGACCCGGAGCTTCGAATCGACCACGGCATTCGCATCGGCGCCCATCCTGCAGGTGCCGACCGCATGGTAATGGGTCAGCGCCGTGGCGCGGATATCCGCTTCGATCTCGTCCGCCGTGCGAGTGGGTTTCAGGGGCTGGATTTCGCGACCGAGGATATCGGACAAGGGCTTGGCCGCCAGAATCCGCTGCACCTTCTGAACGCCGCGAACAAGAATGCCCATGTCGCGCGCATCCGAGAAATAGTCCGGGAAAATGGCTGCGTGGTGAAGCGGATCTGCGGATTTCAGCCGGACCGATCCGCGGCTGAACGGGGAGCCGTGGTTGAGGAGCAGCGTGAACCCGTGCTCCTTCGGCAGGATGCCGAGAACGCCAGGCTTGCGGCGCACCACGGGCGCAGGCGCCATGCAGACCTGGATCGTCGTTTCGACCCTGCCGTCATCGGCCTGCAGGAACCCTCCGGTGGGAAACAGGCCGCGGCTGAGAACGCCGCTTCGATTGAACATGTATTGCAACCCGGCCCTCATCGCCCCCAGAGGCCGGGCATGCGAATAGGCGCTGACAGGCTGGGTCACGGTGTGGATCAGCCGGTACATCGGATGGTTCTGCAGGTTGCGCCCGACCTCCGGCCGGTCCAAGATCGCCTTGATGCCGTGTTGCGCCAACTCCGCCGCATCGCCGATGCCGGACAGCATGAGCAATTGCGGGCTGTTGACGGCGCCACCGCTCAGGATCACTTCACGGCGGGCACGGGCAATTTTCCGTTCGCCATCCTGCAGATATTCGATCCCGCGCGCCCGCTCTCCTTCGATGATGATGCGAAGGGTCTGTGCCTTTGTTACCAGCGTGACATTGCCGCGCCTAAGCGCCGGATGAAGATAGGCCGAGGCCGCACTGCTGCGCCGCCCGCGCCCAACCGTCAGGTCGACATGCCCGAAAGCCTCGCCGTCCGCAGCGTTGAGATCGCCGGTAATGGGATAGCCGGCGGATCGCGCCGCTTCGAGAAACAGGTCGCAAACCGGCGCCGTCGCCCGGCCGCTGGCGACCTGCAACGGGCCGTTTGCTCCGTGCACCGCGCTTTCGCCGCGTTCGTTGGTTTCGGATTTGCGATAGCAGCGCAGGACATCGTCATAACCCCAGCCTTCACAGCCGAGCGCTTTCCAGTTTTCATAGTCCGACGGATATCCGCGCAGATACATCATTCCGTTGATGGAACTCGACCCTCCGACCACACGGCCCTGCGCCCAATAGAGCCTGCGGTTGCCGAGTGCAGGAACGGGTTCGGTCTCATAGGACCAGTTATAGGCGGGTGCGGCGCCGGTCACGACATTGGCGCCGGGTATCTTCAGGATGAAATCGTCATCCATGCCGCCGGCCTCGAAGACGCCGACGGACATTGCGCTGTCTTCCGCGAGCCGCGCGGCCACTGTACAGCCCGAGGCACCGGCTCCTACCACGATATAGTCGAATTCCAGCTCTCTCATGCCCCTCGCCTTTTGGTAAAGTCGCGCGCGATGGCGCCGGGAGGACGCGACCCGTCCATGGTACGGCGATGAAGGTCCTGCAACCGCTCTCGAACCTCGTCCAGGTGAAACATCGCCGCCTTCCGTTTGCTCAGGTCGACATGAATCGAAAGCGCGTCACAGAAGGCGGACCGGGCGGGCACGCTCACGTTCACCATCTCATGGAAATGATGGATGCGCCTCTGGTCGGTCCAGAGCACGGAAGATCGCACTTCCAGCTTGTGGCCGAGCCTCAGCTCCTTCTCGTACCGGATGAATTTCTCGATGCGGAAGACACCGTAGCCGGTACGACCCGCGTAGCCTTCGTCGATCCCCAGCTCGTCGAACAGCACCTTCTCCGCAGCGTCGAACACGCGGTCGAAAAACGAGACGTTCATGTGGTCGTTGACATCGACCCATTCCGGCAGCACTTCGCCGCGAAAGCAGACAAGAGGACCGCCATCCATCACCGCCCCTCAGCCTACGCTCGCAGCGGCGCCGAGGCGCGCCTCCAGTTCGGAGGCCGGACAGGAAAACTTCACCGTCCCCCGCTCGATGATCATGGCCTGGTCGGCATAGGAGGACGTAACCGCCAAATGCTGCTCGACGATGATCACCGCCGTCCCGGTCTCCGCCCATCTGCGCAGGAAGGAGAGGATCGGCGGCAGGAGCGCCTGCGCGAGACCCATGGACGGCTCGTCGCACAGAAGCACCTTAGGCTGGGCGATGAAAGCCTGGCCGAGCGCCAGCATCTGCTGCTGGCCGCCCGACAGATCGCGGGCGTAGAGACGATGCTTCTCCTTCAGAACGGGGAAGACATCGTAGATTTCCTCGAGTGCACGCTTGAACACCTGACGTCCGCCGGCGGCCGCTCCCAGCCGCAGGTTGTCATAGACGCTGAGTTCCGGAAACACGCGGTGGCCGTCGAGCACAAGGCGCAGCCCGGAGCGCGCCACGACCTCAGGCGCCATGCCGCCGATCGGTTTGCCGTCGAGAAGGATTTCCCCCTGGTCGGGCTTGTTGAACCCGGCGATCGTCCCCAGCAGCGTGGACTTGCCGGCGCCGTTTTCGCCACCGATCAGCAGGATTTCTCCGGCATTGGCCTTCAGCGACACATCCCTGAGAACCGGGATGGTGCCATAGCCCGCAACGATATTCCTGACTTCAAGCATGACGGGCTCCCACGAACATGTGCTGCACGGCGGCGTCTTTCGCGACGGCTTCCGGATTGCCGGAGGACACGACACGGCCCTGGTCCAGCACCGTGATGCGGTCGGCGATCCCCCAGACCAGATCGAGATCGTGTTCGACGAGGATCACGGTCTTGCCGAGCTGCCGGCTCAGGAACCGCACAAGGTCGGCAAAGTTGTTGCGCTCGCTTTTCGAAAGACCGGCTGCCGGCTCGTCGAAAAGCACGATCGTCGATTCCTTCAGCACCGTGCGCATCACTTCGACCAGACGCCGCTGGCCGTGGGACAGAAGATCGGCGCGGTCATGCCCGAATTCCGTTTCCATGGCGCGTGCAAGCGCATCGATCGCATCGCTGCCCTTGCCGTTGCGTGCATCAAGCCCGAGCCTCAGGTTGTCCCAGAGAGACATCTGCGAAAAGATCCGCGGAGCCTGGAACGTGCGGCCGAGCTGCATGTTGGCGATCTTGTCGGCGGGGTAATCCGTCGTGTCGACACCGTTGATATAGAACGAGCCATCATTCAGCCGGCTCAGCCCGGTCAGGACATTGAGAAGACTGGTCTTGCCGGAACCATTGGCGCCGATCAGCCCATGGATCTCACCCTTGCGAACCTTCAGGTTCACGCCATCCACCGCAACGACCGCACCGAACCGCTTGGTACCGTTGCGGACTTCGACGGCGATTTCTTCCGTGGGCTCCTTGGCCGTACCCGTGCCCGCGAGCTGGGCCAGAAAACCATCGATCCTGAAGGCGCGTTCGCCGGTACCGCCATGGTTTTTCTTGGACCGCAGGCGCTCGATCGAACCGACGATGCCGTCGGGAAACAGCATGACTGCGCCCATGGTGAGGCAACCGTACATCAGCAGGCGGTATTCGACGAACTGCGCGAGCAGGACATTGGGCAGTACATAGATAATCGCGACGCCGATGATTGGTCCGAGCATCTGTCCGCGTCCGCCGACGACGACGGCAAAGAAGAAGACGAAGGACAGTTCGATATTGAAGCCCTGGGGGCTGACGAAAGCGACGACCGGCAGGTAGAGCACACCGCAAATCCCGGTGCCGATAGCGGCAATCAGAAACGCGGCGAAACGCATCAGGCCGGGCTTGATTCCAAGCGAGCGTGCAGCCTCGGGGCTGAGCGAGGAAACGAACATGTTCCGGCCGAGACGCGAACGCCGGATCAGGTAATGCACAATCAGCGCCAGCATCGGAAAGATCGTGACCAACAACGCAAGCGGAGAGATGCCGAATGCGATGGGGGTCATGAGAGCCGGGATCCGGACGCTGATCCCGTTGATCCCGTTCGTCCATCGGTCGAGCGTCACCAGCAATTGCGGGAAGACGATCGCCGCGCTCATCGTGACGAAGCCAAGGTGGAAGCCCTGTACCCGGAGCGCGGGGAGCGCGAACAGCAGGCCGCCGAGGGCTGCGGCCGCGATACCGCCGAGAGCCGCCAGGACAAAGGGCACACCGTGAAGGCCGAACAGGATTGCGGTTCCATAGGCGGAGAGGCCCAGAATAGCGCCCTGACCGAAGGATTTCTGACCCGCATCGATGAACAGGAAGTTCTGAAAGATCGATGCGGCGATGTAGATGTTCACCAGCTGGAACGTATGGATCCAGTATTCGTTGCCGGCAAGGACCGGGCCGATGCCGGTCAAGAGGATCAGGACAAGCCCGATCTTGACCTGCGTCAGGTCGGAGTTGAACCGCGCCTTCTTGGCAGTTTCGCCCTGCTGCGCGTTCGGATAGGTGTTCGATGCAGCCGTCATGTCACACACGCCTCGCGGTGACTCGGCCGAAGATGCCCTGTGGCCGGAAAACAAGAATGGAAACGAG
The DNA here is from genome assembly GCA_900467685.1 of Hyphomicrobiales bacterium. Taxonomy (GTDB): domain Bacteria; phylum Pseudomonadota; class Alphaproteobacteria; order Rhizobiales; family Rhizobiaceae; genus Ensifer_A. Next base: position 194,679 of record UBQX01000005.1, read on the forward strand.
AACGAGGAGGGAAGCCACATCCTGATAGGCACCACCCACCTTGTAGGCGGTCAGCATGGCCACCACGCCGACCAGCGGCCCGCCGATCAGGGTGCCGATATTGCTGCCTATGCCGCCGACGACGGCTGCAACGAAACCGTTGAGCACATATTTGAGCCCCGCATCCGGACTGACGGAAATGACCGGCGCGACGAGGAAGCCAACGGATCCAACCATCAGGCCACTGATTGCAAATGCCAGGAGCTGCAGGCGCCGCACGGGAAGACCGGCTGCGCGGGCTGCATCAAAATCCTGAGACAGGGCGCTGATCGCCAGCCCCGAATAGGTGTGCTTCAGGAACAGCCGCAGTGCGACATACCAGAAGATCATCGCGAAGATCGCCAGGCCATAGGCGCCGGGCGTCCGTGTCCCGAAGATCCGGAAGCTGGGGGCAATGCTCTGCACCGAATAGGCAAAGGGACCTTGCGTGATCATCAGGATGGCACCCACGATCACCGACACCGAAACCGTCGAGATCAGCCATGAATCCTGCTCGACCGATGAGCGAAGCGGCAGCAGGGTGATGTAACCCTGGAATGAGACAAGGGCGGCGATGGCCAGACCCGCAACGATCAACATCATCGCCCACATGCCTATGCCTGCACCATTCGCCAGGAAATAGGCCGCGAAGCCGCCCAGGATGAACATGTTGCCCTGGGCAAAGTTGAAAATGTTGGTTGCGCCGTGGACGATGTTGAAGCTCATCGCGATGGTCGCGAATATCGATCCGATGGCAATTCCACGGATCACAATGATTAGGATTTCACTTAGCAAGTTTTCCTCCCGCGCCTGCCGAATCCTCTGATCTGCGGCGCAATATCAGCCTATTGGCGGATAGGACCTGCAGCAAGGCAAGTCATCGTTCGAACGGACTAACGGCCGGAATACGTGGTCAGTCGGCCGAGAAAAGTTGGCAAGTACGCCGCTGGCGAAACCGGAACAGCCATGTCCTTGTTTCAGCGCGGCTGCGAATGGAGCGCCTGTTCCGACTTTCGCTGAAATTGCTCCAGAACGGTTTGCGCCGTATCAAACGACGCCTTGGCGGCCGCTCGCAAATCCATCGCGGCAAGCTCAGGCGATATGACTTCGACCGAGAGCGGAAGCTTGATCCCTGCAGCGTCCAATGTCTGGCAGAAGGCCTGCAGGTCGAAGCTCCCCTGCCCGCAAAGCTTGCGATGAACAGTGTCGACGTTGAGGGGACCCTGCAGTTTTTCATCAGCATCGTTGATCTGAACGCACAAGACCCGGTCAGACGGTATCTTCAGCAGATCCTGAAGAGGAACCTTTCCCCGGAAGATGTGCCAGCTATCGAGGACCAGGCCCGCATTGGGAATTCCATCGATGACTTCCAGCGCGGTCTCGATATCCGCGACGTCGCTCCACGCAACAATCTCGAGGGCGACCGAGAGCCCGCTTCTGCCGGCCCGTTCGCAAAGCGCACGGAAACGCGATCTGAGGGTCCCACGCGGGATGCCACGTCCCTGCAGATCGCTGCCGACATTGATGCTCGTCGCACCGAAGGCTGAGGCGGCCTCGATCGCCATCTCTTCATTTGCCCGCGCGACGCGTCCCGCTTCTCCGTCCACGAACCAGTCGGTCAGGAATTCAACCGAGCGCTCTGTCATTCCGACACCGTCGAGACACGCCTTGAGCGATGCATCGCCAATCCCCGCGGCCCGTTGCTCGGCATAATCCCGGAAATGCAGGCACATGCCGGTATATCCCGCCGCCGCACAGGCCTCGACCCGTGCAAAAAAGTCATGCCGCGACGCCTTCGGGCCGCCGGGCATGACGCCGCTGATGGTGTGCGAACTGCAGATCAGACCTGGAAGCATCTTCCCTCTCAGAACAGCCGGTTACATCGATGCGACAAAGACCCTATTTCGGGCCCTTGCGCAAATCGAGAAGGCGCCGAACCTTGTCGCGGCCGAGCCTGGTATGCTCGGCAAGTGTCCCCGCGTCGACGATCTCGACATCGACCTTCACACCCAGATCCTTGAAGAGAGCCTGGCGCATGTCGGCTTCCAGCGCTCCGGAATCGACGTCTGCGGATTTCCGCTCGATCTTGACCGTCATTTCCTCGCGGCGACCCAGGCCTTCGCCGACATAGTAGGCGACGCAGATATAGTCACCTGTGGTGCGATCATCCTTGGTCACTGCATTCTGGCAGGCAAGCGGATAGACATTGTTGCCCCTGAGCTTCACCATTTCATCGGCGCGCCCAAGGAACATCGACAGCTTGCGTGAAATGAGCCCGGATTCGGACTCTTCACGATCCGTCATGATCATCAGATCGCGCAAATCATATCGAATGATGGGGGGCACAGATCGGTGCAGGCTCGTGGCCACCAGATTGCCGCGTTCGCCATAGCCGAGCGGCTGACCGTTCTCCGTATCGACGATCTGCACATAGACCGTATCCTCGTTTATGTGCTTGCCCTTCCGCTCGCGCCCCTCGAAAGCGATCAGGCCGATTTCATGGGTGCCGTAGTTGTCGTAGACGGGGCAGCCCCAGGCCGCCTCCAGCTTCGCGCGGAAATGACCCTCGATGTCGGGGCCGAGGTAGGAATGCAGGAAGCGCGTCTTCAGCTGGTGCAGGTCGAATTTCATTTCTTCCGCCACCTGCGCGAGGCGACCGAGATATTCGCCACGGGCGAACCACCAGTCGACACCCCATTCTCGCGCATATTCGAGCTTTCGCTCGCTGGTGGTCACGATGCCCGTGCCCGTCGTCATCGGCACGCAGCCCATCCAGTTGAACAGCGCCGCATAGGCCATCCAGGCCGAATTGGCGAGCGAGTTCGTATAGGTGATCTGGACGACATCGCCGGGCTTCGCGCCCTGTTCGTAAAATGCCCGCGCCGCCTGCACCGCCTGGACCTCCCACGCGATCGGATCGAACAGGGTCGGTCGAGGCAAACCGGTGGTGCCGCCGCTCGTCTGAATTTTCAGCGGCACCTGCCCGAACGGCGGACGGCCGAAGCGATAATGATCGCCGAATGGCGGAGCAGACTGCAGCGCGCCCTTCAGATCATCGCTCGTGAAGGTCGGAATGCGATCTATATGCTCCAGACGGGTGATGTCACCCTTCTCCAGACCGGCGGCTCCCCAGTGTCGCTGGTAGAATGGAACCTCCCAAGCCTCGGCGACGCGATCGAGAAAGCGCTTTTCCTGCAAGGCGTTCAGGGCGTCGGCAGACAGCCGCCCGACCGTCTGATGGTAGAAAGGTGGCGGCGGATAGTCCGCCATGAACTGGTCCCAATCGACGGATTTGTGATAGTAGGGAATGGTGAGTGTCATCTGCCCGCTTCTGAAATTGCGATTGCACATCCGCCAACGAGGCGATTTGTTGAAGCGAGAAAATCCCAGCTTCAGGGCCTTGGAACCGTCCGAAAGGACTAAGGCCGGCAAAGCCGAAGCCACGGGTGAGGCCCGCTACTCATTCGCCGCGGCGTGGTCGCCCCGCTCTGTCAGCCAAGCCTTAATCCGAAGCTCCCCGCCGCCTCGACAGGTACGCACCGATCTCACCCACGATGCCGCGGCGGAAGGCCATGACGCAGACGATGAAGATCATTCCATGCAGGGCTTTGACCCAGATTCCGAATTCGGACAGATAATATTGCATGGCGATGATGATCGCGGCACCAAGCACCGGTCCCGTCATGGTGGCGAGCCCGCCGACCAGGACCATCAGCACCACTTCGCCGGACATGAAAAACTCCACGTCGGTCAGCGTCGCCAGCTGGAAGCCGATGGCCTTGACCGCGCCGGCCATTCCGGAAAGCGTCGCCGATAGTGTAAATGCGATGAGCTTGATGCGGTCCACGTCGTAGCCGAGCGAAGCGGCGCGCGTTTCGTTTTCCTTGATCGAACGGAGAATATGGCCGAACGGCGAATGGACGATCCGGTAGATGATACAGAAGCCGATCAGGAAGAAGGCCAGAACGAAGAAATAGGATTGGCGGTCCGACATCGGCGCCATCGCCGAAACCAGCGCTTTGCGCGGAACGCCCTGCAATCCATCTTCGCCGCCGGTGAAGGGTGCCTGCACGGCGATGAAATAGACCACTTGCGCCATCGCAAGTGTAATCATGCCGAAATAAATCCCCTGCTTGCGGATGGCGACCCAGCCGAAGATCAGTCCCAGAACCACGCTGCATGACGTGGCGACCAGAATGGCAAGCTCCGCCGGAAGCCCCATCGTCTTGGCGCAATAACCCGAAATATAGGCCGCGCTTCCAAAGAAGGCCGCGTGGCCGAAGCTCAGAAGGCCGGAATATCCCATGACCAGATTGAACGCGCAGGCGAACAAGGCAAAGCAAAGCACGTTGATGAGAAACATCGGATAGATGAGGAACGGAGCCGCCGAAAGCGCGACGGCAACCAGCAGGATGATGATAAGCTGGCGTTGCCGGACACTGCCGTTCGCGGCGGCGATCTTGGTTTCTAAGGGAGCCATCGCCATCAACGTGTCCTGCCGAAAAGTCCCGCGGGCCGAACCGTGAGAATGATAATCATTGCTATAAAGATCACCGTGCTGGCTGCGGGAGGATAAAGCAGCTTCGCGAACGCCTCCAGGATGCCGAGCCCGAAGCCGGTCAGGATCGCGCCGCCGATCGACCCCATCCCGCCGATGACCACAACGGCAAAGATGACCGGCATGATGTTGCCGCCCATGATGGCCGAGACCTGATAGATTGGGGCCGCCAAGACCCCGGCGAGAGCTGCGAGCCCGACGCCAAAGCCATAGGTGATCATGATCATGCGCGGCACGTTGACGCCGAAGGCGCGCAGGAGAACCGGTTTCTCGGTAGCCGCACGCAGATACGCCCCCAGCTTGGTCTTTTCGATGACGATCCACGTGGCCGCACAGACGACGATGGATGCCGCCACCACCCAGAGCCGGTAGATCGGCAGAACCATGAAATCGAGATCGATGATGCCGGACAATGCGTTCGGCGGGCGATAGGGTTGCCCGGAAACGCCATACTGAGCGCGAAAGGCGCTTTCGACCACGAGAGCGACGCCATAGGTCAGCAGAAATCCGTAGATATGATCGAGATTGTAGAGCTTGCGGAACATGGTGCGTTCAAGAAGCACTCCCAATGAACCGACGATGATGGGACTGAGGATCAGGGCCGGCCAGTAACCGATGCCGAAATAGTGCAACAGCATCCAGGCAACGAAGGCGCCCATCATGTACTGGGCGCCATGGGTGAAGTTGATGATCTGCAAAAGCCCGAAGATGACGGCAAGTCCCAGCGACAGGATCGCGTAGAACGAGCCGTTGATCAGGCCGAGCAGGAGCTGTCCCAGAAACACATCCGCAGGCATACTGAAAATCGACATCATGACCGGGCTCGTCTCTCAATTCGTTCGAATTCTTGTTCGTTAGACACCCAGATAGGCCTGCAGCTGCTGCGACCGTACGGCGATATCGGCATTGTCAACTTCATCGACCACCTGTCCTCCCTCGACCACGTAGTGGCGATCAGCCACCGAAGAGGCAAAATGGAAATTCTGTTCGACCAGCAGAATGGTGAAACCCTTCTGCTTCAGGAGCCGGATCGCGACGCCGATTTGCTGCACGATGACGGGCGCGAGTCCCTCCGTCGGTTCGTCCAGCAGAAGCAGTTTCGCCCCGGTCCGCAGGATGCGGCCGATGGCCAGCATCTGCTGTTCGCCGCCCGACAGCTTGGTGCCGTAACTCGACCGACGCTCTTTCAGGTTCGGAAAGAGGGTGTGAATCTGTTCGACACTCATTCCCCCCTGACCCACAACTGGCAAAAGCAGCAGGTTCTCTTCGACGGTCAGATCCGAAAAGATGCCGCGCTCTTCCGGGCAGTAACCGATCCCGGATCGCGCGATCCGCTCCGGCGGCAAACCCAGAAGCTCCCTCCCGCGGAAAACGATGGACCCTTCGGCGCGATCAAGAATCCCCATGATAGCGCGCAGGGTCGTGGTCTTGCCGACGCCGTTACGCCCGAGAAGCGTGACGACCTCGCCTTCACCGATCGACAGGTTCATCCCGTGCAGAACGTGGGACTCGCCATACCAGCCCTCAAGGCCGCGGATTTCCATCATCGGCGACCGTTGCTCAGGGATCGGCTCACGCATGGCTGTTCCCCATATAGGCTTCGATAACCGCCGGATTGGCCGACACGTCGGCATACGAACCTTCCGTCAGCAACTGACCACGCTGCAGCACGGCCACCCAGTCGCAAAGCTCCGCAACGACGCGCAGATTGTGCTCGACCATGACCACCGTGCGCCCTTGGGCAACAGAGCGTATGAGTGCGCTCACACCCTTGATATCCTCGCTCCCGAGGCCTGCCATCGGCTCGTCGAGCAACAGGATGGACGGGTCTAGCGCCAGCGTCGTGGCTATTTCGAGCGCGCGCTTGCGCCCATAGGGCAGATCGCTGGCCTGGTGTCGCGCGTAATCACCAAGACCGACGGCTGCGAGCAGCTCTTCGACGCGTTCATCCAGCACCGAAAGACAGCGGTCGGTTTGCCAGAAGTTGAAGTCGTCACGATTTTTCCGCTGCAAGGCCACACGCACGTTTTCATGCACAGTGAGTTGCGGAAAGACCGACGATATCTGGAACGAACGAGAGACCCCCAGCCGGGCAATCGCATGCGGTTTGAGCGCGCTGACGTCCTGGCCATTGATCATGATCCGCCCGGACGTGGGCGGGAGAAACTTGGTGAGCAGGTTGAAAACCGTGGTCTTGCCGGCACCGTTGGGCCCGATCAGGGCAAAAATCGAGCCCTTGCGAACCCTGAGATTCACGTTGTTCACTGCCACGAAGCCGACAAAGCTCTTCGTCAGGCCGCTGGTCTCGATAGCCCATCCGTCCAAACTGAATGTCCTCCCGTCGCGTGCCCTGCTGGGCCGCACGTCCCCCAAGACACACAACTGTGCCCCATGCCTCCAAATTGCGCCGACGATGGCGACGCGTTGCCCTCTCGGACACGTCCGAACGGACGATGTCGCACGATCTGCGCTTCGACAGGGTCTGCCGTGATGAGGAGCGTGGTCGCCACCGGCTGGAAGGCCCGGCGGCCGCAATGAGGAGGAGCAACCCTTGGTGGAAAAGATTTCTGTAGAAGGGTTCATCGACATCCATATCCACACCGCACCTGCGCCCTTCAACCGGATCGGCGACACGGCCGATGTCGCGCGCTGGTGCGCCGAGGCGGGAATGGGTGGAGCGGTCATCAAGAGCCACTTCGAAAGCACCGTCTCCAAGGTTCATCACGGTCAGCTCGCCGTACCGGATTTTCCCGATTTCAAGCTGTTTGCGGGCGTCGCGCTCAACCGGGGGGTCGGCGGCATCAATCCTGGTGCCGTCGAAATCGCCCTGCATCAGGGCGCCAAGATGGTCTGGCTCCCGACCTTCGATTCGTGCGCGCATATCAATTTCTACGGCGGCGCCGGGAAATACGGGGGCTTCAAGAGCATGTCGCTCGGCTTTCTGGGCGGCTCGTCGCCGCGCGGCAACTACCGGGTGACCGACGACTACGGCAAGGTCACGCCGGAAACGAAGGAAATCATCGACATCATCGTCGCTTATGACGGCGTGCTCTCAACAGCGCACGTGTCGAAGGAAGAGATTTTCGCGGTCGTTGAGTACGGGCTGAAAAAGGGCCTCAAGCGGATATGCGTGACCCATCCGGAAGCGCCGGTGCCTGATATCGGTGTCGACGCAATGGTCGAACTCTCGAAGGAAGGCGTCTTCATGGAGTTCTGCGCGGTCAACTGCTTCCCGATGACGCCAACCTATCCGCTCGACCGGATGAAGGAAGCGATCGAGGCCGTCGGACCGGAGCAGTCCATCATTTCCAGTGATTCCGGCCAACCCTGGATGCCATCGCCGCCGGAGGCGCTGCGCACGTTCGCACAGGGTCTGCACGAAAAGGGCCTGTCGCCGGAATTCATCCGCAGGATGGGCCGCGACAATCCGCAACGTCTTCTCGGGGTTTAAACCCGATACGCACACTGCAACACAACTTCATCAAGGGGGGAAATACGATGAATTACCGATCGATCACACAATCTCTGGCGCGCCGCGACGTCATGAAGATGGCGGCCATGCTGGCACTGGCAGGCGCTTCAACCAATAGGGCGATGGCACAGGGCGAGCCCATCAAGGTCGGCGTCCTGTCGGATATGAACGGCCCCTATTCCGACCAGGCGGGCCCCGGTTCGGTCGTGGCAGCCAAGCTGGCAATCGAGGACGTCGGCGGTACGGTCCTCGGCCGGCCGGTCGAACTTGTTGTTGGCGATCATCAGAACAAGGCGGATATCGGCGTGGGCATCGCCCGCGAATGGTTCGGGCCCGGAAATGTGAACATGATCTCCGACTTCGCCAATTCGGCTGTCGCGCTCGGCGTCAGCGAACTGCTGGCAGCAAACAAGAAGATCGCCCTCTATTCCGGCGTTTCCTCGACGCAGCTGATCGGAAAGGCATGCTCGCCCTATGGCGTGCTCTGGGCGCACGATACCTGGGCGATTTCCGCTGGCCTGATGACTGCGGCAGCCAAGGAAGGTGCAAAGACCTTCTACTTCATCACAGCCGATTACGCGTTCGGACATTCGCTTCAAGCCGACGCGACCGGGGCGATCGAAGCTGCCGGCGGAAAGGTCCTGGGAACATCGACCCATCCGGTCAACACCAATGATTTCAGTTCTTTCCTGCTTTCCGCCCGCGCCTCGGGTGCCGATGCAGTGGTGCTTGCCAACGCCGGGGCCGATCTTACGAACTGCCTGAAACAGGCCGCCGAATTCGCAATTACGCGCAAACAGAAGGTTCTGACCCCGCTGATGTTCATCGTTGATGTGCATGGCCTGGGGCTCGATGTAGCGCAGGGCCTGACCTTCACGCAGTCGTGGTACTGGGATCTCGATGACGAGACGCGCGCCTGGTCCAAACGCTTTTACGCGCAGCGCAAGAAGCAGGCTGGCGACGCCCAGATCGCCTGCTATTCGGCAACCTACCAATATCTGAAAGCCGTCGAAAGAGCCGGAACCACGGATGCCGAAGCGGTGATGAAGGAACTTCGGGCAGTCACCATCTCGGATGTCTTCACGAAGAACGGGAAAATCCGCGAGGACGGCAAGATGGTCTTCGATCGCTATCTTGTCCGGGCGAAAAAGCCCGAGGACTCAAAATACGAGTGGGATTACCTCGAAGTCGTGCGAAAAATCCCCGCCGCGGAAGCTTTCAGGCCACTCGCCCTGAGCAAGGATTGCTCCATGGTGAAGACCTAAAGCGTGTCAGGCGAAAGCGTTTGACGGTATCAAGAAGAACGCTATCTGCCGCTTAGAGATCGTTGCGTAACCTCTCCAAAGCTGATCTTGTTCGGCGGATCGGAATTGACGCGAAATAGTACCGCCTATGGTCCGGGGGCCCCGATTTCCTTCCCGATGAAGACTAGGAGATCGCCCCGTTCAGGCGGAGCAAAAGACATTTGCGGTAGAGGTCTACTCTGAACCCTAGGCGGCGTTACAGTCGGGCAAGGAAGGGCTCCATGAAGA
>UBQX01000003.1 GCA_900467685.1 Hyphomicrobiales bacterium
GAAGGGGTTCAGGATAAGGGAGGTTTTGTAAACGGGGAAAACGGTGCGGCTGGCTTAGCCTCTCCCCTTGTGGGAGAGGAAGGAAAATCAGCATCTTAGCTGAAAGCTAAGGGCTAGATTTTCCAGGTGAGGGGGTTAATTTGTCCACGACGTCTACCGCAAATTCCCCCTCACCAAGCTCGCCAAGCCAATCGCCTGCGGCTCTTGAGGCGAGCTATCCTCTCCCACGAGGGGAGAGGAAGGGCGGCCTACTCCGCCGCTTCGATCTTCTTCAATTCGAACTTCATCCCCAGCGCCTTCACGACGCCGAGAAGCGTGGAGAATTTCGGATCGCCCTTGTCGCTGAGCGCCTTGTAGAGCGCTTCTCGTGTCACGCCGGCGTCGCGGGCGATGGCGGTCATGCCGCGGGCGCGGGCGACGATGCCGAGTGCATGTTTGATTTCCTCGAGGTCGCCGTCTTCCATGACGACGGAGAGATATTCAGCCTGCGCGCCCTCCGTGTCCAGATATTCGGATGGGTCGAAAAGCTTGGTTTCAACGGCCATGTCAGACCTCCTTCGCCATCGTGATGGCCAGTTGAATATCCCGGCTCTGGCTGTCCTTGTCGCCACCGCAGAGCAGTATGACGATGGTGTCGCCGCGCCTGACGAAATAGACGCGATAGCCGGGACCATAATCGATCCTCAGTTCGCCAATGCCGTCGAAATACTTCACGTCGCCGAAATGGCCATCGCGACCAATTCGAGCAAGACGGCGCAGGATACGCACACGCCCGCCGCCATCACGCAGCCTCGTCAGCCACCTCGTGAAAACCGGATGCTCGCGGACCTCGAACATGTCCGTGAACTGTAGTTCACATCAGGTGAATGTGTCAACTACAGTTCACAGATCGCAGTCTCACATCTTCCCAGCCACCTTGATCGCGAACGCGTATTCCAGCGCTGTCTCTTCCAGCCGCTGGAAGCGGCCGGAGGCGCCGCCGTGGCCGGCGCCCATGTTGGTTTTCAGGAGGATGGGTTCGCTGCCGGTGGTGTGGTCGCGCAGCTTGGCGACCCATTTTGCCGGTTCCCAATAGGTCACGCGGGGGTCTGTGAGGCCGGCGAGTGCAAGCAGTGCAGGGTAAGGCTTGGCGGACACGTTGTCGTAAGGAGAATAGGCGGCGATGCGCTTGTAGTCCTCTTCGGATTCGATCGGATTGCCCCATTCGGGCCATTCCGGCGGTGTCAGCGGCAGGGTGTCATCGAGCATGGTGGTGAGCACGTCGACAAATGGCACGGCCGCGATGATGCCGGCGAATTTCTCTGGTGCCATGTTGGCGACCGCACCCATCAGCATGCCGCCGGCGGAGCCGCCTTCGGCGATGATGCGGCTGTAGGCGGTGAAGCCTTCCTTCACGAGGTGATCGGCGGCGGCGATGAAGTCCTTGAAGGTGTTTTCCTTGCCGGCCAGCTTGCCGTCCTCGTACCAGCGATAGCCCTTGTCCTTGCCGCCGCGGATATGGGCGATGGCATAGACGAAGCCGCGATCGGCTAGCGACAGGGCATTGGTGGAGAAGCTTGCGGGGATCGAGATGCCATAGGCGCCGTAGCCATAGAGAAGGCAGGGGGCTGAGCCGTCGAGCGGCGTATCCTTGCGGTAGAGCAGGGAGACGGGGACGAGTTCGCCATCATGCGAGACTGCCTGGATGCGGCGGGTCACGTAGTCTTCCGGATTGTGGCCGGAGGGGACTTCCTGGGTCTTCAGAAGCGTGCGCTCGCGCGTCGCCATGTTGTAGTCGAAGACCTGGTTCGGCGTCGTCATCGAGGAATAGGAGAAGCGGATGACATCCGTGTCGTAGTCGGATGCGCCGTTCAGCCCTAGCGAATAGGCTTCTTCGTCGAAGGCGATGGCGTGTTCTTCGCCGCTTGAACGGTCGCGGATGACGATGCGCGGCAGGCCGTCGCGGCGTTCCAGCCAGACGAGATGGCGGGCAAAGGCCATGTGGTTGAGGATCAGGCGGCCGGCTTCGTGGGGCACGAGTTCACGCCAGTTCTCCTTGGACGGAGATTCAACGGGCGCTTCCATGATCTTGAAATCCTTGGCGCCATCGCAATTGGTTAGGATGAAGAAACGGTCGCCGCCTTCGGTCAGCTCATATTGCATGCCCGGCTCGCGTGCGACGACGAGCTTCGGTTCGGCCATCAGGTCCTTGGTGGAAAGCAGGCGATATTCGGTCGTGTCGTGGTCGTGGATGTCGATATAGATGAAATCGTCGAGCCGCGAGCCACCGACGCCCATGAACATGCCCGGATCGGTTTCCTCATAGACCAGACGGTCCGCCGATTGCGGCTGGCCGAGGATGTGATGGAAGATCTTCGACGGGCGGTGGTTCTCGTCCTGGAGTGTATAGAAGAAGCTCTTGCCTTCCGCATCCCAGCTGCCGCCGCCGCCGGTGTTTTCGAGGATATCGGCCATGTCCTCGCCGGTCGAAAGGTTGCGGACGCGGAGCGTGAAGAATTCCGAGCCCTTGTCGTCATAGCCCCAGACGCCGAGCGTGTGATCCGACGAACTCGCCATGCCGGCAAGGCGTAGGTATTCCTTGCCTTCCGCTTCCTTGTCGCCATCGAGGATCACCTGCCGCTCGCCACCTTCGGCCGGAATGCGGAAGTAATGCGGCTGCTCGCCGCCGGTGACGTAGAAGGAGCCATAGGCAAAGGGGCCGTCCTTCATCGGAACGGACGAGTCGTCTTCCTTGATGCGGCCCTTCATCTCGGCAAAGAGCTGCTTCTGCAACGCTTCCGTATCGGCCATCGCGGCCTTCATGTAGGCGTTCTCGGCCTCGAGGTAAGCCCGGATCTCCGGATCCAGGACGGAGGTGTCGTGGAAGACCTGCTGCCAGTTATCCGCTCTCAGCCATTGATATTCATCAATGCGCGTAATCCCGTGACGTGTATCTTCAACAGGCTTCTTGGCGGCGCGCGGGGCTTCGGGCAGGGACTTGAATACGGGCAATGGTCTTCTCCGGATATCGGATGAGGGCGGGTCTTCACAGATAGAGCGCGGGAGAGGGGATCGCAAGGCGGGTTGCTTCCTGCACGCGTTCGTCGCCTCTTTGCTCCCCAGTTCACCCGTTTGACAGAAGATATAGAAATACATATATATAGTGTGTTGAATGTTTTGGCGGGCCGACCGTGGCTCGCCTTCGACGATGCAGAACGGGAGGAAAAGTTCATGGTGCATGTCGTTGTTTTGGGTGCCGGCCTTGGTGGCACGATCATGGCCTATGAGCTGCGCGACGTGCTGTCGCGCGACGACAAGGTCACTGTGATCAACCGCGGCGATACCTATTCCTTTGTTCCCTCCAATCCGTGGGTGGCCGTCGGCTGGCGCGATCGGGAGGAGATCGAGGTCGACCTGAAGCCGGTCTTCGCCAAGCGCGATATCGCGCTCCGGCCGGAAGGGGCGGCGCGCGTCCATCCGGCGGAAAACCGGGTGGAGCTGACGAACGGCGAGAGCGTATCTTATGATTATCTTGTCATTGCTACCGGGCCGGATCTCGCCTTCGACGAGATCGAGGGTTTCGGGCCGGGGGCCAACACGCAATCCGTCTGCCATATCGATCATGCGCTTGAAGCCAAGGACGAGTTCCAGAAGCTCCTGAAGAATCCCGGCCCGGTGGTCATCGGCGCCGTTCAGGGGGCATCCTGCTTCGGGCCGGCCTATGAGTTTGCCTTCATCCTCGAAAAGGCGCTGCGGGATGCGAAGATCCGCGACAAGGTGCCGATGACCTTCGTCACCTCCGAGCCCTATATCGGTCATCTCGGCCTCGATGGCGTGGGTGATACGAAGGGCTTGCTCGAGAGCGAGATGCGGGCGCATCACATCAAGTGGATCACCAATGCCAAGGTCGAGAAGTTTGAGCCGGGCAAGCTTTTCGTCGACGAGATCAACGATGACGGCTCGGTGAAGAAGAAGCATGAAGTGCCGATGTCCTACACGATGATGCTGCCGGCTTTCCGCGGCGTCGGGGCCGTACGCGGCATCGAGGGGCTGACGAACCCGCGCGGCTTCATCATTGTCGACAAGCACCAGCGCAATCCGACCTTCCAGAACGTGTTCGGCATCGGCGTCTGCATCGCCATTCCGCCGATGGGGCCGACGCCGGTTCCGGTGGGCGTGCCGAAGACTGGCTTCATGATTGAATCCATGGTGACGGCGACCGCGCACAATATCGCCAATCTGGTGGCCGGTCGCGAACCGGATGCGCAAGGCACCTGGAATGCGGTTTGCCTCGCCGATTTCGGCGATGGAGGCGTCGCCTTCGTGGCGCAGCCGCAGATCCCGCCGCGCAACGTCAACTGGTCGTCTTCCGGCAAGTGGGTTCACATGGCGAAGATCGGCTTCGAGAAATACTTCCTGCGCAAGGTGAAGATTGGCAAGTCCGAGCCGTTTTATGAAAAGCTGGCGCTTCAGGTTCTTGGTATCGATAAGCTGAAGGAAGTGAAGTTCGACTGAATTAATCCGGTCCATCGCGCGTCGCTGATTGCGACTGACGAAATTCATGATCCCCTGGGGCGGAAAGCCATAAATCCGCCCCCGTTCGGGACGAGGGGATTTTCGATATCCCTCCAGCGATTGCCCCTCGTCCCGCTTTTCATGAAAACGATCCTCGCAGTTTCCATTCTTCTCGCCGCCACGCCGGCACTGGCCGACACCTACACCAAGCAGGGCTTGGTGGAGCCGAAGCTGCACCTTGCGGGGAAGCATGAGGTTCCGACCGTCGCGCTGACCTTCGACGCCTGCATGGGCGCGACCGACCCCCGCATTCTCGAGACGCTCATCAATCACCAGATCCCGGCGACAATCTTCGTGACGCATCGCTGGCTGCGGAAGAACGCGGAATCCTATGCCCAGTTGCGGGCGCATCCGGATCTTTTCCAGATCGAGAACCATGGCGAGAACCACATTCCGGCCGTCGATCGGCCGATGGATATCTACGGCATCAAGACGGCGGGTTCGCCCGATGGCGTGCGGGCCGAGGTCGAGGGCGGGGCGCAGGCCATTGCCGCGACCGGCGCACCGAAACCGACATGGTATCGTGACGCCACGGCGATCTACAGTCCCGATGCCATCCGCCAGATCCGCGCCATGGGCTACAAGATCGGCGGCTATTCGGTGAACGGCGACGGCGGTTCGCTGCTGGGCGTCGAGGCGACCATCCGTTCTTTCGAGAGCGCCAAGGACGGCGATGTCATCATCGCGCATATCAACCAGCCGACTCACAAGGCAGGCGAGGGCGTGGTGAAGGGCATTCAGGCGCTGAAGGCCAAGGGCTATCGGTTCGTGCGGCTGGGCGATGTGCCGACCGACGAAGGCAAGGCGGCGAAGACCGGCGGTTAGGCGACATCGCGCCTGCGATCTTTGCGGGCGAATGTATCACTAATATAAGCGATATCGCTTGTTCTGCGAATTTGTTCCTCTCTAGACGAGATGATTCTGGGTGCGTGACGATTGCTCCCCTGTTGATCGTCTACCGAAACAAGTTCTGCGAGGATATCGCTTGTCTAGCCGCCCTTCATCTGCGCAACAAATAACAAGGTCTGACGCCAGCTCCGGGGATGGTATTTTCTACTATCCCTCCAAGAACGAAGATCTGTTCTTTGCCAAGCTCGACGCGCTGGCGAAGAAATATCCGCACGACATGCGCTACTACATGAACCAGTTTCCGGTTTACACGAGCCGGCGCAGCTTCATCCGGCAGCTTGCGCATTACGAGCTTTTCAAACTGACCATGGATCTGCCCGGTCATTATCTCGATTTCGGCATCTATTTCGGGAATTCATTCTTCAGCTGGCACAAATTTCTCGAAGTGCTGACGCCGACTGCGACGCACAAGAAGGTGATTGGCTTCGACACGTTTGCCGGTTTTCCCGACATTTCTCCGGAAGACGGGGGCGAGGATGCCTCTGTGCAGAAGTTGAAGGGCGGCTTCAACGCTTCTGCCTTTTATGATGAGTTCCGCGAATTGCTGGAGCTTCACAACGAAGATGGGGTGATCCCGTCCAATCGCGGGCGCGTCGTCGTTGGCAATATCGTGGAAACGCTGCCTGCCTTTCTGGAGGAGAACCCTGAGGCGCGGTTCTGCCTCGTCAATATCGATGTCGATGTCTACGAGCCAACACGCAAGATTCTTGAACTCTGTTGGGAGCGGATGGTGCCGGGTGCCGTGCTGCTGCTTGACGAATACGGGACAAGCAAATGGCCGGGCGAGACGCGCGCCTGGGACTACTTTGCACGCGACCACAACATTGCTGCGGGCGTGAAGCGTTTTGCCTGGGCCAATGCGCCCGGGGCCTATGTGATCAAGCCCTGAGCTGCAGCGTTCAGTTCACGCTTGGAGCCGGCTCGCGCGTCGGCCCATCCTGCGGTTGATTCATATTCCTGTTGCATTGGCGCAATGCAACCTAATTTGCTAATTGAGTCTTCATGGAGCTGCTGTAGATTTTGCCGGATAGAGACAGAGTGATACCCATTGCCAAGCGGGACACAAGCGACCCTTTCCGACATTGAAGACACCCTTTCGCGCAAGGGTTGGAGAACCGTTTTCCCGCCACACCTGGAGCAGCTTTACCAGGAGGATGTCGGCAAGGTGCGGGCAAGGGCCGTGAAACGTGCACTGGTTCCGACCATCATCATCTACAATCTGCTGCTGATTACCGACGTTGCCCTTCTGCCCCAGACCGCCCATGTGGCGGCGTTTCTGCATTTTGCAGTCGTTACGCCGGGTCTCTTCCTTCTCTATTTTCTCTATTTTCGGGTCAGTGGCTTCCTGCAAAGGCAGGTCGCCGAGGCGGCGATCCCGGTGCTCATCTGCGCGCAGACGCTGACCGTCATGGCGCTCAACGACGCGCCGAATGCCGGTTACTACCAGTATTTCGTTCCTCTCATCCTCCTGTTTTCAAACGTGAACCAGCGACTTGATACACGCATTGCCAATGTGACCTCTACCGTCATTCTGCTCCTTTATGCGGCTGTCCTGTACTTCCAGGTGATGCCGCCGGAACAGAAGCTTGCCGGCGTCTCCTTCATCCTGGTATCGAGCTATCTGGGGCTTTCGGCCAATCTGCGCGCACAGCACGATGCGCGTTACGGCTTTCTCTTCAGGCTGCGCGAAAACGTGCGGCTCCAGGCCGCGGAGACCGAGGCCATGCAGGATCCGATGACGGGGCTCGGCAACCGTCGCCACCTTGCCAGTTTCGCCAGGGAACTGCTGCCGGCCGACGGCGAAGGCCGGGCGCTATCGGCGATCCTGATGGATATCGATTTCTTCAAGGCCTTCAACGATCGCTACGGGCATGGATGCGGCGATGACTGCCTCAAGGCTGTGGCGGACATGCTGGACCGGACGGTAAAAGGCTTCAAAGGAACGGCGTTTCGCTACGGCGGCGAAGAGTTCCTGATCCTCCTGCCGGACAGCGACAAGACCATCGCGCTCGGGTGTGCCGAGGCTGTTCGCATGGCGGTGGAAGACTTGGCGATCGAACATGGAAGCAGCCAGGCGTCGCCCTTCGTCACCGCAAGTCTCGGCGTCTCCAGCGGGATGGTCACAGTGGACACGTTCCAGCTGCTCATCGCATCCGCCGACGCGGCGCTCTACGCCGCCAAGGCCGGCGGACGCAACCGCGTGATGGGCCCGGACGGGGAGTCCACCAAGATCGCGGAGCCACGGCAACCTGTGTTACTGCACGGCAGGCGGGTTCTGCATTAGCGGTCGGGTCTCAAGACCCAGCAAGTGGACAGATAATGGCCTTGGAGCTCCATGGTTTTCGCCGCGGCCTCTCAGGCCCGTTCCACGAACCCGTCCAGAACACGCTTCTGCCCCGCCCGATCAAAATCCACAGTCAGCTTGTTGCCTTCCACTGCCGACACATTGCCGTTGCCGAATTTCAGGTGAAACACCCGGTCGCCCACGGAAAATTGCGACGGCGTATCGACCGTCGACTTGGCGACGAGTTCGCCCTGGATCGTCTTGCCGCGCGGTCCGCTTTCGCCATAGCCGATGCGTTCCACCTGATGGCCGGAGCGGGAGCCCCAATTGTCACGGGTGGCGTCCGTGCGGTTGGCTTGCGCGCGCTTCCAGCCGGGGGTCGAATAGGTGTTCTGGAAAGGCTCCTGCTTGTCGAAGCGGGACTGGCCGTAAGGGTTTCGACCATAGCCGCCGTAGTTGGAGCTCTGGCTTTCCGAGACTTCGACATGCTCCAGCGGCAGTTCCTCGAGGAAGCGCGAGGGGATGGTGGACTGCCACAGGCCGTGAATGCGGCGGTTGGAGACGAACCAGATATGGGCGCGGCGTTTGGCGCGGGTGAGGCCGACATAGGCGAGGCGGCGTTCTTCCTCAAGACCTGAGCGGCCGCCTTCATCCAGCGAACGCTGATGCGGGAAGAGGCCTTCCTCCCAGCCGGGCAGGAACACAGTTTCAAATTCCAGACCCTTGGCCGAATGCAGCGTCATGATGTTGACGGCATCCAGATCCTCGTTCTTCTCGGCGTCCATGACGAGGGCCACATGTTCGAGGAAGCTTCGCAGGCTTTCGAACTGTTCCATCGAGCGGACCAGTTCCTTCAGGTTTTCAAGACGTCCCGGCGCTTCGGCCGATTTGTCGTTTTGCCACATGGCCGTGTAGCCGCTCTCGTCGAGGATCTGCTCGGCGAGTTCCGTGTGCGGGGTGTTTTCAAGCAACGACTGCCAGCGGCGGAAATCGGTAACGACATTGAACAAAGACTTGCGCGCGGCGGCCTTCAGCTCTTCCGTCTCGATCATGTCGGAGGCGGCGGCGAGCATCGGGATATCGCGGGCGCGGGCATAGTCGTGCAGCGCGCGCACCGATGTGTCGCCGAGACCGCGCTTCGGCGTGTTGATGATGCGTTCGAAGGCGAGGTCGTCGGCCGGCTGGCAAACGAGACGGAAATAGGCCATCGCGTCGCGGATTTCGAGCCGCTCGTAAAAGCGTGGGCCGCCGACGACGCGATAGTTGAGGCCGAGCGTCACGAAGCGGTCTTCGAACTCGCGCATCTGGAAGGAGGCGCGCACGAGGATCGCCATGTCGTTGAGCTTGTGCTTGGCGCGCTGAAGCTGTTCGATCTCTTCGCCGACGGCGCGGGCTTCCTCTTCCGAATCCCAGGCGGCGTGCACCTGTACCTTGTCATGGTCCGGATCGAAGCGCTCGGTGAAGAGCGTCTTGCCGAGGCGGCCTTCATTGTGTGCGATCAGATGGCCTGCGGCACCGAGGATGTGGCCGGTCGAGCGGTAGTTGCGCTCCAGCTTGATGACTTTCGCGCCGGGGAAGTCCTTCTCGAAGCGCAGGATGTTGTCCACTTCCGCGCCGCGCCAGCCGTAGATCGACTGGTCGTCGTCGCCGACGCAGCAGATGTTGACCTTGCCACTCTCACCTCGTGGAGCGGCGGCGGACCGCTGTGCCAAAAGCCGCAGCCACATGTACTGCGCCGTATTCGTATCCTGATATTCGTCCACCAGAATGTAGCGGAAGCGCTCGTGATATTCCTTCAGCACGTCGGGGTTCTTCTTGAACATGCGGATCGGGTGCAGGAGAAGATCGCCGAAATCGCAGGCGTTGAGCGTCAGGAGGCGGTTCTGGTAGGCGATGTAGAGTTCGCGGCCCTTGCCGTTGGCGAAGGCGCGGGCGTCGCCTTCGGGTATCTGGGCGGGGTCGAGGCCCTTGTTCTTCCAGCCGTCGATCATGGCGGCGAACTGCTTGGCGGGCCAGCGCTTGTCGTCGACGCTTTCGGCCTGCAGGATTTGCTTGATCAGGCGGATCACGTCGTCCGTATCGAGGATGGTGAAGTCCGATTTGAGCCCGACAAGTTCGGCATTCCGGCGCAGCATCTTCACGCCGATGGAGTGGAAGGTGCCGAGCCACGGCATGCCTTCTACCGCGCCGCCGACCAGCATGCCGATGCGTTCCTTCATCTCGCGCGCGGCCTTGTTGGTGAAGGTGACGGCGAGGATCTGGCTCGGATAGGCGCGGCCGGTCGCGAGAATATGCGCGATTCGGGTGGTCAGCACGCGTGTCTTGCCGGTGCCGGCACCGGCAAGCACCAGAACCGGGCCTTCGGTCGTCTCCACGGCGTCGCGCTGTTCGGGGTTCAGCCCGTCGAGATAGTCGGGTGCCGCGCGCGCGGCGTCACGCTGCGCCATGGCTAGGGCGGCAATTCCGCCGCCGCTGCTGTTGCCACTCACAGGGCGCTGCGGGGCGGGTTCCGGCTCGTCGCCGAAAAAGGGCATGTCATCGAAACGATTCATCATGGCCGCAACCTAGTGATTTTGAGGGGAAATGGCCAGACCGGCGTTTTTGGTTTGTTCGGGTTGGCTCTACACCCGAGTGTCCTTCGGACGCCACCGCGATTAACACAATATTCTAAAGTTCTCTGCCGCGTCTTGCGCTCCGTCAATTGTTCAAGTAGCAACAGAATGGGTGCGCGGTAATATTGTATTAAGGATTTTTTCTTTGTTCGGTCTCGGGCAATCATTCGCTTTGCCTTTAGATGTTTGTTCGAAGAGTCCATTTGAATTAATGAATACTAATATTACCTATTTCTAATTTTGTAGTGCAGACGTTGAAAATGGCCGCAAGACTGAACCTATTGAATGTGACTCGAGATCTGGCAAAACGCCCGGTGCGCAATTCCGTCCTAGGTCTTCTTGCATCCACGGCCCTGTTTTCGCTTGCCCCCGGCGGCGCACAAGCCGTGGACTGCACCGTGCCGTCGAGCATTACGGGCGATGGCACCTGCACCAATTCGCAAACGCTCAACTACACGGGCGGTGGTCCCACGCCCGCCATTCAGGCAACCGGAAATCTCGACGTCACCAACACGAGCACGGGCCAGATCGGAGCGAACGGCAGCGGCGCGGTGATCCAGGCCGGGGGTGGTCTTACCCTGAACAATGCCGGGAACATCCTGACGCTGACGGGCGGGTCGAACACGGCTGTCATGTCGGGCAATGGCCAGGCCGGCGTCACCACGATCACCAATTCCGGCTTCATCGGCGACCAGGCGACGACCAGTGGTGGCAGTGTCGCAATCGATGCGGGCAACAAGCTCACCAGTTTTACGCTCACGAACACGGCGAGCGGTGTGATCAAATCGACCTCGATCACGGCCATTGGCGTGCGGACCTATGCCGCGACCTCCACGATCAGCAATGCCGGCACGATCTCTGGCTTCACGGCCGTTGGGCTCTATGCAGGAGTCTCGACACTCACAAACAGCGGGACCATTTCTGCCCTGGCTACCGGCAGTTCGAGGGCGATTACAATCCAGACCGGTGCCACCGGCACCATCAACAACACCGCGAGCGGAACGATTACCGGCCCCGGAAACGTGCTCGTGGCAAGTGGCACTGCGACGGTCAACAACGATGGCGCGATTTCCGCGACCGCCGAGCCGACGAGCGGGCGGGGCCTAAGCTACATGCCGGCGATCAGTGTCGTGTCCGGGGGGCGTTTGATATTGACCAATCGTGGGACGATCACCGCCAAGGGGGCGGCCATCGAGGTGCGAATCGGTGCCGCTACCACGAGCATCAACAATAGCGGGACGATCTCCGCCACGTCGACATCCGCACCTTCACCGGCCAATGTCTCCGGGATCTTACTGGATAATATGACGGGCAGCGCGACCGTGACCAATACCGGCACGATCACCGGCGTCAACTACGGCGTCAATCTCAATGCCGGGACCATGACGCTTCGCAACTCGGGCACGATCGCCGGCGGCACCTCGGCCGTGTTCATGAGAACGGGCGGCAATACGATCAACATCTATAACGGCGCGGTCTTCACCAACGGGATCGATTATAACAACACGACGGGCAACACGACGAATTTCTACACCGGCAGCTACACGCTGGGCGTCAAGAAATACGCGACGGGCACCAATACGATCAGGCTTTACGGCGCCAACACCACGCTCGTGACCACGGGGCTGGACAATACCGGCACCGGCAATATCGTCATCGTCGATAACAGTGCGCGCGTCTATTCCGCTGCGGCGGCTTCCTCCGTGGCGAACTACAGTTCTTCGGTCGTGAGCGACGTTCTGCTTCAGGACGTCGGCGTTGCCGACGTGATTCCGCAGGATATCGGCGGTGATGCCTCTCCATCCATGACGCCGAACGCCTACACCAACGCCCGAAAGGTCTCGAAAAAGACCAGTCGCGCAACGGCAGCCTTTGCCGAGGTTATGGGAAGTTCCGGCGCCGCCAAGGCCACGGATCTCATTCTGAAGGGTCCCGGCCAGACGGTCGATCAATACGGTAATCTCGTCTGGGTGCGCGCCTTTGGCGGTGCCCAGTTCAATGATCCCTATGGCACGGCGTCCGGCCAGCGCTCCTATAGCGGCGGCGCGATGTTCGGCTACGACTGGCATAACGAAGACTGGCGTGTCGGCGGCTTTGCCGGTCTTGGGCGGGTGCGGACAAACCAGACGCTGGCTTCCGACTATGTGACGACGGACACGGTCTTCGGCGGTGTGTATGGACGGCGCAATCTCGGCAAGTTCAATCTGGATGCGACGATCGCAGGCGGTTCGCTGAACGAGCATACGCGTCGTTTCGTCAACAATGGCACCGAAATCGCGCGCGGCGATTTCAACGGTTATTTCGTGTCGCCGGAAGCCGCACTCGGTTACAATATCGACCTCGGCGACGGCCTGATGGCGACGCCTACGGGGCGGTTCCGTTATGTCGGCGCGTTCCTGAACGGCTATACCGAAACGGGCTCCTCGCAGAATGTCACCTATGGCTCCAGCTTCTCGAACATGCTCGAGGAGCGCGCCGAAGTGCGGCTGACAAAGACGATCAAGGGGGCGGACGGCCTCAACTCGAGCTTCTACGTCCAGGCAGCGGCGATTGCGGCGCAACGGGTGGGGCCGGCGAATTTCTCGGCCAGCGTGCTGGGCACGAGCTTTGCCGTCGGGGACGGCTATGCGCGCTCCAAGGCCGGCGCGTCGCTTGGGGTTGGCTTCAATTACAAGGTCGCGCCACAATTCGATGTCTACGGTAGCCTTGATGGGGCCGCGTTCAGCGACAAGTCCTATTCGGTTTCCGCGCGTGGCGGTTTCAAGGTCGCTTTCTGATTTTGCCAGTTCCCGGAACTCCTGTTTTCCTTTAGGTGGAGGGCAACAGGAGGAACATCATGGCTCTGGAAGGTGTACGCGCGGGACTTCGCAACGAGGCGGGGATTGCCGCCGTTCTCGGCATTCTCAAGCAAGCCTTCGGCGAGCGGTTCCAGACGGGCCAGGCGATGCGCGAGCAGCATGCGCATACGACCACCTATCTGCCGGCGCAATTGCCGGACGGGGTTGTGTTCGTCGAGACTGCGGAGGAGGTCCGCGACGTGGTTCTCGCCTGCGCGGAGCAGAAGGTTCCGCTCATTCCTTTCGGCACGGGCTCTTCGCTCGAAGGGCAGGTGAATGCGGCCGCGGGCGGGATTTCCATCGATTTCAGCCGGATGAATCGCGTTCTTGAAGTGAATGCGGAAGATCTCGACTGCACGGTCGAGCCGGGCGTGACACGCGAGCAATTGAACGAGTATCTGCGCGATACCGGACTTTTCTTTCCCATCGATCCGGGCGCGAATGCCTCCATTGGCGGCATGACGGCGACGCGGGCGTCGGGCACGAATGCCGTGCGCTATGGCACGATGAAGGACAACGTGCTGGCGGTCACCGCCGTCATGGCGAATGGCGAGGAAATCCGCACGGCGCGGCGCGCCCGCAAGTCGTCGGCCGGTTACGATCTGACGCGGCTGATGGTGGGCGCGGAGGGGACGCTGGGCGTGCTCACCTCGATCACGCTCAGGCTTCAGGGTATCCCGGAAATGATCGCCGGCGGGGTCTGCGGGTTTCCGACGCTGAAGGATGCGGCGAGCGCCGTCATCGCGACCATCCAGATGGGTGTCCCGGTGGCCCGCATCGAGCTTCTGAACGATGCACAGGTCGCGGCCTGCAATGCCTATTCCGGGCTTTCGCTGGTCGTGCAGCCGACACTCTTCGTCGAGTTCCATGGCACGGCGGAAACGGTGCGGCTGCAATCCGAGCAGTTTGCCGACATTGTCGCCGAGAATGGCGGAGGCGCCTTCGAGTGGTCGACTGACGCGGCGGCGCGGGCGAAGCTCTGGAAGGCGCGGCACAATGCCTATTACTCGGCGAAGGCGCTGATCCCAGGCATGGCGGCGCTCTCCACAGATGTCTGCGTGCCGATCTCGCGCTTTGCCGATTGCGTCGCCGAGACGGAAGCCGATATCGCCGAGAACGGCTTCACCGCGCCCATTGTCGGCCATGCGGGCGACGGCAATTTCCATGTCCTCGTGCTCTTCGACGACAAGAACCGGGAAGAAATCGCACGCGTCGAGGAGTTCTGCGCCCGGCTGAATGCCCGTGCGCTGGCCATGGACGGGACCTGCACCGGCGAGCATGGCATCGGGCAGGGCAAGCAGCCGTTCCTGATCGAGGAACTGGGGGCGGCGGTGGATGTCATGCGGCAGGTCAAGCGTGCGCTCGACCCCGATAACATCATGAACCCGGGCAAGATTTTTACGCTGGATTAACAGGCTAAATCTGCCCTTGGTCATGCATTTGTCTTGTTCGGGCGTCATGTCGCGGGCTAGTCTGTAACAAAATGTTTCAAGCGGTGCGCAAGCGCCGAAAGACGCGGGGAATTGGGCGATTGTCGGTGCTCGGCCGGATCATGGTTGGCGTTGCGGGATTGGTGGTTCTGGCGCTGTTTGCGGCGCTGATCGCACCATACTTCGTTGACTGGACGGGGTTCCGGCAGGATTTCGAGCGCCGCGCATCCCTCATCCTCGGCAAGAAGGTCGAGGTGCATGGCGCCGTCAGTGCGCGTCTCATTCCGTTTCCCTCCGTGACCATGGACGATGTGACGATCGGGCGTGACGACAGTGGCAAGCCGCTGGTCACCGCCTCGCGCTTTGCCATGGATATGGAAATCGCGCCCTTCATGTCGGGTGAGGCTCGCATTTTCGAGATGCGGATCATCGAACCCAAGGTGCATATCGCGCTGCAGAAGGATGGTACGCTCGACTGGGCAAAGACCGGCAATCCCTCCATTCCCGCCAAGATCGTTGTCCTGGAGAATGTCCGGGTCAGCGGCGGAGAGGTCACGTTCGAGGATCACCAGACGGGCCGCACGCGCAAGCTGACGGGCCTCGATTTCACGGCCTCGGCCAAATCGCTCGTCGGTCCCTGGCATTTCGAGGGCAAGGGGCTGATCGATGGCGTGGCCGGCAAGTTTACGATCAATACCGGCGTCCGGGACGCCAAGGGCGAGGTGCGTGTCGCTTCCCACATCACCCCCGATGCGCTACCGGTGACGGCTGATCTTGAAGGGACGCTCAGGCTTGTCGACCTGAAGCTTCGCTATGCCGGCACGTTCAACGCGGCCTATGGCGCGAAGAAGCAGGGCGATCCGCCGCCGGTTCGCATCAAGGGTGCGTTCGAGCTGGCCAGCGACCGCGTTCGCCTGCCGCAATATCAGCTCGACATGGGAGTCATCAGCGATCCGTACTCGATTACCGGGCAAGCAACGCTGGACACGGGGCTGAACCCGCAATTCCTGCTGACGGCAGAAGGCCAGCAGGTCGACATGAATGCGATCGGCGCAAGCGGTGAGGGCGGCAAGCGATCGCGCAGCGAGCAGGTGCAGACGGCGCAGCAGCGGCTGGAGACCTTCCTGGCGCTCCTCTCCGACATTCCCGTGCCGCCGGTGCCGGGCAAGGCGACGCTGAAACTGCCAGCGATCGTGTCCGCCGATACATCCTTCCGCGATGTGACCGTGGTTGCCGAGCCAAACGGCAGGGGCTGGAAGCTTGACCAGGTCTCAGTCGAACTGCCGGGCCGCACGCGGGTCGAGGCGAGCGGTCTGCTCGATCTCTCCGAGAAACGCTCGTTCAAGGGTTCGCTGACGGCGGCCTCCAGCCAGCCCTCCGGGCTCTCCGCCTGGCTTGCCGGGGACGTTGCGCCGCAGATCCGCAATCTGAATGCACTCGGCTTTTCCGCCGATGTGGTGATCGACGATCATGTCCAGCAATTCGATAATCTCGAGCTTGCCGCAGGAGGCGCGATCCTGAAGGGCCGCATCGAGCGGCAGGTGCCCGAGAACGGCGATCCTGCCTCGCTGGCAATCAAGCTTGCCGGTGGCGACCTCGATTTTGACGCCATGCGGGCGATGGCGAGCCTTGCGACCGGCAAGGACACGAGCGCGGCGTTTCTCGCGCAGACGATTTCGGCCGATCTCGAATTCCGCAATCTTGCCTCGCAGGGCATTGTGGCGAGTGACGTAGCGACTGCCTTCTCCCTGAAGGGGGGCAAGCTCTCGCTCGACAGGCTTTCGGTTGCGGATCTGGCCGGAGCGGCGATCGAACTTTCAGGCACGGCCTCGGGCAGTCTCGCGGCGCCCGTGCTGGATCTGAAGGGGCGCATCAAGTCTGTCGATCCGCGTGGGTTCCTTCTGCTTGCGGAGCGGAGCCTGCCGAAGCATCCTGTCATCTCGGCGCTTGCCAACAACGCACATTATTTTGCCGATACGAACGTCGCGTTCGAACTGGCCTCGGCAAAATCGGGGAACTTGCCCGTCGCGGCGACTGTAGAAGGCACGACCAATGGCACGAGGCTTGCGCTGAAGGTGCAGGGCCAGGATCTGGCACTGTCGCCCGGAACCAATCTCGACATCCAGATGAACGCGGAGAACGACAACTACGCCGTGCTGATGGGGCAGGCGGGTTTCCGGCTGCTGCCGATGCTGGATGGGAACCATGGCGCGGCCTCCGTGAAGATGACGCGCACCGGCTCTGCGCCCGCACAGATCGTGCTCAACGCGCAGACCGCGACGACTGGGTTCAACGCCAAGGGCACCGGTGACCTTTCGGCGGCGCATTTCCTCGAAGGACAGTACAAGGTGCTGCTCGACAGCGAGGATGTCGAGCCCTTCATGATGGTAACCGGCTACAGCCTGCCCAATATGGGGAATGGCCTGCCGCTATCCGTCACCGCGACGCTGGATATCAAACCGGATGCCTTTGTCGTCTCGTCCCTCGCTGGCAAGGCGCTGGAGGAGAATGTTGCCGGCAGCCTGTCGCTCACCCGCGATGCCTCGCCGGTGCTCAGCGGCGATCTCTCGGTCAAGACGCTCGATGCCGCCTGGCTGGCCGAACTCGTGTCGGGGCCGCTGAAGGATGCGAATGGCGCGTTTTCGGCGCAGGCTTTTCCGGCGCCGGTTGCGGGGCCCTTTTCGGCTGATATCCGCCTTTCGGCGGCAAACTTCTGGCTCGGCTATGCCACGCCGATCGGCGATTTTTCCGGTCGGCTTCGCTATGGTGCCGGCGTGGTGGCGATCGAGGATGGTGCCGGCCAGTTCGCGGGCGGCGCGGCCAAGGGTGGGCTTTCGCTGACAGTGGGGCAGGGGCAGGCCTTTCTGCGCGGCAAGTTCATTGTCAAGGCTGCCGATCTCGCCAAGCTTTCCTGGCGGACCGGCGATGACGTGCCGATCCTGTCCGGCAGCGCCGACGTGGCGCTGGGTATCGAAAGTTCGGGCGCCAGTCCCAAGCAGATTGCGGAGCAACTCAGCGGTTCTGGAACACTGACCGTGCCGATGGTGCAGATCAGTGGCTTCAATGGTGCGGCTTTGCCGTCGCTTCTTGCCGCTGCCGACAAGCTGGAAGGCGAGATCAATGCGGCCAAGGTCGCGACCATGGCCGCGCCGATCGTGGTGAAGGGGCAAACGAAGGTTGAGGGCGTGACGCTGCCGTTCTCCATCTCGAACGGACGGCTGCTGGTGCAGAACGTGCGTGCAGAGACGCCCGAAGTTTTGCTCGGCTTTGACGCATCTGTTGGACTTGCCGAAGGCGTCCTGCGGGCCGACCTGCATGCCGCCTACAAGGCCGGAGACGATGAGGTGGCCGGCGCGACACCGGCGATCACGATGCGCTTTGGCGGAACGCTTGCCAGCCCGACATCGTCGGTCGATGCGACGGAGCTTGCCAATTATCTCTCGCTGCGCGCCTTCGAGCGCGAGCGCCGCAAGGCCGATCTTCTGCAGGCGCGGCTCGCGGAGCGTCAGCGCCTGCGCCGTGAAGCGCTCTATTACAAGTCGCTGGACGATGCGCGCGAGAAGGCGCGGATCGAGGCGGAGAAGAAGGCGGAAGCCGACCGGCTGGCTGAAGAGGCCGCTGCGAAGGCTGCAGCCGATAAAGCCGCCGCGGACAAGGCTGCTGCAGAGAAGGCTGCTGCAGAAAAGGCGGCTGGGGACAAGCCGGCAAGCGACAAGCCGAGCCCGAAGACAAATTCCATCCCGCAATTGAAGAACCCGCGTCCAAACTTCGGTGCGCCGGGCTTCCAGCCGGACGTGATCCGCGGCGGCGAGCTTGCACCGCCGAGCGCAAACTGAGTCTTGTCAGGCGCTTGTGCGCCTCAGTTCCTGCAGGACGTGAAGGCGGATGGCTGACGACAGATTGCTGTCGGCCGCGCGATTTTCATCTATCTCGGTGAGAAGTGCCGCAATCGAGAGACCGCGTCGGCGCGCAATCGCAACGGCCTCGTTCCAGAATTCGTCTTCCAGGGAAAAGGATGTGCGGTGACCGCGTAGCGTGACCGAATGCTTCCGGATCACGAATTTTTTTCCGGTTCGCCGTCATCCGCTGCATCAGGGCGCTTCTCCAGTTTACCCTGGTCCAGCGTCTTGGCGGCCTTTTCGTTCAAGGCCCGGGTCAGCGATTTTTCCGCTTTTGTGCGCCCATGGGCAAGGCGGTTCTGCTCGGCCGTCTTTTCCTTTTCGGCCCGCTCGGCGCGTTTGCGGAACTGGCGGAGATTGACGACGTCGGCCAAGGCGCGTGCCCGTTACTGCTTCTTGCGGAAGGCGTCGAGCGAGACGACGGAGGCGCCAGCCTTTTCGCCATCGGCGGGCTTTGCGGCGGCATCCCCTGCGGTTTCCACCGGGGTCACGAAGGCGGCAACGTCTTCGTCCTCGACGATTTCCATGCCGGCATCGGCCGCGACGTCAAATTCGAGTTCGAAATTGACCGAGGGGTCATAGAAACCGCGGATCGCGTTGAACGGGATGACGAGCTTTTCCGGCGTGTCGGAGAAGGAGAGGCCGATCTCGAAGCCGGCATCGGTGACCTTGAGGTCCCAGAACTGGTGCTGGATGACGATGGTCATCTGCTCCGGATATTTGCTCTTCAGGTGCTGCGACAGGCGAACGCCCGGTGCACCGGTGAGGAAGGTGATGAAGAAGTGATGGTCACCGGGCAGGCTATTGGTCGCGGCGACTTCGCCGAGCACCTTGCGGATCACGCCGCGCAGAGCGTCCTGTGCGAGAATGTCGTACCGGATGTGATCCTGCCCCATACTGTGACCGCCTTCCTGAATTTCGTTATCAGCTATCCAAAGCGGATCGCGATCTTTCAGATTCGCTAAAAACCGCTTTGGCTCTTTGTTTCCCGCAGGTCGTGAGCGCAAAACCGCCGCACACTTTTGCGCGACCTGCTTTATGCCACGAACCGGGCATTTTTGAAAACCCGCTATATGCGAGCGCAATTCCTACGGCAATATAATTGATTCCGCCAATGGGGAGAAGGTGAGGCGGGGGAGAGGCTGATCATTTGGATAAGGAAAAGTGGAGGTTTCTGTTGCCAGGTACCTCCGAACCCCGCCTTAAGGTGCTAACCCTAAGGACTTAGGTCGGATTTCCCGCACCGCGATTAAGCAGCGAGAGCATAACCCTTAGCGTTGTTGTCGTTTGCAACTACACTTGTGACCCGATAACGGCGGTATCATGCCGGGCAAAAAGTCGATCTTTACACCCTTGTCGATCCTATTTCGCCCCCATCAGAAGCCGCTCGCCGCGTGATACGCTTTCAGCGGTTTCTGGTGGAGGCGCCGGGTACCGCCCCCGGGTCCAATAGGTTTATTCCATCGCCCGTTTATTGCCATAGCCGCCCCGAAAGACGGCACTGTTCATATAAGTGTTATGCGCGCCGATGAAAAGGGCCGTTGCGGGGATTCCCTCGCTTATTGCTGGGGCGCGATTTTGGAGCGGGCCACAATCTTTGCTTGACTTGGTTTGATTTCGATTAAACATTTTATTTCGGGAATGCATTACAAGCATCGGGAAAGCAGGGAGCAAACATCATGACCGATTATCTTCCAGACGTTCGCAAGTATGATGCCAATGCCGATGAGGCCGTCGTTGCCAAGATCGTCAAGCATCTGGGCATTGCACTGCGCAACCGCGATTCCTCGCTGGTCTCGGCTTCAGACAAGTCGGAGCTTGACCGCGTCGTGCAGAGCTGGTGCGGGAAGAAGCTCGGCGTGACGGGCGAGGCGGCTGAAAAGGCCGTGGCTTCCGTTGCCGAGGCGATGAAAGCCGACCGTTCGAAGTCGCGCGTCACCTTCTATTATCTCGTCGCCAAGGAGCTCGGCAAGCTCGGCGACATCTGACGCCTCTTTCTTCTGGATGGACGTTCTCTTGCGGCGTTTCCGCCTTGGAAGCGCCGCCGCTTGGCTTTAAGCTTGCCGCTGTCTTTTGAAGAGGGAATCAGCGGGCCATGAAGCAATATCTCGACTTCCTCCGCCATGTGAAGGAAACCGGTGTGGATCGCGGCGACCGCACGGGCACGGGCACGCGTTCCGTCTTCGGTTACCAGATGCGCTTCGACCTGTCGGAGGGCTTTCCGGTCACCACGACCAAGAAGCTGCACCTGAAATCGATCATTCACGAGCTTCTCTGGTTCCTGAAGGGCGAGACGAATATCGCCTATCTGCATGAGAATGGCGTGTCGATCTGGGATGAGTGGGCCGACGAGAATGGCGAACTCGGACCGGTCTACGGCTCGCAATGGCGCTCATGGCCGGCGCCGGACGGGCGCAAGATCGACCAGATCGCCCTGCTGATCGAAAGCATCAAGACGAACCCGAATTCCCGCCGTCATATCGTGTCGGCGTGGAACCCGGCCGAAGTGGACGAGATGGCGCTGCCGCCGTGCCACTGCCTGTTCCAGTTCTATGTTTCCGACGGCAAGCTGTCCTGCCAGCTTTACCAGCGCTCGGCAGACATTTTCCTCGGCGTGCCCTTCTTTTCCGACATCAAGCGTGTACCTTCGATGTTAAGGCTTTGGATAAAAGATATTTTCAGGAATTTTGTGATGGTACCAGTACCGTTTGGGCGATTGACTTGATCGATCATTTTCTTCGAGTGGCCTATTGCTTCTGAATTCGGCCGTAGCCAGACTTGTTGTTATGTCCATAGGAATTTGAAGATGGCCCGCCACCCTGAGTACCAGTATCTTGACCTGATAGAACACATTCTTGAGCATGGAGATCGTCGCATCGACCGTACCGGAGTTGGTACGTTGTCGGTCTTTGGCGCTATGATGCGTTTCGATTTGTCAGATGGGACGTTCCCGATTTTCACGACGAAGCGCGTTTATTGGAAAACGGCCGTCAAGGAGATGCTTTGGTTCCTGACGGGTCAGACCAATATTCAGTCTTTGCTAAAAGAGAACGTGAAAATCTGGACGGATTGGCCGTTGGACAAGTACCGAAAGTCGACTGGGGAGCAAATCTCTCAGGAGGATTTTGAAGCACGTATCCTTACCGACGATGCATTTGCGGCTGCCTGGGGTGATCTCGGCCCGATATATGGAAAGCAGTGGCGACGCTGGCTCGATGCCGACGGAAACGAGCATGATCAGATCGCGACCCTTATTCAAACGCTGAAGACAAACCCGTCGAGCCGCAGAATGCTTTTTCATGCTTGGAACGTCGCTGAGCTTGCTCAGATGGCACTTCCGCCTTGTCACATGACGTATCAGTTTCATGTGACCGGGCTTGGTGACGAACGAGGCGGGCGCGCATTTGGTAAGGCGAAATTACAACTTATGGTTGTTCAGCGTTCATGTGACCTAGGTCTTGGCAATCCATTCAATATCGCACAAGAAGCTGCTCTCCTGCATATGGTTGCGCAGCAGGTAGACATGACGCCAGGAGAATTGATCTGGATTGGCGGCGATACGCATCTGTATCTGAACCATTTAGAAATGGCCAGTACACTACTGAGCCGCGAGCCTCGTCCGTTTCCGAAGTTGCGTCTTGCGAGAAAGCCGGATTCAATCGACGGGTACACGATTGATGATTTCGAAGTCACTGAGTATGATCCTCATCCGGCCATTGTTGCACCCGTCGCGGTGTGAGAAGGTAATTTCTCCTCGATATGTAGTTGTGCTAACCATCTGATAATGATGCTATTTTTTTAGTTTCCTCTGAAACGCCTTTAGGCGAAGGGGCATCCGCGTCTTACGGCAAAATAAGCGCCTTTTTTGAAATCAAAAATAAATCTCTCAGCACTACCCGTGTGAGCAAACCACGGGGACAGGTAATTCTATGTCAAAAGAAACTGGTAAACCGGAAAGACGTCAGCGGTCCCTCAACAACGGGTCGGCATCATCTCTTGAAGTAGCCGATTTTATTTCAAGGAACATCTATAATCTTCAGGACGATTTGAGGTCTATCCAGAATGGCGCTGCAATAGAAGACTGCACCCTTGCCCTAAACGCACATCCCGATTCAGCTAATGTGCAGCGGATAACAATTGATCCGCCGTCGATGGCTGCAGACGAGAGCCGCCCGTCCTGCTTAATGCCTCGAAATATTGCGGACAACAATCTACCCGTAGCAACTCTATCGGGAACACCAACGCCAGCAGAGCGATATGCTGAAACCGTCACACTTAGCGAGACCGCTCAGAAAGTGGTGTCGCTATATCCGGCTCTCGTGAACCATCAACATTACGCCAAGCACAGCACAGCCGATAAGATTGTCCAGATATTAAATGCTCAGATTTTCGCTGGCAGGTTAAAGAGAAGCAGAGGGGGCAAAATTGACAGGCAGTCAATCACGACTGAACTTGTCCTTTGTCAAACGGCATATATACCATATAGGCAAATAATTGAGGACTATGAAAAAGAAGTCGGTGACAAAGAATCCGTTACCGAAGCTAAGATTCCTGCGATGCGCCAGTGGCTGGAGCAGCAAATCGATCAAGGTGAGCTTCTTGTCCGCGACGGAAAATTCAGTCGCGTGCAATTATTTTCGCGATTTGGCTTGCCCAAAAGTTCATTAATTATACTTCGCTATCCACGTGTGGCCGAGCTTTTCGAAGAATTTGACAAGCGTATTGCAGATGAAGGGTATCAACCCAAAGAAGTCGCTGAAAAGCTGCGGAGGCTGAGTGAGATACTGGAGGAGCCACCCGTCGGCAAAGATGGGCAAACGATTGATAGGAAGGTGCTAAGTCAGCTGCTTCAAGTCCCGGTCAGTGCAATATCGCGAACCCCATATTTCGAAATCGTCAAAACCGCTGAAGAAAGATTCAGGGACACACTCGGGAATGACCCTTTCCTTGCGTTGGTGGGTGGCCGGGTCTTTAAATTTCACTCGTTGCCTGAAGAAGGTTGGTCCCATTCGTTTACGATGAGGCTTAAGGCCAGCTTCGAACGACTGTATCATAAGCGGGGCAAAGACGCCGCGAAGGTTGCCTTTGCAGCTGCGACTGACTTATTGAGCTTTATTGCAGAGGGTCGTTCAGAGGCCTGTGTGACCCTCTTTGATGGGCTGTCCAACGGAGTTAATCCGACGAGCCTAACAAGGCAATTTACACTAGCGACGCAGGCTTACCGAGATAGTCTTGCGGAAAGATACGCGCATACTCCGACTCGGAACGGAAAAATTACCAATACAAATTCTGTTATCAAGCTTCTCAGCAACGACGGCATTTTCCCACCGCATGAGCTTGGTCTAATTGCATTCCGTGAAGACAATAGGAACCATCTTCGCTCGGTTGCAGAAGTTCATGCGGCAACGCAAGGTAAATCAAGGTCGCCTCAAGTGGACGACTACCTAAGCTTCGCCACGTCGATGTTGAAGCAGGCTGCAGATGTCCGGCAGATTGAAATATCGGGCGCTGATCAGGGTGACTTCACTCGTGTCTTGCGAGCAGAACTGAAAAACCACGATTTCAAAATAGCTGATGACCCTGCCAAGGTTATCCTCCATGTCTTGACCCGTCGCCTCGATCTACTCAAGACGGCTGCAACAGCAGTACTGAAAGTCGGGCGAGCGCGTTTGGACCGGGGGAGGGAATTACTTGCGAAAGGCCGCGACCCTGGAGAAGTTCTTCACTACCTCGTGAAGAAAGGGCGAATGAACGAATATGAGAGAGTTAAGCTTCTTCGCACACATTTCCCAGTTGAGGAGTCAGGTCGTGAGCAAGGCATGGCAAACCTTCTCCGCATTGTGGCCGACCGCTATGGGTCCATATATCCTGGCGAGAAAACATTGGGTTCAGATGCAAGCCAATTCTTTCAAAAGCGTGCGCTCGATTACGGTAGCAGTTCGCTACTTCAGTCCTATCTTTTGCCATCGCAGGAAACTGTGGCCGCTGCCATCACGCTCTATCTGCTTGAATCTGGTAGCAACGTCTCTGTCGGGCGAACGCTTTATGCCGACTGCGTGGAGCCTTCCGAAGAACCGGGGCACAGCAAAGTAACGGGATACAAAGCAAGGGCGGGTGGCAAACCGATCTTCGTCACCCTCCATGACCGGTGCGAAGCGATCAACGGAATAAACTGGCTGCGGGAGGTATTCGCCGGTCATCCCAAAATCGAAGACGGGGATCGCAATCAACTTTTCCTTTGCAAGACCAAAGGTTATACCCTGAAGCTCGTCGAGGAGTGGACCTTCCGCGCTGAATTCAAGCGCCTGCTACAATCTATTCCGGAATTAGCTGATCTCCCACTCACTCCGAACATGCTGCGGCCGTCGATCTTGTTGAAAGCCGCGCTTGAGTCAGACGGGAAGACAGGTCTGTCGCGGGCTATCGGACAGCACGGTGCGCAGGTTCACGAAGGATACGTGAACAAATATCCCCTCAGATATCTGCGAGACACCGATATTCGTCAGTTTCAAGATGCAATGGAAACGGTCGTCATCCGCAACATCGAAGATGTTCAATCATTCCTGGGTGTGGACCCCGAGAATATGGCCGGGCGTGTTGAGGCCGTGATGCGGACTGGCTTGGGCACGATGTGTTCCGACCGATATGGGAAACCTGGCCAAGAGGGAGAACTCTGTCAATCGCTCGACTGCGTTAAAGGTTGTCCGCAGCTCATTCTGATCGCTATCCCGAAAGAGATCGCCATTCTTCAAGTTTGGCAACATTCTCTCAGGCAGGTGGAAGGCGACTGGGTGCGCGACCAGCCAGACCGTTGGGAAAAGGTATGGCTTCCATGGCTGTGCTTTTGCGACGCTGTCGAGACGAAGATGCGTCAGTCTTTTTCCGATGTTTGGTCCGAGGCCACCGAAATCGCCAGCGGAGTGATTGCCAATCCCAATTTTGTGCCCATGAGGTTGTTCTGATGCCTGTTTTGCTAAGGGCCCCAGCCGAAAAAACGAACGACAGTTTGGATTACGAGAGCCGACGGCGTAGTTGGCTTGGTTCACCGTACGAACTTCATGAATGGATCATCAGAGACGGGGCCGGAGAAGGCAAGGTCACCACAGTCAAATTCGACGTTACAATGGCAGATGGTCGATCTCTGATTGAACATGAAAATCTCTATGCCACATTTAAGGAGCTTCTGTTCTGGCTTCGGGCAGGTAGTTATACGCGCATAGATGATGGCGAACGTCATGGGCGGTACGCGCAGACCTTATTGCGTATTTGCTACGGGATGACCGCTCGTGGGTTTTACTCTTTTGCCAGCCTGACGTCTTTCGATATCGATATGTTATGCGAAGAGGCTGCTATGGGCACCGACAGCTTGCTGAGGGCCTCGACCATCGTGAAGGAAAAGCTGGGTTCATATTCGTCGTGGGAAGACGTTCCAGTCGCGTTATTAAAAAATAAAAAATTCAATGTTGGCGCAATACGTCAGGTACTTAATCTTCCGAAAGCGTGGGGTGCTGCTGAGATCAACTCGGAAGTGGAAGTCGCGACCGCACGATTGAATGGAGAGCTAAGACAGTCCGCTGCTGATCTCCGAGAGGAGCCAGTCACAGTCCAGAATATTCAGTTGGTCACAACGCTGTTCGATGCTCTGTATGCGCTTCGACATTATATTCAGGCTCCCACAATTCGGTTTCGACCCTTCCCTGAAGGGCCAGCGAAGCGGGCTGACAACCTCGGTGCTCGGACTACAAAGACGCCTATTGCACCGCCGTTGTTGGCCATGAAATTGCTTGAAGAGTCGGTTCGCTTTGTCGCGAATAACAGCGACGTCTTGCAGGCGGCATACACAGCCAATCGTAATGCACGTGAAAGCGGTGCGATTTTTCGTCCTGACGCCGAGGCCCTTAAACCACGCATAAGCCAACTCGCGGCTGCATGTTTCATCTTGATTGCTGCCTTCACAGCCAGGCGAACCGATGAGATTAAGATGTTGGGGCACGATTGCCTCGAAGGAAACGAGGTCGATGGCTGGTGGATGAAATGTTACATCGAAAAAACGCAAAGGACACGAACGTGGATTCCCATCCCGAACATTGTTGCCCGGGCTGTTCAGGTTCTGTCTTCATTCCGTGGTGACGACGAGCCGAGTGGGCAGATTTTCAATTACCTTGATCCTGTTTCGGGCAAGGTCGCGGACCTCGGGCCCGAAGGCAAAATCAATGATTTCGCTGCCGCTGTTGGCGCTGCTGAACACACCAAAGACAATGGTGAAAGTCTCATCTGGCATTGGCAGCCACGCCAATTCCGGCGCTTTTTTGCCGTTCTTTATATCTGGCGTTACAAAGGCAAGTTCGAGAGCCTCTCGCACCATTTAAGGCATTTCAACCTGGAAATGACCAACGACTATGTGAAGTTGGACCCTGACAATGCCAAGGAATGGACTCGTGAGGTCTGGAATTTCCGCATTGAAATCGTCAAGGACCTTGTTTCAGGTCGCAGCGTCTATAGCGGTCCCATGGGCGACCGTCTCAACAAGTTGGTGAAGCGCCTTAAGGCAAAGTTTTCCGACGTTCAGATCATTCCTGAATTTCTTGCCCAGGCTGTCATTCGCCAAATGGAAAAGGGCAGTGTCGTGATCACACCTAAGCCCTGGGTGACGTGCTGCTGTCCGCGCACCACGAGCGGATGCGCGAAAGCTGCATGTCGGAAGAAAGTTGGCTTCGAAACTGGTGATGTTGGCCCTGACTACTCCGCAGCAGGCCCCACCGTGTGCCCAGGATGCCCGTGGGCATTAATTGGGCCTGAGAATATCAGCTATTTCGACAACGAACTTGATGCAATTGCACCGAATCCCGCTACCGAGAATGATGGTCCGACCATCTTTGGAGAGCTTCAAGCTGCAAATATTCTTACTCTCAGTGAATTTCGAGAGTGTGTAGCGGCCAAGGCGAATTGAATGATGGCTTGTTTGTAAGGGGTAGCGTGTGGCTGAATTGAGCGTGGCAGAACGCCTTGAGGCAATGCTAATACGATATACGGAGTGGGTTGAAACTGGCGTTCCGACCGGTGTCGATTTCAAGACTTCTCTCAGTGCCGCTCACAACTGGTCGTGCCCGGAATTCGGTATTTTTGCCGTTAACTCGAAGCGGGACTGGAATACGAAATCGCCGGTTCATGGACCGATAGTTTCTCAGATTGGCAAGCTTCTTAAAAGGCTTCGCTCTGTTGATGAGGTACAGCGCGAGAACCTGAATTCGGTTTCGGTTGCTGGTAAGAAAGCAGTTCGGCCTTACAAAACACAGAAAGCCCGGCGTGTTGCGGCCGAAGATGAAGCCGAAACCCTAAAGATGATGCTGGAGGCAACCTCCCAAAAATATCACCAGCTCAGCCACAAAATGGAGCGTGTGGAAATCGATCTGGGCGTTCAGAAGGTTAGGAATGAGGAGCTGGAACACCGTAATCAGGCCTTGGAGCTTGAGAATGCGCGGCTGAAGCGCATGTTGGCTTCGGGCCACGGCGGACTGAAGCTGGTGGAATAGCTGATGGTTTCATCAAAAGAGCGGGGCAAGGTGTACCACCAGCGCCTGGTAGAGCTTCTGAGGGAATGCGATCCAGACCAAATTCCATGTTTTAGAAGTCGTTTCTCCAGGCAATGGTTTGCTGAAAGGATTGGCTGTTCGACCAACACTCTCAGCACCAGCTCACGTTTGCGAACGACCTTGGACGCGTGGGAGAGGTCACAGCAGCCCATAACCAGCCGGGCGGTGCCGAGCAACGACGTCAGCAATGTCGTGATGTTACGCGGTCGAACGCGTGCAGTCATCATGCCGGTGTCAGTGAAGATCGAGAAGAAGGATTTCACGATACCGACGCTGATTTGGCCGGACGGTTTAGACGAATGGGTTGCAGACTTTGCTCGCCACCAAATTGTCAGGGACAAGAAGAAGGTTTCTTCGGTCGAGGAGACGGTCAAAGTTTTGCGAATGTTTCGTCGTTTCCAAAGAGCACACCATGTGCCACACGATCAGGTAAACGATGATTTCCTGCTTTCATGGCAACACCAACAGAAGCAAGAAGGCGTATCAACCAAGCGCCTAAATTACTGCATTTCAATCGTCCACGACTTTTACAAATGGGCGGATTCAACAGGGCGTCTCACCTATCATGTCCAGACGAAGCCGAAATACGACTATCGTGAGATTCCTGAGGATTATATATTTCCCATCTCAGGCAAAGAGGTAGAAGTTCGGCTGAGTAACGGACAACGGCACGTCAAATGGGTGTCGACCCTGTTCGACAACCGAGTTCATAGCTCCTATGGTTCGCGTCATACCCCGACCCCCGATGAAGTCCTTCGCGTTTTCGACGAGGCGAAAAAGGAGGGTCGCAATTCCGTTCGAAACCTGCTGATCTTGGTAGTGGCGCTGGAGACGGGTGCTCGCGTGAGCGAGATTGTCCAGATGAAGGTCAGCGATTTTCCTACAATGGAAGAGCTTGGCACATTTATAGGCAAGAACGCGAAGCCGTACCTTGAGGTAGATGTTCAGCGGAAAAACCAGGGGAAGGGCCGTCTCCGGATAAATCAGCAACTCGTTCTGAAGATCGTTGCCTATATCTATGGTGATGCACAGCGCCTCCGGATCATCGGACGAACCGGGAAAACGCAGCCAGCTAAAGACCAGTATGTTTTCTTGTCGGAGACGGGCAGGGCTCTCACAACCGACAGCGTAACACGAATAGCCGGTGGACTTTTCGATGCAGCGGGTGTCGAGAAAGCCAACATCCATCGCCTCAGGGCTCGTTATATTACCACGGTGATCGAGCTGCAGCTCGACCGGTTGGCGGAGGAGGGAGTTACCGTCAATCGTTCCGAGGCATGGGAGGAGCAAATTTTGGTCATGGCTGTCGAATTGATGGGCCATTCCCACCCTATGTCATTGCGACCGTATCTGAATGAAATTTTGCAAAGAAGGATGACCAAGGATGGACGTATCGATCAGCGGTCCGTTGAACAGCGGGAACGATCTGTCTCGGAACTAACGGAGCAGATGGCGTCGCAGATTTTTAGCTCGTCGCAACTGGCGCAAGCCAACCAGCTTTTATTGGCCCGGAAGACAAGTGAAGCGGTTAGCGTTCTATCGGAACTCATTCAAAAACTATCAACAGCTCGGGTCGAAACCTAAATCTGAATGGAGCATGGGGCGCATGCCGAACGCGGCTAATGTTCTCGACCATCGCCCGATGAAGTTCGCTAGCGGGCGGCGTTTCAAAGTTTTCGGAGACAAGATGGGTTCAGCACATCGCTTACACTTTGTATTTCAGTTCGTAAGCCTCGGGAATAGAGGCTGCCAGACGATTTTTTCGTCCCGCCGACCTTTTGAATGCAAAATAGGCAAAGAATTGTTCGGACAATTCGCCGGGAATAATACAAGTATACCTAAACTTCCAAAACCTAATGGGTTGTCCTTGTAAATTTGAGCGCCCAAGTCTCTCGCAAGCGATTTTGCTCGCTCCCTCTCATTATCAGAATTCCAAATCGTATTGCTCTCGCTAAAGGCAAAATTTTCTTCCGAAAGAAGCTCGCAATATCGCAGGTCGCCACCAAGCCATTCCAATTCACTCAACGCAGCTCTTACCGCAGCATCTCCCTCCTTCGTCGCAACCAGCGTCAGTATCATAACCGGCACGTTCAACTTTTGCAGCACAGTTCGGTGTTCGGCGGCGAATGCAAGCAAGTTTTTCCGAACGGAGCTACCTGTCGCAACCAGGTCGTCGACAATGACGATAGCAGAGGGTGAGGGGGAATCCTTAATATGGTCCTGCAGGTTAATTGAGAAGTTTCGCGGAGAAATTATGCACTTGACGCTAAGGTTGTTCTCTTCCGCGTACCTTGACGCGTAATATTGGCCACTTTTTCCCTCGCCATCGAGATAGGTGATCAAAACATCCATTCGCCGTTCGGAGCGTTTTCGTTGAATGAATTCGGGTAGCATCGGCCTTACCAGGCTGTGCAGGGTTTTTAGTCTTTCTCGTATCTCCGCTTCATCATAAAAACGAAGTGCAGTGAGGAGTTTGAATAAGAGCCTCTGCTCCTGATGGGTCTTGACTTGGTTTAACCAAGCCCGCACATCATCCGCGCCAATTTGCCTCCCTTGGTAGGTGGGCCATTTCTTTACCAATCGCGATATCTCGTCCGCAGTCACATAGGCGGCGTCTTCAGCCTGCAAGATTGTTGACGCTAATTCCTCCCCGAGTGTATCTGCCAAGAGACGATTTATTCCAACTTCGGTTAGCCACGATCTGAATATAGGCAGGACAAATTCATAGTTCTTGTTGGTTTCCGTTAGAATTCCTCGTTTAACAAAATCATTCAGCACAGGTAGGACTTCACTGTCAGCCAAACCGATCCCGTCTCTTCCTGCCAAAACGCCTGCCAAATTAACATTGCCGCCACGCCGAAATGCTCGACCTAGTGCAACCAATGTTCTAGATCGCCTTAATATATCGGGCTCTCTCTCCGCCGGGAGTTTATGGATTCCATCCATCCAGAGGTGTGCGAACGAATTAACATCAAAGGTGCGAATATTCGAAGCTAGGCTGTTACGAACCTCTTGCAGAGTAACATCTGCATCGCGCTCTCTAACAGAATTTTGAAATACGCTCGAACATACAATTTTTGCAAAATATGGATTGCCGTTCGTTAAGTTAAATATTTCAGATACTGCGTCTTCATGCCAGTAAATTGAGTTCTCCGTTGGTTTCCGGACAAGAGTCTTAAAATCATCCCAATCATGCTCGCGGCTGAAATAATCCAAACGAAATGGGATCAGTTTATTAAGTTTCTGACCCTGCCGATCCATTATGAAAGGCATGTTTTCACCGCCGACGAGCACCAGGCAAAGATTTTCGCAAGTAGTCAGGGCTCTTAAGTTAGCAAAGAAGGTCTCCGCCAAATTGCCTTGCTGATACAGTTCGGGATGTATCTCATCGAATTCGTCAAGGATAAGGACATACTTTAAATCGGGGCACTCTTCATACGCGAGATCAGCAAGGCGCGTGAGGGGGGCAAGTGATCCGTTGAAATTGAGGTCTGGGATGGCCGTGTCTCTTGGCAAAGTGGATTTGATGAAAGCGGCTACACGCTCTCCCAACTCCCGCATGGAAGCCCTTGGATCATCGTGGGCAATCCTGCCCCAAAGTAGATAATGAGTATGAATTGAAGAAGGTGAATGCGACCTTGCAAATTCTGCGGCCGCCAAAGCTAGAGAAGTTTTGCCGATCCGCTTTTGTCCGGTGACGAAAAACGGTTCCATAGGCTGACGGAGCATGCGGTTCGCTAGTGATTTAACTTGGTCACTGCGTCCCACGAAAGCCTCGCCCTTGGCCACATCTGTACTGTATGGATGTTGGTATTCTAGCGATGCCCAATCGACATTGGCACTCTGTGCATTTACTTCGACCAAGAAGATGTTCTCGTGAGGTTCTGCATGACCGGCTTCATCCCATGTCACGGTAACCATCAAATCCATACCCTCACTTCGTGACAAGACCTTGGATTTGAAAACGGCAGCGAAATCACCTGGAACAACGTTGCCTAGCGCGTGATTTTCGTTCTCTATTTGAAGCTGTTGGCGGTCGTATTCGACGGTCACATTTACGTTCAAAGCGATCCCAGGACCTGAACTACGAAGGGGAATGATTATAGATATGTCGCGTCCAATATCGTGAAGCGGATAGCGCTTCTGAAGCGTCCCACTGCCGATAGTTCTTGCGGCGATATTTGTTTTTGCCTTACCTCGTGTTGAGCTGACAATTTTCTCAATTGCTTGGGTGGCTGCCGAGATAAACGGGTCGAAATATTGTCGAACAAGGAAGGATGCTTTCTCCTCGATATATGCTCTCTGCTCTCGTAGGTAAGCATCTGCATCGGATAGATCACTCCAAAAGCTGTCGGATTCCTTGGCAAGCCGGGCGATTTTTTTAATCGCTACATCCACTCGTGTCCTGACCTGTTGTACATCGAATGGACCACAATAAGCCTTTACAACTCCATTATTCAGGGCACTAAGAACTTGCTGCCTTGAGGCCAAAATTCCGTCGATATCGCTCGAAACGGCCGACAACGGGGCGAGAATAACCGTTATTCTTGCATGCGCACCAGCAAGTGTATTTATCTTCTCGTGGGTTTGCCTCTTCTCTAGTGATCCTGAAAACTGTGCGACTTCTGGGAGGTTCCTCTCGCAAAGCTCAACAACAAAGCGTTGGTCACACTCCAACTCCGGATGATCCATGAGACCATCAACGCTGAGGGCGTGGATCAAGATGGCTGCCTCCGCCAAGCAAGGTGTTCCGTCACGCGACAGTTGTTGGACTGCTGCGCCGAACGTTGCTGTATCTGACTGTACTCGTGAAACTACGATATGCGACAAGCTCTTTGCTGCGTTATCTGTCCAATCTGGTAGCGATTTGTCTCGGAGCAGAGCGGCCTCAAACTCATTGACGAGTGTGCTCAGTGATCTGACTGTGCGATCTATGTTTTGCACATCTTCAGTATTTTCGACCAAAACATTCTCCCACTTGCGAATCGAGATGACGCACCCGCTCTGCTAGAAACTTAGCGTCCATGAGCGTTTGCTTAAAGCCAATCGTCTTTTTTTGTTGGGCTAGCTTTGACGCTGTATCACTCCACCAGGACGCGAACCGAAGGCTCAAAAACTGACATGGTTGATGCGCGTCCACAAGCCCATGGAGCGCCACTCGTAGAAATAGCCCTGCACGGTCGTGAACGGCGGAAAATCCTTCGGCAACATCCGCCACTGGCAGCCCGCCGAGGCAAGGTAGAGGATCGCGTTGACCACCTCGCGCAAACTCGTCGTGTGCGGACGGCCCAGCCGACGTGCTTCCGGCATAAACGGTACGATCAATCCCCATTCCCGATCCGTCAGGTCGCTTGCGTAACGGGATGATTTACGGACATAGTGCTGTCGGGTGGTTTCGGTCCAGGCCATCGTGAACTCCTTCGAATCTTCGCAAATCCGAAAGAATCACATCCTACTGAAATCACTCAATTCTTTTTCGGTCAGGCTCTCAAACTGAAATTGTTCAAGTATCCGTCCCCGTCAGGTATCGCTGTGAATGTTTCCGGAATTTTGTTTCCGTCGCCACCGCTCTCGAAATAGTCCCTCAGTGTGTAAAGGGCGCTTCTCATCAGATGCTGCCAGGTCGATGACAGCTCGTTCTGACGAATTTCGTCCTGCTTCGCTTTGCTCGGCTTCCGCTTTGGCTGTGGCTGCAGATAAGATGGACGAGGAGCGACCTTGTGGTGAAATGTGATGCGGCCCGTATTCCAGTCGCCTTCTACCGCATTCCGCCAACGATAAGAAATCGTTACTGACAGGTGGTTTGTGAAATCATGCGGCCAGTACACTCTGTCGTCGACATGCCAATAAAGGCGTTGACGTTCTTCAGTTTCCATTCGTTTTTTCATTTGGCCGAGGGCAAAGGATAGATCGTAGCCCATACGTATCGCGTATCTGTAGGTCTCGTCCCGCTTCTTCGCAGACCTCGCATCCCGGTAGGCGTTCAGAGCCTTCTCGAAATAATGCAGTTTGTTCGCAACGTATTCACCGCAGTCGCGTAGCCTGAGCCGGTAGAGGTCTCCAACTTTTTCTGTTCGAATGGCTTCATCAATCAGCTTGGATAGTTCGCGTTCATCGATGTCCTTGATCGTCTCGATCTCTCGTTGCTCTAGGTTGATTTCCCCCATGGCCTCATCTCCTGCGCATGTTGCTGATGTTCGGCGAAGAACGTTAACATGACAATCGATGATTTGAACTATTCACACCCCGAAGTTCTATTTATGCCGCCCGCCTTAACTCGGTGATCTTCTGAAACTCGGACAGGATATCTGGATGAAACTGGGCCAAATGCCGCACAACACGAGCATTGCCGAGGAGACGTGCGACATATCCGACGGATAGCACCAAATCGAGGTGATCGGCCCCATAGTCATTCTCGATAGCCTTGAAATCCCTGTCGAGCGAAGCCGCTTCCTGCTCCATGCGGCTGATCTGCTCTTCACTGAGGCTACCGATTTTCTTCTTTGGTCGGACAAGCATCGCTTCCGGTGTGGCGGCCAACAACGCCTTGGCATAGGTAATTGTAAATTTGTTCATGGCGACCATGAGCTGCGCAGCTTCTATCTGCCTCATGGGCTTCATCTTCTTCAATTCCGCTATGGTGTTCAGCGGTACGTGCAAATCCTTCAGGAGATCGATTACCTCGGGGCACATGCCTTCCAAAAGGCTTTTCTTGTGTCGGATACTGGAGATATTCACATTCAAGGCTCGTGCCAGGCGCTCTTCCGGGACACCCTTTTCGATGGCCTTCAGGATCATCTTATGCTCTTGGATCG
Source organism: Hyphomicrobiales bacterium (assembly GCA_900467685.1). Taxonomy (GTDB): domain Bacteria; phylum Pseudomonadota; class Alphaproteobacteria; order Rhizobiales; family Rhizobiaceae; genus Ensifer_A. The sequence continues at coordinate 34,934 of UBQX01000003.1, forward strand.
TCGCTAGTCGGCTGATCCGGCGATTGTAGGTGTAGGCTTCATCGTCGGTCGCCACCAAACACACGACTTCTTGACGTCCCGTTTGGCAAGCACATCAAGCCTGATATGGCCGTCCAGCAGATGAAACTTTCCAGGTTCTTGCTGGTCGCGGATAACGACTGGGGGCTCGATAATGCCAACCTCCGCAATTGACGCTGCAATCTGTGCATATTTTGAAGACTTTAGTGTGTACGGCGACAGTTCCTTGAGGGGGATGATCTCTGCAATTGGTATACGCAGGCTTGTCCCCTCGAAAGATAGCCGGACGGGAAGGGACGCAGATGGGGCGCTCATTTTGAGGCCCCCAGTTGATTTGCGAGCCGTGCGGCTAATCCATCAGGAATTGTTGCCAATCCTTCCTCCGCTAAAATGACCGAAAAATCTCGATCCTTGATGAGTTTTCTAATGGCTTCGGTCACAAATGTCAGACGAGCCCTTGCTGCCTCTGCACGTCGAATGAGAATTCGCTTACGATCCACATCGTCCTGGAATGCCTTCAGCAAACTTTCGGTCGACATTGAATGGGGGCGGGTCTTGCCATTCAGCCTCAGTCCTTTGCCCTTGCTACGGCGCTGTTCGATAATACGCTTCGCAATCATCAGCTTCCTGCCACGCAGCAGCTTTCGTTCATAGGCGGACTGCAAAGCCATTTGAACGTCTTGATCTGGAGTATCGGCAATCTCCAAGGCAACGGAAAATGGAATTTGGCCAGTTTCTACCGCCCGTAGCAGTCGTTGCTCTCCCTTTTCGAGGAGCCGAATTACAGCGTGAACGTATTCGGCTGAGAGGTCGGTCATCCGGGCGATGTCAGCAACGCTATGCCCGCGTTTTTTCATCTCGCCAATGTCGTATAGGAGATCGATTGCCCTGTGTTGACGTCTGGCGCAGTTCTCGACCAAGCTGGCAACAAGGCAGTCTTCCGTGTTGGCATTCACTACGAGGGCCGGAACCTCTTTCTGACCAAGCGCCTGAAAGGCTTCCAGCCGACCTTGACCACATACAAGGTCATAATACGGCCCGCCTGCCTCCATTCGACGCGTCACCGTGATCGGTCGCTTCAGACCGATTTGACCTATATTGGAAACGATCTCCTTGAAATTCTTCTTGTTCCGGAGTCGCGGGTTTACGACCGTGATGCGATTGATTGGGATCATTTCGACTTTCTGAGCGGGGACTGCGACCATCACGCCACCTCCGATAACGACAATCGAGATGCGAACCGATAAAAGCGCGACAGATTTTCGAACCTGTAGGCGTCGAGTGAAAGGCCGTTGGCCTCACAGAGTTTCAAAACTGCGTCATGCATGTCGAGCAGCGGGAGAAGGAAGTAGTCATGAACTTCCGCGTTGCCGGGAGCCATTCGAACGACAATCGTGATGTCGGGGCGCAGCGCGGTATCGAGACGAACCTTCCAGCGTGAGAGTCCACTGGACGTCTGGATGCAGCGGACGATGACAAGGGAAGCGGTGAACTCGTCGTTGACGGTCAGTAGATCGTTTTGTGGCGACTGAGTGATATGACCGCCTGCGGCTCGCAGGCCGCTTAAAACGGAACTGAGCAATTCGGGATACATGCGACGAAGCGCGCGATTGATTTCCAGATACCGGTAATCACGGTCCGGAATGAATCCAACAAGGGCATAAGCGCGCAGAAGGCTCCCGAACCGGTGCGAATATGAGCTGCTGGATGGGCATTCATCGTTTTCATCTATGATGAGGCCAGAAAGATACCCTTGCTTTTCGAGTATGGAAGCCAGCTTTTCCAACATGGCTTCGTCGGAGAGGCGGTTATCCCTCGCATCGATTATTGCACGTGTTTGCTGGAATAGTTCTTGAGAAACGATGCCGGTGAAAACCCCTTCGGCCCTTACCCAGTCTCCTTCCGGATTTTTGACATGCTCCTTCTTCAGCTTGAAAGACGTCCGGCCCCAAACATTGTTGCCTACATATTTCTCGTTGATTAGAATCTGATGGACGGTGCCCCGTGTCCACGGGCGGCTCCAGTCAGTCAGAATTCCTTCTTTGTTCAACGTCACCGCTATCTCAGCCTCAGGAATGTGCTGATTGACGAACAGATCATATATCCGTCGGACGACCTTAACTTCATGGGGTGGGCCAGGCACGAGGATCACACGGTCGGTTGCGATGCTTTTGTGCTCACCCTTCGACAGTTCGGCTTTAAAGTTTCCGTTCTGATCAATGAGCTGTCGTCGGAGCCCGAAGCCCGGCGCACCGCCTTGTCTGAACCCGAGGCGGATCAGGTTGGCCTGACCGTTGAAGACCTTGACGGATAGTTCACGGCTGTACTCGCCAGCCATAGCCCGCTTTACCGTCTTGATGATCGACGAGCCCATGCTGCCGTCATTTTCAAATTGCTCAGCGCAATAGTGAACCTGAATACCATGGCGCTTGCAGCGTAGCTCGACTTCGGCCGCTTCGTCCGGGTCCTGAAACCGACCCCATCGGCTGACGTCATAGACGAGGATTACCTTGTAGTTGGCAACTCCGCCCTCGATGTCGGATAACAGTTGCTGCAAGGCATCTCGCCCAACAAGGCGGAGGCCGCTTTTTCCTTCGTCAGCATAAAACCTTATAATTTCGAAGTTATGTTTTTCGGCATAGCGGCGGATTGCCGCCGTCTGGTTGTCGGTCGAGTATTTTTGGTGCTCGGTCGACATCCGAACATACGTGGCCGCCAAGACAGGCGGTCGCTCAGATGCTGGTGGTTCGCTACCTCGTTGGCTCCAATCGATTGCCATGACAGATCAACACATTCACCGAGGTTTTGGACGGGGACAATATACCCCGAAAGGAAGGGCAACATGGTTCCTAAGTCGGGCACAAATGTTCCGGTGACCAGAAAGGTCGAGCGGGAAGAATATACGCTTGCGATCTCTCGGGCCCTGCGTTCTGAAATCGGACAAAGCGCACGGGCCACGAAGACATTGATGAAATGGACAGGTGCCAGTGAGCGAGCGGCGAAATACTGGCTTGCGGGTTCGAGGGCACCGAACGGAACTCAGTTGATCCTACTTGCTCAAAATTCTGACGCGGTGCTGCATGAGTTCCTGCGTCTGTCCGGCCGTGATCTTTACAAAGTCTCTATCGAACTGGACGCGGCGGAGGTTGCACTTTCAAGGGCAGGGGCCATTCTTCGTGCACTCAGATAGAGGCAGAGTAGAGTGGCAAGGTTAGAAGTGTGCTCGAAGACACTCCGTGTCATCGGAACGAATCCGCGAATTTCCGTTTGGTTTACTTAATTGGGGTGACCTGCATGACGTCTCCGCTATGCGGATACGCTGAGATTGATCATGGCGGTGAAAATCGTTTTTTCAGGAGGATTTTGCGGAACGAGCGTCGAGAGTTCTGCTCAGGCCGATTTGTCGTGCGTGGGTGCATGCAACAATAATTGAATGAAGTTCGGCAGTCGTGCCTCCGGCCGACAAATAGTCGATCAAAACTCCTGTGAGGTCGGCTAACTCGCAGCGGTCGTCGTACATCGATTCTATACGAATGTATGAAAGAAGCCGCTCGATGTTTGGGGTCATCTTCTTTATTTGCTGATGAACAATCCGGTGAATCATAGGCTGCGAGACACCTGCTTTTTTGGCTAACAAATTTGCACTTATTCCTTTGTTTTTATAAGCATAAATCACCTTATCTGCGAGCTTTTCGATTTCTTCCTGTGTCAGTGATCTGTAGGAGGTCATGTTCAGTACCCCATTGCGGCTAATAGGCCTGGATGCTATATATATGAATAATTTTAAAATGACTACACCCTATGCTATTTGCGCTTTAGACTGAGGGATGGAATCGCGGAACTGGAAGCTGAAGTGCGTGAATTAAATTATGCTCTCAATCGGTATGGAGCTGAGCCTGACCAGTTGATCATGCTGGATTCGGGTGGGCCCGAAGTGTTGCCCTACACGACGTTGATAGCGGCGCGTAGCGGTGGGCAATCTTTTGTAAATCTAGAGGCGGTTGTTGCTGTCTACGAATGGCAAGACCAGCCGCTCATGTTCATCGTAGAGGGTGGTCAATCTGATCACGATTTACGTTTGATCCGACGCGTTTTGTCTATGCGGGGTGATGCTCCCTACATGGGTGTCGTCGACGGCGGAACTCTTAGAGTTATAGAGCTTGGCTTGGACAATAAGGCCCTAGATAAAGCTAGGGTTATGCTTGATGTTGGCGGAGAGGAATGGGCGACTTTTGGGAAGCTGGCGGTGGAGCGGGTTGCAGCGCGAGACGACACCAAAAAGGAGCCTCGTCGAGCCCGAGGTAGTGCGGTCTCTCGCGTCATTCTTAAGCTGTTGAACGGGTCGATCAAGGCTTTGCGGAGGCAAGGCTTGACGGTTGAGGATTCCATCTCATTTGTCGGTCGGGCTCTATTTTCTCGTTTTCTCGCTGACCGGAACCTTCTCACGGAGAAAACTTGGCCGGGCTGCGATCCAGAGTCGCTGTTTGATACCCGAGACAGTGCGCAGGTCATTTGCGATTGGCTCGATGAAAAGTTTAATGGAAACCTGCTCCCCATTAGTGACGTTGCGTGGACGCTTCTAAATGAACCAAGCTGCCTTGAGCTTGGCAACGTGATGCGACGTGCTGACGGCGGTCAGCTGCGATTAGGATGGAAGCAAAAGTGGGACTTTCTAGACTTTTCGCATATCCCTGTGGGTGTCCTCAGCCAAGCTTACGAACACTGCTTGGAGAAATATGACCCGCTGCGACAGAAAGAAGATGCAAGCTATTATACACCCCCAGCTGTCGCCGACCTTCTCACCAAGGCTGCATTTCGTTCGGTGAATGACCGAGCGGTGTTATCGACGGTAAGGGTCCTCGATCCTGCGGTAGGCGCAGGGATATTTCTCATTAAAGCCTATGGCGAAATTGTTGCTGCAAGGTGGAAGAAAGACGGCGTTCGGCCAGACACGACTGTGCTTCGAGAGATACTGCATCGTCAGCTTACTGGCTTCGATGTAAACGAAGCGGCGCTTCGCTTCGCTTCGCTTCGCTGCGCTCGGTCTGTATCTTGCAGCCATTGAATTGGACCCGACTCCAGAGCCGGTCGAGAAGTTGCGGTTTGAAAACCTTCGCGAAACAACGCTTCACCTGTTGCGAGACTTACCTGCTCCGGGAGAAAGCGCGGAGCAAACCACGGCGATTAGGAAGCGACCTAAGCTTGCCAAAGGTAGCCGCGAGGAAGCATCATGGCTCGGAAGCCTTGGACCGCTTGCTGATCCTAAACACGATGCTGCTTATGACATTGTTATCGGGAACCCTCCGTGGTCAAAGGCCCCGTCCAATGTCCCGCTTCGGATCGTCAATGAGATCATAGCCTCTACAGTTCAGGAACGATTGGGCTGGAGCAATTCTCCGCAAATACCCGAGAACGCACTGGACCAAGCATTCCTGTGGCGGGCAACCAGGTGGGCTAAAAAGGGAGGCTGCTTGGCATTCGCCATGCATGCTCGTCTGCTTTTTCAAAACAATGAACGCGCCCATTTACACCGGAAGGCGGTGTTCGATTCGATCAATCCAATTGCGGTCATCAATGGAGCTGACGTTCGAGGAAGCGGTGTTTGGCCCAAAATTGATGCGCCATTTTGCCTCCTGCTTGCTCACAATCAAAAGGCTAATCCAGTTGGTGCATTCAACTATGTTTCGCCTAAGCGCGAAAGCGGTTTGAACGCAGGTGGCTTGATGAGGATTGATGTCTTGAACTCCGGCCGAGTGCCTAACCGGCGGGTTCAGGAAATCCCGTTCGTCTTCAAAGTCCTTTTTCGCGGTTCAGGAGCCGATCTCGAAATTCTCAAGAAGATTACGGAGAGCAAACTACGTTCAGTTGGGGATATCTGGGTTTCCGAGACGAATAGAAGTCAGCGAAACCTGTTGAATAACGCGGGCTTCCAAACCCTTCGTCAGAGCACCATTATAAAAACGGGCGAGACGGAGAGGGGAGATAGTGGCCGCCCGCTATTTGGCGAACCCATGCTTATGGCTGATCGCTTCGATCCGGTAGCCTTCGACGTATCCAGTCTGCCGCAATTTAATCTCGAACGGCTGCATCGAAGACGTGACTTGGCGCTATATTCCGCCCCAATACTGTTGGTACTCAAATCCCCACCTGCAACTCAGAAGCGGCTCTTGACGGCTGTCAGTACGAAGAAGGTTGTCTTCTCAGAGAGTTTCTATGGGTGGCAACTTCCCGATGACGAATCCGGAAGAACTCTTGGTCTCTACCTTAGCCTCGTAATTGGTAGCAAGCTTTCCCTGTGGTTCTGCCTAATGACAGGAGGAGTATTCGGGGTAGAGCGAGAGACTGTTGAAATGGCCCTGATTAATGAGCTGCCAATTCCGGAATATAAACTGGATAGAAAGGCGGAGGTTACTGAACTTTATGAGGCAGTCTCAGTCGATCAGACTGCATGGGAACGCGTCGACCGGTGGGTTGCTGAGCTTTATGGGTTGAACAAAGAAGATGTCGACGTAATTGAAGAAACGCTTGACTACAATCTTACCTATGCCGACACGCGTAATGATGCAGAAAAACCTGTCTCTGAGAAAATGATGGCCGAATTCATATCGGTTTTACACGATGAACTGTCGCCTTGGTTTGAGCCTGAAGCGGGCTCATTAATCACTGAAATCATACCAACTGAGGGATACTCTGCTTGGCGTGGCGTTGCCGTGTCGTTCGTCGGTAATGGAAAAGCCGGATCGCAGCGGTTGGCAGGAAACGACGTTATGCAAGGACTGCATCGTGCGGCAGACAGGTTGGCGTTGAGCCAGATCATTCAGTCCGAAGAAAGTGACGGCTCACTTCGGATCGCAAAGCTTAATCAGGCAAGGTATTGGACCAAAACGCAGGCAAGAGCGCTCGCGACAGACATCATTCTTACGCGCATTGACGAACTCAAAAAGGAAATCGCCGCGTGAGTCTTTCACATATCGACAACCTCGTTCGCGATCATACATTGCCGCAACCTGCGTTATCCACGTCGGTCATCAAGGCCGTTTTAGATGTTCTAACTGAAGCTTGGGCTGAAGTTTGCTCGCGTTACCCTCAAGAAGTAGCCGATCCAGAAGTCGAAGTTTCAAAACACCTCGCCCTCGCATTCAATCATCGTTGCGGCCAAGACATGCGCCTGAAACGGGCGGTATTAAAAGCCATCCCAGGTCCTGAAATGTTAAATTTCGACGGCACTCATTTGCAGAAGCGTCCGGACATCACAGTTGAATGGAGAGCAAACCGTCTTTCTCCATTAATCGTCGAATGCAAACTGATAGATGCCCCATCTCGAAAAACGCTCGACCTATATTCGCGTAACGGAGTCCTCCGATTCGTTGAAGGTGAGTACGCATGGTCGGAGCAGGAGGCCGTGATGGTTGCTTTCGTTCGAGACAATTCAAAGGTGAGCGCCCTGTCAGTTCACTTCAGTGACGAGCACCGGGCCCTGATGTTCAAGGTGGAAGAAATGCCTTCCAATATTTCGGAAGAAAGCGCGCGAGGTGTAGCGACAACTCGACATGGTCGGAGCTTTGCCTATCCTCTGAGGCCCGGCGTCCTGCCAGGACCAATTACGTTGTGGCATCTCTGGCTTAATTTTGTGGTCGAGGAGAGTCGCTCTCTTGAGGCCTCGTAAGCACAACTACGCTGCCTCTCCGAGCCTGACCCGCAAAGAATCGAATGATTGCTTCAGTCGGATTTATTCGAGATTCGAAGGAGTTCACGATTTGCCTGTACCAAATCACACCTCGGCAATAACTAACTGAAACGCCGCCTGCAGAAAATCGGTCGTTTGACAATCGAGATAATCAAACGCATCGACAAAGTCAAAAGCTTTGAAGTCCTACCACTACGATGGGTGGTCGAACGAACCTTCGCATGGGTCGACGGAGGCCGAACGCTGACCAACTATAGGGAGAAATCTATTCCTTCGGCGAGGCCTGGTTCATCATCGCCCAAATCCAAATTCTCACGCGAAGGCTCGGAAGATATTGCTGTTCATATCGCTGACGCCCCTTGAGGGACACAATGGAAGTGCGAACAATTGAGGGAAGGAACGGTCGGAGCGGATTCTGCACAATCAGCATTTGACGACACGAAATTGTGAAGATAGCTTGCAACTGAAGGGTTGCAGAGAAAATTTCTTAAATGTCTACTTGTAGCATTCTCCAAATAGGCGATATCCATTACCCGCTTTATCGCGATGAGGCCGTGGTCGATGACAAGCTTCAGGCGAACGCAGGTGTTTTGAAAGGGCTGTCAATTAATCCGCTTGCGAGAGGAATTGAGTTCATTTCCAATTTGGTGAAGACCGTTCCAGTTGATTTCGCAGCCTTTGTTGGGGATTTCACAGACGCGGGTAATACAGACGATTTTGGAAAATCCCTTGAATTCTTTTCAAAAGCTTTCAAAGCGATAGGTTTGCCTGCATACGGCGTTCCAGGAAATCATGACTTAGAATGGCCAAATATTCTGTCCCCGAACTACGATAAGTTTGCGAATTTCCAAAAAATCGCTAACAGCTTTGGGGACTCTATATGTCTTTCTTTCGAAAACTTTAAAAAGTACGAGTGCTCTCCATCTCCTAACACGACAGTTTTGTATGCTTTTAATTCCTGCCTTGGCTGCTCTGACATTTGGAAGACCGGAAGGTTATTCAATGTAGATATCGAAGCGCATCTGCATTCTCTCGACTCCAGCGACTTGTATTCTCGGTTCGATGCCCCATACATCGACCAGGTGTCTGTTGCGACGGTCTGCGACGAAATCCGCTCGAATCCAAATGCAATTCCGATTATTTTGGCACATCACAATTTGCTACCACAGCGAACTCCAAGAATCGCAATCTTTCCAGAAATGCTGAATGCCGGTTATATTCGCAATGAGTTAAAGGAACTCGGCCGCCCCATTCTATATTTGCATGGCCACATCCACGACTCTCTGGTGGAATCGCTTTTGTCAGATGACGAGGACACTCAAGTCAGTGTGGTCGCCGTTAGCGCACCACTTTTCCGGGACGGCTTCAATCACATTCAAATATTCACCTCAGACCATCAAGTGCCGCTCGGAGTTCAAATTGATGAATACCGTTATGATGCTGTTTCTATAAGGAGCCCAAGACGGAAGAAAATACGGTTTTATGGCGCAGACAAACGAGATCAATTGTTGGATGATCAAGGTTTAAAGGTGCTCAACGATTTGAAGGGGGGGGCGGCTAAACCCTACAAAGACCTTTCGAAGGAGTTTCCGGCGTCTAAACTGTTAGAACTGGAATTTACAGGCCATTTGTTGATTGAGCGAACAGTAGGCTTCAATGATAAGACATGGCGGGTGCGGACCAAATGACGAAATTTATGAACCCGTTTCGGCCCGTGAAATTCGAAGACGAAGGCGCCCCCCTCATCTATATCTCTGATCTTGCCATGCAGCAGTTTACCGCAGGAAACTACTTCTTCACTGGAAAAAGAGGTTGCGGGAAGACCTCGATTTTGAAAATATCTGATACTATATTCCAACTTGAGAATCCATATATAAAGTCTTCAGAAAACGTAAAATTATACAAGGACACTTTTGGTGTATACATAAATTTAAATAACAGGTCGATACCGGATTTTTTTCATGTGAGGCAGAGCAAAAATAATAAAAAATACTTAATATCAAATCAGTCTAAAAATGAATTAACGTCATACTATCTTGAGTTGACAATAATCCATAAGATTATCGAATATTGTATTTCTCTTCGTGATTGTGCCGTTTTCAAAATAGATGAAGACTGCGAATTGGCAATAACGGGTGCGATTCTAGAGGAATACTGTATTCCGTCTGCAGCGAACCTTGACCACTTGTTGCTGCAAATTGAAATCGTGATGGTGGAAATGCTAGAATTCTCGCGGGCAGTACGCGATGATCTACCAAATTTTCGTACGAGAACCGAGAACAAGTACCATGTGGTTTTGGGTAGAATTTTGCACGCATTGAGCGTCGAAAACAATCACTTGGGTCAAATCCGGATTCTCATTGACGATTGCGAAACTTTTTCTTCGGAGTTCCAAGCGGCCCTAAATTCTTTGATACGTTCCCCCCGAGGGCAACCTATTGCGTGGTCGATTGCTTACGTGGACGGAAAATACAGTGCATCTGCAACTAATATTGAGAACCAGCGTCTATCACGAGAAGAGCGCAGCATTGTTTATCTTGATGGGCTCGATACCTCAGACTATGAAAAATTTTGCAACGAGGTCGCGCAGCTTCGAGTGAGAAGAGCGTTTCCAGACGTTCATGATTTTAGCATCAAGGAAAAGCTCTCGTCATTTGAAATCGAAGAGCTGTGTGAGGAAAGCTTTCGTACGACGACTTCTAAGAGAGCGCGCGAATTTATTGATCGCGCTAATAGTCAAGAGTATCCCTCAAAAAAAATATGGGAAACGTTTCTAACGGAATCCAATGCTGCAAATGTTAAATCTAATGATGCTTTGCGGAAGCGTGCTCTAGCTTCCTACATTTGTATGTGTGCGAAATATCACGTTCCAATGTACTACGCTGGTTTTAAGACTGTGACGGGATTGAGCGACGGCTGTATACGCGACTTTCTCGAAATACTTGGTTCTCTCTTTGAGCAGGTTTCCCTTGGATACAAAGATGCGGCCCGTTTTCTGCAGCGTGATGTTTACGACATCGCAGAACAGGACAGAGGTTGTAGGAATGCGGCCGAAAGAAAGTTAAAATCGATTAGCGATTATGCTGAAAAGAACGGCTACTATCTCGCAAAACTTGTTCTGTTTCTTGGCCACTTAGTTCAGGCATTTCAACACGATTGGGCGCACGGACACGCTTTGCGTAGCCCAGACAGAGCAGCGTTCAGTATCGATATTGGTAGGAATACGGATGAGTATATTTCGCTGATAAATGATGCTGAGGTCGATGGTTATGTGAGGCGCGTCAATTATCCAACGAGGCCGGGAGCGTATTGTTTTCGTCTCCACAGGCAGTTCGCTCCGAATTTTGACGTTGCATACCGAGAGCCGTCCGATGATCTGATCCCGATACCTTATAGCTTCTTGCAACAGATTAAGGATCGCGAAGTGGAGAGTGCTTCGATCTGGGCGAAGCAGGTCTTTGATGCATGGCTCCGTAAGAAGTCGAATGTTGCGCAAAGGAGCTTTCTGGATGGGGACGAGCTATGAAGTATATCTTCGAAACGTTTGAAGGTCGGGCCCCACAGGAAATTGGTGCCTTGATTTCCGGAAATGTTGCAATAGTAGCGGCTAGTTGGGAAGATAGGAGCAAGGCTGCCGTCTCCGTTTTTGAAAATACGTCAATTGAAAAATTAATCGTGATTCGATTCAGCAACCCTGGGAAATCTGGTGTGTCACGTTCGGCTCGTGACGCTTATAAGGCTCTGTGCAAAAGAAAAAATATACATTATTCCGAGGTAATATTTGACTCTGTTGCACGGGAATACGTTTCTCTTGTTGAGACCGCGAGGGAGATTGATGCTGCCATAGTGGGGTGTAAAAACGTAATTATCGATATTACATCAACTCCTCGTTTACTTTGGTGTTCGCTATTATGCCTTTGGAATCAGACTAATTCAGTTCGGAAGATCACCTTTTTATATGCGAGGCCAAAATACTCTTTCAACGAAAACCCGAACAGGGAGTTGATATACGACTATACGGAAGGGGATTGGTTGCTTCGCGAGCCAGCTTTTTTTGCCCCATTCTTCCGTGGAGGGCTGGCGAAAACAAATTTCATTTCTGTTGGATATGAATATGACCAGATAAAAAGGCTTATTTACAAATTTGAATCTGATAACAATATATTTGTTTATTCTGACCCTGGTTTTGAAAAAACATATACTGAGCTTGCACAAAAAACGGTCGCGAAAATCCGGAATGTTTTCGAGGTTCCTGACCAAAAATTTATGGCCTTTGCGGTAAATGACTTTCTTGGTTTGTATCGTTCTCTCTCAAAGAAAATTGCGGATATGAATGAGCAGATCGGTGCCAACATTTTGATAGTTAGCGCTGGCAGTAAGATTCATAGCCTGGCGCTACTGTTTTCTGCGTTAGAGAACACCGATACCAGCTTTCGTGTCAGAGTTCCGACGCGTTATAAAGAAGTTTCTACCGGTTGGGCAAATAGAAAAATTGATTGTATTGTTGCTGAGAATGTATTTTGTCCCGTTTAATTTCGATTGCAATTACTTTTTCCTTTCATATTAAGATAGTGTGCGGGGATCATGATGGTAAGCGGTTGGGATAAGAGCCCCGGTCCGGGTAACGACTACACACCCCGCCGTGGCGGCAAGGTGCAGACGTTCGTCGTGCTGCTGGTGTTCTTCGCGGTCGCAGGCTTCATTATTTTCTTGCGCTGATCGGAAATTATATTTGCAATTGAACGGGGGATGGCATGCTTCGTAAAATGGCAATGATATTCGGAATGATGGCGCTGACAGCGACGGCGTCAGAGGGGCGGGAGCTGCGAGTGGCGACCTGGAACCTTGGATGGCACATGTCCAAGGCAATGAGCGCCGACTGGGTTCAGAAGTGCAGTGCGCCTTTTCAGTGGAACGAAAAGACCGGTTTATGGGAGCCGGGAACAGCAGGTCCTTCCGGGTGGGAACTGAAATGGGGCAGGGATGCAAAGATCGCCTGGGACATTTCGGTTTTGCCTCCATGCGATGTTTTTCAAGTATTTCATGACGTCGTGCCCGTCACGGCGACCGCTTATGACAAGCGGGACCGTCAGATCAGCTCGGTCCTCGATAAGGCAGTTCAGCCTGAAGTGATTGCGTTTCAAGAGGTGAGCGGTAAGGATGCCGTTCTCGACGTTCTTCCTGGTGGAGCGACCTCTTGGAATGTATGCTCCTTCACCGACTATAAGGTTCAGCGGCTCGCAATTGCCTGGAAGAAGGAGCTTGGCGAGGGGAGTGATTGCTCCGCGTTCGACGTCCTTTCGTTGCCCAATAGGCCGGAGAAAGAAAGACCGCGCCCAGGTCTGGCTGTGACTATCAAGGTCGATGGTCAGGACTGGCGGTTCCTGACGGTTCATTTGAAGTCGTCGTGCGTGTCGCCTTTGGAAGCCACGGCTGCAAATCCGGACCGTGGGAAACTTGACGGCGGCGATACTAATTGTGAAATCCTTCGAGATCAGGTTCCAGCTTTGGAAAGCTGCCTTGAGTCCGAGACCGGGCGTTTCGGTCATCTTGTGCTCCTGGGGGATTTCAATCGAAATCTTTGGCACGAGAAATCGATGACCGGAAGTGTCCGGCCAGATGGCTCCGATCCGACCACCGTTTTGCCGTCTGGCGTTCTCGTGAGAAACCTCCTGAAAGAGGTTGATGATGGAGCGCCGTCGTCGTCGAAAATGGCCCTCCTAGAAGAAACGTGCCCGCTGAATGACGCGACCAAGAAAGCATGTGCTGACGCAGAAATTGAAAATACGGCTGATGCCGTGAAGGTCCTTTCGAAGCCTGAAAATCTGGGTTGCAGAAATCCCGTCGGCCTCGATCACATTCTAATTTCGTCTGGCCTGAAATCGGACGGCCAGGGGCAAAAGGTGCCACTCGGGAAAATGGGTCGGACGCTCAAAGCATCTGCTGAACATCCCGATCCATTGCTTGCACTCTCAGACCATTGCCCATTGGTCGCAACGTTGTCCGCAAACTGAAGGGAAGGGCTCAGATCGGTCGAGTGCCGGTGCAGCGTGGAAAGTTCGAGCATCCCCAAAACTGTCCACCACGGTTGCGACCTTGTCTGGCTGTGCGTTTCACCATTAAACGGTTGCACATGGGGCAAGTTGGCGTTGGGTTGCCCTAGAGATGTTCCGCTGCACAGTATGGAAGTTACCCCAACCTACCGACCTGGCTTAATGTTTTTTGGACGAGCCTGGGTGCTGCCATTGGAGCTGGTGTCGTGGTCTCGATTTGTGGCATCGGCAATCATCTGATTCCGGATCATTGACGCGAGAGGCTTCAACGTTTCTTGGGGCGTCCTTCCATCCCTCCATTCGTGCTGTGCCCGCCGCAGTAACAGCTTCACAAAGCCTTTGTTAGCTGATGTCGTCATCCGGATTGCAGTGCCCGCTCGCTTAATGGTAGTTTTCGAACGCTATCACACCTTAACGGGGACGCAAGTGACGACATCGCGGCAGTTCAATACGAACGTCCTTACGGATTTCGTGACCAAGGCGATGCAGGTGACCACCAAGGAGGAGATCATGTCTCTTCTTGACGCGGTGGCACACCATTACGGAATGGACACGTTCGCCATTTCTGGAATTCCGCTGCCTGGTGAACGAATTGACCCATATGTTCTACTGAACGCTTGGCCGAAGGATTGGTTTGCGCGCTATGCGGAGAAGAATTTCGTACAGTTTGATCCCGTCATTTACCGTACCAAAATCACGAATGATGCTTTTGTGTGGTCTGAGGCGCTCGGCAATCAACGCCTAGGCAAAGGCGCTCGGCGGGTTATGGCCGAAGCAACTGAGTTCAAGATGCTCGATGGCTTCAGCGTACCGCTTCATGGGATTCACGGGTTGCAGGCCATCGTGACGTTCAGTGCGGAGAAAGTCGATCTGTCGGAAGAAATGCGGGCGACTCTGCAACTCATAGCAATTTACGCTCATAATCGACTGCGGGCCATGCTGCATGAGGACGCGATGCAGCCAGCCCGTGATCGGCTTAATGTGACGCCTCGTGAACAAGAAATTGTCATGTGGTTCGCTGCCGGAAAAAATGCCTGGGAGACCGCCCAAATCCTTGGGATATCCGAAAAGACCGTCCGCCACCAGATCGAGCACCTGCGGCGAAAATTGAACGTCGTCAACGTTGCTCAGATGATCGCGGAAGCGTTCAGGCTCGGCATCATCCGCTAATGCAATAGGTTGTATGACCTATATATTAAGGCGCAGCAGTCCCCGCATCATGGATGCATTTGATGAGGTCGGGGGACACCATGATAAAAGCCATTTGGAATATAGAACCATCTGCCAATATTCCTCTATTCGAGAAGGTTTGGCGTTTTCGCCACCGTCATTTTGTCGACCGGTTCGGGTGGGAGGCTTTACGGAAAGCCGACGAGCGAGAAATCGACCAGTTTGACACCGCAGACGCCATCCATTTGCCCTTGATCGATGATGAAGGGCAGGTTCTCGGGTACAGCCGTCTTCTGAAGTCGACAGCTCCGCATCTATTGTCTGACGTCTATCCGGAACTGATGGACGGGCGAACATGGCCCACTGGGGAGACGATTTACGAGTGGACACGTTGCGTTGCCGAGCCGAATGCGACGATACGGGGCATTCAGGCGTCAAATGTATTGCTGACAGGAGTGCTGGAATATTGTCTGACATCGGGCATTTCGGCGTTGATCGTCGAAACCCACCCGAAGCTGGTACAGCTCCTGGTCAATAATGACTGGAACGTTTTGCCGTTGTGTTCTCCAACCATGCTTGGGACCGATCTGGTTTTGCCGATCCACGCCGAGATTTCAGCACGGGCCCTGATGGCACATCACCGAAACTACGGCATCAATGGCAGCCTTCTTGATCTGTCATTTTGTCCGGCCAATCCCCTCCGGCCGCATGATGAACTGCGGAGGCTGCCTTACCTCGACGGGCAGCATGTGGATGTCAGCGCCGCAATGCGCATCGCAGGAGAGTGAGTCATGGCCAACGCACCGATTGCCATCGACCATGCCTATGTCTGCGACATCGCGCGCAACCGCCTCAGTGAAATCCGTGAACTGATCCAGATTGTCAGAAGGCAAGGAGGTCAAACCGAAGACCTTCTACTCGCAGACCACCTGATCTCGATGTCAGAATTGGCGTTCGAGGAAATGGCCGACAAAGTGCAGCATCACGCCCATCGTTAGGATGACTCGCTCTGACGACGTAGTTCGTCATGCAAAGCCCATATGGCCTCTCTGGCATTGTACCGATGTCGTGCTACCGTAAACCGAGGCAAGGTGTCTGCTTGGTTGATGGAAGCAATGAAGGAAACGAGCGAAGAGGTGACGCCCTCTATCGCCCCATCGGTATAAACATCGGGTTCAACGAGAGCGTTGATCCCGCCAATTAAGGCGGCATGGGCCGTTTGGAGAGCAGGGATATCGCCTGCATTTGCCCTCTCTATGAGTTGAGCCATCATTTTGAAGTCGGCGTCCAGCACGTTTTGGCTCCAAATACCACGCTAACGTGTATCAGGTTGTATTTGTGCTTCAATCCTGCTGTTTTTGGGGGAAACGACAAATCCTACGGAAGACACTTTGGGAAGAAAGTTCAGATGCCTGAAAGCTTTAGGCGCGGCGGTGGCTTTAAATTTGGGGCAAAGCAATTGATGAAAACTCCTCGACCTTCGTCACGTTGGTTCGATAGTGAACGCGTCAGGAGCCACGGGGTCGTAAGTCTGAACGCTGATTTTGTGATCCTTTAAAAATCCGCATATACTTGTTGTCTTGGCCCCGAGATGTGAACTGGTGGTGAAGAATAGAGCCTTGACGAGAAATGGGACCCGCATGCTGCAGCCGACCGACCTCGCGCAAGATTTATATTTCGAAGACGCCCTGAGCAAAGCCGATCTATCGGGTTCAACGATCTGCGTTTGCGCCATGAAGGTCCTGCAATACGTGCAGGCCAATGGTGGGATCGTTCTTACAAAATCAGGAAACTTCTGTCGCAAGTTTGTCGAGTGGGCAGCTGAGGATTTTCAGTGGCCCGGTTTCGAGCCGGAAGAGCTTTACGCGGTGAACAAGGTTCTCAATGAACCGGATTTTCCACCGCTGTTCACGCTGCACGAAATCTTGCTCAAGGCACGACTGATCAGGCACTATAAGGGAAGGGCGGTTGTGACACGCGCCGGAGCAAGCGTAATCGGTCGTGATGCTCAGTTGCAGATCGTTTTGACGACGCATCTGCTGCAGTCTCCGATGGGTGACAATCCGCACGCCAATGCCCTATTCTGGAACATTGGACATCTCCTCGCAGTCATCGCCAGCAGACTGGGGGAGTGGGTCAGCATAGGCGATTTTGCCAACTGGGCAATACCCGTTGATCTATTTCCTACAAAGAGGGGGACTGGTCAGAGGTTCGAGGCCTGCCTATTTGTCGCCTACGATCTTGTCCGGCCAATGACTTGGCTGGGATTGATAGATGACGGGCGAACGACACAGAGACCTTCCGTGCCCGTTGAAGATAGGCTGATCCGTAAAACGCAACTTTTCGACAGGTTTGTCCGATTTGTGCGACCGAACAGCGAGGGAAGTCAAAACGTACACTGACTGTCCACGGCGCTGTTGTCGGAGATGTGATCTCGCGACGGATGCTATTGAGGTGAGCATTCCAGGCTCACCGCAATGTCCGTCGCTCGTGCTGCCAAATCGGCCGGTGCAAGCTTTTCGGTGCTTCCGTTCATATCTGGCTGAACCCCGTTTGAAAGCAGGAAACTGGCAGCAATGGATGCCTTGATCGCAAAGTTTATGTTCTGAGCGATATCGTCGGTTACGGCGGCCAACTTGAGGGCGTTCAACTTCGATACGACGACGCCCACCACGTTGCCGAACTGATCGACAAGAGGGCCACCTGAATTGCCAGGTTGAACCGGGGAGGAGATTTGCAGATAGCGGCTATCATCTTGCATTCCAGCGAGTGCCGTCACTGAGCCACGTGTAAAATTCCCGGAACTGGCCAACAGGCCCTTCAGAGGGAATCCGAAGGCTGCGATGTCTTCACCGAGCTTCACATCTGATCGAAGTTTTGCGACGTTTGAGGAATTGGCTGCTATCTTGATTAATGCGAGGTCGTTTGCTGAATCCCGAGCCGCTACCTTTCCCTTCACTTCGATCCCTTTTACGAAAGCGGAAACCTCGGTGCATCCCTTTACCACATGTGCATTCGTGAGCACCGCATCCGGTAAAACAAAGAATCCTGTACCTGAGTAGCTCTCCTGCTTCTGTTTCTCCGCAGGAGTTGTGACGGTTGCCGGTGCTGCGGCTGGTGCATTTGAAGGCTGCGCCGACGCCTCAATTTGCTGTTTTCCGAAATAGCCGTTCTCTTGCAGATGGCGGAGTAACCCAAGGGGGAAAGGAAGGGTAGACTGGTTAGCGTAGTCGCATGCATTGCTCGGTCTATTCCCAGGGCATACCCTGACCCCGAACCCGTTGTCGTTTTGGTATAGCCCGAGCATTTTCTGCCAGGCTTGCTCTCCCTCGCCGGTCCTTACTGCATCTGCAATCCACGCCGCGAGGAAGCCATTTGAAGACCAAAGGCTTGAGGTCATTTTAGCCAGGAATTCAAAGCCTCTTTGCTCCTCAAGTATCCGTTCGCGATATTGTCCTTGCAATGAAACGTCTTCGAGCTTCACGCCGTCGAATTCCTCGATAATGAGGGGGGCGAACGATTCCGCATAAGACGAAAATTGATAAAGGAAGCGACCGTCCCGGTGCAGGGCGTTTGCCACTCCGTTTTTATCGGGGTCCTCGAAATAGAGGCCTTCTCCGTCATACTGACCGAGGTCAACGAAGTTCCATTTGTCCGATACGTCCTTCGTGAGCAAAACACTCTTCGTGCAGCAGTGCGCTCCACCCGAATTCGCGTCGAAAACGACATCCGGTAGAGGATTATTCTTGTTCAGATGGATCAATGATACTGATGACGGGTAATTGGCGAAATCTGAAAAATCGTAGGTCAGATCGAAAAGCTGCCGTCCGTCTTTCGATCCGACCAGTTTTGCTTTCCAGCCGTCGCCTGAGGGAATTCGATTGACGGCTACGGAGAAGCTTCCACTGCTGACAGTGGCTCGTTTCATCGTCGTCAGCTCTGCTGTCGCCAGGACTGGCGAGGAGGGAGCCCATACGACTTGGGTTATGTTCGCCCCGTTGGAATAAAATGCATCCGATGGGATGCCAGGCCAAGGGTAGGCTTTTCCAATGTCAGCCAGAGAGCCGGATCGTGGAGTGAGGGAAACCCCGTACCAGCCGCTCTTCGTCGTAACCACCCTGGCTTGAGCGCCATATAGACGGGCGATGCCTACCGCGTTTGGTTTTTCCTGTGCACTTGCGACGAATATCCAATGTTGGCCGGGCGGAGCCTTGAACTGTTGAGCGTGCGCTGTTGGGGTGCAAGAGAAACCGAATACAGACGCGATAACTAAAACCGCCTTCGCTACCACCCTGTCTGAATACTTTGGTACTTGGGCACCCATACTCATTCCTGCACTACTCGCGTTGTTTGCAGCCAAACCTTCTGTTGGCTCGGTATATTCTTCCCGGCGAGAAACTCTGGGGAAAGCCCTCCGCTTGAAGCCCCGCCAGAAGTCAAGGCCATAGTGTATGGCAAATTCTACCAAGTGGGCCCGACCGTACCCAAAGGTGAATTAGACAATAGATTGCCCACTTTTACCCATGGTTGTCGAGTCGCAAAGCCAACTATCTATCGTCTCAGCCCGCAGATGCCTCTCTTCCCTCCTGAGCGGTTAAGGGGCATTGCGAAACGCGTCAATCATCGCTCTCGTAACGTCCGTTGGGTAACAGACGGGCGAGTATCCACCGGGTCGCGAATATGCGCTACGACCTCCGCACTTATGCCCCGCTCTGTCCCTGTTGTAAGGGCATGGGCAGTTGCCCGGATAGCCACTGATCGATTCCGAGATTATACGGGCAATGATCGTCGCGTCAGTTAGGGTAGGGAGCTGGGGAGGGTCAACCTTCTTAGGCTCCGAGGGTTTCGGCTTGTCCGGTTCTCGTTTCTCCTTGGGCGGTTCATTGTTGAGAAGCCGTGAGGAGAGCCAGCCGTCGCGTTGTGTCAGATCATCGCGAACATGTGACCACCCGTTTTCCTGTCCGAGCAACGTGACCTTCCTGCCGAGGTCGAGCCGGTCAAGAATGGCCCCGTTCTTGGATGGGGAACTTCGTAGGGCTACACGATGCCCTGACACGTAGCGTGTTTCGATATTCTCAGAGGTTGTTGACCGTGGCTTCTGAGGTGCCTGCGTCGGCCGAGGCTGCGGTGGGTATGACGAATTCGACAGCGTTGTACGGGATGAAGGCGTTTGAATTTGAGCAGATGGCTGTACCGGATCATTTGCGATCAGCCGGGCGACAACCCACGAAACTCCAAATAGTCCGACAATCCACCAACGCGCCTTCATTATTTAAAATCCCCCAGCTCACATTGCAGAACAGCTAGAGCGAAAACAAGCGGAAGATGCGCGGTCGATTGACTCGCGATTTAGGCGAGCCAGGACGTTATCTGGTGTTGTACTATCGGGAAAAGGAAATTCCCAAGACCAAGGATCGTTGGGAGGTGGTGATCATGGAATACCTCGCGAATGCTGTATTTGCAATGGCTATGTCTTGCATATTAACGCAGCGAGACCTCGCGGTAGGTCCAATTGACTTTCAAGTCCTCCGGTTAGGCGGCCTCAGTTCGGTCCGATCCAGAATGACCTTGTGATTGGCACTCCCGGTCGCGTCTGTTGGAACAATAAGGAGATAAAGGCGGTCGCTACGATATCCAATCGTGACGTCTACGATGGAGGACGGGGTATCGTTGAAGCTCCATTTTCCTTTGCCCGACGCCAACATCCCCCCTGTCTCGGGGGCAAGTACCAACATCGCCCATCCTGCCTTGCTAAATACGGTAACCGTCTCACCGTATTGAATAATGGCAATCGACAGAGGTGACTCTCCGGAAGAACGCCAACGTCCTGCAAATAATTGGGCGGCATTCCCTGGAGAGATCGCCACGAGGAAAATCGCCATGCTGATGGAAAATGCTTTCACGATTGAACGCCACATAAAACCCCTTCCAATAACCGCGTCTGGCAAGGTCGACTGCGTAAAACGATCACGCCTGTGTGCCATTTTCAGACCGCAAGGCGTCTCGCATTTCCGTCACCGATGCTGCGAACTTTTCGAACTCATTCGGATCGAACGGTAGAAACTGAGCGTTGCCGCGAGCTATTGACGCCAAGACAACATAGGCACCCGTGGCATCACGCTGCATTCTCAGGGACACCGTACAACTGCCGTCCATGATCTGAAGGTCAGACTTGCTGACGACCTGGCCTGTCAACACCCGCTTGAGCGACCTGAAAATTCCAACCATACTGCCCATCCGGACTTCTTGAGGAACTGACGTGTGACTACCTTGGTTGCATTGCGTAAGACATACGTCGCATTCCCACGCTGATGTTCGGGGCTCAGAGGTCAACCACGAGGCCAGGAATGAACCCGGTAAGTCCTCGCTCCTGTCTATAGCCTCTCGGATTGCATAGAACCCTTGTACCACCCTCCTGATAATCGAAGAAATGGTGCACGTGGCCATGTATCCAATAATCTGGCTTCCCGATTTGGAAGACGCCGCTCAAATCTGAGGCGAATGCACCATTCGTCGGATCGCCGAGAAAAGCAGGATGAAGCGACCGTGCTAATGGCGCGTGATGCGACAGCACAACTGTTTTACCATCGAACGGGGTCGCCAATTCTTTGGCAATGAAATCTCGGCTCTCCACATGGCGAGCGATCAGCTCCTTGGCTGTTAACAAGCCAGGCATGCCGTCCTTGAACCAATCAGAGCGCAAGATGGCCCTGAAATCTGTCATGAGCTGCTTGCTTTTGCTAAGTGCCAGTGCCTTGCGCTCTGGCAACGGGAGTTCGCCACCCTCCCGGCCATGCTCAACCTCGAAATCAGTCCACAAGGTTGCGCCAATGATGCGGACGCCATCGACGACAGTGGTTTCGTTTTCTAAAACGGTAATGTTTCGCCCGGCGTGGCGTCTAGCACTCTCAAGTGCTTCGTCGATTGAGGAGCCGTAATAGTCGTGATTGCCGAGCACGCACACGACTGGCATGTGAGGCGATATGAACCGCCTTAGAAATTCCATTGATAACTCGGTGATACCCGAAATATCGCCTGCACAGATGCAAATATCTGCTTCGGGGACCTCTAACTGGTCGAGTTGAGAATAAGCGACGTTAGTCGCATGGATGTCGCTGACGATCCAAGCCTTCATTGATGGCTCCTGCAATGTCTGGGTGGGGGAGTTGCGGCTTCAGCGATTGGACTATTGCGAAGCGCTATGAGGTGAGAGCCCGTGCAGGCCCCACAGGTTCAAGCAGCCTCTCCAAACGCTCTCCTGAGACGCGATGCTCTTTCTGAAGAGCGAGTGCTAAGTCCAAAACAACGTGCCAATGGGCTTTTAATGCGTCTTTCGACCTCTCGTATTCTGTCCTGAGTATGAAATTAATCTCTCGGTGAATTTCCGTACTGTGCTCAGGGAGGTGCCGTTCGAGAGGATCAAATGTTGTCCCGGGAAAAACACACAAAGAGCGCCCCATACCGAAAGAAGCGATCATTTGCCTTGCAATTTCAGACGTCTTCGCGAGATCGCTGCCGCTGGAGCCACCAGCGGATGTTGACTTATCGCCGAAGTGAATCTCTTCCGCGACTAACCCACCGAGCTGCATGGCAATATCGTCACGAAGTGAAGTTTCGCTTTGTATTATTCGAAGGGGCTTCGTGACGACCATGCGGCCGCTCAAGTTGTCCGTTCCGTCAATTATCGCGAGATCGGCCGGAGCAGCTTCTACCTCTACAATTTTTCCGACAGAAAACAGCTTTGCCAAGATGGCATGTCCTGCCTCGTGGATGCATATCCTCCAGACCTCGTCACCGCTCAAAGCTGGCGGAGTGGGTAATTGTTGCAGCAGGTCCTCGGATGAGACCTGGCGACCGTCAATTCGAGCACGCTGTTTTGCTCGACGTGCTAAATATTCGATATCCGCACCCGTTGCCCCCCGGAGTAAAGTGGCTGCGGTGCCGAGTGCCTCCTGGTCTAGGTCGGGCAGATAATACTGTAAGATTGATGCACGAGTATCGACGTTAGGCTTGGCTAGCTCCAAATGCTTTTCAAGCCGACCGGGACGCAACAAAGCAGGATCGATTTTCTGATGAAAGTTCGATGCGCCGATTACGATCACGCCTTCGCGTTGCAAGCACCCATCCACGAGTTCCAGCAATCCGTTGACGACCTCGGAGCAGTAGTGAGCGTTTTCGCCCACAAATTGCGCCCGATCACCTATAGAATCCAATTCATCAACCAGCAGAACGGATGGTGCTTCACTCCGCGCCAGGGCGAAGTCAGAATGCATGCTCTTTAGCAAGTCACCTAAGTGTCCGGCACTTTGCCATTTTGCCAGTGAGGTGGCAATCAATGGCACTTCGAGATATTGAGCCAAGGATGCAGCGAAGGTTGATTTTCCTGTCCCAGGTGGACCATAGACCAGCACCCCTTTATCAATTTCCTTCCACGCCAGCGTTCCGGCGCGCCACGACATAAGGTCTTGACGAAGGTGTTCCGCCCAACTGTGAGCTTCGCCAAATGCTTGCATCGGTAGGATTTTGGCTGATGCTTCGGATTTCTTTGTCAGATGCCGCAGACGTTCAATAACCGGAGAAGCCGAGCGACCTTTCCGGAACGCCGCATCTATAAAGGTGGAAGGATTTTTGCGCAAAAATTCCTTGTCGACGTCGTTGATGACGCCAGTGTCCAATACCGTTGTCAACGCATCCAGATGTCGATCTGACACGGGTTCAAGTGAGACGATCATGTCGGCGGCAGCTTCGATTTCCGGGTGCAGCTGAGTGCCGGAGTGGGCGAACACGAGGACCTTGGTTGAAGCTAAAACTTCCTCTGGGTTAAAATCCCAGCGGCGCTTTCTATCCCGGAGCTTGGGGTGGCTAAATATTGCCAGGAAATCTGGCTTGCGGCCGTCATTGTACAAGCATGCCTTCGCGCACCGTTCGATATCATCAAGCGACCATGTCGGTGGGACGACAACCAAAAGCACGAAATTTGGACTTGTCAGAAAATCTTTGCAGCTGCGCAACAGTCTTACGATTGCGCAACAGCAAAGAAACAGTCGTGGTGATTTCGGTAGTATTTTAACTGCCGCGTTCCGGCTCAACTCCAGGTGAGTGGGGTGCTGCCGGTGTTTTTCGGCCTCAGAAGCCTTGCGAGCCGTTTTCATAAGTTGGCCAGCTTTCTCCACAAAATCATCAAGGGCGTTCATTGATCAGCATCCGGAGTTTTGGAAGCAGGCTCTCCGAGGCGGTACCACCTGTTTTGTGAACGGGCCAGCCGATGCTCTAAGCTCCAGCAAATCAGCTCGGTAGTGATGCCAATATGCCCATCTGAAATGGTGGGATGTCCGCACATCCGACCAATCAGAACTGGCACCGCGCGACGGGCGACGGCCCACTGTGAAATGGTAGTTTTTGTGGTGACCGCTTGTGGCCCAAGATTGCCGTAAATCTCTAGGTCATCCGCTAGCCTTCGAAGAGAGCTGATCAGCTCTTCTGTGCTGCTCTCCGGCGTGTTGGGAAACTCATTCCACATATTCCACCTCACGATTCGATTTCCTCGTCGAGCTAGACGACTCGACTTTCAAAAAAAGAAAACATTCTTTCGTTTGAGTCAACATTGTTTTCTATTTTCGCAAATGTTGACAGACCTTTTTTGAGGTGCGCATTTTCCGAATTATGGACATCAATTATTCGCCAGAAATGTTGAGGGCTGCGAGAGCTTTGCTCGGGCTTGATGCTCGTGAATTCGCTGCCATCGTGAATATTTCTCCGCCCACTCTTCGTAATGCTGAAAGCGGGAAAAGGAACGTGTCTTTGGACACAATTGAGCGAATTCAAGCTAAGTATGAAGAGCTTGGAATAGAGTTCACGCTCGCAGGACCTGGATACGGCGCTGGCGTGAGGTGGAAGGTTCCTAAACCCAAGTCACGGAAAAAAAATTCTATCCGCTCCTAAATTGTACTGAACCGTTCCTTCGATGAAAATACATGTTTGCCTCAAAGCCCAGAGGGTCCTGGTCGGCTGATCGCCGATATAGAGACGGCCTGTGGCCGTCACATTATTTTATTAGAAAGACTGACTTTCGGCTTAGCGGTGATCACGCCGGTCAGTCTTTCTAATCGATGCGGAATCCGCCTTAAGGCGGATACTTTATTCCTGGCGCTATCGCGCAAAACTCCGTCGGCTGCTTGCGCAATTTACGAACGTCGGCGATGCTGAAGTGATGAAGGTTGCGCCGAATGAGGTACCAAATGAACATAAAAACTGATGATGTCGGAAAACCGTTCAACATCGCGTCCTATGCACTGCTGACGATGATGGTCGCCCAGGTCACAGGTCTTCGCCCCGGCGATTTCGTCCACACGTTCGGCGACGCCCATCTCTATCACAACCATTTCGAACAGGCTGAAACCCAGCTGAAGCGGGAGCCCAAGCCGCTGCCGTTCATGAAGATCAATCCCGACGTGAAGGATATTTTCTCCTTCAGGTTCGAGGATTTTGAGCTGGTCGGCTATGAGGCCGACGCGACGATCAAGGCGCCGATTGCGGTATGACAAAGCCGCTCATCTCCATGATTGCCGCCGTGGCGGAGAATGGTGTGATCGGACGGGACAATGATCTGCCCTGGCACATGTCCACGGATCTGAAGCGCTTCAAGGCGATGACGATGGGCAAGCCGCTGGTCATCGGGCGGAAGAATCTCGAGAGCTTTCCGCGGCTTCTTCCAGGTCGGCCGCATGTGGTGATCACGCGGGACCAGTCTTATGCCCGCGAAGGGGTGCATGTGGTGCATTCCTTCGAGGCGGCAATTGCCAAGGCTTCCGCATTGGCTGCGGAGGCGGGTGTTGGTGAAATCTGCATTGCCGGTGGTGGTGAGATCTACCGTCTCGGCATGCCGGTCGCGGACGTGCTTCACATCACCCATGTCGAGGCAGATATTGAAGGCGACACGGTCTTCCCGGACATCGATCCTGCCATATGGGAAGCCGAACAGGTCGGCCGCATGGAGGCAGGCGAAAAGGACGACTATTCAGCGCGTTTCGTCACGTATTCTCGCCGAAAATAAACCTTCCCTGCGGCAATTTGCATCTTCGGTACGTGAAACGTGACAGGCTGCATTGAAACCATGTGCTGCGATACCTATAAACTGTCACCATAAGACGAGGGTGGGGGGAAACGTCTCTTGCCCGTAACAGCAAGAGGACTTGATGCCCTGGAGCAATCAGAATGGCGGCGGCGGCCCATGGGGCGGCGGCGGTGGTGGCGGTAACGGCAACGGGAAGGGCCCATGGGGCTCCGGACCAAACCGGCCGGGTAACGGAAACAATCCGCCCGAGCTCGATGAAATCATCCGGCGCAGCCAGGACAGCCTGAAACGCATGATCCCCGGTGGATCGGGCAGCGGTGGACTGGTGCTTCTCGGCGTCGTGGTGGTTGCAGCCCTCTGGCTCTTCCAGTCCATCTATACCGTGCAGCCGGACGAGCGTGGCGTCGTTTCGCGCTTCGGCGTTCCGAAGAATGAAGTCTCGATGCCGGGCCTGCATTTCCATCTGTGGCCGATCGAACGTGTCGAACTGGTCAAGGTGACCGAACAGCAGGCCAATATCGGCGCTAAATCCGGCTCGAACAGCGATGCGGGCCTGATGCTTTCGGGTGACCAGAACATCGTCAACGTGCAGTTCTCGGTTCTTTTTGCCGTGACCGATCCGCGCGCCTATCTCTTCAACGTGGAGGACCCGCGCGACACGCTGCAGCAGGTCGCCGAGAGCGCCATGCGTGAAGTCGTAGGCTCGCGTCCCGTGCAGGACGTCTTCCGCGACAACCGTCAGGCCGTTTCCGAAGAGGTCAAGACCATCATCCAGGCGACGCTCGACGCCTACAAGACGGGTATTTCGATCCGCACGGTCGCAATCGAAGATGCAGCTCCGCCGCGTGAAGTGGCCGATGCCTTCGACGAAGTGCAGCGCGCCGAACAGGACGAAGACCGTTTCGTCGAGGAAGCCAACAGATACGCCAACCAGAAGCTTGGCCGCGCCCGCGGTGAAGCCTCGCAGATCCGTGAAGAGGCTGCGGCTTACAAGGACCGCGTCGTGAAGGAAGCGGAAGGCGAGGCCGCGCGCTTCACCTCCATCTACACGGAATATGCGAAGGCTCCTGAGGTGACGCGCGAGCGCATGTATCTGGAAACCATGGAAGGTGTGATGAAGTCGAGCAAGAAGATCGTCATGGATGGCCAGGCCGGCCAGTCTGTGCCGTATCTCTCGCTCAATGAACTGATCACCAGAAACACGTCGAAGGGAGAGACGAAATGAACAGCAATCGTCTTTCCATCGGCATCGTCGTCGCGGCTCTGATTGCGCTCATCGCCTATTCGTCCGTCTTCGTCGTCGGTGCCCGCGAGCAGGCGCTCGTCATCCGTTTCGGCAAGATCCAGTCGGTCAAGACCGATCCGGGCATCTATTTCAAGCTGCCGTTCTCGTTCCTGGATGCCGACCGTGTTCAGTATGTCAGCGAACAGGCCCTGCGCTTCGACCTCGACAACATCCGTGTCCAGGTTAAGGGCGGCAAGTTCTATGAAGTCGATGCCTTCATCGTCTACAAGATCACCGATGCGCAGCTGTTCCGTGAGGCCGTTTCGGGCGACCGCACCTCGGCAGAGTCGCGGCTCCGGACACGTCTGGATGCTTCGCTGCGCCGCGTTTACGGTCTTCGTGGCTTCGAATCCGCACTGTCGCAGGAGCGCAGCGCCATGATGCAGGAGGTCCGCACGGACCTCAAGAACGACGCTGGCGCGCTGGGTCTGTCGATCCTCGACGTTCGCATCCGCCGCACCGACCTGACGCGCGAAGTCTCGCAGCAGACCTTCGACCGCATGAAGGCCGAGCGTCTGGCCGAGGCTGAACTGATCCGCGCCCGCGGTGTGCAGGAGCGGCAGCGCCGCGAAGCCATTGCCGACCGTCAGGTTGTCGAAATCGTTGCCGATGCACGGCGCGAGTCGGAAATCCTGCGAGGCGAGGGCGATGGCCAGCGCAGTGCGATCTTCGCCGAAGCTTACGGCAAGGATCCGGCCTTCTTCGAATTCTACCGTTCGATGAATGCCTATCGCAACAGCCTGGCAAGCCCGGATACCAATCTGGTTCTGTCGCCCACCTCTGATTTCTTCCGCTATTTCAATGATGCGGGCGGAAAGAAGAAGCTGGACGAGCGGCTTCCGCCGGATGCCGGCAAGGCTCCGCAAGCGCCGGCTGCCCAGCAGTGAGCACGCTTGCCACCGATTTTATGATCGGTTTCGCATTCTTCCTGATCATCGAGGGGCTGGCCTACGCGCTGGCCCCTCGGCTTATCAAGCGCATGGCCGAGCAGCTTCCAGCGATGCCGGAGGAGCGCCTGCGCATTTTCGGAATAGTCGTGCTCGCCGCTGGTGTCGGGCTGGTGTGGCTGCTTCGCTGATCAGACGGATGCTCACAGAAACGCCACTTTACCCGGAAGGATGGTGGCGATAACAAGAGCGACCTGCTTCATCACATGCGCCGGCGATTTGCGGGCGCGATCTCCAACGGGAGAAATGCCGCGTGCCACGTTCGTCTTCGAAGTTCCTGCTTCTCTCGGCTGTCGCCGCTGCCTCGGTTATGGTGATGCCTGCGGTGCCCGTTCAGGCGCAAAGCGCTGCGGTCCAGCAGCGCGGGCCGGCCTCGGTCGCAGATCTGGCTGAGGGCCTGCTCGACGCGGTCGTGAACATTTCCATCTCCCAGGATGCCGAAGGCAGCGACGCGGATAGCGGCTCGCCGTCGCCCAAGGTGCAGAAGGACGCACCCTTCGAACAATATTTCAACGACTATTTCAGCAAGCGGAAGAAGGACGGCGGCAAGAACCGCAAGGTCAATTCGCTGGGCTCGGGCTTCGTCATCGATCCGGCCGGCTACATCGTCACCAACAACCACGTGATCGAGGGCGCCGACGAAATCGACGTCAACTTCGCCGACGGTACGACGCTCGAAGCCAAGCTGATTGGTACGGATACCAAGACCGATCTGGCGGTCCTGAAGGTCGAACCCAAGGCGCCGTTGAGGGCCGTGAAGTTCGGCGATTCCCGCAAGATGCGGATCGGCGACTGGGTGATGGCGGTCGGCAACCCGTTCGGTCTGGGCGGGACGGTGACGGTCGGCATCGTGTCGGCGCGCGGGCGCAACATCAATGCCGGGCCCTATGACAATTTCATCCAGACGGATGCCGCGATCAACAAGGGCAATTCCGGTGGCCCCCTGTTCGACATGGAAGGCGACGTTATCGGCGTGAACACGGCGATCATTTCGCCGACGGGCGGTTCGATCGGCATCGGGTTCTCGATCCCCTCCGAGATTGCGATGAACGTGATCCAGCAGTTGAAGACATATGGTGAGACGCGGCGTGGCTGGCTCGGCGTGCGTCTCCAGCCGGTGACGGACGACATGATCAAGACGCTGGGCCTGGACAAGGTGCGTGGCGCGCTCGTGTCAAGCGTCATTGCGGGCGGCCCTGTCGAGAAGGGTCCCATCAAGTCGGGCGACGTTATCCTCTCCTTCGATGGCCGTCCGGTGAAGCAGGCGCGCGATCTGCCGCTGATTGTGGCCGAAAGCCCCATCGATACGGATCTTCCGGCCGTTGTTTTGCGGGACGGGAAAGAGATGTCGGTGACCGTTCGGCTCAAGCAGATGGCAAAGGGTGCCGAAGACGATACGGAAGCGGCGTCTGACGAACCCGGCGATGAAGGCTCTTCCGACGAAGCCAAGCCGCAGAAGCCTGCCAAGCCCGAGAAGCCGCAAGACGACGGCAAGGCTGTCTCTCCCGACGGGCCGGTGCTTGGGATGGCGCTGAAGGCGCTCGACGACGACCTGCGCAAGCAGTTCTCCATCGAGAAAAGCGTCGAGGGTGTCGTCGTGACGGAGGTCGAGCCTCGTTCGCCCGCCTCCGAAAAGGGTATTGTCGCGGGCGATGTCATTGTCGAGATCGCGCAGGAATTCATCGCGACGCCGGCGGACGCTGCGGCCAAGATCACCTCGCTCAAGCAGGCAGACAGGCGCAATGCTCAGGTGATGGTGTCCAATGCGAAGGGCGATCTGCGTTTCGTTGCGCTCAGGCTGGAGTAATAGAGCCTTGGGGACCGACGTCGCTTGGACGAAAACCCAAGGACGGTCTCATCCTTGACCTTTAGTCACCCCGCAGTACAATTTAAGCGCGAGGGTGTGATAGGGGATCGGGATGCTGGTTCACAACGAGAGAACGAAGCTTGCGGCCAACGCGCTGGATAGGCTTTCGACGGCGTTTGTCGTTGTGGGCGTGCTGGGCAGGACGTTCAACTATTCTCCGGGAGCGGACATGTGGATCGGCCTCCTGAGCGTCGCCACTTGGATTTTGGGCGCATTCATATTACATCTGATAGCACGAAGAATACTTGGAGGCCTTGTGCCATGACCCCGGATATCTTTTTCTGGTACGTATTCCCGCTTCTAGTTGCCGTTGGTGGTTGTGCTTGGCTCGTCTATGACAGCCGCAAGAGCAAGCATAAGCAGCATCCGGGCGAGTGACGCTGCGGCGTCTTTTTATCCAAGGCGTGGATTATTCAAGCGATAAAGCACATGCCGCTTCAGATGTGGCAGATCGTCCGGAACTGACTTGTGGTCGAAATCGTCAGCCGGATTGTGCGTAAAGCCCAGCCGCTGCATGACAGCAATCGAACGCAGGTTGTCGTGGACGGCAAATGAGACGAGTTCATCGAACTCGCGCTTCGTGAATGCGTAGTCGATGAAGGCCCTGCCGATTTCGGTGATGTAGCCCTTTCCCCAGTGCCGACGTGCCAGCCGCCATCCAATCTCCACGGCTGGCGTGAAATGCTCCTCGAACATCACTTGCGCGATGCCGGCCATCCCGATGAATTCGCCGGTTTCCTTCAGGATCAGCGGCTGAAGCCACACGCCGAAATCCACCTGTAGCTCAATGACGCGGCCGACCGTTGCCTCGACCTTTTCCCGCGACTGCGGTCCGCCGAAATAGTGCATGACTTCCGGATCGCTGCAGAGCGCGAAGAACGGCTCGATATCCGCTTCAGTCCACGGGCGGGAGATGAGGCGAGGGGTTTCGAGTGTCGTCATGCCCGCTCGAAGCTTATTCGGAGTTTGCTTCCCGTGGCTTCTGCAAAGCGCTGGAGTGTTCGGGTGGATGGCATTGTTCGGCCACTTTCGAGCCGGGCGATGACGGCCTGGGTCGTACCCATTGCCTTTGCGACTTCTTCCTGTGTCATATCGGCGTTTGATCGCGCGTCGATCAGCGCCGCCGCCAAGGCGAACTCCTCGGCAAGGTCGTCATAGGCTTTCGCGATGTCCGGGTCCTGAAGCCACTGCTTTGCGGCCTCTTTGACCAGAAGAGATTTGTTCTTCATAGGATTGACCTCGCTCGCTTGAGCGCCAACTCAATGTCCCGACGTGGCGTCTTCTGGACCTTCTTTCGAAACACATGCACGACAACAATCCTGCGACCCCGAAGGGTGACGTAAGCCGCTCGGGCTATACCGTCACGACCTTTCATCCGCATTTCCCAAAGTGGTCCCTCCAGATGCTTGACGTAGGGTTCGCGCACCTGCTCGAGCCCTCTGTCCGCAATCAACTCGGTGATCCGTAGGAAGCGCGCGATCAGATCCTTGGGAAGGGCCTCAAGATCCGACCGAACCTCTTCGTTCAGAAACTCCACAGTCCACAGCATGTCATTATACCAAATTTGCAATGATGTGCAAATCCAGTATTTCGCCTTGGCACCGGATGGTCAATCAGAAGTAGTTTCAGATGCGCTTGAAGTCGCTCTTACGATAACCTTGGATATAGAGCAGTGCGGTGAGATCGCCATGGTCGATGCGCATCTTGGCTTGTGCCGCAACCGAGGGTTTGGCATGCAGCGCCACGCCGGAGCCGGCTAGCTGGAGCATGCCGAGATCGTTGGCGCCGTCGCCGACCGCAATCGCGTCATCCGTGTGGATCCCGAGCGTTTCGGTGATGTCGATGAGGGCATCGACCTTGGCCTGCTTGCCGAGAATCGGTTCGGCGACGATGCCGGCGAGCTTGCCGTCTTCCTCGATCAGCACGTTGGCGCGATTTTCGTGGAAGCCGAGGACCGAGGCGATGCGGCCGGTGAAGACCGTAAAGCCGCCGGAGACCAGCGCCGTGTAGCCGCCATTGGCGGTCATGGTGTCGATCAGTTCCTTGCCACCGGGGGTCAGCGTGATGCGCTTGGCGATCACCTCGTCGACCACGGAGACGGGCAGGCCCTTGAGCAGGGCCACGCGCTCGCGAAGCGCCGGTTCGAATTCGATTTCACCATTCATGGCGCGCGCGGTAATGGCGGCGACGAGGTCCTTCAGCCCGACTTCGGCGGCGAGTTCGTCGATGCATTCCTGGCCGATCATGGTGGAATCCATGTCGGCGATCAGGAGTTTCTTGCGGCGGCTTTCTGCTTCCTGCACGACGATGTCGACCGGGGCGCTCTCGAGGGCCTTGGTGAGCACTGCCCTGGCTTCGGCCGCATCCGTGCCATCCTTCAGCGCGATATCGCAGGCGATCCCGTCGGCGAGCCAGTAGAGACCGGATGCGGAAACGCTGCTCGCGGCCTTTTCACCGAGCGCCGGGACGAGTACAGGATTTTGCGGATTGGCGATGAGCGTGGCAACCAGAGCCATGGAGACAACCTTGTGAGCGAATACGACGCGATCCTGATAACCGGCCCGACCGCCAGCGGCAAGTCCGCTCTGGCGCTCGACTGGGCGCGTCGTGTCGACGGCGTCGTGGTCAATGCGGACAGCATGCAGGTCTATGACACGCTGCGTGTGGTGACGGCCCGGCCGTCCGAAGCCGAGATGGGCGGGGTCGAGCACCGGCTTTACGGCCATGTGCCGGCGAACACGACCTATTCGACAGGCGCCTGGCTGAGGGCTGTGGAGGCCGAGATCGCCGCGATCCGTGCTTCGGGCAAGACGCCGGTCCTCGTCGGCGGCACGGGCCTTTATTTCAAGGCGCTGACGGGCGGGCTTTCCGAGATGCCGGAGGTGCCGGAAGAATTGCGGCTGGCGCTGCGGGCGCGGCTGGCGAAGGAAGGGCCGGAGGCGCTGCATGCCATGCTGTCCGCGCGCGATCCGCAAGGCGCAGCGGCGCTCCAGCCGGGCGACGGACAGCGCATCCTGCGCGCGCTCGAAGTGCTGATGGCGAGCGGCAAGCCGATTGCGCATTTTCAAGCGCTTTCGGGTCCGGCGATCATCGATCCATCAGGGTCCCGAAAGATCGTGGTCCTGCCCGAGCGGGATCTTCTGCGTGCACGCATCGACCGTCGCTTTGCGTCTATGATGGAGGAGGGGGCTGTCGAGGAGGTTGAGACGCTGCTGGCGCTTGCGCCGTCCCCGGACGTGCCGGCCATGAAAGCGATCGGCGTGCCGCAGATCGCGGCCATGCTCAGGGGCGAGATGAGCCGTGCGGAGGTTGTCGAGCAGGCAAGTGCCGCAACCCGGCAATATGCCAAGCGGCAGATGACGTGGTTCCGAAACCAGATGGACAAGAGCTGGGAGCGGATGGCGCCTTGAGGCGTCAATCCTTGTAAAGGCTCGAAAGCGGCTTCTTCAGCAGGCTTTCCCTGAGCGTCGAGGGCCGGTTCGGATCGCGGCGAAGCGAGGTGAGGCCAGAGGCTTCGCCGGGCTGCCGGAGGGAGGCATTGCCTTCAAAGCTGTTATCCGCGCGTTGGGCGTGAACCGGATAGCGTGCGGGTTCATTCGCCGCCAGGCCTGCACGCCCGGGCAGCATATCGGCATTGTAGGGTTCCAGTTCGCGACCGTCGTCGATCGACGGCAACTGTTCGACCTGCCGGCGGTTGGTTTCCTCGTAGCTTTCCTGGAAGGCGGAGATGTCCGGCGCCGTGGAAATCTGGCGCATCTGCGCGATGATGCTGCGCAGATTGATATTATCGCCCGCATCCTCGACCTCGGCCACTTCCGACGACGTGGTCTTGGGAAGATGGGCATCGGGCAGGCGGCTGAATTTCATCCGCATAGGCACGCCGACCGCTTCACCAAAGGCAATCGCTTCGCCATTGCCCAGCGACGAGATGAAGTTCGTGGCCGACATGGATGTTTCCGGAATGGCCGAGCGGATGATGTGCTGATCGTTCTCGTTGGTCAGACGCATCGTGAAGACGGTCGAGCACTGCGAGAGGATGGTCTGGTCGAGATCGCCGGGGCGCTGGGTGATGATGCCGAGGGAGACGCCGTATTTGCGGCCCTCCTTGGCGATGCGCGCGATCGACTGACGCGTCGGGACGAAACCCAGTTCCTTGTCCGCGGGCACATAGCGGTGCGCCTCCTCGCAGACAACCAGCATGTGCAGGGCACCGTTTGACCAGAGGCCGATTTCGAAAGCCATGCGCGTCAGCACGGAGGCCACCGAGTTCACCACTTCCGACGGGATGCCGGAAAGCTGGAAGACCGTGATCGGCTTGCCGTTGCCGGGAATGCGGAAGATCGTCTGTATCGTCTCCATGATCGTGTCGTTGATCGTGTTCGACGAGAACATGAAGCGATAGCGCGGATCGTTGATGGCGGCGACGATGCGGAGTTTCAGGGACCGCAGATGCGGTTTTTCCGCGCGGCCTTCCAGCTTGCCGATGCGCTCGTCAATCAGCGCCAGCAGATCGGAAATGCGATAGGGGACGGGCGTGTCGGCGGTGATCGAGGAGCGGTCCGACTGGCGGCGCATGAGGCTCGATTCGCCGCGAAAGGCCTTCTTCGCTTCCGGAATGATATCCCGCAGGGCATCGACTTCTTCCGGCACGCCGGGACGGCCGCGAAACACGACCTCGGTCAGTTCCTCCAGCCGCATCAGCCAGAAGGGCAGGTCGAGCCGCTCGGGATCGATGACGACGGAAAGGTCCGAGAAGGCGGCGGCAAATTCGTTATGCGGGTCGAGAATGAGGATGCGAAGCTTCGGGTCGGATTCCACGGCGGCGCGCAGCAGCAGGGAAACTGCCGAGGACTTGCCGACACCCGTCGAGCCGACGATGGCGAAATGCTTGGACAGCATGGAGGGGACATGCACCGAGGCGTCGATGCTGCCATCCTGCGAGAGCGTGCCGATGACACAGCTTTCGCCGTTGCGGTTCTTGTAGATGAGTTTCAGGTCGGCCTGCCGAATGCGGTGCGCAATGGCTCCAAGATGGGGATAGGTGCTGATGCCGGTGGAGAAGCTTTGGTTGCCATTCTCGTCGACCGCGACTTCGCCCAGCAATTCGACCTCGACCCGGAACACGTTGTCGATGCCCTGCGCCCACGCCTTGTTGTCGGTCTGCATGGAATCCACCAGCGCCACGATGCGGTTCCGGCCCACGCTGATCGAGATGAGGCGGCCGACTGACCAGCGTTCGGTCAGATCCGTCGAACCGCTTTCGATGATGGCGGCAATGGTCGCGCGCGCGCCGCTGCAGGCCACGACATGGCCGAGCAGTCGGTCGCCGGGAGCGTCCGCGTCTCTGCGTTCTGCTGCGTTCGTTGCCGAACCCTTGTCCATCATCATTCCGACTTTCACTTGCCTCTCAAGGTTAAGCCATCAGTCTTAATGGGAGGTTTCCTGCTTTCGTTTGATTTTTTCCCATTCAGGGGCGTTGACGCCCTGCCGCTTTGCCGTTAACACTTCGCGCCATGATCAAGATTGTATCTCTTATCGTGGTGGGACGGCGCATGGGCAGGATGGTGTAACCATCCGGCGATAGCCACCCATGCGCTGCACACAGGCTCCTCCAAGGGGCCTTTTTTTATGCCCTAAAACACGCTAGACACCCCGCAAAACCAAGCAAAACGGAACAAGGACGATGACGGGTAAGGATACTCAGAACGACGGGAAGATGACCGGGGCGGAGATCGTACTCCGCGCGCTGAAGGACAATGGCGTCGAGCACGTCTTCGGCTATCCGGGCGGCGCCGTGCTTCCGATCTATGACGAGATCTTCCAGCAGGAAGATATCCAGCACATTCTCGTTCGCCACGAGCAGGGCGCAGGCCATGCCGCAGAAGGCTATGCCCGCTCCACCGGCAAGCCGGGCGTCATGCTCGTCACCTCCGGTCCCGGCGCGACGAATGCCGTCACGCCGCTGCAGGACGCGCTGATGGACTCGATCCCGCTCGTCTGCCTCTCGGGCCAGGTTCCGACCACGCTGATCGGTTCGGACGCCTTCCAGGAATGCGATACGGTCGGCATCACGCGGCCCTGCACCAAGCACAACTGGCTGGTCAAGGACGTCAACGATCTGGCCGCTACGATCCATGAAGCCTTCCGCATCGCCACGACCGGCCGTCCGGGCCCGGTTGTCGTCGACATTCCGAAGGACGTCCAGTTCGCCACCGGCACTTATACGCCGCCGTCTGCCACGCAGCCGAAGGGCAACTACAAGCCGAAAATGCAGGGCGATCTGGACCGTATTCGCGCTGCCGTCGAGCTGATGGCAAACGCCCGCCGTCCGATCATCTATTCCGGCGGCGGTGTCGTGAATTCTGGGCCGGAAGCCTCGCAGCTCTTGCGCGAGCTGGTCGAGCTCACCGGCTTCCCGATCACCTCGACGCTGATGGGCCTCGGCTCCTATCCGGCCTCGGGCAAGAACTGGCTCGGCATGCTCGGCATGCACGGCACCTATGAAGCGAACATGGCGATGCATGACTGCGACGTCATGGTCTGCATCGGCGCGCGTTTTGACGACCGCATCACCGGTCGCCTCAATGCCTTCTCGCCGAATTCGAAGAAGATCCATATCGATATCGATCCGTCCTCGATCAACAAGACGGTTCGCGTCGATGTTCCGATCCTCGGCGATGTCGGCCGCGTTCTGGAAGACATGGTCCGCCTGTGGCGCGCCACGGCCAACAAAGCCGACAAGTCGCATCTGAAGGACTGGTGGGAAAACATCACCCGCTGGCGCGCGCGCAATTCGCTCGCCTACCGGCCGAATGACGATGTCATCATGCCGCAATATGCGATCCAGCGTCTCTATGAGAAGACGAAGCATATGGACACCTACATCACGACCGAAGTCGGTCAGCACCAGATGTGGGCGGCTCAGTTCTACGGCTTCGAAAAGCCGAACCGCTGGATGACCTCGGGCGGCCTCGGCACGATGGGCTACGGCCTGCCGGCCGCACTCGGCGCGCAGATCGCGCATCCGGAAAGCCTCGTCATCGACATCGCGGGCGATGCCTCCGTCCAGATGACCATGCAGGAAATGTCTTCGGCCGTTCAGTACAATGCGCCGATCAAGATCTTCATCCTGAACAACCAGTATATGGGCATGGTGCGCCAGTGGCAGCAGCTGCTGCACGGCAATCGTCTGTCGAACTCCTATACCGAGGCGATGCCCGATTTCGTGCTGATGGCGCAGGCCTTCGGCGCGCATGGCATCCGCTGCGAAAAGCCGGGCGATCTCGACGATGCGATCCAGGAAATGATCGACGTCAAGAAGCCGGTCCTGTTCGACTGCCGCGTGGCGAACCTCGCCAACTGCTTCCCGATGATCCCGTCCGGCAAGGCGCATAACGAAATGCTGCTGCCCGACGAGGCCACCGACGAAGCCGTTGCCAATGCCATCGACGCCAAGGGCCGTCAGCTCGTCTGACGAAATAGGGAAGGATCAGGATCATGAACGCACAGCTACAACCGACCGGCTCCGCCTATTTCATCGACAAGGAAACGCAGGCCGTCGAGAGCCACACGCTATCGGTTCTCGTTTCCAACGAACCGGGTGTGCTTGCCCGCGTCATCGGCCTCTTTTCGGGCCGAGGCTACAACATCGAAAGCCTCACCGTCTCGGAAACCGAGCACGAGGCACATCTGTCGCGCATCACCATCGTGACGCGCGGCACGCCGCATGTTCTTGAGCAGATCAAGGCGCAGCTGGAGCGCATCGTGCCGGTTCACCGCGTCGTGGACCTCACGGTTCGCGCGCTCGAACTCGGCTCCGACCGTCCGGTGGAGCGCGAACTGGCGCTGATCAAGGTCGCCGGTTCGGGCGAGGCCCGCGTCGAGGCGCTGCGCCTGGCGGAAGCCTTCCGCGCCAAGGTCATCGACGCGACCGTTGGCCATTTCATCTTCGAAATCACCGGCAAGCCGTCGAAGATCGACCAGTTCATCGCCATCATGAAGCCGATGGGCCTGATCGAAGTGTGCCGGACCGGTATTGCGGCGCTGAACCGTGGGCCGCAGGGGATGTGAAACTCTCACGCTTTTTGCGGTCGTTACTCTGGTCCCCGGCTCGTCCGGGGATCATCTGTTTTTGGGTATGGTGTCATCCTCCGGTGGTTCCGCAGACACGCGCGTGTCGTATATGCTGAGTAAGCATCGAATTTGACGATGGTGGACGGCCTGACACAATGGCCTCGGAGCAAAGGGTCAGCATGACAGTCCGTGACAGCTCCTCCTCGCGCGCCCTCGAAGTCTTCACAACCTTCCTGAAACTCGGCCTGACCTCCTTCGGCGGCCCCATCGCCCATCTCGGCTATTTCCGCGACGAACTCGTGCTCCGTCGCAAGTGGATCGATGAGGCGCGGTATGGGGAGATCGTGGCGCTTTGCCAGTTTTTGCCGGGGCCGGCCTCCAGTCAGGTCGGGTTCTGCATGGGTCTCCTGCGCGGCGGGCCGCTCGGGGCGCTCGCGGCGTGGGCGGCGTTTACGCTTCCGTCGGCCATTCTGCTTGTGCTTTTTGCCTATGGGGCGGCATCTGCCGGCGGGCCGGTCGAGGGGGCGATCTTGCATGGGCTGAAGCTTGTGGCAGTCGCTGTCGTGGCGCAGGCGGTTTACGGCATGGCGAAGAGCCTGACGCCGGACCGGACGCGGGCGGGGATCGCGCTCGCCGCCGTGCTGATCGTCACCTTCGCGGCGACCGCCATCGGACAGGTGGCTGCCATTGTCGTAGGGGCGGTGGCGGGGCTG
Source organism: Hyphomicrobiales bacterium (assembly GCA_900467685.1). Lineage (GTDB taxonomy): Bacteria > Pseudomonadota > Alphaproteobacteria > Rhizobiales > Rhizobiaceae > Ensifer_A. The sequence continues at coordinate 73,821 of UBQX01000003.1, forward strand.
ATTGTCTGCCGTCAGGCGGGGGCAGCGCCGATCGGGCATCTTGCGGTGCCGATCTCGCGGCGCTTCGGGGCAGCCTGTCTCGTGGCCTTCTTCGCGCTGCTGATCGTCATGCCGCTCTGGGCGTCTGTCAGCGGTTCGGCGGACGTCAATCTGTTCGACGCCTTCTATCGCTCCGGCGCGCTGGTCTTCGGCGGCGGGCATGTCGTGCTGCCGCTGCTGAAAGCCGAGATCGTCGACAAGGGTTGGCTGTCCAACGATGTGTTTCTGGCCGGGTATGGTGCGGCGCAGGCTGTGCCGGGACCGCTTTTCACCTTCGCCGCTTATCTCGGCGCTGCCATCGGGCAGGCGACGGGCGAGTTGGCGAGTGCTGCCGTGGCGCTTGTAGCGATCTTCCTGCCTGGTCTCCTGCTGGTGACGGGCGTTTTGCCCTTCTGGGAAGTGGTGCGCCGGCGCGAGGATGCGCAGGCCGCGATGCGAGGCGCCAATGCGGCAGTCGTCGGCATTCTGGGCGCGGCGCTCTATAATCCAGTCTGGACGAGCGCGGTGCTATCGCCCGCCGATTTCGCCCTTGCGCTCGCCGGCTTCCTCGGGCTGACGATGTGGAAACTGCCGCCCTGGGTGGTGGTGATCGCCTTGCCCGTGGCGACGGTGGGGATTGGCTTTATCTGAGCCGGGTACTTTCGTAACGAACGCTCAGCCAAACAAGCCCGCCACCCAATAGCTCACCGCCGCGATCACGCCGGCAGCGGGCATGGTGACGATCCAGGCGATGACGATGTTTCCCGCGAGGCCCCAGCGCACGGCGGAGACGCGACGGGCGGCACCCACGCCGACGATGGCGCCGGTGATCGTGTGGGTGGTGGAGACCGGAATGCCGAGCCAGGTCGCGCCGAAGAGGGTGAGCGCGCCGCCGGTTTCGGCGCAGAAACCCTGCATCGGGTTGAGCCGCGTAATCTTGGAGCCCATCGTGTGCACGATGCGCCAGCCGCCGAAGAGCGTGCCAAGCGCCATGGCCGACTGGCAGGTCAGGACCACCCACAGGGGCACATAGAAGGTCGGGCCGAGATGCCCCTGGCTGTAGAGCAGGATGGCGATTATGCCCATTGTCTTCTGCGCATCGTTGCCGCCGTGGCCCAGCGAATAGAGCGAGGCGGAGACGAACTGCATGAAGCGGAAGGTGCGATCGACGGCGAAGGGCGTCTGGCGCACGAAGACCCAGGAGACGATCAGGATCAGGACCAGCGCCAGCAGGAAGCCGATGGCCGGGGAGAGAAAGATCGCGGCAATCGTCTTGTTGAGGCCGCCCCAGACGACCGAATGAAAGCCCGCCTTGGCCCAGCCGGCGCCGACGAGGCCACCGACGAGTGCATGCGACGAGCTGGAAGGGATGCCGAAAATCCAGGTGACGATGTTCCAGACGATGGCGCCCATCAGCGCTGCAAAGATCAGCTGCGGTGTGACGATGCCGGGATCGATGATGCCGGTGCCGAGTGTGTTGGCCACATGCAGGCCGAAGAACAGGAAGGCGATGAAATTGAAAAAAGCCGCCCAGGCGACTGCATATTGCGGGCGCAGCACACGGGTGGAGACAATCGTCGCGATCGAGTTCGCCGCGTCATGCAGGCCATTGAGGAAGTCGAAGAACAGCGCGACGGCGATCAGCGCGATCAGCGGCAGGAGAGCGAGGGAAGCGTCCATCAGACATTCTCGATCAGGATGCCGCTGATCTCATTGGCGACGTCCTCGAAGCGGTCGAAGATCTTTTCGAGATTGCCGTAGATTTCGCTGCCGATCATGTAGGCCATGGCGTTGCCTGTGGCGCCATGGCGCCGATAGAGGTCCTTCAGGCCCTGTTCGTGCAGCTCGTCGGAGCGGCCTTCGACGCGGGTCACTTCCTCGGCGATGGCCGAGAGACGGTGTGCATTCGCGCCCATCTTGTCCAGAAGCGGCACGGCTTCGGCCAGCAGATGGGCGGCCTTGACGATGCCGGCTCCCATTTCCTGCATGAGCGGATCGAAGCTCGTCTGCTCGAAGAGGCGGATGGTCTTCACAGTCTTGTGCATCATGTCGACGGCGTCATCCATGGACTGGATAAGATCCTTGATATCGCCACGGTCGAAGGGCGTAATGAAGCTGCGGCGCACGGCGAGCAGAACCTCGCGGGTGATGTCGTCAGCTTCGTTCTCCAGCTTGACGATGCGGGCGCAATTGCCGTCGACGTCATCGCCCTTCAGGAGCTTTTCCATTGCCTCGGCTGCGCCGACGACCGTCCGGGAATGACGGACGAACATCTCGAAGAACGCGTCTTCCCTCGGCATCAGCTTGCGGAACAAACCCATCATGGTTACGGCCCTTCCTGTGAGCGTCTTGATGTCAACTTGCGTTTGTGATCACTGTCACAAAACTGTCATATATTCTCGCAGGCAATTGCTCCAAAAAGCAAATCTTGACAATCTCGGTTCTGATGAAATCAAAGAAAAAGGCTGAAAAGCCACAGACAAAAAAATCGGAGCCGACGCAATCGCTGTTGCAGCGCCTCGCAAAGCGTCCCGAAACCCTGTTCAACGGCTCGTTCCGCCAGCAGACGGCGGCGCTCTGTTTTCGCTACAAGAGCGGCGGGCCGGAGATTGAAGTGCTGGTCGTTACCTCTCGCGGCAGCCGCAGTTGGATCATCCCCAAGGGCTGGCCGGTGAAGAAGAAGACACTCGCCCAGTCGGCTGCCATCGAGGCCTGGGAAGAGGCGGGCGTCCGCGGCAAGGTGCTGGAGCGAGCCATCGGCCGCTATACTTACCTCAAGGAACTCGACGGCGGCGACGTCGTTCCCTGCATTGTCGATGTTTTCCAGATCGAGGTCGAGACGGTGCATGACCGCTTCAAGGAACTGGGGCAGCGGGTGATTGCCTGGGTGAGCCCGGTGGAGGCAGCGCGGCGGGTGCGCGAGATCGAGCTGAAGTCGCTGCTGATCGATTTCAGGCCGCGCGCGGCGCAGTAGGGCGCTCGCGTCCAGAGCTTCATGCCGCCTGCAGCGCTGAATCCCCCCGCACCATCGCCCGGATGCGCTCGGCAATTGCCTGCTCCACCGGATTGTAGACGATCATGTCGAGATCCGATCGCCCGTCGACGCCGAAGCTCGAATATTCCAGCTGGATTTCGCCGAGGATGGGATGGCGTATGGTCTTCACGCCCTGCATATCCGCAATCACTTCGTTTTCCCGCCAGAGCGCGGCGAATTCGGGGCTGACGCGCGACAGTTCCTCGACCATTTCGCCAACCTCCGAGGCCGCACCCGCCCGGATGGCGTGGGCGCGGAACGAGCCGACCACAACGCGGGCCAGACCTTCCCAGTCGTGTTGCTTCTTTCGCCGCTCCGGATCGCAGAACAGAAATCGCAGGATGTTGCGCTCGTTCGGCGGCAATTTGGAGTAATCCGTCAGCACGAGCGTTGCAGCCCGGTTCCAGCCGACGATCTGCCATGTCGCCGTCTTGATCATCGCCGGCCCGCTCTCGAAAAGGTCGAGCACGCGCTGCAGGCGCGGCGCGATCCCCTCGACCGAGGTGTAGCGCACCTCCGGAAGGCGGCCGAGCGCCAGCATGTACATATGTTCGCGCTCCGGCTCGGTCAGCATGAGGGCCTTGGCGATGCGGTTCAGCACATCGGCAGACGGCGCGCCGCCGCGTCCCTGTTCCAGCCAGGTGTACCAGGTGGTGCTGATGTTGGCGCGCTGCGCGACCTCCTCGCGGCGCAGGCCCGGTGTGCGGCGGCGGCCGGCAAAGCCGAGGGCTGCGGGGTCGAGGCGGCTGCGTCGATCCTTGAGAAAGGCGGCAAGAGATGTCAGTCCGGTGTCGGGCATGGGCGATCCGATTAGCCATTATACCATGATATCGTCACTACTTTACCAGCATAATGGGGAGACGCATAGAAGGCTTCTCTGACACTGAGGAGAAGCTGACATGCGAATTTTTCTGACAGGCGCCACCGGTTTCATTGGCTCCGCCGTCGTTCCGGAACTGCTGGCGGCGGGGCATTCCGTGGTTGGCGTCACGCGCTCGGATGACGGCGTGGCTGTGCTCGAAAAGGCGGGCGTCACCCCGTACCGCGGCACGCTGGAAGACCCGGAGGGATTGCGGGCCGGTGCCGAGGCGGCGGATGCGGTCATTCATCTTGCCTTCGACCACGACTTCTCGCGTTTCGTCGAGAATTGCGAAAAGGACCGGCGGGTGATTGCGGCGCTGGGCGCCGCGCTGGAAGGCTCGAGCCGGCCGCTGCTGATCACCTCCGGAACCGGTCTCGGCAGCGGCCATCACGGTGAGCTGGCCCGGGAGGATGTGACGAATTTCGACCATCCCAATCCGCGCATTGCCTCCGAACAGGCCGCAGAAGCACTTCTGGCACGGGGCGTCAATGTCTCGGTCGTTCGCCTGCCGCAGGTTCACGACACGCGCCGGCAGGGCCTGATTGCGCCGCTGATCGAGACTGCCCGCGCGAAAGGTGTTTCGGCTTATGTCGGCGAGGGCAAGAACCTCTGGCCCGCCGGGCATCTGTCGGATGTGGCGCGGCTCTATCGTCTGGCGATTGAACGCGCCGAGGCTGGCGCGCGCTACCATGCCGTGGGCGAGGCGGGGATCAGCGCGCGGGCCATTGCCGAGGCGCTCGGACGCGGGATGAAGCTGCCGGTTGCCTCGATCGCGCCGGAGAAGGCGGCCGAACATTTCGGCTGGATGGCTGGTTTCGTCGGTCTCGATTTTCCAGCTTCGAATGCGATCACACGGGAAAAGCTGGGCTGGACCCCGACCGGTCCTTCGCTGCTTTCTGATCTGGATGCTGCGCACTACGGCTGAGCTACGCAGTCGCCGACGGTGGTAGGCAAGACCGGGCCGCAACCTGGCCCGGTCCGATCTCTGCGATCCTGCGACGGTCTTACCGAGTCGCTTGAGCTTCATCCGCCGCTGCGAAATGCGCCAGTTGATCCGCATGGGCCTTCTGAAATGCCGGGCGGGCGACGCTCCGCTCGACATAGGCCTTGCAGGCCGGATAGCCCTCCAGCTTGCCGAAGCGGTCCATCAGGCGCAGCACATCGGCCATGAGGATATCGGCAACGGTGAAGCGGTTCGCGACGAGCCAGTCGTGCTGTGACAATACCGCTTCCATTCGCTTCAGCCGCAGATCGACAAAATTGTCGAAGAAGGGCCATGCGGGGTTATCGCCGTCGAAGCCGCTGAACTTCATGATCGACCAGGGCTGCGTCGCCGCCTCGACTGAGGCCAGCGCCGCAATGACCCATTCGCGGACTTCGCTGCGTCCCTTGATGTCGCCCGGCATGAGGGCCTCGCTCTTCTCCGCGACGTGGAGTAACATGGCGCCGCTTTCGAAGACCGAAAGATCGCCATCCGTGAGCCAGGGAACCTGACCGAAGGGCTGGTGAGCGATGTGGTCGGGGCCGCGCTCCTTGAAGGAAACAGAGGCAACGCGATAGGGAAGGCCGGCTTCCTCCAGCGCCCAGCGCAGGCGCAGGTCGCGAACAAAGCCGCGCGGCGGCTCGGGCACCCAATCATAGGTATAGAGAACGATGTCCTGCATGCGAAGACCTCCTTCAGCCGGCGGCGGCGCGTTCGAGGCCGGCGATGTCGATCTTGCCCATCTTGAGCATCGCGTCCGTCACCCGTTTGGCGACATCGTGGTCCGGCCCCATCATCAACTCGCCAAGGCGCTTTGCCGTGATTTGCCAGGAGAGGCCCCAGCGGTCGCGCAGCCAGCCGCAGGGTTCGTAGGAGCCGCCGTCGCCCAGCTTTTCCCAGAGATGATCGATCTGGGCCTGATCGTCACAGGAGACAAGGATGGAGAAGGAATGGTTAAAGCTGTCGAGGGGCCCGGCTTCGATGGCCATGTAGCGCTGGTCGGCGAGATGGAAGGCGGCGATCTGCACGCTGCCGGCGGGACCGGAGGGCGTGTCGCCGGGGATCGGTGTGATCCAGTCGATGCCGGAACCGGGGATCAGGTCCACATAGGTCGCCAGCGCCTCGCGCATGCCCTTTTCGAACCACAAATGTTGCGTGACGGTGGTCATGGGTGTCTCTCCTCCTTGTGTTTATAGGTTGATATAAACGTAATTGCGGAGCATGTCTATCATGTGGCGTCGAAGGGGAAGGTTCGTTTTCTCGCTGCGGGTGTGATATCAAGGATGTAACGATGGGAGATAACTATGCCTAAAGTTGTCCTTTCTACTGATGACGGAAAGCCAGACGAGAGGGGTGAGGGCGGCGTTCAGTTCGATGAATGCCAAGACACGCCGACCCCACAAACGGATATCGAAGGTGCTGCGCTTGGTCCCAAAAGGCGTCGCGTACCGACAATCGAATGGATTGTCGCCGAGATGGAACGACTTGGCTTGGAGAACTAGCCGCCTACCGTCGACTGGGGACCGGACGTCGGTTCTGAGCGCTTCTACGATTTCGAGTGAAGTGCTTGCGCCCTGCAATCTTGTCACCCTCACAATGAAGACATTGCCGCCTCTGGAAAAATAGGTCAGCATTGCTGACATAAAATTCCGGAGGAAACATGTCCTATCAAACATTTCTGGCGCTGCTCGTCTTTGCCTTCACCTCCTCGGTCACGCCGGGGCCGAACAATATGATGTTGCTGACCTCGGGGGTGAATTTTGGGTTCCGGCGGACGATCCCGCATATTCTCGGCATCGAGGTGGGTTTCGCTACGCTGATCCTCGCGGTGGGGCTGGGGCTCGGGGCGCTTTTTTCGGCCGAGCCGCGGCTTTATCTCGTGTTGAAGGTTCTGGGCGGCGGGTATCTGTTGTGGATCGCCTGGCATATTGCCACGACGCGCAGTCTCGCCGAGGCGAAGGGCGATGCCGAGGCGCGGCCGATGACATTGGCTCAAGCCGCACTGTTTCAGGCGGTCAATCCGAAGGCCTGGGTCATGGCGGGTGGGGCGGTCGCTGCCTATCAGGCACCGGATGCGTACATTCGCGATTCATTCCTGATTGTCCTTGCCTTCATGTCGGTCGGCATATTCTGCACGGCCGCCTGGGCGGGCTTTGGCACGGGCCTGAAGGGCTGGCTTGCCGACCCGCGCCGGCTGCGCGTGTTCAACATCACAATGGCGGTCCTGCTGGTGCTGAGCCTCTGGCCGATGCTGAAGTGACCACCGGTCAGGCCGGCTGGAACTGGCGATAACAGAGATCGGCGACGGCGCGCAGTGCTTCGCGGCTGATCTCGCCGCTGACCGCATAGGCAAGCCCATTGTCCATCCAGTAGAGCGTTTCGACCGCTCCGTTGGAGGCAAACTGGAAGGCGGTTTCGTTCTTCTTCGCCGTTCTGCCGAGAAGAAGGGTAAGCCGTTTGCCGCTCTTGTCCTCATACATCAGAAGCGCGCCAGCCACGCCATCGACCGGGACCAGACGTCCGCCGACCAGCGTGTAGCCAGCCGAGGCGAGGTCGGGCGCGACGATCTTCTCGCCCAGCCGCTTGCCGAGCCAGGCAACGAGGTGATCCTTTTCGCCTGCCCAGACTTCCACCGGATGACGTACTTCCCGGGCATAGATCGCATAGGCCTCGCTTGCCTGTTTGAAGATCGGGGTGGCGGTCGCCGGGGCGCCGAGCAACGAGGGAAGCCCAAGACCGGTTGCCGTGCCGAGCGCGAAGAGCAGCACGGCGGCAGCAGCGCGAAGCGGCAGTCGCTCAAGGATCGGTCGCCGAGCCTGAACGGCCAGCAGTGCGGCATCCTCCGGGCGCGTCGTGGCATAGGGTGCGAACATGTCCCGGATCGCCGCATTCTGGCTCCGCCAGGCGGCGACGCGGGCGGCGTCTTCCGGATGTTCAGCAAGCCAGGTCTCGACACGCGCCGCATCATCCACTGCCATATGGCCGTCGGCATAGGCGTGGAGATCGTTTTCGGTCACGGGGTTGAGAGCGTCACTCATTCGCTTCTCCGCATTGGTATGACATTGTCGGCCTCGAGAATACGGGCGATCTGCGCGCGGGCGCGGGTAAGACGCGACATCACCGTGCCTTCGGGGATTTGCAACAGGCTTGCTACCTCGCGATAGCTCATGCTTTCGACGACGACCAGCATCAAGACGGCGCGGAAATCCGGCGCGAGGCTATCGATGGCCGCAACCAGTTTCCTCCGTTCCAGCGGATCGCCGGGTGGCGCAAGCGTGGAGGGCACGTCTTGCGCATCATCCAGCGGTGCGGTGCGGCGGCGCGTGGCGCGGGCCGTGTCGTTGCGATAGAGGTTCGTCATGATGGAAAAGGCCCAGGCCTTGAGGCTGCCGCCCGACCATTGGCCGCGCTTGACCAGCGCCCGTTCCAGGCTGTCCTGCAACAGGTCCTCGCCGTCGACATCTGAGCGGGTGAGCGAACGCGCATAGCGGCGAAGCGACGGCATGAGGTCTAGCATGCCACGCTCGAAGCTTGGGGTCCCCGCATCGCCGGAACCCCTCTCATTGTGGCGATCAGGGCTTCGCGACATCCCAGACGCCCTTCACGCCATCGCCGGTCGTGTCGCCCTTCTTGGTGTCCTTGACCCAGAAATAGAGCGGCATGCCGTCCTTGGCCCATTGCTTTCCACCATCCTTGCGGTCCACGATCGAATAGGCGCCTTCGGCCTTCGCGCCTGCGGCTGCCATGTAGGGCGGCCAGTTCTGGGCGCAGGCTTCGTAGCAGTTGGACGTATCCTTCTTGTCGTTCTTGAAGGTGTAAAGCGTCATGCCGTTCTCGCCCGCCAGAACCTCACCCTTGTCCGTCTTCACGGTGATGGTCGGCTGAGCATAGGCGATGGAGGCGCCGGCGGCAAAGAGAAGCGTCAGGATCAGTCTCGTCTTCATGGTGTTCTCCCAGGGTTCAGGTCCTCGCGAGCCGTCTCGAGGCTGCGGACGGGAGTGAGACAATCGAGCGGCGGGATTTATTCCCGACTTTGCGAAATTATTTCCGTGGTCAGAAGAGTCGGCCGAGATCGGGCTTGTTCAGCATCAGCCAGATGATGGCCAGCACAGCCGCGAAGGCCGGGAAGCCGCAGGCGAACCAGATGCGGTAGAGCTTCTGGTAACGGCTGGGCAGGGCCGCGTTTTCGGCTGCAGCCTGCCGGGCGAGATCGCGCATCTGCATCTGGATGCGGACAACCGGCAACCAGAAGAGGCCGGCGATCACGTAAAGGACGATTGAATAGAAGATCCAGCCTTCGCCGAGCGGCCAGCCGGTGCGCAACGCCAGCGCAACTCCGGTGACCGGCTGGAGGATGACGGCGGTGGCGGTGAAGAGGAGGTCTGCCAGCACGACGGTCGAGGCGACGTGTGCAATCAGCGTTGCATTGCGCGTGCCGTTGGCGATGACCATGAAGAAGGCGATGCCGGCGCCGGTGCCGAGCAGAACGGTCGCGCCGATGATGTGCAGGAAGATGAGGATTGAATCGAGGTCGATTTCCATCAGCGTTCATCCAGAATGGCGAGCGCTGCGAGTGTCAGCACAAGCGAAGGTACGGTCTTCACCATCGGGCCGAGCGGGTCGAGCCAGAGGGCGGGCTCCATGACGACGGAGCCGGCGAGATAGCCGAAGGTGACGCCGATCATGCCCCACAGTGCGAGGCGGGTCTTGGGGCGATAGAGCACGGCGAGACCAAGGGCGATATCCATGAGGCAGGTCACCAAGGTGAGGACCAGCGCTGCCGTTTGGCCCATAAAAGGCTCGAAATGACCTGCAGCGCGTGAAGGATCGAGAAGCGGCACGATCCCCGAGACGAGCCAGAAGGCCGAAAGGCAGAAGAAGATCAGGGGCTTCAGCAAATAGAGCCGTGCGAACCAAAGGTCCTGAACGCCTGCCGGGTTGCGGGCGAGGAAGGCGGATGCTGGTTCGGGCGGGAAGGGCGGCTCGGCTTCGCCAGAACCGACGCCGTGACGCATGACCTGCATGGCGGTAGAGCGCAGAGGCGAGCGCCAGCCGAGCCAGCCGAGGGCATCGGCGATCGCCGACACTGGTGCTGCCGCGAAGGCCGGGAGACCGAGGACAGGGGCGGGCGGCAGGCCGAGCCAGGCACGATGCTCGGTCACCAGGCTTGCGAGCGTCTGACCCTCTGTCGCGAGCGTCAGATCGGAGCCGCTGGGGATTTCACCGGACATTGCCAGCGACACGGTGCGGGCGACATCGTCCAGCGTCACCGTTGAAACGGGGCTTTCAGCGTGGACCAGCGGGAGCACCATGGGAAGCGCGGCGAGTGCGCGCAGGAGTGCCGTGCCGCCGAAGGCGTTGCGGCCTATGACAAGTGCGGGGCGCAGGATGACATGGGAGAGCCCGCTGGTCGCCAGGGCCTCGTCGGCCGCGCGCTTGGTGGCGAGGAATTCGGTCTTCCCGGAGGGACCGGTCGTGTCGGCGGAAATCTGGACGATCAGTTTGATGCCGGCGGCCTTGGCGGCAGCATGGAGCGTGAGTTGCGCGCGGGTCTGCACGTCTTTCAGATTGTCGCTCAGTCCGTCCTGCAGCGCGCCGGCGCAATTGACGACCACATCCTGATGCGTGAGCAGAGCGTTCCAGCCTTCTGCGGTCAGGAGGCTGCCTAGGTCGGCGCGGACCCAGGAAATCTGCGGCATGCGGGCGGCAAGGCGCGCTGTCTCGCGGCCAAGGCCGGTGACGGCGTGGCCTTCGGCGGCGAGCTTTGCGGCGATATGCGAACCGATGAAGCCGGTTGCGCCCAGAATCAGGATGTTCATGATGCAAGCCTATGTCGGCGTGGGCAGCAAACCAAGCGTGGCGGATGATCGCGGTAAACGCCTGCGGCCTATTGCCGGCCACGTTTTGTTCTTGCCTTCTCCCCTCGAATCCTGCCATGCCGGGTCCCATGGAATTTGCACCACAACAGGATGAGGCCCTGAAGGCCGTTTCGCGCTGGTTGAAAGAGGGCCGGTCGCCGATTTTCCGGCTGTTCGGCTATGCCGGCACGGGCAAGACGACGCTGGCGCGGCATTTTGCCGAGCATGTCGATGGCGATGTTCTCTTTGCGGCCTTCACCGGCAAGGCGGCGCAGGTGCTGCGCTCCAAGGGGGCTTCGAACGCAAAGACGATCCATTCGCTGATCTATCGCCCGCGCGGCGAGGAGGCGGTGGAGGATGAGGAGACGGGCAAGACCTCGATTGCGCCCATGTTTGCCATCAACCGGCAGAGCCCCGTCGCCAAGGCTGCCCTCATTATCGTTGACGAATGCTCGATGGTGGACGAGGCGCTGGGGCGCGACCTCATGAGCTTCGGCACGCCCATTCTCGTGCTCGGCGATCCCGGCCAGCTGCCGCCGGTGACGGGCGGCGGCTATTTCACCGATGCGGAGCCGGACTATCTGCTGACCGACATCCACCGACAGGCGCGGGACAATCCCATCATCGAACTTGCCATGCATGTGCGTGAGGGAAAGGAGATCATGCAGGGTGACTGGGGCACGGCGCAGGTGATTTCGCGCAACGAGGTGACGCAGGATCTCGTGCTCGAGGCCGATCAGGTTCTCGTCGGCACCAACAAGACGCGGCGGCGCTATAACCAGCGGCTCCGAGAGCTGAAGGGTTTCACGGCAGATTACCCGCAGGCCGGCGACAAGCTGGTGTGCCTGCGCAACGATCCGGCCAAGGGCCTGCTCAACGGTTCGCTCTGGCAGGTCATGAGTTCCTCGCGTGAGACGGTGAAGCCGGGGATCAATCTTCTGGTGAAGCCGGAAGACGATGACATGGATCGCGGTGCGGCCAAGATCAAGCTTCTGAAGGCCGCGTTCGAGGATATCGAGACGGAAATTCCGTGGCAGACGCGCAAGCGCTATGACGAGTTCGATTACGGCTATGCGCTCACCGTGCATAAATCGCAGGGTTCGCAGTGGAACAATGTCGTGCTGTTCGACGAGAGCTGGGCGTTTCGCGATACGCGGGAGCGCTGGCTTTACACCGCGATCACGCGGGCGGCGGAGCGGCTGACCATCGTAAGATGATTACTTGATGATCCCGAGCAGTACGGCCTTCGCCACCGCCTGAAAGCGGTTGTTGGCGCCGAACTTGCGGATGATGGCGTTTTCCAGTTCCGCAATCTCGGCAAGGCCGAGCCCGAGCGCGCGTGACAGGCGGGCAGGGGCGTAGCCTTCCGACATCAGCGCCAGGCAGTGCAGTTCCCGCGGCTCGAAGTCCGATGCTTCGAAATTGTCATTGGCATTGTCGGGAATGCCGGCGGCCTGCTCGATAAGGTCGTTGATGCGATGCATCTGCCGCAGCACCGTCGACTGTTCGGCGGTCAGTTCCCGGCGGCGTGTTTCCAGTGCGTGCAGGAAGATATTGTCGGCCTCATCCTGGCTGGGGGCGCGGTCCAGCGCTTCCATCAGCTCCTGAATGACGGCGACAGGCATGCCGGTTTCGCGGCAGGCATTGATGATCGCCATGCGCGCGGCCTGCTTGCGGTCATAGACGCGCATCAGCCCCAGCCGGTCGGCGGTGATGAGGTTCTTTTCCTCGTAGAAATGCAGTGTGCGGTGAGTGACGCCGAAGGCATTGGCCATTTCGGCAATGCCTATGCCATGCGCCGGCAGGCTGGCAGGCAGTTCAATATCGGGCAAAAACCCAATTCGATCAATGGTTTTGGCAGCAGGCTTGGCCGGGGCCGCAGAGCTCCGCAAGCTTTCTTTTCCGCCATCTGACATGAATGTTCCCGCTTTCAGTCAGTCGTTGCAAGAGAGCGGCAGATGTTTCGAATATCGAATTATTTGGTATGGGTTCGCCATATTTTATTCCAAATATATTTCCATATTCGACGCATCGCCGTCTCGAGCGACATCAGGTCCCGCATCTCGCAGTTTGAGAATATACGTCTCGACCCTTTGCGCAACGTGGCAGGCCCCGGATGAGGGGCAATCCGGGCTGCATTTCACGTAATAACCGAAAAGCGTGTAAATCGAGCAAAATGGCTTCAATGGCCATTTGGCAGTCACGAGCCATAAAATAGCGAGATGGAGGATCAATCGATTGCGACTGGCGCGGAAAAGCGCTCTCCACTATGGTCTCTGCTCTACGTTCGACCTGCCTGATTGGATCAATGCCCATGACTGCCAAGCTTTCCGTCAATCTCAACGCCATCGCCATGCTGCGCAACCGGCGCGACCTGCCGTGGCCGAGCGTGACGGGCATAGGCCGCATTGCGCTGGAAGCAGGCGCGCACGGGTTGACGGTCCATCCGCGTCCGGACCAGCGGCATATCCGCTTCACCGACGTTCCGGAACTGCGCGCGCTGATCGATGACGAGTTTCCTGAAGCCGAGTTCAATATCGAAGGCTACCCGACGGACGATTTCCTGGAACTGGTCGAGAAGCACCAGCCGGAGCAGGTGACACTGGTTCCTGACGATCCGAGCCAGGCGACATCCGACCATGGCTGGGACTTCCGCGCCAACCGCGAGCGGCTGACGACGGTCTGCCGGCGCCTCAAGGCCGGCGGCTTCCGCGTCTCTCTCTTCGCCGATGGCGATCCGGATCGTGAAGCTCTGGAAATCGCCCGCGAGGTGGGCGCCGATCGCATCGAGCTTTATACTGGTCCCTATGGCGGGTGCTTCGACGATCCGGCCAAGGCTGAGAAGATTGCCGCCGAACTCGGCCAAACGGCAGCGCTGGCCGCAGAACTCGGCCTTGGCGTCAATGCCGGCCACGACCTGACGGTCGATAACCTGCCGCTTCTGGCCCGCCATATCCCCATGCTGGCGGAAGTCTCTATCGGTCACGGGCTGACGGCGGATGCGCTGGTCTACGGCATGGCCGAGACGGTACGCCGCTATCGCCGGGCCTGTGGCGAGACGATCTGATCGATCTTGTCCGCGCATTGCGTCCTAAAACCGCCGTTATGGGCACGATCTTGCGATGAGCCGCGCCTTCGGGGTCGCGCATCCTTGCGAGAGAGAGCTTGATGAAGACCTTGCTATTGTCCGCCTGCATCCTCGTGTTCTTCGGCACGACGAACACATGGGCGCAGACAAATACCGTTTGTACGCTTGTCGTTTCGGCGGATGCCGGGAAGACTCTTCTGGAAGAGGGTGATTGCGACCGCCGCTATTCGCCTGCTTCAACCTTCAAGATCGCCATCAGCCTCATGGGGTTCGATAGCGGTATTCTGGAATCGCCCGATAAACCGGTTCTGCCCTTCAAGAAGGGCTATACGGATTTCATTCCGGTATGGCGCCATTCGCAAACCCCGACCACATGGATGCGCGATTCGGTTGTCTGGTATTCGCAGCAGACCACTCTCAAGCTCGGCCTGAAGAATTTCACCGGCTACCTGAAGGCGTTCGACTACGGCAACCAGGATGCGTCGGGCGATCCGGGAGAGAACAATGGTCTCACCCATGCCTGGTTGAGTTCGTCGCTGCAGATTTCGCCGAGAGAACAGATCGGATTCCTCGGCAGGCTCATCCGCCGAGAGCATCCCGTCAGTGAAAAGGCCGTGTCGGATACCAGCATCATTCTGGACCAGGGCATGAAGGGCAACTGGCATGTCTTCGGCAAAACGGGGTCGGGCGGCATCAGGGGGGCGAATGGCAAGCTGAAAAAGCCTTTCGGCTGGTTCGTCGGCTGGGCCACCCGGGGCAATGAAACGGTGCTCTTCGCCCGGCTCATCCAGGCTGATGACGGGCGGGCGCTGGGCATGGGGCCGCAGGCCCGTGACGGGTTGATGTCTTCGGTGTTCCTGGCGAAGGGCGTGCTGAAATAGATTCGCCAGCGATCTCCAACTGCCGTGCGGAGGACGGGACCGGCGCAGTTCCCGGAAAAGAGAAAGGGGCGCGGCAGATCTTGCCGGCCCCTTCCGATCAATTGACAAAAGCGCTTACTGCTTGAAGGTGATGCGGCCTTCGACGCCGGTTTTCACCGTGCCGACCTTGCGGATATAGACCATCACGTCGTTTGCCATCAGCTTGCCGTTGTTGGCATCGACCAGCACCTTGCCGCCGGTAAAGGCGGTGTAGCCATCGCCGCCGGTCAGCATGTAATCGTTGGTGGCGATCTTGTACTTGGCTGCCGGATCGAGCGGCTTGTCGCCGATGGTCACGGAGACGACGCGCTTGCCCTTCGGCGCCTTCGGATCGGCCACGATCTTCATGCCGGAGACCTGCGGGAAGCGGCCGGCGCCGTCCTCGATCTGCGAGAAGCCGTTTTCCAGGCCTTCGAGAACCTGCTTGCCGGTGAGTTCGACGAGGACCGTCTTGTTGCCAAACGGCAGTTCGCTCAGCACGTCCTTGCGGGTGACGTCGATGTTGGCGGCATATTGCTTGTCGCCGCGGATGCCGCCGCCGTTGATGATGGTTGCGTCGGCGCCGGTCGCATCCTGAAGCGCGTCCGCGATCAGGTTGCCCATGGTCGTTTCCTGCGTGCGGACCATGTTGCGGCGGCTGTCGAGGGCTACTTCCGACTTGCCGACGGAGACATCAAGCTCCTTGGAGAGTTCCTTCTTGAACTCGTCCACCTTGGCCTGCGTGTCCGGGTCCGGCTTGACGGTGGCCGTGTCGATGAAGCGGAAGATCGGCTCCCATGTCACCTTGCGCTTGCCGTCCTTCTCCTCGACATTCACGTTGAGGTCGAGCGGCATCATGTAGTTGGCGTCGATCGAGGTGTCGATATAGGCAGTGATGCCGTTATACTGCGTCACGATGTCGTGGTCGTCGCCCGACAGGATGACATCGAAGGCCTTGGAGGCAAACATCAGCTGGTCGTAGGAGTGCGGGGCCTGGACCACGCCGACGACGAGATCGGCGCCATCCTTGCGCGCCTTCTTGGCGGCGGCTACGGCCGTCTCGACGGTCGATTCGAACTTCCAGTCGTCGGTGGTTGCCACTTCCGGAGACGTATCCTGGGCGACAGGGATCAGGGCGACCTTGACGCCGGCGACGTCCTTCATCATCACGCCGCCGAGGCCTTCGATCGGCTTGCCATCCTTGTCTGTGATGTTGATGGCGGCCCAGGGATATTTCGAGGCCTTCATCTTGGCGATGAAGTTCTGCGTGCCGAAGTCGAATTCGTGATTGCCGGGAACGGCCAGATCGAAGGGCACGATATTGGTCAGGTCGATCATGTTCTGGCCCTTGTCGAGGCCGGACAGAAGCGAGGGCGAGAGCATGTCGCCGTCAAAGACATAGATCGTGTTCGGGTTTGCGGCCTTTTCGGCCTTGGCGACTGCATTCATGCGGGCCAACCCGCCGCGCGTCTTGCCGCCATCGAAATTGTAGACGTCGCCGACGCCCAGGAAGGTGATCTTGACCGTCTCGGCCTGCGCGGCCGTGACGGCTGCCGAACAGAGTATCGTTGCGCCCAGCAATGCGCCTGCCAGTTTCGAAAATCGCTTCATCGTCAATCACCTCCAGATGTGTTTGTCACCGGCCCGCGCCCCGAGCGGCCATGATGGCACGAGGCACAACCAAGGCGGCATTACTCCAGCATTATGACGAGGGCGCAACAGGTTTTTTCCGGACGGTCAAAAGATGAATAGGAAAAAGGCCACCGGCATTGCTGGCGGCCTCTTCTGTTATAAAATGCTTATTCAAGCGTCTCAGGCTGCTTCTGTCATGCCGGAGCGCAGGCCGGACAGCGAAAATTCGACTGCCGCTGCGGCATGGATGGCGGTGGAATCGAAGGTGGGGAGGGGGCTCATCGACGGTTCGATCAGCATGCAGATTTCCGTGCAGCCGAGGATGACGCTGTCGGCACCTTCATCCTTCGCCTTCTGGATGATCTCGAGGACGCGCTTGCGCGAGGACTCGGATACATGGCCGGCGCAGAGTTCATTGAAAATGACGTCATGCATGATGACCCGGCCGAGATGATCGGGTGTCACCATGGAGAGACCATGGCGCGCCATGCGCTCGGCATAGAAGCCATCTTCCATCGTGTAGCGGGTGGCGAGCAGCAGCGGCTTCTTCGCATGCTTCGCCTTCAGGGCAGCCGCGGTGACGTCAATGATGTTGATCAGCGGGATGTGGATGTGGCGGGCGACTTCGTCGGCAACCTTATGCATCGTGTTCGTTGCAATGAGGATGCAGTCGGCACCGGCCTTTTCCAGATTGGCAGCGGACTTGGCAAGGCGCTCGGCAGCCTCTGCCCAGTCGCCCGCCTTCTGCAGCGCGACGATCTCGGCGAAGTTGACGGAATGGATGAGGACCTCGGCGGACGTCAGGCCACCGAGTTCGGCGCGGACCTGCTCGTTGATCATGCGATAGTAAATTGCGGTGCTTTCGAAGCTCATGCCGCCAATGACGCCGATTTTCTTCATTTCAGTCCCTCGAATTGCGCGTTTGCGTAAGATGGTGCAAATATGCCCGACGCGCGGGGCGAATTGTTTGCAAAGATTTTGCGATTCGGTCGAAACCGTGCAAATAATTTCGGCGGAGCTATATCCGCGCGCAAGCCGGTCGCGCCTTGATCTGGCGCAAGTGAAACAAACCGGGGGTGACCATGCTCGACGATCGCGATCGAAAAATCCTGCGGCTCCTGCAGGAGGATGCGGGATTGCCGGTGACGGCGATTGCGGATGAGGTCAGCCTTTCGGTTTCCGCCTGTTCGCGCCGCATCCAGCGGCTGGAGGAGGCGGGTTATGTGGCCCGGCGGGTCGCCGTGCTCGATCGGCGCAAGATGGGTGTGCCGACGACGGTCTTTGCCCTCATCAAGACGGCGACACATAACGACGCGTGGATCGACGAGTTCCGGCGGGTGATTTCATCCATCCCGGAAATCGTCGAGGCGCACCGGGTGACGGGATCGGTGGATTACATCCTGAAGATCGCTCTGCCGAGCGCCGAGCATTACGACACGGTCTACAAGCAGATCGTGCGGAGCATATCGCTGTTCGACGTCTCGGCTTCCATCTCGATGGAGATCCTGAAATCGGGTCTGGCTTTGCCGGTCAATTACGCGGAGTGATGCTCATCGCCACGCTCATCCATTGTTGGATGAGCGGTTTCGCTTTCAGGAAGCGATGTGAAACTGCTGGTTCTTCTCACGCCAGACGACATCGCAATTCCGGCCCATGACCTTCGCATCGTAGAGCGCGACGTCCGCAGACTTCGTGCAGTCGCTCAGCGACTGGCCGTGGTGGGGGAAGATTGCGATGCCTGCAGAGAATGTCAGGCGGAAGCCCGGGGCAAGGGCAGGCGCATCGTTGGCAAGGCGCGCACGCCAGCGCGCCGCGTAGATCAGCGCTTCTGTTTCCTCGACGCCGGGCATGGCCACCAGGAATTCCTCGCCGCCAAAGCGGAAGGCACAGCCGCCGGAGGGCATGTTGTCACGCAGGATCTGGGCAAAGCCGGCGAGCACCCGGTCGCCGATGTCATGGCCAAACTGGTCGTTCACCTGCTTGAAATGGTCCAGATCGATCAGGGCGAAGGCGATGGCGCGGCCCGGCGCATTGGTCTCGAGAAGCTCGGGGATGATCTTGCTGGCGTGACGCCGGTTGTAGAGCCCCGTGAGGTGGTCACGCGAGGCCTCCTCGGCCAGCTTGTTCTGCAGGGCGAGGTTCTCGTTGAGGCGGACCACGAGGTCGCGGGAGGCGGCGGCCAGCTGCTGCTGGGCTGCCTCGCGCGCGGTGACATCGCGCAGAACGACCATGACGGAGCCGTCGCGGCCCCATTTTTCGAGCCGCTGTACGGAGACTTCATAGGTCGTCTCGATTTCCCCGACCGTCAGAAGAGGCTGGCCGAATTGCGGATTGCGATCAAGCCAGGTCCGCAGGGGATGATCCTTTGCAAGGATGGTTCCGACAGTCCCTTCGCCAAGGCCCGGCAGTTTGCCGGCTGCCGGGTTCAGTTCCAGCACGCGGCTGTCGCCGTCCACCACGATGACCGGATCGGGCAGGACGTTGAAGATGACATCGCGGGCAATCGGCGGCGCGATGAACAGTTTCCCGTGTTCCTGCATCATCAGCATGGCGAGAGAAGTCAGGCTGAAGGCGAAGGGCGTGGGATCGTCGTTGAACAGCCGGAATTCGAAGAAGACGAAAGCGAAATTGGCGATCCACGGCATGAGCATGGCTGCGACAAGCCCGGAAAGCTGGCGCCGATGGATGGATTGCGACAGTTGCAGCCGGCTGATGGCGGTGATGCAGGCCCATATCATGACGATATAGGTGAGCGTCATCACGATGTGGAAGAGCCAGCCATGGGCGAAGCTTGGGCGCGCGATGTTGGTGATGCCGGTGTAAAGTGCGTGGTGATGTTCGTTGGTGACCGCGGCAATGCCGGTGAAGATGGCGAGAGCGGCGATGGCCAGCGTCGCCTGCGGCGTCGCCATCTTGCGATAGCCGGCATAGCTCAGGATGCCGGCGGACCAGAACAGCGGGGCACCCATGATGCCGAACCAGGCCAGCTCGCTGTAGAACACTTTCGCTTGCAGATCCGGCGCGCCGAAGCGCAGAAGCACCATGGCGGTCCACCACAGCGCAGACACGACGGCAAGGATAAAGGCCGGCTTGCCTGGTGCGCGCGGCGACCGGAATGCAGCGGCGCAGGCAATCAAGCCAAGCGCAAGCATCACCGCGAGCAGAAAGGTTGCTGTCGTCAAACGAGTGCCTCGATTATCAGTTCAAGCTGGCGCGGGATGCCGACCGCCAAGCGCAGGCCACGGTCTACTCCCAAATCTCTAACGAAGTTTTTCGGTCCGCACCGTAATATTAGGAGGCGATGTCTCAGAAAGACACGCTGGGCGCTGCGATCAAAACGCTCAGCGCGGAGAGGGCAGGTTCGGGTCTTTTTCGCATTTCGCCAGCTTCGATTGGCGGAAGCTGAAGACTTCGAGGATGCGCATGCTTGCGGGATCGTCGCGAACCTTCATGCAGCCGCAGGCATAACCGTAATTGCCATTTGTCGCCTCATAATCGCCGGCGCTGATGTCGCCGATCACGTCCATGCCCATGGCTTCCTCGTCGCTGCCTTGCGTGGCCAGCGTCCAGTCGCCGTCGCTGTCGGAGAGATACCAGTTGCCGGGCGTGGGGTTCGAGACCCAGCCGCAGCGGGTGAGCGGGCCGGCGGCCTCGGCATTCGCCGCAAATAGGCTGCTTGCGATCAATACGATGGAAAGCAGAAACGTCTTCATGAAAATCCCCTCGCGCGGAGCGCCCGTACCGTCGGGCGCTCGCTGCACTTCAGGACCATGAGTCGCGCTGAGGTTCAAGCCGAACGTTTCAAGCTTCGCTAAATTGGTGCTGAGAAAGACGAGCCCGCGGCTACTTTGCCGGCAGGCGCTGGTAGGTGTTGAGGAAGTCGTCCTGGACGACATAGGCAAGACCGGTGGCGACGAGGTCGTAATCCTTGTCGAGGATGCGCGTCGAATAGGTCCAACCCTTTGGAAGCTTGAGCTTGGCGCCGAGACCGGTGAGGTCGTCCAGCGTCTCCTTCTTGTTGACGATCTGCGAATAGGACTGCATGCGGTAGACATGGCCTTCCGGATCAGTCAGTTCGAAGACCGGCTTGCCGGCGCGGAAGGTGAAGACCGTGTCGCGCTTGACCTCGTTCGGCTTGTAGAGCTTCTTGCCACCCATCGCCTGCTTGAGCGTCACTTCGAGTGTCGCGCGCTCGCCCATCTCGATGCCGTTGACCTTGATCGTCTTGCCGGTGGCGGACATGCCCTTGCCCTTGATGCCGTCGATGAGCCAGTAGCGCGGGCCATTCATGTCGAGGCCGTCGGCGTCGAGCTGTTTCGTGGCGGATTTCTTGTCGATGCCGTTCCAGGCGGCGATCGGGCAATCGTTGAAGCCGATCGTGTTGTAGACGGTGGCCGTCGCCTTCATGCCGTTGCGGTTGACGGTGAGGATTTCGCAATAGCGGGTGTTGAAGAGGCCGGTCCTGGCTCCGCCATCGTTCGCCCAGGCGGGGACGGCGAGAAGAAGGGCGGGCAGAAGAGTGGCGAGAAGGGGCGTTTTCATTCTTGAACGGGCTCCGTCGATGGGTATCTTGGGCCGCATGATCGCAAGCCTGCGGTTGCCGCGCTACTCACTTTCGCCAAACCGGAATCCCGACCGATGTCCATGCCGGAACCTCTTGATCCCGAACGGAATTCGCCTCGGCAGGAGCGCGCGCGCCAAACGGTCGCGACGTTTTTCGAGGCGACTGCTCAGCTTCTGGAACGGGAAGATGACAGCGCCGTCACCACCAATCATGTCGCCGAGCGCGCAGGCTTTTCCATCGGCACGCTCTACCGCTATTTCTCCAGCAAGTCCTCGCTGTTCAGGGCGATGGCCATGAACGAAATGGAGCGGCAGGAGCGGGAGATCTGTGCGGCACTCCGGGCGACACAGGCGACGACTGTGGACGAGATCGTACGGATCGTCATCGTTCCCACGCTGAAACCATTCGAGGGGCGTTCAGCGGTGCGGCGCGCGCTGTTGAAGGCGGCCGTCAACATTCCCGGTCTGGCGCGGCTTTACGACGATACGATCACGCGGATCAGCCGCGCGCTGGTCGAGACTGTTTCCACCAAGGCCCTCGACTGTGCTCGCCTGCCGTCGGCGGAAGCGGAGTTCATCATGCTTCGGGGCATCATCGGCGCGATACGCTCGGATGTGCTTTTCGGCGGCGGTCGGGTGGGAACGCCGGAATTCGAAGACGCGCTGGTCAGAGCCGTGTCCTATCATTTCACCCGCTGAAAAATCGCCGACTTCCTGCGCATTCCTCGTTGACAGCCGCGCTCAATGTCACTAGAAAACGAACCGTACCGTACGGTACTAAATGAGGTTGGACATGAGCAAGCCGGAGCAGGATCAGTTTTCCCCGCGCCAGAGCGCCGTTCTGGAAGAGGCGCTGAGCCTTCTTGTCGAGGGTGGCGAGAAGGCGTTGACGACGGCCGGCGTCGCGCGTGCCGCCAATTGCTCCAAGGAAAGTCTCTACAAATGGTTCGGCGACCGCGACGGGCTGCTCGCTGCGATGATCGCCTATCAGGCCTCCAAGGTCCGCACCTATGAGCCGACCGGTAGCAAGCTGACGCGCGAGGAATTGCGCGCGCATCTGCTCACCTTCGTACGGGATCTGGTCGATGTGCTTTCGGGCGACGTGTCGCTGGCGCTCAACCGTCTTTCCATCGGGCAGGCGGGGGCGGGCGGCGGCAAGCTCGGAAGACTCATGCTTGAACGCGGGCGCGGGCCGATCGGCAAGCGCGCCATGGCGTTGCTCGATGCCGGACGTCGTTCCGGGCTTCTCGATTTTTCCGATGGCGGCGAGGCCTATCAGACATTATACGGTCTGGCCGTCAGCGATCTTCATGTGCGCATGTTGCTGGGCGTTGCGCCCGAGACGGCGCGCAAGGAATTCGGTTCCAGAGCGGAGCGGGCGGTTGATGCCTTCCTGCGCCTCTATGGAGCCGCGAACAAATGGGAAGAGCCACGCATCAGGCATGCGTGAATTCTTGCCGCAACAGACACACGCCTTAATCAAGGGAAGGAACCGTATAATGCGCGTTTATTACGATCGGGATGCCGATCTCAACCTCATCAAGTCCAAGAAAGTTGCGATCGTCGGTTACGGTTCGCAGGGCCGCGCCCATGCGCTGAACCTGAAGGATTCCGGCGCTCAGAACGTCGCGATCGCTCTCAAGGCCGGTTCGCCGACCGCTGCCAAGGCTGAAGCCGACGGCTTCAAGGTTCTGACGGTTGCCGAAGCTGCCGCCTGGGCCGACCTCCTGATGATGGCGACCCCGGACGAACTGCAGGCCGGCATCTACAAGGCCGACATCGCTCCGAACATCCGCGACGGCGCAGCCATCGCGTTTGCCCACGGCCTCAACGTCCACTTCGGCCTCATCGAGCCGAAGAAGACTGTCGACGTCGTCATGATCGCACCGAAGGGCCCCGGCCATACGGTTCGCGGCGAATACCAGAAGGGCGGCGGCGTGCCGTGCCTGGTTGCCGTTCATCACAACGCTTCGGGCAATGCTCTTGAACTCGCTCTCTCCTACGCCTGCGGCGTCGGCGGCGGCCGTTCGGGCATCATCGAAACCAACTTCCGCGAAGAGTGCGAAACGGACCTCTTCGGCGAACAGGTCGTTCTCTGCGGTGGTCTCGTCGAGCTCATCCGCGCCGGCTTCGAAACCCTGACCGAAGCTGGCTACGCTCCGGAAATGGCCTATTTCGAGTGCCTGCACGAAGTGAAGCTCATCGTCGACCTGATCTATGAAGGCGGCATCGCCAACATGAACTACTCGATCTCGAACACGGCAGAATGGGGCGAATACGCCACGGGTCCGCGCATCATCACGGCTGAAACGAAGGCCGAAATGAAGCGCGTCCTGAAGGACATCCAGTCCGGCAAGTTCACCTCCGAGTGGATGCAGGAATGGCATTCGGGTGCTGCCCGTTTCAAGGCAACCCGCCGCCTGAACGACGAGCATCCGATCGAACAGGTCGGCGAAAAGCTCCGCGCCATGATGCCCTGGATCGGCAAGAACAAGCTCGTCGACAAGGCCCGCAACTAACATTGGCTTGCCGATTCCGGTCATCTTGATTGCACGCCTTCGGCGGTGTGGGGATCGGCAAGAACAAGCTGGTCGACAAGGCTCACAACCAAGAGCGGCTTGCCGTTAAGTGATTGAGAGGCTGGGGAGGGCAACTTCCCCGGCCTTTTTTGTTTTTGGCCGACGGGACCGGACATTCATCGCTTGCAGCTGGGGCCGCGGTTGCCGACTTCAAAAACGGCCGATCCGGAGTTGAAGGGGGTGACGCTGATCGTGCAGCTTCTCAGGGCGGGCCATCTGGCAACGAAGTCGGAAATCAGCCGGTCGTGGTTCTTGCCGGCTGCGAAGAAGTGGTCGGCCCAGTAATAGTCGGGGCAGTCCGTCGGCACCGGGCGGGAGGAGGGTGCATCGACCTCGCCGAGCTTCAGGTTCCATTTCCGCGCCATGTAGGCATAGGCTTCGTTGTAATTTTCCACCGTATTGGGCGTGCGGTCGTTCAGGTCCTGTTGCATCGGGACGATGCGGGCGTTGGGACATGAGGACTGCCTGATGGACAGATACTCCGCCGCTTCATCCCAGCGCGGGTTGTACCAGCGGTCGATCACCGTCGGACCGGCGCCGAGGACATTGGTGATGGTGAAAAGCCACAGGAGCCAGGATCTGTTGTAGATCGGGCGCGACAGGACGATCGAGAACAGGGATGCCGACAGGATCGCAAGCGGGATCAGATATCGCTCTGTCAGTGCGGACGTCGCCCATGCATAGCCGAGAAGCATCGCGATCTCTGCCATGATGGCCAGGAGCAGCACCAGCGCGGTCGTGTGCAGCCGGATGTCGCGCCAGTTGCGCCAGAGAAAGAAAGCGGATGTCAGCCACGCAAGGATGACGAGTATCTGTTTGTCCCAAGTGGGTGCGGCCACAGCCGCGACGATCATCCGAAATGCCGCCGACACACTGGTCTTCAGCCAGTAGTCGTGTGTTATCCGCTCGATGGTCGTCCATTGATAGGCGAGGAAAGCCATGAAGGGAAGGGAGGCTGCGATGCCGCTCGCCAGATAGATCGCAAAGCGCCGCCAGTCCCCCCGTATCGCCGCAGCTAGGGCGAAGGTGCCAACCATCACGACCGTCATCGCCGTCGTGAGATAGTGGATGTTGAGGGACACGATGAGCGCGACAGCGTAGCCGCACCAAAGACGGGAAGCCGATCTGGCGTCGTCCGGCTGCTGCCGATCCTGTGCTACGAGCGTAATCGTCAGTCCCGCAAAGGCACAGAGGCCGGTGAAGTAGGATCGAAATTCGACGAAATAGTCGATGAAGAAAGCGCTTGTGCCGAGAGAGATCGCAAACACCGCCAGGAACGGGCGCTCGCGCGGCCGCATCCTGCCCAGCAAAACCGCATAGACCGTCAGCAGCCCGAGGGGAATGAAGTTGAGGAGGCGCGCCTGTTCGATCGGGAGGCGAGCGACATGCGCGGACAACCAGACAAGGAACGAAAAGAGGGGCGGATGCACGTCCGCGATCCAGCGGTTGTTGAAAGCCTCCAGGAGGTCGACGGAGGGGTCGGACAGGTAGCGTGTCCAGAACTCGTCGAACCAGGGGCCGGGGCGTGGTGCGAGTTCGGCGAGCAGAATGAAAAGCGCCAGACCGAAAAGCCCAAGAAACAGAACCCTGTCCTGCTGGCGTGGCGTCTCCGCCGGGACGGCTTCCCGCGGCCGTTGGATCCTGCTGTCCTCGGGCTTCAGCGTCTGCATTGCGGTGTGGCCCCCGAGACTTCAAATACTGCGGCTTCGGAGTCGAAGATGTGCGTCTGGACAGTGCAGCCGTCAAGCTGTGGGAAGCGACGCAGCAGTTCCTCCTTCAGCGCCGGTTCGGCGCGCTTGCCGGCGAATTGGTTGTCGGCCCAATAGTAGTCGGGGCAGGTGGGGTTGCCGGCCCCTCCGGGCATCCGGTCCAGTGCGCCGACCGTGATGTGCCAGCTGTTCGCCAGGTAGGCGTAGGCCATCTCGTAATTGGCCTCGACATTCGCTGTCACATCCTGGAGCGTGGCGCGCATTGGTGCGATGCGTGCGCCGGGGCAGGCCTTCTGACGTTCGGCGACAAAGCTCGCCGCCTCATTCCAATGCAGCACACGCGCGGCCTGAAGCGACATCTGAACCGTGACCATGGCGCAGGCGCCGATGAAGAGCGCCTGCATCAGGGCATGGGCGCGCAACGCCGGAGCGGTCGCTGCCGCCGTTGCTGCCATGACGATCAGGCATATCGGGGCGAGATAGCGGCCCGTCAGCGCTCCGGTCGCCGCCGTGTAGGCAAGGATGACGGCGGTGGAGGAGACGATCGAAACGAGCAGGACGACAGCATAGCGGTCATCGTCCTTTTGCCGTACCCGCGACACAATACGCAAGCCGAGTGCGCCGAGCCAGGCAATGCGCATGACCGTGTTCTGTCCGAGCGGCGACAGGACCGACTGAAACATGTAGCTCAACGCGACTTCCGGCGTCGTCTTCAGCCAGAAATTCCTGGAGGTCGAAGAGAGGTAGGTCCATTGGGCGGCCGTGGTTGCCGCGAGCGGCAGGCAGCAGACGATCCCTGAAAGCAGGTGCGCAAGAAACAGCCGGCGGTCGCCACGCCACAGCGCCGCGAACGCGAATGTCCCCACAAGCGCCATGGCCAGGAGTGCGGTGACGAAATGGATGTTCAGGCAGATTGCGAGGCTGATGATCTGCCCGGTCCAGATGAGGGTCCGGTTGGTGCCCTCAAGGGGATCTTCCGGGCTGCGCTCCAGACGTTTCAGGGTGACGAGAAGCATCATGAAGGCGACGACGCCGGCGAAATAGGAGCGGTACTCGACAAAGGTCGCGGTAAATTCTGTGAGTGCAACGCCTGCCGGGACAAAGGTCGCCAGAAACGGCCGGTCCTCACGATTGAAGCGCCAGACAGCTGCCACATAGGCAGCCGATACAAGAAGCGGCAGGAGATTGAGCATGCGCCCGGCTTCAAGCGTGCGCGGCATGCCGAGCCAGCTTGCCACCCAGGACAGAAAGGAAAAGAGCGGCGGATGCACATCCACCGCCCATTTGGAACGGAATGCTTCGCCGAGCCCAATGGAGGGATCTGCAAAATAGAAGCTCCAGAACTCGTCGAACCACGGCCCCACATGCCATGCGCCATAGAGAAGCGAGCCTAACGCGAGGATGGGAAATGCCAAGAAGACCAGTTGACGGGTCTTCAGGATCGAAGGCAGGTTGGAGGCGGATCGCAGGCGGTCGGACATGAAGCTCTTGTGATGGCGTGGGCGGACGGGTCCGACAAATCAGGAGATCAGCCGAGCTTAGGAAAGCAATCTTAAGATTCGCTGATTTTGCGCGATTTGGATAGGTCAGTATTGTTGACATAAACTGACCGGCATGTTTACCTTCCTGCAAAACAAATCGACGGGATGAACCACCATGGAATGGGAAAAAATCTTCGCTTCACGCGCGAGCCGCATGAAGGCGTCCGAAATTCGCGAACTGCTGAAACTCCTCGAGCAGCCGGATATCATTTCCTTTGCCGGCGGCATTCCCGACGCGACGCTCTTCCCGGCGGAAGAATTCTCCAAGGCCTATGCCGAAGTTCTGACTGGACCGGAAGCGGTGCCTGCGCTGCAGTACTCGGTCTCCGAAGGCTACAAGCCGC
Source organism: Hyphomicrobiales bacterium (assembly GCA_900467685.1). Taxonomy (GTDB): domain Bacteria; phylum Pseudomonadota; class Alphaproteobacteria; order Rhizobiales; family Rhizobiaceae; genus Ensifer_A. Next base: position 100,930 of record UBQX01000003.1, read on the forward strand.
TGCGCGAATGGCTCGTCGGCGAGATGGGCAAGCTCGGCATTCGCTGCGCGCCCGACAATATCTTCATCGTTTCGGGCTCGCAGCAGGGCCTCGACTATATCGGCAAGGTTCTGCTTTCGCCGAAGGATACGGCGCTGGTCACCTGGCCGACCTATATGGGCGCGCTCGGCGCCTTCAACGCCTATGAGCCGAATTACGACAAGCTCGACCCGATGACGAATCGCGAGCCCGCGACCTATGCCGAAAAGGCCGCAGCCGGCGGCGGCCGGGTGAAGTTTGCCTATTGCGTTCCTGAATTCTCCAACCCGTCGGGCGAGACCATTCCGCGTTCGGGCCGCGAGAACATCCTGAACCTTGCCGAGGCACTGGATATCGCCATCGTCGAGGACGCGGCCTACCAGCAGCTCCGCTACAGCGGTGAGTCCGTCAAGCCGATCCTGGCGCTCGATATCGAGCGCAACGGCGGCGACATCGACAAGACGCGCACGCTTTATTGTGGCTCCTTCTCCAAGACGCTCGCACCGGGGCTGCGTCTCGGCTACATCGTTGCGGCGCAGGATGTCATCCGCAAGCTCGTCCTGGTGAAGCAGGCCTCCGACCTTCATTCCTCGACGGTCAATCAGGTCGTCATGGGCAAGGTCGCGCACAAGATTTTCGACGCGCAGGTCGAGAAGATCCGCAAGACCTACAGCCATCGTCGCGACCGCATGCTGGAAGCGATGACCAAATACATGCCCGCCGGTGTCGAATGGACGAAGCCGGAAGGCGGCATGTTCGTCTGGGTGACGCTGCCCAAGGGCTTCGACGGCGCCTCGCTGCTGGCCAAGGCCGTTCGCGATCACCGCATCGCCTTCGTGCCGGGCAAGGCCTTCCACGCGGACGGTACGGGCGAGAATACGATCCGTCTCTCCTTCTCCTGCGCCTCGGATGACGCCATTGAGACCGGGATTTCTCGCCTTGGCACACTCATAAAGAGTGAAATGGCGGGTTAACCAGTTTCGCTCACTGAATTTCAACGGGCGTATCGTTAAGTTTGCCTCAGGGAGGAGCGGTGAAGGACCGCTCCCGAGAAGATGTGGCGTGCCTCTTTGGCTCGACCGCACGCAAGAGGCGAGAGCAGATGCGACTGACAGCGTTGGATGGATGGCGGGGCGTGCTCGCGCTCTTTATCGTGCTTGCACATTTTCCCGGACATGTGGTCCTCATGGACACGAGCTTCTACGAAGGCGGCTCCGCCATCGTGGATGTGTTCTTCCTGTTCAGCGGCTTCGTGATCGTTTCAAACTACGAGACGAAACTGGCCAATGGCTATGGTGCCGGCCGCTTCCTGATCGAACGTCTGGGACGCATCTATCCCATCCACTTCGTCATGCTCGTGATGTTCCTGATTTTCGAACTGGTGCTGGTCTATGTCGGGCACCGCTCGGGATATGTCGAGCGACCGCCTTTTTCCGGCGGCAACACGATCCCTTCCTTCTGTTCCAACCTTTTCCTGGTCCACAGCCTCGGTCTTCATGAAGTCGCGGGCTGGAACTATCCGAGCTGGAGCCTGTCGACGGAATGGGCCACCTACATTCTCTTCGCGCTGACTCTCCTGCTTCCGGGGCGCAGCTTCCTGCCTTTTGCAGTCGTTGGCTTTATCGCCTCGCCGATCCTGCTGGCGAACCTGTCGCCATATCCCATGCACGAGACGTATCATTACGGCATCCTGCGCTCTATCTACGGCTTCTGCGGCGGCGCTCTCATCTATTACATCTACGCGCGGATCAAGAGCCGGCAGCTTGAGGAGAAGCTTTCCGTCGCCGCCTGGACGGTTCTCGAGATCGTTGCCACGTCGCTGATCTTCATTCTCCCCTTCACGATGGGCACGTCGCCTTATGCCGTTCTGATGACGCTGGCCTTCACGCCGTTCATCCTGATCTTCGCAATCCAGAAGGGCTACCTGTCGCAGATCCTGGGGCATAGGGTTGCCGTCTATCTCGGCACGATTTCGCTTTCGATCTACATGATCCACGCCTTCATCCTGTTGCGTGTCGTCAACGTCGCGGAGCTCATTCAGAAGCTCACCGGCATTCCACTGGTGGAAACGCAGATCTTCCGCGGACTTCCCACCAAGCTCGTCGTCATGGATCCGCTTTACATGAACATCCTGGCCTTCTCCGTCATGGGCCTCGTGGTAGTAATCAGCCATTTCACCTACCGGTATATCGAGGTTCCGGCCGAGAAGAAGGTTCGCAGCTGGACGAAGGCGCGCGCCGAGGCGCGGGCCGAGGAAAAGCCTCTGCCGGCACCTGCGGTGCTTTGACAATGCGCCGCCATTCGCTACCTTGCCGGGGAATCGGCAAGGGTTAAGCGATGGGCTTCAGGCTTGGAACCTTCAATATCGAGAACCTGCTTTCGCGGTTCGATTTCAGCGGCTACCGCAACGAATTGCGCCAGGACAGAACGCTCAGGCTCTTCGACATCCGCAGCGAGGCAGAATTCCAGCGGCTTGAAGAGGCACGGCTGATCGCCTCTACGGACGACACGCGCCAGCTGACCGCACTTGCCATCGCCGACATGGATGCGGACATCCTCTGCCTGCAGGAAGTCGACAATATAGAGGCGTTGAAGGCGTTTGAATATGGCTACCTGTACCGGATGATCGGGGAGGGGTATCGCCAGAAGTACCTCATGGAGGGCAACGATTCGCGCGGTATCGACGTCGCGCTGATGATGCGCGACACGACCCGTTCCGGCGCGCCGATCGAACTTGTCGATATTCGCAGCCATGCGCGACTGACCTATATGGATCTCGATCTCTTCACCCCGGAACTGGCGGCGCTGGACTACAAGCCGACAGACCGAATCTTCAAGCGCGATTGCCTTGAAGCCGACCTCAAGATTGGCGGCATTCCTTTCACGGTCTATGTCGTGCATTTCAAGTCGATGAATGGCGGGCGCAACGGGCTGGACGGGCGGAGTTCTTCCGTGCCGGTGCGGCACGCCGAGGCGCGGGCGGTGCGGGAAATCGTGACGCGGCGATTTGGAGCAGGACCGGAAGCTCAGGCGAATTACGCAATCTGCGGCGACATGAACGATTATGGCGAGAAGCTGCAGGTCTCCGGCGACAAGCGCAACGGTTTTGTCTTCACGCATGTCGAGGAACCGGGAAGCGTGGTGGACATTCTCGCAGCCGGCGGTTTTGCAGAGAATGTCGTGGCGCGCCGTCCGGTGGACGATCGCTGGACGCATTTCCACCAGCGCGGCCCGGCAGAACGACATCTGAGCCAGCTTGACTATATCTGGCTCTCGCCGCATCTGGCCGCAACGAACCGTGAGGCCATTCCGGAGATCATCCGGGCGGGGCAGCCTTACCGCACGGTCTTCCCGCCCCATCAGGCAGTGGAGCGCTACCCGCGCGTCGGCTGGGATCGGCCCAAATCCTCCGACCATTGCCCGGTCGTTATCGAACTGGATGTTCTTTCATGAATATGTCGCTGCAGGGTGTTGCCTGGCCGGAGGAAGGGACGCTCTTCGACCTTTCCGGATACGACATCAGCGTCGCCGCCGGGCCGCATCCGCTTTATGACCTGAAGCGCAACGAGATCGAGGCGAACTGGATTGCGGAGCAAGCGGCGAATCCGGCTCTTTTCAACGGCGATATGCTGATCCATCGCGACATTCGCATAGACGCCGGCGGCAGGCTGGTCGCCACAGGGCATCTGACGCCGTTTGCGACCTTGCTCTGGTGGCGCAAGCAGCCAGATCGACCCATTGCCGAACATCTCTTTCCGATCGCGGTACCGATTACCAGCGACGGCGCCATCCTTGCGATCGAAATGGGTGCGAAGACGGCGAATGCCGGGCGCATCTATTGCGCAGCCGGTTCACTCGACGCCCATGACGTTGTCGATGGCAAGGTCGATCTGGACGCCAACATGCAGAGGGAAGTGGCCGAAGAGACGGGTATCGATCTTTCCGCGGCGACGCCCGTCGGCGGCTATCTTGGCGTGCGGGTGTTTCGCGCTGTCACGCTTTTCCGGACGTTTCTCCTTCCTTATGACGCCGACGAAGCGTGCGCACGGGTGCGTCACCACATGGAGACCGACCATGAGCAGGAGGTTGCGGGGCCTGTGATCATCCGCGACAAAAGCCGGGATGGCCGGAATTATCCCGCCTTCATGCCGCCGATAATCGATAGGATTTTCTCGAGCGACTCGCCGATCAACGGCATCTTGCAAGGAGACTAGGACATGGCGCGCCCTTACATGCTCTACGACGTGTTCACCGAGGAAAAGCTGAAAGGCAATCCTCTGGCGATTGTTCTCGAGGCCGAAGGGCTATCTGACGAGGCGATGCAGACGATAGCTGGTGAGTTCAACCTGTCGGAGACAGTCTTCGTCTTCGCTTCGGAAAATCCCGCGCATACCGCGCGCCTGCGCATCTTCACCCCCGGCCGCGAACTGCCCTTCGCCGGCCATCCGACCGTCGGCACGGCAATCGCGCTGGCGGAGCGTTCCGCTGGCGGGCAAGCGATCGATCAGGTGTCCGTTCTGGAGGAGAAGGTGGGACCGGTGCGCTGCGCCGTGCGCCTGGCCGAAGCGGGCGCGTCCTTTGCCGAGTTCGACCTGCCGACCAAGTCCAGCCACTACAAGCTGGAAAACGCGCTGGAGCGACAGGGCATCGCCGATGCGCTGTCGATCAGCGTGAAGCATGTCGGTTTCGAGAACCACTATCCGAGCGTCTGGTCGGCGGGCGTGCCGTTTCTGTTCGTTCCCGTGAAGGACGTCGCGACCTTGGGGGAGGTGGATTTCGATCCGGCGCTATGGGAGCGCGTCGCTCCGTTCACCGGCGGGCATCTTGTTTCGGCCTATGTCTATTGCCGCAGCGGCAACGGCGCGCATTTCCAGGCCCGCATGTTTTCGCCCGACATGGGCATCGCGGAGGACCCGGCAACGGGCGCTGCGGCGGCCGGTCTTTCCGGCGTCATCCATGCCTGCGACAAGCTGCCGGATGGGCATCACGCGTTCATTATCGCGCAAGGGGTCGAGATGGGACGGGCCTCGAAGATCCACCTGCATATCGACGTGACGGCGGGGGAAATTTCGCGCGCCCGCATCGGCGGACAGGCCGTTCGCGTCGCCTCGGGCATGCTGGAGATTTGAGGGGACCAAACTGAAACAAGCGCCGCCGTCACCGGCTGGCGCTTGTTTAACTGCTTGATATCTCAAGAGTAAATTTGGTGGGTGATCACGGGCTCGAACCGTGGACCCGCTGATTAAGAGTCAGCTGCTCTACCAACTGAGCTAATCACCCACACCCGAAACCGGCGTTTCCGTCTCGGTGAAGGGGCGTATAAACAGGTTCATTCTGGTTGGCAAGCGCCGTTTCGATATTTTTTCGGACTCTCTTGCATTTTCCTGCGCAAAGTCCTGAAAATGCACAGGGTTTCGGATGTGAGGAACACAAAATACCCGGATTTCCAAGCGAGGGGCTTTTCAGGGATGAGATGAAGCCCGATGTAGAGGACTTCGCAAGTGAGGAGCATTGACTATGCCTGAGGGTGATCGGATCGTCTCTCCCGAAGAGGTGCTGGCATTCTGGTTCGAGGAACTGAGCGATCGCGACTGGTACAATTCGACGCCCGCGCTCGACCAGCAGATCCTGCGCCGTTTTCGTGCCACGCATCTGGCGCTTGCCCGGTCGGTCGAGCCGCTGTGGCGCGCCGATCCCGCGTCGCGGCTGGCGGCAGTGATCGTGCTCGATCAGTTGCCCCGTAACATGTATCGCGCCACCCCGCTTGCCTTTGCGACCGATGGCCTGGCCCGGCGCGAGGCGCGGCTGGCGATCGCGGCAGAGGCCGACAAACTGGTACACGGGCGGCAGCGACCCTTCTTTTACCTGCCGTTCGAGCATTCCGAGACGATCGAGGATCAGGAATATTCGGTTCGCCTGTTTTCTGACCTTCCCGACGCCAATCTTCTCGACTATGCCGTGCGGCATCGCGATATCGTCGCACGCTTCGGCCGTTTTCCGCATCGCAACGCATTTCTTGCACGGGAATCGACGGAAGAGGAGGTCGAGTTCCTGAAGCTGCCGGGGAGCGGCTTCTGACGACCTTGGCGATTTGAATATTTATTTTTTGATATGTAAGCTTGGTACCGATGACCTCTGGAACTGCTTCACGACCGATCGCGGCTCTTCTGGCCGCGGCATTGATCGCCTTCGGCACGCTGACGGCTGCCCTGGCGCAGACGCCTCAGCCTGCCGTGCCCGCGCCCGCGCAGGAGACGAGCGCCGTGGCTGCGCCGGAGCCGAGCCCGGTCGAGGTGGCGCGCAAGCAGCTGAGCGATGCCGCCAACACGCTGAAGGGGCTGACTTCACAGGTCGACGACAATGCTGACGACGACCAGCAACTGGCCGATCTGAAGCTGAAGGTCGATGACCTGACGAAGTCGATCCTTGACATCTCCGTGTCGTTCAATCCGCGGCTGACGCAGATCCGCGAGCGGTTGGCCGCGCTTGGCGATCCGCCGGCGGCGGGAACGGCAGAAGACCCGGCTGTGAAGGCCGAGCGCGAGAAGCTGAATGCCGAGCGCGCAACCATCAACTCCGTGACGGGCGATGCGGAAAACCTCTCCATCGCCTCGCGCAAGGTTTCCAACCAGATTACCGAAGATCGCCGGACGCTCTTCACCAATACGCTTCTGAAGAAGACAGACGTTACGCCTGATACATTGGCGGAGGCGGGACGCGCATTTGCCGAGGAAAAGACGGATTTCGTGCAGTCGGTCGGCAGCTGGTTCCGGTTTGTCTGGAACTTCAAGTTCTACCAGCTGATGAGCGCGCTGTTCTTCTCGCTGCTGGCGGCGTTGATCATCGTCACGTTTTCCTACCGCATGCTGTCGCCGCTGGTCCGGCGCAACACCGGTGTCGAACATCCGACTTATCTGAGCCGACTATCGGTGGCGTTCTGGTCGACGATCCTGCCGACCTTCGCGCTGTTTGTCTTCGATGTCTTCAGCCTGTTCCTGCTCGACAATTTCAATGTCCTGCGGGCCGATATCGCGCCGATCCTCGGGGCGTTCATGGGACTCGTGCTGGCGATCTTCTTCGTCTACCGGCTGACGACGGCGGTTCTGGCGCCATTGGAGCCGAACTGGCGCCTTGCAAGGGTCACGGATCGCGGCGCGCGGCTGCTCACGATCGCCATCGTGGCCCTTGCGGTCGTGATCAGCGTCGATTTCTTCCTCAGTGCCGTCAGCAAGGCGCTGGGAGCCGATATCGTTCTGACGGTGGTCAAGAGCTATTTCACCTCGATCATTGCTGGCGCGATGATGTTTGCCATGTCCTTCATCAAGCCGATCCGGATTGACGAGGGATCGGAGGAGGGCGAGGCTTGGCCGCGTTTCGTGCGCTGGCCGCTCGCGATTGCCGGGCTGCTGCTGATTGCCTCGGCTTTGCTCGGCTATGTGGGGCTGGCGCGATTTGCCGCGACGCAGATCGTCATGGCAGGCGCCGTGATCGTCACCACCTTCCTTGGCCTGATGTGTGGCCGCGCCATCATCAAGCCGGGTGCCTTCGGCGACACGGTCTTCGGTCGCTACTGCCAGCGCCGTTTCAAGCTTGAGGAGATGACGCTCGACCAGGTTGGCCTGGCCGTTGGCTTTGCCTTCTACGGCATCGCCATTGCCATCGGCGTTCCGTTGCTGCTCATCCAGTGGGGTTTCCAGCTTCCGGAAATCTTTATCTGGGTGTCTCGCATTTTCACCGAGATATCGATCGGGAAGTTCCATTTCTCGATCATCGGCCTGCTTGGCGGCGTCGCCTTCTTCTTTGTCGGGCTCTGGGTCACCCGCTGGCTGCAGCGCTGGCTGGACGGCAATGTGCTGGCGCGCTCCAAACTCGATAGCGGCGTTCGCAATTCCGTAAAGACGGGCTTTGGCTATGTGGGGATCGCGATTGCCGCTTTGTTCGGCGTATCTGCGGCCGGAATCGACCTGTCCAGCCTCGCGCTCGTAGCCGGTGCTCTTTCTCTCGGCATCGGTTTCGGTCTTCAGAATATCGTCTCAAACTTCGTTTCCGGCCTCATTCTACTGGTGGAGCGGCCCTTCAAGGTGGGCGACTGGGTGGTGACAGGGACGACGGAAGGCTTCGTGCGGCGCATCTCGGTGCGCGCGACGGAAATCGAGACCTTCCAGCATCTCTCGATCATCGTGCCGAACTCCGAGCTGATCAACGCCTCGGTTGGCAACTGGACGCACAAGAACCGTCTCGGCCGCGTGGAGATCGCCGTCGGCGTCGGCTACAATTCCGATCCGCGCCGCGTCATGGAAATCCTGCTGGAGATCGCGCAGGCGCAGGAGAATGTGCTGAAGAACCCCGAGCCCGCTGTGGCTTTCCAGGGTTTCGGCGATTCGTCTTTGAACTTCGAGATCCGCGTCCATCTCGCCGACGTTCTCGACGGCCTGAAGGTCCGCAACGACCTTCGCCTGACAATCTTCGAGCGCTTCAAGGAAGAGGGCATCGAATTCCCGTTCCCGCAGCGCGATCTGCATCTGAAGATCGAGGACGGCGTCGCTTCGATCCTGCGCGAGGCGGTCACGCAGCGTGGGCATTTCCAGGGCAATCCGGACAAGGTCTTTAGCAATATGGGGGGCCTTGGGCATCGTCACGAGGATGACGACGGGAGCCACCACGCCGACGATGGGGACGGAGATGGCGACGGCCAGAGCGGCGGCCACAGCGGCGGTTCACACAGCAACTGAGGCTGAACGCCGCATTCAGGTCGCATTCAGCCAAAAAGGGCGATAGTCTGTTCTCAAGACGGCGGAAAATGTTCTGCCGATCTCTGAGAGGAGGCGCGCATGAAGGTCCTGTCGATCGCATTTGCCAGTGTCATATCTCTTGCCGGTACGCTGCCGGCACTCGCCGCTGACATCACGAATGGCGACAAGAAGCCCGTTGTCATCGATGTCGTGGAAAACGGCACGCGCTCCAAGCTGCCTCTGCCGCCCGGTGCCTCCGAAAGCATCTGCCCCTCGGGCTGCTTCATCACCGCGCCGAATGGCGACCGCGTTGGCTTGAGCGGTGGCGAGACGGTGAAAATTTCCGGTGGAGCGGTCATCGTGAACTGATCGCGATGGCCATCGGGCCTAGTCGCTGTCCTGCCTCTCCTGCTATGGGAGAGGCATGACACGCGACACTTCCGAACAGACGAGAGCGCCCGCCGGCACCAGAGACCCGCTTTCCATCCTGAAGCGGGTCTATGGCTATCCGGCCTTTCGCGGCAGCCAAGCCGAGGTGGTCTCGACGGTCGTTTCCGGCCGCGATGCCGTGGTTCTCTTTCCCACAGGGGCGGGCAAGTCGCTCTGCTACCAGATCCCGGCCATCTGCCGCGAGGGCGTGGGCATCGTCATCTCGCCGCTGATTGCTTTGATGCGCGATCAGGTGGAGGCGCTGAAGCAGCTCGGCGTTCCGGCCGCCGCGCTCAATTCGTCACTGAGCGGTGATGAATATGCCGCCGTGCGGCGGGCTCTTTCCAAAGGCGAACTCGATCTTCTCTATGTGACGCCCGAACGGGCTGCCACGCCGGGCTTTGCCGAGATGATGCGCGGCGTGAAGATCGCGCTGTTTGCCATTGACGAGGCGCATTGCGTCTCGCAATGGGGGCATGATTTCCGGCCGGAATATCGCGAGCTTGGCAAGCTTGCCGAGCTCTATCCCGGCGTGCCGCGCATGGCGCTGACGGCCACCGCCGATCCGCACACCCGCGAGGACATCATCGAGCGGCTGGGGCTGCAGTCGGCCCATGTCTTCACCTCGTCCTTTGACCGGCCGAACATCGCGTACGAAATCGTCGAGCGCGACCAGCCGCGCCAGCAATTGCTGCGCTTTCTCTCCCGCCACGAGGGCGAAAGCGGCATTGTCTATTGCCTGTCGCGCGCCAAGGTCGAGGACACGGCGGAGTGGCTGAACACGCAAGGCATCAATGCGCTGGCCTATCACGCCGGCATGGACCGCGCGGTGCGTGATGCCAATCAGGATGCGTTCCTGAAGGAGGAGGGGCTTTGCCTTGTGGCGACCGTCGCCTTCGGCATGGGCATCGACAAGCCGAATGTGCGCTATGTCGCGCATCTCGATCTGCCGGGCTCGGTGGAGGCCTATTATCAGGAGACGGGGCGCGCGGGGCGCGACGGGCTGCCGTCGGAAGTCTGGATGGCCTATGGCATGGCCGATGTCATCCAGCGCGGGCGGATGATCGATGAGGGTGGTGCTGCGGACGATGTGAAGCGCGTGGAGCGCGGCAAGCTCAATGCGCTGCTCGCCATCTGCGAGACGCCCGGCTGCCGCAGGCAGGCGATCCTTGCCCATTTCGGCGAGGCGCATCCCGGCCATTGCGGCAATTGCGACACCTGCCTGAAGCCGGTCGAGACTTGGGACGGGACAGAGGCCGCGATCAAGGCGCTCGCCGCCATCTACCGCACGGGCGAACGCTTCGGTGCCGGTCATCTGGTCGATGTGCTGATGGGCGTCGAAAACGAACGGACGCTGCGCTTCGGGCATACGGAAATGCCGGTTTTCGGGGCGGGCAAGGATATTCCGGCCAAGACGTGGCAATCCGTCTACCGCCAGCTCCTTGCTGCCGGCCTGGTCCGCATCGATCACGCCGCCTATGGTGCGCTGAAGCTGGAGCCCGACGCCCGCGCCGTCTTCCGCCACGAACGGCAGGTCTTCTTCCGCAAGGACCGTCCCGGTAAAGGCAAGGCCGCCAAGGGCGCATCCCCCGCCGCCGCCAAAGCCCGCGCGGCGCTGCCAGAGGCCGATATGGGTCTCTTCGAGGAACTGCGCGCCACCCGCATGGCCATCGCCAAGTCGCTGTCCGTGCCACCGTACGTGGTGTTTCCGGATACCACGCTTACCGCGATGGCGGCGGAGCGACCGACGACGGATGAGGCGCTGCTGGCAATCTCCGGCGTGGGGCAGGCGAAGCTGGAGCGGTATGGGGAGGCGTTTCTGGCGGTGATCAGGGGGTATGCGGGGTGAGGGTTGACCTAGTTTCGAGCCAGTAGGATTGCATCCCATTCTGTGTTAGATTTGCTCTTAACCGAAGGAATTCGCGAATGCGCTCCACCCAGCAATTGAGCATCACGCTTCCCCACGAAATGGCAGACCTCGTGAAAAGACGGGTTGCCAGTGGCGACTACGCGTCTGAGAGCGAAGTGATCCGGGAAGGTTTGCGCGCGCTTCAGGAGCGCGAGGCTGCGGTCGAGAACTGGCTGAAGACCGAGGTTTCTGCTGCCTATGATGCGCACAAGGCCAATCCGGAGAAGGCGCGTCCGCTTGATGAGGCGTGGAAGCGCTTCGAAGCGCGAATGGACGACATCGATCGGGAAGATGGCTGATGAGGCGCTTCAAGGTCCGCTTGTCCGACGAGGCGGAGCTTGATCTCGATAACATCTATCGTTTCGTTCGATGGAGATCGCAGTCGACGGATACGGCGCGGGCTTACGTTGCTCGCCTTCAAAAGTTTCTGGCTGATTTCGAGACCTTACCCGAGCGCGGAACTCTATACAACGAAATCCGCCCTGGTCTTCGCCGCATAGGCTTCGAAGGTCGGATCAGCGTGGCTTTCGTTGTCGAAGATGGCGAGGTTATCGTTCTGAGACTTCTTTATGCCGGTCAACAGGGCGGTCTCGGCGAAGGCTGAGGGCCAAACATGCCCTCAGATGTCCCTCAAATCCCGCCCATGCACAAATATTTCATCTCCAGATAGTCCTCGAGCCCGTGCCGTGAGCCTTCCCGCCCGATGCCGGATTGTTTCATGCCGCCGAAGGGAGCGGCTTCGGAGGACATGCGGCCGGTGTTGATGCCGACCATGCCGTATTCGAGGGCCTCGGCGACGCGCCAGACGCGCTTGAGGTTCGATGCGTAGAAATAGGCGGCCAGGCCATAGATCGTGTCATTGGCTTCGCGCACAACCTGATCGGCGTCCTCGAAGCGGATGATGGGGGCCAGCGGCCCGAAGGTTTCTTCCTGGGCGACGCGCATGGCGGATGAGATGTCGGTCAGCACGGTCGGCCGAAAAAAGGTGCCGTCGCGGTCGATGCGCGTTCCCCCGCAGCGGATCGTGCCGCCCTTGGCGAGCGCGTCGTCGATATGGGCTTCGATCTTGGCGAGCGCGCGCGTGTCGATCAGCGGGCCGATCGCGACGTCGGGGGTGAAGCCGTCGCCGACGGTGAGCGTGGATACGCGAGCGGCGAATTTCTCGGCGAATTCGTCATGCACACCGGTCTGTACATAGAGCCGGTTGGCCGAGACGCAGGTCTGGCCGGCATTGCGGAACTTCGCCTGGATTGCGCCATCGACGGCAGCATCCACATCGGCGTCGTCGAAGACGATGAAGGGCGCGTTGCCGCCGAGTTCGAGGCTCACCTTCTTGATCTGGTCGGCGCATTGGCGCATCAGCAAGCGGCCGACTTCCGTCGAGCCGGTGAAGCTGATCTTGCGCACCTTGGCATTGGTGCAAAGCTCGTGGCCGACCGCATCGCCTTCCGAGGCGTAGACGAGGTTCAGCACGCCCTCGGGGAAACCTGCCTTTTCGGCGAGTGCGAACATCGCGCCGGCGACCAGCGGGGTCTGTTCGGCGGGTTTCAGCACGATGGCGCAGCCGGCGGCGAGCGCGGGCGAAATCTTGCGCGCGACCATCGAGGCGGGGAAGTTCCAGGGCGTGATCGTGCCGACGACGCCGATCGGCTGCTTGATCACCAGCATGCGGCGGTCGTTGGAGGGGGCGGAAATCGTCTCGCCATAGATGCGGTTCGCCTCTTCGGCATACCATTGCAGATAGGCGGCGGCGTGGCTCACCTCGGATTTCGCCTCGGCCAGCGGCTTGCCCATTTCGGCAGTCAGGATTGCGCCGAGGTCGTCGGTGTGGTCGACGATCAGCTGATGCCAGCGCCACAACACGTCGCTGCGCGCCCGCGCCGTCATCGCCGCCCATTCGGCCTGCGCCACATAGGCCTTGTCGATGGCTTCCTTTGTTTCCGCCACACCCATGTCGGGCAGTTCGGCCAGCAGTTCGCCGGTCGATGGGTTGAAGACCTTGAAGGTGCGGCTGACGCTTGGGTTGCCAAGCGAGCGCATGGAGGTCAGGTCGGCGAAGAGGTCGGGGTTGGCGAGGTGACGGGTGAGGGCGGGGGTGAGGGTCATGCGAATGCTCTGTTTTTTGTTTTCGGCGGTTGGGGCGCACTTCGCTGGATTTGTTGGAGTGCTTGGTCAGCCTATGTTGGGGTTACGTTAGGCCTTGCATGAAATCGCGCCTGCGACAACTGTGCTCTTGTCGCTGTGACAATTGGAGCGGAACGGAATTCGCGGCGTTCTCGTCAGAATGGACGCGGGCACTACCTTTCCTCCGTCATCCCGGACTTGATCCGGGATCCAGTGCGCGATGTCCATCGCGCGAGAGACTCTTTGCAAGGAGTCTTTTCAGCGCGCAGACGCGCGCTGGCTGGATGCCGGATCAAGTCCGGCATGACGGAGTGTTTGGGGAGTGCGCGGTACCCAAAGTGAGTGTCGGGAAAACGAAAAGCCCGCGCATCGCTGCGCGGGCCTTTCGCAATCCATAATCTGCCCCGCCTTAGCTGCGCGGCTTCAGGTTTTCCGGGTCGTAGATCGGCTTGTAGCCGACGCCGAAGACTTCTACCGGGTAGGTTTCGGTGAAGTATTCGACGTTGAGCTTGCGGCCGACTTCGCAGTATTCGGCGGGCAGGTAGGCCAGCGCGATGTTCTTGCCGACCGTCGGGCCGTAGGCGATGGAGGTCGTGTAAGAGCGGCGGCCGAGGCTATCGACAAGGACTTCGCCGGTGGCCGGGTCGATGACGGGCAACGAGCCGACAGGGTAGCGCTTGACGCCATTGCCGTCGGTGTTTTCGGTCATGATCAGGGTGCAGAGCATGGCCGGCTGCTTGTCACGCGCCTTGTATTCGAGATGCTTGGCCTTGCCGCGGAAGTCGGCTTCCTTGACCTTCGGGCGGGCGAGGTCGGCTTCTATGAGGTTATACTGCGTGAGCAGGTCTGCATTCTGAAGGCGCAGGCTCTTTTCCATGCGGCGGGAGTTTGCATAGGTTTCCACGCCGAAGGCCATGACGCCGGTGGAGCGCAGGGCATCCCAGACGGCCAGGCCGTCTTCGTATTTCATGTGCAGTTCCCAGCCCTGTTCGCCGACATAGGAGATGCGGAAGGCGGTGACGGTCTTGCCGGCGATCTCGATCGGCTTGATCGCCGCGAAGCCGAAGTTTTCCGGGTCGAGAGCGGCCGGGTCAGCCACGACCTTCTTCAGCGTGTCGCGGGCGTTGGGACCCCAGATGCCGATGGTGACGAACTTCTCCGAGACGTCGGTGACGGTGACGTTGAAGCCCTTGTCCTCGGCCACGCGCTTCACATAGTGGAAGTCGCGCGGGCCGGCGTCGGCGCCGTCGATGACGCGGCAGCGGTCGGCCATGCGGATGACCGTCAGGTCGGCGCGCACCATGCCCTCGTCATCGAGGAAGTGGGTGTAGATGCCCTTGCCGATATTGGCGTCGCCACCGATCTTGGCGGCGCAAAGCCATTCCATCAGCTCGACATGGTCCGGACCTTCGACGTCGAACATGTAGAAATGGCTGAGATTGACGATGCCGCAATCCTCGCTCATCGCCAGATGTTCGGCATTGGAGACGCGCCAGAAGTGGCGGCTGTCCCATTCGTTTTCGCGAACCGGAACCTTGTCGCCATATTTTTCGAGAAGATGCTCGTTGGCCTTGTAGCCATGCGCACGTTCCCAGCCGCCGAGTTCCATGAAGTAACCGCCGAGCTCGACTTCGCGCTCATAGAAGGGCGAGCGCTTGACGCCGCGGCCGCTGGCATAGGGTTCGCGGGTGTGAACGGCGGGGAAGTAGATCTTCTGGGCAGCTTCATAGCAGCGGCCTTCGATGAATTTCTCTTCCAACTGATGGGGGTAGAAGCGGGAATAGTCGATGGAGGCGTGGTCGATTTCGGTCCGGCCGTCCGTCATCCAGTCGGCGATCAGCTTGCCGTAGCCGGGGCCGTCCTTGACCCAGATGGCGACGCAATACCAAAGGCCACGCACCTTCTGGCTCTCGCCGCAGGATGCGCCGCCGGCGGCGGAGACCTGAAGCAGGCCGTTGAAGGAGTGGCTTTCGTTGTAGCCCAGTTCGCCGAGGATCGGCGTCAGTTCGATCGCCTTTTCGAGCGGCTCGAGGATCTGCTCCATGTCGAGGTCGCGTTGCGAGGGCGAGAGGCGGGCCTCATGCTTTTCGAGCAGTTCGCGCGGATGGCACATGCGCGGGTTCGTGGTCTCGTAGTAGCCCCACTCGATCTGGCCGCCTTCAGTCGTTTTCGGGTCGCCGGTGTCACGCATATAGGCGGAGTTGCCCTGGTCGCGCAGCAGCGGGAAGCCGATTTCCTTGCCGGTGCCTTCGAATTCGTTATAGGGACCGAAGAAGGTCAGCGGGTGATCGACCGGCATGACGGGCAGGTCTTCGCCGACCATTTCGGCGATCAGGCGGCCCCAGAGGCCGGCGCAGACGATGACGTGATCGGCCATGATCGTGCCGCGATGGGTGACGACGCCCTTGATGCGGCCGTTCTCGACGATCAGCGACTTGGCCGGCGTGTTGCCGAACATCTGGAGCTTGCCAGTCTTTTCGGCGGCATCGACCAGCTTGCCGGCAACCGTCTGCGAACGCGGGATGACGAGGCCGGCATCCGGGTCGAAGAGACCGCCCTGAACCTGGTCTTCCTCAATGAGCGGAAACTTTTCCTTGATCTCGGCGGGCGAGACATAATGGGCGCGGGTGCCGAACGCGCGGGCCGAGGAAAGCTTGCGCTTGATCTCTTCCATCCAGGCGTCGTCGCCGGTGCGGGCGACTTCGAGGCCGCCGATGCGGGCGTAGTGGCCCATCTTCTCATAGAAGTCGATGGAGTACTGCGTCGTCCAGACCGAGAGATAATCATGGCTGGTCGTGTAACAGAAGTCGGAAGCGTGGGCGGTCGAGCCGATATCGGTCGGGATGCCCGACTTGTCGATGCCGACGATATCGTCCCAGCCGCGCTCGATCAGATGATGGGCAATGGACGCGCCGACAATGCCGCCCAGCCCGATGATGACCACTTTTGCCTTTGTCGGAAACTCTGCCATGGAATATGCCCCGGTTGGTATTTTGGCGCGATCTTAGATCGCAAAACGACGCGACCAAATCCTGTCTACGACATAATCAGTGGGTAGCGCGACGGGGATACGACAGAGGAGCCGGAGCGTATGACGGGGCTGCCAAGTCTACCCCCATTGTTCACGATTTCCGCTTAACGAAAATTCAACATGGCCTGCGTAAGACTTGACTAAATTGGGTTGTATTTAGTGGGCGGGACATGAATTTTCTGGGGATTTCGGGCATGCAATACTCCGGCGAGTCGCTGGAGAAATACAGAATCATTGTCGGCGAGGACTCAAATGTCTTCACCTCGATGATCCGGCAGAAGCTGAAGGAACTCTTCAGCATTGATGTCGAGATCTGCCGCACGTTCGAAGACCTGCAGCAGGCCTATGAACTCAACCCCGAGCCCATTACGCTCGCGATTTCCAACATCAACCTGCCGGGCGCCGAAAATGGCGAAGCGCTGAACTATCTCGTTGATCTCAGCGTGCCGACCATCGTCTTCACGGCGACCTTCCAGGACAGCATCCGCGAAGGGCTGCTTGCCAAGGAAGTGGTCGACTACATCATCAAGGACAGCGTCTTTGCCATCGACATGCTGGCGGAATCGGTGTGCCGGTTTCTCACCAACCAGCGCCACCATGTGCTGATCGTGGACGACAGCGCCACCGCGCGTGCGCTGCTGACGAGCCGGCTGAAGCGCTACAATTTCCGGGTTAGTTCGGCGGAAAACGGGCTTGTCGCGATCGAGACGCTGAAGAAGAATCCCGATATCAGCCTCGTCATCACCGACTACAATATGCCGGATATAGACGGCTTCGAGTTGACGCGCCGCATTCGTCATGTGCGCGGTTCGCATCAGTTGCGGGTCATCGGCGTGTCGTCGTCCAATGACCGTCTCCTGTCGGCCCGCTTCCTCAAGGCCGGCGGCAACGACTTCATGATGCGGCCGTTCATCGACGAGGAGTTCTATTGCCGCGTCAATCAGAACCTCGATACTCTGGTGCAGATCAAATCTGCGCAGGAGCGGATGAAGGCGCGCGCCTGATCTCAGGCCGCAACCTGGCGGAGGCGGGTTGCGGAACGCGCAAAATTGTAGTGGCTGCAAACAATCGCACCGTTTATTAAGATTTGCGCAATCTGCTGCACGTTAAATAAGCGATCTCTAATTGCCGACAATGCCCGTATCTGTCCGGGTGCCGGCTGGAGCGGTTCACGCGCGCACGGGGCGGACGCGCGCGAGAAACATTGATGACATTTATCCGCCACAGACTTGATGCCGCAGCAATATCTCCCCTGACCCGACCATAGGGCCGGATTGGAGATCTCGAAGGGTCGCGTGCTTCCGGCGCGGGCTTGGTGGGCTGCTTGGCGTGCGGGTCCGGAGAGGGGAAAGGTCTTGCACGGCAATCTGAGGACAGCGCAGATCAGGACCCGCGGTGGCGCTCTTTCGGGGAGCAGGCCCTGCATTCTCGTCGTTGAAGATACGCGGACATTCACGACCGTCCTTGCCCATCGCTTCGAGACCGAACTCGCTGTCGATGTCGTCACCTGCCAGACGCTGAAGGACATGCAGCGGGCGATTTCTGAATCGCAGGGGCGTTTCATGCTCGGTGTCGTCGATCTCAATCTGGCGGATTCGCCCAAGGGCGAGGTGCTGGATTACTCGCTCGAGGTTGGCCTTCCGACCATCGTCTTTACCGGTACATTCGATTTCCACATGCGCGAGAGCCTTCTGCAGAAGAACGTGCTCGACTACGTCATCAAGGACAATAGCGGCGCAATCGACTCCATCGTCAATGCCGTGCGGCGCGTCTTGCAGAACCGCAATATCCGGGTGCTGGTGGCCGATGGGCGCGAGCAGGAGGAAAGCGAAGCGGTGCAGATGCTGCTGGCGCAGCAGTTCCTCGTCGTCCATGCCGGCAGTGCACCGGAGGCGATGGAGAAGCTGGGCAAGTATCGCGATATCGAGCTTGTTCTGATCGACGACGCTCTGCCCGGCGGCGGAGTGGAACTCGTCAAGCAGATCAGGCGCAATGCATCTGCCGAGGACATGCGCATCATTGGCTTCTCGACCCGCCAGAATCCGCTCACCTGCGCTGTTTTCCTGAAGGCCGGCGCGAGCGATTTCCTCTATCAGCCCTTCATCCAGGAAGAGTTTCAGTGCCGCGTTGCGCAGAGCGTCGACACGCTGTCGCAGATCAAGAAACTGCAGGCGATCGCCTCGCGCGACTTTCTGACGGACACCTATAACCGCCGCTACTTCTTCGAGCGCGGGCCCATTCTCGTCCAGCATTGCCTGGCGCGCCATGAACCCTGCTGCGCTGTCGTGCTCGATATCGACCACTTCAAGAAGTTCAACGATACCTATGGCCACGAGACCGGCGACCTTGTGCTGAAGACGGTCGCGCGCAAGCTCCGTCAGATGATCGACGGCGAGACCCATCTCATCGCCCGCCTTGGCGGGGAGGAGTTCGCGATCCTGCTCCGGAATATGGATGTCCGCGAGGCGACGGAATATTGCGATCTTCTGCGCGAGGAAATCGCGCGCACCAACATTCTTTTCGAAGACGAGGAGCTTTCCGTCCGCGTATCGATCGGTGTTGCGATCATCTCCGCGGAGGAGACGTTCGACAACTATCTCCACGCGGCGGATCAGTATCTCTACATGGCCAAGAATTCCGGCCGTAACCGGGTCTTTTCTGACTACTCGATCACGCAGCTCTTCGCCGACCGCCAGAAGGCCGGCTGATCAAGCGTCCATATCCTGCTGCCTGTGTCACGCTGCCTGGCGCATGCGGCGCTCGGCGCGCTCCTGCTGCGGTGAGCGATTGTAGATTTCGCGATAACACTTCGAGAAATGCGACGCCGAGACGAAACCGCATGCAACCGCGACTTCCACCACGGGGAGCGTGGACTGGACGAGCAGATGGCGCGCGCGCTCCAGTCGGATTTCCAGATAGTAGCGGGCGGGTGAACGGCCCATTTCCTGCCGGAACAGACGCTCGATCTGTCGGCGCGACAGGCCTGCATCGTCGGCGATCTCGAGCAGCGACAGCGGTTCCGCGAGGTTCTTTTCCATGACTTCGATAATCGAAAGAACCTTGGCGTTCTGGACGCCGAGACGGGCGCGCAGGGGAAGCCGCTGGCGGTCGGACTGTTCGCGGACGCGGTCGGTGAGGGCCTGCTCGCAGATGCGATTGACGAGATTGTCATCGAAATCCTGGCCGATCAGGTTCAGCATCATGTCGAGCGAGGCAGTGCCGCCGGCGCAGGTATGGATATTGCCATCGACTTCATAGAGATCGGCATAGACCTCGACTTCCGGGAAGGCTTCCGAAAAGCCGGGCAGATTTTCCCAGTGAATGGCGCAGCGCTTGCCATTCAAAAGCCCGGCCTGCGCCAGGATATGTGCGCCCGTACAGAGGCTGCCGATGTGGACGCTGCGGTTATAGGCTTCGCGCAGCCATGCGTGGACCGCCTTGTTGCTGAAGTTCTCGACATCGATCCCCGAACAGATGATCGCCATGGACGGGCGGTCGGAGCCCGAGAGCATGCGGCGCTCCTGTGCCAGCGATGTCTGGACGGCGATTTCGATCCCGCTTGAAGAGGACACCTTCTCGCCATCGGCTGACGCGAGGCGCCATTTGTAGGCCTGATAGCCAAGCATGCGGTTCGCTATCCGGAGTGCCTCGATGGCCGCCGTGAAGGGCAGAATCGTGAAGTCCTTCACGAGGAAGAAGACCAGGCAGCGCTTGGTCGTTTGTTGTGTGCTCATTGCGACATGTTCCAAGCGAGAGGGCGGCCGGCATGCTGAAATTGACGCCTGTCAGCCTAGTTGGACTGGCGGCGTCTGCTTTCCTGATTGCGACACTGGCATGAAACACGGCGGTCGTGAAGAGGATAGTCGATTTTGAATGTGATTTTTGTCGAGCAGGCACGCGAAGACGCCGCCTCCGGACGTCCCGATGGCGGCGTTCGATCTTGCCCGGCGCGTGCGCAAAGTTCAATCAGGGCAGGCGCTTGGCGTCCATCTCCGCTGGCGTCCGGTAGCCAATGTCCTTGCGGATATCCATTGGCAGGCTCTCCAGAAGCCGCTCGGTCCGGTAGCGCCGCCAGGCGCGGTAACCCGATGCCATTGGCGCAATTGCGACACGAGCGAGGGCGGCGGCTACGGCGCCGATATTTCTCCGCCGGGGGGCTGCGAGCGGAACTTCCCAAAAATACGATGCCATGACTGCTCTCCTTTCCCGGTCGCGCGTTTGCGACCTGATTTGGCTGGATCTTATGTCGGGGTAATTCATCAATCCAACGAATTGATTGAATTTCTGACATTCGAATTGTTGATGTGTTTCCAGTTTGGATCGCTTGGCCAAGCTTCTATCTTGACTATCTCATGCAATCGAAGTTCAATGAAACGAATTGCTCTGCCTTTAAGGTTCAGAAAAATTGAAAGAGGGGTCCGCCATGGACGAGCCGCGCCGTGAAAACCTGCCGCTTCTGGAACTCGATATCCTGCGGACTTTCGTTGCCATTGCCGATACCGGCAATTTCACCACGGCGGCGGAAGCGGTGCTGCGCACGCCATCGGCCGTCTCCATGCAGATCAAGAAGCTGGAAGACATACTGGGCGCAACGCTCTTCCGTCGCGATGCTCGCGCGGTGACGCTGACGCATCACGGCGAGATCCTTCTGAGCGCTGCGCGCCGGATGCTGGCGATGAACAACGAGATTGTCGGCCGGTTCGTGCGGCCGCACATGAACGGTGTCGTCAATCTCGGCGCACCGGACGATATCGGCGATCTTGTCCTCCCCGAGGTTCTACGCCGGTTCGCCGAGGCCTATCCGATGGTTGCCGTCGATGTGCGCATCGAAGGCAGCGAGACGCTGCGAAGGCAGGTCGCGGAAGGCAAGCTCGATATCGCGCTGTTCAACTGCACTGCCGGCAATTTCAACGGCGAAGGGGAATTGCTCTATCGCGAGAAGCTGGTCTGGGCGGGCAAGAAATGTGGCAATGCCTATACGCGTTCACCCCTGCCGGTCTCGGTTTGGGAAGCCGGGTGCATCTGGCGCTCCAAGGCGCTCGATGCGCTGGACAAGTCGGGCCGGGCCTACCGCATTGCCTATCTGAGCGCCCACCACATGGGCCAGCGCGCCGCCATTCGCGCCGATATCGCCATTTCGCCGCTTGCCCGCTTCCTGATTGCCGACGACATGGTGGAACTGGGCGAGGCCCAGGGGCTGCCGGATATCGGCTATTACGACGTCGGGATGGCTATGCGCACCGGCGCTCCGGAGACGGTGGATGCGCTGGCGGAGTATATCCGTGGTGCGGTGGTTTCGATTGGAAAGACCGTCGAAATGGCCGCCTGAGCCACATCCCGATTTTGGCCGCATTCCGGTGGCCCACAATCCTCGGCCCGCAGGCCTTTCAATCGGAAGGGCCGCTGCCCACATGTTTCCGGCCGTATGGCAGGCAAACGACGCACTTTTCCGGTGAGTTGAGGTCCGGAAGGGTTTGAAACGACCGGTATTTTAGGTCAGTTTCGGCGCGTCGGTTGCCGCCGCCCGCGACCCAATGCCGAGGATGATCCATGAATTTCAAGATGCCCGCACTATTTGCCGCAGCACTTCTCGTCGTCGGCGGTGTCGCCTTTACCGCGGTGTCAGAGGATGTGCGCAAGCTGCCGCAGAGTCAGGAAGAGGTGCGGCTGTCCTATGCGCCGCTGGTCAAGCAGACGGCGCCTTCGGTCGTCAACGTCTATGCCGAGCGCACGGTGGTGCGCAGCACGATCTTCGACAACGATCCCTTCTTCCGCCAGTTCTTCGGCGGCGGGCAGGGCAGGCGGCAGACGGAAAGCTCGCTGGGCTCCGGCGTCATCGTCGGCGCGAACGGCATCGTGATCACCAACAATCATGTCATCGAGGGGGCGGACGATATCAAGGTCGCGCTTTCGGACGGGCGGGAGTTCAAGAGCAAGGTCATGCTCAAGGACGACAAGGTAGACCTGGCAGTGCTGAAGATCGAGACGACGGAAAAGCTGCCGCCGCTGCCATTGGGCGATTCGGACAAGCTTGAAGTCGGCGACATCGTGCTTGCGATTGGCGATCCCTTCGGCGTCGGCCAGACGGTGACGAGCGGCATCGTCTCCGGTCTGGCACGCGGCAATATCGGCGTCTCCGATTTCGGCTACTTTATCCAGACCGATGCTTCCATCAACCCCGGCAATTCCGGGGGCGCGCTCGTTGACATGAAGGGCGATCTGATCGGCATCAACTCCGCCATCTTCTCCAAGGGCGGCGGCTCGAACGGCATCGGCTTTGCGATCCCGGCAAACCTTGCCAAGGTCTTCATTGCTGCGGCCGAGCGTGGCGACAAGACATTCGAGCGGCCTTATGTCGGCGCCTCCTTCGATGCCGTTTCTGCCGATGTGGCGGAGGCGATCGGCCTGAAGCGTGCGGGCGGGGCCTTCATAACCAATGTTGCGAAGGGCGGACCGGCCGAGCAGGCGGGACTGGTGAAGGGCGACACGATCGTCGCGCTCAATGGTATCCCGATCCAGCACCCGGATGCGCTGGGCTACCGCATGCTGACCGCAGGCCTTGGCAACGAGGCGAAGCTCACAGTCTATCGCGACGGCAAGGAGCGCGAAGTGTCCCTCAAGCTCGACCGCGCGCCGGAAAACCCGCCGCGTGACGAGCGCCGCATCGATGGCCGCAATCCCTTTGCCGGCATCGTGGCCGTGAACCTTTCGCCGCGCGTGGCGGACGAATTGCAGATGCCGGGCGACAATACCGGTGTTGCGATCCGCAAGGTCGAGGATGGTTCGCCCGCCGATCAGCTCGGCTTTGCCAAGGGCGACATCATCGTCTCGGTCAATGGGACGGCCATCGAGGACACGAAGACACTGGCGCAGATGGCCAACAGCGATCCGAATCTCTGGCGGGTAGAGATCAATCGCGGCGGCCAGCGCATCCGGCAAGTCTTCCGATGAGCGATCTGTTTGCCGCGCACGAACCGGATGACTTTGCGGCCAAGAGACCTCTGGCGGAACGCCTGCGGCCCAAGACACTCGCGGAAGTCTCCGGTCAGGGACATCTGACGGGACCTGATGGCGCGCTGACGCGGATGATCGAGGCGGGTTCGCTCGGCTCGATGATATTCTGGGGCCCGCCGGGTACCGGCAAGACGACCGTCGCGCGGCTTCTGTCGGGAGAGACTGGTCTGGCTTTCGAGCAGATCTCGGCGATCTTTTCCGGTGTTGCGGATCTCAAGAAGGTATTCGAGACCGCGCGGGCACGACGCATGTCGGGCCGGCAGACGCTGCTCTTTGTGGACGAGATCCATCGTTTCAACCGGGCGCAGCAGGACAGTTTCCTGCCCGTGATGGAGGACGGGACGATCGTGCTTGTGGGCGCGACGACCGAAAACCCGTCCTTCGAACTCAACGCCGCTCTTCTCTCCCGGGCACGCGTGCTGACCTTCAAATCGCATGACGAGGAGAGCCTCGAGGCGCTTTTGAAGCGCGCCGAGGAGGAAGAGGGCAAGGCGCTCCCTCTGGACCCGGATGCGCGCATGAGCCTGATCCGCATGGCCGATGGCGATGGACGCGCGGCCCTTACGCTGGCGGAAGAAGTCTGGCGCGCGGCGCGCGCAGGCGAGCGATTCGACACGGCGGGGCTGACCCGCGTCGTCCAGCGCCGGGCGCCGGTCTATGACAAGGGGCAGGACGGGCATTACAATCTGATCTCGGCGCTGCATAAGTCCGTGCGCGGCTCGGACCCCGATGCCGCGCTCTATTATCTGGCGCGCATGTTCGATGCGGGTGAAGACCCGCTGTTTCTCGGGCGGCGGCTGGTGCGCATGGCTGTCGAAGATATCGGTTTGGCCGACCCGCAGGCGCTGGTCGTCGCCAATGCGGCCAAGGATGCCTATGACTTTCTCGGTTCGCCGGAAGGGGAGCTGGCGCTGGCGCAGGCCTGCGTCTATCTCGCCACAGCGCCGAAATCGAACGCCGTCTACACGGCCTACAAGGCGTCCATGCGGGCCGCCAAGGAATATGGCTCGCTGCTGCCACCCAAACATATCCTCAATGCGCCCACGAAGCTGATGAAGGCGGAGGGGTACAATGAGGGCTATCGTTACGACCATGACGAGCCCGATGCATTCTCGGGCCAGGATTATTTCCCCGAAAAGATGGGCCGCAAGACCTTCTACGATCCGCCGGAGCGGGGCTTTGAACGGGATATCCGCAAAAGGCTCGACTGGTGGGCGAAGTTGCGGGCCGAACGGTCGGGCAAAGCCTAGCGCCCATCGGCTGCTGCGGTGCATCATTCCGGCACATTTCCACGGCTGTTCACGCAGTGAAATAAACGTTTATTTAAAATGACTTCCAATTTTGCACCAATAAAGCCATGTCATAGTCCACGCTTACATTCGCGTCTCCTGACCTGAAAAAATCAAAGAGTGCAAAGTATGGAAAATCCGGTCTCGTTGAATCGCATCGCGGAAAACACTGTCTTTCGAAAGGGCGACGTTTTCGTCCTCTTCGGCGAATTGTTCGGGCGCGGCTATGCGACCGGCCTGCTGGACGAAGCCCGGCGGGTGGGTATGGAGATTATCGGCATCACCGTTGGTCGTCGCGACGAGAACAATGCGCTGCGTCCGCTGAATCCGGAAGAGCTTGCCGAGGCGGAAGCGCGGCTTGGCGGACGAATCATCAACCTGCCGCTGATGGCGGGCTTCGACCTCGACGCTCCCGAAGGCGGCGAGACGCCGACTGATCTTCTGGCGAAGCTGACGCTGGAAGGCTGGCAGGACGAGACGCTGGACTGGGATCACATCGCCAAGTGCCGGGAGATCGGTACGAAGCGGTTCAAGGACACGCTCACTGAAGTCATGGGCGTCCTTGACGGTATGATTGCCGATGGTCGGAATGTCTTCTTCGCCCATACGATGGCGGGCGGCATTCCGAAGGCCAAGGTGTTCCTCGTGTTGGCAAACCGGATCTACAAGGGGCGCGGCGCGCGTCACATGTCGTCGCAGGCGCTGCTTGACAGCGATCTCGGCAAGCTGATCCTGCAGAACTTCGACGAAGTCACGGCCTACACGTTCCAGCATCTGATCGATTGCAGCGCGGCGATCCGCGAACGCATCACCGCCGCGGGCGGGCAGGTGCGTTACACGGCCTATGGCTATCACGGCTCCGCTGTCCTGATCGACGGAAGCTACCGTTGGCAGACCTATACGAACTACACGCAAGGGTACGCCAAGATGCGGCTTGAAAATGTCGCTCAGGCGGCATGGGAAAAGGGCATCAAGGCAACCGTCTACAATTGCCCGGAAATCCGCACCAATTCCTCCGACGTCTTTGCCGGCATCGAATTGCCGCTGATCCCGCTTCTGCTGGCGCTGAAGCAGGAGAATGGCGGCGCATGGGCTGAGGCGCAGTGGCAGGCCTGCGAAGCGCTTCTGGCCGATGGCTATAGCCTCAAGGATGTCTTCGGCAAGATCGCCGACATGCAGGCAAGCCCGGTCATGGAACCCTTCTACGACTTCTCCGCCTGGCCGAAGGCCAACAGCCAGGAACAGGCGGACCTGACGATCGGCACATCGAACGAGATCACCCAGATGCATCGCGACGGCAAGGCGCTGATCAGCGATCACCTGAGCGCGCTTGTCGTGCAGGCAACGGGAAAGCTGATTTTCGGCGAAACGTCGAAGCCGTCCGGCCCGGTCCTGTGGCTGAACCACGATATCGTGGCCCGCCGGCTGAACGAGACGCATCAGGATGCGGCGGAAGAGGGCTTTCCCAAGCTTCACGTTGCCTGAGTGTTTTGAAGTTCAGGCGACTTGATCTTCCTCAAAGCGCGCTTGCCTGTTCCCGTCCATAATCCGTTCAACATTGAACGGGAGCGGACCCATGAACATTCTGATCGCCTATGCCACCGTCGAGGGGCAGACACGGAAGATTGCTGCGCAGCTTGCCGAAATCTTTGAGAACCGCGGCTGGCAGGTCGCGTTGCAGAATACGGCGGGGATGATGGAATTCATCCTCAACCGGCCGGATGCGGCAATTCTGCTCGCGCCGGTCCATGCCGGTCGTTACCCGACGACGTTTACCCATTTCGTCCGGCAGGAGGCCGACTGGCTGAACTCTGTTCCGTCCGCCTTTGTCTCCGTCTCGCTGTCGATTGTCAGCGACAATGCGGAAGAGCGTCAGGAAGGCGAAGACTATCCGACCGGGTTGCTTGCCGAGACCGGCTGGCAGCCGCTTGCCATTCATCATGCAGGCGGCGCGCTTAGGCTGGCGGAATATGATTTCTTCAAGCGCTGGATGGTGCGGCGGCTATCGCGCAACGCGCCTGCTGGCGAAGAGAAGGGCGACCGTGAGTTCACGGATTGGGCAGCGCTGGAACTCTTCGCCTCGGAATTTGCCAATGAGGTGGGGCGGCGGAAGGCCTGACCTGCGTCAGCTCGCTTCCTGAAGATCGGCTGTGAAGACGGTGCAGCGATTGCGGCCGCTTTTCTTCGAGGCATAGAGCGCGCTGTCAGCCTTTGCGTACAAATCCTTGGCATCGGCCGCATCGACGGTCATGCAGATGCCCATGGAGATCGTGATGCGGCCGTAATCCGCGCCTTCGGCTTCATCCTGGAACGGCGTCTGCTCCAGCGCGACACGAACGTTGTCAGCAATGCTGAGCACGTCGCCGACATTTCGTCCCTCGATGATCAGCGCGAACTCTTCGCCGCCGGCGCGGGCGACAAAGATGTCGTCGGTTTCGTGCCCGCGCAGGATATCGGCGACGATGGTCAGGACCTTGTCGCCCACAAGGTGGCCATAGGTGTCGTTGAACTTCTTGAAGTGGTCGACATCCGAAATCACGAGCGCCGCCATGTGGGGTTGCCCGGTCGCAAAGACGGAAGCCAGCTTCTCGTCGAAGGCGCGCCTGTTGGAAAGACCGGTCAGCGCGTCCGTATTGGCGATGCGCTTGTACTGGTTGAGCTCCTTGAGGATTTCTCCCATTACGGCAGGGCTGTGTTCGCCGCTCGTGGCAGCCGCAGGCTCGGGTGCCTGCCGCTCGAAAACGCCGGCGTCGCCTCCCGCCTCTGTCTTTTGCGGATCGACTGCATCGGCTTCCTGGACGCGAAACTGCTTGTGTCCCGGCTGGATCGTGCGGACATTGGAATTGGCGAGCTTGGGCAGGCCTTCGCGATCGACCACGAGATGCCACTGGCCTATCACAGGCACGGTGAGCTTTGCCGGGGTCTTGACCGTGAGGCCTCCGAGGAACTTGTAAGCCTGCGACGAGGCATAGAGCCGGTAGTTTCGATCATCCATCAGCCGGACATTATTGATCGACGACAGAGCGACCTCAACCACCGTACCGGCGGGCTGCCTGCCGAGATCATAATGTTTGTAACGAGGTGTTTGGGGTGCCATGCGCTCATTCCACAGTTGTGCGAATAATGGCGTCGGAGGGTTAAACTTTGGTTTTCGCTATGTGTCTTGGCCAACAAAAAACCCGGCCTTTCGACCGGGTTCTTCGGAATTCGGGGCAGGGCGCCGATCAGGCGGCCATGGCCTTCTTGAGGTTTTCGTCGACCTTGTCGAGGAAGCCGGTGGTGGAGAGCCACGGCTGATCGGGGCCGATGAGAAGGGCGAGGTCCTTCGTCATGTAGCCGGCTTCGACGGTGGCGACGCAGACCTTTTCCAGCGTGTCGGCGAACTTGGCCAGCTCGGCATTGTCGTCGAGCTTGGCGCGGTGGGCGAGGCCACGCGTCCAGGCGAAGATCGAGGCGATCGAGTTGGTCGAGGTTTCCTGACCCTTCTGGTGCTGACGGTAGTGACGCGTCACCGTGCCATGTGCGGCTTCGGCTTCAACCGTGCGGCCATCGGGCGACAGCAGAACGGAGGTCATGAGGCCGAGCGAGCCGAAGCCCTGCGCAACCGTGTCGGACTGAACGTCGCCGTCATAGTTCTTGCAGGCCCAGACGTAGCCGCCGGACCACTTGAGGGCGGAGGCGACCATGTCGTCGATCAGGCGGTGTTCGTAGATGATGCCGGCCTTGTCGAATTCAGCCTTGAATTCGGCCTGGTAGACTTCTTCGAAGATGTCCTTGAAGCGGCCGTCATAGGCCTTGAGGATCGTGTTCTTCGTGGAGAGGTAAACCGGCCACTTGCGCATCAGGCCGTAATTCATCGAGGCGCGGGCGAAATCGCGGATCGATTCATCGAGGTTGTACATGGCCATGGTCACGCCAGCGCCCGGAGCCTTGAAGACTTCCTTCTCGATGACCTGACCGTCTTCGCCGACGAACTTGATGGTGATCGTGCCCTTGCCGGGGAACTTGAAGTCGGTTGCCTTGTACTGGTCGCCGAAGGCGTGACGGCCGACAACGATCGGCTGGGTCCAGCCGGGAACGAGGCGCGGAACGTTCTTGCAGATGATCGGCTCGCGGAAGATCACGCCGCCGAGGATGTTGCGGATCGTGCCGTTCGGCGACTTCCACATTTCCTTGAGGTTGAATTCCTTCACGCGGGCTTCGTCCGGCGTGATCGTGGCGCACTTGATGCCGACGCCGTGCTTCTTGATGGCGTTGGCGGCGTCAACGGTCACCTGGTCGTTGGTGGCGTCGCGGTTTTCGACCGAGAGGTCGTAATATTCGATGTCGAGATCGAGATAGGGCAGGATCAGCTTTTCCTTGATGAACTGCCAGATGATGCGGGTCATCTCGTCGCCGTCGAGATCCACGACGGGGTTGGCTACCTTGATCTTGCTCATATATCGGCCTCTTTCTCGGATTGCGGCGAACAGGGACTTCGCCTTTCGGAAAATATCCCGTGCGCTATAGCACCGCGAAAGGCGAACGCAAAGGCGCATGCGCGGCCAGTTCGTCAATTTTAGGAGGACGGATCGTTTCGGGAGGGAAGGGGCGTTGCGCCATTTTCTGGTTGAAATGGGTCACTAGTTCGAATCCACTTCATGCCAACATCACACCATCGCGCGAATCAAACTCGCGCCGGAGATCAGCAGATGCGCGCTCTTGCCCCCTTACTCGCATTTCTCGCATTTGCCGTGCCTGCCCTGGCCGACGATGCCGATCCGACCGCGCCGGTGAAGAAGATCATGCAGATCAGCCAGAGCAATCTGGGTGGCGACGATTCGAACCAGGACGACTATTTCTCCGACAAGTGGATGCCGCAGCTGTTCAGCTCCGCCTTCGTGACCATTGCCAAGAAGGGGTTTGCCAAGGCCGAGGCGAATAACGAGCCGTTCATCGATTACGATCCGGTGCTCGGCGGCCAGGACGGTTGCGCGCCGAAAGACCTGACGATCACCAATGCAGGGCCGAAAGATAACGGGTTCGACGTCGTGGCCAAGTTCCACGCCTTCTACTGCTTCGATAATGCCGACAACCGGTTCAGCGAGACGCATTTCAAGGTGGTGATGGAAAACGGCGTGGCGAAGATTGACGATATCGTCAATATCATTCCGGACGGCGATCCGGTTTCGCTGCGCGACACGATGAATGGTTATTTCACTGCGCAGTGACACGCTGCTGTCAGGCTGGCGTTCTCAAGCACGCCTTAGCCTGACGATGTGCCGGCAGACTTCGCATGAGCCCAGCGTTGCCCCATGACCGACATGGAAATGCTTGCCACCCGCCTCGACGAGGCGCTCCAATTGATCGGCGACCTGATGCGGATCATCCTCGAAGGGCGGGCGTTTGGGTGATTTCAGGCGCACGATCCCGCCGAGCAGGATGCCTGACGAAATCAGGTCGCTGACGAGCACGTTCCGGTCGTCGAGAAGCACCGAGATGCTGCCGGCCGTGTGGCCCGGCGTATAACGAGCTATGCCGGCGACGCCGAAGGGTTTCAATGACAGATCATCCGTTCCGTCCATGACGATATCGGGTTCGAAAGCCTCGTAGGGCGACTGGATCAGGCCGGTCGCCTTGAACAGGCGGCCGAACGGGCCGGTCGGGCAGTAGGACATGGCGCGTTCCTGCCGGTAATGCGGCAGATCGGCCCGATGCGCGAGGAGTGGCGCGCCGGTGAGACGTTTGAGAGCAGCGGCAGAGCCCGCATGGTCGATATGGGCGTGCGTGACGATGATTAGCCGGACGTCCGATGCGCGTTTGCCTTCTTCGGTAAGCGCCTTGAGGAAGCGTTTCTCCGAGCCCGGCAGGCCCGTATCAACGATGACGACGCCGCCATCGGACACGATCATATAGGCATTGATCATGTGAAGGGGTGCGATCGGAACCCGAACAATCTTCATCGCAAATCTCCTTGTTGCAGTCATTCGGTGACAGCGATAGACTTCCGCTTATTCTTTGAAAAGAATGCACTTTTTAGTGCATCACGCACCTGGAGGTAACCATGGACATGGAGCAATGGCATCGCGCCGACCCGCTGAACTGTCCGGCCGTGGCCGCGCTTGGCGAGATCAGCGGCAAGTGGAAGCCGGCCATCCTCTACTTCCTGTTCTCCGGCACCCGGCGCTTCAGCGAGCTGCAGCGCCTCATTCCCTCGATCAGCCACAAGACGCTGACCCAGCAACTGCGCGAGCTGGAGGAGGCAGGGATCATTCATCGCGACGTCTTCGCCACCGTGCCGCCGCGAACCGAATATCAACTGACCGGAGCGGGTAGGGAACTCGATGCTATCTTCCTGCAGCTTTACCGCTGGGGCGAGGCGCATGTCATGCCGCGCCGCATCGCTGAAGCGGAGGCGAGGATTGCTGCGGCCGAATAGCGTTGCGCTTTGATTTTTGCCGCACGCTGAACTATGGAAGCCCGGTCTTGAAAGCATTCCCAGGAAAAGTGGCATCCGGTTTTCCGTCCGGAAATGCGCTAACAAAAGTTTAGGGTGGCATGGCAGGCACGAATAGCGAAAAGCCGCTTCTGGCGGAGGGACCGGCAATCATTCTGGTGAGCCCGCAACTGGGCGAGAATATCGGGATGGTGGCCCGCGCCATGGCGAATTTCGGGTTGGCCGAGCTGCGCATTGTCAATCCGCGCGATGGCTGGCCGTCGGAAAGCGCGCGCTCGGCCGCTTCGCGGGCGGACCACGTCATCGATGGCGCGCAGATATTCTCCTCGCTCGAAGAGGCGCTTGCCGATATCAATTTCGTCTACGCGACCACGGCGCGCGACCGCGACGGGTTCAAGCCCGTGCGCGGTCCGGAAGTGGCCGCTGCCACGCTGCGCACGCGCTTCAGGCAGGGCGAGAAGGTCGGCATCATGTTCGGCCGCGAGCGGACCGGGCTGACGAATGAGGAAGTCGCGCTCGCAGACGAGATCGTGACCTTTCCGGTCAATCCGGCCTTTGCCTCGCTCAACCTCGCGCAGGCCGTGCTGCTCATGTCCTATGAATGGCTGAAGACCGGGCTTGCCTCGGCAGAGGAGACACCGTTTCAGGCGAAACCCATGCCGCCGGCGACCAAGTCCGACCTGCAGGGCCTGTTCGACCATGTCGAGGAGGCGCTGGATGGGCGTGGCTATTTCCGGCCAGCCGCCAAAAAGCCGAAATTGGTGGAGAACCTGCGCACAGTTCTTACCCGGCCCGGCTTCACGGCATCCGAAATCCAGGTCATACGCGGCGTCATTTCCTGCCTCGACAAGTTCACGCGCGACAACCCGCGCGGCTCTGCCGATGCGAACCGGGCGCGCAAGCCGAAGGTCAAGCCGCGGGCCGAGCGCGTGAAGCACATCGAAGATACCGAAAACACGGAAGACTAAGACGATGGAGATGCAGCCGGTTCTCGTGTTCGACAGCGGTATCGGCGGGCTCACCGTGCTGCGCGAGGCGCGCGTGCTGATGCCGGAGCGGAATTTCGTCTATGTCGCCGACGATGCTGCGTTTCCGTATGGCAACTGGGCGGAGCCGGATCTGACCGCGCGGCTTCTAGAACTCTTCGGCGAACTGATTGCGCGCTACAAGCCGGTTGTCTGCGTGATCGCCTGCAACACGGCCTTCACTCTGGCCGGGCAGGCGCTGCGCCAGGCCTATCCCGACATGACCTTCGTCGGGACCGTGCCCGCCATCAAGCCGGCGGCGGAGCGGACCCGGTCGGGTCTCGTCTCCGTTCTGGCAACGCCGGGAACGGTCAAGCGCGCTTATACGCGCGAACTCATCCAGTCCTTCGCCAGCCAGTGCCATGTCCGGCTCGTCGGCTCGGAAAACCTGGCCCGCATGGCGGAGAGTTACATTCGCGGCTGCAGATTGGAGGATGCGGCGGTGCTCGCCGAAATTTCCGGCTGCTTCGTGGAGAAGGACGGGAAGAAGACGGATATCGTCGTGCTGGCCTGCACGCATTATCCCTTCCTCGCCAACATCTTCCGCAAGCTCGCGCCCTGGCCCGTCGACTGGCTCGACCCCGCCGAGGCCATAGCCCGGCAGGCGCGCCGGCTGGTGCCGATGACGGATCACCTGAAATCCGACGGCGAGGCCGATATCGCGCACTTCACGGCTGGCCCGCCTGACTTTGCGACGCGGCGGCTGTTGCAGGGATTTGGATTGGCGGTCTGAGCCCTGTTGCGGATTTGCAACGGCGAAATCGGATTTCTGCAATCTTCAATTGCGGGGTTGCCGAGGGAAAAAGTTCGTGTATCGTCTCATCATCTGCAACGCGAACCTTGGAGGCGCGAGATGAATTCGACATATCCCGAAACGCGTCTGTCGTGGGGTTTCAATACGATGAGCGTGCTTTCCGGCACGGTGGGTTATCGCCATCATTTTTGATGGCGTCTGAAACCCTTATCTTTGCAGACGCTTAACTCCAAACTTCATCACTAGTTCCTGACGGTCTTACCGCGCCTTGGGGTTCCTCCCTTCGTGCCCGGTCACTGTCCGTCGCAAACGCGAAAGGACCTGGCGGCTCGTCGAGCGCCGGGACGGACAATCATGTTTGAATTGCAACTCAGAGACGCAAGAGAGCTTGATCTTGCTTTGGATCTCATCCGCCGGCAATTCGGTTTCTGGACGACATTGCGGGCGCTTCTGGGAACAGAAATGCAGCGCCGCCGCAAGGCGCGCGAACTCGCATTTCTCGATAACAGGACGCGCCGGGATATCGGCCTGCCGGAGATTGAGGTCGAGCCCCATATTCTGTGGCCCGGCCGCTGGGATAGCCGGCTTTGATGGCGAGGCGGAAGCGGAGCAACACCCGCTTCCGCCTCTTTCGTCAGCTGACTTCCAGATGCGTCATCATGCCGGTCACCATGTGATAGAGGTGATGGCAGTGGAAGGGCCAGTGGCCCGGCTTGCCGGCATCGAAGGCGATCGTGACGGTCTTCATCGGCGGCACGAGAACGGTGTCCCGCGTGGCGCCTGCGAAGCGCTTGCCGTCTATGTCCACGACCTGGAAGGCGTGGCCATGCAGATGCATCGGATGCGCCATCATCGACATGTTCATCATGGCGATTTCGACCCGCTCGCCGCTTTTCAGCTTCAGGTTTTCCAGACCTTCGAGCGCCCATTGATAGCTCGCCATGTCGCCCGTCAGATGGGCCATCACGGATTTGTCCGCGCGGCGCTCGGTGAGCGGTGTGGTGGAGCGCAGGGTCGCTTCGAGGGTCAGATCGAGGGGCGGGGCCTTAGCTTCGGTCTTGACCCGAAGGCGCTCGACTTTTGCGCCGGCGGTGGCCAGCACGATGCCGGTGCGGTCGCCGGTACCTTCCCGCAGCGCCAGGATCGGAAATGCGCCGCCGTCCTGCGGGATGTCGATGTCGAGATCGATGCGCTGGGCCATGGACATCGTGAACGTATCGCCGGTCATGGCGACAACGGGATGGCCGTCGACGGCGACAAGTTTTGCGGAAAGCTTGCCTGTCTTCAGATGGAAGGCCGTTGACGCCGCGCCGTTGATGATGCGCAGGCGCACGCGACCGCCTTTTTCAACCTTGACGACCTCGGGATCGTCAAGCGTGCGGTCATTGGCGAGATAGGCGTCGTATTCTATGTCGTTGAGATCCATCGCGCCCATGCCGCCCATCGCCGACATGTCATGGCCGGAGCCCATGGACTTCATGTCGTGCTGCATCTGCTTGCCGCCCATGCCGCCCATGTCCATCTGATGACCGCCATGCATCGTGTGGCTGCCCTTACCGCCGTTCAGGGCCGCCAGCAGTTCTTCGGCCGGCTTGAATGAGAAGTCGTGCAAGAGGATGACGACCTCCTGCCGATCGGCGCTCAGGTCTTCCTTCGAATGGACGATGAGCGGTGCGGCGAGCAGGTTCTGCTCCTGCAGCGTATGGGCATGCATCCAGAATGTGCCCGCCTCTTCGAGCGCGAAATCGTAAGGCCGGGTTTCGCCGGGTTTCAGCATGGGCAGCGGATTGTCCGCCACGCCATCCTGTTCCCAGGGCGGGGTGAGGCCGTGCCAGTGGACGATCGTGTCTTCCTTCAGCCTATTGCTGAGCGCTACTGTGAAGCGTTCGCCGGGCGCGAAAGTGAGGCCGGGCTTGCCGTTTTCGGTGAGACCGTAGACCGTAGCAGCCTTGCCGTTGACCTCCAGGGTGCGGGTGTCGATGGTCAGTTGGCGCGGGTTCGGCGCGGCAAAGCCGAGGCGGGGAACAAATTGGCTGGCCGCAAGGCCGCCGACGGCAAGGCCTGCCGTTTTCAGAAACTCTCTTCTGTTCATGGTTTTTGCTTTCATGATGTGGTCGTTGGCTCCGCTGTCGCGAAGCGGTGACATCAGGAAAGCAGGCGTTTCGGCGGTTGGAACGGCGGTGCCGGTGCGAGGCCGGCGAGAGGTTCGGCCGGGGTGGGTTCAAGATGCGGCGAGGGCGTGGCGTTGTTCCAGGCCGTGGCCGTGGGCAGGGTGGAAAGGAATGCGCCCGCGCACCAGGCGGCACAGGCGGCGACGTGTTTGTCGTGATGGGCTGGGGCGGGAGCCCGCGTCTTTTCGGTCTGCATCATCATGTGATGGGCATGCATGGACGCATCCATGCCCGTCATCATTGCCGGGCTCATCTCATGTCCCTTTGGCGCACCAAAGGATGCTGCCGGCGCGACGGCGAGGCCGGCCAGCAAGAACAAGGGCAGCAGAAGGCGGTACAGGTGAGGCATGCGAGGTTCCGCTTGAACAGGTACAAGGTAACATCGCATGCGCCGAATTCAAGCCGCTGCCTGTGTGGCGGATTGGCGGATTGCATCTTCGATCAGCGCGTAATCCTCCGCCGGGATGGAGAACAGGCCATAGCGGAAGGGCTGGCCCCAGTTCGCCTTGCCGGCCGTGAAGCTGAGGAGTTGCAGCATGGCCAGGATTCTGGCCTCGCCCGCGACGATCCAGTCGACATCGCGGCGGAAGGGCACGAAGCCGCCGCCCATGTCGAATTGGTAAGCGTCGCGGTCGCGGATTCGGCCGCAGGCAGTGAAGGCTTGCAGGCCGTCCTTCACGCCCATCACGCGGCTGGGTGAGTAGTAGGCGATGAAATCGCCCGGCGCGGTGCGCTTCAGCGGACCGCCCTTGCCATGGCAGACCTGCATAAAGCCTTCGCCGACGCCTCGACGGACATGGTCCGCCGAGGCTATGCCGATCCAGTATCTCGACATGGTTATTTCCTCACACAGGATTTTCAGCGCGGCAGTAGACGCGCAGGCGATGGCCGTCGGGGTCGGCAGCGGTGAAGGTGTAGCCGAAATCCATCATGGTCGGCTTTTGCAGGATTTCTGCGCCCTTGGCAGCCCAGTCTGCATGCGCCGCCTCGACCTCGGCATCCGTTTCGCAGTCGAACATGATTTCTGCGCCGCCGATCCTGCCATTGGCTGGCGGGTCAATCTCGCTGTCGAGCCAGAGGCCGAGCTTGAAGCCGCCGGGCATCACGAACATGGCGAAGCCGGGCGATTGCTCGACGGGCTTGTAGCCCAGCAGCTTTTCATAGAAGGCGGCGCTGGCGGCAGGGCTCTTCACATAGAAGAGGACGAAGTTGGAAGGCTGCATGATGATCTCCTGTCGTTGGTGACAGGAGCGTTATAGAATCCGATACTGCCAAAAAATGGCAGTATCGGATTATCATTTTTGCTCTAGCTCTTGGGCCGGTCGAGCTCGCGCCATTCCTTCAGCAGAACGGCCTTGCGGCGGGGGTAGCGGATGTCGGTCTCGTCCAGGCGCGTGATGCGGTCGGCGCGGAAATGGCGGAAATCGTTGCGCAGCTCGCACCATGTCATGACGACGCGAGCGCGGTCGAAAAAGCCGAGCGCGAATGGCCAGATGGTGCGTTCGCTGGTGCGTCCGGCCTCGTCCTCATAGGCGATGGCCAGCTTGCGCTCCTTGCGGATGGCAAGCCGGATGGCGGAGAGATGCGTGTCGCCGGCAATAACCGGATCGCCGGGGCCGACCAGAAGGTTCGTCGCGTCCAGCTGTTCGCGAAGGTCCTTCGGCAGAACGCTCGCGATCTTTGCCAGCGCATTTTCCGCCGCCTTGCCCAAGGGCCCGCCGGCGCGCCTGGACACCCACCGCGACCCGAGCACCAGAGCCTCCAGTTCATCCTCGGAGAACATCAGTGGCGGCAGCATGAAACCGGGCTTGAGGATATAGCCGATGCCCGGTTCGCCGGTGATATCGGCGCCCTGCGCCTGGAGCGTTGCGATGTCGCGATAGAGCGTGCGGATGGAAATGCCGAGTTCGCGCGCGAGATTTTCCCCGCTCACCGGCTGGCGGTGGCGGCGCAGGATCTGGATGAGATCGAGCAATCTGGCAGAGCGCGACATGGGGTTCCCTCGGGCGGCTTTTCTGGCACTTTGTGCTGACAGATTATGGCAGGATGCATTGTGCTGCAATCATCTGTGGTTTTCGGCATTCGCAGTGCCCAAGCGCCTGCGTCTTTGCTAAAAGGCGAGGTCGGGGCAGGTCTTGCCTTGAGTCTCCCTCAGCTTCCAATCAGATCAGGATATGCGCATTGAAGGTCGGCATTGACATGGGGACGGTTTCGGGCGGCAAGTCAGCCATGCTCGACATCGAGGAACTGCTGGCGACGCGTCTTCTGGTGCAGGGCAATTCCGGGTCCGGCAAGTCGCACCTGCTGCGCCGTCTTCTCGAACAGTCCTCGCAATGGGTGCAGCAGGTCATCATCGACCCGGAAGGCGACTTCGTGACGCTGGCCGACAAGTATGGCCATGTGGTTGTCGACGGCGAGCGGACCGAGGGCGAGCTTGTCGGGATTGCGACGCGCGTGCGCCAGCATCGCGTCTCCTGTGTGCTCTCGCTGGAAGGGCTCGATGTCGAGAACCAGATGCGGGCGGCCGGCTGGTTCCTCAACGGGCTTTTCGATGCGGATCGCGATTACTGGTATCCGGTTCTCGTCGTGGTGGACGAGGCGCAGATGTTTGCCCCCGCCGTCGGCGGCGAAGTGTCAGACGAAGCGCGCAAGCTGTCGCTTGGCGCGATGACGAACCTGATGTGCCGCGGCCGCAAGCGCGGGCTTGCCGGCGTGATTGCGACACAGCGTTTGGCGAAGCTTGCCAAGAACGTCGCCGCCGAAGCCTCGAACTTCCTGATGGGCCGCACCTTTCTCGATATCGACATGGCGCGCGCGGCAGATCTCCTCGGCATGGAGCGGCGGCAGGCGGAAATGTTTCGCGATCTGTCGCGCGGCTCCTTCGTCGCGCTCGGCCCGGCGCTGTCGCGGCGTCCGCTGAATGTCACCATCGGCCATGTCGAGACTTCGGCGCGCTCGTCGAGCCCGAAGCTCATGCCGCTGCCGGGGCAGGCGCCCGAGGTGGATGTCGAAGACCTGATTCTGACGCCGACCGAGGAGGAGCTGACTCGTCCGGTCGTGCGCCGTACGCCGCCCACGCCCAAGCCTGCGACCGATATTCTGGCCGAGCTCGCCCGCGCCGAGCCGGCGGCCTCAGAGCCGCAGCCGCGACAGGCCTCGCTCGACCTCGATCCATCCGAGCGCGAGGACAAGCTCGATCTGGCGCTCTCGGAAGTGCTCTCCCAGCCCGGCGCGACCTTCCGGCCAGATGCGGAGCTTTATCAGGACTTTCTGGTGCGCGCCCGCATTCGCCGCATTCAGGGACCGCCGCTGCCGCTGGCCGATTTCCGGCGCAGGCTTGCCCTGGTGCGGTCCGGTGTGGACGAGGAGACGGCTGGGTCGGAACAATGGGCCAGTGCGCTGGAACTGGCGCGCCGCGTGACGGACGATCTGCAAGGCGTGTTCCTGCTGCTCGCCAAGGCGGCGATCCGGGGCGAGGCCTGCCCTCCGGATGCCTCGATTGCCCGCGTCTACGGTACGCATTCCGCTCGCCGCGCCCGTCGGTTCTTAAGCTATTTCGAGGAGCAGGGGCTGATCGTGGTGCATACGGCCCAAGGCGGCGGGCGCATTGCCGCGTTTCCCGATCTCGATTGCGAGACTGCGCCCGGCAATCCGGACGCGGCGGATGTCGCACTGGCGGCGGAGTAGGCACGGGGTCAGAAGGGCGCTGATTCTCCTAACCGATCCCAGAATCAAAAAGGCCGCGTCGAAACGCGGCCTTTTCGTATTCAGATCAGAAGAGCGGCTTATCAGCCAGCCTGCAGGTTGCCTGCGGCGCTCTTGCCCGAACGGCGGTCCTGGAGGACTTCGTAACGGATCTTCTGGCCTTCGGTGAGCGAGCCCATGCCGGCGCGCTCAACGGCGGAGATGTGTACGAAAACGTCCGTGGAGCCGTCGTCCGGCTGAATGAAGCCGAAGCCCTTGGTGCTGTTGAACCACTTAACGGTGCCTGATGCCATGACGATTTCCTTTCAAATCGTTGTGTGGACTTGGCGAAGGAAACCTCCCACGCCGGTGGATCGATTTTGAAGGGAAAACAGAGGCCGGTTAAGCGCCGACCAGAAGTCGCTAGCAAAGTTCGATGCGCATTTCATAAAGGAATCGGCTGAAAAGGCAACCGTTTTTCCTGGGCGCATCTGTTTCGAAACGGGACAGCGGCTTCTAATGCCCGACCGACGAGGAGAAGAGATTGATGATCAGTATCCCGGCGATGATCAGGAAAAGCCCTGCAATGGCGGGCCAGTCGAGACTCTGGCGGAAAATGACGACGCCGATGATCGAGACGAAGACGATGCCAAGCCCGCTCCAGATCGCATAGGCGATGCCCACCGGCATGGTCTTGAGAATGATCGAGAGCAGGTAGAAGGCCACCCCGTAAGAGGCCATGGAGAAGACCGTGGGCCAGAGTCTGGTGAAGCCTGCCGCCTGCTTGAGAAGCGTCGTGCCGATTACCTCGAAAAAGATCGCTGCGACGAGGAAGGCGTAGGTGACTGTCATTGATGGCATGCCTGATCCTCCTCGCCGGACGTGTTTATCGCGTTGCGGCCTTGGTCTCGCCGCCGAGATGCTTGTTGAGCATGTCTGTCATCTGCTGGTCGCGCTCGGTGGCCGACTTGGCGCCGATGACCACGCCGATCACGCGCTTTCCGTTCTTGGAGGCGGACGTCACCAGATTGTAGCCCGCGGCCTTGGTATAGCCTGTCTTGATGCCGTCAACGCCCTCGTAGCTCGCCATCATGCGGTTATGGCCGTGCAGCTTCATGCCTCGGAAGACGAACTTGCGGGTCGCGAAGAGTTTGAAGTCTTCCGGAAAATCGCGCATCAGCGCGAGCCCCAGAATGCCCATGTCCTTTGCGGTCGACACCTGCGCCGGGTCGGGCAGGCCGGCCGGGTTCGTGAACACGGTGTTGGTCATGCCGAGCGCGTGGGCCTTCCGCGTCATCACCTTGCCGAAATCCGCTTCGGTGCCGGCGAAATGTTCGGCGACGGCGACGGCCGCATCGTTGGCGGAGAGCACGATCATCCCCAGAACGGCTTCTTTCACCGTGATCGTCTTGCCGGCGCCGATCGCATATTTGTACGGGTCCTTGCTTTCGGCATTGGCCGAGAGAACCAGCTTGTCATCCCATTTCAGCGCGCCCTTCTGCAGCGCCTCGAAAGTGAGATAAAGCGTCATCATCTTGGTCAGCGAGGCGGGGAAATTCAGTTCGTCGGGATTTTCGGCTTCCAGAACCGCTCCGGTCTGCGCATCCAGCATCAGGTGGGCGCGATCGGCAAATGCGGCATGGGCCGAAAAGAGCAGGGAGAGGCTCAGTGCTGCGCGGACGAGGGCAGGGGAAAGACGCATGGACATGGATGGTTTCCTGGAGTTCGGCGGCGAGGGATTTATATGACGGGACGGTTAGCCGAAACGTGCTGGAAACGCCATATGCTCCCGCGTTAACGAAGCATAAATCATTCGAACCGAACAATTCGCTTGCAATTCAAGGCGGCCTTGCCCAATGAAGGAGGTAGGGGCGTTGCAAACATTGATTTGTGATCGCAGCCGGGTCTGGATGGGGCCGGCTCTTGGAAGCTCTTGTGTTATCGGAGCGTGGATGATCCTCCGCATATATCTCATTGCTGCTGCAATTCTGGCTTTGACTACAGCGGTAGTCGAAGCGCGAAACGTCATGCCTCAAACACCCGAACATGTTCTGCTTTGGCCCGAGGCTGCGCCCGGCGGCGGCGGCCCCAAGGGTGAAATCAAGTCCACGCCCTGGGGTGCGGTCAGCCAGGTTTCCACGCCGGAACTGAGCGTATTCCTTCCCGCAAAGCCCAATGGCGGCGCGGTTCTGATCATTCCGGGCGGTGGCTATCGCTCCATCTCGGTGCAGGGGGAGGGCTATTCCTCCGCCAAGTGGCTCAATGACCGTGGCTATGCCGCCTTTGTGCTGACCTATCGCCTGCCCGGCGAAGGCTGGGTCGACGGACCGAAAGTGGCTGTCGAGGATGCGCAGCGTGCGCTGAGGCTTATTCGCGCCAATGCCGCGACCTATGGCATCGACAAAGCCCGCGTCGGCCTGCTCGGCTTTTCGGCCGGCGGACATCTTGCGGGCCTTGCCGGGACGCGCTTTTCGGAATCTTTCTACGAGCCGATCGACAAGATCGACACCTTCTCCGCGCGGCCGGACTGGCTCGCGCTGATCTATCCCGTGATCTCGCTGGAGCCGCCCTTCACCAAGACCTCGACGCATCGCCAGATGGTGGGGCGCGGCACTGTGGCGACGGAGTCGCAATGGTCGGTGCAGACGGGTGTCAATACGCGCATGCCGCCGGTTCTCCTCGTTCATGCGGCTGACGATCCGATTGCCAATATCGGCCACAGTGAAATCATGGATGCGGCCTGCAAGCGGGCCAAGGTGCCGGTCGATTTCGTGCGGCTTCCGACGGGTGGCCACGGTTTCGCGATGGGGCGGCCGGGAACGGCAAGCATCACGTGGAGCAAGTCCTTCGAGCAGTGGCTGAAGCGCAATGACAACACGGCCATCTCCATGGCCGTGTCGGGCAAGGTTGCGGCTCCTGTTGCCGCCGCTGCCACGGACGGCGAGCGCTGAGCCTTCTTTGAAGTCGCCGGCCGGTCAGGCCTGCCGCTCTTCCCAGATCTTCACCAGTTCGACGATCGTCTTCACGGCCTTTTCCATGTCCTGAACGCTCACCCATTCCAGCGGCGAGTGATAGGCATGGCCGCCGGTGAAGATATTGGGGCAGGGCAGGCCCATGAAGGAGAGGCGTGCACCGTCCGTGCCGCCGCGGATGCTGCCGAGCTTCGGTTCCATGCCGGCGCGGCGCACGGCCTCCACGGCGTAGTCGACCACTTCCGGCGTCCGGTCGAGCACGACCTTCATGTTGCGGTACTGCTGGCGGACCTTGAACGTGTAGGCTGAGCCCGGATAGTCGGCCATGACTGTCTTCACGATATTTTCCAGCAGCGCCTCCTTCTCCGTCAGTCCCTCATCGATGAAGTCGCGGATGATAAGGCCGATCGTCGCCTTCTCCATCGAGCCTTCCAGCGAGACCGGATGGATGAAGCCCTGCCGGCCTTCCGTGCGTTCAGGCGAAAGCGATTTCGGCAGGCGGGCGATGATCTCCGAGGCGATCTTGATGGCGTTTTCCATGCGGTCCCTGGCAAAGCCCGGATGCATGGCGACGCCGGCAATCTCGATCTCGACGCCATCGGCGGAGAAGGTCTCGTTCTCGATATCGCCGGCGGTCGAACCATCCATGGTATAGGCGAACCGTGCGCCGAGCTTTTCCAGGTTCACCTTGTCCGCGCCGCGGCCGATTTCCTCGTCGGTGGTGAAGAGGATTTTGACGGTGCCGTGCTTTACCTCCGGATGATCGACGAACCAGCGGGCGGCCGTCATGATCTCGGCGACCCCGGCCTTGTCGTCGGCTCCGAGAAGCGTTTTGCCATCGGAGGTGACGATGTCGTTGCCGATGAGGTTTGCAAGTTCGGGATGTTCCGAGGGGCGGATAACGCGGGTGCTGTCGCCCGGCAGCACGATATCGCCGCCGTCGTAATTCTTCACCACCTGTGGCTTCACGCCCGTGCCGGTGAAGTCGGGAGCGGTATCCACATGCGAGCAGAAGCAGATGGCGGGGACGTCCTTGTCCGTGTTCGACGGCAGGGTCGCGTAGACATTGCCATGCTCGTCCATATGCGCGTCGCTCAAGCCCATCTCCAGCAGTTCGGCGACGAGGATACGGGCGAGATCCTTCTGCTTTTCCGTCGAGGGCTGGGCGGAGGAGGTCGGGTCGG
Source organism: Hyphomicrobiales bacterium (assembly GCA_900467685.1). Classification (GTDB taxonomy): domain Bacteria; phylum Pseudomonadota; class Alphaproteobacteria; order Rhizobiales; family Rhizobiaceae; genus Ensifer_A. The sequence goes on from UBQX01000003.1 coordinate 143,702, forward strand.
ACTGGGTGTCGACCACGACATAGCGCAGGAAGCGGGAGAGCACGGTGTCGTTGGAAAGGGTCATCTTGGGCATCCGATTCTGGTCTGGGCTTTCGCCAACCTTAGCCCGATGATCGCCTTGCGCAAATCCCGTCCCAAACGAGCAAGGCCGCGCCGGGGAAACGGCGCGGCCTCTTCGCTTGTGTTGCCGATCAGGCCGCCGGCTTTTCCGGTAGCGCCTTCTCGTCGTTTCTCGTTGCCCAAAGCGACCCGATAATGCCCGAGGCAAGGATGGCCAGCGTCACGCCGAGCGAGATGAGCGGCGGGATCTTTGCAAGGCCCAGCATGTCGGCGACGAAGATCTTCGAGCCGATGAAGATCAGCACGACCGAGAGCGCATACTTGAGGTAGGCGAAGCGGTGGATCAGGGCGGCCAGCGCGAAGTAGAGGGCGCGCAGGCCGAGGATCGCGAAGATGTTCGACGTGTAGACGATGAACGGGTCGGTGGTTATGGCGAAGATGGCCGGGATCGAATCGACTGCGAAAACGAGGTCGGCGAATTCGATCATGATGAGCGCCAGAAGAAGCGGCGTGACATAGGTCTTGAGTTTGCCGGTCGCCGGGTCGTTCTCGCGGACGAGGAACTTCTGGCCGTGCAGCTGCTCGGTCACGGGCAGCCTCTTGCGCAGGAACTTCAGCACCGGGTTGTTTTCCACATCATAGGGCTCGCTGCTGGAAAACAGCATCTTGATGCCCGTGATGATCAGGAAGGCCGCGAAGAGGTAGAGAACCCAGCCGTAGTTTTCGACGACGGCCGCGCCCGCTGCAATCATGATGCCGCGCAGCACGATCACGCCGAGGATGCCGAACAGCAGCACGCGGTGCTGGTATTCACGCGGGATGGAGAAATAGCCGAAGATCATCGCGATGACGAAGATATTGTCCATCGCCAGGCTCTTCTCGATGACGAAGCCCGTCAGATACTGGAGACTTGCCTGCTGGCCGAACTGGCTCCACACGAAGCCTGCGAAGAGAATACCAAGGGTGACATAGAAGCCTGACATCAGCAGGCTTTCCCGAATGCCGATCTCCCTGCTCTTCTTGTGGAGAACACCGAGATCCAGCACCAGGAGTGCGATCACGATTGCGATAAAGAGGAGCCACATCCATACGGCGGCCCCCTGAAAATCAACCAGGAGAAAATCCATGACATCGTCCATGCCGGATCAGGTTGAAAATCTAAGCACCGACATCACGGTCGATCCGGCGGCGTACACGTCAGAGGGGCCCGGTGCTGGTCCCGAAATGGGGAATGATATGGCTGCTTCAAGGGCAGGCGGGACATTTTTTCTGGCATTCCGTCAATTTTTGGAGCATCAGAAGGAACATCTGCCAAGGTCCGGGTCCGGCAGTGTTGACAATTCCATGACGATCCCCTAGAGACCGCGCCAGCACCGGAAGCCCAGCTTTCCGGTGTTTTATGTTGACATGTCCCGTGGATTCTCCGGACGCTAACCGTGAGAAGCCTGTCAGAGCGGCAAAAACCGTTCAGAGGAGGGCGTGTTTCCTTCAACCGGTTTGGCAACAGACCGGTCTAACAACAACGAATAAAAAGGAAATGCGATGACCAAGCGCACCGCTGCCAAGTACAAAATCGATCGCCGCATGGGCGAAAACATCTGGGGCCGTCCGAAGTCCCCGGTCAACCGCCGCGAATACGGCCCGGGCCAGCACGGCCAGCGCCGCAAGGGCAAGCTCTCGGACTTCGGCGTTCAGCTGCGCGCCAAGCAGAAGCTCAAGGGCTATTACGGCGACCTGCGCGAAAAGCAGTTCAAGGCGATCTTCGCCGAAGCTGACCGCCGCAAGGGCGACACGGGCGAAAACCTGATCGGTCTGCTCGAATCGCGCCTCGACGCCATCGTCTACCGCGCCAAGTTCGTTCCGACGGTCTTCGCTGCCCGTCAGTTCGTCAACCACGGCCACGTCAAGGTCAACGGCGTTCGCGTCAACATCGGCTCGTATGTCTGCAAGGCTGGCGACGTGATCGAAGTTCGCGAAAAGTCCAAGCAGCTCGTTGTCGTTCTCGAAGCCGTTTCGCTCGCTGAACGCGACGTTCCGGACTATATCGAAGCCGACCACAACAAGATGGTTGCAACCTTCGTTCGCGTTCCCTCGCTCTCCGACGTTCCTTACCCGGTCATCATGGAACCGAACCTGGTCGTCGAATTCTATTCGCGCTGATTTATTTCAGTCGTCCCAGGAATATATCTTTGGAAAGCCGGCGATCATGGTCGCCGGCTTCTTTATTTTGGGCCTCCGGAAGGCCAAGCTGTTTTTGAATTTATTGCGTTTCAGCCACGCGGGCAGGCAGGCGATATTGAACGAGAAGAACAGGCTTCAGGTGGGTCTTGACTGGCTCATCCGGTCATTTGCGGGCGTGATCGTTTTTCTCGCGATCTACACGATCTGCTGGACTGTCATTCCCTATTTCTCCAATGCGGGTCTTCCTGTCGACACGATCGAGGAAGTCGCCTGGTCGCGAGAATGGCTTCTCGGCATCTACCGCCACCCGCCCATGATGATCTGGCTGGTCGGGATTGCCTGGAAGATATCGGGCGGCTGGATCGGTAGCCCGTATGTGGCGTCCGGCGTGGCGTTCGCGGTCGGATTGGTCTTCATCTACCTGCTGGTGCGCATTTCGCGTCCTGCCTCGCAGGCGGGGCTTGCGGTGCTCACCACGCCGCTTGTCTATTTCTTCGGTCCGCAACTGCCTCAGTGGAATGCCAATATCGCGCAGCTGCCGTTTGCCGGGCTTTTCCTCTATGCCGCCTTTCGCGGCGTGATGACGCGTTCGCTTGGCTGGACGCTGCTGGCTGGTCTGGCCGCAGGGGGCGGATTGCTCGGCAAGTATTCCTTCGGGCTCATCGCGCTCTTTGCGGCGGTTGGCCTGCTTGCCGATCCGGTCGCGCGGTCAAGGGTCAAGGTGCTGCATATCCTGCTTGCGTTCGTCGTCTGTGTCGCGACCTTCCTGCCGCATGTCTGGTGGTTCTTCACCGCGCCGATGAATACGGTCGATTACTTCAGGATGAGCGCGGAGAGAACGGAGGGCACGGCACTCGGTCATCTCATCAGTCCTTTGCTGGTCATCATGGGGGCTGTGGGCGTCCTGATTCCGACGATCATCGTTGCGGCGCGCGGGCTCGACCATGTATCCGCGCCACGCCGCGTCGATTCTGCCGTTGACCGCAGCCTCAAGGTCTATCTCGGCTTCGTGGTCATCGGGCCTATTGCGATCTCGGCCTTCATCGGTGCGCTCGGAGGCGGGTTGATCAAGGACCAGTGGCTGATTGCTTATGTGCTCGCCGCGCCCGCCTTGGTCGTAATGCTCGTTGTTCCGAACGGTGTTGAGGTGACGTGGCGCAAGAGCGCAGCAATCTTCTATGTTGCATGTCTTGTGGTTCTGGCGATTGCCTATCCGGTCGAGCGTGAAGCGCATTACTGGCGTGCCAATGGCAGGCCGGTCCTCTGGGCGCCGCTGATGCCGGCGGAGCCGATGGCCGAGGCAGGGCAGGCGCTCTGGCACAAGGCGGTCAGCGCTGCCGGTCAACCCGATATGCCGATCCGGATCGTGGCCGGAGGACCGGAGGCGGCTGGCGTTGCCAATGTAACGCCGGGGCGGCCGGCCTGGTTCGAACATTTCCACCAGGGCTATTCTCCCTGGGTTACCGACGAGCTGATCCGCAACCAGGGCATTCTGGCGACGGAGGAGGTTCCGGTTGACTATCCGGCGGCACACGGTCTTTGCGTTGCCGCACAGGAAAATTTCGATTGGCGGAACGGGCGTGGTGGACAGGGCAGGATTGCGACATTAACTGTTCTGCTGCCTGAAGCCCTGTGCCGTCCGGCCCAGTGAAACTGAAGTCTGGTTTTTGAATGCCATTGTTTTCGATCGTCGCGCCGTTTCTGAACGAACGGGAGTCTGCTGAACGCTTCGCGGCGTTCGCGGACAAGCTCTCGCTCGAGCTCCGCAGCCGTTACGATTTCGATATGGAAGTGGTGCTCGTCGACGATGGCAGCACCGATGACAGTATCGATCGATACCGGGAACATCTCAACGGCAACTGGCGCATCATCGAACTCAGCCGTAACTTCGGCAAGGAAGTGGCACTCTACGCCGGTCTTGCCGAGACCCGCGGCGACTATGTCATGATGATCGACGCCGACCTGCAGCACCCCTACGACGTCTGCATCCAGATGATCGAGGAGTTGATGGGCGACCAGAAGCTGGATGTTGTCTATACGATCCGTGATGACCGCAATGAGGAATCCTGGAAGAAGGCGCTTGCGGGGCGCTTCTTTTACTGGCTGATCAATTTCCGCCAGCGCTTCGAGGTGCCGGAGAACGCCGGCGACTTCCGCGTGATGAACCGTGCCGCCGTGGACGCGCTCCTGCGTGTGCGTGACAAGCGCCGCTTCAACAAGGGGCTCTACGCCTGGGCCGGCTTCCGGCAAAAAGGCATTTACTACAGACCCGACCCGCGCCTTTCCGGCGTTACCAAATGGTCGCGCCTCGGCCTGATCGCACTGTCGGTCGAGGGCATCGTCTCCTTCTCGGCCCTACCACTGCGGATCATGTCGATCATCGGCGTGCTGACCGGTCTTGCGGGCATCATCTATGGCGCACACATCATCTTCAGTTCGCTGTTCTTCGGGACCGATGTCCCCGGTTATCCAAGTCTCATGTCCGCGATTTCCGTTCTTGGTGGCTTCAACCTCGCGCTTCTCGGGCTGCTGGGCGAATATATCTGGGTGACGATTGCCGAGGTCAAGGACCGGCCGCTGTACATCGTGCGCAAGGTTCATCGTCCGGACGATGCGTCATGAGCAGGACCGGCGGCTCCCAGCGGGACGGTCTGACGCTGGTCGCGGACGACTACGGTCTCGCGCCGGGTGTCAATCGCGCCATCCGAAAGCTGGTCTCGGCCGGCAAGATCGATGGCACGGGTTGCATGACGCTTTTTGCCGACTGGCGCGTTGAGGCAGCGGGTCTGAAGGCGCTTGTGGACCAAGGCTACGCTGAGGCGGGTCTCCACCTGACGCTCACTGACTTCAACCCGATGACGGGCCTCAACGCCTTTGGCCAGAACCGCCGGATGCCGCGGATCAATGCCTTGATCAAGGCAAGCTATCAGGGCAGGGTCAATACCGCTGCGGTCGAAGGCGAACTCGATGCCCAATTTGCGGCTTATGTCGAAACCATGGGTGGGCTGCCAGCCTATATCGACGGTCACCAGCATGTGCATTTCCTGCCGGTCGTGCGGGGGTGGCTTGCCAAGCGCTCGGCGCTGTTCGCCGAATACGGAAAGCTTCCGTGGTTGCGCGGCGCGCCTTCCGTGATGGCCGCGCCGGGGATCAAGATCAAGGCGAAGACTGCTGTCGTTGCCGTCATTGCCGCAGGCTTCGAGACGGGGATGCGCAAGCATGGCTACAGCATTCGCGGGCCGCTTCTCGGGTTTTACGACTGGACGCGGCCGGCAGAGTTCGAACCGATGCTGCGCGGGCTGATCGAGAAGGGCAATTACGGCGTCTTCATGTGCCATCCCGGTTTCGTCGACAAGCTGCTGCGCCAGCGCGACATGCTGGTCGAGGGGCGTGACGTCGAGTATTCGGTCTTGAGCAATCTCGACCCGACGCTGATGCGCATCGAATCGAGCCTCAGACAGAGGGCCACATGAATATAGCACTGACGCCTGACGAACACGCCGAAGCCACGCCGGAAAGCTTCGCCGGCGATCCGGCGATGACGGCGCTTTATGCCCATGCGCCGCAATCGTCCAACTTCAACAAGCTGCGCAAGCGGCTGCTGCGCAATGTGCGCCAGGCCATCGACGACTTTGCCATGCTGAAAGGCCAGAAGCGCTGGCTCGTTGCGCTGTCCGGCGGCAAGGACAGCTATGGACTTCTGGCGATCCTGATGGAGCTCAAATGGCGCGGGCTGCTGCCGGTGGAGCTTGTGGCCTGCAATATCGACCAGGGCCAGCCGAATTTTCCGAAGCATATCCTTCCGGACTATCTCTCCTCGCTGGGAATTCCGCACCGGATCGAGTATCGCGACACCTATTCCATCGTGAAGGAGAAGGTGCCGGAAGGGGCGACCTATTGCGCGCTCTGCTCGCGGCTGCGCCGCGGTAATCTCTATCGAATCGCCAAGGAGGAGGGCTGTGATGCGCTCGTTCTCGGCCATCACCGCGAGGACATTCTCGAGACCTTTTTTCTCAATCTCTTCCATGGCGCCAAGCTCGCCACCATGCCGCCCAAGCTCCTCAACGACGAGGGCGACCTGATGGTTCTGCGGCCTCTGGCCTATTGCGCGGAAGAGGACATGGCGAAATTCGCCGCTGCCATGCAGTTCCCGATCATTCCCTGCGATCTCTGCGGTTCGCAGGACGGGCTGCAGCGAAACGCGATGAAGGAGATGCTGGCGGGCATCGAGGCAAAGATGCCGGGCCGCAAGGATGTGATGATGAAGGCGCTCGCCAACATCAACCCGTCGCATATGCTCGATAAGGGTCTGTTCGACTTCGCGTCACTGACACTATCTCAAGACAGGCAGGACTGACCGCGTGACGATCCAGACCGACAAGCTCATCGACATTCTCTGGCAGGCGGCGGAAGCCGAGATCATGCCGCGTTTCGGCAAGCTGGGTGACGGCGACATTCGCGAGAAGAGCGAGGCGATCGATCTGGTGACGGAGGCGGACGAGGCTGCTGAGCGTCTCATCGCGCGGGAGATCGCGGCGCTGATGCCCAATGCGTTGTTCGTGGGCGAGGAATCGGTCGCGGCCGATCCGGCGTTGCTTGGTAAGCTCGGTGCGGCCGATCTCGCCATCGTGGTCGATCCGGTCGATGGCACGTTCAATTTTGCCAATGGCGTGCCGCTCTTTGGCGTCATGATGTCGGTGGTCAAGGGCGGCGAAACCGTCGCCGGGCTCATCCTCGATACGTTCGCGGGCGATTGCCATGTGGCGGAGAAGGGTGCGGGCGCCTGGGCCGTCCCGCTGGATGGCGATCGCACGCGCCTTTCACTCGGTAAGGGTATTGCGGTCGAGGATATGCTGGGTGCCGCTTCCACCGGTTACATGTATGGCGAGGAGCGCGTGGCACTGCTTTCCAACCTTGCCAAGGTCCGCTCCTTCTTCAGCTACCGCTGCGCGGCGCATGAATACCGGCTGCTTGCCAAGGGCGGGATGCAGTTCGCACTCTATAACAAGCTGATGCCCTGGGACCATCTGGCGGGGGCGCTGCTGAGCCAGGAAGCCGGCGGCTATGCCGCCCGCTTCGACGGCTCCGCCTATCTGCCGAGCCATACCGAGGGTGGCCTGCTGGTTGCGACTGATCGCGACAGCTGGCAGGCGCTGCGCGACACGATTTTCCCGAACATCAAGCCAGCCGCCTGATCGGCGGCCAGCCATTCCAGAAGGGCTTACTTGACCGGCGGGTTATGCGGCCGGAAGAGCTGTCCCTTTTCCGCAATCAGTACGAAACCGAGGCCGACGATCGATAGCAGGCAGTAGCCGGCAACGAGCGGCAGGGCGGTGCCGTTATAGGCCTGCCCGATGATGGCCCCGAGCGCCGCGCCCAGGATCGTTGTCGTGAAGCCCAGAACCGAAGACGCCGTACCGGCGACATGGCCGAGCGGCTCCATCGCCAGCGAGTTGAAGTTCGAACTGATCCAGCCGAAGAGAAACATCGAGATCGCGAAGAGCGAGATGAAGATCGGGAAGGGCAGCGGTTCTGGGCCGAAAAGTTCGGCGACGAACCACAGGGCGTTGACCGCGATGAAGCCGAGCAGCGCCCCATGCGACAGGCGCCGCATGCCGAAACGCCCGACGAGCCGCGCATTGATGAAAGACGAGAGCGCCATGAAGAGCGCGACGCCGGCAAAGGCCAGCGGGAACCAGTTCCCGAGTTCATAGACCTCGATATAGATCTGGTTGGCCGAGTTGATGAAGCCGAACAGGGCTCCGAAGATGACGGCGCTGGAGAGCGTATAGAACAGCGCCGAGCGGTTGGTCAGCACGATGCGGAAGCCATCGAGGATGACGCGCGGCGTAAAGGGGCGCACGTCTTCCGGATGCAGCGTTTCTGGCAGCTTGATCCACGTCCACAGTGCAACAATGGTGCCGACGATGCCGATGAAGAGAAAAATCAGGTGCCAGTTGCCGAAGAACATGATGACCTGGCCGGTGCCCGGCGCAATCACCGGCACGACCATGAAGACCATCATGATCAGCGACATGACTTCGGCCATCTGACGGCCGCCATAGACGTCGCGGATGATCGAGACGGTGACAACGCGGGTTGCCGCCGAGCCGATGCCCTGAATGAAGCGCAGCGCGAGGAGAATGCCGAAGGTCGGCGCCAGCACGATCGCGAAGGCGGACAGAATGTAGATGACGAAGCCGAAAAAGAGCGGCTTGCGGCGGCCGAAGCGGTCTGAGACGGGACCGAAGAAGAGCTGGGCGATGCCAAAGCCGACGAGGTAGGCGGTGACGACGTATTGCCGGCTGTTCTCGTCCTCGACGTTCAGTGACGCCCCGATATATTGCAGGCCGGGCAGCATGATGTCGACGGCGAGCGCGTTCAAGGCCATCAAGGCCGCGCAGAGCGCGATGAACTGCGTCTTGCCCATGCTGCCAAGCACAGTTGGGCGCGTTGCATTCGATCCGGTCATTTTCAAAGCTCCAAAAAGCGAGAAGGCGCTGGTTGGACAGCGCCTTCGCCATTCCGGGTTTCAAGGCCGCGGCACGGGCCGCGCGCGATATGGGTCAGGCAGCGCCCTTGACGGCAACGCCCTGCGCCTGCAGGTGATCCTGCAGCTCGCCGGCCTGGAACATCTCGCGCACGATGTCGCAACCGCCGAGGAACTCGCCCTTGACATAGAGCTGCGGGATGGTCGGCCAGTTGGAATAATCCTTGATGCCCTGGCGGATATCGCCATCGGCGAGCACGTTGATGCCCTTGTAGTCGACGCCGAGGTAATCGAGGATCTGCACGACTTGCCCTGAGAAGCCACACTGGGGAAACTGCGGCGTGCCCTTCATGAAGAGGACGACGTCATTCGACTTGACTTCGTTAGCGATGAATTCCTGAACTGCGCTCATTGGATTTGTCCTTTCCTGCACGGGTTCAAGGCCCGGCCCAATCCGACTTGGTCAATCTTTGACGATAAATAGCATGGCATTCCGGGAATAAAAGAGGCGGAGGGCTGATTTAGCGACCTCCGCTCTCCGCTTTATTCCGGAACGCTCGTCTGCAGGGCGAGCGCGTGGAGGACGCCGCCCATATTGCCCTGAAGCGCATCGTAGACCATCTGGTGCTGCTGTACGCGTGTCTTGCCGCGGAAGGCTTCCGCGACGACTTCGGCGGCAAAATGATCGCCATCGCCGGCGAGGTCGCGAATTTTCACCTTCGCGCCCGGGATGCCCGCCTTGATCAGATCTTCGATGTCGCCTGCTTTCATTGCCATGTCTTGTACTTCTCCGCTTACTCGGCGGCGGCGCGAAGCGCCTTGCCGCCGTCCATGAATTCAGGGAACCATGATTCATGGGCGGCACGCAATTCGTCAACCGAAACATTGAGAAGTTCATCGACAACGAGGTTGGCGCCCTCGACCTTGCCGAGGCGACGGAAGGGCACACCGGCATCTTCCGCGCCCGCGCAGACGAAGTTGGCGAGATCGGCCGGAACGGCGATGACATAGCGCGCCTGATCTTCACCGAAGAGGAGGGCGTGTGCCGGGCCGTTGCTTTCGGCAAGCGACAGCTTCATGCCCTTGCCCGAAGACATGGTCATTTCGGCCAGCGCAATCGCCAGACCGCCCGACGAGATGTCGTGGCAGGCGGTGACTTCGCCGTTGCGGATCGCGTTGCGGATGAAATCGCCGTTGCGGCGTTCAGCAGTGAGATCGACTTCCGGCGCCGGACCGTCCTTGATGCCGAGCGCATCGCGCATGTAGATCGACTGGCCGAGATGGCTGCCATCCGTGCCGATCATCAGGATCGCGTCGCCGTCCTTCATGGAGCCGATGCGGGCCATTTTCGACCAGTCGGGCAGGAGGCCGACGCCGGCAATGGTGGGAGTCGGCAGGATCGCGACGCCGTTCGTTTCGTTGTAGAGCGAGACGTTGCCCGAGACGATCGGGAAGTCGAGCGCCTTGCAGGCTTCGCCGATGCCTTTGATCGCCATGACGAACTGGCCCATGATTTCCGGCTTTTCCGGGTTGCCGAAATTCAGGTTGTCGGTGGCGGCGAGCGGTTCAGCACCTGTGGCGGTGATATTGCGCCAGCATTCGGCAACGGCCTGCTTGCCGCCTTCGAACGGATCGGCCTCGACATAGCGCGGCGTGACGTCGGAAGAGAAGGCGAGCGCCTTGGTCGGATGCGTGTCGACGCGTACGACGCCGGCATCGCCGCCGGGAAGCTGCAGCGAATTGCCCTGGATCAGCGTGTCGTACTGCTCATAAACCCAGCGGCGCGAGGACTGGTTCGGCGAGCCGACCAGCGAGAGCAGGGTTGCGTTGTAATCGGACGGCGCGGCGACGGCACTGGCGGGGAGCGCCGGAAACTTGCCGGGCTCCTTCCACGGGCGGTCGTATTCAGGCGCCTGGTCGCCGAGATCCTTGATGGGGAGGTTTGCGACTTCCTCGCCCTGATGGATGACGCGGAAGCGCAAGTCGTCGGTGGTCTTGCCGCAGATGGCGAAGTCGAGGCCCCACTTGACGAAAATGGCCTTGGCGACCTCTTCCTTGGAGGGCTCGAGCACCATGAGCATGCGCTCCTGGCTTTCCGACAGCATCATTTCATAGGCCGTCATGCGCTCTTCGCGCACCGGCACCTTGTCGAGAAGAAGTTCGATGCCGAGATCGCCCTTGGCGCCCATTTCGACCGCCGAGCAGGTGAGGCCGGCAGCACCCATGTCCTGAATGGCGATAACCGCGCCGGTCTGCATCAGCTCAAGGCAGGCTTCCAGCAGGCACTTTTCGGTGAAGGGGTCGCCGACCTGAACCGTCGGGCGCTTCTCTTCGATGCTTTCGTCGAATTCGGCAGAGGCCATCGTCGCGCCGCCGACGCCGTCGCGGCCGGTCTTGGCGCCGAGATAGACGACGGGCAGGCCGACGCCCTTGGCTTCGGAGAGGAAGATGCCGTCCGCGCGGGCAAGGCCGGCGGCAAAGGCGTTGACGAGGATGTTGCCGTTATAGCGGGCGTCGAACTCGACTTCGCCGCCGACAGTCGGAACACCGAAGGAATTGCCATAGCCGCCAACGCCGGCAACGACGCCCGAGACGAGATGTTTGGTCTTCGGATGGTCCGGTTCGCCGAAACGCAGCGCGTTCATCGCCGCAATCGGGCGTGCGCCCATGGTGAAGACGTCGCGCAGGATGCCGCCGACGCCGGTCGCGGCACCCTGATAAGGCTCGATATAGGACGGGTGGTTGTGGCTCTCCATCTTGAAGACGACGCATTCGCCGTCATCGATATCGACCACGCCGGCATTTTCGCCCGGACCCTGGATGACGCGCGGACCCTTGGTGGGCAGCGTGCGCAGCCACTTCTTCGACGACTTGTAGGAGCAGTGCTCGTTCCACATGGCGGAGAAGATGCCGAGCTCGGTGAAGGTCGGCTCGCGGCCGATCAGGTCCAGAATGCGCTGGTACTCATCCGGCTTCAGGCCGTGAGCGGCAATGAGTTCCGGGGTGATCGGCTGGCTGTTCGAAATGGTCATGGGCGTCCGTCTGGCTCATGGTGGCGCTTATCAGGCCCCTATAGCGCAGGAAGCCGGTTCAGGCGACAGCAAAATGCCTGCAACTTGGGGAAAGGCTGCGGAAAACACGCGGCCGATCCTCGAGGCCCGACTACAAATCCATTGCGCTTGGTTTGGTGGGCCGGCTGTCGCGGCAGAAGGCAGTGAAATCGGTCAGGAATTTCTCGGCCGCCAGCCTTTTTGCCGGCTGCGTCATGAATTCGGCGATGGCCTCTGGCGTCTGCTTCATCACCGGCACGCGGAGGAAAATTCCGGGATTGAAATTCGAGCTGATGGTTGAGAGCACGGTGCGCAGGGTCTGCAGCATGTCGTCGCCGCGATGCGAGGCATGGGCCAGCGCGATGGGCTTGCCGATGACATGCTCGCCCGAGACAAGCCAGTCGATGGCATTCTTCAGGCCGCCGGGGAGCGTTCGGACGTATTCGGGGCTGGCGATGATAATACCATCGGCTCCCGCGATCTTGTGCTGGAAGGCCCGAACGATCTCCGGCGTCGCGTCGCCTTCGCGGTCGGGCGAGAAGACGGGAAGGTCGCCGATGCCGGCGAAGACTTCGATTGCGATCGTCGGCGGGGCGAGATTAGGCAACGCGCGGAGAAGCGCGGTGTTCGTGGACTGGGCGCGAGCGCTGCCGGAGATGGCGAGGAGTTTCATGAGCGGGAGGCTAGCAGGGGCGGGGCGAGTCGGGAAGGGAACCGACCGTGTCAGTCACTCAGCCTTGTTCGTGAATTTCCGGCTTGCCGCCGCTTTATAGACCTCTGAGCGATCCCGTTTTCCGACAGCGATCACCACAATAATCAGTTGTTCGTCCCGGACCTCATAGACGAGCCGATAGCCCGCACTCCGAAGCTTGATTTTGTACCGATCCCGGCTTCCAGAAAGCTGCGCTGACGGCACCCGAGGATTGATGCAACGTTCCGCGAGTTTCTTCTTGAATTGCGCGCGCGTGTTGCTGTCGAGCTTGTTCCACTCTTTCAGGGCCGCCTCGACAAAGCCGAGCTCATAGGTCATCCAGCTTGACCTTGATCACGGGATCATTCGCCCGCGCATCGGCGATGGCGTTCAATTCCAGATCTTCCAGTCGTTCGAGCATGGCTTCGTATGTTTCGGCGGGAACGCAGTAAAAGGCCGGTTGATTGCGATTGAGAATTGCGACCGCAGCCCCTTCGCCAGCGGCGACCGTTCCCATCGGATTTTTCTTCAGCTCGGAGACGCTGGCCGTGACCTCGGCAAGAACAACTTGCGTCATGATGCGATCCTTAAACCTGTTATGGGTACTGATATTAGTCCTCACATCAGGTCTTTTCAAGCGGGAGCCTTGGGGCTTTGCCCTATAGGAATGTCACTCCCGGCTCCGTCTCCGCCGTCTCCCGCCGTCTCCCCCCGCATCCGCCAGCACCTTTTTCTCCGGCAGCGCGATGACCTTTTCGAGGTTCGGGAAGCTATCCACCTTGTTGGGCATGGCCATGGCGTAGACGAAATGTTCCTGGAATTTCGGTTCCAGCGCGGTTTCGATCTTCTCGATCTTGCGCACCGTCTCCTCGATTTCGCGGCGATAGCCACGGTTGAGGAGGCACATGCGGGCGCCGGTGCCGGCCGCGTTGCCGACGGCCTTGACCTTTTCGAGGTCGCAATCGGGGATGAGGCCGAGCACCATCGCGTATTTCGGGTCGATGAAGGTGCCGAAGGCGCCGGCGAGGCCGATGCGGTCGACGTGATCTATGCCAAGCTTGTCCATCAGCAGCTTCACGCCGGCATAAAGCGCTGCTTTGGCGAGCTGGATGGCGCGGACGTCGTTCTGGGTAACGGTGATCTTCTGTGCGCCGTCATGCAGCAGATAGGAGAAGGTGCGGCCGTTTTCGAGGATGCGGGGGCTTCTGGCGGCCATTGCGCCATCGACGACGCCATCTTCGGAGATGATGCCGGCGAGGAACATTTCGGCCACAACTTCGATGATCGCCGAGCCGCAGATCCCGGTGATGCCTGTCTTCTCGGCCGCTTCGGCAAAGCCCGGTTCGTCGGACCATTGCTCAACGCCGATGACGCGGAAGCGGGGTTCCAGCGTGTCGCGGTCGATGCGGACGCGCTCGATGGCGCCGGGTGCCGCGCGCTGGCCGGAGGAGATTTCTGCACCCTCGAATGCGGGGCCGGTGGGCGAGGAGGCGGCGACGGTGCGGGCGGAATTGCCGAGCACGATTTCGGCATTGGTGCCGATATCGACCAGCAGCATCTGCTCGTCCTGCCGGTGCGGACCTTCGGTCAGCGTTGCGGCCGCGGCATCCGCGCCGACATGGCCGGCGATGCAGGGGAGCATGTAGACACGCGCGCCCTTGTTGAGGTGGATGCCGATCTCTTCAGCCTTCAGGTGCTGCGCGCCGGAAGCGGCGAGCGCGAAGGGGGCGCCGCCGAGTTCGGTCGGGTCGATGCCGAGGAAGAGGTGGTGCATGACCGGGTTGCCGACGAAGACGGCATCGAGAATGTCGTGACGGTCAATGCCACCCTGTTCGGCCACCTTGTCCACGAGGCCATTGATGGCGTCGCGCACGGCGTTCGTCATCGCCTCGCGCCCGTCCGGGTTCATCATGACATAGGACACGCGGCTCATCAGATCCTCGCCGAAGCGGATCTGCGGGTTGGATGTCCCGGAAGAGGCGAGCGTGCGGCCCGAGAGCAGCGAGGAGAGGTGCATGGCAATTGTCGTCGAGCCGATGTCGCAGGCAATGCCATAGGCCTCGTTCTTGAGGCCCGGATAGAGCGCGACGAGGCGAGGGCGGTCGTCGGCCTCATCCTTGTGGATCGCCGCCGTGACCTTCCATTCGCCCTTGCGCAGGATCTGCTGCACGCGCGGCAGGAGATGGAAATCGACCTCGATGCGCTTGAGCTTCCAGTCCTTTTCGAGTGCGACGAGGAGCCTGTCGAGATCGCCGAGCGGCTTTTCCATGTCGGGTTCCTCAACCTCGACATAGCACATGTGCACTGCCGGATCGCGTTCGATCACGCGGCCATCGCTCTCCTTGCGTACGACCTGCGCATTGACGACCGTGTCCTGCGGAATGTCGATAACGAGATCGCCTTCGATGGTGGCCGAGCAGGACAGGCGGCGGCCCTCTGGAAGCCCACGCACGCGGTAATAGCGCTCTTCCTTCGGACCAATGGGCGAGATGTGGTCGTTGGAAGACGTGATGCCATGCTTGGCGAACTGGCCTTCCTGCACAGACACCTGACAGCGCCCGCATGTGGCACGCCCGCCGCAGACGCTTTCGACATAGACGCCCAGTTCGCGCGCCGCCTCGATGACCGGCGTGCCCGAGGCAAAACGGCCGCGCTTGCCCGAGGGCATGAAAAGGACGAGATGCGTTTCTTCAGTCATTGTCTGCTTTCAATCCTGAGCGGTGGTCTTTTCGACCTTGCGCGGGCGTCCGCCCTTGCTGCCGTTGCGCCGGCTTGCGGCGGCTTTGGCGGGGGAGCGGGAGAGGCCACCGCGGCGTTGGGCGTCCATGAAGCTGCGGCTGCCGAAGATGCCGCTCATCAGGCCAGTGATCGTGTAATCGACATCCAGCGTTTCCCAATGAAGGCCGGTTTCTCCGAGAAGTTCTACTTCGGCCAGTTCGGCCTCTGTCGCTTCCTGAAGCCCTTCCAAGGCGCGGGACGGAATCATGAAGGCTGCGCCATTCTCGAAATCGACGACGATGCGGCCTGACTTTCCGTCGTAACGCACCGAAACGGGGATCGGCCGACCGGCTCTTTCTGTCTGCCAACGGGCCTTGGCTTCGGCAAGTTCTGCGTCGCTGACGTCAGCCATGGTATTTCCTCCAGACTTCGAGAAAGCGATCCCGATTGGCCTCAATGCTATCCACCGCACGGCGGACGTCTCGATCCGACATGCCTCCTTGGGTCATGACCTTCAGGCTGGCCATGTCGATCCGGGCTTCGCCGTCTCCATAGACGTGGACATGCGGTGGTTCGTGGTCTGCCGTGTAGATGACGAAGCGCAGGCCATGCTCGCGGAGAACCGTTACCATTCAAATAACCTAACTTGTTGGGTTTTTCAATGGCCCTTCAGGATGAAGTATGGTTCTCGCGCGACTTGACCGAACTTTGCCTTACTCGCTCGCGCCACCCCCGCCAACGCGTGCTGCACGACCGCCACGGCGCGAGGGGCCGCCGCTCGCGGCCGGGGCAGGGCTCTGCGCTGCAGCGCCACCTTCAGCGGGCTTGTAGTCGCGATAGGTCATGATCCAGTTCGAGCAATTCGGGTCGGTGCCGTTCAAGACGTTTGCGGCGCGGACGGCTTCCATTTCCTGCGGGCGGCAGGGGTTCATGATGGCGGAGGTCATGCCGGCGCCGATGACCATGGGGATGAAGCCGGCGTTGATGCCGTGGCGATGCGGCAGGCCGAAGGAGATGTTGGAGAGGCCGCAGGTCGTGTTGACCTTGAGTTCGTTGCGCAGGCGATAGAGAAGCTGGAAGACCTGGCGGCCGGCGTCGCCGAGCGCCCCGATCGGCATGACGAGCGGGTCGACCACGATGTCGTGCGGCTTGATGCCGTAATCGGCGGCGCGCTCGACGATCTTCTTGGCGACGGCAAAGCGGACGTCCGGGTCCATGGAAATGCCCGTCTCGTCATTGGAAATGGCAACGACCGGCACGTCATATTTCTTGCAGAGCGGCAGGATGGCTTCGAGCTTTTCTTCCTCGCCGGTCACCGAATTGACCAGCGGGCGACCCTTGGCGATCTTCAGCGCGGCCTCAATGGCGGCAGTCACGGAGCTGTCGATGGAGAGCGGCACGTCCACAAGACCCTGCACGATTTCCATCGTCTGGACGAGCAGGCCCGGTTCGGTCTCGTTCGGGTTGACGGAGGTGACGCCCGCATTGACGTCCAGCATCGTGGCCCCGGCGGCGACCTGTTCCAGCGCGTCCTTGATGACGGTTTCGAAATTGCCGGCCTGCATCTCGGCGGCGAGCTTCTTGCGGCCGGTCGGGTTGATGCGTTCGCCGATCACGCAGAAGGGCTGGTCGAAGCCGATGACGATTTCGCGGGTGGCGGAGGCGACGATAGTGCGGGTCATTGTGTTCGGTCCTTCAGGCGGAGCGGAGTTGATCTGAAAATGAATGTAAGAGGCGTCGCCGCCTCAGGATTGATGCGTGGCGGCAGCTTTGACCAGGTCCTGCTGGTTCTGCAACTGGCCTTCATGAACATCTGCGGCGTGGGCTGCGGCAATGGCTTCGCTGCGGGATACCTCGCGCTTCCAGGGCTGGCGGCCCTTCAGGACGCCTGATTCATGGACGATCTCTGCAACATATTCTTCCTGCCGGTAGGCCATGACGTGGATGCCGGAAACGCCTTCGATCTCCTTGACCTCGTTGATCATGTCGATGCAGATCTGCTTGCCTTCCTGCTTCTGGTTTTCCGCGCCCTCAAGCCGCTTGATGATGTTGTCGGGGATGTGGATGCCGGGGACGTTCGTCCTGATCCATTTCGCGGTCTTGGCCGATGCCATCGGGCCGACGCCAGCGAGGATGAAGCATTTCTCGGCGTAACCGAGATCGACCACCTTCTTCATGTATTCCTTGAACATCGGAATATCGAAGACATACTGGCTCTGCACGAATTGCGCGCCGGCGGCGATTTTCTTGCCCAGGCGATAGGGGCGGAAATCGTAAGGCGGGGCGAAGGGGTTGATGGCGGCACCGAGGAAGACACCCGGCGGTGTCGTCAGCTTGCGGCCGGAGAGAAACTTGCCTTCGTCGCGCATGGTGCGGATCGTTTCGAGCATGGACATGCAGTCGAGGTCGAAGACCGGCTTCGCGCCCGGCTGGTCGCCGGCCTGCACGCCGTCGCCGGTGAGGCAGAGGATGTTCTGCACGCCCATGGCGGAGGCGCCGAGCACGTCGCCCTGAATGGCGATGCGATTGCGGTCGCGGGCCGAGATCTGCATGATCGGTGCATAGCCCATGCGGGTGAGCAGCGCGCAGATGCCGACAGAGGACATGTGGCAGTTGGCGCCCGAGGCATCGACGGCGTTGATGCCGTCCACCCAGCCTTCGAAGATGGCGGCGCGTTCGTAGACGTCTTCCGGATTGGCGCTGTCGGGCGGGTTGAGTTCGGCGGTGACGGCAAATTCGCCGCGGCGCAGGATGCGTTCCAGACGGCCGCGCGAGGAATGGCCGGGCAGGGGCTCCAGCGGCAGGCCGGGGTCGTGGGGATGCGTGTCGTTCATCATTTCACCGCTCCCTTGCCCTGCGCGGGTGCTTCTTTTGCCTTTGCAGCCAGCGCCGTGACGCGCAGCCAGGCGGAGGTTTCGCGCAGCGACTGATCCACCGGCTTCTGGACGTTCAGGATCGCGTCACCCTTTGCCATGTTCTGCGAGCCCTTCCAGGCCTGGACCCAGACGCAGGGCATGTCCGGCTCAACCTCGCAATGGCCGTTGGCGCGGACGCCGCCGCAGGGGCCGTTGCGGAGCTGCTTGGGACAGTTCATCGGGCAGCTCATGCCGGTGGAGGAAAGGGCGCACTGGCCGCACATGCGACAGTCGAAGAGCAGGCCCTTGACGTTGCGCTCGATGAACTTCACCGGCTTTTCGGCGCGGCTGTAGCCGACGGCCTTCCAGAAGGGGTGAAGCTTCAGGAAAAGATCGGCAAACAGATTGTAGAGGACCTCGAGAAAGCGCGAGTGGCGCACCGACCAGAGACGGATCGTGTAACTGCGCCCGGCGCGACGCGATGGCGAGACGCCGGAGGGCTGGTAGGCGGTGCCGGTGGGTTTCTTGGCAGCTTCAGCCATTGTCGCGGCCTCCGGCATGAACGAGAGCGACCAGGCGGTCCTTGGAGTAGGCGGCTTCCAGGTCTGCTGCAGCCTTGTCAGCCTCTGAATCGAGATCGTCGGAGACGGCGATCGGGTCGGCCTTGCGCCATTCCGCCAGATAATCATCCGTTTCGGCAGCGCCCGAGCGCATGGCGCACATATCGATGGCTTCGGTGAAACGCAGCGACAACTCGCGTTTGGCCGATGTACGGCCCTTCTTCACGATCACCTGCGCCGGAATGTCGCGCCAATAGACGACGATAAGATCTGCCATGATGGATTTGCCCTGCCTCTCCCCAGATCGCCAGAGCCTGTCCTGCAAGGCCTGCGAATGCAAGGAGAATGCACGCGCGCTCAAAGGTGGACGCCACTTGCCGCGACGTCGGGATCGCTCAAAAGCGACAGGGCGGGCCGTGAAGGCGTGTTGCGCTGCGACATCTTTAGGTCAGACGTAAACATGGGGTTTACGAATTGTCTCTAGCTTGAGATCCCAGTGGGGCTCAAAGTCTTGCGCTTCGTCAATCGAAGAGAAAGACAAAGACTTTGTCGCCGTTTGATTGTATTTTTCAATGATTCTCTCGTCAGGTAGCCTGAATGCCGAATTCTCGTGATGCGGATATTTTCGAACTCGCTCCAGTGGCGATGTGGATTGAGGATTTCAGCGACGTTCGTGCGCAATTTGACGTCTGGAAGGCGCAGGGCGTTGAAGACCTCCGCGCTTTCCTGCGTGAAGACGCTTCGCGCGTTTCCGCCTGCTCCAGCCGCATCAAGATCCTTCAGGTGAACGCCAAGACGCTCGAGGTTTTCGAAGCGCGCGATCTCGATGACCTGAAGGCCAACCTGGACAAGGTGTTCTGGGGCGACATGCTCGAGACGCACATCAACGAACTCGTTCAGCTCTGGGAGGGGAAGACAGCCTTTTCGAGCAGCGCCGTCAACTATACCTTGACCGGCCGCAGGCTGGACATCCAGCTTCGGGGCGCAGTTCTGCCCGGTCATGAGGCGACGCTCGGGCGCTTGCTGATCACGACCGAGGATGTGACGGTCCGCGAGGAAGCCCGCCGCGCCGAGGCACGCAATCGCCAGCATGCGGAGGGTATTTTCGAATATTCGCCTGTCTCGCTCTGGCTTGAGGACTTCAGCGCCATCTACAACCTGATGTCGCGCGTTCGCGAAAGCGGCATCGTGGATTTCCGGGTTTTCCTCGACGTCCATCCGGAGTTTATCCAGCAATGCATGTCGGAGATCCGCGTTCTCGACGTCAACAAGGCAACTCTGGACCTTTTCGGTGCGTCGGATCGTGAGTTCCTGTTCAAGCGGTTGCCTCATGTTTTCCGCGACGCGATGGAAAAGCCATTCAAGGAACAGCTGATCGATCTTTGGGATGGCCGGCTTCACCAGCATCGTGAAGTCATCAATTATGCGCTGGACGGCAACGAGCGGCATTTGCTGATGAATTTCTCTGTCCTGCCCGGGCATGAGACGGACTGGTCGCTGATTCAGGTGGCGCTGACGGATATCACGGCGCGCAAGAAGGCCGAAGCCTATCTGGAATATCTCGGCAAGCACGACGTGCTGACGCGCCTGCACAATCGCGCTTTCTACACCGATGAGCTGAACCGGCTGGAGCGCAAGTCGCTGCGTCCCGTGTCGGCGGTCATCATCGATCTCAATGGTCTCAAGGAGGCTAATGACCAGCTGGGTCATGAGGCAGGTGATGCGCTTCTTCGCCGCTTCGGCGAGGTGCTGAACGGTGTCGCATCAGCTCCGGTCACGGCCTCGCGCATCGGGGGTGACGAGTTCGCCCTGCTGATGCCCGGCGCGGATGCGCGCGCGGCGAGTTCCATGGCCGATACGATCCGCGAACTGCTCAAGATCAACAACCAGTTCTATTCCGACTCGCCCATCTCGATGTCGCTCGGCTTTGCGACCAGCGAACCGGGCGAAAGCATCGAATCGGTGGTGCGGCGCGCGGATGCCCTGATGTTCGAAGAAAAGCGCGCCTATTACGCCGAGAAGTCTTGCGGGGATCGGCACGCGGAGACGCGCAGGGTGGCGCGCTGAACTGCTTCAATCAGACCGACGAACTCGCAGCCCTGTCCAGGGCAGGGGTCAGATCGCCATAGCCGGTGAACCGGTATTCATAGGCGAGGCCAAGGAAGTCGGCCGCCCATCTGGCCTTTGCCTGTAACTCTTCGTCCTCGGTCTGTGCCAGATAGACGATCTTCTCGTAGTTCCCGAAGACCATCTGGATGAGCTCCGGATGCTTGTCGAGCTTGAGCGGCTCGATGACGAAGGCCTCGAACTGGCGGGCGATCAGATCCGTCAGATAGAAGGCGGTGATCTCGTCGGCGCATTCGGCAAGGAATTTGTCGACGCCGGTGTAGAAGGCATAGCAATGCGGACCGGCGATCCGCTCAATCCCTTCTTCGGAGCAGATGCGGTCGATCTCGCCGCGCGTGCCGCATTCAGCGTAGCCGATGAAAATGCGCTCTATTCCCTCGGCGCGGGCCTCGGCGATCTTTTCGCGCAGAGCCGGTGCGATCTTGTCCGGATAGACGTGCCAGATGGCCGGCAGACAGGTGAGATCGACATGGCGAAGGCCGTTGATCTCGCAGATGGCGAGGATCTCGCGGGCGAGGGCGCCGCACGCAATGACTCGGACCTTGCCTTCGTTCTGTTTCATTCGTAATCCTTGGGAACCTTCGCGCGAGTCATGCATTACTTCGACGCCGGCGAAGGTGAAGCCGGGCCAACTTTTACATCAGGGGTAACACCATGTCGAAATTTCGTTCGACCGTTTCCATTCTCGCAACCGCAACCGCGCTTCTGGCTCTCGCCTCCTGCGCCAATACGATCAAGGGCGTTGGCAGGGATGCCGCCGGTGCGGTGAATGCGACCCAGAGCGCAGCTCATAGCGTCGAGCACGCGGCGAAAAAGTAATTTCGCTCACGAATTCAAGACGGTCGCTCCCGCAAGAGAGCGACCGTTTTTATTTGTCAGGCGTTGAGGCTGTTGTGCTTGCGCTTGATGAAGTCCTTGGCGGTCTCCACAGCGACAGCCGCATCGCGACAATAGGCGTCGGCGCCAATCGCCTTGCCGAATTCCTCATTCAGCGGCGCGCCGCCGACGAGAACGACGAGATCGTCGCGGATTCCCTTTTCCTTCAGCGTGTCGATCACGACCTTCATGTAGGGCATCGTCGTGGTGAGAAGGGCGGACATGCCGAGAATGTCCGGCTGTTCCTTTTCGATCGCTTCCAGATAGGCTTCGACCGCATTGTTGATGCCGAGGTCGACGACGTCGAAGCCGGCGCCTTCCATCATCATGCCGACAAGGTTCTTGCCGATGTCGTGGATGTCGCCCTTGACGGTGCCGATAACCATCTTGCCCTGCTTGGGCGCGTCGGTGGCGGCGAGCAGCGGGCGCAGGATGTTCATGCCCGACTTCATGGCATTGGCCGAGAGCAGAACTTCCGGCACGAAGAGGATGCCGTCGCGGAAGTCGATACCGACGATGCGCATGCCTTCAACCAGTGCCTGGGTGAGAACGTCGTAAGGCGCCCAGCCGCGATCCAGCAGGATGCGGGTGGCTTCTTCGATTTCCTCCTTCAGACCGTCGTAAAGGTCGTCGTGCATCTGCTGCACGAGTTCTTCGTCGGAAAGCTCGGAAAGAATGATTTCATCGTCAGACATGGTCGCTCCCGCTCTGTCGCTTTGTTTTGACGCAATTCCGTACGCGAAACGGTTTTACACTTTCGCTGGAAGTGCTTCGAGCCCTTCGGCACTAATTCGCCGAAACCTTACATATGCTTAGCTTAAGTTTTGTGTAACACGCAATTGAAAGCGACAGGCGGCGCACCGATCTGCGACGAGGGCTGGGTTAACGGACGTTTCGTCGGTCAAACCGGGCCGCGACGAAGCGTGAGAAGACTGGCCCCAGGAACAGCACCGAGATGAACCGCGCCATCTGCATCGCCAGAACGAAAGGTTTGTCGACCGGAGAGGAGGCTGCGATGATCGCGACGGAATCGGCCCCGCCCGGACTTGTTGCCAGATAGGCCGTCAGCAGGTCGATATGGGCGAAGTGAGACACGGCTAGCGCCAGCACTCCGCAAAGCGCGATCAGCGTGAGGATCGACAGAAACAGGACAGGCAGCGCCTTGAGCGCGTGCATCACGATCTCGCGGGTGAAACGGAAGCCGACATTCCAGCCGAAAAGCCCATAGGCAACGGCAAGCAGCCACATGGGCAGCGTGATCGTCACGAGCCCCGCGGCGTGGCAGGCTATGCCAATGACGATCGGCGCGAGCATGTTGATCGAGGGCCTCTTCAGAAGGCGCGAGAGAATCGGCCCGCAGGCGGCGATGGCCAGTGTCAGGAGAAGGCTCAGCGGGTCCACCGGCGGAAACCAGGGCTCGGGCGGCGGCAATTGTCCGGTTTGTCCGAGAACGAAGCGTGCTATCAGCGAGGCGGTGGCTGCGACCATGAGGACGCGCAGATATTGCATGAAGGCGACGAGGCGAAAGTCGGCGCCGGCTGCCTCGGCCATCAGGACCATCGCGCTTGCCGCTCCCGGCGAGGAGCCCCAGATGGCCGTCGTGCCCGGCAGGACCTGATATTTTGCGAGCAGCCAGCCGATTGCGAAGCTCAAGGCAATAACGGAAAGAACAAGTCCAAGGAAGAGAAAGCCGTCCTTGGCGATTTCGGCAAAGACGGTCAGCGGCATGCCGCCCGCGATCATCACGCCGATAATCCCCTGGCAGAAGGCGACCAGCGGGGAGGGCAGGGAGAACTTCATGCCGCGCGCTGCCAGTACCAGGCCGGAAACCATCGGGCCCAGCAGGAAAACGGCGGGAAGCTGGAGCGCATGCAGCACACCTGTCAGCGTGGCTGTCAGCACAATGAG
Organism: Hyphomicrobiales bacterium; assembly: GCA_900467685.1. GTDB lineage: Bacteria > Pseudomonadota > Alphaproteobacteria > Rhizobiales > Rhizobiaceae > Ensifer_A. The sequence continues at coordinate 167,218 of UBQX01000003.1, forward strand.
CAGGCACCAGTTTCTGACGCTGTTGCGGCTGTCGCTTTTGGACATGGGCGGGGACTTCGCTGGAAAGGCAGGCTTGATGCCGGGGCGTACAGCAGCAATCCGGCCGGCGCAAGGATGCAAGGCGGGAAAATCCGGGCGAGGCTTGCCGAATTTTTCTTCGCGAACAGCCTTGCCAGTGGCGCAATTAGGAATGTCCGGCTAGGGCTATGGTCTAAGATCGTCTGTCATCGGCCGGAAGGGCCATCATACTGGGTGAGGGAACCATGGATCAGGAAATCGAACTTGCAGGCGCCGCAGCCGAGGGAGATGGCGGACGGCGTAGCCGCAGTGCTGGCCGGGGTGCCGCAGCACGCCGCGCGGCTCGCACGGGCGGTGGTCCGGGCCCGTCGCTTCCCTATATCACCCGCAAGATCCGCGAATACGAGGTTCTGGACGAGGAAGGCCTGAGCCTGATCGAGAACAACGCCGACCGCGTTCTGGAGGAAATCGGCATCGAGTTCCGTGAAGATGCCGAGGCGCTGGCGCTCTGGAAGGAAGCCGGCGCGGATGTGCGCGGCGAGCGCGTACATTTTCCGAAGGGGCTTTGCCGCGAACTCCTCAAGAGCGCACCGAAGGAATTTACGTGGCATGCGCGCAACCCGGAGCGCAGCGTTCACGTCGGCGGCAAGGCGACGATCTTCGCGCCGGTTTACGGCCCTCCCTTCGTCCGCGACCTCGAAGGCAACCGTCGCTATGCGACGATCGAAGATTTCCGCAATTTCGTGAAGCTCGCCTATATGGCGCCGTCCATGCATTCATCGGGCGGTACGGTCTGCGAACCGGTCGACATTCCGGTCAACAAGCGCCATCTCGATATGATCTACAGCCATATCAAGTATAGCGACAAGCCGTTCATGGGTTCGGTGACTGCGCCGGAACGTGCGGAAGATACGATCGCCATGGCGAAGCTGGTCTTCGGCGACGACTTCGTTGAAAACAATTGCGTCACGCTGAACCTGATCAACGCCAACTCGCCGATGGTTTTCGACGAAACCATGGTCGGCGCGCTCAAGGTCTATGCGCGTCACAATCAGGCTTCGGTCATCTCGCCCTTCATCCTCTCCGGCGCAATGAGCCCGGTGACGGTGGCCGGCACGCTGACGCAGATCCTGGCCGAAGTTCTCGCAGGCGCTTCCTTCACGCAGCTGATCCGCAAGGGCTCGCCGGTTCTGTTCGGCACGTTTGCAGCGTCCATCTCCATGCAGTCGGGCGCACCGACCTTCGGTACGCCGGAACCGTCGCTCGTGTCTTACGGCGCCGCGCAGCTGGCCCGCCGTCTCGGTCTGCCTTTCCGTACCGGCGGTTCGCTCTGTGCGTCCAAGGTTCCGGATGCGCAGGCCGCGCATGAGAGCGCCAATACGCTCAACATGACGCTGCTCGCCGGCACCAACTTCGTGCTGCACGCCGCTGGCTGGCTCGAAGGCGGTCTGGTCTCCTCCTACGAGAAGTTCATGATCGACCAGGATCAGCTCGGCATGATGCAGAAGATGGCAGAGGGCGTGGACCTCTCCGAAAACGCGCAGGCGCTCGACGCCATCCGCGAAGTCGGCCCGGGCAGCCACTATCTCGGCTGTGCACACACCCAGTCGAACTTCCAGACGGCCTTCTACCGCTCGCCGCTCGCCGACAACAACTCGTTCGAGCAGTGGGAAATCGAAGGGTCCAAGCGCATCGAGGAGCGCGCCAATGCGCTCTGCCGTTCGTGGCTTGAGAGTTACGAAGCACCGCCGCTTGATCCGGCCATCGACGAGGCGCTGCTCGCCTTCATCCAGCAGAAGAAGGACTCGGTTCCCGACGCCTTCACCTGAAACGAGCCCGCAGCCAGGGAGCAAGGCGCGGCCGCACATGTGACGGGGATGATCCAGCGCGCCGTCTGGCGGCCGCATTATCAGGAGATGCGAGAGCAGTCTTCACGCAAGACGGAGGGCGGGCAGTGATGCCCGCCTTCGGCGTTCTGGAGGCGCTCGAAGAGGCGTTGCAGCCATCCGGCATTCGCCTGCGTGGTGTTGTCAAGTTTCACGATGGCGAAGGGCCGGCGCTGGCGGACGGGAGTACCGCGCGGAGCGTCGTTCTTCTTGGCAATGTCGGTGGTTCGATCTGGCCTGCCTTTTCAGACTGGCGAGGGGCCTACGCCGGCGATGATCCTCTTGATGCGTGGTCGAAAGCCGTGATCGGCCCGATCGCAAAAAGACTTGGGGCAACGCCCTTCTATCCGTCCGATCCGCCCTACATGCCGTTCCAGACTTGGGCTATGCGTGCCCAAGGGCTGAAGGCATCGCCACTTGGCATCCTCATCCACCCAGAATACGGCCTCTGGCATGGGTATCGCGGGGCACTGGCGTTCGGCGAGAGGATCGAGTGGAAATCATTGGAGGCGGATATTTCACCCTGCGACACCTGCCTCGAGAAGCCCTGTCTTTCGGCGTGTCCGGCCGATGCAATCTCGTTGTCCGGCTTCTCGGTGCAGCCGTGCCGCGCCCATCTTTTCACAGCCAAGGGGCAGTCGGGCTGCAGGGCGTCAGGTTGCTTCGCACGAGACGCCTGCCCGGTCGGTGCGGCCTACCGTTATCCCACGGAGCAGTTGCGCTTTCACATGGACGCCCTGTTCGGCTGATGGCTCAAGCCTTCGGCCACGCCTTATCCAGGCCGCCGGATTTCGAGAGGCCTTCGCGGAAGGCGGAATAGGCGGGATGCTGGCTGGAGCGGGCGATTTCCATGAGGCGGATCTGCAGGCGGGCAGGGGCATTTGCCCCCAGCCATTCGCCGGCGCGCGAAAGCTTCAGTGAGTTGAGGAAACGCGCTTCGGCCGCAGCGTTGACGAAATGCGCAATGCCGTCGAGCAGCGCATCGTCCTGAGCGGCGTTTTCGAGAACCAGTTGAAGCCATGCCTTGTCCTGATCATCAAGCCCCGCAAGCTTGGCGGCCACGGTTTCGCTATCAGGGAAATTGGCCTTGGCATTCATCGTTCAGTCTTTCGTTTCGAATCGGTCTCTTGGCCCTGATCATAGGGCAGGGCCTGAGGCTTCGCACCTGCCGTTCGCGGCTTGACTTCGGCTGCCCCAGAACTTCCGATGGCTCCGTGACGAATCGCTTAAAAAGGGGCGGCATGAAACAGCTTTCGGTCTGCATGCCGAGCAATCGCGGCTTTCAACGATCTTTTCGCGCTATTGAAACCGCGCTTGCCTTCTGCGAGGCGCGCGATGCGGTCCTGATCGTTTCCGACAATTCGCGCGACGCAGAAAAGGCCGCCTATTGGCAGGGACGCTCTGCGAATCTCGTCTACCTGGCCGATGCGCCGCTTGAGCCCAACGCCAATGGACGAAACTCGTTTCTGCCGGTCGAAACGCCTTTTCTGATGCCCATGGGCGATGACGATGAAATCCTCGTGCGGGATGATCATGCTCCGATTGATCTTGCGGCGCTTCCGGCGAACGTGATGGGCGTCAAACCGGCTGTCGACCTCTTCCTCGACGGGACTGACCTTTCCGTCCCGCGGGTCTATGACCTGGGCGGCGAGACACCCGGCGAAAGGCTGCGCCAGTATATCGAGCGGAACGAAGGGGATAACTCCACCTTCTACAGCATCTTCCGCACCGAGCCCTATCTGTCGTTACGCGAGTTTTTCCTGACCGCGCATCCCACCCGCGGCTCCTATGCGGACTGGCAAATGGTGATGGCGCTGGTCGTTGCGGGCAAGTTGCTCCTCGATCCTTCCATTCTCTTTCGCTACAACGTTGCCAGCTGGGCTACGCCTGAAGCGGTTGAGACGAATGCGAAGAATCTCTACACGCTTGTTGGCCTCCCGGAGAATTTCCGGGACTACAATTCGTTGTTGCGGTGGATGGATCTCTTCGTCTTCTCGTGTCGCCGTGGGGTGGTTCAGACGCGGGAGGCGCTGGCAGAGCTTCAGGCGGGCGAGCTTTCCGACCTGCTCGACCTCGGTCTGCGCATCGCAGTCGAAAAGTCGGGTGAGGGTAATCCGACCCTTGCGGAAGTCGCCGGAAAGGCTCTGAAGGAGCGCAATCCGACGCTGAAATTCCTGCATTGCGCGGGGGTGCTGGACTGTTACCAGCCGGGGCTGAAGGCGAAATATATCGCCTTCCTCAAAGCTGCGTCGACCTGATCGCCGCGCTTGCCTCAGCCGCGACGGCGACGGCGTTCGCCGCTACCACCGCTTTCGGAGGCCATCTTGTTGCGGAGCGGACCGATGCGGGTAACAACATCGTCGACCGTCGGGCGCGGACCCTTGGTGTGGCTGTCGATGGCGCCACGGATCGAGCGAAGGTGATCGCAGGACGTGCCGCAGCAGCCGCCGATGATGCGGGCGCCCGCGTCGATCGCGAGATGCGCATATTCGGCCATCAGCTCCGGCGTGCCCGAATAGTAGATTTCCGCGCCGCGATATTCCGGGATGCCGCAGTTGCCCTTCACGACGACCACGGCGTTCGGGTCCGCTGCCGTCATGTCAAGGAGCGAGGAGAGGATGTCCGCAGCACCCACGCCGCAATTGGCGCCGAAGGCGACCGGCTTGTCCGAAAGGCCTTCTGCTACTTGCGGCATGTCCTTCGGGTTGAGACCCATCATGGTCTTGCCGGCAGTATCAAAGGAGCCGGTGTAAACGTAAGGCAGATCGAGCGCGATGGCCGCTTCTGCTGCAGCGCGGATTTCGTCCGGCGAGGACATGGTCTCGATCCAGGCGATGTCGATCCCGCCGGCCTTGAGGCCTTCCATCTGTTCCTTGAAGGCGGCAACGGCGTCGTCATAGGTCATGGCGCCGAGCGGAACCAGGAGTTCGCCGGTCGGGCCGACGGAGCCGGCGACGATGACCTTGCGGCCGGCCTTGTCGGCGACGGCGCGGGCAATCTCTGCAGCCTTCCTGTTCAGTTCGAAAACGCGGCCTTCAGCCTTGTGCAGCTTCAGGCGCTGGCGCGTGCCACCGAAGGAGTTGGTGAGGATGATATCCGCGCCGGCGTCCACGAAGTCCTGGTGAAGCTTCGTGATGTTTTCGGGCTTGGATTCGTTCCACAATTCCGGAGCCTCGCCGGCCTCCAGACCCATGGCGAAAAGATTGGTGCCAGTGGCACCATCGGCCATGAGTACGCCCTTTTCGGCAAGCAGCGCCTCTAACGGATTTGCAGTCGTCATCTTCGGATCCTCAATTTGATGCTGGTGATATAAAGATATCTTTATGTGATTTCAATCGCTATCTTCACCCCTTCCCAGATTTCCCGTTTATCCTTCGGTTTCGACGGATTGAATATCCCGGCCGCGACCTGCCCTCTGCGAGTAACGCCGCAGGCTGCAAAATAAATCGCCGATTCATAGATATTTAAGCTCTCAATAACTCTCCGGTAAGAATGTCCGGCTAATTGTTTTCGTGCAGCGGGGGACACCGCTGACACTTCCGGATCAGGTCTAGCGTACCGGAGGTGAGCGTATCTTGCAGTGTATGTGCAGGATGGCCATTGAGTATCGGCAAACCGTGCGTCGCTTTGCGACTGCGCGGTTTTCGCGCTTTTAAAGCACAGTTCCCGATGCTACCACCACGCCCCATGACAAAGACTATCATGCTCCAGGGAACCGGCTCGGATGTCGGCAAGACCGTGCTTGTGGCCGGGCTCTGCCGGATCGCGGCCAATCGCGGGCTGAAGGTGAAACCCTTCAAGCCGCAGAACATGTCGAACAATGCAGCCGTCTCCGACGACGGCGGCGAGATTGGGCGGGCGCAGTGGCTGCAGGCGATGGCCGCACGCGTGCCGTCTTCCGTTCACATGAACCCGGTTCTTCTCAAGCCGCAGTCCGAAAACGGCAGCCAGATCATCGTGCAGGGCAAGGTATTCGGGCAGGCCAAGGGTCGGGACTATCAGCGCCTGAAGCCGCAATTGCTGGGCGCGGTGCTTGGGAGCTTCGAGACGGTGAAGGCGGGCGCGGACCTCGTGATTGTCGAGGGTGCGGGTTCGCCCGCCGAGATCAACCTGCGCGCCGGCGACATCGCCAACATGGGCTTTGCAACGGCGGCGAAGGTTCCAGTGGTGCTGGTCGGGGACATCGACCGAGGCGGTGTAATCGCCTCGCTGGTGGGGACGCATGCGATCCTGCCGGATGAAGATCGCGCGATGATCCTGGGATACCTCATCAACAAGTTTCGCGGTGATGTCAGTCTTTTCGATGACGGTATCCGGCAGATCGAAGGCTTCACCGGCTGGCCCTGTTTTGGCGTCGTGCCGTGGCTGAAATCTGCGGGGCGTCTGCCGGCCGAGGATTCGGTCGTGCTGGAACGGCTAGTGTCGAAGGGCGCGGGCGCTTTGAAGGTCGTTGTGCCGATGCTGCCGCGGATTGCCAATTTCGACGATCTCGATCCGCTGGCGGCGGAGGAGCAGGTGGAGCTTGTTTTCGTCAAGCCGGGTGAGAGTTTGCCGATGGATGCGGGTCTTGTCGTGCTTCCGGGCTCCAAGTCAACCATCGGTGACCTGAAGGCTCTGCGAGCGAATGGCTGGGACCGCGATCTTCTTGCGCATCGCAGGCGCGGGGGTCGCGTGATCGGGATATGCGGCGGTTACCAGATGCTCGGGAACCGGATTACCGATCCGCTCGGCCTCGAAGGCGAGGAGCGCGAGATTGAAGGGCTCGGGCTTCTCGATGTCGAGACGGAGATGGCGCCGGAAAAGACGGTGCGGAATTCCTCTGCCCGGTCGCTGGAATATGATGCGCCGCTCTCCGGCTATGAAATCCATCTCGGCGTGACGCAGGGGGCGGATTGTAATCGGCCTTCAGTCTCCATCGACAATCGGGCCGATGGCGCGATCTCGGCGGATGGCAGGGTGATGGGGACCTATCTGCATGGGCTGTTTGGCTCGGATGCCTATCGCCGCGCGCTTCTGGCGAGCTTCGGCGTCGAAGGCGGTGCTCAATCCTATCGCCAGACTGTCGATCTGGCACTCGATCAGGTGGCGGCGGAGCTTGAGGCGGTGCTGGACAAGACCTGGCTCGCGAGCCTCCTCGATTGACATGGGCGTTCATCGCGCCTAACCCTTTTGCCGTTACTTGAATGGTTTCTCCGGGCAACCGGAGATGAAAAGGGAATGCGACGAAACCCGTGTCACGCGGATTTCCAATCGCAGCCGACCCCGCGACTGTAGAACGGTGAGGTCGGCCCGTCGCGCAGATCCGAAACTGCAATGGTGCGGGCTTCGGGAGGGCGCGAAAAGCCACTGGCATGCATGTCTTGAACAACCGGGGCCGGACGCCTCTTTTTCTACGAATCGTCCACCTCTCGAGACACGCACCGATGCCGGGAAGGCGAGGGCCGCCGATGGTCTTTTCCAGACCGGGAGCCGTGAGCCAGGAGACCTGCCATTCTCCGTTCAGATCAAGCGCTCGCAGCACGGAGGTTGTCTTGGCGCAGGTTTTTCACGCTCCGTCCGGAGCGGCGCGATGACGCGCAGCACATTCATTCTCGGCGGCGCCCGCTCGGGCAAGTCGGCGCTTGCCGAAAAGCTGGCGCGCGAAAGCGGTCTGCTGCTTCACTATATTGCCACGGGCCAGGCCTGGGACGCGGAGATGCGCGAGCGCATCGGCCAGCACCAGAACCGGCGCGGGCCCGAATGGACGACCATTGAAGCGCCGATCGAACTCACCTGCGCAATCACGCCGCTGGACTTCGACGACAATGCCATTCTCATCGATTGCCTGACATTGTGGGTCACGAACCTCATGATGGCGGAGCGCGATCTGGACGAGGCGTTCGAACGGCTCGCTTCCGCGATCGCTGGCGCAAAGGCGCGCATTTTCATCGTTTCCAATGAAGTCGGTCTCGGCATCGTGCCGGATAATGCCATGGCGCGCGCGTTTCGCGACCATGGCGGCCGGCTGCACCAGAAAATCGCGGCCGTGGCCGACGAGGTTTATTTCGTGGCGGCCGGGCTGCCGCTCAAGATGAAGGGTTGACGAGAATGCAGAAGATACCGGCCACCGTGATCACGGGCTTTCTGGGCGCGGGCAAGACGACGATGATCCGCAACCTGCTTTCCAATGCAGGTGGCAAGAAGATCGCGCTGATCATCAACGAATTCGGCGATCTCGGCGTCGATGGCGAAGTGCTGAAGGGCTGCGGCGCGGAGAACTGCACCGAGGACGACATCATCGAACTCAACAATGGCTGCATCTGCTGCACCGTGGCGGACGATTTCATCCCAACGATGGAAAAGCTGCTCGGACGCGACAACCTGCCGGACCATATTGTCATCGAGACATCGGGTCTGGCGCTGCCGCAGCCACTGGTCGCCGCCTTCAACTGGCCGGGGATCAAGACCCGCGTGACGGTTGACGGCGTCGTGACCGTGGTCGACAGCGCCGCCGTTGCCGCCGGTCGCTTTGCCGATGACCACGATGCCATTGACGCGCAGCGCGCCGAGGACGAAGGGCTGGATCACGAGAGCCCGCTGGAAGAGCTGTTCGAAGACCAGTTGACGGCGGCGGACCTCGTCATTCTCAACAAGGCCGATCTGCTGGATGACGCCGGTCTGGTCGCCGTCCGCGAGGCCGTTTCGAACGCCACGGCGCGGAAGCCGAAAATGGTTGTCAGCCGTGGCGGCGATGTGCCGGCTTCGGTCCTGCTCGGTCTCGGCGTCGGCACCGAAGACGATATCGAAAACCGCAAGTCGCATCACGAACTGGAGCACGAGGGCGCGCCTCATGACCACGATCACGACGAGTTCGAGAGCTTCGTCGTCGATTACGGCCCGGTCGCCGATCCAGCCGCTTTCGCGGATGCGCTGAAGGGCATCATCGAGACGCATGATATCCTGCGCCTCAAGGGTTTCGCCGACGTCCCCGGCAAACCGATGCGCCTCGTCATCCAGGCCGTCGGCAATCGCATCGAGACCTATTTCGACCGTCCCTGGAAGCCGGGCGAAACGCGGGCGACGAAGCTCGTCGTCATCGGGCTGCATGACGAGATGGACGACGCAGCGATCATCAAGGCGATCAAGGGGATTTGATGGACGACTGTATCATTCAATGATACATTATCTTCCCTATGATCGTTTCGGTGAATGGTGACTTTGCTGAGGGCGTTGCAAAGGGCAGGTTGCCGAAAGGCTTTCCGCCTGACCTTTTCCGCGTTGCCCAGCGCAAGTTCGCACTGCTTCAGTTCGCGCGGGTTCTTGAAGACCTGCGTTCCCCGCCGGGGAACCGTCTGGAGAAGCTGAAGGGAAACCGGGCTGGCCAGTGGTCGATCCGGATCAACGATCAATGGCGGATTTGTTTGGTCTGGACTGATGCGGGACCGGCTCAGGTCGAGATAGTGGACTATCACAGAGGTTAGGTGCAATGACGAAGGTTCTGGACGATCTCAATCTGCCTGCGATCCACCCCGGAGAGATCCTTCGGGAGGAATATTTGCTGCCGTTGAATATGAGTGCCGGGGCGTTGGCCCGCCGCCTGCAGGTGCCGCGTACGCGCATCGAACGGATTGTTGCAGAGGAATCAGGGGTCACGACCGATACGGCCCTGCGCCTCGCGCGCTTCTTCCGCACCACGCCCGATTTCTGGATGAACATGCAGGTCGGTTACGAGCTTGCCGTGGCGCGTGCCGAAAAGGCAGATGTCATTGCCGCCATTGAACCGCTCGAAGCGGCCTGATTGAGCCGAAATGCATCTTCTTCTCGCACAAAAGGGTTCCATTGCCGATGGCGGCGAGGCGGTTGATCTCGGGCAATCGCCCGGGGATATCCTGTTTCTGTCGGCGGCGGATACCGAGCTTGCGGCAGTGGCTGCGGCGGCCGAGGGTTGGGTCGGGCCGTCTCTGAGGCTGGCGAGCCTGATGAGCCTCAAACATCCGATGTCGGTCGACACCTATGTCGAGCGGACGCTAAGACACGCGAAGCTCGTTGTCGTCCGGGCGCTCGGCGGGGCGGGGTATTTTCAATATCTGCTGGAAGCTTTTCATGCGGCGGCGCTACGCTCCGGCGCGTTGATTGCCGCGGTTCCGGGCGACGATCGGCCGGACCCGGCTCTTGTGGGTTATTCCAACATTTCGCGCGGCGATTACGAGGCGCTGCATTCCTATCTCGTTGAGGGTGGCGAGGGGAATGCGCGCGGGTTTCTCGATTATTGCGCCTCGATGCTTGCCGACGCCGACCGACCGGCACCCGCGACGCCGCTTCTGAAGGCGGGGATTTGGTGGCCGGGGCAGGGTGTAGTCGGGCTGGAGGCGTGGCATTCACTCTCCCCCCTTGATGGGGAGATGTCCCGGCAGGGACAGAGGTGGGTATCGTCCCGCTCTGCCGTTGGACACCCCTCTCTGTCGGCTTCGCCGACATCTCTCCCTCAAGGGGGGAGATTGTACGAAGCCCGCGGCACTGTTGCGATCTGCTTCTACCGCGCGCTGGTGCAATCCGGCGAGACCGCTCCTGTTGCAGCGGTGGTTGAGGCGCTGACGGCCCGCGGTCTCAAGGCGCTGCCGATCTTCGTGTCGGGCCTCAAGGACCCCGTCAGCCAGGAGACGGTGCGGCATGTCTTTGCCGACGCAAAACCCGATGTCGTGATCAATGCGACCGGCTTTGCCGTTTCGCCGCCGGGGGCAGAGTATCGGCCCGGCGTGCTGGACGAGGGCGGGGCGGTGGTGTTGCAGGCGGTGTTTTCGTCTTCCTCCAAGGAGGCCTGGGAGGCCTCCCCGCAAGGGCTCTCGGCGCGCGATCTGGCGATGCATGTGTCGCTCACTGAGACAGACGGTCGGGTGATGACGCGGGCGGTGTCCTTCAAAGCGGCGGCGCGGTTTGATGAGCGGGTTCAGGCCAATATCGTGTCGCATGTGCCGGAGCCTGGGCGCGTTGGCTTCGTGGCCGACCTCGCGGCTAACTGGGTGCGGCTGCGGTCCAAGACGGCGGCGGAGCGGCGGGTGGCCATCGTGCTTGCCAACTACCCGAACCGCGATGGGCGGCTCGGCAATGGCGTCGGGCTCGATACGCCGGCGGGCACGGTTGAGGTGCTGAAGGCGATGGCGGCGGCGGGTTATCCGACGGCTGACCTGCCTGCCAATGGCGATGCGCTCATGGATTTCCTGATGGCCGGGCCGACCAATGCCGGCAATGATGGACGCGAAATCCGCGAGACGCTTTCCTTGAGTCAGTACAAGGCGTTCTTCGCGAAGCTTCCCAAAACGATTCAAGAGGCGGTGACGGCAAAATGGGGTGCACCGGAGCGAGACCCCTACGTCGTCCGCGATGTCTTCGCGCTGCCGCTGTCCCGCCTCGGTGACGTGGCGATCGGCATTCAGCCGGCGCGGGGCTACAATATCGATCCGAAGGAGACCTATCACTCGCCGGACCTCGTGCCGCCGCATGGCTATTTCGCCTTTTATGCGTGGCTGCGCGAAGAATTTGGGGCGGATGCAGTGGTCCATATGGGCAAGCATGGCAATCTTGAATGGCTGCCCGGCAAGGCGCTGGCACTATCCGAGACCTGTTATCCCGAAGCGGTGTTCGGACCGCTGCCGCAGCTCTACCCCTTCATCGTCAACGATCCGGGCGAGGGCACACAGGCCAAGCGCCGCACCTCCGCCGTCATCATCGACCACCTGACGCCGCCTTTGACACGGGCCGAAAGCTATGGGCCGCTGAAGGACCTCGAAGCGCTGGTGGATGAATACTATCAGGCTGCAGATGGCGATCCGCGGCGGCTGACGGTGCTTAGGAAGAAAATCCTCGATCTCGTTACCGATCTGGGGCTCGACCACGATGCCGGCATCGCCAAGGCTGACGATGCGGATGCGGCGCTCACCAAGCTCGACGCCTGGCTCTGCGATCTGAAGGAAATGCAGATCCGCGACGGCCTGCATGTCTTCGGCGTGGCGCCGGAAGGGCGGTTGCTGACCGATCTTTGCGTGGCGTTGGCGCGGGTGCCGCGCGGGCTGGGCGAGGGCGGAAATGCCAGCTTGCAGCGCGCGATTGCCGCGGATGCTCTCTCACTCTCCCCCCTTGAGGGGGAGATGTCGGCGAAGCCGACAGAGGGGGGTATCTCCCGGCCGAACGGCGGGGCACCCCCCTCTGTCCCTGACGGGACATCTCCCCCTCAAGGGGGGAGAGTGACGGCCAGCGTTTTCGATCCCCTCGATTGCGTGATGTCCGACCTGTGGGCCGGTCCTAAGCCCGCGATCCTCGCGGATCTTTCATCCGACCCCTGGCGCACCAACGGTGACACCGTCGAGCGCATCGAGCTTCTCGCCGCGCAATTCGTGTCGGGCGAGGCGGCTTGCCCCGAGCACTGGACGGCCACGCTCGCGGTTCTCAGCGAGATCGAAACCCGCCTCAAGCCTTCCGTCATCGCATGCGGCCCGGCCGAAATCCGTGGCCTGCTGACCGGCCTCGATGGCCGCTTCGTCGCCCCCGGTCCCTCCGGCGCTCCGACGCGGGGGCGGCCGGATGTGCTGGCGACGGGGCGGAATTTCTACTCCGTGGACAGCCGCGCGGTCCCGACGCAAACGGCCTGGGAGCTGGGGCGGAAGTCAGCGGAGCTGCTGGTGACGCGTTATGTGCAGGATCATGGCGACTGGCCGAAGAGTTTCGCGCTGACCGCCTGGGGCACGTCGAACATGCGCACCGGCGGCGACGACATCGCGCAAGCGCTGGCGTTGATCGGCGTGAAGCCGGTCTGGGATGCGGCGTCGCTGCGGGTCACCGGGTACGAGATCATCCCGATCGCGCAACTGGGGAGGCCGCGCGTCGATGTGACGTTACGCATTTCCGGCTTTTTCCGCGATGCGTTTCCCGAGCAGATCGCGCTGTTCGACAAGGCGGTGCGGGCCGTGGGGGCGCTGGATGAGGATGAGACCGACAATCCCATCGCGGCGCGGATGCGCGGCGAGGTGGCCGCGCTCATGGCTTCCGGTCAGAGCGAGGCCGAGGCGGCGCGCAAGGCGGGTTTCCGCGTCTTCGGTTCCAAGCCCGGAGCTTACGGGGCCGGTCTTCAGGCGCTGATAGACGAAAAAGGTTGGGACCGGCGCAGCGATCTGGCGGAAAGCTATCTGGTCTGGGGCTCTTATGCTTACGGCGCAGGCGAGGAGGGCTCTGCGGAGCGGTCGCTGTTCGAGACCCGGCTTTCGAGCGTCGAGGCGGTCATCCAGAACCAGGATAATCGCGAGCACGACCTGCTCGATTCCGACGATTACTACCAGTTCGAGGGTGGTATGTCGGCGGCGGTCGAGCATCTGAAGGGAAGCCAGCCGCCGATCTACCACAACGACCATTCACGGCCGGAAAAGCCGGTGATCCGCTCGCTTGAGGAAGAGATTTCGCGCGTCGTGCGCGGCCGCGTCGTCAACCCGAAATGGATCGCCGGCGTGATGCGCCACGGTTACAAGGGTGCGTTCGAGATCACCGCGACGGTGGACTACATGTTCGCCTTTTCGGCGACCACGGGCGCGGTCAAGAGCCACCATTTCGAGGCGGCCTATCAGGCCTTTATCGCGGACGAGGCCGTGCGCGACTTCATGGCTGAGAAGAATGCTCCGGCGCTAAAGGAATTGGCCGAGCGGTTCATCGAGGCGCTGGACCGGGGGCTCTGGGAGGCGAGGTCGAATTCGGCGCGGTTCGAGCTGGAGCGGTTGGTCGGTGGCGCGTGATGCTACTTGTTCGGGATGTAAATCACATGCGGCAAGCCCTCAAAGTGCCGGTCGCAGGTGATGAGTTCAGCGTCGAATTCGAGCGCTGCGGCATAGACGATGGCATCGGCGGTCGCGAGTTTAACATCTCGGTGTACCTCGGCTGCCATGAGCGCGCGATTGGTATCGAGAGGGGCTGGAATGCACTGGCTTGAGAAGGCGAGGAACTTACGCAGCGTTGCGGTGTCCGCTTCGCGGGCAATCCACTTGGCGAGCTCGAGCTCGATAATGGAGGGCATGACGATTTCTTGTGGTGCGGGGACTTCTGCCAGCAAACGATCGGCCGACGACCCATCGGCCAGGATTTCGATCCAGACGGAAGAATCGATGACACGCATCAGACGCGGTCATTCCGGTCGCGGACGTTTCGCGTGTCCGCGTGACGGGCAAGGCCGCGAAGTTCGGCGGCAGAGGGAACCGGCACGAGCACATAGCCGCCATCGCTCGGCACGAAGGCGAATTTCTGGCCCGGTTGCCAATCCTCTTTTTCCCGCACCGCCTTCGGCACGGAAATCTGGAACTTGGACGAGAGCGTAGCCGTATCGCTCATTTTACGTATCCCTATCGATCAAGAAATGTAAGAATAACGCAAATCGAGGAGCAAGCCAATGACCGAAGCCGAAGACACCGCCCCGAAGGACGATGCGCGTCACGCCGAGAAGATGGCGAAGAAGAAGGCCGCGCGCGACAAGATCATGGCGACGAAGACCGACGAGAAGGGCCTGATCGTCGTTCATACCGGCAAGGGCAAGGGCAAGTCGACGGCCGCCTTCGGCATGATCTTCCGGCATATCGCTCATGGCATGCCGTCTGCTGTCGTGCAGTTCATTAAGGGGGGCATGTCGACGGGCGAGCGGGACCTGATCCTCGCGCGCTTCTCGGACATCTGCGAATTCTACACGATGGGCGAGGGCTTTACCTGGGAAACGCAGGACCGCGCCCGCGATGTGGCGGCAGCCCAGGCCGCCTGGGCCAAGGCCAAGGAACTGATTGCCTCGGGTGAGAAGTCGATGGTGCTGCTCGACGAGATCAATATCGCGATCCGCTACGACTATATCGATATCAACGAGGTGGTCGAATTCCTGAAGGCTGAGAAGCCGCATATGACACATGTCGTGCTGACGGGGCGCAATGCGCATGAAGACTTGATCGAGATTGCGGATCTGGTGACGGAAATGGAGCTTTTGAAGCATCCGTTCCGCTCGGGGATCAAGGCGCAGAAGGGCGTGGAGTTCTGATGGCGCTGGGTTGGCAGGTCTGGGCGTTACTGTCCGCCGGCTTTGCTGCGCTGACGGCGATCTTTGCGAAGATCGGCGTCGAGGGCGTGAATTCCGATTTCGCGACGTTGATCCGGACCTGTGTGGTGATTGTCGTCCTGACTACCATTGTCGGGGCCACGGGGCAGTTCCAGCCGCTGCGGGAGATTTCTGCGAAAACCTGGCTTTTTCTCGCGCTGTCCGGCCTCGGGACCGGCGCTTCCTGGCTCTGCTATTTTCGCGCGCTGAAGCTGGGCGATGCGGCCCGTGTCGCACCCGTCGACAAGCTGTCGATCGTGCTGGTCGCCGTTTTCGGCGTCGTGTTCTTGAGTGAACAGCTCAGCCTGCTGCACTGGCTGGCAATTGCCATGATGACTGCGGGCGCCGTCATGCTCGCGGTGCTTTGATCCTACATCCCCAGCCATACGCGCACCGGATTTGCCGGATCCGCCAGCAGTTTCACCGCCAGCGCCACGCAGGTGATGACGAGGAGGGGGCGAATAATCTTCGCGCCGTTGCGCATCGCGAGCCGTGAGCCCGTCTGCGCGCCAAGGAACTGGCCGGCGGCCATGGTGAGGCCGACTTTCCAGAGAATGACGCCGGAAATGATGAAGACGATGAAGGCGCCGATATTGGAGGCGAAGTTCAGGAGCTTGGTATGCGCGGTCGCCTTCAGCATGCCGAAGCCGGCCATGGTGACGAAGGCCAGCATGAAAAAGGAACCCGTGCCGGGGCCGAACATGCCGTCATAAAAGCCGATCAGTGGCACGAATGTCAGGCCGAAGACGAAGGGGCGCATCCGGGCGTGGCGGTCGTCGTCGCCCATGTTGCGCTTAAGGCCGAAATAGAGCGCCACGGCGATCAGCAGCAGTGGCAGGAAAGCTTTGAGCGCGTCGCCTGGAATGTACGTCGTGATGATCGCACCGACCATAGAACCAAGCGCCGACATGACTGCCATGGGCAACTGCTCTTTCAGCTTCACATGGCCCTTTGCGGCATAGGCAAGGGTGGCGGAGCCAGAGCCGAACAACGACTGCAGCTTGTTGGTGCCCAGCGTTTCGAGCGGCGGAACTCCCGCGATGAGCAGCGCGGGAACGGTGATCAGTCCGCCCCCGCCGGCGATGGAATCGATGAAGCCCGCCACGAAGGCGGCGAGGAACAGGAAGACGAGGAGATGAAGGGTGATTTCGAGCACGGGCAGGCTTTCTCGGAATGAGAGCCGAGATGTCGCACTGCCTGTCAAAAAAGGCAAATGTCATTTCGTCATCCTGACAATTCTGCGGGCAGGAAAGGGCGCTGGCGCAAACGCGCTTGCCGTGGGCGCAAACCGGTTTGACCCCGGCGCACGCATCGGCTAACACCGATCGTACAAAATGTACGGCGGCGTCCCTTGTGGGACTGAAGCGAGTTCGGTGCGGCTGACCCAAATCGGGGGCTTGGATCCGGGGCTGTCGGGGAGGTGGGGCGTTGCCAAGTGCGATTGCTCGCGCCGTTTCGTGCATTGGGATAACGCGAAACGGGAGACTGTCATGCTTCAGCACACGGAAAAGCTCGGAATCATGGTCTGCGGCCATGGCAGCCGAAACCAGAATGCCGCGCGCGAATTCTCCGTCATCGCCGAGGAACTGCGCAAGCGCTATCCCGATCTGCCGGTCGAATACGGCTATCTCGAATTCTGCAATCCGGTTCTTTCGCATGGTCTGGACAAGCTGCGCGACGCCGGCGTGACGCGCATTCTGGCCGTTCCGGGGATGCTCTTTGCTGCGGGGCACGCCAAGAACGACATTCCTTCCGTGCTCAACACCTGGGCGGCGCAAAATCCGGGCGTGACGGTCAATTATGGCCGCGAGCTCGGCATCGATCTCAAGATGATCCGCGCCGCCGGTGATCGCATCAAGGAAGCCGTTGATGCCGCGAACCGCGAGCATGGCGAGATGTCGCTGCATGAGACGATGCTGGTGGTCGTCGGGCGCGGGGCATCCGATCCGGATGCCAATTCCAACGTCGCCAAGGTCATGCGGATGCTCTGGGAAGGCATGGGCTTCGGCTGGGGCGAGACGGCCTATTCGGGCGTGACCTTCCCGCTGGTCGAGCCGGCGCTGGAGCATGTGTCGCGGCTTGGCTACAAGCGCATCATCGTCTTCCCGTATTTCCTCTTCACCGGCGTTCTGGTGAAGCGCATCTACTCCTCGACCGACGAGGTGGCGGCGCGTCATCCCGAAATCCAGTTCGTCAAGGCGCCTTATCTCAACGACCACCCGCTTGTGCTCGACGCCTTCCAGGACCGCGTGACCGAAATCCTCGAAGGTCAGGCGCTGATGAACTGCCAGATGTGCAAGTATCGCGAACAGGTGCTGGGCTTCGAGGCCTCCGTCGGCCAGCCGCAGGAGAGCCACCACCATCATGTCGAGGGCATTGGCGGTGGTCTCGAAAATTGTCCCTGCAACGGCGATTGCGACGCCTCGTGCCGCGAAGAAGAGTTCTGCCGCAAGCATGGCCTGCCGTGGACGCCGGTGCACAGCCATGCCAGCCCCGCACCGCTGGAACCCGCCTTTGACTATGCACCGTCCATCACGCTCGGCGGCAAATATGCAAAGCTCGAGCATGTCGTGGCGGAGAAGCTGGACGAGGCGGATTACGAGCGGACGGGACATGTTCATGGCCCGGATTGCGGGTGCGGGCACGATCATTCGCATGATCATCATGGCCACGACCATCACGATCATGACCATCATCACGGACATGATCACGACCATCACGCGCCTGACCATGACCACGGTCATTCGCACGATCACTCTCATGATCACGGGCATCATCACCACGAACATGGCCACGGCCATGCGCACGACCATGATCACCACCACGCGCCTTATCCCCATGCCGATCATCCTCTGGGGCCGAAGAGCCTGAAGAAGGGATGAGGATGAATTCCAGCCTCACCTATATCCGCGACCCCGCCGCCATCTACGCCAAGTCCTTCGAGACAATACGTGCCGAAGCGGATTTGTCGCGCTTTCCCAAGGGGATGGATGCGTTGGCGATCAGATTGATTCATGCCTGCGGCATGGTTGATCTGGCCGCTGATATTGCGTTTTCGGAGGGTGCTTTCGAGGAGGGGCAGGTTGCTTTGGCATCCGGCGCGCCGATCTTCGTGGATGCGGAAATGGTGGCGCATGGGATCATTCGCCGGCTGCTGCCGAAGGATAACGAGGTGATCTGCCTGCTCAACGATCCGCGCGTGAGGCCGCTGGCGGCGGAAGTCGGCAATACGCGCTCGGCGGCGCAGGTCGATCTCTGGGGCGACCGGCTGGAGGGTGCGGTGGTCGCTGTCGGCAATGCGCCGACGGCGCTGTTTCGGCTGCTGGAGCTGATCGGCAAAGGCGGACCCAAGCCTGCGATCGTTCTCGGCTTCCCGGTCGGCTTTGTTGGGGCGGCTGAATCAAAAGAGTCACTTATCGGGGACAGTTCACGCATTCCTTTCATTGCTGTCAGGGGACGCCGGGGTGGATCGGCGATGGCGGCAGCGGCGGTGAATGCGTTGGCCGGGGGATTGGGGGCGAATGACTGACGGGATTGACGAGCCGCTGGCCGGGGACGAGCCATGGCTGACGATTGTCGGGATCGGTGACAACGGGCTTTCCAGCATTACGCCGGAGGCCTTGTCCTATATCTGGCAGGCCGAGACGATTGTCGTGGCCGAACGGCTGGACACGGTGCTCGAGGGCCTGCCGCCGAAAACGGTGATCAATTGGGCCGAGGGCTATCGCGACGTCATTGACCGCATCGTTGCGCTGCGCGGAACGCCGGTGACGATCATTGCCACGGGCGACCCGATGCATTTCGGCATCGGCTCGACGCTGCGTCGGCAGTTCGATCCGCAGGAAATGCGCATCATCCCATATCCGTCGGCCTTTTCGCTGGCCGCAGCCCGGCTCGGCTGGGCGCTGCAGGATGTCGAGCAGATTTCCCTGCATGGCCGGCCGGTCACGACACTGATCCGACATTTGCAGCCGGCCGCTCGGATTCTGGCGCTGACGTCAGATGCGTCGACGATCCGCGAGGTTGCGGAACTCATCGTCGCGAGGGGCTATGCCGGTTCGCATATCCATGTTCTCGAACATATGGGGGGCGAGCGCGAGCGGGCCGGCCTCTACACTGTCGAAGACATTCTGGAAGCGGCACCCGAATTTGCCGATTTCAACACGATCGGCATTCATCTCGTCCGCGCCGCCGCGTTTCAGCCGCTGGTGCCGGGTCTGGCGGACGATGCTTTCGTGCATGACGGGCAGATCACAAAGCGGGAAGTGCGGGCCGTGACGCTCGCCTATCTCATGCCGTATCGCAATGCGCTGCTCTGGGATGTCGGGGCGGGGTCAGGCTCGATCACGGTCGAATGGATGCGCGCCGGTGGACGTGCGGTGGCCATTGAGCAGAAGCCGGAGCGGATCGAGATGATCCAGCAGAACGCCGCCGAGTTTGGCCTGTCTGCTCTTCAGATTGTCGAGGGCGAAGCGCCGGAGGCGCTGGCCGAGCTCAAAGCTCCGGACGCCATCTTCATTGGCGGTGGCGTGACGGGCGAGGGCGTGTTCGAGGCCTGCTGGGAGGCGCTGAAGCCGGGCGGCCGGCTGGTGGCCAATGCCGTGACGGTCGAGGGCGAAATGGCGCTGGCCTCGCTGCAGGCGCAGCTGGGTGGAGAACTGGTGCGGATGGCGGTGTCGCGGGCGGAGCCTGTCGGGCGGTTTTCGGCGTTCAAGCCGATGATGCCGGTGACTTTGTGGTCGGTGCAGAAAGGGTGGGATTGATGGTGCGTCTTGCTCCGATCTCCCCCCTTGAGGGGGAGATGTCGGCGCAGCCGACAGAGGGGGGTGTTCGGCATCCTCCGGCGTTTGCTGCTACCCCCCTCTGGCCTGCCGGCCATCTCCCCCTCAAGGGGGGAGATCGAATGCCGCGCGGTCGCGCGTTACCCCTCACCAAGCCCGCCAAGCCAATCGGCTGCGCCTCTTGGGGCCGGCTATCCTCTCCCACAAGGGGAGAGGACGGGGAGGCCCATCATGCCTGGTAAACTCTATGGCCTCGGCCTCGGCCCCGGCGATCCGGAACTGATCACGCTGAAGGCGCATCGGATCATCACCGCCGCGCCGGTCATCGCCTATCCGGCCCCCGATACCGGCCCAAGCTTCGCGCGGCAGATCGCGGAGCGGTATCTGCGGCCCGAACAGGTGGAAATTCCCATCGTCATGCCGATGCGGGTCGAACGCTATCCGGCGCAGGACGTCTATGACGCGGCCGCCAAGGACATTGCCGCCCATCTCGACGCGGGCCACGATGTGGCGGTTCTCTGCGAAGGCGATCCGTTTTTCTTCGGCTCCTTCATGTATCTCTTCGAGCGCCTTGAAGCGCAATACGAAGTCGAGATCGTGCCGGGCGTGTCGTCGATCATGGCCGGTGCTGCGGCGCTGAAGCGGCCGCTGACGGCGCGGAATGATGTTCTGACCGTCATTCCTGGACCGGTGGACACGGAGACACTCCGCGCGCGCATCGACGCTTCCGATGCGGTTGCGATCATGAAGGTCGGGCGGCATTTTGCGCGCATCCGCGATCTCATCCGCCAGATGGGGCTCATCGACCGCGCCGGCTATCTGGAGCGCGTCTCGCTCGACAATGAGCGGGTGTTTCCGCTTGCTGACGTTGCGCAGGACGCCGCGCCCTATTTCTCGCTTATCCTGATCTACAAGGGGCAGGAGGACTGGATTTCCAGCCTGCCCATCGTCACGAAAGACCATTCCGCATGACCAGACCCGCCGTCATAACCTTAAGCGAACAGGCCACCGCTACCGGCCGCGCCATTGCGGACCTTCTCGGCGGCGAGCTTGTTGGCGCGCGCGCGCGGGTGGCCTCCGCCGACCGGCTGTTCGATGAGGCGCGGGTGGAGGTGCAGGCACTGTTTTCCGCAGGTCGCCCCATCGTCGCCGTGATGGCGTCGGGCGCGCTGATCCGGCTCGTTGCGCCGCTGCTGTCCGACAAGATGGTTGAGCCGCCGGTGATTGCGGTTGCCGAGGACGGGTCGTCTGTTGTGCCGCTGCTCGGAGGGCATCATGGGGCGAATGATCTGGCGCGGGCGATTGCCGAGGGTTTGAAGGGGCATGCGGCGATTACGACGGCGGGGGATCTGCGGTTCGGGATTGCGCTCGATGCGCCGCCGGCCGGGGTGAAGCTGGCGAATCCGGAGGCGGCCAAGGCGGTGATGGCGGAGCTGGTGGCCGGCGCTGCGGTGAGGTCACTCTCCCCCCTTGGGGGGGAGATGCCCGGCAGGGCAGAGGGGGGTAAGTCTGCCTCTGCGCCAGCGGTACCCCCCTCTGTCGGCTTCGCCGACATCTCCCCCTCAAGGGGGGAGAGTGGAGCGTGGGGATGGCTCGCCGCTTCCAAGTTGCCCTTCTCGGACAATGGCACCGTCACGCTGACCGTCACCGACAAACCCCACGCGGCTGGCCCGCTCGAACTCGTCTACCACCCCGCCGCCCTCGCGCTCGGCATGGGCTGCGAGCGCGGCTGTGATCCGGCCGAGGCAATTGCGCTGGCGGAGAAGGCACTGGCGGAGAGCGGCTACGCGCGCCAATCTATCGCGGCCATCGTATCGCTCGATCTGAAGGCGGATGAGGCGGCGGTCCAGGCGGTGGCGGCGCATTTCGGGGTGCCGGCGCGGTTCTTCGATGCGGCGGCGCTGGAGCGCGAGACGCCGCGGCTGAAGAACCCGTCCGAGGTCGTCTTTGCCGAAGTCGGTTGCCATGGCGTGGCGGAAGGTGCGGCGCTGGCGGCGGCGGGTTCGACTGGCGAACTGGTGTTTCCCAAGATCAAGTCCAGGGGCGCGACGGCGGCGATTGCGCGGTCCTCCGAGGTCATCAATCCGGCGCAGATCGGCCGGGCGCGGGGGCGGCTGTTCGTTGTCGGCATCGGGCCGGGCTCTGACGGCTGGCGGTCGCCGGAGGTGACGGAGATGGTCGCCAGGTCCACCGATCTCGTCGGCTATTCGCTCTATCTCGATCTGCTGGGGCCGCTTGCCAAGGGTAAGGCGCGGCACGATTTCGATCTCGGCAAGGAAGAGGCGCGCGTTGTGCGCGCCATGGAGCTTGCGGGCGAGGGGCGCGATGTGGCGCTCGTGTGCTCGGGTGATGCGGGCATTTACGCCATGGCGACGCTGGTTTTCGAACTTTTCGACAAAGGCGGCATTTCCGATGCGGCGTCGCGGATCGAGGTGCAATGCTCGCCCGGCATTTCGGCGCTGCAGGGCGCTGCCGCCCGCATTGGTGCGCCGCTCGGGCATGATTTCTGCACGATTTCGCTCTCCGATCTGCTGACGCCGTGGGAGGATATCAAGCGGCGCGTCAAGGCGGCGGGCGAGGGCGATTTCGTCATCGCGTTCTATAATCCTGTGTCGATGAAGCGCCGAATGCAGCTGGCCTATGCCCGCGACGAGCTCCTGAGATATCGCCCGGCTTCGACGCCCGTCGTGCTGGCGACCAATCTTGGTCGTCCCGGCGAGAGCGTGCGCACGGTGCCGCTTGGAGAACTCAACATTGAAGAGGTCGATATGTTGACCGTGGTCGTCGTCGGCTCGTCCGAGAGCCGGACCGTGAAGACCGGCGACGGCAAGACCTGGGTCTATACGCCACGCGGCTATTCCGGAAAGTCGGAAAGCGGCATGAAGAAAGTGGAAGCATGACAGTCTATTTCATCGGCGCCGGTCCCGGCGCGCCTGATCTCATCACCGTGCGCGGCTTGCGGCTGATCGAAAGCTGCCGGGTCTGCCTCTATGCCGGTTCGCTGGTGCCGGAAGAGACGGTGAAATGCGCGCCGGAGGGCGCCATCGTCAAGGACACCGCGCCCATGCATCTCGACGAGATCGTCGCGGACATGAAGGCGGCGCATGAGCGCGGCGAGGATGTCGCCCGCGTCCATTCCGGCGATCCTTCGATCTATGGGGCGATTGCCGAGCAGATGCGCAGGCTCGATGCGCTCGAAATCCCTTATGAAGTCGTGCCGGGAGTTCCGGCCTTTGCGGCGGCGGCGGCGAAGATGAAGGCGGAGCTGACGCTGCCGGAAATCGCGCAGACGATCATCATCACCCGCACCGGCATGAAGGCCTCTTCCATGCCGGAATTCGAGACTCTGGAGATCCTGGGCAAGTCGCGCGCGACGCTCGCCATCCATCTCTCGATCCGCAATCTCACCTATGTCCACGACGCGCTCGTGCCCTATTACGGCGAGGATTGCCCGGTCATCATCGCCTATCGCGCCACCTGGCCGGACGAGCAGTACATCCGCACGACGCTGTCGGCCATGAAGGAGGATGTGCGCAAGGCGAAAATCACTCGCACGGCACTGATCTTCGTCGGCAAGGTTTTCGGCGAGGTCGAGTTCCGCGACAGCGATCTGTACAACGCCTCCTTCAGCCATGTTTTGAGAAACAAGGGAAAGAAGAAGAGTTCTGTAGACGCGTCATGATCGCTTGGTAAGCTGTCTCCTGTGAAAGGAGTTCGAGCATGACCGAAGAGAGCGACTACAAGGATGGCGGCTGCCGTTGCGGGGCTGTGCGCTTCCGGGTGAAGGGCAGGCCGATGATCACCATGGCCTGCCATTGCACGGGCTGCCAGAAGATGACGGCAAGCGCCTTTTCGCTGAGTTCGTTCTACGCGCTTGAGAATTTCGAAGTCACACAAGGCGAGACGGTGTTGGGCGGGCTTCGTCAGGAGCTGAAGCACCATGTCTGCCCGGACTGCAAAAGCTGGATGTTCACCCGCGCCGACATGATGGGGCCGCATGTGAATGTCCGTTCGACGCTGATCGACGACAGCCGGGGCTACAAGCCGTTTATCGAAACTTTCACCAGCGAAATGCTGCCCTGGGCAAAGACGCCGGCACAGCACAGTTTCGAGACATTCGCGCCGATGGAGCGTTTCCCTGAGTTGCTCGCGGCCTATGCCGCATCCGATTTCTGATCGGAGCGCTGATCCAATGGAATTCGAAGCCGAAATCTGGAAGTCGGAGGGGGCGGGCGGCTGGCATTTCGTCACTGTCCCACCTGATCTCGGCCTTCAGATCAAGGCGGAGAGCGGATTTGGTGGGCCCGGCTGGGGCATGATCAAGGTGCGGGCGACCATCAATGGGACCGGCGTCGAGACCTCCATCTTTCCCGACAAGAAATCCGGCAGCTATCTGCTGCCGTTGAAGGCGGATGTTCGCAAGACCGCGAGGCTTGCGGTGGGCGATACGATCCGGGTAAGACTGGAGTTCATCGCATGAGCGCCGATATTTCGATTATCAAAAGGTAAGAACACTATGCATAAGGTCATTTTTGACACCGATCCCGGCGTTGACGACGCCATGGCGCTCCTCTTTCTGCATCACCACAAGGATATCGATCTGCTGGGCGTGACGACCGTGTTCGGCAATGCCCGGATCGAGGTGACGACGCGCAATGCGCTGTTTCTCAAACGTGAGTGGAAGATCGATGCGCCGGTGGCACAAGGTGCGGGCGAGACCTTCATTCCGCATCGCGTGACGCATGAGCCGCCGAAGCATATCCACGGTGCCGACGGGCTCGGCAATATCGGCGTGCCGGAAACTGTCGATATCGCGCCTGATCCGCGTCCCGCCGCACAGTTCATCATCGATATGGTGCGCAAGTATCCGGGCGAGGTGACGCTGGTCGCCGTCGGCCGCATGACGAACCTTGCCAATGCACTGAAGCAGGACCCGGAAATCGTTTCGCTGGTCAAGGAAATCGTCATCATGGGCGGCGCTTTCGAAGTGCCCGGCAATGTGACGCCGGCGGCCGAGGCCAATATCCACGGTGATCCGGAAGCAGCCGACATCGTGGCGACAGCGACCTGGCCGGTCGTCTGGATCGGTCTCGATGTCACCATGCAGACCGTGATGACGCGCACGCAGCTCAAGGATATCGCCGACGCGGCCGGCGCTCGCGGCAAGCTGCTCTTCGACCTGTCGCAGTTCTATATCGACTTCTACGAAGGCCTCGTCGATGACGGCATGGTCATTCACGATAGCTGCGCCTGCGCCTATGTCGTCGCGCCTGAACTCTTCACCACCCGCTCCGGCACCGTCCGCGTCGTCTGCGGCGGCATCGCCGATGGCAAGACGATCCAGAAACCCGACGGCCGCGGCTTCGGACCGTCTGATTGGGATAACCTGCCGAGCCAGAAGATTGCGGTGGGCATCGATGACAAGGCGGTGCTGAAGCTGATCCATGATGCGATCGTGTCGGTGAAGGAAGATTGAGGATGTGACCTTCGTTTCCAGATTGGGAATTTTGTTGTTCCCACTCTGGAAACATGCTATGTCACGCCTCATGAATGTGATCGCCAAGTCCGCGCTGGTCGAGTTCTGGAACCGGCAGCCGGCGGGAGTGCCGCAGAACACGGCCCGCGCTGCCATGATGGACTGGTACACGACAGCTTCCGATGCGCGTTGGGATCATTTCGACGATTTGAAGAAGACGTTCAATTCGGCGGATTATGTGGCTGACGGCAAGGTCGTCTTCGATGTCGGCGGCAACAAGTATCGGATTGTTGGCCTCGTCGCTTATCGCACGAAGCGCATCTTCGTGCTGTTCGTCGGGACGCATGCCGACTATGACCGGATCGACGTTAAAGCTTTGTGAGGCAGGACATGATGAAGTTTGACGACTTGCGGACCTTGCAGAGTGACGACGAGTATCGTGCGGCGCTGAAGGCCGTGCGTCCCTATTTCGAGAACGAGCCGGCGGAGGGGACGCCGGAGGCCGCGCATTTCGATGCGCTTGTGCTGCTCATCGAGGAATATGAGCGGCGGCATTTCGAGATACCGCGCTCTAGCCCGGTGGATGTCATCAAGTCCGTCATGGCTGCGAACAATTACAGCCGTGCGGACCTGATTGAAGTCATCGGCTCCAAGTCGCGCGCCGCCGATCTACTGAACGGGCGACGCGATATCAATCTCGATCAGATCCGCAAGCTCAGCAAGGCTTGGGGTATTCCGGTCGGGGCGTTGGTGGGCGATCTGGCGGCCTAACGCCCGACCATCACCACCGGCAATCCCATCCCTCTAGCAGCCACGATCTTTGCAAAGGCCCCATGGCCACCCGAATTGCGGCAAACGATGTGGGTGATGGCGTGGCTGCGAAAGAGGGCGGCTTCTTCGCCCGGATCGGTTGACGGTTTGGCGGTGAGGATCTCGTGGCTGGCGAAAGCCAAGGGGCTTTCCGGCGGATCGACCATGCGGATGACGAAGTGGCAGTCGGTGCGGTCTAAGAAGGCGTCGAGATATTGGCGGCCGAGTGCCAGGAGGACGCGGGCGTTTGGCGGCGGGGCGTTGGCGGCATCTTCGAGCGTGGCGACTTCGATCCAGAGATCGCCGGGCTGTTTTTGCCACGGCGCGCGCGTGCGGATATCGAGCGGCAGGGCGGCGATTTCGCAGGCTTTGACGGCGTTTGCGGAAATGGTTTTGGCGAAGGGATGCGTGGCGTCGATGACGCGTGTGAAGCTCTCGGCTTTCAGGTAGCCGGCGAGGCCTTCCGCGCCGCCGAAGCCGCCGATGCGGAGCTTGCCTTCGACGGGGGCGGGCTCCTTCGTGCGACCGGCCAGCGAGGTGGTGACGTCGAGGCCTTTCGCAGCCAGTTCGCGGGCGAGGTCGGCGGCCTCGCGGGTGCCGCCGAGGACGAGGATTTTTTCGGGCTTCTGGGGATGCGCATCACTGGGCATGGGCGATGATCGTTCCCTGCCGGTCGGTGACCAGGATGTCGACTGCCACGGGAGCGCCGCGCAGCGTTTTCAGGGCTTTTTCGCGGGCGCGGGCGGCAATGAGCTTCGGCAGGTCGATACCGTTTTCGCGAGTCGTTTCCAGCACTTCCAGCGCCGTATTCGCAGATTGAATCCGCTCGGCAAGCGCCGCATCGATGTCGGGAAGCAGCGAGAGGAAGAAATCCATATCCACCTGGCTGCGGCCTGAGTGGAGGTCGAGTGCGCCTTGGGCGAGCTTGGTCATCTTTGCGAAGCCGCCGGCAATGGTCAGGCGGTCGACGGGGTGGGCGCGGAGGTATTTCAGGAGCGCGCCGGCGAAATCGCCCATGTCGATCAGCGAGCCGAGCGGCAGGTTATGAAAGTCCTGTGCGGCCTTTTCCGATGTCGAGCCGGTGGAGCCGAGGAGATGTGTCAGCCCTTCGGCGCGGGCGACATCGATGCCGCGGTGGATCGAGTGGATCCAGGCGGCGCAGGAAAAGGGATGGACGATTCCGGTGGTGCCGAGGATCGAGAGGCCGCCGACAATGCCGAGGCGGGGGTTCCAGGTCTTCTCCGCCAGTGCTTGGCCGCCTGGGATGGAAATAGTGATTTCCAGGTCTGCGGGCAGTCCGGCCTCTTCGCAAAGGGCCAGCACTTCACCCGACATCATGGAGCGCGGCACGGGGTTGATCGCCGGCTCCCCGACCTCGATTGGCAGGCCGGGTTTGGTGACGGTGCCAACGCCTTCGCCAGCGCGGAAGCGGATGCCGCTTTCAGGCGGGAGCGGTCGGACGGCGGCCATTACAATCGCGCCGTGGGTGACGTCGGGGTCGTCGCCGGCATCCTTGACGATGCCTGCCATGGCATACCCGTCGCCCAGCGTCTCGAAGGCGAGCGAAAAGTTGGGCGTTTCACCGCGCGGCAGGGTGATTTCGACGGGGTCGGGGAATTCGCCGGTGATCAGCGCCGTCAACGCCGCCTTGGTGGCGGCCGTCGCGCAGGCGCCAGTGGTCCAGCCGGTGCGCAAGGCGGCGTCCGGCTTGTCGATGCGGGCGGTTTCGGGAGTGTCGCTCATGGGGTGGATTATAGGGAGAGGGGCGTGGTCGGGAAAGGCGGCATTTCATTCCGCCGTTGCATTTTTCGAGCCCCGCTCATAGGACATGGTCATGAACATGCTTTTCGCGAAACTGCCGGAGATCGAGAAGGGAAGCGTCTGGCTCGCAGGTGCCGGGCCGGGCGATCCGGGGCTCTTGACGCTGCTCGTCGCCAAGGCGCTGAGCGAGGCGGACGTCATCGTCTATGACGCTCTGGTCAATGACGAGTGCCTGAAGCTGGCGCGGCCGGACGCCGTGCTGGAATATGCCGGCAAACGCGGCGGCAAGCCCTCGGTCAGGCAGCGCGATATTTCGCTGCGGTTGGTCGATCTGGCGCGCGAGGGGCATCGCGTGTTGCGGCTCAAGGGCGGGGATCCCTTCGTGTTCGGGCGCGGTGGGGAAGAGGCGCTGACGCTGGTGCAGCACGGCATTCCTTTCCGTATCGTGCCCGGGATTACGGCCGGCATCGGCGGGCTGGCCTATGCGGGCATTCCTGTGACCCATCGCGAGATCAATCATGCGGTCACATTTCTGACCGGTCACGATTCCTCCGGCATTGTGCCTGACCGCATAGACTGGGAAGCGCTCGGGCGCGGCTCGCCGGTCATCGTAATGTATATGGCGATGAAACATATCGGCCAGATTTCGGCCAATCTCATTTCAGCTGGTCGCTCTGCCGATGAGCCTGTCGCATTTGTCTGCAATGCATCGACTGCCGAGCAGCAGGTGCTTGAAACGACGCTGGGCCGCGCCGAGGCGGATGTCGAGGCCTCTGGCCTGCAACCGCCGGCGATCGTGGTCATTGGCGAGGTCGTGCGCTTCCGCAAGGGCATGGACTGGATGGGCGCATTATCCGGTCGGCAGCTGGAAACCGATGGTCTGATGCCAGACTATGCGAAGGCCGCCGAATGAGCGGATTGCTGATTGCGGCGCCTTCCTCCGGTTCGGGCAAGACAACCGTTACGCTCGGCCTGTTGCGTGCGCTGAAAAATGCCGGGATGAAGATCGCGCCCGGCAAGGCGGGGCCGGACTATATCGATCCGGCTTTTCACACGGCGGCCTCGGGCGAGGTCTGCTTCAATTTCGATCCGTGGGGTATGCGGCCTGAGTTGCTGAACGTGATGGCCGGAGGCCATGGCGGCGGGCGGCATTTTGTCGTCGAAGCCATGATGGGGCTTTTCGACGGGGCAAGCGATGGCTCCGGTTCGCCGGCAGATCTTGCGGCGCAGCTCGATCTTTCCGTCGTGCTGGTCATCGATTGCGCGCGCATGTCGCACTCTGTGGCGGCTCTTGCCTCCGGCTATCGCGACTTCCGCAAGGATGTGCGTGTTGCCGGCGTCATTCTCAATCGCGTCGGCAGCGTGCGGCACGAAGCGATGCTGCGCGTGGCGCTGGAACGTGTGGGATTCACCATCTTCGGCGCGTTGCCGACGGACGAGGCGCTGAAGCTGCCGGAGCGGCATCTGGGGCTCGTGCAGGCGGCAGAACATGGGGCGCTGGAAGACTTCATCGAACATGCAGCCGCTCGCGTCGAGAGGCATTGCGATGTCTCAGCGCTCGCCAAGCTCGCGCGGCGCGACGAGGCCGAGGCGCTCGACGTACCTGCGCTCCTGCCGCCTCTGGGGCAGAGGGTTGCGGTGGCGCGCGATGAGGCCTTTGCCTTCTCCTACCCGCATCTTCTGCAGGGCTGGCGCGGGCAGGGGGCTGAATTAAGCTTCTTCTCTCCCCTTGCCGGCGAAGCGCCGAACGGCAAGGCCGATGCCGTCTATTTGCCGGGTGGTTATCCGGAGCTTCATGCGGGGCGCATTGCGGCTGCCGAGCCCTTCTTTGTCGGCATGCGCGACGCTGTGAAGCGGGGTGCGCTCGTCTATGGAGAATGCGGTGGCTACATGGTGCTCGGCGAGGCGCTGGTTGACGCGGGCGGCTCGGCGCACGCGATGCTGGGTCTGCTGCCGGTCACCACGTCATTCGAGAAGCGGCAGCGTCATCTGGGATTACGCGTGGCGAGGCCCGCCGACGATTCAATCTTCCAGGCGCCGATACGCGCGCATGAGTTCCACTATTCGACCGTTGTGCAGGCGGGCAAGGCAGAGGCGCTCTTCCGCGTCGAGGATGCGCTTGGGGCCGATCTCGGGCTGATGGGCATGAAGCGGGGGCGAATTGCAGGCTCCTATCTTCATCTGATCGATCTCAATGGGGAACGATCATGAGTGGTGTTTTCCATGGTGGTGGTGTGACCGCTGCGGCAACCGCTTTCGGGATTGCGCGCGAAAAATGGCTCGATCTGTCGACGGGGATCAATCCTTCGCCGCCTGCGCTGCCGAGCTTCGAGCCGCAGATTTTCCATCGTCTGCCGGATGCGGATCTCCTGGATAGCGTGCGTCATGAAGCGGCGAAGTATTATGGGAGTGGTGCAGTCATTCCGGTTGCGGCGGCCGGGACCCAGCCGCTGATCCGTCTGCTTGCCGCGCGAGTCGGGCCGGGCCGTGTTGCCATTCTCTCGCCGACCTATGGCGAGTATCGCGCCGTCTTTTCTGCTTCCGGGCACGCGGTCGATGAGATAGCGACGCTGGCCGATATCACGTCCGAGCATCGTGCTGTGGTGGTCGTCAATCCGAACAATCCGGATGGCCGCCTTTATTCGCAGGCCGACCTTCTGGCCCTGTCGCTTGATCTTGCTCAACGCGGAACGATGCTGATCGTCGATGAGGCGTTCGGAGAAATGCATCCGGAGGCAAGCCTGGCGGGCGTCGTCGCGCATCAGCAGCATCTCGTCGTGCTGAAGTCCTTCGGCAAGTTTTTCGGATTTGCGGGTGTGCGGCTATCCTTTGCCATTGCGGGGGCGGGGCATGCGGCTGCGCTGGAGGAAGGGCTGGGGCCCTGGCCAGTCTCGGGTCCGGCGCTGGCACTCGCGCGCCAATGCTTCACGCTCGATCGAGATGAAATTCGATCCGGAATCGTCTCCCGCGCTGCCCGCCTGGAGGCCGTGGCAAAGGCGTCGGGCCTGCGGGTGCTTGCCAATGCCGGTCTTTTCCTGTTGATCGAGACGCCAGCTGCGGCGGAGCTCTATGATCATCTCGCCCGTAAGGGCATTCTAACGCGGATATTCGACTATAGGCCACGATGGATGCGCATGGGCCTTGCGGGCGACGATGCCGGGCTTGATCGGCTCGCCAGCGCACTGGATGACTGGAGTAAGGCATGATCACGTTTCGTCTGGCGTTTCTGTTCCTGGCGCTTCTGATCGACAAGGCGATCGGCGACCCGCCTAAGCTCTGGGCCCGGCTTCCCCATCCGGTCGTGCTTTTTGGCAAATCCGTTGCGGCGGCAGACCGGCGCCTGAACCTGCCGGGACTTGGACCGACTAGCGCGAAGACGCGCGGCATTCTGGCCGCCGTGCTGCTGACGCTGCTTGCGCTGGCCTGCGGTGTTCTCGTTTCGGCGATTTTCTCGGGGCTTTGGCTGCTTGGGATTGCGCTGGAGATCCTGCTGGTCGCTATCCTGCTCGCGCAGAAGAGCCTTGAAGACCATGTACGCGCCGTGCTGGTCGCGCTCAGGGAGGAAGGGCTCGCTGGCGGGCGGCGGGCGGTATCGCTGATCGTGGGGCGGGACCCGCAGACGCTTGATGGCGCCGGTGTCAGCCGCGCAGCCATCGAAAGTCTCGCGGAGAACTACTCCGACGGCGTTGTTGCGCCCGCGTTCTGGTATGTGCTTCTGGGGCTTCCGGGCATCTTCGCCTACAAGATGATCAATACCGCGGACTCGATGGTTGGCCACAAATCCGAAAAATATCTGCATTTCGGTTGGGCCTCCGCCAGGCTCGACGATCTCGTCAACCTGATCCCGGCGCGGCTATCTTCAATCCTCATCGCGCTTGGCGCGCTGACCAGCGAGAACATGGCGGCGATGAAGCGTTCGCTCAGGATTGCGCGTGCGGATCACGGCAAGCACCGATCGCCCAATTCCGGATGGCCTGAAGCTGCGATGGCCGGTGCAATCGATCTCCAGCTGGCCGGCCCGCGCATCTATGAGGGTGTGCTGGTCAATGAGGAGATGCTGAATATCGGTGGCCGGAGGAATGTCACGTTCACGGATATCGATCGCGCGCTCAAGGTGTTTGAACACGCCTGCTATTGGCTTGCGGGTATTACGTGCGCCCTCCTGTTCCTGCAACTCGTTTGATTCAATTGCGGCTTTTTAACGATGCGCAACGGTTTTTTCGCGAAACTCTTTTAATCCACAAAAATTCGAATATCCTCATATGTCAGCGGAGTCGCGAAACTCCGGCCTAACCTGGGGATTATTGATGAAAAAATATATTGTCGCCGGCGCAGCCCTTCTGGCTTCTTTCGCCGCCTCTGTTTCCTCGTCCTACGCATCGAGCCTGGTTGCCCAGATCGATCTGTCCAAGCAGACCATGACCGTCACGGAAAACGGTTTCGTCCGTTATGAATGGAAGGTCTCGACCGCACGTCGCGGCTTCTCCACTCCGGTCGGAAACTACACGGCGAAGTCGCTGGATATCGATCACCGTTCTCGCAAGTATCACAACTCGCCGATGCCCTATTCGGTCTTCTTCAAGGGTGGCTATGCCGTTCATGGCACCAACGAAGTCCGCAACCTGGGCCGTCCGGCCTCGCACGGCTGCGTCCGGCTGCACCCGCAGAACGCCGCGACGTTCTTTTCGCTGGTGAGGGGTGCCGGGCTCTCCAACACGCGGATCGTGATCTCGCAGTGATGCGCCGAAAGGCTTGAGAAAGGAGGCCCGCGCCGTCAGTCATTGCCGGCGGCGCGGCGGAGCCTTTCCATGTCGGGGCAGGTGACATGGCGGTTGTTTTCGATGCGGATGATGCCGTCGCGGCGAAGCTTCGTCATCTGGCGGCTGACCGTCTCGATCGTTAGCCCTAAGAAGTCGGCAATGTCGGCCCGGGTGAGCGGCAGGTCGAAGCTGCGCTTGTCGGCGCTTTCCGGATCGATATGCATCGCGATCATGTGCAGGAAGCTCGCGACCTTTTCCTGCGCGGTCTTGCGGCCGAGTGTGAGCATCCAGTCGCGCGCTTCATCGAGTTCCTTCAGCGTCTGCTCGTGGATCTTGTGTTCCAGTTCCGGCGTATCGGCAATCATCCGGTCGATGATCTGTTTGGGCATGGAGCAGACTTCGATATCGACGGCGGCTTCCGCGGCGACCTGGCTTTCGCGCAGAAAAGGCCGGCCCATGAAGTCGGGGGCGAATTGCAGGCCGACGATCTGCTGGCGGCCATCTGCCATCATCTTCGAGAGTTTCACCACGCCGCTCAGGATATTGGAGTAGGCGTTCAGCTGTTCGCCCTGGCCGATGACTTCCGAGCCACCGGTGACCTTGCGGCGCTTCGTATGGCGGCTCAACTCCGTCAGCTGCGATGGGGAAAGCGTGCCGCAAATCCCGCCATGGCGAGCCTCGCATGAGACGCAGACAGCCGGAATTTCCGAGTTGTGAATGTCCTTGCGCTGCGGTTCCATCGAGGCCCTGGCTTGGCTGAATTGAATGACTTGCATGTCCCTAATGCTCCCGACCACTACCCGGAAGTCCCCCGGCCGTCTACGCAACGTTTGTCTGCATTGATCGACTTGGCAATCGTCAACGTTCGGAGTGTCGCAAACATTAGACACGTCCTGTTTGATCAAGATCAAGCACTGCGCGGAATTTTGTCTTTATTCAATTTCGGCAGGAGAACCTGCCATGCACCAGACACCTACGCACAAAACCTTGACCGGCAAATATTCCGCACCCGTTCCGCGCTATACGAGCTATCCGACAGCGCCTCATTTCGGACCTCATATTACAAATGACGCATACAGCCAATGGCTGCAAGCGCTTGGTGAGGGCGACAAGCTGTCGCTGTATGTGCATATTCCCTATTGCGACCGGCTCTGCTGGTTCTGCGCCTGCCATACAAAGCATACGCTGCGCTATGAGCCGGTGGCCGAGTATCTTGAGGCCCTGACGCGCGAAGTGCAGGCCGTGTCGGAAAAGGTGAGCCCGAAGGCGGTGGTGACGGCGCTGCATTTCGGCGGTGGTTCGCCGACGCTGATGAAGCCGGATGATATCCGCCGGATCGGCGCGCTCTTTCGCTCGGCCTTCAACTTTGCGCCCGATGCCGAAATCAGCGTCGAGATGGACCCGAACGACATGGACGAGGCACGCTACGATGCGCTGGCCGATATCGGCATGACGCGGGCGAGTCTCGGCGTGCAGGATTTTCAAGCAGAGGTGCAGAAGGCGATCAACCGCATCCAGACGTTCGAACAGACAAAGTCGGTCGTCGATGCGGTGCGGGCGCGGGGCGTGCATTCGGTCAATTGCGACCTTCTTTATGGACTGCCGCACCAGACGCTGGAAACTCTGGCTGAAACGGTCAAACAGATCCTGACGCTCGATCCCGACCGTATCGCGCTTTTCGGCTACGCGCATGTGCCGTGGATGAAGAAGCATCAGACGATGATCAAGGAAGAGGTGCTGCCGGATGTCGACGCCCGCTTCGACCAGTCGCGCATGGCTGCTGCCATGCTGGTTGCGGCCGGTTATCAGCAGATCGGCATTGATCACTTTGCCAAGCCGGGCGACTCGATGGCGATCGCGGACAGGGAAGGGCGGCTTCGGCGCAATTTCCAGGGCTATACGGACGATAGCGCCGAAACGCTGATCGGCTTCGGTGCCTCTTCCATCGGCCAGTTCCGCCAGGGCTTCGTGCAGAACCAGACGGCGACCGGCGAGTATCAGCGGATGACTGAATCAGAAGGTCTGACGGTCGTGCGCGGCCTCGCCTTCAGCGACGAGGACCGGCTGCGCGGCTATGCCATCGAGAAGATCATGTGCGATTTCGCCTTCTCCTTTGCCGATTTGAAGACCCGCTTTGGCGCGGCAGCGGACGAGGTGATTGCCGAGGCAAAGCTTTTCGTCGGGCAGAATGCGGACGGGCTTGCCGAGATTGTCGAGGGGCGATTCCGGCTGACCGAGACGGGCCGGCTTTTTGCGCGCACGGTGGCCTCGCAGTTCGATGCCTATCTCGGAAACGGCAAGGGACGGCATTCGATAGCAGTGTAAACGCGCAACAGCTTGCGCCCATTTGTGTCATTTGCCTGTTGCAAGCCATTGGCTTTTGAAATCGATTTGCCTATAGCATCGCGCAACAGCTTTGACATTGAGAGGTATCGGCGTGACGACGACGTTTGATAAGGTAGCCGACATTATTTCCGAAACCAGCGAAATCGACCGCGAGAAGATTACGCCCGAGAGCCACACGATCGACGATCTCGGCATCGACAGCCTGGACTTCCTCGACATCGTTTTCGCGATCGACAAGGAATTCGGCATCAAGATTCCGCTCGAAAAGTGGACCCAGGAAGTCAATGACGGCAAGGTCGCGACGGACGAGTATTTCGTTCTCAAGAACCTCTGCGCCAAGATCGACGAACTGCGCGCCGCCAAGGGCTGAGGCCTGACGGCTTTCTCCGGGGCCGTATCCTGCGGCCCCGCGCGACAGGTGCGATCTGATGCTGCTTGAATATTTCCAGATGATCGACCGCGTGACGGGCCTCGACCTTAAATCGGGGCATCTCGTCGCGCGTTCCGTCGTTCCCGAAAAGAGCCCGGTGTTCGAAGGGCATTTTCCCGGCATGCCGCTGGTACCCGGCGTTCTGCTCATCGAAACGATGGCGCAGGCTTCCGGCCTGATGCTGCTCGCTGCGAACGAGTTTTCCTCCATGCCGCTGCTGATGGCGGTGGACGAGGCG
Source organism: Hyphomicrobiales bacterium (assembly GCA_900467685.1). Lineage (GTDB taxonomy): Bacteria > Pseudomonadota > Alphaproteobacteria > Rhizobiales > Rhizobiaceae > Ensifer_A. Next base: position 202,814 of record UBQX01000003.1, read on the forward strand.
AAGCTTCGCACCTTTGTGGAGCCGCTTGCCGAACTCGACGTCGAGGCAGACCTTGTTCATCTCGGCTCCGGCTATGCGGTGACGAAGGCGAGGATTACCTCCGGCGGCAAGAAGGTCTGCGATGCGCAATTGAAGCTGCGCACCATCCCCTTCGATCAGGTTCCCATCGGCGATATCGTGAAGAACCGCGCCCGCGAAATCGGGCTTCACGATGCCATCGCGGCCAACGTGTCATAAGGACTGAAATCATGGCCAAATCTGAAAACGATGTGGTGATCACGGGCATCGGCCTTGTCTCGTCGCTGGGCGTCGGGCGCGAGGCGCATGAGGCCCTGATCCTCGGGGACAGCGCACCGGCACCAATCGTAGAGACCGAGCGTTTCGCGCCGTATCCGGTGCATCCGCTTCCGGTGATCGACTGGTCGCAGCAGATCCCGAAGCGTGGCGACCAGCGCCAGATGGAAAACTGGCAGCGGCTCGGCGTTTTCGCGGCTGGCCTCGCGCTGGACGATGCAGGCTTCAAGGACGATGCCGAGGCTTGCGCCTCAATGGACATGATCGTGGCGGCCGGTGGCGGCGAGCGGGATATCAATGTCGATTCGATGATCGTGGACGAAGCGCTGAAGCGCAACGACCGTGAGGCGCTTCTGAACCAGAAGCTGACAACGGAACTGCGTCCGACGCTGTTTCTCGCGCAGCTTTCCAATCTTCTCGCCGGCAATATTTCCATCGTTCACAAGGTCACCGGCTCCTCGCGCACCTTCATGGGCGAAGAGGGGGCGGGCGTTTCGGCGGTCGAGACGGCAGCGGCGCGCATCCGCGCCGGCCAGTCGACGCATGCGCTGGTTGGCGGTGCCTTCATCGCCGAGCGCCTGGACATCATCCTCATGGTCGAGGCGATCAAGGGGCATCAGACCGGCGCGTGGTCGCCGATCTGGGCGCGTGAGAAGGACCATGGCGGCGGCATGATCATGGGTTCGGTCGGGGCGTTTCTGATCCTCGAGTCGCGGGCTCATGCGGAAGCGCGCGGCGCCCGCATTTATGCGACCATCGAGACGGTCGAGGGTGATCGCGGCAATCGCGCCGAAGGGCGGCTTGAAAAGCGGCTGGAGCGGATGGTCGAGGGCGCAAAGCCCGAGCTCGTCATGTCCGGCACGACCGGTTTCCACGATCTGGCAGCGCGGGAAAAGGCCTTCTTCGAGGCGAAATTCCCGGAAGCGGCGATCCGCGGCTTCGGCGGGCTGATCGGCCATTCGGTCGAGGCGCAGTTCACCGCCGGCATCGGTCTTGCCGCGATGGCGCTGGGTGCGGCCAAGCCGGTTGCGCCTTTCGACAAGGATCATGAAAAGGCGATGACGAAGCCGGCCGCAACGGCCCTCGTCACCACCATAGGCCACCAGCGCGGCGAGGGGATTGCCCTTCTCGCCGCCAATGCGTGAGGCACAAGGTCATGAGCAATCAGTTTCGCGATCATCTCGGCAGACCTGTCGTCGCCGTCACAGGCATGGGCGTCATCACCTCGCTCGGCCAGGGGCTTGAGGACAACTGGGCAGCGCTGACGGGCGGCCGCTCGGGCATTCACGACATCACCCGCTTCCCGGTCAACGAACTGTCGACGCGCATCGCCGGCACGGTCGATTTCATCGACTTGCCGGTCGCCAATTCCGTCGAGCGCTCCTATGCCATGGCGCGCGAGACGACGCTGGAAGCGCTGACGCAGGCCGGGCTTTCGGGCGATTTCAACGGGCCGCTGTTTCTGGCCGCGCCTCCGGTCGAGCCGGAATGGTCGGCACGTTTTGAGCTGGCCGATCGCGCCGGTCCGGCGCAAGAGCCGGGTGATGCCTATGATCGCTTCCTCGCCGCCATGCGCGAGCGTCCCGATCCGGCCTTCCATGAGGCGGTTCTGTTCGGTTCGATCTCGGAGCGTCTGGCCGACAGGTTCGGCACGCGCGGGCTTCCCGTCACACTGTCGACGGCCTGTGCGTCTGGCGCAACGGCGATCCAGCTCGGCGTCGAGGCGATCCGTCAGGGTCGCACGGAACGCGCGCTGACGGTTGCGACCGACGGTTCTGTTTCGGCTGAATCACTCATCCGTTTCGCGCTGCTTTCTGCGCTTTCCACGCAGAACGATCCGCCGGAAAAGGCTTCCAAGCCCTTTACCAAGGACCGCGACGGTTTCGTGATTGCGGAAGGGGCGGCGACGCTCGTTCTCGAATCGCTGGAATCGGCGATTGCGCGTGGCGCGAAGGTTTACGGCATCGTGAAGGGCTGCGGCGAAAAGGCGGACTCGTTCCACCGCACGCGCTCCTCGCCAGACGGCGGGCCGGCAATCGCGACGATCCGCGCGGCGCTCGAAGATGCGGGCGTGGGCGAAGACGCCATCGGCTACATCAACGCGCATGGCACCTCGACGCCGGAAAACGACAAGATGGAATACGGCGCGATGCTCTCCGTCTTCGGCGAGCGACTGAAATCCATCCCGGTTTCGTCCAACAAGTCGATGATCGGTCATACGCTGACGGCGGCCGGTGCGGTCGAGGCGGTGTTCTCGCTGCAGACGATCCTCACCGGCACCTTGCCGCCGACGATCAACTACCAGAACCCGGACCCGAGCATCGAACTCGACGTCGTGCCGAACGTAAAGCGGGCGCAGCAGGTTTCGGCCGTGCTGTCCAACTCCTTCGGCTTCGGCGGGCAGAATGCCAGCCTTGTGCTGGCGGCGGAACCCCGGTAAACCGCACATCTGAAAATCAGGATATTCAACCGCGAAAGCGGAAGGTTGGACCATGCGCGCATTGCAACTCATCGAAGACCGCAGACTTGAAGCCGTCGAGCTTCCCGAACCGGAGGCTCCGGCTCCCGGCGAGGTGACGCTGCGCGTCAAGGCGGTTGCGCTGAACCATATCGATGTCTGGGGCTGGCGCGGCATGGCGTTTGCCAAGCGCAAGATGCCGCTGACCATCGGCGCGGAAGCCTCCGGCGTGGTTGAGGCCATCGGTCCCGGCGTTGCCAATGTTCTGCCGGGCCAGCTTGTGTCGATTTACGGTGCGCGCATCTGTGGTCATTGCAAGGCGTGTCGCGAAGGCCGCGACAATCTCTGCGAACATGTCGGCGGCGTGCATGGCTTCCATCTCGACGGTTTCGCGCAGGAGAAGATCAACATTCCGGCCCGCCAGCTGGTCGTGGCTCCGCCCGGCATCGATGCGGTTGCGGCAGCGCTTGCGCCCGTGACCTTCGGGACGGTCGAGCACATGCTGTTCGACAATGCCAAGCTTCAGCCAGGCGAAACGATCCTCGTTCACGCCGGCGGTTCGGGCATCGGTTCGGCGGCGATCCAGCTTGCCAAGCGGATGGGCTGCACGGTCATCACGACGGTCGGCTCGGACGACAAGATCGAGAAGGCGAAGGCGCTGGGTGCCGATCACGTCATCAACTATCGCGTCGACCGCTTCGAGGGCGTCGTGCGCAAGCTGACCAAGAAGAAGGGCGTCGACGTCGTCTTCGAACATGTCGGCAAGGACACCTGGGCGGGGTCAATCCTGTCCATGAAACGCGGCGGGCGTCTGGTCACCTGCGGCTCGACCTCGGGCGTTTCGACCGAGATGAACCTGATGATGCTCTTCCAGCAGCAGCTCAAGCTGCTCGGCTCCTTCGGCTGCCGCATGGAGAACATGGCCAATGCCATGCAGAAGATGGCGCAGGGTATCGTGCATCCGGTCATCGACACCGAAGTCGGCTTTGGCGAGATCGACGTGGCGCTGAAGCGGATGGAAGAGCGTTCGATCTTCGGCAAGATCATCCTGCGGATGGATTGAGCCGATGAAGGGCCTTGCGCTCCGCATCGGCGCGAACCTGCGCAAGTTCTGGCCCTGGTTTCTGGCGAAGCTGGTGCTGTTTGGCCTGACGCTGCTGAAGCTGCTGCCGGCCGATTTCGCGCTCAACCTCATGGACCGGATTGCGCGGAAGCTTGGGCCGAAGCAGAAGCGTCACAAGATGATGCTTTATAACCTGCGCCGCGCCTTTCCCGAGATGACGGAAGAGGAGCGGGTCAAGATCGCCATGGATTCATGGGGATCGATGGGCCGCATGGCTGCCGAATATGTCTATCTCGACAAGCTGTTCGACTTCGATCCGGCGCGGCAGGACAAGGGTAGGGTGGAAGTCTCTGGCATTCCGCTCTTTCTCGAGATCCGCGACCTCAAGGGCCCCTTCATCGTCTTCACCGCGCATACCGCGAATTTCGAGATGCTGCCGGTCGCCGGCAATGCATTTGGCCTCGATGTCACCGTACTGTTTCGCCCGCCGAACAATCCCTACATGGCCGAGATGATCCATGATTTTAGGGCAAGCCGCATGGGCTCGCTCGTGCCGTCTCATGCAGGCTCGTCTTTTGCCCTTGCCCGCCAGCTGGAAAAGGGGGGCGGCGTCGGCGTTCTCGTCGACCAGAAATTCTCCAAGGGCGCGGATACCACGTTGTTCGGTGTTCCGGTGAAGACGAATCCGCTGCTGGCGAAGCTCGTGCGGCAGTTCGACTGCCCGGTCTATCCGGCCCGCTGCATCCGGCTTCCGGGCAATCGCTATCGGCTGGAACTCGAGCCGGCGCTCGCGATCCCGCGCAAGGCGACGGGCGAAGTAGATGTGAACGCCACTGCTCAGTTGCTCAACGATACGGTTGAGCGCTGGGTGCGGGAATATCCCGGCCAGTGGCTCTGGTATCACGACCGCTGGGACATCAAGTTCTCGGAAGAGTACCGCAACTTCGTGCCCTGATCGCGATCTGCCGGATTTGCACAGCCGCAATTCGATTTCGGCCCTTCAAAAACGCCCTCACACCGCATAGGAAATCCTTGAAGGCCCGGTTGCAATGCCGCATTCGGGCTGCCGGACGCCAATCACAGGAGCCCGCATGCCTTTCACCTCCCAGCCGGTTCAGGATATCCTCCACGAGGTCTATCACGAGATGCAGCCGCATATCGGGGAAGGCAAGGTCGCCGACTACATTCCGGCGCTCGCTCGCATAGACCCGAAGAAGTTCGGCATGGCGGTGGTAACGGCCGAGGGCGAAGTGCTGACGGTGGGCGATGCCGCAGAGCCGTTCTCGATCCAGAGCGTGTCGAAGGTTTTTACACTGACGCTGGCGCTTGGCCGTATAGGGGCAGGAGTCTGGTCACGTGTCGGACGGGAGCCGTCAGGCACCGCCTTCAATTCCATCGTCCAGCTTGAGCACGAGCACGGCATTCCGCGCAATCCCTTCATCAATGCCGGTGCCATCGTCATCGCCGATGTTCTCCTGGCGGGGCATGAGCCGCGCGAGACGCTGGGCGAGATCCTGCAGTTCTTCCGTTATCTGTCGGGCGACGACACCGTCTATATCGATGAGGACGTGGCGCGGTCGGAACAGGCGACCGGTTTCCGCAATGCGGCGCTCGCCAATTACATGCGCGCCTTCGGCAATATCCACAATCCGGTCGAAAAGACGCTTGGTGTCTATTACCACCAGTGCTCTGTCGCAATGAGCTGCGAGCAGCTTGCCAAGGCCGGTCTGTTCCTGGCGAATGGCGGGCGAAATCCGGTATCGGGACAAACCGTCGTCACGCGCGACCGGGCGCGGCGGATCAATGCGCTGATGATCACCTGTGGCCACTACGATGCCTCGGGCGACTTCGCCTTCCGCGTCGGCCTTCCCGGCAAGAGCGGCGTCGGCGGCGGCATTCTGGCGATTGCGCCGGGCAAGGCCTCCATTGCCGTCTGGTCGCCGGGGCTCAATGCCAACGGCAACTCGGCGACGGGTACACGGGCGCTGGAGTTGTTTGCCAAGAAGACGGGCTGGTCTGTGTTCGGATGAGGCGAGGCGGCTTCAAGCCGCCTTGCGCTCGCTCACCATCGCCAGCAGGTGATCCTGTTCGAAGGCGATGTGGCGGCGCATGCTGACGAAATAGCCGCGCAGCATGTAGCCGATGGTTTCGGGGTTGAGCGTCGGGTCGGCGGCGCCGAGGCGGAGCAGGGCGTCGATCAGTTCCTCGATGAAGCATTCATCCTCGAAATGTTCGAACTTCAGCCGTTCGAGGGTCGCAGCCAGGTCCGGCTGGCCGGTGACGTTCTGCTCCACCCAGGGAAAGAGCACGTCTTCCTCGAATCGATGCGCGCCCATGGTGAGCGGGCCGATGGCCTTGGCGGCGTAGATGCATTTCTGGCGGTTGACCTCGGCCGGAAGGCTATCGGCGATCTCTTCGAGTTCCCGGCAGAGTTCGAGCTGCTCGCCGTGAATCTTCTTCAGCCAGTCGACGGCGCTGACACCCTGCGGCGGGCGATAGCGCTTCTCGAATTCCTCCCGGTCATGCGTGTCCAGCGTCTTCATTCTTCACCTGTCTGACTGCAGGGTATGGAGCCCCATCGTAGGGCCATTTGTCGCGCGCCGACGTCGAATTTGCATTGATCTATATCAAGGATGGCGTGCCCCCCAAATGCGATTGCTGCATCAGCCGCAAGACGGTCGGAAGGCGATTCCGGTGCGTCTTGCCGCATGATCAGCAATCGTTGGGGGATACCAACAATGACGAAAATTTCACAAACGGTGGGTGTTGGGCTTTTCGCCTTCATCGCCTTGCTAGGGGCAGCCTTTGCCCAGGACAGCCTGTTCAAGGCCCATATGTGGGTCCTGTTCGCTGTTCTTCTCATTTTCAGCGTGGCGATGATCCGTCGCGTGTCCTTTGCGCCGGTTTCGACGGTCTCCTCCGAACAGCGCAAGTCAGAATATTTCGATGAAGTCGTCCGCTACGGGCTGATCGCCACCGTCTTCTGGGGCGTTGTCGGTTTCCTCGTCGGCGTTGTCATCGCGCTGCAGCTTGCATTCCCCCACCTGAACATCGAGCCGTGGTTCAACTTCGGCCGCATGCGTCCCCTGCATACGTCCGCCGTTATCTTCGCTTTCGGCGGCAATGCACTGATCATGACGTCCTTCTACGTTGTGCAGCGCACCTCGCGCGTCCGCCTATTCGGTGGCGATCTCGCCTGGTTCGTCTTCTGGGGCTACCAGCTCTTCATCGTCATGGCCGCAACGGGCTATCTGCTGGGCATTACGCAGGGGCGCGAGTATGCCGAGCCGGAATGGTATGTCGACCTGTGGCTGACGGTTGTCTGGGTGGCCTACCTGCTCACCTTCCTCGGCACGATCATGACGCGCAAGGAAACCCACATCTATGTGGCGAACTGGTTCTACCTGTCCTTCATCGTCACCATCGCCATGTTGCATCTGGTCAACAATGCAGCCGTGCCGGTCTCCTTCCTGGGTGTGAAGAGCTACTCGGCCTTCTCGGGCGTGCAGGATGCGCTGACGCAGTGGTGGTATGGTCATAACGCCGTGGGCTTCTTCCTGACGGCCGGCTTCCTGGGCATGATGTATTACTTCGTTCCCAAGCAGGCCAACCGTCCGGTCTACTCCTACCGCCTGTCGATCATCCACTTCTGGGCTCTGATCTTCCTCTACATCTGGGCCGGCCCGCACCATCTGCACTACACGGCTCTGCCGGACTGGGCGCAGACGCTCGGCATGGTCTTCTCCATCATGCTCTGGATGCCCTCGTGGGGCGGCATGATCAACGGTCTGATGACGCTCTCGGGCGCATGGGACAAGATCCGCACCGACCCGATCATCCGCATGATGGTCATGGCGATTGCCTTCTACGGCATGTCGACCTTCGAAGGCCCGATGATGTCGATCAAGACGGTCAACTCGCTCAGCCACTACACCGACTGGACCATCGGTCACGTTCACTCGGGCGCACTCGGCTGGGTTGGCATGATCACCTTCGGCGCGGTCTACTACCTCGCTCCGAAGCTGTGGGGCAGGGAACGCCTGTACTCGCTGCGTCTCGTCAACTGGCACTTCTGGCTCGCAACCCTCGGCATCGTTGTCTACGCCGCCGTCATGTGGGTTGCAGGTATCCAGCAGGGTCTGATGTGGCGCGAATACGACGATCAGGGCTTCCTCGTCTACTCGTTCGCTGAATCGGTACGGGCCATGTTCCCCTACTATGTCCTGCGTGCAGTCGGCGGCGGCATGTACCTGCTCGGCGGTCTCATCATGGCCTGGAACGTCACGATGACCATCCTTGGCCACCAGCGCGACGAAGCTCCCATCGGCAGCGCCGTCCCGCAGCTTCAGCCGGCAGAATAAGGAGAGGCAAACATGTCCATTCTTGCAAAACACGAACTGCTCGAAAAGAACGCGTCGCTCCTGCTTGTCGGTTCTCTGCTTGTCGTCACCATCGGCGGCATCGTGGAAATCGCGCCGCTCTTCTACCTGCAGAACACGATCGAGAAGGTGGAGGGGATGCGCCCCTACACCCCGCTCGAACTGGCTGGCCGCAACATCTACATTCGCGAAGGGTGTTACCTCTGCCACAGCCAGATGATCCGTCCGTTCCGGGATGAAGTGGAACGCTACGGTCACTACTCGCTGGCTGCTGAATCGATGTACGACCATCCTTTCCAGTGGGGCTCCAAGCGCACGGGGCCGGATCTGGCCCGTGTCGGTGGCCGCTACTCGAACGAGTGGCATGTCCAGCACCTGACGGATCCGCGCTCTGTCGTGCCGGAATCGGTCATGCCGACCTACGCCTATCTGAAGAACACGCCGCTGAAGATCGAGAATGTTTCAGCTCATCTGAAGACGAGCCGTGTCGTCGGCGTCCCCTACACCGATGACGACGTCGCCAAGGCAGATGTCGACCTGATGGCGCAGGCCGACCCGAATGCGGATACCGCAGATCTGGTCAAGCGCTACCCGAAGGCCAAGGTCGGCGACTTCGATGGCGATCCGACGAAGGTCACCGAGATGGACGCTCTGGTCGCCTATCTCCAGATGCTCGGCACCCTGGTCGATTTCTCGACCTATGACGACGCATCCGGCTACCGGTGAGGAGGGAAGACCCATGGAAACCTACACCATGATGCGGCAGTTCGCCGACAGTTGGGGCCTCTTGGGCTTCACCCTCTTCTTCGTGGGCGCGATCTTTTTCGCGCTCCGGCCCGGCTCCAAAGTGACGGCCGACGAGGCCGCGTCCATACCTCTCAAGGAGGATTGAAAAATGGCAGACAAACATGTTGACGAACTGAGCGGCGTCGAGACCACCGGCCATGTCTGGGACGGTATTCGCGAGCTCAACAATCCGCTGCCGAGATGGTGGGTGTGGACCTTCTATGCCTGCATTATCTGGGCCTTCGGCTACACGATCTTCTACCCGGCCTGGCCGCTGCTCACGGAGAACACCAAGGGCATCTGGAACGTGACCAATCGTTCCGTCCTGAAGGACGAACTGGCTGTGGCCAGCGGTGCGCAGAAGGTCTTTGTGGACAAGATCGCCGCCATGCCCGTTGCCGAAATCGTCAAGGACAAGTCCCTGAGCGAGTTTGCAACGGCCGCCGGTGCTGCTGCCTTCAAGGTCAACTGCACGCCCTGCCACGGCTCGGGCGCGCAGGGTGGGGTCGGCTATCCGAACCTGAACGACAACGACTGGCTGTGGGGCGGCTCTGCCGAGCAGATCTATACGACAATCGCCCATGGCATCCGCGACACCGGCGATCCGGATACGCGCGTTTCGGAAATGCCGGCCTTCGGCGAAATGCTGAAGCCTGAAGAAATCCAGAACGTTGCGGCTTATGTGGCTGATCTTTCCAAGCAGCCTGTCACCAGCGGCGACCCCGCAGCCGGCAAGGAAGTCTTCGCCACCAACTGCGTCGCCTGCCATGGCGATCAGGCGCAGGGCAACCGTGATCTTGGCGCGCCCAACCTGTCCGACGCCATCTGGCTCAAGGGTTCGGGCGAGGCTGCGATCATCGCCCAGGTTACCAAGCCGAAGCATGGCGTCATGCCCGCCTGGACGGTCCGTCTCGGCGACACGACGGTCAAGGAATTGGCCGTGTTTGTCCATTCGCTCGGCGGTGGCGAGTAAGAATTCGTCTCCGGGCGAGGCCCGGAGACGCACGATCTCTCCAGCATGATAACCTGTTTGTCATGCCGCTTGCCGCGCCCTCAAAAGGCGCGGCTTTTTCGTTCCCACAACGGCTCTATGCGGCAGTTTGTCCATGCTTGACTTAAGTCAAGGTCGCTTCCGGCTCGGGATGTGAAAAGGCGTATATCAGAATCGGGATTTCCAGCGATGAACATCTACACTGCCGACCAGCCCAAGAAGGAGGCTCCCGGCGCAACGGCTGAAGACGTCGTTCGCCATGATGCCGAGCCGGTAAACTCCGCGAAGATCAGAAAGCCGCTCTACGAGGCGCGCAAGAAGATCTTCCCGAAGCGCGCCGAGGGACGTTTCCGGCAGTTCAAGTGGATCGTGATGCTGATCACGCTGGGCATATACTATCTCGGCCCCTGGATTCGTTGGGATCGCGGTCCTTTCGCGCCCGATCAGGCGATCCTGATCGATCTGGCGCATCGCCGCTTCTATTTCTTCTTCATCGAAATCTGGCCGCAGGAATTCTTCTTCGTTGCGGGCCTGCTGGTCATGGCGGGCTTCGGTCTGTTCCTCATCACGTCCGCCGTGGGACGCGCCTGGTGCGGCTACACCTGTCCTCAGACGGTCTGGGTCGATCTCTTCCTCGTCGTCGAGCGCTTCATCGAGGGCGACCGCAATGCGCGCATGAAGCTCGACAAGGCGCCCTGGAGTTTCGAGAAGATCTGGAAGCGGGTTTCCAAGCATGCCGTCTGGTTGCTGATCGGCGTTTCGACCGGCGGTGCCTGGATCTTCTATTTCGCCGATGCGCCGCAGCTGCTGCTCGATCTGTGGACCTTCCAGGCACCGGCCGTCGCCTATCTGACCATCGGCGTCCTGACTGCCACGACTTACGTTTTCGGCGGGCTGATGCGCGAGCAGGTCTGCACCTACATGTGCCCCTGGCCGCGTATTCAGGGCGCGATGCTGGACGAGAGCTCGCTGACGGTCACCTATAACGACTGGCGCGGCGAGCCGCGCACCCATGGCACGAAGAAGGCTGCCGCCGAAGGCAAGGTGGCCGGCGATTGCGTCGACTGCAATGCCTGCGTCGTCGTCTGTCCCATGGGCATCGACATTCGCGACGGGCAGCAGCTTGAATGCATCACCTGCGCGCTTTGCATCGATGCCTGCGACGGCGTGATGGAAAAGCTCGGCCGCGACAAGGGGCTGATCTCCTATGCGACGCTGGCCGACTACAACGCCAACATGGCGCTGGCGACCGGCAACGGCGCCCATGCGATCAACCCGAACATCGTGCGCGACGCCGACGGGCATTTTCACGACAAGGTCAAGCATTTCAACTGGAAGATCATCTTCCGCGCCCGCACGCTGCTCTACATGGGCGTCTGGGCAGCAGTGGGCGTTGGCTTGCTTGTCGCGCTGCTCTCGCGTGACCGGCTGGAGGTCAACGTACTGCATGACCGCAATCCGCAGTTCGTGCTGGAATCGGATGGCTCGATCCGCAACGGCTTCACCGTACGCATCCTCAACATGATCCCCGAGCCGCGTGTCATCAGCCTGTCTCTCGAGGGGCTGGAAGGCGCGACCATGAAGATCAACGGCATGGACCAGCCCGACAGCCGAAGCTTCGACATTCCGGCCGATCCGGACAAGGCCGTGACGCTGAAGGTCTATGTGACCGTTCCGCGTGACCAATTGCATGACGACGAGCAGCACTTCCACTTCCTTGCCGAAGATAAATCCAGCAACGAACACGATGTCTACAAGGCCGTCTTCAACGCGCCGGCAGACGTCAAGAACAAGGATCATCACTGATGGCTACCGCGACCGACAAGTCCAGCGGCTTCACCTTTACGGGCTGGCACTTCCTGGCGATCATTCTCTCTTTCTTCGGGGTTGTGATTGCGGTCAATTTCACGATGGCGTGGTATGCCAGCCAATCGTGGAGCGGACTGGTCGCGGAGAACACCTTCGTCGCCAGCCAGCAGTTCAACGGCAAGGCCGCCCATATGCGGGCAATGGAAGCCACCGGCATCCGCGGCGAGCTGACGGCCAATCGCGGCGGCATCCGTTATGTGCTCACGCATCCTGAGCGCGGCCCGATCGCGGCAGATGAGGTCGTGGCCTCCTTCCACCGACCGGTCGGAACACAGCAGGATTTCGCCGTGACGCTGAAGCATGAGGGCGACGGTGTGTTTACGACCGATCACGAGGTGCTTCCGGGTGAATGGATCGTTGACCTGAAGACCAATGACAAAGGCGAGATGGTCTATCACGAAGCCATCCGTGTCCACGTATTCCCCAATCGCTGAAGGTTGAAGGGTAGGGTAGTCCCATGAGTTGCTGTGCAGCAGGCACCGAAGCGGCGCTGGACGCAGAGAAGGCGATCCACGATCTGCCGCCGACCGACGAACTCTGGCTTGCCAGCCGTCAGCTCGACGGCGGCTTGCGCCAGACGGATCTGGCCGTGCCCGGCGTCCATTGCGGCGCCTGCATCACGACGCTCGAAAAGTCGCTAAAGGCGCTGCCGGAAGTCGAGCGCGCCCGCGTCAATCTATCGACCCGGCGCGTCACCTGCGTGTGGAAGGAAGAAGTGGACGGCCGCCGCACCGATCCGTCCGTGATCGCGAAAGCCATCGAGGCGGCTGGTTACGAGTCGCATCTCTTCTCGATTTCAGCGGAAGAACAGGACAGCACCCGCAACGGCCTGATCCGCGCCATGGCGGTCGCCGGCTTTGCGGCGATGAACATCATGCTTCTGTCGGTCTCGGTCTGGTCGGGCGCGGACGCGGCGACGCGCGATCTTTTCCACTGGATTTCGGCCGCGATTGCCGGGCCGACGCTGATCTATTCGGGCCGGCCCTTCTACACCTCTGCCTACAATGCGCTCAAGCACGGCCGCATGAACATGGACGTGCCGATCGCGCTCGCGATCACGCTTTCCTATGCGATGTCGCTTTACGAAACGATGCATCATGGCAAGGAGGCCTATTTCGACGCGTCCGTGTCGCTGCTCTTCTTCCTGCTGATCGGCCGGACGCTCGACCACATCATGCGTGACCGCGCCCGTTCGGCCATCAGCGGTCTGGCGCGCCTCAGCCCGCGCGGTGCGACCGTGCTAACGCCGGATGGCGGCCGCGAGTATCGCAATATCGACGAGATCGTTCCGGGCGACCGGTTGCTGATTGCCGCTGGCGAACGCGTGCCTGTCGATTGCGTCGTGATGTCGGGTGCGAGCGAGCTCGATCTCTCCATCGTCAGCGGCGAAAGCCTGCCCGTGGCAGCCGCGAAGGGCTCGGCGCTGCAGGCCGGTGGGCTCAACCTCACCGGCGCACTGACCGTGCAGGCGATGGCATCTGCGCGCAATTCCTTCGTCGCCGAAATCATCGGCCTGATGGAAGCGGCAGAAGGTGGCAAGGCGCGTTATCGCCGCATCGCCGACCGGGCGGCGGAGATCTATGCGCCGGCGGTGCATATGCTGGCGCTCGGCGCCTTCCTTTTCTGGGGGCTCTTCGCCGGTGACTGGAAACACGCGCTGACGATTGCCATCGCGGTTCTCATCATCACATGCCCTTGCGCATTGGGTCTTGCTGTGCCGGTGGTGCAGGTGGTGGCTGCAGGTCGGCTCTTCCGCGACGGGATCATGGTCAAGGACGGCTCGGCCATGGAGCGGCTGACGGAAATCGACACCGTCATCTTCGACAAGACCGGGACGCTGACGCTTGGCAAGCCGCGGCTCGTCAACAAGGGGGCGATTTCAGCGAAGGTGCTCGAGACGGCCGCGTCTCTCGCGCTTCATTCCCGGCATCCGCTTTCGGTCGCCCTCGCCGAGGCGGGCGCAGGTGATGTAACCCGCTTTTCCACGGTCTCGGAAACGCCCGGTGCTGGCATCGAAGCTGAAGACCGCGAGGGGCTGTGGCGCCTTGGTCGCCGCGCGTTCGCCCTGAATGTCACGCCGGCGGATGCCGGCGAGGACGATGCTGCCGGGCCGGAGTCGGTTCTGTCTCTCGACGGCAAGCTTGTCGCCGTCTTCAAGTTCGAAGACCAGACTCGACGCGATGCGCTGGCGCTCGTGGCGACCCTCAAGACCCGCGGCATGAAGACTGCGATCCTGTCCGGCGACCGGGAGGGTGTCGTTGCGGCTCTCGCACGCCGTCTCGGCATCGGCTTCTGGCGCTCGGAACTGACGCCGAAGGGGAAGGTCGAGGAGATCAACAAGGCCTCCGCCCATGGACACAGGGTGCTGATGGTTGGCGACGGGATCAACGATGCTCCGGCGCTGGCTGCCGCGCACGTTTCCATGGCGCCTGCGACAGCGTCCGATGTTGGCCGGCAGGCGGCAGACTTCGTCTTCCTGCATGAAAGCCTTTCGGCCGTGTCGCTCGCCATCGAGGTATCGAAGCGGGCGGGGCGGCTGATCCTGGAAAACTTCGCGCTGGCAATCGCCTACAACGTCGTCTTCGTGCCGCTCGCGCTTCTTGGCTATGCCTCGCCGCTCGTTGCCGCCATTGCCATGTCGACCTCGTCGATCATCGTCGTCGCTAACGCCATGCGGCTGACGCTCGGGTCTGCCAAGGCTGCCAAAGCCGAAGCTCGGGAGACGCCGATGACACCGGCGGTGGCATCATGAATGTCCTGATCTATCTCATCCCCATAGCGCTGGCGATGGGAGGAGTGGGGCTTGCGAGCTTCCTGTGGTCGCTGAAAAGCGGCCAGTACGAGGACCTGGAAGGCTCCTCCTGGCGTGTGCTCGACGATGGCGACGACCGCCCCGACACCTAAAACGCTTATGCGTCCGATGATCCCAAAAGCCTTCTAAATCTCTGATTTTGCGCATCGTGCTTCCGAAAGTCGCTTCCGACTTTCGGGCCGAGGCGCGGAAGTTTAATCGATTTGCTCTTGCTCATGGCGGTATCGAGTGCCAAAAAAGGCTCCAATAAAAACATTGGAGTGATCCCCATGGAAAAGGCAGAAATCGGTCTCATCGGTTTGGGCGTAATGGGGGCGAACCTCGCTCTCAATATCGCTGAAAAGGGCAACCGCATTGCGGTCTTCAACCGCACGACCGAGAAAACGGACGAGTTCTTCGCCGAGGCCGGCGCGCTCGCGGACCGCATCATTCCCTGCCATACGATGGAAGAGTTCATCGATGCGATCCGTCCGCCGCGCCCGATCATCATCATGATCAAAGCCGGGCAACCGGTGGACGACCAGATCCAGCATCTGCGGCCCTATCTGACCAACGGCGATATCGTCATCGACGCGGGTAATGCCAATTTCCACGACACCCGCCGCCGCTTCAAGGAGCTGGACGGCACCG
This sequence comes from Hyphomicrobiales bacterium, assembly GCA_900467685.1. Classification (GTDB taxonomy): domain Bacteria; phylum Pseudomonadota; class Alphaproteobacteria; order Rhizobiales; family Rhizobiaceae; genus Ensifer_A. The sequence goes on from UBQX01000003.1 coordinate 218,096, forward strand.
GTTTGACCTTCATCGGCATGGGCGTGTCGGGTGGCGAGGAGGGCGCGCGCCACGGGCCCTCGATCATGGTGGGCGGAACGCCGGAAAGCTATGCGCGCGTCGAAAAGGTCCTGACCTCCATTTCCGCCAAGTTCAATGACGAGGACTGCTGCGCCTGGCTTGGCGCGGATGGCGCCGGCCATTTCGTCAAGACGATCCATAACGGCATCGAATATGCCGACATGCAGATGATCGGGGAAATCTACGGGTTGCTGCGCGATGGTGCCGGCAAGTCGGCCTCCGAGATCGGCAGCATCTTCGGCGGCTGGAACAAGGGCCGCCTCAACTCCTATCTCATCGAGATCACCGAGAAGGTACTCGCCGCGCGCGACCCGCACGGCGATAGCCCGATGGTCGACATGATCCTTGACCAGGCCGGCCAGAAGGGCACCGGCAAGTGGTCGGTCATCGAGGCGCAGCAACTTGGCGTGCCGGCAACGGCGATCGAGGCGGCCGTGGCGGCGCGCGTGCTCTCCTCCATGAGGAGCCAGCGCATCGCGGCCGAAAAGGTCTTTGGCTCTGCGCCGGGCAAGATCGATGCTGGCAGTGCGGGTCTGAACGATCTGGAACTTGCGCTCTTTGCCGCCAAGATTGGCGCCTATGCGCAAGGTTTCGCGGTCATGTCCGAAGCCTCGAAGGAGTTCGGATGGTCGCTGCCGATGCCGGTCATTGCCAAGATCTGGCGCGCGGGCTGCATCATCCGCTCGCAGTTCCTCGATGAGATCACGACCGCATTCACGGCCATGCCGGATGCGGAAAACCTGATCATGACGCCGGCCTTCTCGGCCATGGTCAAGGAGGCGCTGCCGTCGCTGCGTCGCGTGGTTGCCGCCGCTGTCACCGCAGGGCTGCCGGTCCCCGCGCTCTCCTCAGCGCTCTCCTATTTCGACAGCTATCGTCAGGCCCGCGGCACGGCGAACCTCATTCAGGCGCAGCGCGACTTCTTCGGCGCTCATGGCTTCGACCGTCTCGACGGCAAGGACTTCCACCATGGTCCGTGGGGCAGCGGCCTGAACGAGTAAACCGTCACGGCAGACAATAAAAAAGCCGCCACTGGCCTTCCGGTGGCGGCTTTTTTTGTGTTTGCGTAACTGGACTCAGATGGCGCGTGTCCGCGCCTCACATCTCGTCGGTCCAGGTCGACATGTCGATGCTCTGAAGCGTAGCGGGATCCGAGCCCGCGATCCTGGCGAGAAGTGCGCGGGCGAGTTCACGACCGGCGCTGGTGAAATCCTCGTTCATGGCGATGATCTCCGGCTGGAACCATGGAAGCACGCCGGCTGCTTCCTTTGCCGCCATGTCGACTTCGCGCCCGATCCTCTTGCCGGCGGAGGCGATGCCCGCCGCTGCGGCAATGGCCGAGCTCCCGGAGCAACAGATGAGCCCGTCGGGAGCGTCGGGAGAACGCATAAGCGACTCGATGGCGTCCTTCTGCCCGGCAGCCGGCGTTTCGACGCTGATCCAGTCCAGCGGCACCTCCTCAAGTGCGAATGCCTTGAGCCCGCGATGGAAGCCGGTCATCGTGTGGCCGGAATAGGTGAGCTGCGTCGGCGGGCGCAGGATGGCGATACGCTTGCGCCCTCGCGCGGCCAAACGCTCGACGGCCTGGTAGGCAAAGGCCTCGTTGTCGAAATCGTGATAGGGATGGATGAATTCCATCTCCGTTCGACCATGGGTGACAAAGGGAATGTTGCGCTCGGCCAGAAACCGGATGCGGGCATCGTCCGGCTCCGTGCGCGACAGGATGACGCCATCTGCGGAACCCGTTTCCGCGATGTAGCGCACGGGTACCATCGGGTCGGCGCTGTTCATGTGCGGCGTTACCACCAGATGGTACGGCGTGCCCGTCAGAACGTCCGAAATGCCGTAGACCATCCGACCCGTCATGGACATGATCTCGGCGTCCATTCCGAGGACAAGGGCAATGACATTGGTCTTGCCCGTGCGAAGGCGCACACCGGCGCGGTTGGGCTGGTAGCCGAGCTGGCGCGCAACGAGACGCACGCGCTCCTTGGTTTCCGCCCCGATGTCGGGGGCATCCTTGAGCGCGCGGGACACAGTGGTGACACCGAGGCCGGTCAGATAGGCGATCGTCTTCAGGGTCGGACGTTCACCTTCCAGAATTTGCGGGGCATGCACCTTTCCGGCGCTCACCCGATCCGATCCCGACACCATTCCGCTCCTTCGCGTCGCCATGCTTTCACTCATAGGTGTTTTAAAGGTCTGCCGTGCCTGGTCAATGGCAAACCCGATCAGATGCAGGGCGATAAATCTGTAACGTTACAGTTCCAAAGTCGAGCAAAATATATGGGTGGGCAAGCGGTTTGGCGGCTGCAGTCGGATTTTGCGCGGCAACAATTATGTGTTGCGTTGCGAATTCGCGGCGCAAAGCGAAAACGTTTTTACATCTCGATAATTCTATTATTTACAACTGCTTATGCGTTTTCTGCTGCCGCACCACGGGCGGCGAAGTTAGACTGCACTTTTCCAGTGTGTACACGCCTGACGATTAATTTTGGGGAAGAAAAAAATTTTTTACGGAGTCGGTTGCGTGTTTCAGGGCTTTGTCATAAGTTTTTCCGGTAACGTTTCAGTGAGGGAGGAACTCATGAATATTCGTTCTCTGGCTGCTGCACTCGCAGCATCCGTGACGCTTTCTTTTGGTGCAGCTCAGGCAACTGATCTGGAAGTGACGCATTGGTGGACGTCCGGCGGGGAGGCTGCCGCAGTCGCCGAGCTTGCCAAGGCATTCAACGCAACGGGCAACAAGTGGGTCGACGGCGCTATCGCCGGTTCGGGCGGCACGGCGCGTCCGATCATGGTCAGCCGCATCACCGGCGGTGATCCGATGGGGGCCACGCAGTTCAACCACGGCCGCCAGGCTGAAGAGCTCGTGCAGGCCGGCCTGATGCAGAACCTCGACGAGGTTGCTGCGAAGGGCAAGTGGGCGGAGATCGTCCGTCCGGCAGGTCTCCTGAAGAGCTGCACGATCGACGGCCACATCTATTGCGCCCCGGTCAACATCCACTCCTGGCAGTGGCTGTGGCTCTCCAACGACGCCTTCAAGAAGGCCGGCGTTGATGTTCCGAAGAACTGGGACGAGTTCGTCAAGGCCGGTCCGGCACTTGAAAAGGCCGGCATCATTCCGCTCGCGGTCGGTGGTCAGCCTTGGCAGTCAGCCGGCGCGTTCGACGTGCTGATGGTCGCCATCGCCGGCAAGGACACGTTCTACAAGGTGTTCAAGGACAAGGACGCCAAGGTCGCTGCCGGCCCCGAGATCGCAAAGGTCTTCAAAGCGGCCGACGATGCACGTCGCCTGTCCAAGGGCTCGAACGTTCAGGACTGGAACCAGGCCACGAACCTCGTTATCACCGGCAAGGCCGGCGGCCAGATCATGGGCGACTGGGCGCAGGGTGAATTCGCCGTCGCAGGCAAGGTTGCCGGCAAGGACTATACCTGCCTTCCGGGCCTCGGCGTGAACCCGATCATCTCCACGGGTGGTGACGCGTTCTACTTCCCCAAGCTGAAGGATCCGGAAAAGCAGAAGGCGCAGATGGCTCTTGCCGAGACGCTGCTCGCTCCGACGACGCAGGTCGCCTTCAACCTCAAGAAGGGCTCGCTGCCCGTTCGTGGCGACGTTGACCTCGCAGCCGCCAACGACTGCATGAAGAAGGGTCTCGACATTCTTGCCAAGGGCAATGTGATCGAGTCCACCGACCAGCTGCTTTCGGCCGACAGCCAGAAGCAGAAGGAAGACCTCTTCGCGCAGTTCTTCGCCGATCCGTCGATGACGCCGGAAGCGGCCCAGAAGAAGTTCGCCGATATCATCTCGAAGGCTGACTGATGTTGCATCCGTGACCGGGCTTCGGCAGCGAGGCTGCCTTTCCCGGTCATGTTCGAACCGGGCCGCGGCGTGAGCTGCGGCTCTATTCGAAGCGCGAGGGAAGGCGCCTGGCCGCTCTCGTCACAGGCTTGCGACAGGGGAGTTTCAGCCATGACCGATTATCAGGTCGTTCGTCGGCCCAATACGCTATTGCGCAATCTCAATTCGAAAATTGCGTCCATACCCATGATACTGACGGCGCTCGTCGTCTTTGTTGGTGGCACCGTCTGGACGGTGTTTTATTCCTTCACCAATTCCAAGCTCCTGCCGAGGTCCGTCTTTGTCGGCTTTGATCAGTATGAGCGCCTGTGGGCGTCGGAGCGCTGGATTGTTTCGATCCAGAATCTGGCGATCTACGGCTTTTTCGCGCTCATCTTCAGCTTTGTCGTCGGCTTCGTGCTGGCGGCCTTCATGGACCAGAAGATCCGCTTCGAGAGCGTATTCCGGACGATCTTTCTCTACCCGTTCGCCCTTTCCTTCATCGTGACAGGCCTCGTCTGGCAGTGGCTGCTCAACCCGGATTTCGGCGTGCAGCATGTCGTCCGGTCGCTCGGCTGGACCGGCTTCACCTTTGACCCGCTCTACACGCAGTCCATCGTCATTTATGGCGTTCTGATCGCCGCGCTCTGGCAGGGCACCGGTCTTGTCATGGTGCTGATGCTGGCCGGTCTTCGCGGCATCGACGAAGACATCTGGAAGGCCTCGCGCGTCGACGGCATTCCGATGGTCAAGACCTATCTGCTGATCATCATTCCGATGATGCGCCCCGTCTTCATCACCACGCTCGTCATCGTCGCCAGCGGCATCGTCAAGGTCTACGACCTCGTCGTGGCGCAGACCAGCGGCGGCCCCGGCATCGCTTCCGAAGTGCCGGCCAAGTACGTCTACGACTACATGTTCCAGGCGCAGAACCTGGGGCAGGGCTTTGCTGCATCCACCATGATGCTGATCACCATCTCGATCATCATCATTCCCTGGGCCTATCTCGAATTCGGAGGGAAGAAGCGTGGCTGATCAGGCAACACTCAACACGGTCGCAGCTGCCGCGGACGCATCGCGCGGCTCTCTGTCCGGCCCGCGCGGCAATCGCCCGCGCCCCCTTTTCTCGACGCGCAACATCGTGCTCTACGGAACGCTGACGCTTGCCGCGATCTACTATCTCGTACCGCTTTACGTGATGGTGGTGACCTCGCTGAAGTCGATGCCGGAAATCCGCATGGGCAACATCTTCTCGCCCCCCGTCGAGATCACCTTCGAACCCTGGGTCAAGGCCTGGGCTCAGGCCTGCACGGGTCTCAACTGCGACGGACTTTCGCGCGGCTTCGGCAATTCGATCCGCATCACCATTCCGTCGGTGATCATCTCGATCCTGATTGCGTCGATCAACGGCTATGCGCTGGCCAACTGGCGCTTCAAGGGCATGGAGACCTTCTTCACCGTGCTGGTGATCGGCGCCTTCATTCCTTACCAGGTCATGATCTACCCGATCGTTATCGTCCTGCGCGAAATCGGTATTTACGGCACGCTGTCCGGACTGATTGTCGTGCACACGATCTTCGGCATGCCGATCCTGACGCTGCTCTTCCGCAACTACTTCGCGTCTCTGCCGGAAGAGTTGTTCAAGGCGGCGCGCGTGGACGGGGCAGGGTTCTGGAACATCTATTTCCGGATCATGCTGCCGATGTCGCTGCCGATCTTCGTGGTGGCCATGATCATCCAGATCACCGGTATCTGGAATGACTTCCTCTTCGGTGTGGTCTTCACCCGTCCGGAATATTACCCGATGACGGTCCAGCTCAACAACATTGTGAACTCCGTTCAGGGGGTCAAGGAATACAACGTCAACATGGCCGCGACCATTCTGACAGGGCTTGTGCCGCTGATCGTCTATTTCGTCTCGGGCAAACTGTTCGTGCGCGGCATCGCCGCCGGCGCTGTAAAGGGATAATCGAATGAATACGAGTGTTTCGGTCAAGGATCTGACGCTGAAATTCGGCGCGGTCACCGTGCTGGACAAGCTCAATCTCGACATCAAGGATGGCGAGTTCCTCGTTCTCCTCGGCTCGTCCGGTTGCGGCAAGTCCACACTCCTGAACTGCATCGCCGGCCTGCTCGAGCCGACGGATGGGCAGATCTTCATCAAGGACAAGAACGTCACCTGGGAAGAGCCCAAGGATCGCGGCATCGGCATGGTGTTTCAGTCTTACGCGCTCTATCCGCAGATGTCGGTGGAGAAGAATCTCTCCTTCGGGCTTCGCATTGCCGGCATGGACAAGGCAGAGATCGACAAGCGCGTGGCGCGTGCGTCCGAAATCCTGCAGATCGGCCCGCTGCTGCAGCGCAAGCCCGCGGCGCTTTCCGGCGGTCAGCGCCAGCGTGTTGCCATCGGCCGCGCGCTGGTGCGCGATGTGGACGTCTTCCTGTTCGACGAGCCGCTGTCGAACCTTGATGCCAAGCTGCGCTCGGAGCTGCGCGTCGAGATCAAGCGCCTGCACCAGAACCTCAAGAACACGATGATCTACGTCACGCATGACCAGATCGAGGCGCTGACGCTGGCCGATCGCATTGCCATCATGCGCTCCGGTCTCATCCAGCAGCTCGACGATCCGATGACGATCTACAACGAGCCGAACAATCTCTACGTCGCGGGCTTCATCGGCTCGCCGGCGATGAATTTCTTCAAGGGCGAGATCACCTCGGCTGACGGTCGTCCGGCCTTCGTGACCAATGGCGTGACCTTCATGCTCGACGGCTACAGGGCCAAGAACCCACTGCAGCCTGGGACGAAGGCGGTGCTTGGCCTGCGTCCCGAACATATCAGTGTCGACGGGCCGGAGACGGTGAACACGCATCAGGCTGTCGTTGAAATCGAAGAACCGATGGGCGCCGACAACCTCATCTGGCTGAAGCATGCCGGGCAGTCCATGTCCGTGCGTATCGGCGGCAACCGCCGTTACCGCCCGGGCGCACAGGTGAAGCTCGCCTACGACATGAGCCTGGCCTCGCTCTTCGACGCGGAAAGCGAACTGCGTATCTGATTTCGGAAGAGATCGGCTGGCGGGCCTTTGGTCCGCCGGCAAATTAGAAAATTTGACAGGATGAGTGCGATGCCGGTGAGATGGATCGGGGCGGAGAAGGATTGCGTTGATCTTTCGGGGGAATGGCATGTTTCGTCGGAAGGGTTTCCCGCCGTCGACATGACAATTCCGGGCGATGTGCATTCGGCGCTGGAGGGCGCCGGACTGATCCCTGACCCATATTACGGGCGTAACGAATACAAGCTCCGTCATCTGGCGGAGAAGGACTGGGTTCTGACCCGCAGCTTCGAGATGGGCGACAATGCCGGCTCCGAGGGCTGGTATCTCGATATCGACTATCTGGACACCGTTGCGACCGTCTCGATCAACGATGTGGTTGTGCTTCACGCGCAGAACGTTTTCCGCCGCTACCGGCCCGATGTCGGCCATGTGCTCAAGAGTGGCCGCAACCAAATCCGTATCGTCATTCACTCATCGGTGACAGAAGGCGCGCGACGGCAGGCGCTGCAGCCCTTCTACGTGCCTCGCCAAGAGGCCAATTCACCGATTGCGAACGGCAATCTGCTGCGCAAGGCGCAGTGCGATTTCGGCTGGGACTGGAATATCGCGCTGGCGCCGCTCGGGCTTTACGGCACGGTGGCGCTCAAGCGCATGGAGCCGGCCCGGATCGAGCATGTCGAGGCGCGGCAGACGCATCATGACGATGGCGCGGTCGATCTGACCGTCACGGTGACGCTCCACGCCTTCGAACCGGGTGTTGTGCCGCTCTATCTCACCTTCGACGGCGAGCGCGAGCGGCTGGATTGCTCGGTCGGTGAGGGCCTGACCAAGGTCACGCAGGTCTACCGTATCGAAAGGCCGAAGCTCTGGTGGCCGGCAGGGTCGGGCGAGCAGGCGCTTTATGATCTATCGGTCGAGACGACGCGGGAGCGTGTGTCGCGCAAGATCGGCATCCGCAAGGTCGAACTTCTGACCGACAAGGACGAGGCCGGCAGCCGCTTTGCCTTCCGCATCAACGGCCGCGAAATCTTCTGCCGCGGGGCGAACTGGATCCCGGCCGATGCGCTCTTCTCCAAATCGAGCCCAGCGAAGACGGAGGATCTGCTTCAGTCGGCAGTCGATGCCAACATGAACATGATCCGCGTCTGGGGCGGCGGCTTCTACGAGCAGGACTGGTTCTATGATCTCTGCGATGCCAAGGGACTGATGATCTGGCAGGACTTCATGTTCGCCTGCAACATCTATCCCTCGACCGAGGATTTTCTCACGGAAGTCCGGGACGAGGTGCTCTATCAGGTGCGCCGTCTCTCCTCGCACGCTTCCATAGTGCTCTGGTGCGGCGACAACGAACTCATTGGCGCTCTTGGTTGGTTCGATGTCACGCGCAACAACCGCGACCGCTATCTCGTCTCCTATGACCGCCTCAACCGCACCATCGAAGTGGCGCTGAAGGAGGCGGGCCCGGATCTCGTTTGGTGGCCGTCGAGCCCGGCATCCGGCTATCTCGATTTCGGCGACGCCTGGCATGCCGACGGTTCGGGCGACATGCATTACTGGTCGGTCTGGCACGAGAACAAGTCGTTCGACAATTACCGGACGGTTCGCCCGCGCTTCTGCTCGGAGTTCGGCTTCCAGTCCTATACGTCCATGCCCGTCATCCGGCAGTTTGCCGACGAGGCGGACATGAACATCGCGTCGCCGGTGATGGAATCGCATCAGAAGAATGCCGGTGGCAACGAGCGGATCGCCGGGACCATGTTCCGCTATTTCCGCTTCCCCAAGGACTTCCCGTCCTTCGTCTATCTCAGCCAGATCCAGCAGGGGCTGGCGATCCGCACGGCGGTCGATTTCTGGCGGTCGCTGAAACCGCATTGCATGGGCACGCTCTACTGGCAGCTCAACGACACGTGGCCGGTCGCCTCCTGGGCGAGCCTCGATTACGGCGGCGGCTGGAAGGCCATGCATTACATGGCGCGCCGCTTCTTCCAGCAGGTGACCGTGGCCGCCATTCCGTCCAGCGACGAGAGCGAAATTGCGCTGTCGGTCGTCAACGACACGCTGCGCGACACCTCCGTCACGATCGAGACGTGGCTCGTCGACCTCGCCGGCAAGCGGCGTCCGTTCCGCAGCTTCGAGTGTTCGGCGCCTACCGACCGGGCGGTGACAGCGGCGACCATCGCGCGAGCGGATATTCCGGAAAACATGCTGCTCTTCTGGTCCTTCACCGCCGCCAACGGCATGACGGGTGAGGGGCATCACGCGACGGTGACCTACAAGTCGCTCGATCTGAAACCTTCGGGTCTCTCGCTCGACGTGCAGCCCTTCTCGGGCGGCGTCTTCGAGGCGCGGGTCACCGCCAAGGGGCTGGCGCTGCATGTCATGCTCGAGGCCGATTGCGCGGGTCGCTATTCCGACAACGCCTTCGACCTGACCGCCGGAGAAACCAAGACCGTCATCTTCACGCCTGAAAAGCATCTAGCCATCGCGCCGCAGTTCAGCGTGCTCGATCTTCACAGCTGTTACGCCGGCTAATCTTTCGGGCGCCTGTCGCGCCCGCAAGGCGGCATCACCCAAGGATGTCGGCTGACGTAACGGAAACAAAACAACGAGGAGGAGTTACCCCATGGAAAAGTTCAGCTTTCAGCTTTTCAGCTCGCGCAACTATCCGCCGCTTGAAGATGTCTTCAAGCTTCTGGCCGCCAATGGCTATGCTTATGCCGAAGGGTTCGGTGGCGTTTATGGCGATGCCGACGAGGCTGCCGGCAAGGCGCTGAAGGCGCAGCTCGACGCAAATGGCCTTGCCATGCCGACCGGCCATTTCTCCATCGACGCGCTGGAGCAGAACCCGGAAAAGGTAATTGCATTCGCCAAGGCCGTGGGTATGGAGATCATCATCTGCCCCTATCTCATGCCCGACCAGCGGCCTAATTCTGTCGAAGGCTGGACGGACTTTGGCCGTCGTCTGCAGAAGGCCGGCCAGCCTTATCGCGCGGCGGGTTTCGGCTATGCCTGGCACAATCACGACTTCGAATTCGCGGCCCTGGAAGACGGTTCCGTCGTGCTGGATCGCATCTTCGAAGGTGCGCCGGATCTCGACTGGGAAGCCGACATTGCCTGGATCGTGCGCGGCAAGGCCGATCCCTTTGCCTGGATCGAAAAGTACAAGAACAAGGTCGTGACCGTCCATGTGAAGGACATTGCGCCGGCCGGTCAGGCGGAAGACGAGGGCGGCTGGGCGGATGTCGGCCATGGTGTGGTGCCGTGGGCGAAGCTGATGCCGTTCCTGCGCGAGACCACAAGCGCGAAATATTACATCGCCGAACACGATAACCCGAACGATCTCAAGCGGATGGTCAGCCGCTCGATCGCTTCGTTCAAGACGTATTGAGGATTGCGGTCATGGCACGTGAATATGGAGTTGGGATTCTCGGCTGCGGAAACATTTCCGCCGCCTATTTCAAGCTTATCCCGCTGTTCAAGAACCTGAAGGCTGTTGCCTGCGCCGATATCAATCCGGCGGCTGCAGAAGCGCGTGCTGCCGAATTCGGCGTGCGCGCGGAGACCGTCGAGGCTCTGCTGGCCGATCCGGAGGTTGATGTCATCGTCAACCTGACGATCCCGGAAGCGCATTTCGCGATGTCGAAGCGGGCGCTCGAAGCCGGCAAGCATGTCTATTCGGAAAAGCCCTTCGTGCTTTCCGTTGAGGAAGGCGAGGAGCTTCGCAAGATAGCCGACGCCAAGGGCCTGCGGGTCGGTTCTGCACCGGATACATTCCTCGGCGGCGCGCATCAATATGCCCGCAAGCTGATCGATGACGGCGCCATCGGCAAGGTCATGTCCGGCACGGCACATGTGCTGGGCGCCGGCATGGAAGCCTGGCATCCGAACCCGGACTTCTTCTTCCGTCCGGGCGGCGGGCCGATCCTCGACATGGGTCCGTATTACGTCACGAACCTCGTCAACCTTGTGGGGCCGGTCAAGCGCGTGATGGCCATGGCCAACATGGCACGCACCGAGCGCGTGATCGGCAATGGCCCGCGCAATGGCGAGGCCGTGCCGGTTTCGACCCCGACGAATATCCATGCCATTCTCGAATTCGAGAACGGTGCGCATATTGCGCTGATGGGCAGCTGGGACGTCATTGCCAACAAGCACACGAACATGGAGCTTTATGGCGTCGACGGCGCGCTGCATGTGCCGGACCCGAATTTCTTCGGTGGTTCGGTCGAGATGGCGCAGCGCGGCGGCAAGGGCTTTGAGGCGGTCGAGCTTTGGGACCATCCGCTCACGCAGGCCAAGTTCCAGACGCAGGACGGGCGCATGCTCGCCAACTATCGCGCTGCCGGTCTTTCTGACATGATGGCCGCGCATGAGGAGGGACGCGAGCATCGCTGCTCGCTGGATCGCGCGCTGCATGTCGTCGACGTGCTGCTCTCGATCCTCAAGTCAGCGGAGGAGAAGCGTTCGGTCGAGATCGGCACGAAATGCACCCAGCCCGCGCCCTTCACGGCGGACGAGGCGGCAGCGCTGATGCGCTGAGGCCGCCCTTTCAACGCTTCGAGCCGCGCCCGAACAGGCGCGGCTTTCCCTGTTTTAATTCGAGGATGACAAAATGGCCTGGCAGCCTGCCGAAAACCGCTACGAAAAGATGAAATACAACCGCTGCGGCAAGAGCGGCCTGAAGCTTCCGGCGATTTCGCTGGGGCTCTGGCATAATTTCGGCGAGGACACGCCGATGGCGACGAAGCGCGACATCTGCCGCACGGCCTTCGATCTCGGCATCACCCATTTCGACCTCGCCAACAATTACGGCCCGCCGCCCGGCAGTGCCGAGACGGCTTTCGGCGACATCCTGAAGACCGACTTCGCCGGCTATCGCGACGAGATGATCATTTCTTCCAAGGCCGGCTATCTGATGTGGCCGGGCCCCTATGGCGAATGGGGTAGCCGCAAATATGTGATCGCGTCGTGCGATCAGTCCCTCAAGCGGCTCGGCCTCGACTATGTCGACATCTTCTATTCGCATCGCTTCGATCCGGATACGCCGCTCGAAGAGACCTGCGGCGCGCTCGATCACATCGTGCGCTCGGGCCGGGCGCAGTATGTAGGCATTTCCTCGTATAATTCGAAGCGCACCCGCGAGGCCGTCGCGATCCTCAAGGATCTCGGCACGCCGTGCCTCATCCATCAGCCGAGCTATTCGATGATCAATCGTTGGATCGAAGAGGATGGGCTGGTCGATACGCTGGAGGAGCTGGGCGTCGGTTCGATCGTCTTCTCGCCGCTGGCGCAAGGCATGCTGACGTCAAAATACCTGAATGGCATTCCGGATGCGAGCCGCGCGGCGCAGGACAAGTCGCTGAACCCGGACTTCCTCAACGAGAAGAACCTCGAGAATATCCGCGCGCTCAACCGCATTGCCGAGAAGCGCGGCCAGACGCTGGCGCAGATGGCGATTGCATGGGTGCTGCGCAAGGGCCGCATCACCTCGGCGCTGATCGGCGCAAGCCGCGCCTCGCAGGTCGCCGATTGCGTTGCTGCACTCGACAATCCCGAGTTCACGGATGCGGAGCTGGCGGAGATCGATACCTACGCCCGCGAAGCCGACATCAATCTCTGGGCTGCCTCCGCCGAGCGCAAGGGCCCGCCACGCAAGAAGAAGTGAGCGTCATGATCCAGAATCCCATTCTTCCCGGTTTCAATCCGGACCCGTCGATCTGCCGGGTGGGCGACGACTACTACATCGCGACCTCGACCTTCGAGTGGTTTCCGGGCGTGCAGATTCACCACTCACGCGATCTGGTGAACTGGACGCTGGTGCGCCGCCCGCTCGAGCGGCCAAGCCAGCTCAACATGCTCGGCAATCCCGACAGCTGCGGCATCTGGGCTCCCTGCCTGTCTTATGCGGACGGGCAGTTCTGGCTGGTCTATACGGACGTGAAGCGGTTCGAGGGCTCGTTCAAGGATGCGCCGAACTATATCGTGACCTCGCCGACCATCGAAGGCGAATGGTCCGATCCGGTCTACGTGAATTCCTCCGGCTTCGATCCGTCGCTCTTCCATGACGACGACGGGCGCAAGTGGTTCGTGAACCAGCAGTGGAACCACCGGCCGGAAGCCCGCCACTCCAAGGGCCATGTCGCCTTCGACGGCATCGTGCTGCAGGAATATGATGTCAAGGCCGGCAAGCTCATCGGTCCGGTGCGCAACATCTATTCCGGCACGCCGCTCGGTCTCGTCGAGGGGCCGCATCTCTTCAAGCGCGACGGCTGGTATTATCTGACCTGCGCGGAAGGCGGTACGGGCTACAGCCATGCCGTCACCATGGCGCGCTCGCGCAACATCGAGGGACCGTATGAGGACCATCCGGACCTCTATGTGATCACCTCGAAGGACAGCCCGAACGCGCCGCTGCAGCGGGCCGGCCACGGGCAGTATGTGGAAACGCCGGACGGGCAGTTCTATCATACGCATCTCTGCGGTCGGCCGCTGGCCCCCAATCGCCGCTGCACGCTCGGCCGTGAGACGTCGATCCAGAAGGTGGAGTGGCGCGATGGCTGGCTTTACCTCGCACAAGGCGGGCAGGTGCCCTCGGTTGAGGTGCCGTCACCGACCGGTGCCAAGAAGAACCCGGAACCGACCGAGATCGTCCGGACTTTCGACGACGCCAAGCTGCCGATGGAGTTCCAGTGGCTGCGCACGCCTTACCCGGAGCGCATCTTCTCGCTGACGGAGCGGCCCGGCTTCTTGCGCATCTTCGGCCGGCAGAGCATCGGCAACTGGTTCGAGCAGGGTCTCGTCGGCCGCCGGCAGGAGCACCATTCCTTCCGCGCTGAGACCACGCTCGACTTCAAGGCGGAGACCTACCAGCATGTGGCTGGGCTGACACATTACTACGGCCGCTTCAAGTTCCACGCGCTGGGGCTCTCATGGGACGAGGAACTGGGCGCGTCGCTCATCATCCTGTCCTGCCCCGGCAACTATCCGACCGGCAAGCTCGAATATCCGATTGGCATGGGTGTCTCTGTGCCGGAAGGCGTGCTCGATCTGGCCATGGAAGTGCGGGACAACGAGTTGCAGTTCTTCTGGCGCAAGTCCGGCGAGGTTGCGTGGCAGGCGGTCGGGCCGGTGCTGGATGCCAGCGTGATTTCGGACGAGGGCGGCGGGCTCAATGAGCACGGCTCCTTCACCGGGGCGTTTGCGGCGATGTTTGCCTTCGACATCACCGGGCATGGCAAGCCGGCGGATTTCGACGGGTTCAGATACAATCAGCTGTAAGCCCTCTGGAAAAACCATTCTGCTCGCACCACCTAGGGCTATGGCGCTCTTTAAAGCGTTGAGGTCTATTCCGAAGGATGTTAGCCCTTCCTATGGAATTGGCATTTATGATATCTCCAAATGCTGAGCAGAATGCGTTAGGGCAACAGTATGCAGATATATTTCCTTGCTTCTGAATCGGAGCGGGCTGATTTGACAGCTGCAATCGCCGATAAGTTTGGCGGTAACAGCCGAAAAGTGGCTCCGTCGCAATGGTTGTTAGCTGCACACATGACGCCTCAAGAGGTTTCAAATTATCTTGACGCTTCAAACGGTAGGTTCGGAAAAATAATAATTCTAGTAGTTACAGCCTATTTCGGCTGGCATGATAAAGATATTTGGGACTGGATTACATTGAAGCGAACGGAAAATTGAGATGGTTCAGCGAGGGCCTTCAAGTTCGGAGCCGACAAATCCCAGTTTAATTGGGACCCCCACCTCTGGTTTCGACCAAATGGCTATTCTGCAGTCATTGAGCGAAATCCAGAAGGATGTTGCCGTTCTAAATGAACGCGTATCAAACTTGACAGACGGCATTAAGACCCAAGGCGCAAGTATGTCGGATGTACGCGATCGTCTTCGTGCTGCTGAGGTGAAGATTGATCACCTGCCCTCCAAAGGCTTTATTGTATCTGTGGTCTGCGCCGCACTTGTATTTTTGACTGGCATAATAACTTTCCAGAGCCAAATACAAGCGTTTCTTATTCACAAGCCATAGCTTTTAATGACGCGCCCCTACGGCGTTGCCGGCATGAAGCTGCCGTCGCGCGCGGGCAGTGCCGGCACGTCGATGTGATCCGGGTCCTGGCCCGATTTCGCCCGTTCCACCATTGCCAGATAACCTGCCTCGAGATGACGGCAGAAGCGGTCGGCGTCGAAGAGGGGCGCGCGGAAGCGGTTGGCTGCGAGCTTTTCGCGGATGGTCGCTAGGCGTTGACGCTCGGTGGCGAGCGCAATCGCAAGTTCCGCATAGGCGGCATTGTCGGCAGCGACGAGTTCGGGTACGCCGACCGCATTCAGCAGGCTCTCGGTGATGCGCGAGGCGAAATGGGTGCCCTTGCGCGTCACCACGGGAACGCCGGCCCAGAGAAGGTCGGAGCTCTCGAGGTGGCCGTTATAGGGGAACGTGTCGAGCGCTAGGTCGGCTGCCTGTATGCGCGCCAGATGGTCCTCGTAGGAAGCATTCGGCGCAAAGACGAGGCGGTTCGGCATCACGCCCTGCAGCAGCGCGAAGCGCGTCAGGTTCTGGCGGGCCAGCGTCGACGTCTCCGCCATCCAGAGCACGCTGTCCGGCACCTTCTTGAGGATCGAGATCCACAGAGCGAAGGCTTCCGGGGATATCTTGTCCGGCGAGGTGAAGGCCGAAAAGACGAACTTGCTTTCCGGCAGCGCGAGGTCACGCCGGGCCCTGGCCTCTGGAAGAGGACGACGAACTGGGTCGTTCGGCATGAAGGTTTCCGGCAGGCGGCAGAACTTTTCGGCGTAGTGAGGCTTCGAACTGTCCGGCAGCACGACAGGATCGGCAATCACATAGTCGATATCGAGATTGACGAGCGTCCCGGGAAAGCCGAACCAGGAAACCTGAACGGGGGCGGCCAGCTGGTTGAAGATGCCGGGCCGCGCACCGCCGGTATAGCCCTTGAGATCGACCAGGATATCGATGCCCGCATTCGAGACGGCCCGCGCGGCGGCGGTGTTGTCGAGATCGTGGATCGGGATGATCGTGCCGTAGCGGCCGCGGTTGTTGAACCCAACCCTTTCCGGTGGCGTCGCGTCAACGAGATAGATGTCGAACCGGTCCGTGTCATGGGCAGTCAGCACGCCGCGGATGAGATTCATCGCCGGGCTGTGGTCGGTGAAATCGTCCGACACGTAACCGACCTTGATGCGGTCTGCCCAGTCATGCGCCTGGATACGGCGGATCATGTCAAGCCCATCGGGCTTGTCCGGCATGTCGCGGGCGTTTTCGGCCAGGCGGTTGATCGCTTCGTTCTCGCTCCACATCAGACTGTGGCGAGGCATGTCGCCCTTGAATATGGCGGTGCTGCCGGCGGCGAAATCGCCCTTGAGGCGGGTCTCAAGCGCATTGAGCGTATCGAAATCGTGGAAGACCGCGGCCAGTTCCATCAGCGAGAACAGGATCGGTCCCTGGTCCGGAGCAATCGCATAGAGCTTCTTGTAAAGCGTCAGGTGGTCTTCCGTCAGCTCGGCGCTGCCGACGAGGCGCGAGGCGAGTGCCAGATGTTCCGGATTGGTCGAATTGATCAGACGACCCTTATGCGCGTCGACGAGTTCATGCTCGCCCCGCTCCAGGAAACCCTTGATCAGGACATAGACGACATCCTGATGCTCGGGGATTACCTTGTTGAGCTGCAGGGAGAGCAGGAAGGCCTTCTCGCGCTGGCCGGCTTCCTCGTAAAGCTGCATGGCATTGAGGAGGAAGGCGGAAGCGTGCGGCGTTTCGCGCTGGGCGGCGCGTTCCAGTACCTCGGCGGCTTCGGTCGGCATGCCGGCCTTCTGGAAGGTGCGGGCGAGCAGCGACAGGACATTGATGTCGCCGGCACCGCCAGCGGTCATCAGGGAGTTCAGGATGATAAAGGTCCTGTCGAGGTCGTCGGCCTCGAAGGCGGCCATGGCTGCCTGCAGCGTGGGCTCAGTCAAAATTGCGGACTCCGGTCTGCGAATCGATCCGCAATTCTTGCAAGACTAAAATGCCGTGGGCAAGTGGTGCGAAGGTCCTGCACCACTTGCCAACCGTTCAGGCTTCCTTGCTGAGGCAGGATTTCAGGTTGTCGGCCAGCGACTGCAGAAGTTTCGGATAAAGGTCGGGACCTTCGGTCAGGCTTGCACCTTCCGGGTCGAGTTCGCCGCGGAACGTTTTCGTGCTTGCTGCGATCGTGTCCATCAGCTTCGGCTCGAATTGCGGTTCGGAGAAGATGCAGACCGCGCCGAGCGTGCGGATCTTCTTCTCGATTTCCGCAATGCGCGCAGCTCCCGGCTGGACTTCGGGGCTGACCGTCACCGAGCCGGTGGCGCTGAGACCAAAGCGTTTCTCGAAATACTGATAGGCATCGTGGAAGACGATGAAGGGCTTGCTCTTGTAGGGTTCGAGTTCAGCCGCGATCTTCGTTTCCAGTGCTGCGAGTTCGGCATCCGTGCGGGCCGCGTTCTGCGAATATGCGGTGGCGTGGGCAGGATCCGCGGCAGACAACGTGGCGGCGATCAGCTTGACGGCGGCGCGGGCATTTTCCGGGTCGAGCCAGAAATGCGGGTCGGTCTCTTCCTCGTCATGGTCGTGATGATCGGCCGCTGCCTTGTCATGTGCGGCGTGGTCGTCATGCCCTTCGCCCTCGTGTTCATGCGGCTCGAAGGTTCCGCCTTCGCGGGGCTTCAGTGTAGCGATGGCCGGCGCTTCCAGAAGCGCCACGGCCGTGGCCTTGCCGGCGAGCGAGGCGATCGGCTTCTCCATGAACTTTTCCATGTCGTGACCGGTCCAGAAGACAACGTTTGCCTTGGCAAGTGCGGCGGCATCCGAAGGCTTCATCGTGTAGGTGTGCGGGGAAGCCGCACCCTTGACGATCAGCGCCGGTTCGCCGACGCCCTGCATGACTGCGGCGACCAATGAATGGATCGGCTTGATCGAAACCACGACATTCAGGTCCTCCGCCTTGACCGGCAGAGCAGCAAGACTTGCCGAACCGAGCGCGAATACTGTGAGGAGACCGGGGAGGGTCTTGCAAATAGGCATGGGTAACCTCAGATATGTTATATAGTTACAAACTTGAGTTACGATATAACGTGTGCAATAACACCTGACAAGGTGGGAATGACGGATCATATGGTGGACAGACGGGATGGCGCAAAGGCGCTTGTGACGTTTCGTGGGGCAGGGGTCTCGCGCGGTGGGCGCTGGCTCGTGCGCGGCGTCGACTTGTCCGTGTCTGCCGGCGAGATCGTGACGCTGATCGGACCGAATGGCTCAGGCAAATCCACCACGGCGAAGATGGCGACGGGCGTTCTGAAGCCGTCCGAGGGTGATGTCGCGCGCCGCGCTGGCCTCAAGGTTGGCTATGTGCCGCAGAAACTGGCCATCGACTGGACCATGCCGCTGACGGTCGAGCGGCTGATGACGTTGACCGGCGCTCTGCCCGCAAATGAGATCGACGCGGCGCTTGAGGCGACCGGCATCGCGCATATGAAAAAGGCCGAGGTGCATCATCTCTCCGGCGGCGAATTCCAGCGCGCGCTGCTGGCCCGTGCGATTGCCCGCAAGCCGGATCTTCTGGTGCTGGACGAGCCAGTGCAGGGAGTGGACTATGCCGGCGAGGCGCTGCTTTACGAGTTGATCGGGCGCATCCGCCGCGAGATCGGCTGCGGCATTCTGCTCATATCGCACGACCTGCATATCGTCATGGCTGAAGCCGATACGGTCATCTGCCTCAATGGACATGTCTGCTGCCGTGGCACGCCGAAGGCCGTCAGCGAAAGCAGCGAATATCGCAATCTCTTTGGCATGCGCGGCTCTGCCGCGATTGCCTTCTACGACCACCATCACGATCACGAACATCTGCCGGACGGGCGCGTTCTGCATGCGGACGGATCGGTGACCGATCATTGCCATCCGGACGACGGACACCACCACGACCATGATGGCCACGACCGCGCGGGGCATGATCATTCGGGCCACGATCATCATGATCATGCCCACCACGATCATGGGCCGAAAGGCGGGCATCGCCATGCTTGATGACTTCTTCATCCGCGCGCTTCTCGCCGGCCTTGGGTTGGCGCTGGTCGCAGGTCCGCTCGGCTGCTTCGTCATCTGGCGGCGCATGGCCTATTTCGGCGACACGATGGCGCATTCCGCGCTGCTCGGCGTGGCGCTGTCGCTGCTCCTGCATGTCAACCTGACGGTGGCGGTCTTTGGTGTTGCGGCCGTCGTTTCGCTGGCGCTTCTGGCGCTGCAGCGGCGGGGCGCGCTTTCGACGGATGCGCTTCTCGGCATTCTTTCGCATTCTACGCTGGCCATCGGTCTCGTGCTGGCGGCGTTTCTGACCTGGGTTCGTTTCGACCTGATGACCTATCTTTTCGGCGATATCCTGGCGGTGGGAAACTCCGATATCGCGATGATCTGGGGCGGAGGCATTCTGGTGCTGCTGGCGCTTGCCAAGCTCTGGCGGCCGCTGATTGCCGCGACCGTCAACCCGGAACTGGCGGAAGCCGAGGGCATGCACCCGGAGCGGACGCGGCTCTATTTCATGCTGCTGCTGGCGCTGGTCATCGCGATTGCCATCAAGGTGGTCGGCATTCTGCTGGTCACGGCGATGCTGATCATACCGGCAGCCGCTGCGCGGCGTTTTTCGGGCTCGCCTGAAGTCATGGCCGTCATGGCGTCGGGCCTCGGCATGATCGCGGTTGCGGGCGGCCTCTTTGGCTCGCTGCGCTTCGACACGCCGTCCGGACCGTCCATCGTCGTGGCGGCTCTTGTCATCTTTCTTGTCAGCCTGCTGCCGTTCGGGCGGAGACAGGCCATTGAACAGCCGGCTTCGGAAAACCGAGGCGATAGCCGGCGCGGAGGCATATCATGAGCGTTGCGGGTCTTACCAAAAACCAGGCCCTGGTGTTCGACAAGCTGACCGGTGCGGGCGGGCCGATGAGCGCGTATCAGATCCTCGACGATCTGCGCGACGATGGTTTTCGCGCGCCGCTTCAGGTCTATCGCGCCCTCGACAAGCTGATGGCCGAAGGCCTGGTCCACAAGCTGGAGAGCCTCAACGCTTTCGTTGCCTGCGCGCATCCGGAAGAGAAATGCGGCAGCCACGGGCTGACGGCGTTCGCCATCTGCAACGGTTGCGGCAATGTCTTCGAATTCCATCACCATAAGATGGAGCATCAGCTTGAGGATTTTCTCGGCGGCAAGGGTTTCAAGCCGGAAAAGACGGTAATCGAAATTCGCGGGAAATGTGCGAACTGCGCGTAGGCGGCCTCACGGCGACAGCAGGATCTTCCCGTTTCGCGCGGCGAGCGCTGCCGGCAGTTTCTCGATCGCGTTCTTCAGCGGAGTGATTTCGGCGACGTCCGTCGTCCAGCGGCGGTCTACAAAGCGCTGCTGCACTTCGCCGATGACGCGGATCTGCTCCTCCGGCGGGGTGTCGCGGAACCATTCGGTCAGCCAGAAGCCGGTGATCGACTTGCTCATGAAGATGAACTGGCCGAGCTCGCGGGCGCTGATGGCGCTGGAATCGAGCTTGCCGTAGATCACCCAGTTGGCGCGGTTGGGCATGGCAAAGAAGAGGTCGGCGGAAAGCTGGTTCGCGACGGCGTCCAGCATGACGCGAGGCTTTTCCTGCCGGGCAATGGCGCGGAACTGGTCGAGCACGTCCGGATCGGTTTCGACCAGGACATGCGCCGCGCCCAGCGCCTTCAGCGGTTCGATCATCTCGCGGCGGCGGACGAAGACGATAGCGCGATAGCCTTCGTCACGGGCCAGTGACGTGACGAGCTTGGAGACCTGGCTGGCGCCGGCCGTCAGGATGAAGCTTCTGCTGTCTGCCTTGCGGACGATCTGGAACATGGCATAGGCGGTCAGCGGATTGACGATATGGCCGGCGGCGTCGACATCCTGCATGTCGGGGCGAACGGGGATACAATTGTGTGCCGCCGTCAACGCGTAGTCCGCCCAGCTTCCCGAGCCATCCATCGAGACGGAGAAGGCAACGCGCTTGCCGACCAGCTTCTCGGCATAGCTGCCCCTTGCCGAGACGACATCGCCGACGCCCTCGAAGCCCGCGGGCAAGCCCTTGCGGCGGGGCTGGCCATATTCGCCCTTGATGAAGTGGAGGTCGGACGGGTTGATATTGGCAAGCCGCGTCCTGATCAGGACCTGTCCGTCCTGCGGCTCCGGCACGGCGATTTCGCCATCCTCGATGAATGGGTTCATGGTGTCGAAGACGATGCCTGTCTGCGTGCCGGAATAGCCGTCATGCTTTTGCAGAAGGGCGTGCATCGTCTTCGGGATGGTCATGTCCGGGTTCCTCCAATGTGCGGACGGCATTGTGAACGGCCGCCGCCTGCCATGATCTTTGTTCAACCATGAACCAATCCGGAGGGGCGGTCAATCGCTGCTGGTCGCGAGCCGGCTCAGCTTTCGGGAATCTCCTTCAAGCCCTTCCGGAAGCGCTTCCAGTTGCGCACATAATTCTGCGCGGAGAGGCCGAGCCTCGCTGCGTCGCCCGCTTCGAGTGTTCGAATGGCGCGGGCAGGAGCGCCGACGATCAGCGAATTGTCCGGAAATTCCTTGCCCTCGGTGACCAGCGCATTGGCGCCGACGAGGCAGTTGTTGCCGATCTTCGCTCCGTTGAGAACCGTCGCGCCCATGCCGATCAGCGAATTGTCGCCGATCGTGCAGCCATGGATGATCGCGCTGTGGCCGATGGTGCAGTTGCTGCCGATCCGCACGGGGAAGCCGGGATCGGTGTGGATCATCGTGTTTTCCTGGATATTCGAGCCCTTGCCGATGGCGATCAGTTCGTTGTCACCGCGCAGGGTTGCGTTGAACCAGATGCCGACATCCTCGCCCAGTTCCACCTTGCCGATGACATGGGCGCCCGGCGCGACCCAGTATTCACCGTTTTCCGGTGTCCTCGGGCTGATCCCGTCCAGTTCATGCAGCGGCATGTTGTCCTCCTTCGCCAGTACGGGTCTACTTATTGGCTGAATACACTGGCGATTCAAGGGCTCCGGCACCATATAAGGTTGACAGGGAGCCGAGTTCCCGGCAGGTCTCGCGCCAAACGACGGGCGCACATTCAGAAGCCCTTTCCGAAACCAGAACAGGAGACGTGATCGGCATGTTCGGACTTGAAATGTCCGCCATCTATGCGCTCTTCCAGGTTGCCATGATCGACCTCGTGCTGGCCGGCGACAATGCCATCGTCATCGGCATGGCGGCCGCGGGGCTGGACAAGAAGCTGCGCAGCAAGGCGATCCTCATCGGCATTCTGGCGGCGACGGTGCTACGCATCGTCTTTGCGCTCGTGGCCACCCAGCTTCTGCAACTGACTGGTCTGCTGCTGGCGGGCGGTATCCTGCTTCTCTGGGTCTGCTGGAAGATGTGGCAGGAGCTGCGCACCAGCGAGGCGGATCGCGAGCACAGCAGCGAGGCGCTGGAGATGGCGACGGACGGCGTACCCGACGCCGACAATCCGCGCCTCGACAGCGGACCGCGCAAGACGCTGCGCCAGGCGGTGACGCAGATCATCATCGCCGATGTTTCCATGTCGCTCGACAACGTGCTGGCCGTTGCAGGCGCTGCGCACGATCATCTGGGCGCGATGGTCTTCGGCCTGTCGCTCTCGGTCGTCCTTATGGGCGTGGCCTCGTCCTTCATCGCGAAGCTTCTGAACAAGCATCGCTGGATTGCCTGGGTCGGGCTGCTGGTCATCGTCTATGTCGCGATCAACATGATCTTCGACGGCACCGACGACCTGACCAATGGCGGGCTGCCTTATATTCCTTTCCTGAAGGGCTGAGGCATGAGCAACTTCTACGCCGAAAGCGTCGCATCGGGTGGCAAGATCTTCTCCATCGCCCCGATGCTGGATTGGACCGATCGGCACTATCGCTATCTGGCGCGCCTGCTTTCCAAGCGGGCGCTGCTCTATACGGAGATGGTGGTGGCAGATGCCATCCTCCATGGCGACCGCGAGCGGCTGCTGGGCTTCGATGCGTCGGAGCACCCGGTGGCCTTGCAGCTGGGCGGCTCGGATCCGGTGAAATTGACGGAGGCGGTTCGGATTGCCAGCGACTTCGGCTATGATGAGATCAATCTCAATGTAGGGTGCCCGTCAGATCGCGTGCAGTCTGGAACCTTCGGGGCCTGCCTTATGCAGACGCCGGATGTCGTCGCTGCGGCTGTGGCTGCGATGAAAAAGGTTGCCAATGTTCCCGTCACGGTGAAATGCCGGATCGGCGTGGACGAGCAGGATCCGGAAGCGGCGCTGCCGGGTCTTGTGATCCCGGCGCTGGAAGCCGGAGCTGATGCGGTGTGGGTTCATGCTCGCAAGGCGTGGCTGCAGGGTCTCAGCCCCAAGGAGAACCGGGACATTCCGCCGCTCGACTACGACATCGTCTATCGTCTGAAGCAGCGCTTCCCGAATGTCTTCATCGGCATCAACGGCGGCATCCTGACGCTGGATGAGGCGAGGGCGCATCTTGCGCATGTGGACGGCGTGATGATGGGCCGGGCTGCCTATCATAACACCTCAATCCTGGGCGATGTCGATGCGGTGCTCTTTGGCGACGAGCGCGAGACGCTGTCGCGCGAGGAGCTTCTCGAAGCCATGAGCAACTATTGCGCGGCCTTCGTCGCCTCGGGTGGCAAGCTCTCGACAGTGACACGGCATATGCTGGGATTGTTTCAGGGCATGCCGGGCGCGCGGCGCTATCGACAGGTGCTGTCGACCGATGCGCCAAAGCCGGGCGCGGGCGTTGAGGTGATTGCCCGGGCGTTTGACGCCATGCAGCCGGCGGAGCTCGCCGGCTGAAGTTTCATATTCTGTTTAAGCGTTAGTCGGCGCGGATCATTTCCGTGCCGAGCAACAGGTCGTGGACCAGACGGCCGTGGTTGGTGAAGAGGCCGGCCAGAAGAATGAGCGGCGTCAGAACGGCGTTCATGATCCAGAACAGCACGAGGTGGACGAGGGCGACCATGAAGTCGATCGGCTGGTTATCCAGACGGCGCATTCTGAGGCCCACCGCGCGCATGCCGGGCGTTGCCTGCGCCGGTCCGCCGATCGACAGGCCGAAATAGAGGCCGGCGACGATGAAGAACAGGACCGGATACAGATAGAAGCCAAGGCCGAATGTGAACAGGCCGAGGAAGAAGACCACGACGATCGCGGGCAGCATGAGCAGTGCCACGATCACATAGTCGATGATGAAGCCGAAGATGCGCCGTGACAGGACGCCCTGATAGGCGCGCCAATCCAGCTCTCGAATGTCTTCGCGGGTCATGCTCATCGTCGTTCGTCTCCAATGGAGGGCAACAGGCCCTCGACGCCCTATCATATGGTGTGGCATCGCGCGGTCTTCAACGCGCCTGGAGTTGACCGCTCACGCCTTGGCGAGAATCTTCGCCACTTCCGGCGCGAAATAGGTGAGGATGCCGTCGCAGCCGGCGCGCTTGAAGCAGAGAAGCTGCTCCATCATCACCCGCTGGCCGTCGATCCAGCCGTTGGCGGCTGCGGCTTTCACCATCGAGTATTCGCCAGACACCTGATAGGCGAAGACGGGCAGGCCGAATTCCTGTTTCATGCGCCAGACGATATCGAGATAGGGCAGGCCGGGCTTGACCATCAGCATGTCCGCGCCTTCCTCGACATCCAGCGCTGCGTCGCGGATCGCTTCCGTGCCGTTGGCGGGATCGATGTAATAGGAGTTCTTGTCGCCCTTCAGCAGCCCGCCGGTCGAGATGGCCTCGCGATAGGGACCGTAATGGCCGGAGGAGAATTTCGTCGCATAGGACATGATGCCGACATTCTGGTGTCCGGCGGCGTCCAGCGCCTCGCGGATGGCGCCGATGCGCCCGTCCATCATTTCCGACGGTGCGATGATGTCGGAACCGGCATCCGCCTGGATGACGGCAGCGCGCGCGACGAGTTCCACGGTCTCATCGTTCACGATGATGCCATCGCGCAGGATGCCGTCATGGCCGTGGCTGGTGAAGGGATCAAGTGCCACATCGGTGATGACGCCGATCTCCGGCACGGCCTTCTTCACGGCGGCCGTCGCCTGGTTGATCAGGTTCTCTCGCTCGAGGATCTGCGAGCCGGTGACGTCGCGCAGGTCCATCTCGATATTCGGGAAGGTGGCGATGGCCGGGATGCCGAGCGCTGCTGCTTCCTTGGCTGCCTCCACAAGCATGTCCACGCTCATGCGGTTGACGCCCGGCATGGCGGCGATCGGATCGACAGTGTTCGTTCCCGGCACCACGAAGACCGGCCAGATGAGGTCGTCCACCGTCAGCGAATTCTCGCGCACCAGGCGGCGCGTCCAGTCGGCCTTGCGGTTGCGGCGCATGCGGCGGTGGCCGGTGATCAGGTCTACGGCGTGGGTCTTGTCGGTCATGTTGGCTGTCCTTCGGATAGATCGGCCCCGTGTTATCACGCAGCCCTCACAAACGGAACGATGAAACGAACCGTTGATGGCGTGCCGAATTGACACGGGGCGGGCTGGCGGTCGGCGTTGCGGTCGCTTATCGTCCCGCCCCATGAGTGGCGATTCAAGACCGGCCGTCCGGCGCACCCTGATCGAGACGCTTTTCACCGTCTTCATGCGCATGACGGCGATGGCCTGTTTCTATTTCGGACTGCGCTACTGGGATCTCGTGCTCGGCATCACGTCCGGCAGCGCCATCCGTTTCGATGTCATGACCGTGCCGTGGCGCACGCTCGCGACCGTGCTCGCGGTCTGCTATCCGATCGTTGCACTCGGGCTCTGGATGGGGTCCGCCTGGGGTGCGGTTCTGTGGGCTGCGGTGGCGATCGGCGAGGTGCTGGCGCATACGCTCTGGGCCCATATCTACGGGCCGGACGACCTGCTGATCGTCATGGATGTCAGCGTTGCCTGCCTCTATCTCGCCTTCCGGATCGGTCTCTTCCTGGAGCGGCGCGGACGCAACCGGGTAAGGAGTGATTCACTGTAATTCCCACCTTGTGGATAGTAACGCCCTGTTAATGCTGCGGTTTAAGTAGAATTTTAGATGCATTCGATAGTCTCTGGTCATAGGCGGAAGAAAACAAAAGAACCGCCACAAAAACAGAGAGGCAGTCATGATCAAGAACCAGAAGCAGGCCGTCGCCGCCGTCGAAACACATGAAGACCCGATCCGCGATCTCTATATGGAATCGCTGCACCTGGTAGAGCGGCTGCACCGCCGCCTGCTGGATGTCATCAAGGACGAGTTCGACCGTCAGGGTCGTTCGGATGTCAACGCCGTCCAGGCACTCCTTCTTTTCAACATCGGCAATTCGGAGCTGACCGCCGGCGAGCTGCGCTCGCGCGGTTACTACCTCGGCTCGAACGTGTCCTACAATGTCAAGAAGCTGGTCGATCTCGGCCTCATCAACCACAGCCGCTCGCGTGTCGACCGCCGCGCCGTCCGCATCAGCCTGACCAAGGCCGGCCAGGACATCGCAGAGACCGTTGCCCGTCTTTATGAGCGCCATATCGGCTCGATCCAGAAGGTCGGTGGCATTGGCGAAGACGAGTTCACGCAGATGAACAAGCTGCTGCAGCGTCTCGACCGCTTCTGGAACGACAGCATCCTTTACCGTCTGTAAACGACGCGTCGGTACGCTGATCTCTCGAAAGGGCCGGGCGGTTTCCGTCCGGCCTTTCGCATTGCAACGAAAGCGCGACGGCGAGACACGAATCGGCCATATTGCTGTGTCAACTCGGCAACAATGGTCGCGCCCTCTCCAGATGCGCGCCTCACGCCCCGGCGGGCGTTTCCCCCAGCCCGCCTGCACAGCGATTTCGATGGATTGGTTTGAGAATGTCGGACAAGAAAATACTTGATCTCTCCCGCCGCGCCTTCCTCCGCAGCGCGGCTGCAGGCGGCCTTGTTGCCGTTGCAGGCAGCGCGTTTGCGGACGATACTGCGCTCCAGAGCGTGATCGACGCGCCGCGCCGCGGCGACTGGGACGACCAGTTCGACGCCAAGGCCATGAGTTCGGCCTCTGCCGTTGCCTCGAACAACCCGATCTTCGGACCCGAAGCACAGCCGAACATCCAGCAGGCGATCCTCAAGTATCAGGAAATCGTGGCGCAGGGCGGCTGGCCGCAGGTCAATCCCGGCCAGAAGCTGCAGCTGGGCGTTGCCGATCCCTCGGTCCAGACGCTGCGCAAGCGCCTGATGGTTTCCGGCGACCTGCCGCAGGCAACCGGTATCTCCAACGCCTATGACTCTTACGTCGCTGCCGCCGTCAAGCGCTTCCAGGCCCGTCACGGCCTGCCGCAGGATGGCGTGCTCGGTGATTTCACGCTGAAGGCGATGAATGTTCCGGCCGATATCCGCCTCATGCAGCTGCAGACGAACTTCAAGCGCCTGCAGGAAGTGAAGGTCGATCTCGGCCAGCGCTATGTCATGGTCAACATTCCGGCCGCCTATATCGAGGCCGTCGAAAACGGCCGCGTCGTTCAGCGCCATACGGCAGTTGTCGGCCGCGAGTCGCGTCCGACACATATCATCGACAGCAAGATCTACGAGGTCATCCTCAATCCATACTGGACCGCGCCGCGCTCGATCGTCGAAAAGGACATCGTGCCGCTGATGCAGAAGGATCCGACCTATCTGACGCGCAACAATATCCGTCTGCTCGACGGCAAGGGCCAGGAAGTGGACCCGAAGACGATCGACTGGAACTCCGGCAAGGCTCCGAACCTGACCTTCCGTCAGGATCCGGGCAAGATCAACGCCATGGCGTCGACCAAGATCAACTTCCACAACCCGAACAACGAGTACATGCACGACACGCCTCAGCAGGGCCTGTTCAACAAGCTCGTCCGCTTCGAATCCTCGGGCTGCGTGCGCGTCCAGAACGTGCGCGACCTGGCCACCTGGCTGCTGCGCGACACCGCCCCGTGGGACCGCCAGCGCATCGAGGCGGTCATCCAGACCCGCGTCAACACGCCGATCAAGCTCGCACAGGAAGTGCCGGTCTATTTCAAGTACTTCACCGCCTGGTCCGCGAAGGACGGCATCGTCCAGTTCCGCGACGACATCTACTCGATGGACGGCGCCCAGCAGCTGGCCCTGCAGACGGGGTTGAACCAGGAAACGGTGGATGGCGCGGTGAACGCGCAGTAACCGGCGCGGTTACGAGAGAAATCAGAACGGGCGGTCGAGAGGTCGCCCGTTTCTGTTCTTTGGGGAAGTGTTGCGCGGCAGGTCAGCCGCGAGATTTGGTGCGGCGTCGAATACCCCCTCACCAAGCTCGCCATGCCAATCGGCTACGCCTCTTGGGGCGAGCTATCCTCTCCCACAGGGGGAGAGGAGGGTGGCTCACTCCGCAGACTTGATCGACGCCAAAATCTTGCCGACAGCTGCCGAGTTCTTTTCTTCCTCGCCCGGCGTGCCCCAGTAGGTCAGCACGGCGACGGTCTTTTCGTTCAGCACGAGGGCGGCGAGGCCGACGGAGGCGGGGCCGTCCTTGTCCTTGCCGGCCCATTCGATGTAGATGATGTCTTTCCCGTTCAGCTTGTCTTCCGTGTATTTCTGGGTCTTCTCGTCGATGGAGACGCCCTGGCTGTCGAGGAACTTGGCGGCTTCGTCGATCATGTCGCCGGTCTTCTTCGGCGAGGCGATGTCGATGGCGAGATAGACGGAATTGTCGGCTGAGTTGATCTCGATGCCAGTGCCGGTCTCGTTCGTCGTCCAGTCATCCGGAACATCGGCCGAAATGATCGGGCGGTTCGACGGGATCTGGATCTCGCCGGCATAGGCGACGGTCGACAGGAGCAGGGCGGCGGTCGCGACGAGCAATGTCTTCATGGGGTTCCCCTTTGTGCCAGTGAGGCGCCCGTCTTTCGCGGGCGGCCTTGCGGCCGGTTTATCTCAGCGAAGCGGATATCGCGGCGTGGCCGCCGTTGCCCGGGGACCGCTTCCACCGCCGGGCGGCAAAGTATAAACCGTCGCGCGCGGACTGTGATGTGGGCGCAGGGATGATCCCAGAAATATCTTTTTCGGGTTTGAGGCTCAGGCTGCCTTGCCCTGTCGTTCCGCCAGCGCGCGCAGGCATGCCTCGAAGCCCGTCAGGTCGGTGTAGAGCGCATCGGCTTGGGCCTTGTGGGCGACGATTGGGCCGCCGCGGCGCGTGACGCCACCATGCAGCATGAGGTTTTCGATCATGTCGAAATCCTCGAGCGAAAGGCCATCGGGGCCGCGCTTGTGACCATCGGCGGCGAGTTCCACCTTGCCGCCGTAGAACTCGACAGTGCGGGCATAGTGCGTTTCTGTGACATTCGTATAGGCCGCGACGATCTTGCCGCTGGCGCACATGTAGCCGAGTTCGAACACGGTGCCGGGGTCTGCGGCGATCCCGCGGAAGGGAGTCAGATTGGCTATCACGCCGTCGGCGTCGTTCATGAAGCTCTCGTCGACCGCGCTGATGTTGAGGCCGAACTGGTGGCGTGTGGGCGCCGGCTCGATGGCCAGATCGCCGGGGCAGAGCGGCTCGAAGCCATAGGCGCGGGTGAGCGCTGCCTTGGCATCGAGAACGGCACGTGCATTGGGGAGAAAGACCTCAGGTCCGGCGAGATAAAGCTTCAACATGAAAAGACCGTCCAGCGGGGAATGAAAGGGACTAAGTCCTTTCATAAGTCGCGGGACGGTCTTGTGCAATGCAGGAGAAACCCAGCGGCGCTTACTGCGCCAGCTTGATCGAATCCAGGATCTTGCCGATTTCCGGCGTGTGCTTGTCTTCCTCGCCCTGCGTTCCCCAATAGGTGAGGACGAGAACGGTCTTTTCGTCGAGGATCAGAACAGCCAGGCCGATGGAGGCGGGGCCATCCTTGTCCTCGCCCGACCAGCTGATATAGACGATGTCCTTGCCGTTCAGCTTGTCTTCCGAATATTTCTGCGTGTTCGTGTCGATCTTGATGCCCTGGTCATCCAGGAATTTGGCCGCGTCGTCGATGATGCCGTCCATCTTCTTGGGCGAGGCGATGTCGACGGAGAAATAGACTGCGCCGTCATCCGATGTGCCTTCAAGACCCGTGTCGGTCTCGTTGGTCTTCCAGCCATTCGGCATGTCCAGCGTCGCGACCGGGCGGTTGGACGGGATTTCCCACTGCTTGGCGTGAGCAGTGGACGCGAACATGAGCGCGACCGAGGCCGCGATGATCAGTTTTTTCATGGATTTGGCCCCTCAGGAATAATGCAACGAGAAATTACTAGAGATTCTCGAAATGCGGTAGAGGGCTGGAATATCGTTTTGAAACAATGGTTAAGGGGCGGCGGTTGGTCCTGCCGCCCCAAAGGTCCGTCCGCTTACTTAGCGGGCTTGATGGAGTCGAGGATCTTGTTGATCTCCGGCATGTGCTTGTCTTCCTCGCCGGCGGTCCCCCAGTAGGTCAGGACCAGCGCGGTCTTGTCGTCGAGCAGCAGGATGGCCATGCCGACGGAAGCCGGGCCGTCCTTGTCGGTGCCGGCATAGCTGACGAAGAAGATGTCCTTGCCGTTCAGCTTGTCCTGCTTCTGCTTCTGGGTCTTCTCGTCGATCTTGACGCCCTGATCTTCGAGGAACTTGGCAGCTTCCTGGATCGTCTTGTCCATGTTCGCGGCATCGGCAATGTCGACGGCGAAATAGACGGCGCTGTCTTCAGACGTGCCTTCGAGGCCGGTGTCGGTCTCGTTTGCCGACCACTTGTCCGGCATGGTGATCGAGGCGACCGGCTTTTCGGACGGGATGCTGAAATCCTTGGCCTGCGCGGCGGTGGAGAGCAGGAGCGCGGCAGCAGCGGCCATTACAAAATTCTTCATGTGCAGTAGGTCCTTGTGGCAAAAATTGCGGGCGGACCATACATGCAAATATGCGGATGCGGAAATTCGTCCCGGAAATGTTCGGGCTTTGCGTGGCGCTATGGTTAAGGCTCTGCGACCAAGGCTTACCGCCCCGGCCGACCCGTCTTGCCCTTCGTCCGCCCCTTGCGCTTTTCGTCTACCGGATCTTCGTAAGAGCCGACGCCAGCCTTGCCGCGCACCAGCGGGCGCGGGTCGTCGATGGGCTTGTCGGGGATTGAACCGCGCACCGGTTTCTCGGTGCGGCCAACCGTCATCTCATCCAGCGAGTTCTTGCGGAACAAGGGCTTGGCCGTATCCGTGCCGGGGCCCATGTCATCCAGCGAGGGCTTGGCGAAGAGGGCGGGGCCCTGCGGCTTGCCGGACTTCTCCTGGCTTCTGGATTCTTCCCTTGCCATGGGATCATCCATGATCGCCAGTTCGGCCGCCTTGAGGCGCTTGATCTCGTCGCGAAGGCGGGCTGCGGTCTCGAAGTCGAGATCGGCTGCGGCGTCGCGCATCTGTTTTTCCAGCGCGTTGAGATGCGCCTGCAGATTGTTGCCGACGAGGTCTGTCGCGGTGCCGCCCTTGACGCCCCTGACCTGGATGTCGGCGCGGACGTGGTCGCGCTCGTAGACCGAGTCCAGGATGTCGGAGATGCGGGCCTTCACCGATTCCGGCGTGATGCCGTTGGCCTCGTTATAGGCCACCTGCTTCTCGCGGCGGCGAGCGGTTTCGTCCATCGCGCGCTGCATGGAGCCCGTGATGTTGTCCGCATAGAGGATGACCTTGCCATCGACGTTACGGGCGGCGCGGCCGATGGTCTGCACCAGCGAGGTTTCGGAGCGCAGGAAACCTTCCTTGTCGGCATCGAGGATGGCCACGAAGCCGCATTCGGGGATGTCGAGACCTTCGCGCAGCAGGTTGATGCCCACCAGCACGTCGAACGCGCCCAAGCGCAGATCGCGGATAATTTCGATGCGCTCCAGCGTATCGATGTCGGAGTGCATATAGCGGACGCGGACGCCCTGTTCGTGCAGATATTCCGTCAAGTCTTCGGCCATGCGCTTGGTCAGCACCGTGACCAGCGTGCGATAGCCCTTGGCGGCGGTCTCGCGGATTTCGCCGAGAACGTCGTCGACCTGGCTCTTGGCCGGGCGGATTTCCACCGGCGGGTCGATGAGGCCGGTCGGGCGGATGACCTGTTCGGCGAAGACGCCGCCGGCCTGTTCCATTTCCCAATTGCCGGGCGTGGCCGAGACGGCAATCGTGTCCGGGCGCATGGCGTCCCATTCCTCGAAGCGCAGCGGGCGGTTGTCCATGCAGGAGGGCAGGCGGAAGCCATATTCGGCCAGCGTCGCCTTGCGCCGGAAGTCGCCGCGATACATGCCGCCGATCTGCGGGATGGTGACATGGCTTTCGTCGATGAAAATCAGGGCGTTATCGGGGATATATTCGAACAGCGTCGGCGGCGGCTCGCCGGGGTTACGCCCAGTGAGGTAGCGCGAATAGTTCTCGATGCCGGCGCAGGAGCCGGTGGCTTCCAGCATTTCGAGATCGTATTTCGTGCGCTGTTCCAGCCGCTGCGCTTCCAGCAGGCGACCGGCCTTTTCCAGCTCGACAAGACGACCTTTAAGCTCTTCCTTGATCGACTTGATCGCCTGATTGAGCGTCGGACGCGGCGTCACATAGTGCGAATTGGCGTAGATCTTGACGCTTTCCAGATCGCCGGTCTTGTGGCCGGTCAGCGGATCGAATTCGGAAATGCTCTCGATCTCGTCGCCCCACATGGCGATGCGCCAGGCGGCATCTTCCAGGTGGGCGGGGAAGATTTCGATCGTGTCGCCGCGCACCCGGAAGGAGCCGCGCACGAAATCCATGTCGCGGCGCTTGTATTGCTGGGCCACGAGGTCGGCCAGAAGCTGGCGCTGGTCCAGCTTGTCGCCGACCTTCATCTGGAAAGTCATGGCCGTATAGGTTTCGACCGAACCGATACCGTAGATGCAGGAGACGGAGGCGACGATGATGCAGTCGTCGCGCTCGAGAATGGCGCGCGTCGCGGCATGGCGCATCCGGTCGATCTGCTCGTTGATCGAGGATTCCTTCTCGATATAGGTGTCCGAACGCGGCACATACGCTTCCGGCTGGTAGTAATCGTAGTAGGAGACGAAATACTCGACCGCATTGTGCGGGAAGAAGTTCTTGAACTCTGAATAGAGCTGCGCTGCCAGCGTCTTGTTGGGCGCGAGGATGACCGCCGGGCGCTGCGTCTGCTCGATGACCTTGGCCATGGTGAAGGTCTTCCCCGAACCGGTGACGCCAAGCAGCACCTGCGACCGTTCGCCGGTCTCAAGGCCTGAGACCAGATCGGCAATCGCCGTCGGCTGGTCGCCGGCGGGCTCGTATTCGCTGACCATGCGGATGGCGATGCCGCCTTCGGATTTTTCCGGTCGGGCAGGGCGATGCGGCGTCCAGATCTTGCCGTCCTTGAACAGCGGATTGCCGCTCTCGATCAGCTTCGACAGCGCATCGACCGTCGCCGTCACGCCGCCGGTCGAGGCCAGCGCATCGGCCTCTTCCAGCGACAGTTCCATGCCCGCGACGGGGTTGAGACCAGCGGCGGCGCGTGTCTTCGGATCGGAGGACGCGCCTATGGAGGTGCCGCGCGACGTGCGCTTGTCGCCAACGCCCTGAACCTCCTTGAGGTTCGAGCGCGTGCCTTTCTGCGGCGCCTTTGCTGCGGGCGCCTCGGCGGCAGCCTTCAGCGCCTTGTTCTCCACCGTCACCCGATGGGTCCCGGCCTTGGACCGGATTTCGCGCATCTCGTTGCGCCGACTATCCGCCTCGGCTTCCGCCTCCAGCTGCCGGATCCAATCGGAGACTCCGCCCTCAAGAGGCGCCCCCTCAAAAGGAGCCTGCGGCGCCTCCTCGAAACCGGAGGAGCGGGGAGAATTTTTCGGTGATCTGGCCATGCCCGGAATATGGGGCGAGTCAGGGGAAAAGGGAAGGGGCGGAGGCAAGGGGAGGGTGAGGATGCTGACAGGAAGTGGCAGGGGTGCGCTAGACTTTCAGTCGTTTATTTCTTGGCGGCGCAGATAAACTCTTCGTTTGCAAAATGCTCGCTCTTTTCTCATAAATTGTAGAACGAACCGATTTGTCGGCCAGCATTGCTAGGCACCTGCAGGTGTTTAGCGCTTGTGGGCGTTGGGATCATTTGATACTATTCGTGCGAGGGCGAGTTTTGGAAGTCGAGAACGAGGGGGTCGGCGAGGAATTCAGGCGGCAGTTGGCTCAATTGTGCAATTCTCGTCGAACGCGAAAGACGCAGTTTTCTGCTGACTCGCCGTGCGACTGGCGTCCTCGGTCGCTTAGGGATCCTCGAAGTACAACAGAATATTTTACCGACGACTCTGCTTGGGAGTTCGTTGCTGGTCATTTGTTGTCAGGCTGTCCAATCGAGGTTGTAGAGCTGCGGAAGCCGCCGGGTAAGAAAGGGTATGTGTTGAAGCTTGTAGGTTGCCCCCCTGTTTCCCAAATCTATGTGAAAATCCAAATGGGGTCCGGTTGCGTTTTGGGTCGCAGTTTCCATGAGAGTATAAGAGTCGGATTGAATAGCGATATCGCGGACTAGCGGCGGAGCGGCGTAGAAATGAAGATCGATGAAGCAGGAAGTACTTGTGAGATTTGTGGATCTGGTGGGCTTTCTACCACACTTGAAGAACAGAAGTTTGAGTACGGCGCGGGGGATGAGCATGTCAGCTTGACTGCGCGCGTTCCCGTTTTTTCGTGCGATGTGTGCGGTGAGCAATACACTGATGAGCGCGCTGAGGTTGCGCGGCATAACTCGGTTTGCGCGTATTTAGGTAGATTGACTCCGGGTGAAATAAGATCGCTGCGAGAGCTTTATGATCTCAGCCAAGACCACTTTGCGCAACTGACCGGATTTGGCGTTGCATCTATAAAGCGTTGGGAGCGTGGAAACTTGATTCAGAGTGTTTCAGCTGACCGATATCTGAGGCTTTTAAGGGCACCAAATAATTTTAGGCTGTTGGCCGCGATGAATCAGCAATTGGAAAGGCCCCAGCCGGTATTCAGGACCGATATTTCTCAACGGGCGTTAGCGGAAGCGAAAGTATTTAAGCTAAGGCCAGAGTTCGATGCGCGCCAGGTAGCCTGATGTACACAATTACATTCTATTCGTATAAGGGCGGCGTTGGTCGGACTATGGCTCTGGTTAATGTGGCTGCAGAATTAACGCGGCGGGGTAGGAAAGTCCTGATTGTGGATTTCGATCTCGAAGCCCCTGGGATATCTTGTTTTAAACAGTTTTCTACTGCTGAAAAGCGTGCCGGCTTAGTTGAGTACGTGACGCAATATATTGAAACTGCCATTTCACCGTGTGCTTCGGACTACATAGTAGAGGCAGAACTTCCAGTGGAGGGAGGGTTTCAGCCGGTCTGGGTTTTTCCTGCTGGCGCCAATGATGTAGGATACGGAGCCAAGTTATCTGCAATTGATTGGCAGCTTTTGTATGAACGTCAAAGTGGATATCTTTTTTTTGAAGACTTTAAGCAGCAAATAGAGAGCGATTCCCGCAGATTTGATTATGTTTTAATCGACAGTCGTACAGGCCACACGGATGTTGGTGGTATTTGCACTCGTCAGCTCGCTGATGCTGTCGCTTTGATGTACTTTCCAAATGCACAAAATATATCTGGCATGGAGGCTATTGTCGACGATATCAGGAAGTCTTCTTCTGAATATTCTAGAAGACCAGACCTTGTTTTCTGCCCGTCTAACGTGCCTGATTTAGACGACGAAGATGGCGTATTGAAAAAAATGCTCGATGAGGCGAAGTCGCGGCTCAAGTATGAGAAGCCACAGTGCATAGTACGTCACTACAATAGTCTATCTCTCGTTGACCAGAGCATATTTGTAATCGACAGACCCAATACGAAGCTAGCCAAAGAGTATAGGCAGTTAACGGCGGCATTGGTTCGTAATAATTTTGAGGATCGAGATGGCGCTCTTCTTGCGCTCGCGGATGTCAGAAAGAAACTCGAAGCTCGAAACCGAAGCAATACAGACAACTTGAGGCCCGCCGACATGCCTTCGTTGAGCAGCCTTACTGAGATTCTCGAGAAGGTAAGCCTCAAACACAGGCACGACGGTGAAATATCTTGGCAGGTTGCTGCAAGCTACAACTCCCTCGGCAGTCTTTCAAATGAGCTTGAGGCGCTGAACAACGTCCTTGAGATTGGTTATAACGTACACCGTGCGTTGCTTCGACGTGCCTTTAATCTACTTAGCCAGTCTAGGCCTGATGAAGCGCGAGTTGACTTGGTCGCCACAATCGCTTCGCCGGAATGCACTGTGATTGAATTGCGGTCCGCAATTGAGGCATTGAAAACTATCGACAAGGATTGGGTGAATGTCGTGAAGTCTGCTCCGAGCCTCCAGAAATTGAGGCCGGGAGATGTAACTATATTGACACAAGTGCTTATGTCGGATGTTAGGGCGCTCGCTATCGCAAACGATATTATTAGTTCTGCTATAGATAGAAGTTCTGAGGAGCACCGCGACAGCTTACTGAGTGAGGAGCTTGTTCTAGTTCTGATCGCTTGTGGACGTTTTTCTGACGCTATGACCGCGTTGTCAAATGGGCAGCGCTCAATGTCGGATAGCGATTCTATTGCAGACGTATTTAATTACGCTATGGCTGAATGGGGAGAAACTGGCATTCCTCCGCGGCACTTACTTCAGCGGGTTTTGGAGCTTAACGACGCGAACGGGCGTCCGACTGAGGCGAATTATCTTCAGTGTATGGCGCTGTCAGCGGGCGCTTTGGCACAATTCGACCTCGCACGCTCTTTTGTTTCTAAAGCAAGGTCCGCGGTCGCGCGAGGAACAGTGTTTAGTTGCTGGACTTACCTTTTCCGTGGACGAAATGCCATGTTAGAAGACTTGGAGCAGATGAACTCCAGCTTCCAAAATGGGCTCTGTGCCCCGCCGTTCCTGGCGAGAAAGATCACTTTCTCTTCCTCAGCCTATAATTGATCGCTCGCCATCGTTAAATATGTCGTCAGCATCCAAAATCCGCTAGATACTTCGCCCCAAGCCCGGAACCCATCGTGATTCCCGGCCTGGGGACACATATCCATGAATCTCTTCCGATCGCCGGGGCGCACCCTGGCGAATATCGTGCTGTTCAATCTCACGGTCGTGGTGATCGCGACCTTTGCCTATATGTGGGCGGGGTGGGATTTCGGCGATGCGTTCTACATGGTGCTGCTCACCGTCTATACGGTCGGCTATGGCGAAGTGCATCCGATCGACACGACCTATCTCCATCTGGTGACCGTGTTCCTGATGATCTTCGGATGCACGGGGATGATCCTGCTCACCGGTGCCCTCATTCAGTTTCTCACCATCACGCAGATCCGGCAAATCCTGGGGAGCAATCGTATGCAATCCGAAATCGACAAGCTGAAGGACCATGTCATCGTCGTCGGCTTCGGGCGCATCGGCTATATGCTGGCGCGGGAGCTGAAGGCGGCGGGGCGGAAATTCGTCGTGCTGGAAATGAGCGAGGCGCGGGCCGCCGAGATCCGCGAGAACGGTTATCTCTGTCTCGTCGGTGACGGCACGCATGAGGATGTGCTGAAGCACGCGGGCATCGACCGGGCGCATACGCTGGCCTGCGTGCTGCCTAACGATGCCGCCAATGTCTTCATCACGCTCTCGGCCCGCGCGCTCAACCCGAAGATCGAGATCATTGCGCGCGGCGAGGTGCCGTCGACCGAAAGCAAGCTGAAGCAGGCCGGCGCCGACAAGGTGGTGTTGCCCGCCCATATCGGCGCGGAGCGCATCGCCGAGTTGATCCTTTATCCCGAAGCGGCGCGGCGCTTGAGAACCAGTTCGCAGATGCAGGAACTGGAGCATTCGCTGCGCGGGCTGGGGCTGGAGATGGATGTCGTCATCGTGCCGGCCAAGGGGCCGCTTACTGGACTTTCCATTGCCGAAATCGAGGCGCGGGCGCATGGCGGCTTCTTCATCGTGCAGGTCAACCGCCAAAGTGGCGAAACGATTGCTTCACCGGAGCCTTCGCTGGTGGTCGCCAGCGGGGATGGGATCGTGATCGTGGGCCGCAGTGTGACGGCGGCGCGGGCACTGTTCGGGTAGGGCGAGAGGGCGCTGCGGTTAGCCGCTCAGCGTCTCTTTTCTCTTTCGCAGAGTTGGTGAGGCCGAGGTTTCAATGCTCACCTCAGGTCGGCAAAGGCGTTGCTTGTATTGGCACGTTTATCGGGGCACGGACGACGCGAAGGCCGAGAATTCGGTCGTAACGCGTCGCGCCCTTCCACCAGATCATCGGCTGGATGAGCCAATAGAAAATGAAGGCGGCGAAGAGGAAACTCGTTCCATAGATGAGGGGAGTGTTTGCCGACAGGAAATGAACCTCCTCCATGATGTTGTCGATCTGGAAGCCTTCGATCTTGGCGATGATGTCGATGACGCCGGTTGCGACGATGGCGATCAGGATGGGCAGTTGCTTGAGGGCTTCCCGCCTCAGGCTAAGCCCAAAGCCAGGTGGGTCATAATTGGTCTCGTCATATCCCTCCACGGGGACGACGCGCAAATGCACCGCCAGTTTACCGGGCGAGGCCCATTCCGCCAGCAGGAAGGCAAAGGCTGCGATAGCCAGCAACTGCTGTGCGCTAGCGATCATCGAACTCGTGACAAGATCAGGCATGTAGAAGTTGCCTTCCTTGTCTACCGAAAAGCGTATGCTTCGCGTTCTAGTTTTTTTGATGGGGCTATCGGCCAGCTTCATTTCCGCCAGCACGAAACCCCAGTTTCGCGTCGGCATCATGAAGGAGTCGGTCTTGCAAATCCTCACGAAGGTGGCTTCGCCCGGTTGCACCTCAAGCTTGGCCAGCATGTCGGCGCTGTTGGGGTTGGAGGCTCCATCTTCGCACCGTGTGGTGCGGAAGAAGGATTCGGGCATGTAAGTCACGCTTGCAGGCCATATATCGGCGATGACGATCATCAGGAACATGAAGCCAAGCGCGACGATGAACTTGTCGATGACGAAGGCGACGACCCGTCGCCAGAAATATCGTGGGGGCTCAACGGCTTGAGGCTCTTCAATGATCATCGGAAAATTCCTGAAACAATATTGGTCCCACTCTGCACGCCCAGCGTGCAGTTACAATCCGCGTTGATATTAAATCTCTGTAATCTCCGCCTTCCGCCGCATTCGTGTCAGCAAATCGGGTTAGGCCTGCTGCTCGACGCGCTGCTACCCAGGCAGCCTTGCGATACCCAGGCAGGCGGTGCGTCACCGATCGTTTCATGCTGGCAGAAGGACTTGTCCCACATGGCGCTTGCAGATGAGATGGCAGTGACGGCGCAGAGGCGCTTCGGTTACGGACCGGTTCCAGATGGCTGGCGCAAGCTGGGGCCGGATGCACGGGAGACGGTTCTCTCGCAGCTGGATGGCGCGAAATATTCCGATGGCTCGGGCTTGCTGGCGTCTTCCGACATCATCCGGGAGTTGCGCGAACGGCAGAGGCAGGTGCGCGATGCACGGGCGGCCATGGCCAGCGCCGCAGCCCCGGCCAATGGCGCGTCGCCTTCCACCACTGCAACAGGCGCCGCGCCGTCTGCCACGCCAGCCATGGCCAAGGGATCAGACGCCTCAGCGGCCGCCGCAGCCGTCACTGCAGACAACAAAGAGATATTCAAGCAGAAGAACGAGTTCGTTCGCACACAGTTCGAGAGCGAAGCTGCTTATCGCCAGCAGATGGCGGTGACGTCGGACCGGCCGCTCATCGAGCGGCTGACGGATTTCTGGGCCGGACATTTCTGCATTTCCTGCTCCAAGGGCGAGGAGGTGCGTGTTCTTGCCGGGGCCTATGAGCGCGAGGCGATCCGCCCCTTTGTCACTGGTCGGTTCCGCGACATGCTGGGCGCGGTGATGCACCATCCGGCCATGCTCGCCTATCTCGACAACCACGTCTCCTTCGGGCCGAATTCCAAGGCCGGGCAGAAGCAGAAGAAGGGCCTCAACGAAAATCTCGGCCGCGAGCTGATGGAATTGCACACGGTCGGCGTCAAGGCCGGGTACAACCAGACCGATGTGACCAATGCCGCGCGTATCATCACGGGCTGGGGCATCGCGGGTGACAAGGACCCACAGCCCGGCATGTTCAAGTTCGAGCCGAACCGGCATGAGCCGGGGGCTTTTACGGTGATGGGCACGCCGTTTGCCGAGGGTGGCGAGGCGCAGGGCGAAGCGCTGCTCGACATGTTGGCAGAGCACCCGGCCACCGCGCAGCATGTCGCGG
Organism: Hyphomicrobiales bacterium; assembly: GCA_900467685.1. Lineage (GTDB taxonomy): Bacteria > Pseudomonadota > Alphaproteobacteria > Rhizobiales > Rhizobiaceae > Ensifer_A. The sequence goes on from UBQX01000003.1 coordinate 258,281, forward strand.
ACAAGCTGGTGCGTCATTTCGTGGGCGACAAGGCCTCTCCGGCGCTGGTCCAGACTGTTGCCAAACGCTTCCAGGAGACGCATGGCGATCTGCGGGCAACGGTTATCGCGCTGGTGAAGGCGCCGGAAGCGTGGAATGCCGCATCCGCCAAGGTCATTCCGCCCTATGACATGGCGATCTGTTGCGAGCGCGTTCTAGCGCTCAACACGGACCCGAAGAAGGTCGTCAATTTTGCCCGCGTGCTCGGCCAGCCGCTCTGGACGCCGCGCTCGCCCAATGGCTTTCCCGACAATGACATGGCCTGGGCAGCGCCCAATGCGCTGGTCAAGCGCTTCGATTATGCACTGCAGCTTTCCGGCCAGCCGAAGAACCCGCCGGAGCCAATGGAGCTTGCAAGTGCGCTCTTCGGCCCTGCGCTGAAGCCCGACATGCAGACAGCCATCAAGCGGTCCGCCAGCCGCCGCGAGGCGCTGGCGACCATCATCATGTCCCCCGAAATCCAGGTGAGGTGAGGCCCATGTTCGAATTCCTGCATCCGACACGCCGCGGCTTTCTGGCAACGGCCGGCGCCTTCACTGCCTGGTCCTTCGCGCCGCAATTTGCCAGCGCCGCACCCGGTCGCGATCCGCGCTTTCTGATGGTCGTGTTGCGCGGCGCGATGGACGGGCTGGCCGTCATCGAGCCCGCCTTCGACCCGGATTTCGAGCGCGCGCGCGCCGGGCTGATCCTCGGTGCGGACGGCACGCCCGCCGGACTGCCGATCACCGGCGGGTTCCTGATGAACCCGAAGCTTGCGACCCTGCATGATCTCTTCAGCCAGGGCCAGGCGCTGGCGATCCATGCTGTGGCGACGCCCTATCGCGACCGCTCGCATTTCGACGGGCAGGACGTGCTGGAAAGTGGTTTGCCCGGCGCAGGCCCGGTCAGCACCGGCTGGCTCAACCGCGCGATGTCGCAGCTTGGCAAGGCCGGCAGCGTCAAAGCTGGAGGCCTCGCCATAGGGCCGACCGTGCCGCTGATCATGCGCGGTCCAGCCTCGACGCTCACCTGGGCAGCGGGCGGCGTCAAACCGGCGACCGACGATGCGCGGGCGCGGCTTCTCAACTTCTACAAGTCGGCCGATCCGACGCTCGCCAGCGCCTTCGGCCGCGGGCTTGATCTCGAACGAATTGCCGCCGGCAAGGCCGACATGAATGCGGCCATGGGGCAGGGCATGGGGCAGGGCGGCGGTTACGCTGACCAGAACTCCAATTTCGTCAAGGGCATGCAGATGGTCGGCAAGCTCTTCACAGACCCCAACGGCCCCCGCATCGGTGCGATCGATCTCGACGGCTGGGACACGCATGCGACAGAGCAGCCGGAAGGCGAAAATCTCGGCAAGGCGCTTGTGGAGCTTGACGCTGGCATGGCCGCGCTCAAGGCGTCCCTGGGGCCCGCGTGGAACGAGACGGTGGTCGTGGTCGCTACCGAATTTGGCCGCACGGTGCGGATGAACGGCACGGAAGGCACTGACCACGGCACGGCGACGGTGGCGTTTCTGGCGGGTGGGGCGGTGAAGGGCGGCCGTGTGCTCGCCGACTGGCCGGGTCTCTCTGACAAGGCGCTGTTCCAGCAGCGCGACCTTGCGCCGACGACGGACCTGCGGGCGGTGCTCAAAGGCGCACTCCGGGATCATCTCGGGATCGAGGAAGCGGCGCTTGGGAAAGATGTGTTCCCGGACAGCGGCGCGGTCAAGCCGATGGATGGGTTGCTGAAGGTTGGGTGAGAGCGTCACCCTTGTCGACCCCTCTCTTGCGATTTCTAACACTTAGCTGAAGCTAAGATGTTGAAATCGCTTTCTCCCCCACCAGGGGGAGACCGGAGCAAGCGGCGGCCTCGCACTCCCCATCTCCCCCTTGGTGGGGGAGAAAGCAAAATCATGATCTTAGCCGAAGGCTAAGTCGTAGATTTTGCAAGAGAGGGGGAATTGAACACTCCAGGCAAGTTACGGATTCAGCTGGCAAACCCTAGCAGCCTCTCCGCAAAATCCGCCAGCGCCATCGTATCATCCAGGTTGAACACCGGCAGCGCCGCATCCTCGACCGGATGATCCGCTGCAATCGCCACGATATACGGATCTTCCGGCGCGAGCGGCACACGGCTTTTCGCCTCCAGCCGGCGCGCCTCGATCTTCGGAACCGGTTCGCGCTTGTAGCCTTCGATCACGACGATGTCGCAGGGGGCGAGGCGGGACAGCACCTCTTCGAAGGCGGGTTCGGGATTGCCGCGCAACTCGTGCATGATGGCGTAGCGGGTGCCCGAGACGATGGTGACTTCATGTGCGCCGGCCTGACGGTGGCGAAAGCTGTCAGCGCCGACCTTGTCGATGTCGAAGTCGTGATGGGCGTGCTTGATGGTGGAGACGCGATAGCCGCGCGCTGTGAGTTCCTCAACGAGTCGCACGGTCAGGCCGGTCTTGCCGGAATTCTTCCAGCCGGAAATGCCGAGGATTTTCGGGGCTTGGCCCAGGCCCATCAGATCCCTTGCGCGTTCGAAGTCGCGCGGGCGGTTGACGTTGAAGAAGCTGTGGGAAGGCTCATCAACGAAATCGACGAGGCGGACCTGGCACGTTGCCGCAAAGGCGCGGATGGCGCGGTTCTGGCCGGTCTCCAGCCAGCGACGCAGGTGCGGGGCGAGTTCCACGGGCCAGAGCGCGAAGGCGGGTTCAGGGTCGCCGCAATAGGCTGCCATGGCTACCGTTTCCGGGGCTTCGATGGCGGCGGCGAGGCGGGCGACCAGCGTATCGGGGAAGAAGGGGGCGTCAGCGGGGACGATTGCGAGATGCGTCGCGTTGGGCAGGGTCGCGGCCACATGCTCAAGGCCGGCCAGAATGCCGGCAAGCGGGCCTTCCTGTCCCTCGATCGTGTCGGGCAACAGGTCGTAAGCGAGGCTTGCCAGCGATGGATTGCGGGAGTTGATGAACACCGGTGAGGCTTGCGCTGCGACGCGGGTCGCGACGATCTGCGCCAATGGTTTGCCGGCTAAGCGTTTCGCCGCCTTGTCCTCGCCCATGCGTGTCGAGCGGCCACCGGCGAGAACCATTGCAGGGAAGGACGAGGCAGGTTCATTGGTCATTTTCGGGCTCGTCAATGCGGCGCGCGCGGCAGCGACTGGGCGGGCAGGCCCGTGCGGCGGCGGTTTTCGCGATAGAAGGTGTAGATGCCGGAGGCGACGACGATGGCGCAGCCGAGGATCATGAAGATGTCCGGCAGGTCGCCGAAGACCGTGAAGCTCAGCGCCAGCGCCCAGATCATGTAGGTGTAGCGGAAGGGCGCGATGAAGGAGATTTCGCCCGTGCGCATGGCGGTGATCAGCGCCAGATAGCCGACCATCAGGCAGATGGCCGCAAGAGCGAGAATTCCCACATCGAAGAGTGGCGGAGACTGCCAGCCGCCGAGGGGCGCGATGAAGATGCCGGCACCTGCGGTGACGGCAAACGAGGTCAGGAGCGTGACATAGACCGTCGGAATGCCCTGCGGCAGGCGCTTGGTGGCGATATCTCGGGCGGCGGCGGCGAAGACGCAGGCGAGCGCCAGGAAGGAGGCCAGCGAAAAGCCATCCGGACCGGGCTTGATGATGAGCAACACGCCGAAGAAGCCCGCGATGATGGCCCCCCAACGACGCCAGCCCACCGGCTCGCCCAGGAAGATCGCGGCCCCCAGCGTGACGGCGAGCGGCAGGAATTGCAGGATAGCACCGGCATTGGCGAGCGGGAGTTGCCCCAGCGCATAGATATAGGTGAAGGTGGCCGTCACTTCAGCGAGAACGCGCAGAGCAAGCATGGGGTGAAGCACCGTCTTCAGCGGCCTCAGCGCGCCCATGTGGAGCGCCAGCAGAAAGATGAGGGCGGTGGAGATCGTGCCGCGGATCAGGATGATCTCACCGGTCGCCAGCGTTTTTGTCGCAGTCTTGACCAGCATGTCGTTGAAGCCGAATCCTGCCATGGCGGCGGTCATGTAGAGCGCGCCTTTTATATTATCCGACAAGGCCATGTCCGACGTGCTTTCCGCGCTTCAGATTCGTGTTGCTTGATCAGCTTGGCTTATTTCTTTTTCACCGAGGGGAAAAGCTGGAAACTCTTATCCTCAAGCTTTTGCGGCGGGTTATCCAGATTGGCCTCGTAGATCGGGTCGATCTCATAGCGCGTCAGGACGAACTGGCCGTCCCGGAGTTGCCAGTCTCCCACCGACCAGGCATCGCCCAGCCCCCGCCATTTGGCGAATTCGGTGAGTATCTGCGTCTTTTCGTCAAAGAACGAATTGGTCAGGAGAAATGTGGCCGAATAGCCGGTTACGGTGGGGTCGCGCTTGAGTTTCGTTTCGCTGTCGTCGCCATCGACATAGACGACGTCGAATGTGGGCTGAGCGAAGCTGACGAGAGACAGTTTGTTCTCCTCGTCCTTCAGCACATAAAGGTTGGACACGTTGTAGGCGCCAGACAGGCAGTAGATCTCGTAGAGCGAAGCCTTATGCTCAGCCGGCGGATCGCCGTATTTGTCCTTCCAGGTCAGCGAATAGACCGCGTCCTGGGCCATCGCGGCATTGTCGGCCGTTCGCTCGTCACATTGCCCGGGAAGAGCGGCAAAACCGAAGGTTCGGGCGGCAGCAATGGCCGGGTCAACGGGCTTTGTGAGCTCAGCCGGCTTGTCTTCGGCGAAGGCGGAGGACGCTGCGATCCACAAGGCTGCGGCGGTCGCGAACGGCGTATGTCTTTTCAAGATGCTCCCCCTCGCCATCCTGTGTCACGGTCACCCTCCGGTGACGCTCATGTGTCGAGCCACAGCCGGTCGCTTGTGGTCGCGGTCGATGATGAAGTCGTGGCCCTTGGGCTTGCGGCGGATGGCTTCGTCGATCGCGGCAGAGAGGACCTCCGGATCATCGCTCTCGCGCAGCACGGCCCGCAGGTCCGCCGCGTCGTTCTGGCCGAGGCACATATAGAGCGTGCCGGTGCAGGTCAGGCGCACGCGGTTGCAGCTTTCGCAGAAGTTATGCGTCATCGGCGTGATGAAGCCGAGCTTGCCGCCGGTTTCCTTCACTTCGACATAGCGGGCCGGTCCACCGGTGCGGAAGGGAATGTCGGTGAGCGTGAAGTGGTTGGCCAAGTCAGCGCGGACCTTGGAGAGCGGCAGATACTGATCGGTCCGGTCTTCCTCGATCTCGCCCATCGGCATGGTCTCGATCAACGTCATGTCCATGCCGCGGCCATGCGCCCAGGCAATCATGTCGGGGATTTCCTGCTCGTTGAAATCCTTGAGCGCCACGGCATTCAGCTTGACCTTGATGCCGGCCTTTTGCGCAGCCTCGATACCGGCGAGAACCTTGCCGAGATCGCCGAGGCGGGTGATTTCGCGGAACTTCGCCGGATCGAGCGTATCGACGGAGACGTTGATGCGGCGGATGCCGGCGTCTGCCAGTTCCGGTGCGAAGCGCTCCAGATTGGAGCCGTTGGTGGTCAGCGTCAGCTCTTCCAGCTCACCCGAACGGACCTTCTTTCCGAGTTCGCGGATGAGATACATGATGTTCTTGCGCACCAGCGGCTCGCCGCCCGTCAGCCGCAGCTTCTTCACGCCCTTGGCGATGAAGGCCGAACAGAGACGATCGAGCTCCTCCAGCGTCAGCAGATCGCGCTTCGGCAGGAAGGTCATGTGTTCGGCCATGCAATAGGTGCAGCGGAAGTCGCAACGGTCGGTCACGGAAACGCGCAAATAGGAGACCATCCGACCGAAGGGGTCGATCATGGGCGGGCGCGCGGCGGTGTCGGCTGTCACCGGATTGTGCTGGTTCAACGTCTTACTCCTCCGTCTTCAATGTGACGACGGGAATGCTTTGGGTCAAGTCGTTCCGATTGATGGAAACGGTGCTTTGCGCCGCTTCCTCTGTCTATTATATGGGGCGTGCCACACGCCAATCAAATCTTTGAAAGCAAAGCCATGACAAGTCGTCCCACCGCCATCAAGGTCTCCAAGGATCGCCGCACGATGACGGTCACATTCGATGACGGGCAAGTGTTTCCGCTGGCCGCAGAGATGCTGCGCGTCCTGTCTCCCTCAGCAGAAGTGCAGGGCCATGGGCCGGGGCAGAAGGTGACTGTTCCCGGCAAGCGCCATGTCGAGATCATCAGCGTGCAGCCTTCGGGCAATTATGCCGTCCGCATCGGCTTCGACGACATGCACGATAGCGGCATCTATACCTGGACCTATCTTCGCCAGCTGGGCGAAGAGGGCGATGCGCTGTTTGCGGATTATCTGGCGGAGCTGACGGCCAAGGGCTTGGCGCGCGGCTGATGAGTTTTCTTGCGCCTTCAAGTCTGAGCGAAGGCGCGAGACAGGTCTGACCAGGAGCGCGTGCCTGTGGCCTGATAGATCGTGGCAAGGTGTTTCTTCAGGGCTTCGGCGCTGGTGTTGGTCTGCGCTGCGGCATCCGTTCGCGAGGCGCCCGAGGCTGCCGCGAGGACGATGGATTTCTGGCGCGGCGAGATGTCCAGCGCCAGCACGCGCCGGACGATGGTAATGCGATCCGGCTCTTCATGCTGCAGGGTCAACAGCACCGCGCTTTCGGCGCCTGTACGTTCCAGACGCTCCGCGCAAACATGCAGACGCCCTTCGGGGACCGGCAGGCGGAGGGCAGGGCGAAGCTCGTTCGACAGCCGCCGGCAGAGTTCCGCCGCAAAGGCCGGTGGCGACACGAGCCTGCCCGTCTGGGGCACGCCCTGGGCCACCAGATTGCCATGCTGCAGGCGGCTCGATGCCGTTTCGGATGCGAAGAGCAAGCTGCTTCCGTCAGCATCGACGACGATATAGGCCGGTGCGCCGCGCGGCGTCCACCGTGCCGTGTCCGATGGCATCTGCAATGCGCGCCGCAGCGACGGGAGACCCAGGCGCAGCCTGTCCCGGTCGGTCGCTTCGAAAGCGGGGCGCCGTGCTGCCCGAAACAGAAGAATGACGGCGCGGGGTCGCCCGCCATCATCAATCCGAAGGTCGATCGTGTGGTGATGGCCGCTTGCGCGCACCAGCAGATTATAGGTGTTGGATTTCCAGTATTCGGTTGGCGGCGCGATGAGATGGCCGCAGTCGAAGTCCGTTCGGCCGATGAGCGAGGCGACGTTGATTTCGCAATGCCCGATGAAGAGTTCCTCATAGGCGTTGGCGAAAAGATCGCGTACAGCCGCGTCGGAATCCTCATGAAAGAAGCCTGCGGGCAGGCCATTGTCTCCCATCCAGAAGATGGCCCCGGCATCAGCCTTTACCAGATGGCGGACAATGCGACACAGATCGGCAGCAATCGGCTCCATGCCGACACCCGTAGCGCAAACGAGGTCGAGTTCGGTCCATAGCCGCTTAGTGCCTAAACCTTCGCTCACGTTGCCCCCTGTCTTCAACATGTCGAGACACGCCAATTATTCCCCCGGCGGGGAATATTGCAAGCCTTGGGCTCTTGGTACTTCTCGGAGAACGCGTACGGCCGAATTTGTTGCCGCTGCTGCACGTCTTTGAATGTGATGCAGGTCGCCACACGGACACAACGTTTCTTGAAGGAGTTTCGCTCATGAACCGCATGTTTTACTATTCCGCCGTCGCAGTCATACTCTCTGCCCCCCTTTTTTCGGAGAGCGTCCTGGCCAAGGATGTGGCGGGCTCCAAGGATCATCCGCTGGTCGGCCGCTACGCGGGCTCGGAGATCTTCGGCTACAAGAGCGGAGAGTTCAACGAGCAGCGCTTCATTACCTCACCCGTAAACCTCAAGACGGATGGCGAAGCTTTCACCGATGCGAACAGCATCAAGGTCGAGGGCAAGATCACGGACATTCGCTACAATGCGCCCAAGGATCGGTCGTCTCTGGAGATCATTCGCAATTACGAGGAGTCGCTGAAGTCCAAGGGCTTCGAAGTCGTTTTCTCCTGCGCCAACGAGACCTGCCTGAAAGAGAAGGGCAGTTCCTACCGCATGAGTTTCGCGGCCGGTGACGGGCAGATCAACTATCGCTATGGCGATGGCGTGCGCTATCTTCTGGCGAAGGCATCGAAGCCGACGGGCGATACCTATGCCGCGGTTTTCCTGGGTGACAACAAGTCGGGGCCTCTGGTCCATGTGATTGTGGCCGATGTGAAGCCGATGCAGACGGGGCAGATCGCCTTTGTCGATGCGGGTGCGATGGCGAAATCCATCTCCACCAGTGGCCACGTGACCCTCTATGGCATCCAGTTCGATTTTGACAAGTCCGACATCAAGCCGGAATCGCGGCCGACGCTGGACGAAATCGCCAAGTTCCTCAAGGCCAATAGCGAGGTCGCGCTGGTTGTCACCGGCCATACCGATGGCAAGGGCGGCTTCGACTACAATGTGGATCTTTCCAAGCGCCGCGCCCAGGCGGTTGCTGCCGATCTTGCCCAGCATTACGGAATTGCAGCAGCACGGTTGACGCCCTTTGGAGCCGGTATGTCTGCACCCATCGCCTCCAATGACGACGATGCGGGCCGCGCCAAGAACCGTCGCGTAGAACTCGTGAAGCGTTGAGACGCGATATGAGACTGTCGACCGTCGCATCCTCCGCTCTCCTCTCGGTTCTGGCGGCCCTGCCGTCACGTGCCGAGGATATTTCCCACCAACCGGTCATCGTGCGCCCACTGGTGCTTGATGGAAAACCGATCGCTCCGGGCGGTGCGGTGTCGCAGATCTCGGGTCTGAAGAAGGGCGGAGATGGCTTCGTCTCCGTGCGCGCGGGTCCGTCCACAAAGGCGGAGGAGATCGGGCGGCTGACGGAAGGATCGTTCGTGATTGCGGCGTTCGAGCCCAAGCGTGGGACGAGCGTCAGATTTATCGGCGTAATCTACGATCTCGACCACACGTCAGAGACGCCGATGATGGAGCGGTGCGGTCTGCCCGAGGGGCCGCCTTATTTTGACGGAACCTATCAAGGCCCTTGCAAATCCGGCTGGGTTGCCGAGCGCTTCGTCAAGGTTCTGGCGGATTGAAAAGGCTCGCCGTGACACACAAGGCTTTACAGTTTCGGCAGGCAATCCTGCTCACGCTCTTTGCCGCCATGCCCTGCGGCGCTCGAGCCGATGAGGTCACGCCGCGCCCCATGCCTATTTACCGCGCCGTGGGAATGCCGGATTTCAGTCTGCCTGCTTGATCGAACCGACCGAAGCCTGGTCCATCTTGCGGCCCAGTGTCATGCCGATGACGGGCACAAGGCTGTCATTGACGCGCACGGAGATGGTCACGTTCAGTGTGTTCTTGTCCTTGAGGCGGGCAATCATCGCGCCGTTGAGGTTCTTGCGGTTGATGCCGACGATGACACGATTGCCGACGACGGCGCCCGAAACGATGTCGAGACCCTTGCCGTCAGACCCGTCGAGGAACGAGCCCTTGTAGCTTTCGCCGTTCCGCTCGATCGTGGCGGACATGGGCTGTGCGAAGACGCCGACGCGGCAGGAACCGTCGAGCTTCAGGCCAGCTCCCGTGGACTTGGATTCGCCCTTGAGATCGCAGGTAAACTTCGTGCCCTTGTATTTACCGGCAACGATTTCGCCCGGACCCTGCCACACGCCGGCTGTGCTGTCGAAGAATTCACGATCGCCGGCATGAGCTGCGAGCGGCGAAACGGCGGCAAGCGCAAGAGCGGCTGCGGCAATGGAAAGCTTGACGGACATCGGACTTCCTTGAACGGGGGCAAGCGCTGGTACAGGCACCGGAACTGGCTTCAAGTCTCGCGCGGATTGGTTAATGGACTATGAAAAACAGCTGTCCAGGGACCGTTTCCCCAAGGTTATCCGCAACGTTGCGGACAACAGGCGAAGCACTCGAAACACTTCCTGATTTGAGGCGGTAACCCAAAATTCCCGGCTTGTCCAACGTCACCTTGGCGTTTTCGAAGCATCCTTCAGGACATTGAGGAAGTCTGTGACCTTTGGGCGACGGATTTCGGCAAAATCCATCGGGCGGCACAGATCCATGGCCGCAATTCCGATGCGTGCGGTCATCAATCCATTGGCAACGCCTTCGCCGAGCCGAGCTGAAACCTTGGACGCAAGACCGTGGCCCAGCACCTGCTGGATCGCATCGTCGCCAACGGCGATTGCGCCCGTCACAGCCAGATGCGCGACCGTTTCGCGCAGCAGGCGAATGAGGCCGAAGAAGCCGGGGCGACCGCCATAAAGGAAGGCCAGCATGCGGATCAGTCGCGCGGCCTCGAAGAGTACGTATCCGATATCGACTAACGCCCGTGGACTAACGGCAGTGACCACGGAAACGCGGCGCGCCGCATTTGCGATCATGCGGCGGGCTTCCTCGTCCAGCGGCGAAAGGAGCTCACTTTCGGCAAGCGCCATCATGCCGGGATTGTCGATGATCTCGCGAGCGTGATCCTCGAGCGCCTTTCGGCCACGGGCAGTTTCCGGGCGGTGAGCCAGATGGGCGGAGAGCGCCTTGACCGTCTTTGTAGCTTCGTCGCGGCTCTTGGAACGTGCGGCGTCGCGCGCTTCCTGTTTGAGAGTCTGGATATTGGTGAGGCTTTTGAGGCCATAGAGTTCGCGGGCGACAAAGCCGATGGCCGACAGGACCAGGACGGCAACGGCGGCCAGCGCCACATAGCCGAGCCAATCCTCCCGACCGAAGAGATCCTTGACGAGGCGGTCGATCCAGAGGCCGATGCCCATGGAGACCAGCACGCCAAGCGCACCGGAGAAGATCTTGAAGAAGGGAAAGCGGCGGGCGGGTTTCAGCGTGCCGGTTTCGGCGATGCGTCGTTCCGCATCGATGCCTTCGGCTTCGAAAATGTCCTCTTCCAGCGGGGTTTCCACGACACCGTTGTCGAACCAGGCGGGGCGACGCTGGGCGGTCTCGACCGTTGTTTCGGGCGCATCGGAGAAATTCATGGGTTTGCGGGGCGCATCGCTCATGCCAGCCGGTCTCCAATGAGAAATTCGATGGCGCGGTCCAGCCGTATATGCGGCAGCGTCATTTCGAGCCCGCCGCTGGTGCCAAGCTCGGGCGGGCGGAAGCGGACAGCGGTGAAATCGCCGGGTTTCAGCAGGCTGGCATGGCCGGCGCTGTCGAACAATGTTTCCGGATCCTTTGGCAGGTCGCCGGGGAAGATTGCGGTGCGGCGCTTGCCGTCGAAGCGCTCGCCGTCGATCACTTCGCCCTCGATAGGCGTGCCGCTGATGACCGGCAGATCCTCGCCGCCATGCTTCACCGTCGCCTCGCGCGTGGCGCGGACGGAGGCAAGCGCCACCGTTTCGATGCCGGCACCCGACATGCCGATGCGGGTGAGAGCGCCGGAGACGAGGCGGCGGGTGAGCAGTTCCAGCCGGTCATGGCTTTCGTGATGCAGGTGATCGGCCTTGGTGGCGGCGATCAGCACCTTGTCGATGCGGCGCGTCAGGATCGAGGAGAGAAGATTGCCCTTGCCAGCGCGGAAGCAGGACAGCACGTCGCCAAGTGCATGCTCCAGATCCTTGAGCGCCTCCGGACCGCGATTGACGGCCTGAAGCGTGTCGACCAGCACGATCTGGCGGTCGAGCCTTGCGAAGTGATCACGGAAGAAGGGGCGCACGACGATCGACTTATAGGCCTCGAAGCGACGCTCCATCATCGCCTGATACGAGCCCTTCGGCGCGGGTCCGTCGGTGAGGCGGATGAGTGGCGCAAAGGTGAGCGCCGGCGAGCCTTCGAGATCGCCGGGCATGAGGAAGCGGCCGGGAGGCAGCATGGAGAGAGAGCGTTCGTCAGACTTGCAGGCCTTCAGATACGCCGCATAGGCTTGCGCCATATCGCGCACGACGAGTTCGTCGGCGGGCGAGGCCGGGTCAAGGCGTTCGGCCAAACCCAGCCACTCACGGGCCAGCGGGCCACGGATTTCGGAGCGGGAAAGCGCCAGAGCATTCTTCGAGAATTCCGCATAGTCCTGGCCGAGCAGCGGCAGATCCAGCAGCCATTCGCCGGGATAGTCGACGATATCGATATTCAGCGTGCCGGGCCGGAAGAAGCGGTTCCAGCCGCTGGCGCTTTCGTAATGCACGGTCAGGCGCATTTCGGAAATCGAGCGCGTCGAGTCCGGCCAGATGCGCTTTTCCACCATGTCGCGGACATGATCCTCATATTGAAAGCGCGGCACGGCATCGTCCGGCTGAGGATCGAGATGGACGGATGAAACGCGGCCCTGATGCAAGGCGCGAACCAGAGGCAGGCGACCGCCATAGACGAGATTATGCACGAGTGCGGTGATGAAGACGGTCTTGCCGGAGCGCGACAGGCCGGTAACGCCAAGCCGCAGCGAGGGATTGACGAGGCCCTTGCCAAGATCGGCGAGGTTCTCCGCCGCAATCAGCACGTCATCCGTCAGCGATGTCAGGGAAGGGGTCATGCGGGCTCGCGGGTCGGCGGGATCATGCATGAGATATAGGTGACGCGCTCGTGTGGTTCAATCGAGGCGCCGCCACAGCCTGACGCGCGGCCTCAATCCTCCGGTGCCGGGCCGGCATAGCGGGCGCGGGGGCGGATGAGGCTTCCTTCGGCGTTCTGTTCGAGCGCATGCGCGATCCAGCCGACGGAGCGGCCGACGGCGAAGAGGGCGAGGGCGCTGCCGCGCGGCAGGCCGAGGGCGCGCCGCAGCGACACGAGGGCGAAATCGATATTGGGGCGCTTGCCGGCGGTGTCCTCCATGACGGCGATCAGGTCGTCGCGGCTCGACTCGCGGGGGAGGAGGGGAAGAAGCGCTTCGGCGCGCGGATCGCCTTCCGGGTAGAGCGGATGCGAGAAGCCCGGCACGCCATCACCGCGCCGCAGCCGTGTCTCGACGGCGGCGGCGGCACTTCCCGCCTGCCGTACGTCGTCGAAGAGGAGTTCCACGAGGCTGGTCGTCCCGCCATGCAGCGGCCCGCTGAGTGCCGAGAGGCCTGCATTGATACAGGCCCCAAGCGAGGCGCCGGTGGAGGCGACGACGCGAACGGCGAATGCGGAGGCATTGAGTTCGTGGTCCGCCAGGAGCACGAGCGCGCGGCGGATGAGGTCTCCGCCGACATCGCCGCATTCCCACTCACGCGCCAGCTGGCTGTGGACAGGCGTGCCATCCGGGGAACTGCAGCTTGCCGCCCCTGCCATGGCGCGGATAAGAGAGGCGGCACCTGGCCAGAGCGCGCGGGCGTTCCGCTGCCATGCCGTTGTGCGCCCGGCAGCGACAAGCGGCAGCAGCGACTGGCAACGCTCTGTTAGCGGCAAGGCGCGAACGAGGTTTGTCATATAGGGATCGAAACGCTCGGGTATGTTGGCGGGGTCGGCAAAGGGGTCAATTCTGCCACAATCCCACAATAGGCGGGCAGTGTCTTCGAGCGTCAAAGTTTCGGCGAGATGCGCGGCGTCGCGGCCGCGATAGTAGAGCCGGCCTTCATCGATCAGCGTGATGGCTGAAGGGAGTACGGGGAGGCCCCAGTCGAGTGTCGTCTCGGCAATGGCGCGGGGGCGGCGACCGACGGACTTGCGCTTCACGAGTTCGTCAATGTCGTAGGCGCTGTAAAGCCTGCGGCGCGGGTCCCCCTCGGATCCGGATGTGTGGATCTGGCCGCGACTCACGTATGCATAGAGCGTGGCGCGGCTGACGCCGAGAAGGTCGGCCGCGGTTTCAGCATCGATATATTGATCGGGTGCGGTCATCGAATACACATTGATTGGTTGAATCAAGATTGACTATATATTCTTCGCTGACAGGATCGTGTTCGTCAACACGAGTTCCGTCGCGAGGTTAATCCATGAATATCCCCTTGAAAACGCTTGAGTCTCCGGCTGGTGACGTTTTTGCTGCCGGCCTTGAAGGCATTGTCGCCGCCGAAACCGTGCTTTCGCATGTCGATGGCGCGGCGGGGCGGCTTGTCCTGCGTGGTCATCAACTGGAGCAGTTGGCAGACTGGTCTTTTGAGGCTGTGCTAGCGCTGCTGTGGCGCGATCTTGCGCGCGAGAACCTCGACGAGACGCAGATTCGCCTGCGGCTCGGTGCTGCGCGCGTGGTCGCCTTCGAGCGGATGACGTCGGCACTGCCGGCGCTGGACGGCCTGTCGCAGGTCGAAGCGCTGCGGCTGCTTCTGTCGTTGCTGCCGGATGTCGAAACGGAGTGCCACCATCTGGTGGCTGTGGCCTCCGTACCGGTCTTCGCCGCGGCAATTGCCCGCCGTGGACGCGGGCTTGATCCGGTTCGTCCCGATGCATCGCTGGGGGCAGCGGCGGATTTCCTGCGGATGCTGCATGGGGCGGAGCAGGGGCCGGAAAAGGTGCGGGCGCTGGAGACGTATCTTGTCACGGTGGCTGATCACGGGCTCAATGCCTCGACCTTTGCAACACGTGTAATTGCCTCGACGCAGGCGGGTCTGTTCTCGTCCGTCATCGGCGGGCTTTGCGCCCTGAAAGGCCCGCTGCACGGTGGCGCACCGGGGCCCGTCCTCGACATGCTGGACGCCATAAGAAGCGAAGAGAATATCGCTCCATGGCTCACCGAGGCGCTCGACCGGGGAGAACGGCTGATGGGCTTCGGCCATCGCATTTATCGTGTACGCGATCCGCGAGCGGATGCATTGAAACGTGCCGTATCGGCGCTGCGTGACACTGGCGGACGGATTGGTTTTGCCGAGAAGGTGGAGGCACAGGCGCTGGCGCTGCTGGCCGAACGGAAGCCGTTGCGCCCGCTGCAGACCAATGTCGAGTTCTACACTGCGCTGCTGCTGGAGGCTGTCGGTTTCCCGCGTGAGAGCTTCACCAATGTCTTTGCCGCCGGCCGCATGGCGGGGTGGACGGCACATGTGCTGGAGCAGGACAGGGTGGGCCGGCTGATCCGTCCGCAATCACGCTATGTCGGACGGATGCCGGCCTGAGCCGCCACATCAGGTTCAAGGCGTCAGCAGCGTTTCCAGCCGCCACGGCTCATTGCCCGTTCTGGTGAAAGCGGCCAGGCCCGCTGTCGGAAAGCCTGCCGGGATGTGGGCGTTTGCAGCCTTCATGCCAGCAAGTCGGCTGAAGGTCTCCTCGATCATCGGGTTATGCCCGATGATCATCAGGCTCTTGCCTTCTTCGACGCCGTTGCAAATGGACAGGTAATATTCCGGCCCTTCGCTGTAGAGATCGGGGTCGAGAATCACGTGCGGCGCGTGCTCCATGGCCGCCATGAACGCCGCTGCGGTCTGCCGGCAACGCTCCGCCGGCGAACAGACCAGCGTTGTCGGGCTCATATCCATGCCAACGGCGGCGCGACCGATGCGTTCGGCTTCCTGACGTCCCGTCTCGTCCAGCTGCCGCTCGAAATCGCGCTCACCCGGCTTCGGCCAGGCGCTCTGAGCGTGTCTGAGCAGGAAGAGACGACTCGCGGCAAGGGAATGTGACTGCATGAACCTTCGCTTGGGTCCGTATCGCATCGGCTCGGACCGGTTGAAGAGCGAAACCGCCCGATAAGTCCTCGCAGCAAATGATGCCGTGTACGTGAGCACATTGTGCCCTCAAAGGTCGCGAGTGGCAGAAATCTAGGTTGCCCGCCAATGCGGGTCAAGCTGGCCGAAAGGGTGAGAGGCCCCAAGCCCGTCAAGATGGTACATCCAGGCTGCTCAAGGCGCGCGACCGGGAAAGGCCGATGCCCAATCTGGTCATCAAATTGTCATAGCTATTCAAAAGCTTGGCGAAATTTTAGGCGATTCGATTTTATCATGTTCAACCGTTGAAAGGCGGCATTCCTTGCTTGAACTGTGACTCCAATGTGGCTATACACCCGCTGAAAGTGATGTTCTCCAGGAGAATCGCGTTGAGTGAGACTATCGAACTTAGCAAGTACGTCCTTTCTGAAGACGAGGAGTTCATGAACCCCAATCAGCAGGCCTATTTCCGGGCGAAGCTGATTAACTGGAAGAATGAAATTCTTCGGGAAGCGCGCGAGACGCTCGATCACCTCGCCGAAGAAAGCGCCAACCATCCCGACCTTGCCGACCGTGCATCCTCCGAAACCGACCGTGCCATCGAGCTTCGCGCCCGCGATCGCCAGCGCAAGCTGATCTCCAAGATCGACGCCGCGCTGCAGCGTATCGAAGACGGCACCTATGGTTATTGCGAAGAGACGGGTGAGCCGATTGGCTTGAAGCGCCTCGACGCGCGGCCGATCGCCACGCTGTCCATTGAGGCGCAGGAGCGTCACGAGCGTCGCGAGAAGGTCTATCGGGACGAGTGATCGCCCCTTGATGTGCCAGAAGAGATTGCCGCAAGGTCTACCCTGCGACAGGACATCGCCTCGCGCGGATTTCGATCCGGAGCGGGGCGAAATTTTGAAGGATACAGGTTTCCCATGCCAAAGCTGACTATCATCGCGTTCGACGGAACGCCGTTCGAAATTGACGCGCAGTCCGGTTCGACGGTCATGGAAAATGCCGTGCGCAATTCCGTGCCGGGCATCGAGGCGGAATGCGGCGGCGCCTGCGCCTGTGCCACCTGTCATGTCTATGTCGACGAGGCGTGGGCAGAAAAGGTCGGCTCGCCGGAGCCGATGGAAGAAGACATGCTGGACTTCGCCTTTGACGTTCGTCCGACCTCGCGGCTTTCCTGTCAGATCAAGATGTCGGATGCGTTCGACGGTCTCGTCGTGCGCGTGCCGGAAAAGCAGGCCTGACCTCATCAGGTTCTGTCCAGCGGTGGAATCCCCGCCTGCCTGACGGCGGGCAAAAAAAGCCTCGCTTGCGGAAACCGTCAAGCGAGGCCAGTCGGGCGCGCCAGGGGCGAGGGAGGATGCGCCCTGTCGTCTAAGGACGCGCGCCAGGAGAAAGCGGATTATCCCCGGATCCGGACCGCATGTTCCCCGCGCGGCCATCGGATCGAATGTCATCGATTGTTGCGAATACAGGCAAACGCCCGCCGGAGTGATCAGCTCCCGCAACGTCGCCGCCAATTTAACGCGCGGCATCAACTATACTGAAACGCGACGGCATCGCCGTCAGAAAATCTGGCGCCATGCGCCGGTGCATCTTCTTTGGTCGGGCTCTTGAGCCCTGCCTTGGACGCTCTCTTGTCTTCCTCCGGTGCAGTTCCAGACCAGAGCTCGCTTCGGGCGCCGCTGGACTTGCTCCATGGAAGTCAATGTAACTCAAGAGTTACGTGATTGCCACTGCAAGTTTTGTCAGGTGATTGCCTGTTAGCGCCATCAGCCTGGCACAAGCTTTGATCCGTGCGAGACAAGCGCGCATGCAAACGCCGCCCGTGATATCGGGCGGCGCGCAATTATCAGGCATGCAGGCGTGTGCGAACGTCTATGTCAGTTCAATTCGCCGCGTTCGCCATCTGCGCCTGGCGCTCTTTCACGAGCCGCATGATGCGGGCTTCGAAATTGGCCATCTCGATCTGGTCGAAACGCCGCTGGTCTTCGTCATGCTCCGCGATCTGTTGGTCCGTCGTGCGAGAGACGAGTGCCTGCATGGCCTCGCAAGTCTTCTGCGGCGGCAAGGATCTCAGCGCCTGCTCCAGCTGGTGGGCATGCCGCGTGGCGATTTCGGCGTGATGTTCTTCGTGACGCTTGATGTCACCGGCAAGTGAGTCCCACAGCACGGCGAGGCCGCGCGGAGCGCCACCGCGATCCTTCCAGTTCGGCAGAATGAGCTTCAGGTTCAGATTGACGCGGGCAGCGGAAACCGAACAACGACCCTTCGACTCGCTATATTTGATATCGCCGGCGAACTTGATCTGCGCCGCACCCGGGTGACGCGCCATGCCGCCGGCCTGTGGGCCGTTGCGCATGAGGGCGCTGTCGAGTTCGGAGGCTGTCTTGCCGCGCACGGTGAAATAGACGGTGGACTTGCGAACGCTCGTGTCAGCCTTGGCCAGAGTGGCCAGCGCGACAAAGCCGCAGAGCACGGTTCCCAGAAAGGCAATCAAGCGCCAAGACGCCCATACCGAAACAAAGTTCATCAGCACAGTCCCCCTCATTGTCTTTGAGGCGAGCTTGCTGCATAGCGGATCACAGAGCAATAAAAAAAGATATTGATGCCGCGATTCTGCCGCAGGTGTTGCAAAAGTCTTAAGGGTGGAAATCTGGAATGGTGAAGCGAGTCTGTTTCGAGCCGCGTGTCTGGCCGCTGGCGCATGCCCGTTCGCTGACGCTCGGGCCGCGCGGTCTCATCATGGCGATCGTCAACGTGACGCCGGACTCCTTTTCCGATGGCGGCCAGTTTGAGACCTCACAAAAGGCAATTGACCAGGCAGTTCGCCTGGCCGAGGCCGGCGCGCATATTCTCGATATCGGCGGGGAGTCGACGCGGCCCGGAGCGGCGGTCGTCGATGGCGAGGAAGAGCGGCGCCGGGTTCTGCCGGTGATTTCAGCGCTGGCAGAACGGTTTGGCCCCGATGGGCCGGTGATTTCCATCGATACCTATCGCGCAGCGACGGCTCAGGCGGCGCTGGAGGCGGGTGCGCATATAGTCAACGACGTCTGGGGGCTGACACGTGAGCCGGAGATCGCGGCCGTTGCTGCGAAGGCGGGTGCTGGCGTCTGCATCATGCATACGGGTCGCGAGCGGGCCGTGCTTCCCGACCTGATCGAAGACCAGCTGGCATTCTTTGCCCGCTCCTTGCAGATCGCGGACGAGGCGGGGATCGAACGGTCCCGCTTGGTGCTCGACCCCGGCTTCGGCTTTGCCAAGGAGACGGCGGCGATCAATCTCGAATTGATGCGGCGGTTCGAGGAGCTGCATGTGCTCGGCCTGCCATTGCTCGCCGGCACCTCGCGCAAGCGGTTTCTCGGGGACTTGACTGGTCGTCCGGCGCCCGAGCGTGATGTCGCGACTGCTGCCACCAGCGCGGTCCTGAGGCTGGCGGGTGCCAGCGTGTTCAGGGTGCACGATGTCGCAAGCAGCAGGGATGCGCTCGCCGTCGTCGATGCTATGATTGGCCCAATGGAATGAAATCGGCATTGTGTGCCCATCTGCGGCGATCGCGGGGATCCAATGTCAACTTCGAGAATTCCACCAGAAGTAAAGAGTTGCCAGTGGTGCTGAAGATTTTGACATGCGCTCTCGAGGACCACAGGGCGGCCGAAAGGATGATCCGGTGAAGCAATATACGATCTACATGAAGAACTGTGCGTTCTTCGCCCGCCATGGCTTTTTCGATGAAGAGGCATTCCTCGGGCAGCGGTTCTTTGTCGATGCGCGGTTGGATGTCGAGGCGGAGGCCCCGCTTCAGGACGACAAGCTCGACGGTACAGTGGATTACGGTGTCGCCTTCAAGGTCATCGAATCGGTCGTGCTCGGCCGGCGCCGCTATCTGATCGAAGCGCTGGCCGCCGATATCGCCACCGGGCTTTGCGAAGAATTCCCACATATCAGGCGTGCCGAGATCACCGTGCGCAAGCCGAATGCCCCGGTCCCCGGCGTGCTGGATTATGTGGAAGTCACGGTGACCCATGTCCCCTGAGGTGCGCTTCCGGCGGGCCAATCTCGGCCTTGGCGGCAATATCGGCGATCCGGCGGCCAACATGGCCATAGCCCTGCAGCTGATCGATGCGCGACAGGACTGCCGGGTCATGACCGTCTCCCGGCTTTACCGGACGCCGCCGTGGGGAAAGACGGACCAGGACTGGTTCTTCAACGCTTGTGCCTTGATCGAGACCGCACTGGAGCCGGATACGCTGCTTGATCTCTGTCTCGGCCTCGAAAAGGAGATGAACCGGGTGCGCATCGAGCGCTGGGGGCCGCGCACGCTGGATATCGATATCCTGACGTTCGAGGGTGTGACCAGTGATGCCGAACGGCTGCTCCTGCCGCACCCCCGTGTTGCCGAGCGTGCCTTCGTTCTCATGCCGCTTTGCGATTATGCGCCCGATACGGTCATTGGAACGGAAAACGCCCGCGACCTTCTCACAAAGGTAGACGCGGGCGGTATCGAGCCGGTCTCGGAAGACGGCGACTGGTGGAAGCTCTGACGCGTTAGCCGAGGCGGATGCGAACCGGGCGGCGGCCGTTGGGAGCCGTCGTATAGAGGTGGATCTGCGTCTTCGGCTGGGCGCTGCGCCAGGCGCGCGCACCATGGCTGAGAAGCATCGCGACGAGATCGCGGGTGCGTGCCTTGCCGCCGGCGCTGGCCAGACGCATTGCCGCTTCGTGCAGCGGGTGCAGCATGTTGCGGAAGGGGCGCAGACTGCCGGTCTCGCTACCCTGGAAATTTTCGTTCATCGACATGACAGGCCTCGTACACAGTAAAAATCGAGGGTAGGCCGCGGGGTTGCGGGCTTCCGGGTCGTTGATGGTCCGGCGGCGCGGCGAGCATATGTCGCGACGCGGGAGGTTGTGGGTGCGGCGGCACCATCGTTCTGCACGGGGTTAATCGGCCGCACCAATGTCATCGGTCTACTCCAGGCTTGCCCAGCAGCTGACGCCGCGGCGCTTCAGCGCATTGCAGGCATTCACTGCAGAGTCCTGGCCGCGGAAGCCGCCAAAGCGTGCGCGGTAGATCTTGGCGCCGTCGGAAACCGCGGCAACCGTGTAGGGATCGGCGGAACGCAATACCTTGCCGCCTTTGGCCTTTGCCTTGTCGAGCAGTCCCTCTGCGAGTTCCTTGCTCGGCGCTGCGCCAACCTGAATGGTCCAGCCCTTGTTCTTGGAGCGCGAGGTGGAAGCGGTGGTCACAGTGTCCACGCCATCTTCGTCTTCGCTTGCGTCCTTCGACTTCGCGACTTCCTTCGTGATTGCCTTCTCGACCTTCTTCTCGGTCTTGATCACTGCCTTGGCCGGGCTTTCGGCCTGCGGTGCTGCAAAGGCGGTCTTGACCGGGGAGGCGTCCTCATCGTCATTCGACGTTTCGGCAATGACCGCTTTCTTGGGCGCGATGCGCGGTGCGTCGCCAAAGGCCTGATCGATACGGTTGATTTCGGCCGGGGGCTGCGGAGCGTTGACGGCTGCAGGCGGCAGTTCGGCGCTTGCAGAGGCGACTTCGACCGGCTTGGAGGCCAATGCTGCGGCCGACTGAACCGGCGCCGGGATGGCAAGCGGCTGCGGTGCGGCTGGAGCCGACCGGGCGATGACGAAGTTTCCGCGTCCGTTTGACGACTGCGGGAGATAGCGCTTGACCAGATCGGTCACCTTGGCGTCGCGGGCGCCGGCGGAGCGTTCACCCAGAACGACGACGACGATGGAGTGACCATCGACCTTTGCAGAGGTCGCGAGGTTGGAACCGGCTGCGCGGGTGTAGCCCGTCTTGATTCCATCGACGCCGGCCACACGGCCGAGGAGATGGTTGTGGTTGCCGATCACCTGCTTGCCGTAACGGAACGAACGGACCGAGAAATAGCTGTAATATTGCGGGAAATGCTGACGCAGCGCCACGCTGAGCAAAGCCTGGTCGCGGGCTGTGGTCAGCTGGCGATCGTCGGGCAGGCCGTTCGGGTTCACGTAGATGGTATTGCGCATGCCGAGCGAACGGGCCTTGGCCGTCATCATCTTGCCAAAGCTCGGAACCGAGCCACCCAGCGCTTCGGCAAAGGCCCAGGCAACGTCGTTGGCCGAGCGTGTAACGAGGGCGAGAATGCCCTGTTCGACGGTGAACGTGCCGCCGGCGCGCACACCGAGCTTCGTCGGGGCCTGGCCAGCTGCAGCGGCCGACATGGTGATGGGTGTAGACTTCGTGAGCTTGCCGGAATTCAGGGCCTCAAAGATGAGATAAAGCGTCATCATCTTTGTCAGGGACGCGGGATAGCGCAGACCACCTGAATCCTGATTGTAGAGAACCTTACCCGTATTGGCATCGATCACGATGGCAGCCTGCTTGGCTGCATGGGCGGCGCTGGCGGCAAAAAACGTGCCTGCGATGATCGCGACTGCGACTTTCCGGAACAATCCGGCAAAGGCGCCGGCTGTGGAACGTTTTTCTTGGGAATTTTTCAGCATTGCCACTTTGTTACTCTTACAAGAATTGCTCACCTGTTTGGCGGCGCCATCCCTCCTCAGCGCCAGTTAGGAGACACTAGACGGATAGCGTTACCAATCGGTTTATGATGAATGGCGCGTTTACGACTTCGCTAAATTTGTTGGGGAATGGAGCGGCTGACAGGACGAAAAACGCCTGCGGCCAAGCGGTCCGCAGGCGTTCTTTTTATTCTGGATTGTGCAGTGTGCGCTCAGTCGGCGAGATGGGCGGTGGCGTAAGCGCGGACCGCAGAATCAAGCGCTTTCCAGTCCTTGAGAAGGTTGGCCGAGAATCGGTACTGCACGCTCAGGTCCGAGCCTGCCAGCAGGTCGCGCTGGCAGTCGGCGCCGGTCGACTGGGTGGGCGTGGCGGGCAGGACGCAGCGCACGGCATAGGGCTCGGCGCCGCCGTTGGGATCCGTAAGCAGCACTTCATCACCATAGCCGGAGCCCTGGCGGAAACGGTGCAGCGAAAGACCGGCCGGGCCATTTTCAGCCGGTCCGTCGAAGAGGCGCGAGTAGATGGGGGCCACGCGGCCCGACATGTCGCGCGTCATGATGGACTGCGACATCTGAAGGAAAATCAGCGAGCTGGCATTGGAGATATCGAAGAAGCGCTGCGCGTTGGCTGGCGCGTAGCCCGTCATCTCGGGCCACTGCAGCGCAAGGTTCACCTGCTCCTGCTTGCCGGAGAAACGCTGCTCTGGAAAGCGGATTGCGTTTTCCGGAAGCTTGAGGCGGTCGGGTCCGATGACAATCTCGAGGGCGGCGGTGCTGGCGGAATATTCGCCAACCGCTATGCGCTTGCCATACCATTTGCCGGCGAAGCTGACGCCGACTGTCAGTGAACCCAGGATGATGGCGCCGATGACGGCCTTGCGGACCAGGCCGGCCGAGAGGATTGGCGCAGAATCGATCATGTCCTGTGCCATCTCAGCACGCTCCCTGTCCAGCTGGCCGGCTTTATGCCGTTTCGTCGGCGTTTCCGTTCCGGAAAGAAACAGAAAATCGCGGCACGTTTCTTGCTGGATCAACCCTGTTGGAATAGGGTTAACAAATGATGAATTTCGCCGATCTGGTCCTGTGTTTGTTGACGGGTTTCGCCATCCCGCTGGCGCTTAGTGGTATCGTGACCGAGCGCGTGCAGCTTCACGCGGGGCGCGGGCAGGTGGGATCTGCGGGACGGTTCTTCGTGTTCTGGTCTTCGGCGCTGCTCTGCGGGCCGGGACTGTTTGCAACGAGGCTTGTAGACGGTTTCCGTTCCGGTGCTGAAAGTGCCGGCGAGCAGATCGCGGGATGGCTCGCCGCCGCCGGCTGGGCGCTTCTTTATGGCTATGTCGTGCTCAATCTGGTGCGGCACGTATTCCATCTTCCGTGATCATCGAAAAAACGCGCCCCCTGGCGTTCAGCCGGGAAGCGCGTCCGATGCTCGCCGGGAACGGTGTCAGCGAAGCGTGCCGACCGAAGTGGAGGTGACGCGACCGTCGTCGAGCTTGACCCACTTGGCGGAATTGTCGGTGGCCTGACGCTTGAGGAAGCGATATTCCGTTTCAGACCAGATCAGAACCTTGTTGCGCATGTTGTCGAGGACGAAATCGCCGCGGTCGGTGCGGACGGTCAGGACCGCGTGGCCTTCGCCATTGGGCTGCAGGACAACGGTCATCAGCAGATCCGAAAGGGGCACGCCGGCCTCATGCAGCAGCTTGCGCTTCAGGAGGGCGTAGTCCTCGCAATCGCCAGCCGTCGTCGGGATGGCCCAGTATTCCTCGACGCCGTAAAGCTCCTGATCCGTCATCGGCTGGATCGTCGAGTTGACGTTATAGTTGATCCTCAGGATCGTTTTCCAGTTGGCTTCGTCGAGATGGTAGGCCTGCCGGCCATCCGTATTCGTCTGGCAGTCCGACGGATTGCGCTTGCAGTATTCGTAGTGGCCGATCGGCGGATTGGTCGCGCCGAGGCTCTGCATGCTGGCTGGAAGGGCGAAGGCGCTCACGGTGCCGGATGCGATGAAGGCGAGGGCGGCAAGCGCTATTCTTATTGTTCTTTGCATTGCTATTCTCCCGTTGTGAGAAGAGCAATAGCAGGTAGTTTTTTATATCACGCGAAACTTTTCAGTAGATTTCAGATCAATACTTCTGAAAATAAGAATAAAACTTGAATAGAATAATAATAAAACTTGAGACGAATTTGATTAAATTTTGAGCGAATCCAACTGGCACAGGTGTGATCCGGATTGAAACAGAATGCAGCAAAAAGCCGGCGGAGAAGTCTCGCGCCGGCTATCGACTGTTCGGAAATGGAAGGGTGCTGTCAGAGCAGCCCGGAGAGCGATTCCCGCGTCTGAAGTGCCGAGAACTCAATGGCGACGCCTTCCTGGAAATGGCGGACGACGCGGCCGCGCATGTTGCCGAGCTGAACGGCGGTGCCGATCGCGGGGCGGACGGAAATCTCGATTGCCGCGCCGGAAAGCGAAAGGTCGATGATGCGGCAGGGATAGGAGCGGCCATCATCCAGCCCGATTTCGGAACGGTTGTTGCGCGGCGCAAGACGCTCGTGCCGGCGATCTTCGGGCAGGCCGAGTTCGTGCTTGTTGGCGATCCAGGTCAGCTGCGCCGCGAGTTTTTCGCGCTTGCGCTCGGTCGCGTTGATAGAAATGGCGAACCGGCCTTTGGCGCCGAGGTTCAGCACTTCGCCTTCAATGCGGCCGATGTGATCGACATAGGCAATGATGCGGTCGCCAACATGTACCTGAGCGGCGGCCTCGATCTGCGCATCGCCCGGGGACATGTCGAGGATGATGCAATCGACCTCTTCGCGGGCGGCAGACAGCATGCGGCCATGCAGATTGACCGACACGCGCTGGAACATGCGCTGGTCGTTCGCCATGGGCACCCGGCTGCTCGCGATCTGCGTCGTGTCCATCTTTCCCTGCTGACTCTCGAATTCACTTTGTTTAGCAATAGTCCCGCTTCGGTTAACACTTGGTTCTCCGGCGGCTGATTTCCTTGGCGAATTTCTCAAGGCGCGCTTCTCTTTTGACGCGCCGACCCGTATTCAGTGGGAGAGCGAAATCCGTAGGAGATGAGAACGACATGACTGACGAACGTGACGATGCGGATTTCAGCAGGTCGAACCAGGCCGGGCAGGCGGGTTCCGGCTTCCCGCAAGTGCCGGCGCCTGAGCGCGAGCCTCTGTTCAATATTCCGTCCGTCATCGTCTTCATCGTGGCGGTCACGGTGCTGATCGAGGTTCTGGTGAACTGGCTGCTCGATGATACTGCCGTGAATGCGCTTTATTACTATGGTGGCTTCATTCCTGCGCGCTATGCAGGTTCTCTGTCAGGCGAGTTGCTGCCGGCGCTGACCTCCCCTGTCACCTATGCCTTCCTCCATGGCGGCTGGGAACATCTGATCTTCAACGACATCTGGCTCGCTGTGTTCGGTACGCCGGTGGCTTTGCGCATTGGCGTTGTACGGTTCGCGGTGTTCTGGATCGTCACATCGGTGGCGGCGGCATTTGCTTTCGATATCGCCAACTTCGGCTCGGAGACCCTGCTGGTCGGCGCGTCCGGCGCCATATCGGGCCTGACGGGGGCGGCTTGCCGATTCGTCTGGTCGGGCGATGGCAGCA
Organism: Hyphomicrobiales bacterium; assembly: GCA_900467685.1. Taxonomy (GTDB): domain Bacteria; phylum Pseudomonadota; class Alphaproteobacteria; order Rhizobiales; family Rhizobiaceae; genus Ensifer_A. The sequence goes on from UBQX01000003.1 coordinate 283,860, forward strand.
TGCGCGATCCGGCTCTGTCGGCCATCCAGCGCCGGCTGTCGGTCATGGAAACGCTGCGCAGCCGCGAGGTGCTGCTTTTCATCGCGTTCTGGCTCGTTGCGAATGTCGTGCTGGCCGGGCTCGGCGTTGGCGCAACGGAACAAGCGCAAGCCATTGCATGGCAGGCGCACCTGGGCGGCTTTCTCGCCGGGTTTCTCCTGTTTCCGCTGTTTGATCCGGTGGGAAAGGGCGCCGCGTAAAGCATATGGGCCGGAAGAACTTGCAATAATGTCCGGTCCGTTGCACCATGACCGAGTTGGAAGACGACAGGAGGAGCGTCGGTCTTCCGATCGCGAAAGCGAATGTGGCATTGGATTTGGGAGAAGCCAATGAACGTAAAGACAATCCTGAACGAAAAAGGCAACGAGGTCATTACGGTCGCACCCAGCGCAACCGTGGCCGATGTGGCAAAGGTTCTGCGCGCGCGGCATATCGGTGCTGTGGTTGTCGCGGATGACAGCAGGCGGATCGTCGGCATCATCGCAGAGCGCGATATCGTCGGTGCGATAGCCGACCATGGTGCAAGCTGCCTAGAACAGCCGATTTCGGATGTCATGTGGTCGAATGTCTATCGCTGCACCGAAGAGATGACCGTCGATAACCTCATGCAGCTGATGAGCGCCCGGCGCGCGCGTCATATCCCCGTCGAGCGGGACGGACGTCTCGTCGGCATTATTTCGATCGGCGATGTCGTCAAAGCTCATATTCGTGCAATCGAAAGTGAGGCAGAGCATATCAAGGCGTATATTGCCGGTTGACAAAAATACTTTATATGCCGAACTAAAAATTGCACTTGGCTATAATCACTAAACGTGAGTATAGTCCGTGCCGACAAAGAGATCGATTACCGACGGTCCGTTGTCCGTGTCGTCGTCCTGTTGACCCCGGACGAAAAGACGCCTTCTGGAGGGGTGGGACAATGCTTGTCGGGTAGCCATTCCGTGCTTCGTCACGGAATGGCTTTTTTGTTGACTTCATGATGTGCATCCGGTTTACAAGCCGCATTCCATGAACACGTGAAGAAGCTGATCCGCCATGCTTGACAAAACCTATGATTCCAAAAGCGTAGAGCCGGAAATCGCCAAGAAGTGGGACGCCGCAGAGGCGTTTCGCGCGGGCGCCAACGCAAAGCCGGATGCGGACAGCTTCACCATCGTGATCCCGCCGCCGAACGTCACCGGTTCGCTGCATATGGGCCATGCGCTCAACAATACTCTGCAGGACATCATGGTGCGCTTCGAGCGCATGCGCGGCAAGGACGTGCTCTGGCAGCCCGGCATGGACCATGCCGGTATCGCTACCCAGATGGTCGTCGAGCGCAAGCTGGCCGCCGAGAAGCTGCCGAGCCGGCGCGACATGGGCCGCGAAGCCTTCATCGAGAAGGTCTGGGAGTGGAAGGCCGAGTCCGGCGGCCTGATCTTCAACCAGCTCAAGCGCCTCGGCGCTTCCTGCGACTGGTCGCGCGAGCGCTTCACGATGGACGAGGGGCTGTCGGCCGCCGTTCTCGAAGTCTTCGTCACGCTCTACAAGGAAGGCCTGATCTACAAGGACAAGCGCCTTGTGAACTGGGATCCGAAGTTGCTGACCGCGATCTCCGACCTTGAGGTCGAGCAGGTCGAGGTCAACGGCAATCTCTGGCATCTGCGCTATCCGCTGGAGCCGGGCGTGACCTATGAGCATCCGGTTCGCTACGACGAGGACACGGAAACGCTCGTCACCGAGACGCGCGACTATCTCGTTGTCGCGACGACCCGTCCGGAAACCATGCTCGGCGATACCGGCGTGGCCGTTCATCCGGACGACACGCGCTATCAGTCGCTGATCGGCAAGCATGTCGTGCTGCCGCTCACCGGTCGCCTGATCCCGATCGTGGCGGACGAATATCCGGACCCGGAAGCCGGCACCGGCGCGGTCAAGATGACGCCTGCACATGACTTCAACGACTTCGAGGTCGGCAAGCGCCAGCACCTCAAGATGATCAATGTCCTTTCCATCGACGGCAAGATCGATATCGAGGGTAACGAGGAGTTTCTGGACGGTCTCGCCGATACGCCGGAGCTGAAGAACACGATCGCTTCGCTGCAGGGGCTTGATCGCTTTGCCGCCCGCAAGCTGATCGTGGAGATGCTGGAAGAGAAGGCTCTGGTCGACAAGATCGAGCCGCACAAGCACATGGTGCCGCATGGCGACCGTGGCGGCGTGCCGATCGAGCCGCGCCTGACTGAGCAGTGGTATGTCGACGCCAAGACCCTGGCCGAGCCGGCAATTGCCTCCGTTCGCGAAGGCCGCACCAAGTTCGTGCCGAAGAACTGGGAAAAGACCTATTACGAGTGGATGGAGAACATCCAGCCGTGGTGCATCTCGCGCCAGCTCTGGTGGGGTCATCAGATCCCGGCCTGGTATGGTCCGGACGGGCAGGTCTTCGTCGAGAAGACCGAGGAAGAGGCGCTGCACGCCGCCATCCAGCATTACATCTCGCATGAAGGCCCATGGAAGGCCTGGGTCGAGGAGAAGCTCGAAAACTTCAAGCCGGGTGAAATCCTGACCCGCGACGAAGACGTTCTCGATACCTGGTTCTCGTCGGCTCTGTGGCCGTTCTCCACGCTCGGCTGGCCCGAGCAGACGCCCGAGCTCGACAAGTATTACCAGACCGACGTTCTCGTCACCGGCTTCGACATCATCTTCTTCTGGGTCGCCCGCATGATGATGATGGGCCTGCACTTCATGAAGGACGAGGACGGCAACCCGGTCGAGCCCTTCCACACCGTCTATGTCCACGCCCTGGTGCGCGACAAGAACGGGCAGAAGATGTCGAAGTCGAAGGGCAACGTCATCGATCCGCTCGAACTGATCGACGAATATGGTGCGGACGCGCTGCGCTTCACGCTTGCCATCATGGCGGCGCAGGGGCGTGACGTGAAGCTCGACCCGGCACGCATCGCCGGCTACCGCAATTTCGGCACCAAGCTCTGGAACGCCACGCGCTTTGCCGAGATGAACGGCGTGGGCGCTGCCGACCCGCATTTCGTCCCGGAAGCCGTGGCGCTCACGGTCAACCGCTGGATCCTCACCGAGTTCTCGCGCACCGCGCGCGAAGTGACGGCAGCAATTACGTCCTACCGCTTCAACGACGCGGCCGGCGCGATCTACAAGTTCGTCTGGAACCAGTTCTGCGACTGGTATCTCGAACTCCTGAAGCCGATCTTCAACGGCGAGGACGAGGGTGCCAAGGCAGAGGCGCAGGCGACAGCGGCCTATGTGCTCGAAGAGACCTACAAGCTCATGCATCCGTTCATGCCCTTCATGACGGAAGAGCTCTGGGCTGTGACCGCACCGGAAGGCGCGCCGCGCAACAAGCTGCTTTGCCATTCCGATTGGCCGACACCGGACTTCGAGGACGATGCGGCAGCCGACGAAATCAACTGGCTGATCGACCTCGTCTCCGGCATCCGCTCGGCGCGCTCGGAAATGAACGTGCCGCCGGCAGCGACGGCTCCGCTCGTGGTGGTCGGCGCGCATTCGCTGACCGAGGGACGGCTCGACCGTCATGAGGCAGCCGTGCAGCGTCTGGCCCGTGTCGAGGCGATCTCGTTTGCCGATCACGCGCCGAAGGGCTCGGCCCAGATCGTCGTGCGCGAGGCCACCGTTTGCCTGCCGCTTGGTAGCCTGATCGACCTCGCTGCCGAGAAGGCACGGCTTGAAAAGACGATGGCCAAGGTCGAGGCTGACATCGCCAAGATTTCGTCAAAACTGTCGAACGAGAAGTTCGTCGAGAACGCCAAGCCGGAGGTTGTCGAGGCTGAGCGAGAGAAACTGGCCGAACTCGAAGGCCAGAAGTCGAGCCTTCTCGTGGCGCTCTCGCGCATCGCCGAGGCGGGTTGAGAATTTCTTAAGGTTAATAAAGGCTTAACCCGGCGTGAATTCACCGCGCCGGGTTTCTCTTTTTCCGCCGACCTGTCGGAAAATGTGACGATTCAGCAACATCTTTAACAAGATCAATTGCCGCATACTTTCACACGTTACAATTTGTCCATTTCCCGCCACAAAGCAGGAGCACCTTTCAGACCAGCAAAGGGCGCTCTGGAAGTGACAGGCGCATCGGCTTCAATCCCGCAAGGTGAGCGGGAGGGACGATGCGGAGGGCGCACCTCAAGGACAATATGAACCAGGCCGCATTTTTGAGTTTGATGCCGACGGGCGTACGAGGGAAGACCGAGACGGTTTATTCCGGAGATGCGCCCGTAATGGGTTTTCGCGTCCCTGTGAAAGGGATCGTTCGAATGGCCGGCGTCGAGCATGTGCGGGACGGGAGATGCGTGACATCATGGTGAAGACAGCGTTGAGGTTCGCAACGCCGGCTGTGGCCGGGCTGTTTGCCGCCTTGTCTATCATGCCCATCAAGCCCTGCTATGCCTTCGATCCGAATTCCGGCGTCAGCAAGGATTCAGGGCCCTTCGACCTCTTCAAGTTTGGCTTCAAGGCTTACAAGGCCGGCCAGAAATCCGAAGCCGTCGAGGCGTATCGCTATGCGGCGCAGAAGGGCCATACCGGGTCGCGCTGGGCGCTCGCCAATATGTATGCCGATGGCGACGGTGTGGCGCGCGACGATTTCGAAGCCTTCAAGATGTATAGCGACATCGCCGGAAAGGGCATCGAGCCCGGCTCGGTCGATACCGGCTATTTCATCAACGCGCTGATGGCGCTGGCGCATTACTACCTCAACGGCATTCCCGGCAGCCCTGTGAAGGCGGACCCTTCGGAAGCCCGTCAGCTCTATTTCCAGGTCGCTTCCACCTTTGGCGTTTCGGAGGCGCAGTTCCAGCTCGCCAAGATGATTCTTTCCGGACAGGGCGGCAAGCCCGATCCGCTGGAAGCCATGAAGTGGCTGAACCATGCCCGCAAGAAGGGCCATGTCGGCGCGACTGCGCTCTTCGGCAGCCTGCTTTTCCAGCAGGGACAGACCGTGCGCGGCCTTGCCTATCTGACCGCGGCACTTGACCATTGTCAGTCGGATGACAAGGTCTGGGTTCAGGATCTGCAGGAACAGGCTTTCTCGATCGCCACCGAAGAACAGCGCCGCAGCGCCACCGAAATGGCACAGTCGATCGCCTTTGCCTCGGCAAACTGAAGACGCTTCAACTCATTCATTCATGCATGATGAAAAGGGCCCGGCATGACCGGGCCTTTCTGATTCTATCCTGGCCCTTGTAGACTGACGGTCAGGCTACCGTCAGCGCCACAGCGATTTCCGCGGCCAGACGTGCGTTGTTTTCGACCAACGCAATATTGGTCTTGAGGCTGCGGCCTTCCGTGATGCGGAAGATGGCGTCGAGGAGGTAGGGCGTCACGGCTTTGCCCTGGATGTCATCCGATTCCGCGTCGGCAAGTGCGCGGCTAATATAGATTTCCATCTCGTCGCGCGGGATCTCGTCGGCTTCCGGAACCGGATTGGCGATCAGCATGCCGCCATGGATGCCGAATTCGGTGCGGGTCTTCTGGAAGTTCGCAATCGCCGCGGCGCTTTCCAGCGACAGCGGGCTCTTCAGACCCGAATTGCGCGACCAGAAGGCCGGGAACTCTTCCTGTCCAAAGGTGACGACCGGGACGCCCTTCGTTTCCAGCACTTCCAGCGTCTTCGGCACGTCAAGGATCGCCTTGGCGCCGGCCGAGACGACGATGACGGAGGTGCGGGAGAGCTCTTCGAGGTCTGCGGAAATGTCGAAGCTCTGCTCGGCGCCGCGATGCACGCCACCGATGCCGCCGGTCGCGAAGACCGCGATGCCGGCGCGTGCGGCGGCAATCATCGTGGCGGCGACCGTTGTCGCACCTGTGCGACGCTCGGCAATCGCAAAGGCGAAGTCGGCGCGCGAGAGCTTCATCGCGCCCTTGGTCTGCGCCAGCGTTTCGAGCTGGTCCGCTTCCAGGCCGATATGCAACGTGCCATCGATCACGGCGATTGTCGCCGGGACGGCGCCCGCATCGCGGATGATGGCCTCGACGCTCTTGGCCATCTCGAGGTTGCCGGGATAGGGCATGCCATGGGTGATGATCGTCGATTCCAGCGCCACGATGGCCGCGCCGCGCGCCTTGGCGTCAGCGACTTCGCGCGAAAATGTAACGTTCGCGGCCGGATTGATGTTCGTATTCATGGGTTTCTTCCTTGTTCCTGCCGTTTCAATCCAGCATTTCCGGCGGCGGCACAAGAGCCAGCACTTCAGAAAGCAATTGACGGTTTACATTTTCCGCCACGGCCAGCGGCGACTGGACCGTGATCCGCGCCAGCGCCGTGGCCTGCCGTATCATATCGGAAATCGGTGCCGCCGCCAAAAAGGCGTCGATGGCGCCAGCGGCAAAGGCATCGCCCGCGCCCGTGACATCGCCGATGGTCTCAACCGCGGGCGGGGCGAGGGTGACGGTCTCGCCGTCGCGCCAGAGGATTGCCGGTTTCATGCCGCGCGTGATTGCTCCCCCCTTGAGGCCGCGTTCCGCAAGCCGTGTGGGCCACTCGGCAGCATCGCAGTCCGCGCCGGCCAGCGTTTTCGCCTCCGCCTCGTTCATGAAGACGAAATCGAGCGCGGGGAGCGACGGCACCAGCCGCACGATCTTGGCCGGCGAGATGCCAATGGCCGCCGTCGGGATCGCTTGCGCGCCGGCATCTGCCGTCAGCATCGCGATCGTCTCGGCAGGCAGATTGGCGTCGCAGAGGATGAAATCGGCATTGGCGAGCGTTTCGCGCAGCCAGTTCACCTTCAGCCGCCGTGCCGTCATCAGGTCGTAAAGCGCCATGTCGGCCAGCGCGATCACCAGATTGCCGTCGGCCTCGAGGATCGCGGTGTAGCTCGGCGTCTGGCGGTCTAGGAAGGTGAAGCCATTGAGCGTCACACCCGAGCGCGCCGCCGCCGCTTCGACAAGAGCCGCGCCCGAATCGCCGCCGGCGACGCTCACCATGGTGACGTCGTGACCGAGCAGGGAGAGCGCGCGGGCTGCATTGAACCCGCCGCCGCCGGCCTCCTCGAACCAGGCGCCCGGGTTGGATGCACCCGGCCGTGTGTCGCCGAAGATGCGGCCGCGGCGGTCGACATGGGCGCCGCCAATGACGACGATTCGCTTGCCTGTCATCGCGCCGACCTTTCCGAATCAAAGTCCGGAAGCGGGGACGGCGCAGCTGGCCAGCTCCATCCGAAGCCCTTGAATTCACAGCCGAAACATAATGTGAACATGTGGCAATTTCCTCATTTTTCTCAATTGCTTGAATGGCTCTTGCGAAATGAGAACATATAGTGTACAAAATCGGCATCGGCGGCGCTGTTGCCCAGGCTGCTTCAATAACCTAAAGGTGGACCCATGGCACAGAATTCTTTGCGGCTGGTAGAGGACAAATCGGTGGACAAAAGCAAGGCTCTTGAAGCCGCACTTTCACAGATCGAGCGTTCGTTCGGCAAGGGCTCCATCATGAAGCTCGGCTCGAATGAGAACATCGTCGAGATCGAAACTGTTTCGACGGGCTCTCTGGGGCTCGACATCGCGCTCGGCGTCGGCGGTCTGCCGAAGGGGCGCATCATTGAAATCTATGGTCCGGAAAGCTCGGGCAAGACGACGCTTGCTCTGCAGACGATTGCGGAAGCCCAGAAGAAGGGCGGTATCTGCGCCTTCGTCGACGCAGAACACGCACTCGACCCGGTCTATGCCCGCAAGCTGGGCGTCGATCTGCAGAACCTCCTGATCTCGCAGCCGGACACGGGCGAACAGGCGCTGGAAATCACCGACACGCTGGTTCGCTCCGGCGCGATCGACGTTCTCGTCGTCGACTCCGTGGCGGCACTGACGCCGCGCGCCGAAATCGAAGGCGAAATGGGCGACAGCCTGCCTGGCATGCAGGCCCGCCTGATGAGCCAGGCGCTGCGCAAGCTCACCGCCTCGATCTCGCGCTCGAACTGCATGGTTATCTTCATCAACCAGATTCGCATGAAGATCGGTGTCATGTTCGGTTCGCCGGAAACGACGACGGGCGGCAACGCGCTGAAGTTCTATGCCTCGGTTCGCCTCGACATCCGCCGCATCGGCGCAGTGAAGGATCGCGAAGAGGTTGTTGGCAACCAGACGCGCGTCAAGGTCGTCAAGAACAAGATGGCGCCGCCCTTCAAGCAGGTGGAATTTGACATCATGTATGGCGAAGGCGTTTCGAAGACGGGCGAGCTGATCGACCTCGGCGTCAAGGCCGGGATCGTCGAGAAGTCGGGTGCCTGGTTCTCCTATAACAGCCAGCGTCTCGGCCAGGGCCGTGAAAACGCCAAGCAGTGCCTGCGTGACAACCCGGCGCTTGCCAACGAGATCGAGATGGCGCTTCGCCAGAATGCCGGACTTCTCGCTGACCAGTTGCTCGACAAGGGTGCTCCGGAAGGTGACGACGGCGACATGGCTGCCGATATGTAATTTTCGTCCTTCGGGATGTTGTTTGGGAACCGGCCGTATCGTCTCTCGATGCGGCCGGTTTTCTTTTGGGCCTTCCTTGACTGCTCAAGTCTGGACAGTTGGACGGTCGGGTTATAAAAGCGCTTGTTTCCCCGGCTGTTGCGGGGCGGACCCTGTGCGGTCGAAGTGCAAGATGTTGAAGGGCTCCCATGAGTGGCGTGAATGAAATCCGGTCGTCGTTTCTGAATTACTTCAAGAAGAACGGACATGAAGTCGTGGCCTCGAGCCCGCTTGTGCCGCGCAACGACCCGACGCTGATGTTCACCAATGCCGGCATGGTGCAGTTCAAGAACGTGTTCACCGGCCTTGAAAGCCGTCCCTATTCGACGGCTGCGACCGCGCAGAAATGCGTACGCGCCGGCGGCAAGCACAACGACCTCGACAATGTCGGCTATACCGCGCGCCATCACACCTTCTTCGAAATGCTCGGCAATTTCTCGTTCGGCGACTATTTCAAGGAACGCGCCATCGAGCTTGCCTGGAACCTGATCACCAAGGAATTCGGCATCGACAAGAGCCGGCTTCTTGTCACGGTCTATCACACGGACGACGAGGCACACGGGCTCTGGCAGAAGATTGCCGGCCTTTCGGATCGCCGCATCATCCGTATCCCGACCTCCGACAATTTCTGGGCGATGGGTGACACCGGCCCCTGCGGCCCTTGCTCGGAAATCTTCTATGATCACGGCGAACACATCTGGGGCGGCCCGCCCGGTTCGCCGGAAGAGGATGGTGACCGCTTCATCGAGATCTGGAACCTCGTCTTCATGCAATACGAGCAGCTTTCGAAGGAAGAGCGGGTGGGCCTCCCGCGTCCGTCGATTGATACCGGCATGGGTCTCGAGCGTATTGCGGCGCTGCTGCAGGGCAAGCACGACAATTATGATATCGACCTGTTCCGCAATCTCATTTCCGCCTCGGTCGAGGCAACCGGCGTCGCGGCCGAAGGCGAGCATCGCGCCTCGCATCGCGTCATTGCAGACCACTTGCGCTCGTCCGCCTTCCTGATCGCCGATGGCGTTCTGCCGTCGAACGAAGGCCGCGGCTATGTGCTGCGCCGCATCATGCGCCGCGCCATGCGCCATGCGCAGCTGCTTGGCGCGCGCGATCCGTTGATGTTCAAGCTGCTGCCGACGCTGGTGCGCGAGATGGGCCAGGCCTATCCGGAGCTGGTGCGCGCCGAGGCGCTGATCTCGGAAACGCTGAAGCTCGAGGAAACCCGTTTCCGCAAGACGCTGGAACGTGGTCTTGGTCTGCTCTCCGATGCCACGTCCGAGCTGTCCAAGGGCGACATGCTGGACGGCGAGACGGCGTTCAAGCTCTATGACACCTATGGCTTCCCGCTCGACCTGACGCAGGACGCGTTGCGCGCCCGCGAGATCAATGTCGATCTGGCCGGCTTCACCGATGCGATGGAGCGCCAGAAGGCCGAGGCCCGCAAGAGCTGGGCCGGTTCCGGCGAGGCGCAGACCGAGACGATCTGGTTCGAGCTGAAGGAAAAGTTCGGGGCCACCGAATTCCTCGGTTACGACACGGAAGAGGCCGAAGGTGCGGTTCAGGCGATCGTGCGCGATGGCAAGTCGGTCGACAGCGCCTCGGAAGGCGAGGCGGTGCAGATCGTCGTCAACCAGACGCCTTTCTACGGCGAATCCGGCGGTCAGATGGGCGATGCCGGCGTCATCGTCGCAGGTTCGTCCAAGGTCGAGATCAGCGATGTGCAGAAGAAGGGCGAGGGCCTCTTCGTGCATTATGGTCGCGTCGTATCGGGCACGCTCAAGGTGAACGATGCCGCTGTGCTGACTGTCGACCACGGTCGCCGCGGACAGCTGCGCGCCAACCATTCCGCTACCCACCTGCTGCATGAAGCGCTGCGCGAGGTGCTGGGCACCCATGTCGCGCAGAAGGGTTCGCTGGTCGCGCCCGAGCGCCTGCGCTTCGACGTGTCGCATCCGAAGCCGATGTCGGACGAGGAACTGAAGATCGTCGAGGAAATGGCCAATGAAATCGTGCTGCAGAATGCGCCGGTGACGACGCGCCTGATGAGCGTGGACGATGCGATTGCCGAAGGCGCGATGGCTCTCTTCGGCGAGAAGTACGGCGATGAGGTTCGCGTCGTCGGCATGGGAACCGGCGTTCGCGGCGCCAAGGCCGGCAAGCCCTATTCTGTCGAACTCTGCGGCGGCACGCATGTGCGCGCCACCGGCGATATCGGCCTTGTGCATGTTCTCGGCGAAAGCGCCGTGGGCGCCGGCGTCCGCCGCATCGAGGCTTTGACCGGTTCTGCTGCCCGCGATTACCTCGCCGCCCAGGATGAGCGCGTGAAGACACTCGCCGGTCTGCTGAAGGTCGGGCAGGGCGAGATCGTTGGCCGCGTCGAAGCGCTGATGGATGAGCGCCGCAAGCTGGAACGCGAACTGGCCGAGGCGCGCCGTCAGCTGGCGCTGGGCGGTTCTGCCGGTGGTTCCGGTCAGGATGTGCGGGAGGTCAATGGCGTCAAGTATCTCGGCAAGGTCGTGACCGGCGTCGAGCCCAAGGACCTCAAGGGCCTCGCTGACGAAGGCAAGAAGAGCGTCGAGAGCGGCGTTGTCTGCTTCGTCGGCGTGTCTGCCGATGGCAAGGCGAGCGCCGTGGTTGCCGTAACGGAAGATGTCACCGGCCGCTTCAGCGCCGTCGATCTCGTCCGCATCGCCTCTGCAGCCCTCGGCGGCAAGGGCGGCGGTGGCCGTCCCGACATGGCGCAGGCGGGTGGCCCGGATGGCTCGAAGGCGGCGGAAGCCGTGGAGGCTGTCGCCCAGGCGCTCGCCGGCTGACGTAACGGCATGAAATGAAGAAGCCCGCGAGTCCATATGGTTTCGCGGGCTTTTCTGTTGTGGGCACCCGATGGTGCGCGGGCGTTCACGCCTTTGCAGGTCAGGCCGTTTTCAGCATATCCACATGCGGAATGCCGTCCTCGAGATATTCGTCCGAGACGGGCTTGAAACCGAAACTGCCGTAGAATTTCTGCAAATGGCTCTGCGCCGAGAGGAACACGGCTGTGCCGGGAAAACGCTCCGCGCAGGCCTTCAGTGCTTCGCGCATCAGCGCATCCCCCAGCCGTTCGCCCCGATGATCCGGCGAGACGACGACGCGGCCGATCTTGGCGGGCTTTTCGTCATGCGGTGGGAAGATGCGGGCGGCCGCGATGATTTCCTCGCCGCTATTCAGCATAAGGTGCAGCGCCTGGTCGTCCTTGCCGTCGAGTTCGGGGTAGGGGCAGTTCTGCTCGACCACGAAGACATCGACGCGCAGTTTCAGGAGCGCATAAAGCTCATGGGCGGAAAATCCGCCCATGTCCTTGATCTCGACGCTGTAGGCCGCCGTTGTCATCAATAAAGCACGACGCCGCGGATGCTTTCGCCCTTGTGCATCAGGTCGAAGCCCTTGTTGATGTCTTCCAGAGGCATCGTGTGGGTGATCATCGGGTCGATCTGGATCTTGCCTTCCATGTACCATTCGACGATCTTCGGCACGTCCGTGCGGCCGCGCGCGCCGCCGAAGGCCGTGCCCATCCAGTTGCGGCCGGTGACCAGCTGGAACGGACGCGTGGAAATTTCCTGGCCGGCGCCGGCAACGCCGATGATGACCGACTTGCCCCAGCCGCGATGCGAGGCTTCCAGAGCCTGGCGCATGACCTTGGTGTTGCCCGTGCAATCGAACGTGTAATCCGCGCCGCCGATCAGGTCGCCATGGCGCTTGGTCATGTTGACGAGGTAGGGCACGATGTCGTCGCCGACCTCCTTCGGGTTGACGAAATGCGTCATGCCGAACTTTTCGCCCCAGGCCTTGCGGTCCGGGTTGATGTCGACGCCGATAATCATGTCGGCACCTGCAAGGCGCAGGCCCTGCAGCACGTTGAGCCCGATCCCGCCGAGGCCGAAGACGATCGCGGTCGAACCGATTTCGACCTTGGCCGTGTTGATGACGGCGCCGATGCCCGTCGTCACGCCGCAGCCGATGTAGCAGACCTTGTCGAAGGGCGCGTCGGGGTTGATCTTGGCGAGTGCAATTTCCGGCAGAACCGTGAAGTTCGCGAAGGTCGAGCAGCCCATGTAGTGGTGGATCTTGTCCTTGCCGATCGAGAAGCGGCTCGTGCCGTCCGGCATCACGCCCTGACCCTGGGTCGCGCGGATCGAGGTGCAGAGGTTGGTCTTGCGCGAGGTGCAGGAATAGCACTCACGGCATTCCGGCGTGTAGAGCGGAATGACGTGGTCGCCCTTCTTCAGCGAGGTCACGCCCGGCCCGACGTCAACGACGATGCCGGCGCCCTCGTGGCCCAGAATGGCCGGAAACAGGCCTTCCGGATCGGCGCCCGACAGGGTGAAATCATCCGTATGGCAGATACCAGTCGCCTTGATTTCAACGAGCACTTCGCCGGCCTTGGGGCCTTCGAGCTGGACAGTCATGATCTCGAGCGGTTTTCCTGCCTGAACGGCGACGGCGGCGCGGACATCCATGGGGCTTCCTTCCGATTCTTCTGATAAATCAAATGTTGAGGCCACGTTGTGGCATGGCGCGCGGCACCGGCTCAAGCCCCGCCGCGGCAAAAATCATCCCCGGGCCGCCGCCGCGATTTCCACCGCCATGCGTTCGGCAATCGCGATCGTCGGCGCATTGGTGTTGCCGCTGATGAGGTTCGGCATGACCGAGGCATCGATGACCCGAAGCCCATCGACCCCGCGCACCTTGAGGCTCGTATCGACCACGGCCATCGGCCCGTTGCCCATGCGGCAGGTGCCGACGGGGTGGTAGATCGTGTCGGCGCGGGCGCGGATGTGTTCCATCAGCTCGGCATCGCTATCGGTCTTCAGCGGGAAGAGCTCGCGCTTGAAATGCCGGGCAAGGGACGGGGCAGCGGCGATGGCGCGTACGCGCTTCACGCCCTTCAGCATCAGGTCCGCATCCCGCGGATCGGCGAGATAGTTCGGGTCGATCAGCGGTGCTGCGTCGGCGTCGCGGCTTGCGAGCTTCACTTCGCCGCGGCTCTTCGGTCGCAGCACGCAGACATGGATCGAATAGCCATAGCCCGGATGCAGCTTGCGGGCATGATCATCGAGAATACCGAGCACGAAGTGGAGCTGCAGATCCGGCCGGTCGACATCGGGTGAGGATTTGATGAAGGCGCCGCCCTCGGCGAAGGGGGTTGCCAGCATGCCGGTGCCGTCCTTGCGCCAGCGCAAGGCCTCGGCGATGATCTTGGCAGTGCCCGCCGCGCCGATGCCCACCGTGTCCTTGATCGTGGTGAAGACGGGCAGGACGTAATCCAGATGGTCCTGCAGGTTCTGGCCGACGCCGGGCAGATCGTTCAGAACCTCGATACCGAGCGATTTCAGATGCGCGGCCGGACCGATGCCGGACAGCATGAGGAGTTGCGGCGAACCGAAGGCGCCGGAGGCGACGATGACCTCGCGCCGCGCGCGCAGGTTCCGTTCCGTGCCTTTTTCCCTGGTGCGCACGCCGACGGCGCGATTGCCCTCGAAGATGATCCGCTGGGCCTGCACGCCGGTCATGACCTTCAGATTGCGACGGCCCATTGCCGGATGCAGATAGGCGGCCGCAGCCGAGCAGCGCTCGCCGTTCTTTGCCCCGCCATGAAACTGTGTCACTTGGTAGAGACCGACGCCTTCCTGGTCGGGGCCGTTGAAATCGTCGTTGCGGCGGATCTGGCATTCTTCCGCCGCGCGGATGAAGTCTTCCGTCAGGCCGCGCGGCGTCTGCTGCTCCGCGACCTGCAACGGCCCGTCGGCGGAATGCAGCGCGGATGAACCGCGCTGGTTGCCTTCGGATTTCAGGAACCAGGGCAGCATGTCGTGCCAGCCCCAGCCGGGGCAGCCGTCGAGCGCCCAGCCATCGTAATCTTCCGGCTGGCCGCGCACATAGAGCATGGCGTTGATGGCGCTGGAACCGCCCAGCGCCTTGCCGCGCGGCTGGTAGCCACGCCGGCCGTTCAGGCCTTTCTGCGGCACGGTCTCGAAGGCCCAGTTGGTGATCTTGGGCTTGCCGGGCAGGGTGGCAATGGTGCCGAAGGGCATGCGGGTGACAAGCCCCCGACCTTCGCCGCCGGCCTCCAGAAGGCAGACCGTCACGCGGGCATCTTCCGAAAGACGCGCGGCCAGAACCGAGCCGGCGGACCCGCCGCCAACAATCACATAATCAAATTCCATAAAATATCCTCCCGCTCCCGGAAGAAGAAGATGCAAGGAATCCGGCGCTTGTCAACGCGCCGAAAGCGGGGCCGGAGCCGTATCGGAGGGGCGGGTGCGGCGGTGCGCGGTTGTGTCGCTGCGGGAGCGCCCGCTTGGTCAGTCGAAGGTGACCGTTAACTTTCGCGTGCTATCCTTTTCGTTCTCCTCCGCGTTGTATCGAGGTTCTGACGGTGGACACAATCAATCCGGGGCTGATCCTTCTGGGGATCAACCTGTTTCTCCTCTGGCTGATCATGGCGGCTCCGGTTGGCGTGCGCACGCTTCGCCTGACACGCCGTTTCGAGGCGCGGCCGGAGCGGATCTGGTCGGCCATCGATCCGCTGGGTGAGCACGCCGACTGGAATCCGTCCGTCATTTCCTCGCGCGCCGAAGGCCCGTCCGGACGCTTTGCGCGCCAGGCTTTCGATCATCTCGACCGCAAGGGCGCGCCGATCGAACGCGTTCTGGAAATTTCCCGCGAGGACCGCTTTGCCTATTCCGCCCGAGTCGTCGATGACAGCGCGCTCGATCCGACCTTCTGGGCCGCCTATCGCGAGCGGCGTGCGCTGCGCGAAGAGAACGGCGCGACCGAACTCGTCGTCGAGCAGACAGACCGCTATCGCGGCATTGCCTTTCTGGTCTTCCGCTATTTCGCGCTTCGCCGCGAGCTGCGCTCGCTGGAAGGCTGGCTGAAGACAGGCGAGGCGAAGAAGGTGGGTGTGTTCGAGCGCCCGCCGATGCAGGTTTTCCTGGCCGTCGTCTCGACGCTCCTGTTCTGGCCTTTCTTCGGGCTGACGGTGAACGGCCTTGTGCTGTCGTCGATCCTGACGCTCGTCATCGTCCTGCATGAACTCGGCCACATGGCGGCGTATCGCGCCTTCGGGCACCGCACGGCGCGGATGATCTTCGTGCCGCTGCTCGGCGGCATCGCGATTGGCGGCCGGCCCTATAATTCCAATTTCGAGGCGGCAACCTGCGCGCTGATGGGGGCGGGCATGTCCGCCTTTGTCGTGCCGATCGCCATTGTCGGCCACGAGGCGGCGATGAAGAGCCAGATCGCGAATGCGCTGGACCGGCCGCTGCTGGTGATGATTCTCGTTCTCGGCGGGTTCAATCTGCTGAACCTCCTGCCCATGGCGCGCTTCGATGGCGGCCAGGTGCTGCGGCGGATCTTTCCCGGGCTCGGCATGCAGATGCTCGGCAGTTTCGGCATTTCGGCGGTCATCGCCGTCACAGGCTGGGAAGTCGGCGTGCCGCAGGACATTCTCGTCGTGTCGCTCGCCATCTTCGCGCTGCTGAGCATGATCAGCACCGGCACCGTCAAGATGCGCGATGAACTGGCACCCATGCGCCCGGCAGAAGGCCTGCTGGTCGGTCTCGGCCTCTACGCGGCCGTGATCATCCACAGCTATGCGATCGTCTTCTCTGCCGCGTTCCTCTTCGGATCAGCCTGACGAAGAGACGCTCACTGTCGGCCCGAAGACCTCCTCGAAGGCCTCGCGCAGCCGTATGTCCACATCCGCCATCATGACCGGCAGGCCGAGATCGACGAGGCTCGTCACGCCATAGGCGGAGATGCCGCAAGGGACGATGCCGCCGAAATGGTCGAGATCCGGATCGACATTCAGCGACAGGCCGTGAAAGCTCACCCACTTGCGCAAACGAATACCGAGTGCCGCGATCTTGTCCTCCGACATGGAGCCATCGGGGAGCGTCGGCTTTTCCGGCCGGCGCACCCAGACGCCAACCCGATCCTCGCGCCGCTCTCCCTTGACGTTCATCGCATCGAGCGTGCGGATGATCACCTCTTCGAGTGCTGCCACATAGGCGCGCACATCCTGGCGCCGGCGCTTCAGGTCAAGCATGATATAGGCCACGCGCTGGCCGGGGCCATGATAGGTGTATTCGCCGCCGCGCCCGGTTTGGAACACGGGGAAGCGATCCGGCTGCACGAGGTCCTTGGCGTCGGCGCTGGTGCCGGCCGTGTAGAGCGGCGGATGTTCCAGCAGCCACACGAGTTCGTCGGCCTGGCCGTCCGCGATGAGGGCCACCTGCCGCTCCATCTCGGCCACGGCCTCCTCATAGGGAATCAAACCGTCGGAAATCCACCAGCGCACGGGCGGACAGTCTTCCGCAGCGAACATGGAGGGGGCGATATCCTGGCGAAGCATGGGAGGCATTTCCTTGTTTTACCTGCATTTAGGGCGTCGAACCCCTGTCGCGCAAGGGGTTGCGCCTGCCTGCCTCAAAGCCCCGCGCGAAAAACCATCCACAGCTACAAAAAAACGTCATCGTCCACTTGTGCACCCCAAATGCTTTTGCTACATGCAGCCGCGCCGGAGCAATTCGGCTCTACCACGATGCGGTCGTGGCGGAATTGGTAGACGCGCAGCGTTGAGGTCGCTGTGTCGCAAGACGTGGAAGTTCGAGTCTTCTCGACCGCACCATTCGGCTCTCAAGCCGAATTAAAGAACCCGGCCTTGAGCCGGGTTTTTTGTTGTTTGGGTGGGCCTTGCTGCGGTTTGGTGAAGCGTCAAATCGGTCAGCGGATATAGCCAAGGAAACGAAGCTCAACGTGGCTTGCAGTGTGGTGATCGCAGGATCTGCAATCTTTAGCTGAATATTTGGAGGCATTGCGCGGTTTGTTCTTGTCTCTATTTCGGTGAGGTGTCTAATCGTTTTGAAGACATCAACTTTGAGGCTCCCGCTGTGTCGCTCGTATTCGATGTTCATTCCGCCGCACGTTCTTCGATTGACGAGATTGCATCAGCGGCCCTTGTTGCTATCCAACCCATTAACATAGTTGGCCAACCTCAGACTAAGCACGATTGGTGGTCGCCATCTGGCGCGCTGAAGATCACCCGTGAAACCATGGTGAACTTTCCTAAGCTATGGGTGTCGGATGACACAGGTTCGCGAGCGTTTGTATTTATGGAGTGCGATGAGCGCCCGTGGGGAATTCCTATCGATAAGTATATGCGCGTGGAAACGCTGGTCGATGCGGTTCTAAAACTCAAATGGGCTCGGACCTCGTTAAGCGACAAGTTCGTAAGGGAGTGCTTCCTTGAATGGGCGGAGAAGAGCATCCTAAAAGCAACCACGGAAAGCTTTTGCGATTACCTTCTATTTCTGTGTTCGAAGAAGGTAGTCAAAATCAGAGCTGTTGTACCTATTCAATATCTCGCAGTCGAAGAGAGGTTTGAGTTCGGTCCGGGATCAATAATACCGTTCGGGGACGGCTTTTTCTCCGACTTGGAACGCAATTTGGAGAGCATGGAAGCCAGCAAGGCTGATCGTGCCCGCTTGCTCTACGAACGCATGAAGTCGGATATGAAGGATTGCGCAGCGTTCGAACTGGAGCTTATCGCGGAGCCGAATTATGCGCAGGAGATTTCGTTGCAGTTAGCAACTGATATGGTTGGATTGTTGCGCTTCTTATCCCCCGCTTCGGGGGAAGCATCGCTGATGTCACCTCTATCGCCGCTCGGAGCAACGCATGTACCAGACTACCATGTCATAACGCTGGGCATTAATAAGTCGTTCTCCTACACTCACGGCATGGCTGCCGAAACTGCGGGGTACTGGCTCGTAAGCAAATACGTGGTTGAGGAAATGCGTCGTGAGAACCTTGAGGCTTTAGGGCAGCTACTTTTGATCGACGGTCTTAGCGAGTTTGCTCGCTCTGTACGCTCGAGCATATTGGCCTTCTCTCGCGCGCTTACTTTTCCAGATATGTCGGACCGCCTCATCTTTGCGTTTTCAGCGATCGAAGGGCTGATGTTAAAAGACCAGAGTGAGCCAATACAACAAAATGTTGGCGAGCGAGTGGCCTTTCTTACCACCAATGACCCGGAGGAGAGGCAGAGTGTCGTCGGAAACTTCAGGTCGGTCTATCGGATGCGCTCGCAATACATTCACCATCGGCTAACGACTATTGATCTCTCGGAGCTCAATGATGCGTTTGAAAACATTAGAAATGCTCTTGCCGCAGCTGTGGAAAATCTCGATCAATTCGCGACGCGGCAGGAGTTTCTAGCGGCCATCGACAGACGCAAGTATGGTGCGTGACGGTTTTTTATCATTGATCGCGAAAGTTGCTTTGATCTCTCGGCAAACTCACCACAAACGCCGCTCCCCCACCTTCCGCTTCCTCACACCTCACGCTCCCCCCATGCAGCTCGGCGATCTGCCGGACCAGCGCCAGCCCGATCCCCCAGCCGCCCGCTGCCTCTGCTCGACCCGCCGGCCGGTAGAACGGCTCAAAGATGCGTTCACGTTCACTCTGCGGGATGCCGTCGCCGTGGTCAGTCACCGTTAGGTGAAGGGCGTCGGCGGTTTCCGTTACGGAAACTTCGATGGGGGGCTTGCCGTGGCGGGTGGCGTTCTGGAGGAGGTTGCGGATCAGGCGGCGGATGAGGCGGCCGTTGGCGCGGATGAGGGTGGAGGGGCCGGTGACGGTGACGGCGTCCGCGGCGTCGAAATGGGTGCTTTCTTCCGCGGCGATCGCCACGAGGTCGACCATGTCCTCGAAGCTCTCCGTGCGGCCGGCCTGCAGGCGGCTGGAGATGAGGATTTCGTCGACCAGTTCGTCGAGTTCGGCCATGTTGCGGACGATCTCGGTCTTCAGGTTTTCGGCCGGATCGGCCTCGAACATTTCGATCGCCATGCGGAGACGCGCGAGCGGCGAGCGCAGTTCGTGGCTGGCATTGGCCAGCAGGTTCTTCTGCGCGGTCACCAGGTCTTCGATGCGGCCGGCGGCCATGTTGAAGGTGCGGGCCACATCGGCGATCTCGTCATTGCCTTCGACGGTGAGGCGCGTTTCGAGCGCGCCGGCGCTCCATGTGTCCATGCCGGTCTTCAGAGTTTCCAGACGGCGGGTGAGGCGGCGGGTGACGGGGAGGGCTGCGAGGCCGAGGGCTGCAGCAATGAGCAGAATGACGACGGCGACATTCTGGCGGTGCGGGCCGAAGGGCCGGCGGCTGCGGGCGACGACCTTCAGCCCATCCGGCGTCTCGAAGGCAAAGGTGCGGCCCGGCGGGCGGAAGCCCTTGGGGTCGTCCGTCGTGACATCCGGAGGCACCGGGCGGCCGGCATTGGCAATGAGCGTGCCCTGCTTGTCATAGACGCTGATATCGGCATTCACCGTGTCCGACATGCGGCGCACCGCGCGCTCGAGGTTGAAATTCTCGCCGGGCGGCGGCAGCACAGAATCGATGAAGGGGCCGAGGCGGGCGGAGAGGGGATCGCGCTGGTCGAACTTGCCGATGGCGGCGAAGGCGACGAAGACGAGCGCGACGAGCGCGAGGCCCATCAGGATCGTGGCGTAGAATTGCAGGAAGAGGGAGCGGCGGATGAAGTTCATGCGCCACCTGCCGGCGTCTGGTGGCGGGCGAAGAGATAGCCGGCGCCGCGCACGGTGATGATGCGGCGCGGGTGCTTGGGGTCGGTTTCGATGGCGGCGCGGATGCGCGAGATGTGGACATCGATGGAGCGGTCGAAGGCTTCCAGTTCTTCGCCCTTGACCATGTCCATCAGCTGGTCGCGGGAGAGCACCCGGCCGGCATTTTCAGCCAGCGCCACAAGGAGATCATATTGATAGCCGGTGATCTGGCGTTCCTCGCCATCGACGCGGATCTGGCGGGCGCCCCGGTCGATCTCGAGCGTGCCGAAGGTGAGAATATCGGCGTCGCGCGCGGGGTTCATCGTGCCCTGGCTGCGGCGCAGGATGGCGCGCAGGCGTGCGAGCAGTTCGCGTGGCGAGAAGGGCTTGGGGAGGTAGTCGTCGGCGCCGAGTTCAAGGCCGACAATGCGGTCGGTCTCTTCGCCCTTGGCGGTCAGCATGAGGATCGGAAGGTCCGAGGTGGCGCGGACCTTCCGACAGACCTCAAAGCCGTCGAGGTCGGGCAGCATGAGGTCGAGAATGACGACGGCCGGCGGAGTGCGGGCGATTTCCGCCAGGCCGTCTTTGCCGGTCGCGCTGGCGCGCGTGGCAAATCCTTGCTTGCGAAGGTAGTCTTCCAGCATGGCGGTGAGCCTCGTATCATCGTCGATGATGAGTATGTCCGCCGTCATGCCGTGATGTCCTTCCTGAAAGCCCGGGGATTCCCCCGGGCCGTTATAGCATCACCAGCGCGGGCGGTGACCGTGCGATTCAAATTCCTTGGCAAGCTTGGCGCGCTGGTCCGGCGTCAGAACCTCGGCCGCGTCGAGCATGGCGGTGGTCATGATCTTCGAGGCATCGTCCATCTTCTGGACGCGGGCCTTGCGCATGGCTTCGACGGCATCGCGGTCGATCGTGGGCTTTTCCAGGAGCGCCTTCATCTGATCGCGCATCTGGCCGGGCTCGCCGCGAGTGGCTTTCATATCGTCGCGGGCCTTCTCGAAGATCGCCTTGATCTTCTGCTTCTGCTCGTCGGTCGCGTCGACGCTGTCCAGAGCCTTGGTCATGCGGTGTTCCATGAAGCCGCCCTTGACGCGCTCCATCATGCCGCCGTGATGGCCGCCCATGCCGGCCATTTCCATTCCGGGCATTCCCATGCCGGGACCGTCCTTGGCGATGGCGAAGGCGCCGATGCCGGCGGCCGTGACGGCGACGATGGCAAGCCCTGCGATGGTCGAGCGGCGCTTCCAGTTGAGTCCGGTCTTCTGCGCGGTCTCTTGCATGTTTTCATTCGGTTCCATGAGTGTCTCCGTCGCCTCTTCGGCTTGTGTTTCGATGAGAGTGATCATGGGGCAAGAACGTTTCGGCTGTTCTTGGCGTTTGTAAAGAAACGTAAAGTTCGCTTCTCCCCGGCGCGGAGCGTCGATCCTGCCGGAAAAACAGGGCTTTGCTGCAGTTTTCCAAGGCTGCCTGCCGTTACGTCGGTGGACGCGGAAGCCATTTTCCGCTAGCACGGGGAGGCTCGCTCGATGGCGGCGCGAACCCGAACAATTCATCTCTTTGAACAGGAGACGCCGATGGCTGAAACCGGCGAACTGGAACGCGAACGCCTGTCTCATGTCAGCGAGGCGCAGGATGCCGTCGACATCTATGACGAGGACGGTCTTGTCCGGCAGGATTATCTGGCGCTGATCGGCGAGGCGCTGGAGGCGGAAGACGTCGAGTTCCTTCGCCACAATGTCGCGCGACTGCACGAGTCCGAACTCGGTGACCTGCTGGAATCGCTCGAGGCCGAGCAGCGCCACGCGCTGGTGCGGCTTGCAGGCGATGCCTTCGACTTCACGGCTCTGACCGAGGTCGATGAGGCGATCCGTCTGGAAATCGTCGAGCAGATGCCGAATGAGCAGGTGGCGGCCGCCATCGGCGAGATGAATTCGGACGACGCCGTCTACATTCTGGAAGATCTCGACAAGGAAGACCGCGAGGAAATCCTCGCGCAGCTGCCGTTCACCGAGCGGGTGCGCCTGCGCCGGGCGCTCGACTATCCGGAAAGCTCTGCCGGCCGGCGCATGCAGACGGAATTCGTCGCCGTGCCACCCTTCTGGACCGTCGGCCAGACCATCGACTATCTGCGCGACGAGCGCGACCTGCCGGAGAGCTTCTCACAGATCTTCGTCATCGATCCGACCTTCAAGCTGCTCGGCGCAGTCGATCTCGACCGGATTCTCCGCTCGACGCGGGATCTGAAGATCGACGACATCATGCGCGAGACCAACCATCCTGTTCCGGCCGAGATGGACCAGGAAGAGGCGGCCCAGCTCTTCGAACAGTATGACCTTCTCTCCGCGGCCGTGGTGGACGAGAACGGCCGCCTCGTCGGCGTGCTCACCATCGACGACGTTGTCGACGTGATCCAGGAAGAGGCGGAGGAAGACCTCATGCGCCTCGGCGGCGTCGGTGACGAAGAGCTGTCCGATACGGTCTTCAACACCTCGCGCTCGCGTGTGCCGTGGCTGCTCGTCAATCTGCTGACGGCGATCTTGGCGGCCTCCGTCATTGCGCTCTTCGATGGCGTGATCGAGAAGGTGGTGGCGCTTGCCGTGCTGATGCCGATCGTGGCCGGCATGGGCGGCAACGCCGCGTCGCAGACCATGACGGTGACGGTGCGGGCGCTCGCCACCAAGGATCTCGACATCTACAACGCCGCGCGCATCATCGGCCGCGAAGCGGGGGTCGGCATCCTCAACGGCGTGATTTTCGGCGTGCTGATCGGCGTGGTGGCCGGGCTGTGGTTCCACGATGTCAGCATCGGCGGCATTATCGCCACGGCGATGCTGATCAACATGCTCGCGGCCGCACTCGGCGGCATCCTCATTCCGCTGCTGCTCGACCGCGTTGGCGTCGATCCCGCCGTCGCCTCGGCCGTCTTCGTGACGACGGTAACGGACGTCACCGGCTTCTTCGCGTTCCTCGGCCTGGCGTCGTGGTGGTATGGCGTGCTCTGAACCCGTGAATCATGTTATGGAGGACTTACCAACTGGATCGAACCGCGCATTGACTTTTACGTTAAGGTCAATAGAATGATCGTCATCATTGATTGGAAAGACCGACGTGGAAAAGCTCTATACCATCACCGAATTGACGCGGGAGTTCGGGATTTCGACCCGGACGCTGCGCTTTTACGAAGACGAAGGGCTGGTTCACCCCGAGCGCCGGGGCCGCACCCGTCTGTTTCGACACTCCGACCGTCACATCATCCAGAACATCCTGCGCGGGCGCAGGATCGGCTTTACCATCGCGGAGATCCGCGAGATCATTCTCGCCTATCGCGAGCCGCCGGGAGAGCTGGGCCAGCTGAACCTGATGTTGAAGCGCGTGACCGAAAAGCGCATCGAACTCAATCAGAAGCGCAAGGACATCGATGACACGATTGCCGAGCTGGAAATCATCGAGGAACTCGCGCTGACGCGTCTGGCGGAAATCGGCGTGGGAAGCTGATTGGCCTCACCGCCAAATCGGATTGAAGAAAGGCCGCTGGATGGATCATCCGGCGGCCTTTTATTTTGATTATCGAAATAATTCTACTCAGAGCCAGCGTCGCGTGCCGTGGCAATATCGTTCGAACTCGAAGCCGAAACGCGACAGAAGATGGAACTCTTCCGGGCGAATGGCGAGATAGGTTGTCATCGCTGCGGCCACCACGCCGCCGATCATCACCCAGGCGCTGCCTGCAACCAGGCCGATGCCGATCAGCAGCAGCGTATAGGCAAGATAGGTCGGGTTGCGGGTGAAGCGATAGGGGCCGCAGGTGACAAGGCGGCTCGCGCATTTCATCGGCATGACTGCCGTGTCGCGATCGGCCAGCGTCTTCATGGCCCAGATGTCGAGGCTGACGGCCATGGTGATGAAGGCCCAGCCGGAGATCGGTGCGAGCATCGTCAGGTGAAAGCCGGGCGGCGAGGGCATGCGCGCCTCGATTGCAAAGCCGATCACGCAGGCGGCGATGTAAAACAGCGGAGGCCATGGAAAATTCAAGGGGCGTGACCGAAACTCGTTCATGATCCTGTTGCCTATTCCTGTCCCTGCGCAGTCCTTGTGCACTGGCGGCTCATGCCAAGTACACGCGCATCATTGTTGACGTCGAGTTCGCCTCGTTCCAGTACGTCGAACAGGTTCTGGCTTTTCAGCTCAGTCAGAGTGCAGCCGCAGAACGAACTACAAAAGGACTCGGACTGTTGTGCTGCACAGGCCGCCTTACAACTCTGCATATAGGACAAAGCTGGATCGGGGCTGGCTGCCGGGAACACTTGTGCGATGCACCAGACTATAGCGATCAAGATCGGTTGGTGCAGCAGGTAGAAGGCAAGACTGTGGCGGCCAACTGTGGATAACCACGAAAAGAGGTGGAATTTTTGGGCCCTGTCCCCGGCCAGGACTCCGATGAGTCGATACTTTATCAATAGTTGTGCGGCGCTGATGCCTATCAGGAATGGACCCAGCCACGGGAGAATCGGTACGTAGTCGTTCGACCGGCGCACGCTTTCCGACAAGCCCACCCAATAGAGCGCCGGCACGTTGAACATTTCGCTATGCAGCCAGATGGGTGCGGCGATGGCGGCGGCGGCGACCGCCAGGTTCACCAGCGGCGGTGCGCGCAGGAAAAGAAGGCCGATAAGGCTTGCCGCGGCGATATTGTGCAGGATGCCGAAATAGATGAATTCGTCGCGCATGGCGAAGAACGTGGCGACCGTGACCACGAGCGCTGCCACCGCGATCTTGGCAAGGCGCTTCCAGAAGGAAGGCCAGCGAATGCCGCGGCCATGCGCAAGATAGAGGCTGAAGCCGGCGAGGAACAGGAAGCTCGAAGCAATCGACCGCGCATAGATCTTCAGCGGCAGGCTGCTGGCTGTGCCGCGCGCCAGATAGTGGAAGAATTCCAGATCCCAGGTCAGATGGTAGGTGGCCATGGTGATGAGAGCCACGCCGCGCAGCGCATCCATCCAGTGAAGCCGACCGATGGATTGCTCGACCGTGTTTTCCTGGTTCATCAACTTGCTTTCATCTGTTCGGGCATCTGTTTCGGGCATCTGCCTCAAGGTCGATGTCGCATGGCCCGCAGACCCGCCTTTTTTGCGGCAGGTTCACAACAAAGCGGCGCGTGCCTCGGAGAAAAACTGCCGGCGCACGAGCACGCCGATGACGAAGACCGTCAGCGCTATGAGGAGCAACGGGCTAGGAACCAGCCGATATAGCCGATCGACAGGAAGATGCCGCGCAGACCGGCATTGAAATGCTTGCCCGCCAGGATATTCAGTTCGATCACGCGCTCGACCGTGCGCTCCGTGGCATTCGCTTCATCATGGGTGTGTTTCGGCATCGGCAATGAGCCGAAGAGGATCGTGCAATAGTTGAAAAGCCGATAGGCCCAGCCGAATTTGAAGAAGGAATAGGCGAAGATGGCGGCGAGACCGACCACCTTGAACTCGAAGCCTTCTTGTCCGGTCCTGAAGAATTCTGGCAAGGTGGCGTAGATCGAGCCGACGCTGTCCGAGGCGCCGAGAAGCGGGAAGCAGCTGCCGAGGGCAAACATGGAGGCCGAGGCGAAGAAGGCCGTGCCGTTCTGCAAGCCGGCCATGATCTGGGTGTCGATCATCTTCAGGTCGCGCGTCAACGAATTCCGCAGCCATGCGCGCCGGTAATTGTTGACCAGATGGGTCAACGCCGGGCGCGCAATCTTCGGCCGCCCGCTGGTGAGCCAGGAAAAGCCCCACCAGAGAATGAGGAAGATGCTAAGCGCGAAATAGTCGAGTGAGGTCATGCCGTTTTCTGCCACGATTTCGGCTCCGGCGGAAGCGCGGGGGCTGTGGACAACGGAGGTTCTCTCCACGCCTCCCACATCGGTCTGCGGCGGGAGTGCGTGTCGCGAAATCGTCATCGCATGCCGATGGGTGGCTTACGAACGCCTCTTTGGCGGATAAGATAAGAGGATTGAATCTCAAGCAGCCGGGCGTATTCCATGTTTCTTTCCGTCTTCGACGTCTTCAAGATCGGCATCGGTCCGTCCAGCTCGCATACGATGGGGCCGATGTCGGCTGCAGCCCGGTTCCTGGAGCTTATCCTTTCCGACGACTGGCCGCGCCCGCAGGGCGCCCATGTCTCCTCGCTCAAGGTCAGCCTGCATGGATCGCTTGCCCATACCGGCATCGGACATGGAACGGGCAGGGCGGTCATCCTGGGTCTCGCCGGCGAACTGCCGAACAAGGTCGATCCGGACCATATGGATGCGATCATCGAGACGGTCGAAAAGAACCGCAGCGTGACGCCGCCCGGCCATCCGACCTATCATTTCAATCCGGCCGAAGATCTGGTCTTCGACAAGAAGCAGCCGCTCTCCGGTCACGCCAATGGCATGCGGATTTCCGCGTTCGATCATGACGGGCGACTGCTGCTCACGCAGGTCTACTACTCGATTGGCGGCGGCTTCGTCGTCACGGACACCGAGCTCGAGACAATGCGTCGGGAGAAGGACAAGAAGCCTGCCGCCAACGTGCCGTTTCCTTTTGCCTCCGCCAAGCAAATGCTTGAAATGGCGGCACGATCCGGCCTGACGATCGCGCAGATGAAGCGGGCGAACGAAGAGGCCGTCATGAGCCGTTCGGCGCTCGATGAAGGCCTTGATGCCATCTGGCAGGCCATGGATTCCTGTATCGAGCGTGGCTTGCGCGGCGAGGGCATCATGCCCGGCGGGCTCAAGGTGCGCCGCCGTGCGCGCGGCATCCACGACAAACTGCACGAGGAATGGCGTTCCAACCGCCCCAATCCGCTTTTCGCCAATGACTGGCTCAGCGTCTACGCGATGGCGGTCAACGAGGAGAATGCGGCGGGCGGCCGCGTCGTCACCGCGCCCACCAACGGGGCTGCGGGCGTGATCCCGGCTACGGTGCGCTATTACAAGCAGTTCCACGCCGATGCCGATCGCGACGGCATTCACGACTTCCTCCTCACGGCTGCGGCCGTCGGCGGCATCATCAAGCACAATGCCTCGATTTCCGGCGCGGAAGTCGGCTGTCAGGGCGAGGTCGGTTCGGCCGCCGCAATGGCCGCCGCCGGCATGGCCGCCGTCATGGGCGGTTCGCCCGAGCAGATAGAGAACGCAGCCGAAATCGCGCTGGAGCATCATCTCGGCATGACGTGCGACCCGGTCGGTGGCCTCGTGCAGGTGCCCTGCATCGAGCGCAATGCGCTGGGTGCCGTCAAGGCGGTCACGGCGGCATCGCTTGCCGTCAAGGGCGACGGGCAGCATTTCGTGCCGCTCGATGCCTGTATCGAGACGATGCGCCAGACAGGCAACGACATGAGCGAGAAGTACAAGGAAACGTCGACTGGCGGCCTTGCCGTCAACGTCGTCGAGTGCTGATTTCGCCTCCTATTTCCGGTCTTGACGTAATGGCCCGAAAGGCGTTCAAAGGCGCCCATGACACTTCACATCATAAAGCTTTGCGTCGGCGCGGATTCGATTGACGATCTGCGCGAATGGGTGACCGAGCGGTCGCTTCTGGCGATTGCCGCCGGGATGGAACCCCATTCCAGCCATGTGACCCGCATGTTTCCCAAGCGTCGCGACGAGATCATTGATGGCGGCTCGCTTTATTGGGTGATCAAGGGACAGGTGAAGGCGCGTCAGCCGATCCTCGATATTCGCGAGGTCGTCGGTGGCGACGGGATCACCCGCGCCGAGCTCGTCCTCGGTCCGGAAGTCGTCGAGACCGTCATGCAGCCCAAGCGTCCGTTCCAGGGCTGGCGGTATCTGGAGGCCAAGGACGCGCCCAAGGATCTCGGAAGCGCGGGCACGGGGCTGGACGAGATGCCCGAACACATGAAGCGTGAGCTTTCTGCACTCGGCCTGCTCTGAGGCCGCAGATTCAAGCCTTCGCGGTCTTGCAGCGCCTGGGGCGTGCACACACATAGGCTTGGTCTTCCTCTGATTTCCTCCCGCAATCCCGGAGTTATCCATGGCTTCCACGACGCTGTTTTCGCCGCTGAAGGTTGGTCCGCTTGAGCTGAGGAATCGGATCGTCATCGCGCCGATGTGCCAATATTCGGCCGAAAACGGCCAAATGACCGACTGGCACCTGATCCATTTGGGGCAACTGGCGCTCTCGGGTGCTGCCGTGCTGACCATCGAGGCAACTGCCGTCACCCCTGAGGGGAGGATCACCTATGGCGACGTCGGCCTCTATTCCGACGACTGCGAAAAGGCCATGCAACGGGTGCTGAATGGCATTCGCAAGTGGTCTGCAATGCCAATTGCCATCCAGCTGGCGCATGCGGGACGCAAGGCGTCTTCCGAGGTTCCGTGGAAAGGTGGGCACCAGATTGCGCCCGACGCACCAAACGGCTGGAAGACAGTTGCTCCTAGCGCAGTAGCGTTTCGCGAGGCTTACGATGCACCCGCGGCTCTCGATCATGCGGGGCTGAAGCGGATTCGCGATGCCTTTGCGGATGCGGCCAGGCGGGCCGATCGGCTTGGCATCGATGCTGTGCAGATCCACGCAGCGCATGGCTATCTGCTCCACGAGTTCCTGTCGCCGCTGTCGAACCTGCGGACGGACGAGTATGGCGGCAGCCTTGAGAACCGCATGCGTTTCCCGCTCGAGGTTTTTGAGGCCGTGCGCGCTGTATGGCCGACGAGCAAGCCGCTGACGGTCCGTGTTTCGGGCACGGACTGGAAGGAGGGCGGCTGGGACGCGGAATCGACCGTGGCCTTTGCCAAGGCGTTGGAAGCACGCGGTGCCGATGCCATTCACGTTTCCAGCGGCGGTCTGGTCTCCGACGCCAAGATGAGCATCGGTCCGGGATACCAGGTGCCATTTGCCCGCGCCGTCAAGCAGGCGGTCAAGATCCCGGTCGTTGCGGTCGGATTGATCACCGAGTTCGAGCAGGCCGAGGAAATCCTCAAGGCCGGTGACGCGGACCTGATCGCGCTTGCCCGCGGCATGCTCTACAATCCGCGCTGGCCTTGGCACGCGGCAGCCCATTTCGGCGAAACGGTGGATGCGCCGTCGCAATATCTGATGAGCAAGCCGCATGGCGTGAAGACGCTGTTCACGCCGCCGGCGGAGTAATGTCCGGGATCAGCGACCGTCGCGCCGCAGAACCGTGGCGGTCATCCGCTCCATGACATCGGCGACCGACATGCATTCCTCCAGCGTGGAGCTCTCCATCATGCCGTCGATCACCTTGATCTGGATCTGCATGGCCTTTTCGGTCAGCGCCCGGCCGTCCTCTGTCAGATAGAGCCTGAGCACGCGGCGGTCGTTCTCGTCGCCCTGGCGTGAAATCAGGCCGCGCTTTTCCATTTGCGGCAGCAGCATCGACATGTTCGACCGGCCCACCAGCAGCTTGCGGGCGAGATCCTGCTGCGTCAGCCCCTCGAAGCGGTAGAGATTGACGAGGATGTCCAGATGCGGCGGCTTGATGTCGAGGCTCGCTATCTCGCGGCCCAGCGCCTGGTTCATGACCTGACAGGCGCGGGCGACGGCAATCCAGCTCTTGAAACGGGGATGGTCCCACGGAAATTGGCGCGTCTCGTTCATGAATGCCCTTGTCTGTTCTCAATGGCATATCATCGCATTCTCAACCGTTTTCGTCACCATGCCCGGCGCATTTTGTTCAATCTTGTGCAATGCATGACAACAATGTACAAGGTTGAACAAAATTCCAATGGAGAGAGACATGGATGCGGGCAGGCTGAAGATGATGGGGCGGGGGATCAATCTCGTCGGGCTGGTGTCGCCGCGCGCCGCCGGACGACTGGCCTTCTCGATGTTTGCGCGCACCCGCAACCCGGAGCCGCAGACGGACAAGGAACGGGCGCTGTTTGCCGAATCGGCGCCGCGCATGGCCGAGGCCCGGCGCGAGACGGTGGAAGTTGCCGGGCGACCTGTGGCGGTGCATGTGTTTCCGCCCGTCGGGCCTGGCAATGGCCGGCGTGTCATGTTCACGCATGGCTGGGGCTCCCGTATTGCGCTGACACAGGGGCTTGTCACCGGGCTTAGGGAGGCGGGCTTCGCGGTCTATGCCGTCGATCTGCCCGGCCATGGCAGCAGCCCCGGAACGTCGCTGCATGCCGGGATCGCCATTGCGACACTGGCTTCCGTCTGGCATCGCTGCGGAGCCTTTGATGCCATGATCGGCCATTCCTTCGGCGGGTTCATGACGGTGCTGGCGGCGCACGGCGCGCTCGATGGCAAGCCGCTTTCGCCGCCGCGCATTGTCCTCATTGCCGCCCCGGCCGATGTCCGGCGTGTGCTGCGCTATTTCTCTAGGGGGCTCGGCCTGCATGACCGCGTCGCCACGGCGCTGACCGCAGAGCTGGAACGGGCGACCGGGCGTCCCGCCGAAGCGTCCTTCGCGCCGGGATATCTCGCGGCAAGTGGTGTTCCGACCCTGGTCCTGCATGCGCAGGAGGACAAGGAAGTGGGCGCCGATGCTGCCCGCGCCTATGCCGAGGCGGGGCCGAACGTCACGCTCACCTGGCTCGACGGTCTTGGACACCGCCGCATCGTCAATTCACCGGAAGCGATCGAAGCCATCACGAAATTTCTCGGGTGAGCGGGGCTTTTGTCATGCATAATTCATATTGAGCGGCAGCGGCTGTGTTAGCGTCCGCTTCTTTTCTGAGAGGAGGTATGACATGCGGGCGGTGACATCGGTTGCTGAACTTCAGGCGCTTTACGGTGAGCCGGGCGAGGCGTCGCTGATCAAGGTGACGCCGTTCCTGACGCCGGAATATCGGCGGATGCTCGAGGCTTCGCCCTTCGTGGCGCTGTCGACGGTGGGTCCGGAAGGCCTTGATTGCTCGCCCCGCGGCGATGCCGGCACGGTCATCCACATCGAGGACGAGCGGACGCTGATGCTGCCGGACTGGCGCGGCAACAACCGCATCGATTCGCTGGCGAATATCGTGCGGGACCCGCGCATCGCGCTGATGTTCCTCATTCCCGGCTCCAACAATGCGATGCGGGTCAACGGCAAGGCGATTGTCACGGTCGATGAGGACGTCACGACACGCTTCACCATGGACGGGCGCCATCCGCGTTCGGTCGTGGTGATCTCGATCGAGGAAGTCTATCCGCAATGCGCCAGGGCGCTGATGCGGGCCGAGCTTTGGAACCCGGAGAAGCACCGCGATCCGAAGTCGCTGCCCTCGATTGGCGACATGATGCAGACGATCAAGGCCGGTTTCGACGGCGCCGCCTATGACAAGGAATGGCCGGCACGTGCGCGTTCCAGCATGTGGTGACGGTTTCGTACGCATTCGCTTACGAATAGTTTAGCCTGTTGTGAAAGACAGTCTTAACGCCTTCACTGTAACCATTTGAGACGAATTTGACCGAATTTTGTCTCAAGTGCATTCGGAGGCTCCATGAACCGCCTGAAACTGTCCGTCCATCGTCCGAGCATCCGGACCGGCCTCATTGCCGCGATCGGGAGCCTTGCGATTGTTTCGGGCGTCATCGCGACGGGCGCCGTCATGTCCATGAAGAGCATGGACCAGCGTTTCGAACTGCTGGCGACGACGTCCATGTCCGGGTTGTCCATGTCGAAGGATATCGATCTGGCGGCGGTGAAGCTGCGTGAGGCCTATGGCCAGCATCTGCTGGCCGCCGACAAGCCGGCCAAGGCGGAGGTCGAGAAGACGATTGCGGCAATCAACGACAAGCTGACCGCGACGCTGAAGGCCTATTCCGAATTCCTCGGCGAGGGCGGCGACAAGGCTGCGGTGGCGGAACTCGACAAGCAGCTGACGGCCTATAACAAGATGGGCAAGACGCTGCTCTTTTATTCGACGCAGGGCAAGGACCAGAATGCCCGCATGTATCTCGGTTCGATGAGCGGCATCGGCAACACGCTGTCGAGGATCACCGGCGATATCGTGGCTTCCGGCCAGAAGGCTGCCGAGCAGAGCGGCGCGGAGGCGGGTGCGGCCACCGCCCGCATGATCCTGATCGCCGAACTGCTTGCGGGCTTTGCCGCCGCCGTGGCGCTTGCCGCCGGCGTCTTCGTGGTGCGCGGCATCGCGCTGCCGATTGGCCGCATCACCAAGTCGATGCGTGATCTGGCAGCGGGCGACACGGCCTCCACCATTCCCTTCGCCGGTCGCGGCGATGAGATCGGCGCGATGGCCGGTGCCGTCGAAGTCTTCCGCCAGGCGGCGATTACCAACAAGGAATTGGGGCGCGAGGCTGAAGAGGCCCGCCGGCGCGCCGAGGCTGAACGGCTGGAGGCCGAGCGGCAGGCCGAAGCCAACGCCGCCGAGCGGCTGCGCATTGCGACCTCGGGACTGGCGACCGCCTTGCAGCGGCTTGCCAATGGCGACCTCGGCTTCCAGATCGAGGAGGCCTTTGCGCCTGATTTCGAACAGCTGCGTCATGACTTCAACACGTCTGTCCGCCAGCTGTCCGAGACGCTGGCCGAGATTTCCAACGCCGTTGGCGCGGTTGAAAGCGGCAGCCACGAGATTGCCTCCGGCGCCAACGACCTGTCGCGCCGCACCGAGCAACAGGCCGCCTCGCTGGAAGAGACTGCCGCAGCGCTGGACGAGATCACCGTCAATGTCGGCAATTCCGCCCGCCGCACCGAGGATGCCCGCACGGTTGCCGGACGCGCCAACCAGTCGGCGCTGACCTCGAGCAAGGTCGTGGCGGATGCCGAGGAAGCGATGCGCCGCATCGAGGAGTCCTCCAGGCAGATTTCCAACATCATCGGCGTCATCGACGAGATCGCCTTCCAGACGAACCTTCTGGCGCTCAACGCCGGTGTCGAGGCCGCGCGCGCCGGGGAAGCCGGCAAGGGCTTCGCGGTTGTTGCCATGGAAGTGCGCGAGCTGGCCGGGCGTTCCGCCAATGCGGCCAAGGAAATCAAGACGCTGATCAAGAATTCGGCCACGGAAGTGAACGCCGGCGTCAAGCTCGTGCGCGAGACCGGCACGGCGCTGAACGAGATCGGCGGCTTCATCGTCGAGATCAACGGCCATATGGAAGCCATTGCCATGTCGGCCAAGGAACAGTCGACGGGCCTGGGCGAAGTCAACAGCGCCGTCAACCAGATGGACCAGACGACGCAGCAGAACGCCGCGATGGTGGAGGAATCCACCGCCGCTTCGGCAGCCCTTGCCCACGAGGCCCAAACGCTCCGCTCGCTCATCTCCAAATTCTCCTTCGGCGATATCCCGGTTTCCGCCACGCCCACCGCCATGCTGCGCCAGACGGCTGCTGCGATGGCGGCACCCGCCCGCTCTGCCGCACCCCGCGCTGATGCGGCTCCTGTTCGTGTCGTCCGTGCGGGCTCCTCTGCCGCGCCGGCTGCTGCCGAGGGCTGGGAAGAGTTCTGAGCGAGACGCTTCTTCCTCACGCTTGTCGGTGAGGATGCCCGGCGAGCGCGCCTCCTCCATTCTCCCCCCTTGAGGGGGAGATGCCCGGCAGGGCAGAGGGGGGTATGGTGCGTCATATTCAGTCCTCGTTGAGCGTTTTCCCCTGTGGCCCCCCTCTCTGTCAGCTTCGCTGACATCTCCCCCTCAAGGGGGGAGAGTGACGGCGTGCCACACCAAAACCCTCGGGAAAAACCTCTCCCGAGTTCTCCTCCGGTCCTATCGCTCTTGCCCTTGTTTCTGGGCGCAAACTTCCGGAGAGCCACGCTGACGCGCCGCCCTGATTGAGTTTTAAAAATACGGCGGAGCGCCAGCGCGACCCGTCGAGATTACCGAGGGGAGCCTCATCCGACTCCATTCCCCAAGCGCGGGCCGCCTCGCTAAACCGCCTGCGGAGGCAGACGGGTTCTCTGGCGTAGCCAGGCCGCCGAGCTATTCGCAGCCCATCGGGGGAAACGTTTCATCGAGTTTTTTGCCTCAATGCCGCCCGCGCCCCCTGATGACATCCTCCGCACGTTACGAAGATTGCCACCAAGCTCTCCTCCCGCCTGAGCCCGTCGTCGCGGGCCCATCCGATGACGGGAGGGGTTTAGGATAAGGGGAGATGCGATAACGGGGAAATTGAGGGATGAAATTTTTTCGCAGCAGATCCCACGAACTCCGTCATGCCGGACTTGATCCGGCATCCAGCGCGCGATGTCCATCGCGCGGGAGACTCGTTCTTTGCCGCGATGCGTGTTGAGGGTCTTCTCAGCCCGCAGACGCGGGCTGGCTGGATACCGGCTCAAGGCCGGTATGACGGAGGAGAGGGTGGCTCCCGGAATGCCTCAAGCCATGCCGGCCGCCAATGCGCGGGCAGTGCCCGCCGGATCGGTGGCGATGACCCTGAGATAGGCGCGGGCAGGCTGGTCGGGTTCGGTGCGGCCCTGTTCCCAGTCGCGCAGGGTGCCGAGCGGGATATTGTAGCGGGCGGCAAACTCTTCCTGCGTCAGGCCCAGCGCACGTCGGATGACACGGACCTGCGGCATCCGCCGCGAGGGCGCCAGCTGCTCGGCGCTGGCGGGCGGATTGTCGGCATCGGCGAGCGCATTCGCGACCGCCTCAGCGTCCGTAATGGCGTCGAGGGTAGTCCAGTCGGTTTCAGCGGCTTTACCATCGTGCATGTTCGTATTCCCGCCGTTCAATTGGCGTCGCCTTTCGGACGGGGATGATAAGCGTCATTGAAGACGTCGCGTGGGAGGTTATGGCTGACGCTTTGCTTCGTCAGGTTTGATGTTGTCAAGGGTTGCTAACTTTTGGCCCCTGCTCGTCAGGGCCCCCCTGAAGTTTTGGCTCGTATTGATGAATTCTATCTGACAAATAGTATATTGAGAAAAGCGTGACCGAAATGAGATTTATTATACAAAATAATAGAATAAATAGCGCGATCCAAGAGGATACAACTCCAACCTCGAATTTGTTTAAATTAAGTCCTTTTATAAATTCGAGGGTTGGGCGCATGTAAACAGAAAATACAGATATTGAAAATAGGGATATACTCATAAAAGATAAGTATCCAAACTGAAGCGACAGAAATTGACGCCTTGTTGGATTTTCGCGGTTGTCAGTGCCCAATACACGAATGAGATCGCCGGGCATTTTGTTATCCAAAGAGGTTATTGGAAACGCGGAAACCGCTGTGAGAGCAGCGATATAGAACCCGGCTAGGGCTCCGAGCAGCGGAATAATTAGATTTAACAGCCCATCAGATTTTAGTAGGCCTGTGGAATCATAGAAAAATATTCGAACACAAAAAACCAACGCCGCAAGCGATGCAGGAATCAGGATATCAATTATGAACTTTGTTCGGTGCCAAACTCGTAGATAGAGAAGTGGCCCAGTGAGCCTGTTCATTTCAAAAGACTCATCATCTTAGCTTGAATTTCTCTGTTAATAATGCTCGTGCATTGTGGCACGGCGGTGTCAAGCGTAACGCGTTCTACCCTTCCATAAAGCGCATCGCCAGCGTCCGCTCTCGCAGTTCCAAGGGACACGGTCTTTCGCTCTTTGTTGGAATTGATCCATTTTACGCGCATATCGAAATAGCCTTTCGAGTTTGCCACGATTTTTAGTTTGTTCAAGATATCTTTCGCCTTCTCCCCGGTGGGCCGGCCTTCTATCTTTATAGTCGTCGTTGTTTTCTTTTCTTCCAAGTTTTCGATCGTATCAAATCCACTCGCTGAATTGTATTTGGTCACTTCGACCTCGGTGAGGTAGCCGCCAGACTTAAGTGACTTAATTAATTGTTCACTTTGTTTGATGATGAGCGTGGGAACTGGCCAAGTTTTTTGTTGTTTTTTGTTTTCATTCTCAAACGTGTATGAACTCGCATTTTTAAATACACTTCTCAGGAAGGGGTCTAGCAACGTCCGTCCTACTCCCGGTACATCTTCGAGCAGGGCAGCATAGAGTCCGCTGGGAAATTCCCGTTTCAGGCTAAATATGAGGTGAGCTGAAATTGCTACGCCTTCGCCTTCAAGCTTCGTTTCTGCCCGAAGGGTTCCCTTTTGCAGATCGGCGAAAACGGGATCTGCTCCGCGCTTATCGGCATAACTAATGAGTAAGGTAGCGATTTGTTTATCTTGGTCGATTTCGACCTGATTTAATCGAACGGCCGCCTGATCGTTGTCAATAAGTTTGACAAAAGGTTCGATACCATTCTCGATTTCCACCGAACGCAAAATGCCGTCTAGCGGAATATGTTCTATTTTTTCGTGATGTGGTTTTAGAATTGTGTCGAAGAAAAGTATATTGCGTACGGTGGATTCAAGCATTTTTCGCGACGTCTTTAGGTTGTTTCGTCAACCATTTTTGTCACAAAACGTTATTTAGATATATAGAAAAAGGCCGCGCTAGCGGCCTTTTCCTCATTATTGTCTCCTCAGCTGCACCCGCTGGTCGCACCACACGTGTCGCACTTTTCACAAGTCCCATTCCGGACCATCGTGAAGTTCTGGCATTCGGAGCACATGTTGCCCGTATACCCCTGCATCATCGACTTCATGCGGCGGTCGGCTTCGACCTTCTTGGCGTCCGACTTGGCGGCGGCGGCGTCCGCTGCGGCCTTGTCGGAGAAGAGGGCGGTGATTTCGACCTGCGGCGCCTCTTCGGCGATTTCCTCGGCGAATTCGGCGGCGCGTTCTTCGTAGTCACGCTTGAAGCTGGTGGCGGCGTCTTCGGACGCCACCGCTTCGATCTTGCGGGCGGCTGAGCCCGAGAAGGCCATGACGTTCGACGCGCGAGCGGTGGCAGGCGCTGCGGTTGCGGCACCCTTCGGCTCGGAGAGGGGCGCGTGGCCGCCGGCGACGAGGACCGGCTTGTGGCCGCGGGTCCAGCCCGTGGAGATCAGGTTGGTCTTGCCTTCCTGGATGCCCTTGCCGAGCGCGGTGTTGCCGAAGTCGGACGTGTCGACATGGGCAAGGTCGTTGCGGTCGAGATAGGAGACGGCCAGTTCGCGGAAGACGTAGTCGAGGATCGACGTCGCCGACTTGATCGCGTCATTGCCCTGAACCATGCCGGCCGGCTCGAACTTGGTGAAGGTGAAGGCCTCCACATATTCCTCCAGCGGCACGCCATATTGCAGGCCGAGCGAGATCGCGATGGCGAAGTTGTTCATCATGGCGCGGAAGGCAGCGCCTTCCTTGTGCATGTCGATGAAGATTTCGCCGAGGCGGCCGTCGCCGAATTCGCCGGTGCGGAGATAGACCTTGTGACCGCCGACGACGGCCTTCTGGGTGTAGCCCTGGCGGCGGTTCGGCAGCTTTTCGCGGTCGCGGACAACCTTTTCGATGACGCGCTCGACGATCTTCTCGGTGATCGTGACGGCCTGTGCTGCCTGCGGCTGCTGGATCAGGTCTTCCAGTGCATCCTCGTCACCCTCGTCCTCGATCAGCGAGGCGTTGAGCGGCTGGGAGAGCTTGGAGCCATCGCGATACAGCGCGTTGGCCTTGAGGCCGAGCTTCCAGGACAGCATGTAGGCCGAGCCGCAATCCTCAACGGTTGCCTCGTTCGGCATGTTGATCGTCTTGGAGATCGCGCCAGAGATGAAGGGCTGGGCCGCCGCCATCATGCGGATGTGGCTTTCGACCGAGAGGTAGCGCTTGCCGATCTTGCCGCAGGGGTTGGCGCAATCGAAGACGGGCAGGTGCTCCACTTTAAGGAACGGTGCGCCTTCCAGCGTCATCGCGCCGCAAACGTGCACGTTGGCTGCTTCAATGTCCTTCTTCGAGAAGCCGATATGCTCGAGCAGGTTGAAGCTCATGTCGGAGAGCTGGTCGTCGGTGACCTTCAGCGTCATCTTCAGGAAGTCGGCGCCGAGCGTCCACTGGTTGAAGACGAACTTGATGTCGAAGGCAGCCTTCAGCGCGCCGTTGACGGCCTCGATCTTCTCGTCCGTGAAGCCCTTGGCGCGGAGCGTCGAAGGGTTGACGCCCGGAGCCTGGTTCAGGTTGCCATGGCCGACGGCATAGGCGTCGATTTCGGCGATCTGACTTTCGGAATATCCGAGCGTGCGGAGCGCTTCCGGAACCGCCGCGTTGATGATCTTGAAGTAGCCGCCGCCGGCGAGCTTCTTGAACTTGACGAGCGCGAAGTCGGGCTCGATGCCGGTCGTGTCGCAATCCATGACGAGGCCGATCGTGCCGGTCGGGGCGATGACCGAGACCTGGGCGTTGCGGTAGCCGTGCTTTTCGCCGAGCTCCAGCGCCTTGTCCCAGGCGGCAGTGGCATGGGAGATCAGGTCCGCATCCGGGCATTCGCCGTGGATGAGGGCCACCGGGTTGACCGAGAGCGCTTCATAGCCGGTGGTCTGGCCGTGGGCGGCGCGGCGGTGGTTGCGGATGACGCG
The DNA here is from genome assembly GCA_900467685.1 of Hyphomicrobiales bacterium. GTDB lineage: Bacteria > Pseudomonadota > Alphaproteobacteria > Rhizobiales > Rhizobiaceae > Ensifer_A. The sequence continues at coordinate 322,289 of UBQX01000003.1, forward strand.
CAGCATGTTGTCGCGGTTCGGCGCATAGCCCGGGAAGGGGCCGAGTTCCGAGGCGATTTCGGCGGACGTCGCATAGGAGACGCCGGTCATGATGGCGGTGAGTGCCCCTGCGATGGCGCGGCCTTCGGCGCTGTCATAGGGAATGCCGGACGACATCAGCAGGCCGCCGATATTGGCGTAGCCGAGGCCGAGCGTGCGGTATTCGTAGGAGAGTTCGGCAATGCGGCGCGACGGGAACTGCGCCATCATGACCGAGACTTCGAGGACCAGCGTCCACAGGCGAACGGCATGCTCGTAGGCGGCAATGTCGATCTTCTTGGTGGCTGCGTCCTTGAACTGCATCAGGTTAAGGGACGCAAGGTTGCAGGCCGTGTCGTCGAGGAACATGTATTCCGAGCACGGATTCGAGGCGCGGATCGAGCCCGCGGCCGGCGAGGTGTGCCAGTCGTTCATCGTCGTGTTGAAGTGGATGCCCGGATCGGCGGACGCCCAGGCGGCGTAGGAGACCTGTTCCCAGAGTTCGCGGGCCTTCAGCGTCTTGACGACCTTGCCATCCTTGCGGGCGGTCAGGTTCCAAGTGCCATCGGCCTCGACGGCGCGCAGGAAGTCGTCCTTGACCGAGATCGAGTTATTGGAGTTCTGGCCGGAGACGGTGAGGTAAGCTTCCGAATCCCAGTCCGTGTCATAGGTCTTGAATTCGAGATCCTTGTAGCCCTGCTGGGCGAACTGGATGACGCGCTTGACGTAGTTTTCCGGAACGGAAGCCTTCTTGGCGGCGCGGATTTCGCGCTTGAGGGCCGGGTTCTCGTTGGGGTCGAAGCAGGCGCCGTTTTCGGCTTCGCAATTGACGCAGGCCTTCATGATCGCCTTGAGGTGCTTGGCGACGATCTTGGAGCCGGTCACAAGGGCGGCAACCTTCTGCTCTTCCTTGACCTTCCAGTTGATATATTCCTCGATATCCGGGTGGTCGATATCGACCACGACCATCTTGGCCGCACGGCGGGTCGTGCCGCCCGACTTGATGGCGCCGGCGGCGCGGTCGCCGATCTTCAGGAAGGACATGAGGCCGGAGGAACGGCCGCCGCCCGAAAGCTTTTCGCCCGAGCCGCGCAGGTTCGAGAAGTTGGAGCCGGTGCCGGAGCCATACTTGAAGAGACGGGCTTCACGCACCCACAGATCCATGATGCCGCCTTCATTGACCAGATCGTCCTCGACGGACTGGATGAAGCAGGCATGCGGCTGCGGATGTTCGTAAGCGGACTTGGACTGCGTCAGCTTGCCGGTGAAGGGGTCGACATAGAAATGGCCTTGGCCGGGGCCGTCGATGCCATAGGCCCAATGCAGGCCGGTGTTGAACCATTGCGGGGAATTGGGGGCAACGCGCTGCGTGGCGAGCATGTAGGCCAGCTCGTCGCGGAAGGCGAGCGCATCTTCTTCCGATGTGAAATACTTGCCCTTCCAGCCCCAATAGGTCCAGGTGCCGGCCAGACGATCGAAGACCTGACGCGCATCGGTCTCCGCGCCATAGCGCTCACCTTCGGGAAGCGCCTTCAGCGCCTTTTCGTCAGCCACGGAGCGCCACAGCCACGAAGGAACATTGTTCTCTTCGACCTTCTTCAGGCGCGCAGGCACGCCGGCCTTGCGGAAATACTTCTGCGCCAGAACGTCGGTCGCGACCTGAGAGAACTGGGCCGGAACATCGATATCGGCAGCGCGGAAGACGATCGAGCCGTCGGGATTGCGGATTTCGCTGGTCGCCTGGCGGAAGGGAATTTCCGCGTAAGCCGACTGGCCTTCCTTGGTGAAACGACGTTCGATGCGCATCTTGTCAGTCCTTTTTCTACCGCTGCCTGCCGTCCCTAACCGCAGGCACAATTTCTCTGTTCCGGCTTCGCGCTTGTTCGGCGCGCAGCCAGTCGCTCAGTCCCTGTCAAGCGGGTGAGACTCGTTGGTCCCGACCCTGTATCTTGTGGTGAGGTTGGCTGCAAACGCTAAATATAGTGTTAACAGCTTTTTAAATCCAGACCCCATTTCGTTCGCTGCGGGCTGGCGCAAGACATGGCTTTCCCCCTCGGACCGATGCGGATCATCCGCAATTCGGCCTCTCTGAAAGCCCATCTTTTTGTGATTGAACCGACCTCGTGAACTCTTCGATTCCGCCGCCGCCGCAACGTGAGGACCAATAGACTTTGTTTCGTGCGATTCGGTCAAGACCTTGTTCACCATAGTGTCACGACCCCTACATGTTGTGGGTATTGCTGTGGAAACTGTGGATGACCGAAACAGGTGAGTAAAAACAGGGATTTGCGGGGGGCTGCTTCAGGCGCGGACTGGCAACCTACGAGATTTCGAGGGTGCAAACTTGTGCTGCGGAGCACAAAATGAGCGAATTTTATCTGTTCCGAATATTAAAATGCGGATAACAAAAATAAGGGCTTGCCTGATGCGGATGAGCCTCTGGAAGACGTCAAGGAAGGGCGGAAACCGCCGCAATTTCAGGGCTTTGCCAGGACTTGCGAAGGCGGCTCGGACGCCGCTCAAACCTGACGCGCCTCGTATTTCAAATCGCAGATGTTTCGCGTTGCGGACGATGGCGTGGGCGAAGGCGCCGAGAGGCGAGGGGCCGGTTACGTAGATCGACCACAAGATTTTGTGCCTGAATGCGGACGGACGCGGATTGCTGGTTTCCGCGTCCGAAAGGCATGAGACCGGAGAGGGCGTTTCCGACAGGGCGGTGCCGGCCGAAAACGCCTGTCGCGTCGTTTCTTACTCTGCAGCGACGATCTTGCCGTCTTCCCACTTGTAGAGCGAGAAGCTCTTGGAGGTGAGGTCGCCGGCTTCACCATAGGTGAGCTTGCCGATGGCGGTGGAGACTTCCATGCCGCCATGCAGAGCCTTGGACACGGCTTCCGCGTCATCCGTCTTGCCAGCCTTCTCGATGCCGGCCTTCAGGACTTCGACGGCTGCATAGGCGTTCAGCGTGAAGGCTTCTGCCGGAATATTCTTGGCGGCCAGCGCATCCATCGCTGCCTTGGCGTCCGGGCTCTTGGTGGCGTCGGAGGCGTTGGTGAAGAGCGTGCCGGCAGCCGAGGCGGTGCCGATCGACCAGAACTCGGTGTTCGACAGGCCATCGCCGCCGATCAGCTGGGCATTGATCGAGAGGTCATGCAGCTGGCGCACCAGCAGGCCGCCTTCCGGGTGATAGCCGCCGAAATAGATGACATCGACCTTTTCGGCCTTGATGCGCGTCGTCAGCGCACTGAAGTCCTTGTCGCCGGGGGTGATCGCTTCGTCGAGCACTTCCTTGACGCCGCCCTTGTTCAGCGTCGCCTTGAAGGCGTCAGCAAGACCCTTGCCGTAGGCGCCCTTGTCATTGACGATGGCGATGCGCTTGTCCTTGAACTTGGAAAGCACATATTGGGCTGCGACTTCCGCCTGCTGGTCGTCGCGGCCGCAGGTGCGGAAGACATTGGTCAGATTGCGCTTGGTGAGGTCCGGCGCGGTCGCCGTCGGCGTCACCATGACGATGCCGTTGTCAGCCAGAACGTCGGAGACCGGAATGGCGACGCCCGACGTCACCGGACCAACGACGAAATGCACGCCTTCGCCGACCAGCTGGTTGGCCGCAGAGACGCCCTGCTTGGGCTCGCCGCCATCGTCGGCAAACTTCAGAACGACCTTCTCGCCCAGGATGCCGCCCTTCTTGTTGATTTCGTCCACGGCGACCTGAGCGCCGTTTTTCACCTGCTCGCCATAGGCGGCGACCGGGCCGGTCAGCGGTGCGATGAGGCCGATGGTGATGTCGGCATGCGCAAGCGGTGCAAAGGCGAGTGTGGCGACGAGCGTCGCGGTCAAAGTCTTCAATGTCATCTTGGTCTCCTTGGCGGGTTTTCAACCCTGCAGTGAAGCGCCGCACCCGCTCAAAGGATCGTTCAACGGCTCCAGGTCAGCTGTTTGCATGTGTCTGTTCAGGAAAGCCGGATTCCGCTTTTCCCTGACAAACTCTGGAGCCGCGCCAAAAGACGATCGATGCGAATGCGATCAGCGCAGCCGACGGCCATGTTTGGCTCGGCGGCAACACAGGAGATTTCTAGGAATTTTGCCGGGGATCTGCAAGAAAATAAGGAGGAATTGCCGAGAGATTAGTCAAATGCCTCCAGAAGCGGCATTTCGCGAGATGCACCCAACGGACGTGGAGATGCGTCTTCAAGGGGACAATCCGACAATCGGCGCAGCGAAGGCGCGGAAGATGGTCTTCCGCGCGCTCCTGTTTGTCAGCCCTTGTGGCCCTTGGCGATCGGCTCCTGGTAGGTGAAGCCCATGTCCCAGGGGAAGTAGATCCAGGTGTCCTGGCTGACTTCAGTCACAAACGTGTCAATGGTCGGCACGCCCTTCGGCTTGGCGTAGACACAGGCGAAATGGGCCTTGGGCAGCATGGCGCGAACTTCCAGCGCGGTCTTGCCGGTATCCGTCAGGTCGTCGACCACCAGAACGCCGGCGCCGTCTTCCGTCAGCAGGTCGCTGGCGATGCCCTTCAGAAGGTTCATGTCACCCTGGTTCACATAGTCGTGGTAGGAGGCGATGCAGACCGTGTCGATGAGGCGGATGTTGAGTTCGCGCGAGATGATGGCCGCCGGCACGAGGCCGCCGCGGGTGATGCAGACGATGGCGCGGAACTCCTGGCCCGAGCCGGCCAGCCGCCAGGCGAGCGCGCGGGCATCGCGGTGAAACTGGTCCCAGGAGACGGGAAAGGCTTTTTCGGGCAGGGACATCAGCAATCTCCAATCGGCAGGGCTGGGCAATGGTGGGCCAAAACAAAATGCCACGCCCCGGAAAACGGGGCGTGGCACTTTCTCTAACCGGAAAATTCGCGTGTTTGCAACGGGTGCGACCACCCGTCCTGTGGGCAAATATCAGCGCGACATCAATGTCAGCGTCGTCATCGAGCCGAGCAGCGTCTTGGTGGCGCCGCCGAAGATGCGTTCGCGGATCCGCGAGTGGGTGTAGGCGCCCATGACGAGCAGGTCTGCCGAGAAGTCCGACGCACGGTTCTCGATGACCGCACCGATCGGCTTGCCGCCGGATTCGATATTGTTCGCGTTGACCTTGATGCCATGACGGGCCAGCGTCACACCGAGTTCGGAACCGGCGAAATCGGCCGACTGGTTCATGTCGTTGCGGGCATCGACGGAAAAGATCTCGACTTCCTTGGCCTCAAGCAGGAAGGGCATGGCGTCGAAGACGGCGCGCGCGGCTTCCCGCGATCCGTTCCAGGCGATGAGAACCCGCTCGATCGGTTTCGGAGCCGTCTGGATATAGGGCACCATTATTACAGGGCGACCGCATTCGAAGATCAGCACTTCGATATCGGCGCGCTGGGCGGACGATGTCTTTTCATCGAACTGGGCACAAAGCACGAGATCGGCGCTGCGGGCGCTGTCTACCACGCCGGCGGACGAGTAGCCGCCGGCACCACGGAACTTGCGCCATTCATGCGAAACGCCCTCACGCTCGGTGATGGCAATGAACTTCGCCTGGATGGATGCAGCGCGCTGTTCGGCGGCTTCCTGCAGGGCCATGATGGCGGCGGGATCCGGAATTTCCATCGGCGCATAGATGAAGACCTGTTCCGGCGCTTCCGCGTAAACGGCGATCAGATGCGCATCATGCCTGGTGGCAAGCGCCACGCCTGTCTCGATGACGCTGTCGGCAGCTTCGGGGGAATTGAGAACGGCAAGTATGGTTTTGATCGACATGGTGTGCCTCCTGATCTTCTAGCAAATTGCCACCCGGCGATAGAAGTTCTCTATAAGCGCGCGAGACGCCTTGCCGGTTCCATATGGGCACCTTCGCGCGTCGAAGGTACGCGCGCTTTGACCTTGGTCAAGTGGCATGCCAAGAGGGGCTGGCCAGGGATGCTTTCAGGACACGCTTCCGTTCAGGCGGTTTCGCGGACCTTTCGGATCGAATCCAGCATGGCTTCGACATCCGAGACCGCCGCCTGAAGCAAGGCTTCCTGTCGGGCTCTCACGACGATCTCGGTATAGAAGCCGTTTCCGTCGAATTTGGGGTAGGAGCCGATCGATGTGTCGGGATGGTTCTTCTGCACCTCGGTGAGCGGCTTGCCGATCTCGCCTTCACCGAACGGAGAGACGACGGTGCGGCTCATCACCGGAACGCCTGTGGGCAATTGCGGCAGCAGCCAGCCGAGCATGGCCTGGAAGACCGACGGCACGCCGGCCATGACATGGACATTCTCGACACTGAAGCCGGGCGCCGTGGAAACGGCGTTTTCAATGTGGCGCGCACCCTGTGGCATCCGCGCCATGCGCTGACGCGCTTCGTTGAACTCGAGGCCGCGCCGCGCGTACATCTCGCCCAGCAGCCGCATGGCCTCCGCATCATGCAGGCAGGGGACCCCGAAGGCGGCCGACATCGCATCCGCGGTGATATCGTCATGTGTCGGGCCGATGCCGCCGGAGGTGAAGACGAGATCGTATTTGGCGCGCAGCGCATTGACAGCCTCGACGATCGCATCCTGATCGTCTGCAACGATGCGCACTTCCTTCAGGTCGATGCCCGAGATCGTGAGGTTTTCGGCGAGATAGCCGATATTCTTGTCCTTGGTGCGGCCGGAGAGAAGTTCGTCGCCAATGGCGAGCATGGCGGCGGTCACGATCTTATGCTGTGTCAAGATGTCTCTCCGGGCGTACAGTGAAGCCCGAAAATGATGTCCCGGACGCCGCAATGCAAGGGGATTTTGCAGCGCAATATGTGAACCATGAATGAAATTTTACCGCATTCTGGTGAACACTGCGTTTCGTTCGTGCCAGTTCTAATGAACAACGGAACGGGCTATTGTCCGCCCATCGCAATCAACGGCTGTTCCACGGAAGGATCCTCCAATGGCAAAAGTTCTCGTTCTCTATTATTCGGCCTATGGCCATATCGAAACCATGGCTTATGCCGTTGCCGAAGGCGCAAAGTCTGCCGGCGCTGAAGTCACGGTAAAGCGCGTTCCGGAACTGGTTCCGGATGAAGTTGCCAAGGCCTCTTACTACAAGATGGACCAGGCTGCTCCGATCGCCACCGTTGACGAACTGGCCGAATATGACGCCATCATCGTCGGCGCCGGCACGCGTTACGGCACGGTTGCCTCGCAGATGCGCAATTTCTGGGACCAGACGGGCGGCCTGTGGTTCAACGGCAAGCTCGTCGGCAAGGTCGGCTCGATGTTCACCTCGACCGCTACGCAGCACGGCGGCCAGGAAACCACCATCATGGGCTTCATCCCGACCTTCCTGCACCACGGCATGGTCGTTGTTGGTCTGCCTTACGCCTTCCAGGGCCAGATGGGCACGGAAGAGGTCAAGGGCGGCTCGCCCTACGGCGCTTCCACGATCACCAATGGCGACGGCTCGCGTCAGCCTTCGGAAATCGAACTGGAAGGCGCACGCTTCCAGGGCGCACATGTCGCCAAGATCGCTGCCAAGCAGTCGGCCTGATCTTTTCAGCGGTATCAGATTGAAGAACGCGCGTCCGGAAGGGCGCGCGTTTTTATGCAATAAGTAAAC
>UBQX01000002.1 GCA_900467685.1 Hyphomicrobiales bacterium
GCGGTTTGTCAGCAGTCTGACAGCCCCGAACGGGGCTGTGTTTCGTTGGCAGGGGATGTTTCGTTTCCGGCCACAATGCACCGGTAGCAACAATTTTACCAATTCTCTTGGACGGAACTTAAACACTCTGCGTTATCACGAGTTCAATCTACAGGCGGAGGTTGAACATGCTGCGCGGCTTATTGAGCGATCGATCGGGCAATTTCGGGATGATGACGGCATTGCTGCTGATCCCGATTATCGGCGTCGCGGGCCTCGCGGTCGATGTCACGAACGCACTGACCGTCAAGTCGAAGCTGCAGGGAGCGGGCGACGCCGCAGCACTCGCCGCCATTGCCGGTTCGTCGCCCGGAATGCAGGCCGCATTCGCCATGCAAGGTGACGGCACGATTCCCATTGCCCAGGCGGACGCAAAAGCCTTCTTCCGCGGCCAGTTGCAGAACGTCACCGGTTATACGATCGACGCCATCGACGCCAGCATCTTGAAATCCGGCAAGACCATCACTTCGGTTGTCACCTATCAGGCGTCCGTTCCAACCTATCTGTCGCAGGTGCTTGGCCGTAACATCGTCAAGGTCGCCGGTCGGGCAACCGCAACGTACGACGTGGCAACCTATCGCAGCTTCTATCTTCTTCTCGACAACACGCCGTCCATGGGGGTCGCAGCAACACCGTCGGACATCCAGAAGATGGTCAACGCCACTTCGGACCAATGCGCCTTTGCCTGCCATATCGGCTACACCGATCAGTATGGCAACGTCAGCAATGAAGATCCCAACGACTACTACCATCTGGCGAGAAGCAAGAACGTCAACGCGACCATCCGCATCGACGTTGTCGCCGAAGCGACGCAACAGCTGCTTCAAAACGCAATGCAGGATCGCGGCAACAATACAAGCCTTTATCGGATGGGCGTTTACACGTTCGGTCAGGATGCAACAAACCCGCAGCTCTACGAAGTCGTTGCGCCGACGACCGATCTTGCAACGGCGGCAACGACCGCAAAGAATAACGTCAAGCTGATGACGATCCCCTACCAGGGTTACAACAACGACCAGATCACGAGTTTCGACAGCGCGATAGCGCAGCTTGGATCTAAGATGGGCTTCGCAGGCGACGGCAACAGCCCGGCTACGCCGCAGAAGATCCTCTTCATGGTCTCGGACGGTGTTGGCGATAGCAGCAAGCCGACAACATGCACAAAGCCCCTTGCCGGCAGCACACGCTGCCAGGAGCCGATCGATACCCGAGCATGCGATGCCCTGAAGAAGCAGGGATACACCGTCGCCATCCTCTATACGACTTATCTCCCGCTCCCGACGAACGGCTGGTACAATGACTGGATCTCGCCCTTCCAGACAGAGATCGGAACGCGGATGAAAGCCTGCGCCTCGCCGGGGCTCTACTTCGAAGTCAGCCCGACCCAGGGTATTTCGGATGCGATGACGGCGCTGTTCAAGAAGATCGTCGCCATGCCGCGGCTCACCGGCTGATCGAGGCGAACTTGAAGCGACCAATCGTGGATGGCGGCTCAAGCCGCCTTCCTAGCTTTCAGCCGCGCAGATATACCTGCGTGAAACCTTGAGACAGAACGGCAGGCGGACATGGACAAGCTTCCCCCCAACGGCGCTGAAATCTTCATCCATGTCCGCGTGATCATCGGCATGATCCTGGGGTTGAGCCTCGCCCGCATGATCAATGGTCTCACCCGGTTTATCCAGCATCCGACAAGTTACAAGACGGATGCCGTGCACATGACCTGGGCCGCCTATGTGCTGATCTCGATCCCGCATTTCTGGTGGTTCGAGTTCAACCTGCGCCATATCGAGCACTGGAACTTCGGCATCTATGCCTATCTTCTGACCTATGCCGCGCTCTTCGCCGCCATCTCCGCGCTGCTCTTTCCCGACCAGATCAACGAGTACAAGGGCTATTCCGACTACTTCGTTTCGCGCAGGCGCTGGTTCTATGCCCTGCTCATTCTCCTCAAGCTGGCCGATATTGGCGACACTGTGCTGAAGGGAACCGAATATTATGCGAGCCTCGGCCAGGCCTACGATGCGCAGCAGGTCGTGGTCATTGTCGCCGCGCTTGCCGGCTGCTTCATCCGGTCGCGCATCTATCACATGGTCTTTGCCGTCTTCGCCATGTTCGATCTCGTCGGCTGGATCGCCGGCACCTATTTCCTGCCGACATGATCCCGTCGGCATTGCCTGCTACTTGTCTTGCCACAACCCTCAAATCACCCCATCATGAGATGGATGAATAGTGCAGTCGCGAGATTATTAGATGAATGAACGAAATTCTCCGAATAAGGATCGCCCCGATCTGCACCAGCATATCCTGCAGCTGATTGGCCAGTGGCAGGATGCAACGCAGGCTTTCGATGAGGCCATTGGCAACAAGCTGGGCCTGATCACCGCCGAACATCGCTGCCTGAAGGCCTTGCTGGATGGTCCCAAGACCGCCGGCGTTCTCGCCCAGGCGTCCGGTCTCACGCCCGCCGCCGCGACCTCCATGATCGACCGGCTCGAGAAGCGCGGCTTCGTCGAACGCCAGCGCGACGGCGCGGACCGGCGCAAGGTTCTTGTCGCCATGACAACGCCGGCCGCAGAGACACTCGCCAAATTCTACCGGCCGATGGCGGAGGATGCATCCGCCATGCTCGCCAATTTTGCCCCCGGTGACCTTTCCATCATCGAAAATTTCGTCGAAGCCGCGCTTTCTCTTCAGCAGGCACATGTCGAGCGTACGGCGGGCGAGTCCCTGGCCTGAGCGGCTTTTCGCGGGTTCATACACCATGCGATGAACCTTTTGCCCTGCCCGCGCGTATTGCATGCAGAAGGAGATCACGATGACCCCTGCCCGCAGCTCGCTCAATCCCATCCTCGTCCATGTCCTGGCCATCGTCGTGGTGATTGCCGTCGGCTCCGGAATAGGCACGACCATCGGCCCTGACGAGTGGTTCAGGTCGATTGAAAAGCCGGTCTTCAATCCGCCATCCTGGGTGTTTGCGCCGGTATGGACCATTCTCTACGTCTTCATCGCCATCGCCTTTGCCCGCACACTGCTGCGCGATCCGAAGGGTCCGGCCATGCAGGTCTGGATCGTCCAGATGCTGCTCAACTGGAGCTGGACGCCCCTGTGGTTCGGGCTTCACATGATGTGGGGCGCCTTCGCCGTTATCGTCGCGCTGTGGATCTCGATCCTGACTTTCATCGTACTGACCAGAAAAACCGATCCGGTCTCCGCACTCCTGTTCGTGCCGTATCTCGCGTGGGTCTCGTTTGCGGCGGTCCTCAACGGAACCATCGCCGCCATGAATAGCTGAACACCGGATGCCGGCCCTGTGCATTTTCCCGCGAGTCTGATTTAGTCGCGCAATGCAACAGGATACGGGTTGGACGATGAGCGAACTGGAACGCCGGATAGATCAGGGAACCGGACGCGAACCGGCAGACATTGTCCTCAGGAACGGACGTTTCTTCGATCTCGTCACGGGCGAACTCGTTGCCTCCGATATCGCGATCTGTGGCGACACCATCGTCGGCACCTGCGGCAACTACGATGCAAAACGCGAGATCGACATCACCGGCAGGATTGTCGTACCGGGCTTCATCGACACGCATCTGCACATCGAATCCTCCCTCGTCACGCCGCACGAGTTCGACCGATGCGTCCTGCCCTATGGCGTAACGACGGTCATCTGCGACCCGCACGAGATCGCCAATGTGCTGGGAACGGAAGGCATCGAATTCTTTCTGGCGTCAGCGCTCGAAACCATCATGGACATCCGCGTTCAGCTCTCCTCCTGCGTGCCCGCCACCCATCTGGAGACAGCCGGCGCCGACCTGCCCATTGAAAAGCTGCTGCCTTACCGAAATCATCCGAAAGTCATCGGTCTGGCCGAGTTCATGAACTTCCCCGGCGTGGTCCACAAGGACCCGGTCTGCATGGCCAAGCTCGAGGCATTTCAGGGCCAGCATATCGATGGTCACGCTCCCCTCCTCTCCGGCAACGATCTGAACGGCTATCTCTCGGCCGGCATCCGCACCGACCACGAGTGCACCAGTGCCGAGGAGGCGATGGAGAAAATCCGCAAGGGCATGCATATTCTTGTCCGCGAGGGATCGGTCTCGAAGGACCTGCATGCGCTGATGCCGATCCTGACCGAGCGGCTCTCGCCATTCCTGGCGCTCTGCACCGATGACCGCAACCCGCTCGACATCGCCGAGCAGGGCCACCTCGACTATCTGATCCGGACGGCGATTGCGCACGGCGTCGAGCCGCTGGCGATCTACCGCGCCGCCTCGATCTCGGCCGCGCGCGCCTTCGGCCTGCGCGATCGCGGCCTCATCGCACCCGGCTGGCGTGCAGACCTCGTCATCATCGACAGTCTGGAAAGCTGCAAGGCCGAAACCGTCTTCGCCGCCGGCCGCGAAGTGACCGACGCGCTGTTTGCCACAAGAAAGCCGGTCGCGCCGGTGGGCCTCGCCAGCGTCAAGGCGCGCACCGTCAAGGCTGCCGATTTCGGCATTCCCGCCCGCGAAGACGAGACCTCCGTCATCGGCGTCCTGCCCGGCAAGATCATAACGGAACATCGGCGTTTCCGCATGCCCGTGGACGGCAACCAGACGACCGTCGATTTCGAGCGTGACATCCTGAAGGTCGCCGTCATCGAGCGGCACGGCAAGAACGGCAACCATGCCAACGGCTTCGTCCAGGGCTTCGGGCTCAAGAAGGGTGCCATCGCCTCGACGGTCGGGCATGACAGTCACAATATCTGCGTCGTTGGCGCCAATGACGAGGACATGGCCATCGCCGCAAACCGTCTCTCCGACATCAACGGCGGCTTTGTCGTGGTGGAGGATGGCAAGGTGACGGGCGAGATCGCGCTACCCGTCGCCGGCCTCATGAGCCTCGAACCCTATGAGGAGGTGCGAGACACGCTGCACCACCTGCGTCAGGCGGCGTTTGCGCTGGGCGCGACACTGGAAGAGCCCTTCCTGCAACTCGCATTCCTGCCCCTGCCGGTGATCCCGCACCTGAAGATATCGGATCGCGGTCTTGTCGATGTCGACAAGTTCATGCTGATCGGATGAAGTCATCCGTGATCCTGGCCTCACCCGCCACGAGCGAGCGCCACACATCGATCTTGGCGGCCAGAAGCTCCGGGCTGAACGGCTTCGGCAGATAGTCGTCCATATCCGCGTCCAGGCACGCGTTGCGATCATGATCCATCGTCTTGGCGGTGATCGCAATAATCGGGGTACGGCTGCGGCCTTGGCTTGTCTCTTCGGCGCGGATTGCCGCCGTTGCCTCGTAACCGTTCAGGCGCGGCATCAGAATATCCATGATGACGATTTCCGGCTTGTGATCCTTCCAGAAACGCACTGCCTCTTCCCCATCGCGGGCGATACGGAAATTCAGCCCCAGACCACTGAGGATCTGCTCGCAGGCAAGCGCGCTGACCTCATTATCCTCGGCAACCAGAACGTCAATGGTTTCGGGCGCACGAGGCCCATTCTGCGAAGAATGTTCCCCAGCCAGCGGCCCCGCGTCAAGGCGAACGCCACCGCGCCGCCGTGCCGCCATGACATCGCAGAGGGAGCCCAGAAGAAGGGAGCTGCGCACCGGCCGCTGGAGCTGGGCCTCGGCCGCGATCTCTGCCGCTCCCTGAAGGCTGTCGGACAGAACCGGCGTCATCAAGACAACGGAAATGTCCGCAAAGCGCAGGTCGCCCCGCACCCGCTCGACCAGTTTGCGCGCGCCGCGCCGTGTCAGCGTGCTGCTGATGACAATGACATCGAGGATCAGCCCGGCGGCATGCGCCGCTTCCAGGATTGCCCAGGCCTCGTCCTCGCTCTCGACCGCCGTCGCGTCGAACTGCCATCCGTCCAGCAACGCGGCGATTGAACGGCGCGAAACCGCGATCTCGTCAACAACCAGCACCCGAGCGCCGTTCGCCAACAGGACCTCATTCTCCTCGTTCGAGGTCTCGGTGCATTTCAGCGGCAGCGCAACGCGGAACGTACTGCCACGACCGATCTCGCTATCCAGCTCGATCGTCCCGCCGAAAAGCTTGACGAGGCCGACATTGGTCGGGAGGCCGATACCCAGGCCCTGCATGTGCCCGGCTCGTGCAGCACCCGAGCCCTTGGAGGCCTCGAAGATCGTGGGTTGTTGGTCGCGCGCGATCCCGCAACCCGTATCCTCGACCTCAAGGGTCAGCACGCGCTTTCCGTCGACGCGCGGCGTGGCCGAAACACGGATCTCGACGTGACCGCGGTCTGTAAACCGGATGGCGTTGGAGACCAGATTGAACACGATCTGGCGGAAGCGCAACGGATCGCCGAAGGCGCGCTTGGGCAGATCGGTCATCGGCGTGACGACGATCGCGAGGTTCTTTTCCTCCGCCTTCGCAGCGAGGATCGTCGCCGTATCCTCGACGGATTCCAGCGGGTTGAAATAGCTCGGTTGCAGCTCGAACTGGCCGGATTCAAGCTTGGAGAAATCAAGAATGTCGTTGATGACGGTCATGAGCGACTTGGCCGACTTGGTGATCGCGTTCACATAGGTCTTCTGGCGCGTGTCGAGATCGGAGCGCGACAAAAGCTCCGCCATGCTGAGAACGCCGTTCATCGGCGTGCGGAACTCGTGGCTGACGGTCGCCAGGAAGTCCGACTTGGCGCGGTCAGCCTTGGCGGCGCGGCGCAGAAGGCGTTCAAGATCCTCCTGCCGCTGGCGCAATTCGGTGACGTCGGTAAACATCCCGATGGCACCATCTTCCGTCGGCTTCACTTCGAGGCGCACCCAGCGCGTCCCGGCCACGCAGAAGGTGACATCGCTGGGAAGACGAGCCTCCGCCTCCCGGCGCAGTTTGTCCAGAAAGGCAGCGGAGTCGGCTCCGAAATCACCCCGTGCGTTGCAATACGCAAAGATGTGCTCCCATCCGCCGCCGACCTGGATCAGGCCATCGGGCAGTTCCAGCAGCCGCTCAACCGCGCCGTTGCACATGAGCACGGTGCCGTTGGAGGAGATCATCAGAAGTCCCTGCGCCATGCTGACCAGGGCGCGGTCCATCAGCGCTCCCGTTTCGGCAAGCTTCGCGCGGGCTTCGTTGATGGCAAGGTCCTGGCGGCGAAGCTCCGTAATGTCGTTATAGGTAAGGACGATCCGTCCGCCCGAAATCTGGCTTCCCTGAATGAGGAAAACCTCGCCTGCCGCCGTGGTGAATTCGCGAAGCGGCAATTCACCCGATTTCAGCAGCGCACTCCATTTTCGCTTGGCGGCCTCCAGCTGCTCGGATGTCAGATCGAAGAAGCCGTGGCTGACGCTCCTGACCATCATTTCGATGAAGTCGTGACCAACCAGGCCGGCCAGCTCCGTGTTCTGCCACCTGCGCAGGACATTCTCGTTGGCAAGTTCTACCACCAGATCGTCCTGCCGGATCACGATCACACCGGTGTCGATGCTGTTCATGATGTCGGAGAGCTGCTGCCAGGCCGTTTCGGCATGGTTGCGAGCCTGCTCAAGCTCGATCTCGCGCTGTCTGAGCGGCGTCATGTCGAGGAGCGACCCGACAACATAGCGCCGGCCATCCGGCATGGTCGCGCGACTGATATGCGACAGAATGTTGGCAGCCTGATCCGCGCGATGCTCCATGACGGTCTCGCGCACCGAAACTTCGCCAGTCGCCAGGACCCGGTCGTTTTCCTCGATATAGCTGGCGGCATCGTCCCCGAAGACGGTGGATTCATCGCCGCCGATCGCCGGTAGCTGCCGGGACTCCAGAAGCTTGCGCTCCACCTCATTGGCATAGATCATGACGTGATTTTCATCACGCACGAAAACAGGAACGGGCAGCGCATCCAGCATCGCCTTGTAGAGGCTGACCTCATCGCGCTGCTTGATCAGTAGCGCCTCTCGCTCCTTGCTGTCGGTGATGTCAAGACGCAGGCCGACGACATAGCCGTTCTCAAGCCGGCGATTGACGACCCGGACCCATCGGCCGTTTCCCAACAGATAGGTGTTTTCGTAATAGGCATCACGATACACGTCGAGGCGCGCGGCCACCCAGGCTTCGCATGCACCCGCGTCGCAAGGATCAACCTCCTGGTCGAGCCCGCGACCGATTCCGCGCGTGAGAATATCGCCAAGCCGTTCGCCGTTGCGGATCGATCCCATGAAGGGACGATAGAGTTGTTCCATCTGTCCGTTGACGAAAGCGACGCGCATGTCCGGGTCAAGAATCAGGATACCGGCATCGATATGCGAGAGCGCCTTCTTCAGCACGGACAGGAAAGCCGTCTCTGAGTCTTCTCCCAGTGATGACGGAGCCTGCGGCGTCTCACCGGCCCTCTCGTCAATGTCCCACCAGGAAGCCGGCGGCACGGCGACGACGGGCGGCGCAGGCTCGAGGTGCTCGTAGATGAAGATACCGCCGGTCTCACTGACGAATTGCTCGATCTTCAGGCGCTGGGGCCTGCCGACCGCACCGACGGTGAGAACGATGTCGGCCTCGGTGCCGAACACGACCGCCTTGCGTTCCATCTCGTCGCGCAGGCCAGGCTCTGGCGGGTTCGGCAGATCGGCATCCGTTAAACCGATGAAATCGTTCGGCTGCAGGTGGTGCAGCCCGGCGAAGGCGGGACTGACTGCCACGTAGCGGAGCTCGGAGTCCTTGATGCAGGCGGGTACACGGGTGCGCGCCAGTCTCTGGCACGCCATCCCGAGCAGGTCCACGCCTTGCTGCACTTCGCCTTCTCCCGAATCCTATTGCACTTTCATTGCCTTAATTAGGCACATGGAGCGTTAAAGAATTGGTTAACCATCGACCGCCAGCTTTAACCAATATTAGCAATCGGCCGCCCGCATTGCTGCAATGCATCCGGATCAGGCCAGGCACTCTTGACATTCAGAGCCATTCATAAGACAAGCACGCAGCTTTCCCCTTCCGGCCGCCGCGTGAGCTGGCCGTTGCAATCGCCGACCATGGCAAGGACCTGTCGGAGCAACAGAAGGAAAAGCGCGTTGCATTGATGCCGGGTTCCACGCCGGCGGCGCTGAAAGCAAAATAACTTAACCCACAAGTTCCCAATTCACGCGGGGTTCTTGACGCGAACGACAACCGCAGTCCGGTCATGGCGCTGCGGCCAATCGGCGTTTCGCGTCCCCGAAAGGCTGAATACATTGACTAAATTTTCCGATCTCGGTCTCTCCGCCGGCACACTGCGCACGCTGGAGAGCATGGAGTTCACAACGCCGACCCCTATCCAGGTCAAGGCAATCCCGCTGGTGCTCGAGCGCCGCGACATGATCGGTCTCGCCCAGACCGGCACCGGCAAGACGGCCGCCTTCGGCCTGCCGATCATCGAACATCTCCTGAAGGACAATCAGCGTCCGGAACCCAAGGCCGTGCGCACGCTGATCCTCGCCCCGACCCGCGAACTGGTGAACCAGATCGCCGGCAACCTCCGCGCCTTCGTCAAGGACACCAAGCTTCGTATCGCGCTCGTCGTCGGCGGTGCATCGATCGGCCGCCAGGCACAACTGCTGGCCAAGGGCGTCGACATTCTCGTCGCAACGCCGGGCCGCCTGCTCGATCTCAGCAAGCGCAATGACGTGAACCTGACTGCCGTGCGCTACCTCGTCCTCGACGAAGCCGACCAGATGCTCGACCTCGGCTTCATCCACGACCTGCGCCGTATTTCGAAAATGGTTCCGAAGCGCCGCCAGACGCTGCTCTTCTCGGCCACCATGCCGAAGCAGATCGAGGAACTCGCTCAGGAATACCTGACGGACCCGATCCGCGTCGAAGCCGCAGCCCCCGGCAAGACGGCCGACAAGATCGATCAATACATCCATTTCGTCACCGGCAAGGATCAGAAGACGCAGCTCCTGCGCCAGTCGCTGACCGACAATCCGGATGGCCGCGCCATGGTCTTCCTGAAGACCAAGCACAGCGCCGAAAAGCTTTCCAAGCATCTGGAAAACATCGGCTTTGCGGCAGCGTCCATCCATGGCAACAAGAGCCAGAGCCAGCGCGAGCGTGCGCTGAAGGCCTTCAAGGATGGCGAAATGCGCGTTCTGGTCGCGACTGACGTTGCGGCCCGCGGCATCGACATTCCCGGCGTCACGCATGTCTACAACTACGACCTGCCGACCGTTGCAGAAGCCTATGTCCACCGCATCGGCCGCACGGCCCGCGCCGGCAAGGAAGGCATCGCGATTGCCTTCTGCGCACCGGACGAAATCAAGATGCTCCGCGACATCGAGAAGCTGACCAAGGTTCCGCTCACCGTTGCCAGCGGCGAGCCGCCGGCAGACACGCGCGGCGCCGGCAATCAGCCGTCGCGCGGCGCCGCCCGCCCCGCCCGCAAGCCGCACCGCAAGGGCCAGGGCCGTCCTCAGGGCGGTGAAGGCGCGGAAGCCCGCGAGCAGCAGGGCCGTCCCGCCCGCCGTCCGCATGCGGATGCCGCAGCGGGTGGCGAACGCAAGCAGGGCAATAACGGCCACCATCAGGCCGGCCGTCCGAACGGCGACCGCAACCGCAGCGACCGCCCCGGCGGCCAGAAGCGCGGCAACCGCGGCGGCAAGCCCGGCGGCTACACCCGCGCAGCCCAGGGCTGATCGGACCGAAACGGCGTAACGCCGATGCATTGAAAAGCAAAAGCCCCGGCGGATCGCTCCGCCGGGGCTTCATTCATTCGGGCTGCAGTCTACGCGCCCTCAGAACTCCTGCCAGTCTCCCTTGGTGTCGACTGCGGCGTTGCCGGAGAAGGCGGATGCGATCTTGCGGCCCAACGCCTTGACCGGAGAAACGGCCGGACGATCCGTCGGGGCGGCACTGCGCACTGGCGAATGCGAAGCCTTCCCACCCTCGGCCAGCTTGAACTGCGCAAGCAACCGGTTGAGCGAAACCACTTCCGATGCAAGGCTGTGGCTGGCGGCGGTCGACTCTTCCACCATCGCCGCGTTCTTCTGCGTATCCTGGTCCATCTGGTTCACGGCCGTATTGATCTGGGCCAGACCAGAGGCCTGTTCCTGCGCCGACTCGACGATCGCCAGTACATGACGGTTGATCTCCTGCACTTCCGTGACGATCGTCTCGAGTGCCCGTCCAGTCTCGCCGACCAGCTTCACGCCCTGCTCGACCTGCGTGTTCGAGGTCGTGATCAGCGCCTTGATCTCCTTGGCTGCAGTCGCCGAGCGTTGCGCCAGCTCCCGCACTTCCTGTGCAACAACTGCAAAGCCCTTGCCGGCATCACCGGCACGCGCCGCTTCCACGCCGGCGTTCAGAGCGAGAAGGTTTGTCTGGAAGGCGATCTCGTCGATGACACCGATGATGTTGGAGATCTCGTTGGCCGACTTCGAAATCATCTCCATGGCCAGAACGGCCTGGCTGACGACCTGCCCCGACTGTTCGGCACCCGCCTTGGCGCGGCCTACAAGCTGACCGGCTTCCTGCGCACGCCGCGTGCTGTCGCGAACGGTCGTCGTGATCTGCTCCAGCGCAGCCGCTGTCTCTTCGACCGCTGCGGCCTGCTGTTCTGTGCGCTTGGCGAGATCGTCGGCAGCCGCCTTGATCTCGCTGCTGCCGGCGTCGATGCCGCGGGCATTTTCGGAAACCGACCGAAGCGCTGCCTGCAGCTTGTCGGCCGACTGGTTGAAGTCGTTGCGCACGCCGTCCAGCGCGGCAACGAAGGGCTCGCGGATTCGGTAGGAGACATCGCCGTCCGAAAGTTTGGCGAGTGCTGCAGCGAGATTGTCGACCGCAAACTGCACGTCGGCAGCCTCCTTGGCCTTCTGCTTCTCGCGCTCGATCCGCTCCCTCTCGCTCATCGAGCGATTGGCTTCGGTTTCCTGTTCAAGGCGGATGCGTTCGATGGCGCTTTCCTGGAAGACCAGCACAGCCTTGGCCATGGAGCCGATCTCATCCTTGCGCTCCAGCCCTTCGATCTTCGAAGACGTGTCGCCGGACGCGAGCGAGGCCATGCGTTCGCGCAACCGGCCGATCGGACCGGTGATGCCGCGCGTCGCGACATAAAGGGAAAGGATCAGGCCGATCAGGAACGCGACGCCCACCGTGCCGAGCGCGATCATGATCGTCTTGTCGGTGGTTTCTGTCAGGTTGCCGCTCTTCTCGACAAGCGCGGCCTGTCGCGCGTCATTGTAAGCCCGCAGGTCGGAGCGCCATTTGTCCACCGCCGGATCGATCTCGGCAAGCATCTTGGCTGCATCCGCGCTCTTGCCGTCTGCATCGATTTTGACCGCCTTGTCGATCGAGTCGAAGAGCGCCTGCGCCCGGTCCTTGAAGTCCTTCACCATCTGGGCATTTTCAGGAGTCAGGGCGGCAACCTTGTCCATGCGGGCAGAGATGTCAGCCTTGCTGGCATCGTAGAACGCCTTGATGCCGGCATAGCCCGGGTCGGAGTTGTCATAGGCGACCAGCTGATAGGCGCTGTAGGGCACGCTGACCATGGCGGTCGCAGCCCGGACGGTCTGGATTGCCGCAACACTGTCCGTGGTCAGGAAATCCGAATAGGTGTCGTCGGCACTCTTGTAGAAATAGGCCATCGTTCCCGTGGCCCCCAGGCCTACGACGCAAAGGGGAACGACAATGGACAGGATCTTCGCCTTGATGGATATATTCGCCAGTGCTGACATGCTTCTCTCTCGTCAGTGGGTCCGACCTTCTCGTGCGGGAGGCTTTACGGATTCGGAATCAGGACATTGCACGGCGAAACCCGACTCATTCGGGCCTTGTCCAGGGGGAGGATCCGGTCCACGCGAGATCGGATGCCGCAGACGCTAGGAAGAATTGCCAAACCAAACGTTAATTCCGGTTGTGCAATTTAGTGATGTCTAATTTAAACATCACAATAAACCTATGCGTCGTTACGCTGAGCGAGAATTGACAGATCACAAGCAATGAAAATTTTTATCAGCCGCAGTCGATGCGGACTGAAGCACCGCTCGAGAGGGCGCACATGGTTCGAAACGATCAGCCGTTTCCGGAAATCACCTGGCAGGAGAAAGACTTCGCCTTCAATGCACGGCATGCGTTTTCCGCCGTCTCACGACTGCTAAAGCCAATGAACCGGGCGCGGTAAACGCCACCGCCCGCTGCCTGGGCAAAGTTCATCACGCCATTGAGGCTCTGGCCTGCCTTGCCCCGGGCCTTCTCGAGAAGCCCGCGCGCATCGTCTTCCGTCCTGGCCGTGGCTATCTGCACCTGCCAAAGGGTTTCCGGATCGCTCGACATGTTGTCAGGGTCGGGCTCCTGGCTGGCAAGCGCGGCCTCGGTGGCCGCGGCCACATCTTCATCGGCATCGTCGTCATCGGATAGGCTTGCGGAGGCTTTCGCCTTGGAAGGCGCCTTGTTCGTCGTGCTGTAGCGGGAGGCCGGCAGCGGGACGGACCCTATCGAGGCAACCACGGCTTCCTCGCGCTGCGGTTCCGGCGCAGGCTCCCGTGCGGCAATGATCTGCGGGGCCGGCTTCGGCGCGGCAGGCGCCGGCGCAGCGTCGCGGCGCGCCAAGGCGGTCGGCATGGAGGCATTGAGCAGCGCCGCCATCTTGGCGTCGCGCGCGCCGGCCGAGCGGCCGCCCATCACGACACCGATCACCCGACGACCACCATCGTTGACCGCAGTCACGATGTTGAAACCGGAGGCGTTGGTATAACCCGTCTTGATGCCATCCATGCCGCGATAGCGGTACATGAGCCGATTATGCCCATGGATCGCGCGGCCCCGGAAGGAGAAGGCGCGGGTGGAGAAGAGCCGATATTCGCTCGGATAATCGCGGATCAGTGCAACGCCGAGCCGCGCCATGTCACGCGCCGTGGTCACCTGGCGCGGATCCGGAAGGCCAGAGCCGTTGCGGAAGGTCGTTCGCGTCATGCCCAGTTGCCGCGCCTTGCGCGTCAGCATGGACCCGCAATCGCTTCCGCGCGCGAGATAATCGCACATCGTCTCGGCAGCATCGTTGGCAGACAGCACGATCATGCCGAGAACCGCCTCGCGCACCGTCAGGGACTGCCCTGCCCTGATGCCAAGCTTGAGCGGGATGACATGCGCGGCACGCGACGTCATCGGAATGCGCGTTTCCCATCCGATGCGCCCGGCGCGGATGGCCTCGAAGGTCATGTAGAGCGTCATCATCTTGGTCAGCGACGCAGGATGGTTCAGCGTATCGGCATTCTCTGAGGCGAGCACCTTGCCCGTATTGGCATCGAGCACAAAATGCGCGTACCCCGCCGCTGCCGGCTGAGCGGCAAGCAGCGTTGAGGCGAGCATGAGGGTGCTCAAGATGGCCACGCGCAATGCAGTCAGACGGCGCATGCAAGGTCTCCTGCAATATCGTTTATCCGTCTGATTCTAATGGTGTTGCATGGCAACAGAGAAGTTAAAATTTTAACGATCTGAAGTCATCGTTAACAAGTGGTTAACAGTCGATCCTGCCCTCGCCGCGTACCTAACCATTGGCCCCCACGACGAAACATTTGAAGTCAAGCGCGGTCAGCGACTTGCAGGCATTGCGCGCCACATCCCGGCTGTCGAACCCCGAGAAGCGGGCGCGATAGAAGGCGGTGCCGTTGCGCTCCACTTTGAGCGCCTGCGCGAGCGCCCGGCTGAGGGCACCGCGATCGGCGCTCCGTGCGCGCATCAACATGGCCATCGCTGCATCGCGCGTATCGACCGCTGCGATCTGGATCTGCCATCGCCCCGCATGCGTCGCCACCGGGAGCGGGTTATCGACCTGCTCATAGGTGCGCGACGAAGGCAGGGGAACGGGTCCGAGGCTGGCCGTCAGTACGGGATCAACCTCGCGCGCCGGTGTCGGCAGCAAGGGATTGCGCCCCTTCGATGCCTTCGGCAGGGCGCTATCGAGAAGCGCCGCCATCCGGCGGTCGCGGCCGGCAGCCGTTCTGCCACCCATGACCACGCCGACGAGTTCTCTTCCTCCCTTGCTGACCGCGGTGACGATGTTGAAGCCGGATGCGTTGGTGAAACCCGTCTTGATGCCATCCATGCCGGAATAGCGATACATCAGCCTGTTATGACCATGGATGGTCCGCCCGCGAAATTTGAAGGAGCGCGTGGCGAACATCTTGTATTCCTTCGGAAAGTCGCGCTTGAGCGCAAGACCCAGGCGCGCCATGTCGCGCGCCGTTGTCTTCTGCCGACGGTCCGGCAGACCGGAGCCGTTGCGGAAGGTGGTGCGCTTCATGCCCAGCGCATGCGCCTTGCGCGTCAGCATCACGCCGCAACTTGTCTTGCGACCCGCGAGCCTGTCGCACATCGCTTCGGCCGCATCGTTGGCCGAGAGCACGATCATGCCCAGCACGGCCTCGCGCACGGTGATCTTGTCGCCCGCGCGCACACCGAGCTTCAGCGGCACTGCCCGCGCCGCACGCTTCGTCATGACGATCCGGGATTTCCATTCAAGCCTGCCCTGATGCAGCGCCTCGAAGGTCATGTAGAGCGTCATCATCTTGGTGAGAGACGCGGGATAGTTGAGCGTATCGGCGTGGTTGGCCGAGAGCACCTTGCCGGTCTTCGCATCCATCACGAGATGCGCATAACCGGCCTCGGCCGTGGTTGCGGAAAAAAGCGCCGAAACGAAAAGCGCGGCGGAAATCAGACTGCGACGCATGAATACGCCAAAGCCGGATGGGAGAGCCATGTTCTAC
Organism: Hyphomicrobiales bacterium; assembly: GCA_900467685.1. Classification (GTDB taxonomy): domain Bacteria; phylum Pseudomonadota; class Alphaproteobacteria; order Rhizobiales; family Rhizobiaceae; genus Ensifer_A. The sequence goes on from UBQX01000002.1 coordinate 15,700, forward strand.
TCCTCAAGCGGACATTCGGGGATTTTTTTGCCAGGATGGCGGGTCGGAGCGCCCTGCGCTCGGCTAAACGATGGAAGCAAATGCTTAACGAAAGGTTGCCGCAGCGGATTTTATGCGGGCACCACGGCGCGGCGGGTCGTCAGATAGACGCCAACCGCAGCGACTGCAGCACCGATGATCATCGGCACGGTCAGCGCCTCGCCGAACAGAACCCAGGCCTGCAGCGCGACCGCCGCCGGCACGAGATAGTTCAGCGACGCCGCCTGCGATACCTGTCCCCGCCGCAGCAGATAGAGAAGCAGGCCGATGGCTCCGGCGGAAAGGGCCAGCACCGACCAGGCCATCGTCGCCCATACGGCCAGCGAATTGTCGAAATGCGGCGTCTCCAGCAGGAGGGCCAGTGGCGTCAGCACGACGAAGGCACCGACATATTGCAGCAGCGCGATCGTCCGCAGGTCACCACTGTGAAGATGCTGCTTCTGGTAGATCGAGCCATAGGTCACGGCCGCCATGCCGCCGACATTGACGAGCACCGGGATGAGCGGCACCGCACTTGCGTCCGTCGCCATCAGCTTCGGCGCAATGGCAATGATGATGCCGAAAAAGCCGAGCGCGAGCCCCAGCTTCTGCTTCGCGGAGAGTCGCTCGCCCACCAGAAAGGGCGCGGCCACGGCCGTCATCAGCGGCTGCAGGGCAGAGATCAGCCCGGATATGCCGGCTGGCACGCCATGCGCAATGCTCCACCAAACGCCGCTGAGATAGATCCCGTGCAGGAAGACGCCACTGATGGCCGCATGTAGCGTTGCGTTCCGGCTCCCGAGCCAACGCGCCCCGCTGACAAGACAGATGCCATAGAACAGGACGATGGCAAGGGCGAAGCGGATGACGAGAAAAAGAAGCGGGCTTGCATGAAACGCGCCGTATTTCGCGACAATCCAGCCTGTCGACCAGAGGACCACGAAGACGGCAGGGATGAAACGTTCAATCATGATGAGAGATGCTGTCTTGGGGATGGGCCGGGGCATTCGGACACGCGTTTCATAGGCCGATTGGCCGGCTCGGTCCAGTGCACAATTTTGCGCCTGCCTAAAATTTAAACAGTGCACACAAGCCTTTTCGAGCCACTTTGCTGGCTCTGCCCGCATTTTAAGCAATCGTTATCAGCGCGAGTAAGGTGAGATCGGGGAACTTTCTGGAAAATCAGGCATTTATGCAAAACCGATATTATTCGCAGCCAACTGTGCATGGTTCTTGCATTATCGGAATTGTTGTATTCATATGAATAAAAAACGGGGGAACACGGCATTGGCATTTGATGAAATGTTGAATGCAGGCGCAGATCCGAGACCGCCATACCGCTCTTATCACGAATGGTATGCGGCGCAGGATCCGGCAAACCTGATTGCAAAATCGCGCGACGCAGAAAACATATTCCGAAAGACAGGCATCACTTTCAATGTCTATGGTCACGAGGACCAGTCGGAAAAACTCATCCCCTTCGATATCATCCCACGCATCATTTCCGGTCGAGAGTGGCGCAAGCTCGCGCAAGGGATCGAACAGCGCGTCATCGCGCTCAATGCCTTCCTCGACGACATCTATCACAAGCAGGAAATCATCAAGGCGGGCCGCGTTCCGCGCGCACTGATCGAGAAGAACCCTACCTTCCTGCCCGAAATGATTGGCATGCGCCCGCCGGGCGGCGTGTACACCCATATCGTTGGCACCGACATCGTGCGCACCGGCGAGGACCAGTTCTACGTTCTGGAAGACAATGCCCGCACGCCGTCCGGCGTCTCCTACATGCTGGAGAACCGGGAAACGATGATGCAGATGTTCCCGGAACTCTTCTTCGCCAACAAGGTGCGCCCGGTCGAGGACTATCCCTACCAGCTCCGCCAGAGCCTGCAGGAACTCGCGCCTCCCGGCTGCAAGGGCAAGCCCCGCGTGGCGGTGCTCACGCCCGGCATCTACAATTCCGCCTATTACGAGCACTCGTTCCTCGCCGACCAGATGGGTGTGGAACTCGTGGAAGGTTCGGACCTGCGTGTCATCGACGGCAAGGTCTGCATGCGCACCACCCTCGGCTATCAGGCCATCGACGTGCTCTACCGCCGCGTGGATGACGATTTCCTCGATCCGCTGACCTTCCGGCCTGACAGCGCGCTCGGCATTCCCGGCATCATGGATGTCTATCGCGCCGGCAATATCACCATTGCCAATGCGCCGGGCACCGGGATTTGCGACGACAAGGCGATTTATTCCTACATGCCGGAAATCGTCGAATTCTATACCGGCCGCAAGGCCATGCTGGAAAACGTGCCGACCTGGCGCTGCTCGGAAGAGTCGAGCCTGAAATACGTGCTCGAGCACATCGACGAGCTGGTGGTGAAGGAAGTTCACGGCTCAGGCGGCTACGGCATGCTTGTCGGCCCGACCGCCACCAAGAAGGAACGGCTGGACTTTGCCGAGAAGCTCAAGGCAAAGCCCGCCAATTATATCGCACAACCCACCCTGTCGCTTTCGACAGTGCCGATCCTCGTGAAGAACGGCGTGGCCCCGCGCCACGTCGATCTTCGCCCCTATGTCCTTGTTTCGAAGACCGTCAAGATCATCCCCGGAGGGCTGACCCGCGTGGCGCTGAAGGAAGGCTCGCTGGTCGTCAATTCCAGCCAGGGCGGCGGCACCAAGGACACCTGGGTTCTGGAGGACTGAGAGAATGCTCGGAAGGACTGCAAACGGACTCTACTGGATGTTCCGTTACATCGAGCGCGCGGAAAACATTGCGCGCCTCATCGACGCCGGGCTCCGGATGTCGCTCACCCGCTCCGGCGCCACGGATGGCGACTGGGACGGCGTTCTCCAGAGCGCCGGCATGCAGCAGGCATTTCTGGAAGAATATGAGGCGGTTACCGATAGCGACGCCATCGACTTCATGTTGCGAAGCCGCAACAACCCCTCAAGCGTGATGTCGTGCATCGAGGCCGCGCGCAACAATGCGCGCATGGTGCGCACGGCGCTCACCCGGGAGACCTGGGAAGCCACCAACGAATTCTGGATCGAACTCAAGCAACTGCTCGCCCGCAAGGTGCGTCCGCAGGACATGCCAAGCGTCATCGAGACGATCAAGCGCCGCGCCGGCCTTGTGCGCGGTGCCTTCCACGGCACGATGCTGCGCAACGAGATCTACAATTTCTCGCGCATCGGCACGTTCATCGAGCGCGCCGACAACACGTCACGCATTCTCGACGTCAAGTATTACGTGCTGCTGCCCTCCGTCTCCCATGTCGGCTCATCGCTCGACAATATCCAGTGGGAATCGATCCTGCGCTCGGTCTCGGCGCACCGCGCCTATGGCTGGGTCTATGACGCGGTCTACAATCCGGCCAATATTGCCGACTTCCTGATCCTGAACGGCCAGATGCCGCGCTCGCTGCATTATTGCTACGACAAGATCGTCTCCAACCTCGCCTATCTCGAACGCGAGTACAAGCAGCGCCTCGATGCCCACGATACGGCAGAAGCGACGCTGAAACTGCTCGAAAAGGGCTCGATCAAGGATGTGATGGATCAAGGTCTGCACGAATTCCTCGAGGACTTCATCGGCCACAACAACCGGCTCGGAATGCAGATTTCCGAAGGTTATCGCTTCTATTGAGCCCGAATGGACCGCCCCATGCGCCTGAAGATAAACCACACGACCGAATATACCTACGACGACCCGGTGCAGTATTCGCTGCAGCGCCTGCGTCTGACGCCGAAATCCGGCCCGACGCAGACCGTCCTTTCCTGGAAGACCTCCGTGGAAGGCGCGAAGCTGGAAGTCGGCTATGACGACCAGTTCCAGAACTTCACCGAACTCGTCTCGCTGAACGGCGAGCAGCATTCCATCCGCATCGTTGCCGAAGGCGAGGTCGAGACCATCGACAAGGCCGGCGTCCTCGGTCCCCATACGGCCTACGCGCCGCTCTGGCTCTACCGCCGCGAAACGCCGCTGACCAAGCCCGGCAAGCTCATCCGCGAACTGGTCAAGTCGCTCGATGCCGCAGAAGACCTGCCCAAGCTGCATCAGCTGATGAGCCGCATCAAGGCGCGCATCGTCTACACGGCGGGCACGACGGATTCCACGACGACGGCGGAACAGGCGATGGAACTGAAGACCGGCGTCTGCCAGGATCATGCCCATGTCTTCATCGCCGCCGCGCGCCAAATGGGCTTCCCCGCCCGCTACGTCTCCGGCTACCTGCACATGCCCGGCAACCCGGCGCAGACGGCGAGCCACGCATGGGCGGAAGCTCATGTCGACGGCCTCGGCTGGGTCGGCTTCGACGCAGCCAACGACATCTGCCCCAACGAGGACTATGTCCGCATCGCCTGCGGCCTCGACTACAAGGACGCCTGCCCCATCTCGGGAATGATCCATGGCCTCTCATCCGAGACGATGAAGGTCGCGGTCATGGTGGAAGGACCGGGTCAGTCGCAAAGCCAGAGCCAGAGCTGAGTTCTGCCGCCACCAGAAAACGAAAAAAGGCCAAGCGATGCTTGACCTTCCTCATTGCCTGCGCGGCGCCAGTTCATCCGTGGCTTGCCTCTCGCTGACAAGAGGCTTCTACCTCATGTATTTGACAGCAATATGACATGGACGAATCTTGGCTACACCCGATAGTCTCCCGTCAAACCGGGAGACTTCAGGATGCGGACGCTGGAACAGGCCATCAATTCGGCAACACCCGTCGAGGGCGAGCGGTTCGACGGCGACGAGCTTCAGGAATTTCACGTCAGCGAGGTGGAGTTCCGCACCTGCCGCTTCGTCAATTGCAATTTCGACTACGCCACCTTCCGCGCCGCCAGGTTCATCCAATGCAGCTTTGATCACTGCACCTTCAAGGAGGCGAGTTTCAAAGACTGCGTCCTGGCAGAGGGCGAGGCTGGCAGCGAGTGGCGCTACTGCGACCTCTCCAAGGCCGAGATCGAGAAGTCCAATCTCTCGTTGAACAAATTCGTCGGCTGCCAGGGTTATATGCTCGCCTTTACCGACTGCGCCGCGCCGGGCCTCAAGGCGGACATCGACGCGCAAAGGAAGGTCAGGTCCCAGGTCATCCCCGGCGGCCTGCGGTTCCTGCGCTGCAAGATGCAATATGCCGAGTTTGCTCCGGGCGATCTTCAGGACAGCATCTTCGAAAGCTGCGACCTGCGCGATGCCTCCTTCGCAGGCGCAAAGCTGAATGGAGCGAGCTTTCGAGGGTCGAGCCTTTCCAATATCGACTTTGCCGGGGCCGTGCTCGACAACGCCAATCTCTCGCACGCCAGCTTCGATGAGCTCGACTTCCAGTCCATGGCCTCCTTCCGCGCGCTCACCGTCACGCGCGACCAGCACGAAGCCATAGTCACCTCATTCGGCCTGTTGACGGTCGGGTAACGGAGGGTTTGCGGGCTGGACCTCTGCTGCTATGCTCGCTCTGCCCGTGCAAATCACCGGACAGGACCGCCATGATCCTCGGACAAAGCCTATTTGACGCCGTGCTCGACCGTCTGGCCGAAGAGCGGGAAGATGACGAGGATGCGCCGGCGTCCGCCTCCGTCAAGATTCGCGGCCTGAATGCCGGCTTTGTCAGCGCTTCTGTCGGGATCCCGCTTCCCGATGGCGAAAGCCGCCTGCACGATGCCTATTTCGATTTCGGAGATGGGCCAAGCAGCAGTGCGGGACCACAGACAGAGCAGACGTTCGAGCGGATCGAGGCCCGCACATTCTCGCGACTGACGCCGCAGGACGTGGCGGAAGACATGAAGCTTTCAGAAGCCCGCTCGGTTGAAGCGCTGCAGAGCCTGCGCCGCACCTTCGCCCGCCAGAACCACCCCGACATGGTCGGCGAGGAATGGCGCGAGCAGGCAACACTGCGAATGAAGATCGCCAACCTGCTGATCGATGAAGCGCTGAAACGCATGCCGCCTGCGGCACGCTGAACGTTTCACTCCTCGCGCGCTTCCTGCGCTCGCGCCGCATCGGCCTCGGCCTTTGCAGCAGCCTTGGCATCGGCATTGGCGCGATGCTCCGGATAACGCCAGAAAAGCTCATAGGCCGCAAACAGTCCCACGCCCCCGGCAATCGTTCCCCAGAAGGGCGACCCCCTGGTGAGTTCCAGCACGGACCAGCCGGCAAGAAGGCCGACAATCAGGAGCCGAACCCATAGCGGGCGGTAGATCGGGTGTTCCGGCTCGATGTTCAGGATCGGCTTCTTCATGACGGCATGACCTCCGGATTTAAATTTGCGCCGCCACAGCGCTCTCAAAGTCTGCGGCAACGCGCGTCTTGCGCAGCGGACGAACGGCCTCGGTCACTTCAGCATAAAATGGGTGCGCCTTGTAGGCATCGAAGTCCGCCACGGTTTCGAACTCTGCATAAACGACGAGATCAACCTCGTTGCCATAGAGATCGCGCTTCAGGTTGACGCCGACCTCGAACAGGTTCGCGTGCGGGATTGCGCCAAGCCGCTCAAGGCCCGCCCTTGCATCGGCAAGATTCGTCTCCGAGACCGTAAAGAACACGATGTGCCGGATCACCCGAAACTCCAAGGCTGCGAACGTTGACCCGCCATAGTACATGCAGGTAGCGGGCACAAGCATGTTGCAAGAGGCGGCGGACCACCGGAGGCTGGGTGGCTCGGGGAGCCATCAAGGCTATCACCGGTTCCCCATCTGCGAACTGGGGGTACTGCCCTCACCCCACCTTGCATTCCTCAAAAATATTGTTATACATAATAACTAGTTTTGGGAGGAATTCATGCCAGTGATATCCATGCCGGGCATTCGCCCTGTGAACTTCGGCACGCTCGACGTCTCCGTGACGACGGGGGAAAACGGGGTAACATACATTCGTCCGGTCGCACCGATCGGCGATGTTCCCGTCTCCACCATCGCCATGCTGGAATACTGGGCCGAGCACGCGCCGGATCGCCTCTTCCTCGCAGACCGCCTGCCCAACGGCGAATGGCGCCGCGTGACCTATCGCGAAGCGCGTGACTTGAGCCGCTCGATCGCGCAATACCTGATCGATCACAAGCTCTCCGCCGATCGCCCCGTCGTCATACTTTCCGGCAATTCGGTACATCACGGCCTCGTGGCGCTCGGCTGCATGAGCGCCGGCGTTCCCTACGCGCCGATCGCACCGGCCTATTCGACCAAGTCGAAGGATTTCGACAAGCTTCATCATGTCTTCGACCTGATCACGCCCGGCATGGTCTTCGCCGAGCATATCGAACTCTATGAAGACGCGATCCGCGCCGTCGTGCTGGAAAGCATCCCCGTCTTCGGCACCGGCGACCTCTCCACCGTGCCCGGCGCGCATAATCTCAACGAGATTCTCACGCTGCCGGCGACCGAAGCCGTCGATATCGCCATCTCGAATCTCGGCCCGGACACGATCGCGAAGTTCCTCTTCACATCGGGCTCCACCGGGAAGCCGAAGGCCGTGATCAACACGCAAGGCATGATCTCGGCCAACCAGATCATGATCCGCGACACGCTGGCCTTCCTCAAGGACGAGCCGCCTGTTCTGGTCGACTGGCTGCCCTGGAACCACACCGCCGGCGGCAACCACAATTTCGGCATCGCCCTCTTCAACGGCGGCTCGCTCTATATCGATGACGGCTCGCCGACACCGATGGGCATTCACAAGACCGTCCATAACCTGCTCGACATCGCCCCAACCCTCTATTTCAACGTCCCCAAGGGCTATGAAATGCTGGTGGAGCACCTCCGCTCGAACGAAACGCTGCGCAAGCGCTTCTTCTCCCGCGTCAAGGTTCTACAATATGCCGGCGCCAGCCTCGCCGACCACGTCTTCAAGGCGCTGGAAGAGCTCGCCATGGAAACCGTCGGCGAGAAGATCATGATCATCACCGGCTACGGCTCGACCGAGACCGGACCGTTCCTTTCCACCACCGTCTGGCCCGTCGGTCGCCCCGGCGAAATCGGCCTGCCGGCCGCCGGCTCCGAAATGAAGCTGGTGCCGAACGGCGAGAAGATGGAAGTCCGCGTCAAGGGCGCGTCCATCACACCCGGCTATTGGCGCCAGGCCGACAAGACGGCGGAAGCCTTCGACGAGGAAGGCTATTACCTGATGCAGGATGCGCTTCGCTATCACGACCCCAACGACATCACGAAGGGCCTTCTCTTCGATGGCCGCGTGACCGAAGACTTCAAGCTCAACACCGGCACCTGGGTGAACATGGCGAGCGTCCGCGGCGCGACCATTCGGGGATTGGCACCGCTGGTGCGCGACCTCGTGCTCACCGGGCTCGATCTGCCGCATATCGGCGGCCTGCTCTTCCTCGATTACGACGCCTGCCGCCGCGAATTCCCGGAATTGGCAAGCGTCGAGGACACGGCTGCGATTGCCGAGCACCCGGCACTCGTTGCACGCATACAGGCCGGCCTCAACGCGCTGGCCCGTAGCTCGACCGGCTCCTCCACCATGGTGGCACGCGCCATCATTCTGGAAACGCCGCCCTCGCCGGATGCCAACGAGATCACCGACAAGGGCTCGCTCAATCAGCGCGCCGTCATGGCCGCCCGCGCCGCCCATTGCGAGGCACTCTATGCGGCGGAAATCCCGGCGCATGTGCTGGTCGCCAATCGCAAGGGTTAAGGAGAAGAACGATGGACGTTAACGGTATCGCAGTCGCCATCACCGGCGGTGCATCGGGCCTCGGCGCAGGCGTTGCGAAGCTTCTCGCTTCCAAGGGAGCCAAGGTCGGCATTCTCGACCTCAACGCGGACCTTGGAGAAGCGCTGGCAAAGGACATCGGCGCGACCTTCGCCCGCTGCGACGTCTCGGATGAGACGAGCGCCATCGCAGCCCTCGACACGCTGGAAGCAGCAAACGGGACGGCCCGCGTGCTCGTCAACTGCGCCGGCATCGGCACGGCGAGCCGCATCGTCGGTCGCGACGGCCCGCATTCGCTCGCCGCCTTCGAGCGCGTCATTCGCGTCAACCTGATCGGCACGTTCAACATGATGCGCCTGGCCGCCCACCGCATGCAGGCGCTGGAACCGCTGGCGGACGGCGAACGCGGCGTGATCATCTCGACAGCCTCGGTCGCCGCTTTCGAGGGCCAGATTGGCCAGGCGGCCTATGCCGCCTCCAAGGGCGGCATCGTTGCCATGACGCTGCCGGCCGCGCGCGAATTCTCCAAGATCGGCATCCGCGTCAACACGATTGCGCCGGGCCTCTTCAAGACTCCGCTGATGAACGAACTGCCGGACGAAATCCAGGCGAGCCTCGGGGCCTCGATCCCCTTCCCGTCGCGCCTCGGCTCGGCGGAAGACTTCGCCAAGCTCGCCGCTTCGATGATCGAGATGAGCTACCTGAACGGCGAAACCGTCCGTCTGGACGGTGCCTTGCGCATGCAGCCGAAGTGAGAGGAAAGCTTATTCGGTAAGCCTGTTGACGAGCCGGATCAGCTCGTCGCGGGCTTCCGGCCCGCCGAGCTTCTCAACCATGCGGTCCTCATGCGCCTGCCATGTCGTCAGCATGTTCTCGGCGAACTGTTCGCCGAGCGGGGTCAGGTGCAGCGCCTGGACGCGGCGGTCGGTCTCGGACTTCCGCCGCTCGACCAGGTCGCGCCCCTCGAGCCCGTCGACGATGGCAACAAAATTGGCGCGCTGAATGCCCAGCGCTTCCGCCACCTCGCTCTGCTTGAGACCGGGATTGTGCTTGACGAGAAGGACAACGGAGAAGTCGGCAGGGCGCAGGCCCTCGGCCGCGAAGGATTCGCCGAAGTCCTGGAAGACTGCGAGCTGTGCGCGGCGCAGCCGGTAGCCGACCGCTTCGCTCAGGACTGAATAATTGATAATGGCATGCCTCCCGTTCCCCGAAGGTTTTGGCCCCGAAGGTTTGGCAAAGATTACATAATTCTGCGCCAATTGCAAAAAATCGCCATGGCCCACCTTGCCCAAGCTCCGCTACAGTTATACTATATAACTAATTTGGTAGACAACGGCTAAATGCCGATCGCGTGCGGGGGAGAACGGGACCGATGACCGACAGCAAGCAGAATATCCGGATCAGCCTGGAAGGCAATCTTGCCTATCTCACCTTCTGCCGCCCCGAAAAGCGCAATGCGATCAACGACCGCACGCTCGCAGAGCTGCGCGCCTTCTTCTCCGCGCCGCTGCAGGGCGTTCGCTGCGTCATCATGAGCGGCGAAGGCGGGCATTATTCCGCCGGTCTCGATCTCTCGGAAGCCGTCGAGCGGAATTCGGTGGACGTGTTCCGTCATTCGCGCAGCTGGCATGAGGTCATGGACCTGATGCAGTTCGGCGGCCTGCCGATCGTCTCGGCCATGCAGGGCGCCGTCATGGGTGGCGGTCTGGAAATTGCCGCGGCCACGCATGTCCGCATCGCCGAACCCTCGGTCAAGTTCCAGCTGCCGGAAGGCAAGCGCGGCATCTATGTCGGTGGCGGCGCCACCGCCCGCATCTCGCGCATCGTCGGCCCCGACCGCATGACCGAAATGATGCTGACCGGCCGCATCTATTCCGGCGAGGAAGGCCAGAAGATCGGCCTCGCCCACTATCTCGTCGGCGAAGGCGAAGCTCTGGCCAAGGCCAAGGACCTCGCCGAAAACATCGCGACCAACTCCACGCTCATCAACCAGATGGTCATCCAGGGCATCGCCCGCATCAACGACATGAGCCGCGCCGACGGCCTCTATGTCGAGAGCCTCACGGCCGCCATGACCCAGACCGGCCCCGACGCCCGCGAAGGCCTCAAGGCCTTCCTCGAAAAGCGCAAGCCCCAGTTCTCCTGACGGCTCAGGCCTCCCCTGCCCCTGACAAATATCGGAGCAGCCAAGAAACCCGTGGGCGCAAGCGCATTTCGAGTTGAAGCGCCCGCGCGAACACGCTAAGAAGCCGCATCGGATCGGCGAAAGCCGTTGGCAAGCACCCGTAGCTCAGCTGGATAGAGTGTTGGATTCCGATTCCAAAGGTCACAGGTTCGAATCCTGTCGGGTGCGCCATTTCCGTTCAAAACTGCGAACACCTGGCCAAAATTTTTTGTTGCCTGTCATTGCTTGGTGGATGGCGGCCTTGCTGCCGATGATTTTCACGTGTTTATCCCCGACGTCGACCTGATCGACGACGGCTTGAATGTAGGCCTTGAGGAATTGAACATCGCCGGAGGCTATGTTCTCCCGCATCATCCGGCCGAACTCTTCGACGACGGCGGGCGGGATGTCAGAGGCGGGAACGGCATGAGTTCGGGCCCGGTCAAGGGAGGCCTGGATGCGTTCCCGGTCAAGCTTCAGCGATGCGATACGGTCTCGCAGAATGTCGTCCATTTCGGCGATGCCGTCCTCTATCGTGGCGTAGACCCTCCGGAGACGCGTTTCGATATCCGTGAGGTCCGCTTGCAGGCGGATGATCCGGCCATCGACTTCGGCGGCTTTCGCGGCGCGACCCGCAGAGATGGCAGCAAGGATTTCAGAGAGACGGGTTGAGGTGAGCAGCCGATCGGAGAGATGTTCGACGACGAGGTCGTCGAGCGTGTCCATCCTGATCGACCGTCCGGCGCAAACGCTCTTGCCTGCGCGGGCGGCGTTGGAACAGGTGTAATACCTATGCACGGTTCCGTTCTTTGAGGTTCCGGTGCGCAAGGTCATTCCGCCCCCACATGTAGCACAAGTCGCCAAACCGGTCAGCAGAGTCGGGCCAGTGACCACGCGGGGCGGTGTCACCTTCGGATTGCGCACCTTTAACATGCTTTGCACCGCCTCGAACTCGTCACGGTCGATGATGGCCGGGACAGAGACAGAAACATGCTCCGAGGCGGGCTTTGCCTTCAGGGTCCGGGAATCGCGCCGGTTGAACGTGAGTTCCCCGATGTAGGTGCGATTGGTCAGGATGCCATGCAGCGTTCCGACGCCGAAGCGTGCGCCCCGCTTCGTACGCTCTCCCATGGCATTCAGTCGCGTCACGATTGCTTTCGTGCCAAGAGGCCCGGATTGGCCATCGCCGCTATGATACAGGCGGAAGATCATGCGGACTGTTTCGGCCTCGACGGGATCGATTTCAAGCTGCTTCTTGGCTTTGTTACCGCGCCGCTCGACTTCGACCGCGCGATAGCCGAGCGGAACGGGAGACCCGTTGTAAAAGCCCTGCCGGGCATTTTCTTTCATCGCGCGAAGAACATGCTTGGCGTTTTCCTTCGACTGGTATTCATCGAACAGAGCAATGACCTGGCGCATCATGACCTGCGCCGGATCGTCGCCAAGTTCCTGCGTAATGGAGACGAGCCGCACGTCCGCCTTGGCGAGACGGCGGACATACATTTCCAGAGCAAACGAGTCGCGGAAGAAGCGGGAATAGGAATGGACGAGGACGACATCGAACGGATGATCGCCATCGGTCGCACGCTCCATAAGACGCTGGAACTCCGGTCGGTTGTCATCCGTTGCCGATGCACCCGGTTCCACATACTCGTCGACCAGCCTCCATCCTTTTGAGAGGCAGAAGGCTGCGATCTGCTTGCGCTGGTCCGGGATCGACAGATCGCTCTCCGCCTGTCGTCCCGTAGAAACACGCAAATAGGCGACGGCACGCACGACCGGCACGAATGAGGCTTCAATATCCTGCTGCTGTTTGATTGGCTTTCCCATTTGAACGCGCTTCCCTGCCATTGATATCCCGGCTTCGGTCATACCGTCGAAAGCCGGACCTGCCCGGCAGTTTCAGAGCAAGACGCGATCCGATGCGTAGAGGAAGACCTTGAGGGGATCGGGGTTGAGGTGGGCAGTCTGCCGGTGAGGACGAACACATCCTTGACCTTTTTGCGGCGACCGGGAGCCTCCAAGGCATCAACGACCTGCCCCTTGGAGAAGGTATCGCAAAATTCCCAACCACGAACGGTAACGAAGTGACCGGTGACATGCAGAATTACCGGGTTCGTTCGTTCGAGCCCTGACCGCGTCTCCAGCCAGCGCGCAACCGTGGGGTAACGTGAGAGGCTTCGCCATTCGCCGTTGAAGCCAAACAGCCGCATGACATGGGTCAGCTCCCACATGGTAACCCCCATAATCGCCGGCGTATGTGAGCGGAACGTCCAGCCAGAACCGTAACGCACCAGCCGGAAGGCATCCTTGACGACGGAGATCGGCTGGCGCGTGATGCAGGCAACGGCGGTCGGTCCGCAAAAGGCGCGATGTTTTGTATCGTTGACCACATCGCGCAGCGGCCAGGTTTCAAGGTCGGAGATGGAATTCGCGACAGCTTGCAGGTTTGTATGCATGTTCATGAGGACGATCCTTTCTGTTGATCGGTGAAGACGAGACAGCGGTTCAGCGCCGTGCCTGAAGCGGTTGAAGGAGTTCATCAATTGCGCTGGCCAAAAACGCCTCAATGACGGCGACCTCACCTCCCGTCACGGGCATCGCATCAGGCCAGTCGTTGGCGACAACAAAGCGGGCCTTGTCGTCCCGATTGTCGCGCGGTGCCGCATTTGATCGGGTTGGCCTTTCGACGCCCGGCCGATAGCGGATCGCCGGACGCGTTGCCGTGACGGGGTCAGATCGCATGATCGAACTCCCGGTTTTTCAGGCGCGGTTGCCGGGGTTCAGGCGCGCGTTGTTCCGGGATCGCGTGGCCGGGTGGAGCGATGGACGAGGCGGCATGGGCGACGTCGAAGGTTGTTTCCTTGACATGGGCATTTGCCAACCGGGCCGCGAGCCATTCGCGACGATCTTCCGGGCCGAATTCGCTCGCAGCATACTCGCTTGCCCGCATTTCGGCGTCGATCCGTGAGCGGTCCACGACCAATGCCGTTTCGCCGCGCGCCCGGCTGGCCGCGACGTAGATGTCGTGGCGATCGAAGGACGGCGTGAGCAGGACGGCAGCCTTGTCCACCGTCATTCCCTGGGATGCGTAGATCGTCGAAGCGTAAGCCCAGCCGAGCTTCGCGCGACCGTGCTCGTCGGAGATTTCGGCGGCGGTAAAGCGGATGGCCCTGTCCCCGACCGTCGCTTCGATCAGCACATCATCAGGAGAGTTTGCAGCGAGCGCTTCAGCGATCACGGAGATGTTGGTGATTGTCGCAACGGTTCCGTTGACGACACCAAGCGTGTCATGGCGCGTGAGGAAGCGGACACGGTCGCCGGAAGCAAGTGCGAGATTGACGCCATGTCCCGATGGCGTGACCGCCGCAACCGTCACGTCGTCACCCAAGATGATGCCATGCTCTCGCATCCGTCCCCGAACATCCCGACCGATGGCGGCAACTTCAGCATTCGTCCTGGCAAGTACCAGTGCAGTTTCGGGATGTGGTCCCAGCAAGACCGGCTCGACATGATCGACGACAGCCCGGATTGCCGCGGCCTGACCATCCGCTTCCAAGAGCAGACTACGCTCGGCGAATGCGTCGAGAGCAGCCTTCGCATCGCCACCGCCGAAGGCCGTGACCGCATCGCGCGCCCATTGTTCACGCTGCCGGACAATCGTCTGGACCTTGGCCGTCTCGACAGCATGAGCGACCAGCCTCAGACCAGAGCCAGCGCCAATGGCCTGGAGCTGGTTACGGTCTCCGACCAGCAAAACCTTCGCACCAGCACGCTTTGCCTGGGTTAGAAGAGTATCCATCTCGCGCGACGACAGAAGCCCGGCTTCATCGACGACGAGCACCGTGCGTGCATCAAGGAACGGCTTGCCTTGCTGCGCTCTGGCGAGCCACGAGGCTATCGCACGGGATTCGATCTTCAGATCATCCCGCAAGCCATTGGCAACGCGCCATGCGGTTGCCGCGCCCACAACGCGATACCCGGCATCCTTCCAGGCCTGGACAGCTGGCGACAGCAACGTCGTCTTGCCGGTTCCAGGCGCACCCTCAACGACGGCGATCCTTTGGGACCGAGTCGCATCGATAACAGCTGCCGTCTGTTCTTCGCTCAGTCCCTTCTGTGCACACTCCATAAGAAGTGCACCTTGATCGACTGCAAATCCTTGTACGGCTGCAAACTCGGCGGCTATTTCGACAATCTCGCGCTCAATGCGGATCATGTCCGGCGTGGAGTAGCGTGGAAGCCCGAGGCGATCGCGGCCGATTTCGACAAAGAGGCCGTCGGTTAGAAGCCGTTCCACCTCCGTTTCGACGTGATCCGCGCCAAAGCCTGTCCCGACCAGAGCCTCGCCAACGGCCCTGAAGAGGTCGCGGCGATCAAGCACGCTGCGGGTTTCGGTGAGGTGTTCGGGAAGAGCAGACAGACGTTCAGCAAGCAGCACTTCCGGTGACAGCTCAACCGTCATGTTCTCGACAGCCATCGACAAGGATGTCTCGACATCGAACCCGATCCGCCGGGCCGCATTCCGCCACACCTCCTCACGGGAAGTCTCGGTCAGAGCTTTCGCGGCACGCGTCGTCTTTGCAATCGCGGCCGCCAAGGCAGCGACGTTGCCACTTTCGGCACCGGCCTCGGCAAGCTCTTCGACGATTTCCTGCCGTCGTGCCGAGAAGTAGCGGATCGCAGCTTCATCGACACCGGCAATTTCGAACGTGCCATTCTTGCCAAGGCGATCCAGACTGAAGCCCGCTTCCATCACGCCCGCTGCCAGCGCCCCGTGATAGACTGCACCGGCTGCCATTTTCCAATCGCGGAGAACCGTCGAATGAATCGCGCCGACAGAGCCGTCAGACCGGGTGGCGAGATTGAGGACGACGCAATGCGTATGCAAATTCGGGTCAGCAAAGATCGCGCCATCGGCATGTTCAGCGGGACGGCTCTCGCCATGGCGGAACGTCGCCGCCGTCAGCGCAACCCGTTCGATCCGTTCGCCGCCCCGTCCGCGCCGGGCAAACGCCGCCTCACGCTCCAGCATCGCCAGCGTCTGCCGGACCGCCGAGGCCTGGGCCGCTTCGATCCTCTGACGCGCATCGTCGTCACCGAGGGCCCACAAAAGCGAGACCGAACGCGGAGCCGATAGTGCGATATCGAAGGCGGGCACCCGGTCGAGACGGCCGCCGCCATTGGTGATCAATGATTGACCGTCAGAATCCTGACCAGCGAATAGCCGTTCGAACAGATCGGCTTCGACAACAGCACCATCTGTCAGCCCATGATCGCCACCAGGCGCGTACCATCGACCGCGCGGCTCAACGCCACCGTTTTTCGCGTAATAGGCTGTCTGTTTCGAATAGTAAGTGGCGCTCGCCGCCGGGTTCCATGTCGCAACCATGCTCTGATCTCGTCTTTCGTTGAGACCATGCTGACCGGACACGTGTCAGAAACCGGGGGGGCGACTTCCAATTCCCGCCCCCCTACATTCGTTTTATCGTCACGACTTGGGCGTCACGTCCCCAACAGGCCACGAGAGCCGCGCGACATTGCCATGGCCGAGGACAAGCGCGTGCACAATAGCCTTCCCGGAAGGACGGGACTGTAACCCAAGCGCATCCGACAGAATCGATGGCGGCACCACCGGAATGTCCTTCGTGCGCGCTTCTCTGCGGGCCTTGCCGTTTGCGTCAATCCCGCCGTCTTCAAACCAGCGGACCGTCCTCTCCCCTATCCAAACGTCGGATATTTCCTTCGCCGTCTGTCCCGATGCCACTCTGCTCACGATCCTGGTGGCAAAATTGTCGATCAGAGCTTGCGCCGAATCGGGGGAGTAGATTTCCCGCAACTGGGCCGGAGACTGAACGACGGCGATCAGTCGCACACCCGCAGAACGACCGATTGCCGCAAGCCTTGGTATCGCCGCGCATTTGCCAACTTGCGGAAGTTCGTCGAGCGCGAGCCAAATAGGGGAAGGCGAATTTTCCGGTCGCCGCGACACCGCAGCATCGGCGACAAGTTTCAGAACGAGCCGGACGATCGTCGCCGACAGTTCCGGTTGACGTTGCGACTGTTGCAAGACCAGGACCTGGTTTCCCAGACCCGCCACCCATTCGCGAATGGAGAGCGGCGGCGCGTGTCCGCCAGCACTGGCGCAAACACTCGCAATGGTGCCCGCCCCCGTGATCAGAACGAGATAAAACGACATGGCCTGCTTCAGCGTCGCGTCGTTGGTCACGTCGATCAGCGATGCTTCAACCGGGTGAGTTTGGGCAAGTATCTGATAGAGGTCGAGCGCAGGCTTACTGAGCAATGCGTTCAGATGTCGCCAGTCCCAGACCTTGCCCTTCGCAGACGATTGCTGCTGCAATCGCTCAACCATCGCGGCCAGAATACGCCTGGCTCCGGAACTCCACGCCGGATCGGAGGTTTCCGGGATCAGCTCGATCGCCAGTTCCAGCGCGTCGCTGCGGGTTCGAATATCTTTGCCGATTGCCCATCGAGCGGCACGGGGATCGTCCAGTGACAAGACCGTTCTTTGTTCGTCTCTGAACTGTTCCGCCATGTCGTCCTTCACATCAAGCACGAGCATCCGGTCGCCGAGTTTCAAGGCGCTGGCGAGGATGGTACGAAGGATCGTCGTCTTGCCGGCACCGGTTCCTCCGGTAATGAGGATATGCTCCGCCTCCAGACGTCTCGGCATTCGGAGGCCGGGCGCAAGCTCAACGCCTTTATCATCAGACCCAAAGCGACGGCTCCATGCAACGGAAAGGCTCCGGATGGCCGCCTTACCCGCTAGCAGCCGCAATCCGAACAAATGCTCGACAGCGGGTTCAGCAAGCCTGTCGGCCAGCACCCGAGACCGGATTTTCAACCCCAGCCAGGCCCCGACCACGGCAGCGGAGACAAAGCGCACCACAAGGCTCGTCGCAATATCAAGCTGGATCGCAGCATCGACAATCCGATCCGGCAATCCGGGCAGACTGAGGATCATGCCGAGGTTTCCGTGTCCGCCATGGCTCTCAACAACAGCGCCCAGCACCTTGAGAAGGAACGGTGGCCCAGCAACCGCAGAACTATCCGTGGCCGGTATCCATGCCAGTGGCGGAAAAAGAAGATCAAGAAGCAGGAACAGCGCCACCATCAGAAAACCGGCGGCGACATATCCGGCGAGACTGGCCAGTAGTTCCGGCTTACGTGGTGTCAAAGGATGGAGGTTCATGGGCGCGAACCTCCAAGCTTCATCTTGCCGCGCCAGACCACGACATCCGTGCCCCGCGCAATCGCCATGGATGAATTCGGCGGAATGTGGCTATTCGCGGATGCGAGCAACGTAACCGGCATCTCCAGGCGCGCCGCGATATCGGCAAGCGTGGTGGTGCTGCCCCCAACGCGATAGAGACAACCGTCAACATGGGTATCAAGCCGATGGCAGCGCGGCCATCGGGCAGCTTCGACGGGTCGCCAGCCGGAATCCATCATTTGCAAGGCATAGGGACGGACAACATCAAAGAACGCGCCAGCAGCCAGAACCAGCGCCAAAGAAAGGCCGACAAAAATGCGCCCGTTCGTTGGCTTTACGGAACGTCGAGGCATGGCTGCGGAGGAAGGGTCTGCCTTCGGAATACGCCGCTCCGGCTGAGAAAGCCCCGATGGCAAATCTCCGCGCGCCGCAGCAAGACGCGCAAGCCCGCCTGCCCCCAATGCCGAGATCGTGGAGGGCGGCACTTTTGCCAGGTCCTGCAGAGAGAGATTGGCAAGTTTTGCGATTAATTCCGCACGTCCGGCTTCAGCCTCGGCCATCGCCCTTCCCGAAGGTGAACTCGCCCGTCAGGGAGACGCTCGCCGTGGCCGACGAACTCAGCGAACGGTCTCGGATTCTGGCCATACCGCGCTTTCACGGTGAAGAAGGAGATGGTGTAATTGACCCGGTCTCCGTCGCCCAATTCAAAAGTTCTCGGAAGGATTTTGTAAGCGAACGTTCCGCCGCCATGCCCTTCCCGATCCTCGACAACCGTGAAGCCCATATGTTTCCAGAAGGGTTCCGCGCTGGACGGCGCGATCTCAATCTCGACTACCGACCGCCCTTCTACCCAAGCCGATCGCAGCATGAAGTCAGCCAGAATTCGACCGTAACCATAGCCCCGACGATCGGGATGAACCTCAAGGATATCCGTACCGACAAGAAAACCTACAACTCCACCATTGACCATGAGGCAGTGAATTTTTGACCGGCCCTCTCGCCATCCTTTGGCAGCAGAATCCCAATTGCACCTGAAACCGCGCACAGGGGCCTCACCCTCGTACTCCGCCTTTTCCCAATCTCGCAACGCGAGCTGGTAGTTAGCTTCCTCGATATCTAACCACGCCTCGATTTCCGAAAGCATGGACTCGTCAGCGGGAGCAATCTGATAGGACATTACGCTTCCTTAGTTTCAGCGCGTTCGCGGCCAAGTGAATCACCGTTAGGCATATCGCAAGAGAGGTTGCCCGCTTCCCATCAGGACGTCAGCATAAATCTTCTTCTACTTCGTGACATGTGGCGATCCGGAATTGCACCTACGGGGCAGAACATATCAAGCTTCCGAGCAACATAGAAAAGCTAGTGACTATAGGGATTACAGATCTGCACTTATCTGGCGACGCAGACACAATCCGCGAACACCACGCCGCTTTTGCTTCCGATGATATGCCGGACATAGGTCTGCTTTGCTGCCAATGATTTTTGGTCAGCCCACCGCCGACGTCGAGCTGAACGGGGACGGCTCGGATGCAAGGCAAACATGGCATGGCCCGGCTGCCGCCATAGCAAGGCAGCAGCGTGGCATCCGCCGGTCAGTAGCCGAGGATCGACTTGGTCTCCAGATATTCCTCAAGTCCGTGGACGCCGTATTCGCGGCCGTTGCCCGACTGCTTGTAGCCGCCGAATGCGGCAGCGCCGTTCCAGGCCGGATAGTTGATGTGAACCTGGCCGGCGCGAATCCGGCTCGCCACGCGTCTCGCCCGGTCGATATCGCCCGACTGCACATGGGAACCGAGCCCGTAGACCGTGTCGTTGGCGATTGCGATGGCCTCTTCCTCATCCTTGTAGGGCATGATCGCCAGCACCGGTCCGAAGATTTCCTCGCGCGCGATGCGCATCTCGGTCGTGACATCGGAAAAGACCGTCGGCTGGGCGAAAAGGCCGGTCTCGATCCCGGCCGGCCGGCCGAGACCGCCTGCCACGAGCTTTGCGCCGCCATCGATGCCCGCGCGGATCATGGTCTGAACGCGATCGAACTGGGCGCGGTTGGCGATCGGGCCCATCGTCGTTGCGGCGTCGCGCGGATCGCCGACCACCATGGCCTTCACCGTCTCGCGCGCCAGTTCCTCCACCTCGGCAAGCCTGTGCGCCGGGACCAGCATGCGCGTCGGGGCGCTGCAGGACTGGCCGGCATTGCGCATGCCCGCCTGAAGGCCTTTCGGGACTGCCACGGCGAAATCGGCATCGTCCAGCAGGATGTTGGGCGATTTGCCGCCGAGCTCCTGAACAACCCTCTTGATCGTGGGCGCCGCGGCTTGCGCGACGAGCACGCCGGCGCGGGTCGAGCCGGTGATGGAGATCATGTCCACATCGGGATGGCTGGACAGGGCCGCCCCCACGGCCTCGCCCGAGCCGCTGACCAGATTGAACACGCCGGCCGGCGTGCCGGCATCATGCATCAACTGGGCAAACAGAAGCGCGCTGTAGGGCGACAGCTCGCTGGGCTTCAGGACGATCGTGCAGCCTGCGGCAATTGCCGGCGCGACCTTGGCGGTGATCTGGTAGAGCGGCCAGTTCCACGGGGTGATGAGCGCGCAGACGCCGATGGCCTCCTTCGCCGTCGCCAGCCCACCCTTCACCGACAGAAACGGATAGGTCTGAAGCGTCTCCATCTGGACGCGGATGTGTTCGGCGGCAAAGAAGACCTGCGACGACCGTGCGAAGCTGATCGGCGTTCCCATTTCGCTGACCATGGCTTGGGCGAAAGTCTCGGCACGTTCCATGACCAGCGCATGCATGCGCTTCAGCAGCGCCACCCGTTCCTGAACGGCAGATTGGGCGAAGGACGGAAAGGCCTTGCGTGCGGCGGCCACGGCAAGATCGACGTGGCGGGCTCCGCCGGCGGCGACATGACCGGTGACCTTTTCCGTCGCCGGGTCGATGACCGGCAGCAGGTTCACATCGTCAAAGGCCTGCCATTCGCCGTTGATGTAAAACTGGTTTTCTCGCTTCATCGCTGCGCTTTCTGATTGGCCCTGCACGCCGCAAATCGCGCGCGTCGAGCAGGATGACTGAAAGGGTGAGAGATCGACGATCGATCTCCCCAAAAGGGCCGGTTAAGGTGGGGCTTCACGATGGCGGCCACGAACGCGGGCCCACCGGTCACCTTGGCATGATCAGCCGAGCGTCTGGCTGATCAGTGAATAGGTCATCGGCGCATGCGCCTCGCCCGTGGCGAAATCTGCAAGCCGCTTGCCGTGGGACATGGTCAGCACGGTATCGAAGACCGCCAGCCCGCTGCGCACCACGAAGAGCGCAAAGTCACCGGCTTCGAAATGCGTATCGAGGCGCAGAAAGCGGCCTTCATGTTCCCGTATATGCGGCGACACGACCGCGATGGCGTCCGCATCGTCCGAGGCCACCACCGGGCCGACGACGTGGCCGCGCCCGAAACGGCGACAAAGCGCAAAGGCTTTCAAAACGCCATCGCGGAAAAGCCCGTAGCCGCGCGAATGCGCCATGACCTTTTCAATAACGTCTGCGCGTGCAACACCGAATGCGGTCGCATCGAGCGCCATCACTGCTGCGAGATCATCAGGGCCCAGCACCCGCAGGTCACCTGAGAAATCCGGCTCCACGGGCGCATCGGTGACGACGCCCTGGCACTGATAGACCTTCTTTTCGGGCATGAAGCCGAGGGAGAGGTAAAGCCTCTGGGCTGCCCGCGTCGCATTGAGGCGCAGGTCGACGCCCTCAAGATCCTGAAGCGCATATTCCATCAGCCAGAGGCCGGTGCCCTGCGTCTGCAGGCGCGGCGAGGTGATGACCATGCCGATCGTTGCAAGGGCCGGCGACTGGCGGAACCACATGGCGGAACTCATGATGCGACCAATGTCGTCCGTGGCAACGACACCCATGCCGACCTCGCGCAGGAACTGCCAATCCTCGCCGCGGTGCGGCCAGCCGACCGAAATCGACAGCGCGTGAAGCTGTTCAAGGTCAGCCCCCGCCACATCGCCGATCTGCATCTCGAAGGCGTCAATCTGGTTTCTTTCGCCGGGCTTCAGGATCGCACCCACACGCATGTCCTCGATCAATTTCCCAATGCTGGCCGCTCAATGCGATCAGCCTCTCGATCATAAGCGGACCACGCCGCAGATTTTGCTCGAAATCTACAGCGCTGCGCAACTTTTCACCAAAACAGCGGCGCGTTCGGCATCCCATCCCGCAGAAACCCGCCATGCTCCATAGGCGTCGAACCATGCCAAATGTGGCCATACGACGCGCCGAGGAAATGATGAACGCGACTGACATTCTGGGAAAGCTGGTCTCCTTTGACAGCGTGGTTGGCACGCCGAATGCCGCGATCGTCGAATGGATTGTCGCCTATCTCGACCGGCACGGTATCGGCGCGAAGGTTATGCCCGGCCCCGAAGGCGACCGCAGCAACCTCTTCGCAACCATCGGGCCGGCAGACGTGCCGGGCTATATCGTCTCCGGTCACATGGATGTTGTGCCAGCCGACGTGAGCGAATGGACATCCTCGCCCTTCACGCTCCGCCGCGATGGCGAGAAGCTTTTCGGGCGGGGCACGACAGACATGAAGGGCTATCTCGCCGCCGCGCTTGCCGCCGTGCCGCAGCTGGTTAAGGCGGGCCTGAAGCGCCCCATCCATCTCGCCTTTTCCTATGACGAGGAAGCGGGCTGCCGGGGCGTTCCGCATCTCATCGCCCGGCTGCCCGAACTCTGCACCCCACCGCTCGGGGCCTTTATCGGCGAGCCGAGCAACATGCGCGCCGTGCTCGCCCACAAGGGCAAGGCCGCAGCGCGGATCACCGTGCGCGGCCGGGCCGGTCATTCCTCGCGTCCGGATCTCGGGCTGAACACCATCCATGCCATGGGAAAAGTCCTGAATGTCGTGGTCGAGGAGGCCGCGCGCCTCACGAACGGGCCGTTCGATGCAGCTTTCGAGCCCCCCTATTCCACGCTGCAGGCCGGCGTGATGGCCGGTGGCAAGGCGCTGAACATCATTCCTGACCTGTGCAGCCTCGAGCTCGAGGCTCGCGCGATTGCGGGAATTGTCCCGCGCGACCTGCTCGCACCGATCCGCGCAACTGCCGAAGCACTGCAAGCTGACGGTTTCACGGTCGCGTGGGAGGAGTTGAGCGCCTATCCGGCGCTGGCCTTGTCACCACAAAGCCCGCTCGCTCACCTCGTGACGGAGCTGACGGGCGAGGCCCCGCTCGGTGCAGTCAGCTACGGCACCGAAGCCGGGCTCTATCAGGCCGCCGGCATCGATGCGGTCATCTGCGGTCCCGGCGATATCGGCCGGGCGCACAAGCCGGATGAATTCATCCTCGAAAGCGAACTTGCCGCCTGCCAGCGCTTCATCGAAGCGCTTGGCGCGCGCTGTGCCGCGTAACGGAGAAAGAGCCATGACCTTTCTCTTCAACTCCGATGCCGCGCGCGGGGCGATCTTCGCGGATGCCTTTGCTCGCGAATTGCCCGACATTCCGTTCAGCATGGATGCCAGGGGCATCGATCCGGACGAGGTCCGCTATCTGATCACCTGGACCGCGCCGAAAGACCTCGCCCGCTATCGCAATCTCGATGTCCTCTTTTCGATCGGGGCCGGCGTCGATCAGCTCGATCTTCCCGGCATTCCCGACCACGTGAAGGTCGTCCGCATGGTCGAGGACGGGATCGTGCGGATGATGCAGGAATATGTGCTGTTGGCGGCGCTCGCGCTCCACCGCAACCTGCCCGCCTATCTCGACAGCCAGCGAAACAGGCGCTGGGCGCCCCTGCCGCAGGCGCAGGCAGCAGACCGGCGCATCGGCATTCTCGGCCTCGGCATGCTGGCGCAGGCCGTTCTTGAGCGCCTCAAGCCGCTCGGCTTCCCGCTGGCGGCCTGGAGCCGCAGTCCGCGAACACTGGACGGCGTGACCTGCCACCACGGGGCAGACGGACTTGGCACCATGCTGGCCGAAACCGATATCCTCGTCTGCCTCCTCCCCCTCACCACCGAGACTCGCGGCTTTCTCAATGCTGACCTTTTTGCCGGTTTGTCCAAGGGCGCGCAGCTGATCCATGTCGGGCGCGGCCCTCAGCTGGACGATGCGGCACTGCTTGCAGCGCTGGATCGCGACCATCTGAGCGGTGCGATGATCGACGTCACCGATCCCGAACCGCTGCCGGAGGATCATCCCTTCTGGCTACACCCGAAGATCATCCTGACCCCGCATGTCGCCAGCGTCACGCAGCCGGCGAGCGCGGCACGTGCGGTCATCGAAAACATACGGCTTCATCTGGCCGGCCACAACCCCATCGGACTTGTCGATCGGGCGCGCGGTTACTGAAAGCAAGACACCCCTCTTGAAAGGAAACACCATGTCTCTCCTGAAGACCCTCGACCCGAACCCGACCTTTGCACCGCGCGAATCCGGCCCCCTGCCGGAACGGCTGATTGCAGGCGCGCCCACCTTCAAGACCTGGGCGATGGATGAGGCCAAGGACGGCAAGGTTCTTTCAGGCGTGTGGGAAGCAACGCCCGGCGAGACAAAGTCGATCAAGGGCGAGGTGTTCGAGTTCTGCCACATCCTCTCCGGCGTCGTGGAAATCACACCCACCGGCGGCGAACCGGTGATCTACCAGGCGGGCGACAGCTTCGTCATGAAGCCCGGCTTCACCGGCGTCTGGAAGACGATCGAGACCGTCCGCAAGATCTACGTTTTCGTCAACTGACAACGGCACACGCCTCATCGTCCCGGTCCATCGAAAGATGGGCCCATTCTCTTACCCGTATGAGAAAGTATCCGCCATGAAGACCCACAAGATCGCCTTGATCCCCGGCGACGGGATCGGCCGCGACGTTGTCGACGCCGCCTGGAGCGTGTTGCAAACTCTCGCCGAAGGCTCCGGCTTCGGGCTGTCCGGCACGGAATTCCCGTGGTCCTGCGCCTTTTACAAGAAAACCGGCCGGATGATGCCGGAAGACGGGATCGAGACGCTGCGCGCCTTCGATGCCATCCTGCTCGGCGCGGTCGGCTGGCCGGCGGAAGTGCCGGATTCGGTTTCGCTGCACGGACTGCTGCTGCCGATCCGCAAGGCCTTCGTGCAATATGCCAATATCCGCCCGCATCGGCTTCTGCCCGGTGTGCAGGGCCCGTTGAAGGCGGAAGCTTTCGACATTCTCTGCATCCGCGAAAACACCGAGGGCGAATATTCGGGCGCTGGCGGACGTGTTCATCAAGGCACGGCTGACGAAGTGGCCGTGGAAACGGCGATCTTCACCCGCACCGCAGTCGAGCGCATTCTTCGCTTCGGCTTCGAAAAGGCCCGCACGCGCCGCGGCAAGCTCGCCTCCGTCACCAAATCGAATGCGCAGAGACATTCCATGGTGTTCTGGGACGAGATCACCCGGAAGCTTGCGGCCGAATATCCGGATGTCGCGGTGACGAGCTATCACGTCGATGCGATCTCCGCCCGAATGATCATGGAACCGGAAAGCCTCGACGTGGTCGTCGCCTCCAATCTCTTCGGAGACATCCTGACCGATATCGGCGCGGCAATTCAGGGCGGCCTCGGCTTTGCCGCCTCCGCCAATATCAACCCCGACCGCTCCGCCCCGTCCATGTTCGAGCCTGTCCACGGTTCGGCCCCGGACATTGCCGGCAAAGGCATCGCCAACCCGATGGCCACGATCTGGTCCGGCGCCATGATGCTGGATCATCTCGGAGAAAAGGACGCCGCCGCGCGCCTGATGTCAGCCCTTTCTGCCGTCACCGCCAAGGGTATCGGCACGGTTCCGGGCAAGGACTCGACCGACGCCATCACCGCTGCGGTCATTGCCGCGCTCACCGCTGAATAAGGACAGACCGATGCTGAACCTCAAGGACCCGAGCCTTCTCCGCCAGGCTGGCCTCATCAACGGCGAATGGATCGCCGCCCGTTCGGGCAAGGCCGTCGATGTCATCGACCCGGCCACGCAAGCCGCCATCGGCACCGTTCCGGACATGGGCGGCGAAGAGACCCGCGCAGCCATCGTCGCCGCAGAGGCCGCCTTCAAGCTCTGGAAAGCGAAGACCAACGCCGAGCGTGCCGTGATCATCGAGAAATGGTTCGATCTGATGATCGAAAATCTCGAGGATCTGGCGTTGATCCTGACATCAGAACAGGGCAAGCCGCTGGACGAGGCGCGCGGCGAAATCCGCTATGGCGCCTCCTTCGTCAAATGGTTTGCCGAGGAAGCCCGCCGCATCAACGGCCACACCATCCCCGCGCCCACGCGCGACAGGCGTATCATCGTGCTGAAGGAGCCGGTCGGCGTCTGCGGCATCATCACGCCGTGGAACTTCCCCAATGCGATGATCACCCGCAAGGTCGCGCCGGCGCTGGCCGCCGGCTGCACGGTCGTCATCAAGCCTTCCGAATTCACCCCCTATTCGGCGCTGGCGCTCGGCGTTCTTGCCGAACGCGCCGGCATTCCGGCGGGCGTCATCAACATCGTCACCGGTATGCCGACGGAAATCGGCAACGAGCTGATGGCCAACGAGACGGTGCGCAAGATTTCCTTCACTGGCTCGACCCGCGTCGGCTCGCTGCTGATGCGCGGGGCTGCCGACAGCGTCAAGCGGCTCAGCCTGGAACTCGGCGGCAATGCGCCCTTCATCGTCTTCGATGACGCCGATCTCGATCTGGCAATCGAAGGCGCGCTCGCCTCCAAGTTCCGCAATGGCGGCCAGACCTGTGTCTGCGCCAACCGCATTCTGGTGCAGTCGGGTGTCTACGATGCCTTCGCCGCGAAGCTGAAGGCCCGCGTCGATGCGATGAAGGTCGGTCCGGGCACCGAGGCCGGTGTGTCCATCGGACCGATGATCAACGCCGCCGCCATCGACAAGATCGAGCGCCATGTGGCGGACGCCCTCTCCAAGGGTGCGAAGATCATCACCGAGAAGCCGGCCATGCCGAACGGCGCGCAATATACCGCGCCCATGGTGCTGACGGGCGCGACCACCGACATGCAGCTCGCCACGGAAGAAACCTTCGGCCCCGTTGCCCCCCTCTTCCGCTTCGAGACGGAAGAAGAGGCCATCGCCATTGCCAACGGTACGCCCTTCGGCCTCGCATCCTATTTCTACACCGAGAGCATGAAGCGCGCCTGGCGCGTCGGCGAGGCGCTGGAATTTGGCATGGTCGCGCTCAACACAGGGCTGATCTCCATGGAAGTCTCCCCCTTCGGCGGCGTCAAGCAATCCGGCCTCGGCCGCGAGGGTGCTCAGATGGGGATCGAGGAATATCTGGAAACGAAGAGCTTCCACATGGGTGGGCTGGCCTGACAAGCAGAAGGGGCAGTCGCAGGGCCGCCCTTTTTCATTCGATCGCGTGAAAACAAGAAGGCGCGGATTGCTTCCAATCCGCGCCTTCTTCGTGACTTGGGAGGAGCGTCACTGAAATCTGTCGAGCATCTTGTAGTACTGCCCCACCAGCGGCAGGAACCAGGGCTTGCCGAAATGGCCCGGCACTGCGGGCCAGGGGTAGTTCTGCATCGGGTTGCGATCCGGCTTGCCGAGAATGGCGTCGGCGACCGTCATGCCGAGATGGGTGGAGAGCTGAGCGCCGTGGCCGGAATAGCCCATGGCGTACCAGAGACCATCATGGAAGCCGGCGCGCGGATAGCGATCGGCTGTCATGTCGACGAGACCACCCCAGCAATAGTCGATATCGATGCCCTTCAGTTGCGGGAAGATGCGCTCCATGCTGTCGCGCAGGATCGCGCCGCTCTTGGAATCGGAACGCTGGTCCGAGGTCGCCGAGAAGCGCGCACGGCCGCCGAAGATCAGGCGATTGTCGGGCGCAAGTCGCCAGTAATTGCCGATATTCATCGTGTTGACGCAGGTCCGGTTACCCGGCATCACCGCCTGAACTTGAGCGTCGGTCAGCGGGCGCGTGGCGATCAGGAAGCTGCCGACCGCGATGATGCGGCGGCGGAACCAGCTGAAATTCTTCGTGGTGTAGGCACCGGTCGCCATGATGACATTGGCGGCGGTCACCGTTCCGCGCGAAGTTTGCAGCGTATGGAGGCCATTTGTCTCCTTGCGCTCCGTCACCGTCGTGCCTTCGAAGATCGTCGCGCCGTGACGTGCCGCGGCTTGCGCCAGACCGACGACATAGCGGCCCATATGCATCATCGCGCTCTTCTTCGACAGCATCGCGCCGTGGAAGGGCGAGCCAACCTCGCGTTTCAGATCCTCTGGTGAAAGCAGCGCCGTGTCAGGGTCGCATTCCTTGTTCAGCGCCTCGAAATTGCGGGCAATCGCCTCGAAATGTTTCGGCTTGGAAGCGAGCTTCAGCTTGCCCGATCGGCGAAAATTGCAGTCGATACCTTCTTCAGCAATCAGCGCCTCGATGGTGTCGATCGAATCGTCCAGCGCATGATAGAGCGCGATGGCGCGCTCTTGGCCAAGCTCGGCCTTGGCGCCGAGATAGCTATGCGCCAGCCCGTTGTTCAGATGCCCGCCATTGCGGCCGGACGCGCCGAACCCGACGCGCTCGGCTTCCAGCACAACGACATTCGCCCCCGCCTTTGCCAGCTGCCGCGCCGCCGCGAGCCCCGTGAAGCCCGCGCCGATCACGGCAACATCATAATGACCGCTGACCGGACCCTGGGCCGCACCAGTAAAGGCGGGGGCGGTGTCATGCCAATAGGAGACGAATTTCATCGTGCTCACGCTTTCTCAAAGACCCACCACGCCCGCCAGGCCGGAAATGTCGGCGATCTCGGCATAGCCGTAATAGGGATTGGCCGGCTCGTGGCCGCGATTGACCCAGACCTTGTTCTTGATGCCGAGATCGTGGGCCGACATCAGGTCGTAGCGGAAGGAGGAGGAGACATGCAGGATATCTTCGGGCGCGCAGCCAAGCATGTCGAACATGTATTCGAAGGCCTGGAAGCGCGGCTTGTAGGCCTGCGCCTGTTCGGCGGTATAGACCTTGTGGAAGGGCGCGCCGAGCTTTTCCACATTCGACATGATCTGCGAGTTCATGGCGTTGGAGAGGATGACGAGCGGAATTTCCTTCGCCACCTTGGAGAGACCTGCCGGCACATCCGGATGCGGTCCCCAGGTCGGCACGCGCTCATAGACCATCTGCGCGTCTTCATCCTTGAAGGTGACGCCATTGGCCTTGCAGGTGCGCGAAAGCGAATTGTGAACGACCTCTGCATAAGGCTTCCAGGCGCCCATGACCTCGTCCAGGCGATAGGCGGAGAAGTTGCGGATGAACTTGTCCATGGCCTGCGCATCGAGGCGGTCGCTGTAAAGATCGCGGGCGGCACCCGCCATATCGAAGTTGATCAGCGTGCCGTAGCAGTCGAAGGAGATGTATTTCGGGCGAAAGGGGGCCATGACGTTCTTCCTCTGGCTTTCATGTTCCGTTGCCCTGATCATAAGCGGGCTTCTCCCGCCTCGATTGCGCGAATTCACCCGTCCCTGAAGCACAAAGTTTTTAATCCGCCATCCCGTTTGGCACACAATTGCTGGGAGGGCCCTCTCCTCTCCACGGTCTGCCCCCTGCACGACACCCGCGTCACACGGGTCGCAGCATAAGATGCGGCATCGGCGGCGGGCTTCGGCGGAAGATGATGCGCCAGCACAACCATTCAGATGAATAGCTTCCGCGTCCTGTCCGAGACTTTGGCCCACGAAAGGAAATGTCCATGCAGAAGCTAATCGACCTCGTCACTTTTGGGCCAGAGCATCTTGAGGGGGCCGTTGCGCTGTCACGCGCCGAAAGCTGGCCGCATCGTCCCGAGGACTGGGAGATGGTGCAGCAGCTCAGTGCCGGTGTTGCAGTGGTGGACGGCGACGGCCGGGTGACCGGCACGACCTTCATGACACCCTTCGGCGAGGCTTACGCAACGATCAACATGGTGATCGTCGACAAGTCGATGCGTGGTCTGGGTATGGGCCGCAAGCTCATGGAGCGCGCCTTCCAGCTGGCCGGCCAACGGCCGCTGCGCCTCATTGCCACCAAAGAAGGACTGCCCCTCTACGAAAAGCTCGGCTTCGTCGCCACGGGCACGATCCGCCAGCATCAGGGCCAGGTGGCCGCGGTTGATCGACCCGACCGCGTTGAGGACATGCAGGCTGGCGATATCGATGCTGTCAGGGCACTCGACCGGCAGGCCTATGCAGCCGACCGTACGGCGCTGATCGATGCGCTGCTGGAACGCGGGCAGTTCGCCGTCATGCGCAAGGGCGGCAAGGTCGAGGCTTGGGCTGTCATCCGTCCCTTCGGACGCGGCGAGGTGATCGGCCCCATCATCGCACCGGATCTGGAAACAGCCCGCGCCCTGATTGCCTATTTCGCGTCCTCGCGTGAAGGCGCCTTCCTGCGTGTGGACACCGGAAGCGAAACCGGGCTCGCACCCTGGCTTTCTGAGATCGGCCTCGCCCATGTCGGCGGCGGCGTGACGATGCAGCGTCCGCTCTTGGAAGATGCCGGACAGGCGCGCCTCAAGGCCTATGCACTTGCCAGCCAAGCGCTTGGCTGAACCTACAGGAGATTTGAGAATGCTCGCCAATTCGCTGATCGAACTCGATCGCGCCCACCTCATCCACCCCGTCTCCTCCTATCGTGGTCACGAAAGGCAGGGCGTCCGGGTGCTGAAATCCGCCTCCGGCGCAACCGTCACCGAGGCCAATGGCCATCAGCTGGTCGACGGCTTTGCCGGTCTCTGGTGCGTCAATGCCGGCTATGGCCATGAGAGCATTATCGAGGCAGCCACGAAGCAGCTGCGCGAACTGCCGTATGCGACCGGCTATTTCGATCTCGGGTCCGAGCCGGCGATCCGGTTGGCCGCAGAACTGGCCGAACGCGCGCCGGGCGATCTCAACCGCGTCTACTTCACGCTGGGCGGTTCCGATGCGGTCGATTCCACCATCCGCTTCGTGCGCTACTATTGGAACGCCAAGGGCCAGCCGCAGCGCGATCAGTTCATCTCGATCCAGCAGGGCTATCACGGCTCGACCACGGTCGGTGCCGGCCTGACGGCGCTTCCCGCCTTCCATGCCGGCTTCGGCCTTCCCTTCGACTGGCAGCACAAGATCCCCTCGCCCTACCCCTATCGCAACCCCGTCGGCTCCGACGATGCAGCAATCATTGCCGCCTCGCTTGCCAGCCTGAAGGCCAAGATCGAGGAAATCGGCGCGGATCGCGTGGCAGCATTTTATGCCGAACCGATTCAAGGGTCGGGCGGCGTCATCGTGCCGCCCAAGGGCTGGATCAAGGCGATACGCGAACTCTGCAAGAGCCACGGCATCCTCTTCATCGCTGACGAGGTCATCACCGGCTTCGGCCGCACCGGCCCGCTCTTTGCCTCGTCCGACGAAGGCATCGTGCCCGACATGATGACCGTCGCCAAGGGCCTGACCTCCGGCTACGTACCGATGGGCGCGGTCTTCATGGCCGATCATGTCTACGACGTGATTGCCGATGGCGCGGGCGAATCGGCTGTCGGACACGGCTTCACCTATTCCGCCCATCCGGTCAGCGCCGCCGTCGCGCTGGAAGTACTCAAACTCTACGAGGGCGGGCTGCTTGAGAACGGAGTCAAGGCCGGCGCTCGTCTCCTGGCTGGGCTTCAAAGCCTGAGCGACCATCCGCTTGTCGGCGACATTCGCGGCCGCGGCATGCTCTATGGCGTCGAACTCGTGACCGACAAGGCAAAGAAGACCCCGCTTCCGGCAGCATCCCAGCCTGCCCGCCGCATTTTCGACCGCGCCTGGGACAACGGCCTCGTCATCCGCGCCTTCCCCCAAGGCGTGCTGGGTTATGCCCCGCCGCTCTGCTGCACGGATGCCGATATCGACGCCATTGTCGAGCGGACACGCCAGACACTCGATCAGACGCTGGAAGATCCAGATATCCGGCAGGCCATGGCCTGAGTGGAAATGAACAAGGACGGCGGCATTTCAGGTGAGATGCCGCCGTTACCGGTCTGTCGAAAGGGAATAAAGACGGCAGGAGGAGACCTTGCTCGCTCCTTACACCGGAAACAGGCTCGTCAGCGGCAGGTGCGATTTCACGATCGGCGATTTCAGCACCACGAAGCTGAAATACTTGTCGATACCGAGATCCATATCGGTCAGACGCTCCATGATTGTCTGGTATTCGCCGATGCCGGCTGTGACGAACTTCACAAGATAGTCGTAGCCGCCGGAAACAAGATGGCATTCGATAACCTGATCCACCTTGTCGATCGCGGTCAGAAAGCGGGCGAAGTCAACCTGCCGATGGTTCTTCAGCGTGATCTCGGTGAAGACGGTCAGCGTTTGGCCCAGCTTGCCGAGATTGATCTGGGCGGAATAGCCCTCGATAAACCCTTCCGCCTGCAGTCGCTTCACGCGCATCAGACACGGGCTTGGGGAAAGGTGAACAAGGTCCGCCAGTTCCACATTGGTAATGCGGCCGTTCTTCTGAAGCTCGTAGAGGATCTTGATGTCCGTCCGGTCGAGTTTTAGCATCAGCTCCTGGCCTTTCCCGATGTCAGGCAGCATAAAATGCTGCAGTCTTATTGGAGAGGGTACCACACAGAACAGGCATGTCTACCAAGCCTTCCCCGGCAACACGGCGCAGAAGATTGCAATGCTGAAGCAAACGCAGCATTTTATGCCGAAGAAGACGGAGGGGCTTAAACCCTCCGCCAAGCTGCGTGATATAGCCCGCGGCAAAATCCGCCGCCA
Source organism: Hyphomicrobiales bacterium (assembly GCA_900467685.1). Taxonomy (GTDB): domain Bacteria; phylum Pseudomonadota; class Alphaproteobacteria; order Rhizobiales; family Rhizobiaceae; genus Ensifer_A. The sequence goes on from UBQX01000002.1 coordinate 48,507, forward strand.
GGACTACCAGAGGCGGGCGTGGCGGTTCACGTCCTTGTAGAGCAGATAGCGGAACCGACCCGGTCCGCCGGCATAGCAGGCCTGCGGGCAGAAGGCGCGCAGCCACATGAAGTCACCGGCCTCTACCTCCACCCAGTCGTCGTTGAGACGATAGACGGCCTTGCCCTCGAGCACATAGAGGCCATGTTCCATGACATGGGTTTCCATGAACGGAATGATGCCGCCCGGCTGGAAGGTGACGATGTTCAGGTGAAAGTCATAACGGATATCGTTCGGATCGATGAAGCGGGTCGTGCCCCAGGCGCCGCCGGTGTCCGGCATCATGGCGATCTCGTGTTCGTCTTCATGGGTGAAGATCGCCGGCGGAGGCTCAAGTCCGTCAACCGGCTGGAACGCCTTTCGCACCCAGTGGAACTTGGCCGACGCCGCGCTCCCGTTGCGGATCGTCCATGCCGAACCCGCCGGAAGAAAGGCAAAGGAACCAGCGCGCAGGTCATGCGCAGCACCGTCGAGCGTGATCGTCAACGCGCCCTCGACGACGAAGATCGCGCCCTGCGCCCTTGTGTCGGGCTCGGGTCGCTCGCTCCCGCCGCCCGCCTCGACTTCCATGACATATTGCGAGAAGGTCTCGGAAAATCCGGTCATCGGCCGGGCGATGATCCAGGCGCGCGTCTTGTCCCAATGGGGCAGCAGGCTGGTGACGATATCGCTCATCACGCCTTTGGGAATGATCGCATAGGCGGTCTTGAACACTGCCTTGCCGGACAACAACTGCGTTTGCGGGGGAAGACCACCATAGGCGGTGAAATACTGGTTATGGCTCATGTTTTCCGAACTGTTCTTATGGATGTCGGGCTGCGCCTTGCAGCCGGGCGCACGCAAGGGCGGAGGCTCCTTCGCACGGCAGGCTGAACACGCGAACAAACGCGTGATCATCGAATCCTCAAGGACCCGAAGATCGCCTGAAGCTTTAGCGCATAAAATCGATCACCGGAATCGCCGGATAGCAAATTTCCTGAAGCGGGCTATCAATCGCCGGTAACAGTGACGCAGCATCTCGCAGGTGCCGTCGGCGTCGTACTGCTTGCAGCAAGGTCAAAACGACTTTCAGCGCACAAAACTGAGGCGGCGGCCGAGATGACCCGGCCGCCGCTAAATAGCTATTTCTAATAATTGCGCCAGAAGCGAATATGTGAGTTGAAAATTGCTGGTATTATGGTTTCTGAATATTTAACTCTGCGTCTGTGTGCAATATGGCGAGCAACGCACGATGAATTTTGAGACGCTGGGTCGAAAAGCGTGCACGCGCATGGCCATCATTTCCAAAGCCGACGCATCCAGCGAATGACTTTACCGCATGGATGGGTGTGGTTCGAGCCATGACGACTGAGTGATAGCCATGAATGACGCAACGCGATCAGCCCGCCTGCCCTTTGTACAGATAGACATCGATCCGGGCATGCCGGAGCCGCTGACGGCGGCGCGGCAAATCGTCGGCACCATGTTCGACCTCGATGCGCCGACCACCGAGGTCGCCGAGAACTTCCGATTGAACGTCACGGTCTACGATCTGGGACAGATGCAGATCTCCTCCTGCCGGTCGTCGGCGAGTATCCTGCGGCGGTCCAAGGCGCTGGTGGCGCTGACGCGCGTCAATCACTTCATCGTCCAGTTCTACCGAACCGGCAACTTCCACGTCACCATAGACGGTGAGCGCATCGAGGTGCCACCGGGCTGCATCGCATTTTTTGACCTCGCGCGACCCGGTACGATCGAGGCAGACCATGTCGACAATCTCTCCCTGACAGTGCCGCCGGAAATGCTCATCCCGCTGGTCGCCGATCCGCACGGCATTCACGGTCTCGTGCTGAAACCTGACAGTGAAGCGAATGCCGCGCTGACGACGCATCTCGCCAACCTTTGGCAGCGGCTGCCGGATTTGAGCCCGGAGAGAGCGCAGGAGGAGGCGCAATCGCTGGCCGCGATGCTCGCCGCGGCGATTGGTGTCCAGCCCAGCCGGCGGTCCGTCGCGCGAGCGCAACTGCGCAAGTTCCAGTTCGGTGCCATCTGTCGCTGGATCGATGAAAATCTCGCGGACCCCTCGCTCGGGCCGACAGACATCATCCGGAAGTTCTATATCACCCGGCCAACGCTCTATCGCATGTTCGAGCAGCGCGGCGGCATCATGAAATACATCCTCGAGCGTCGGCTGGAGAAGGTGTTTCAGGAGCTTGCCGATCGCTCACGCCCGCAGGAGAAAATCGGCGCGATGATGCAGCGCTCGGGATTGCTCGACCATACCTATGCCGGCCGCGCATTCCGCTCCTATTTCGGGGTGACGCCGAGGCAGGTCCGCACGAGCGAGCTTTCGCAGATGCGCTGGTCGCCGCTGGGCGGCACGGAATCCTTCCGCATCCGCAACATCGAACGGCTTGGCCCCCTCCTCGAAGGACACAGCGTCCGTGTGAGGCTGGAGGACAACAAGGACATCCCGACGCTGGAAGCCGTTGACGGGACGCCCGAACCATTACCGGTCACGTAGCTGGCACCGGGCACGTCCGCACCATAATCGGGCTTGACGACGTTTCAACCGGCGGAACGCTGGCGCGCCGGCGGAACATCCTCCGTGTGCGGCTGCAGATAATCGACCTTGCGTGCATCTGCAGGAACGAACTTGCCGAAAGCCTCGATGTCCACGGGCGGGCTGAAGAGATAGCCCTGATACATCAGGCATCCCGCTTGGCGCAGCCGGTCGAGTTGATCCGTCGTTTCCACGCCCTCTGCAAGAACCTGCAGGTCGAGCTTCTCGGCCAGAGTGATGATGGCTTCCGTGACCACCATGTTCGACTTGTTCGTCAGCATGTCGCGGACAAATGCTTTGTCGATCTTGATCTGTCCCAGCGGGAAACGGTGAAGAACGCTGAGCGAAGAGTAACCCGTACCGAAATCATCCAGTGACCAGATGATACCGATGGCCTTCAGCGCGTTCATCTTGGCCGTCGTCGCCTCGACATTGTCGACGAACATGCTCTCGGTCAGCTCAAGCTTCAGCTTCGATGGCGTGATGCCGCTCAGGCGCACGATTTCGCTGACACTTTGCACGAAATCCGGCTGGCGGAACTGCGATGCACTGACATTGACCGACATGGTCAGATGTCGCGTTTCCGGCTGCGCCTCCCAGCGGGCGAGCTGCGCGCAGGCGGCGCGCAGAACCCAGCTGCCAATGGGAACGATAAGACCGCTCTCCTCGGCAAGCGGAATGAAGTTGACCGGCGGAATGTTGCCCATCTTCGCGTGCCGCCAGCGGATCAGCGCCTCGGCACCCAGAACCTCGCCTCTGCTGTCGAACTGCGGCTGATAGTGAAGTTCGAAATCTCCATTCGCAATCGCCTTGCGCATTTCCACGTCCATCATGCGCCTCAACGAAAGGTCGGCGTTCATGATGATGACGATGAAGGTGAGTTCGATAACGCTGGTGATGGTGTTGACCCACACGCCAGTCGCTGCAGCGCTCTCCGGGATGACCAGTGCGGGATCTTGGAAGCCGATCGACGTGTTGGAAAAGACCGCAAAACCAGCCAGGCAGAGCGCGGGCACAATATACTTCATGTAGATGCTGTCGCGGCGGTAAACAAAGTAACCGCCAAGCGCCACAGGCAGAAAATGGAACTGCGTCGCGCGATGCACCCCATCTGGAACATTGTCGAAGAGGCAGCTGACGGCGATGAACAGCGGCAGAAAATTTCCCGCCAGCAGCGACGCCGCCTTGAGCCGCTGGTGATAGGCAAGCCAGAACAGTACCAGACCGAAGAGGATCAGCCCGACATGCATGGCTGCGAGCAACGGGCGGTCGAAGAGAATGAACGCCGTGCCCCAGCCCATGCCAATCAGTATGGAGATTATGCCGGAGCCCAATAAATTGGCTCTTACTCGACGCCCGTGGCCGTCATCCTGCATGAAACGCCGTAAAGTTGAAATTGGAAAAGGGGTTCAAGCAGTGGACGCTAATTGCTAAATGATAAATTAAAGATAAAGCGGAAACCGGTATTTTAGGGATCTGCCTTTGCCAAGGGCACCGCCATGGCCCCCACCGCAGCGGGGTCGCCTCAATCAGCCTCGTCCTCACTCGCCTGCATTCCCGGGCCCGCTCGTTTCCTCAAAACAAATCCTGCCGAAGCGGAAACGTTCGCGTCCGCAATCCACAAATTGGTAGGACCAAAAATGAGATTGCACCTGAGTTTCCCACTCAGAATTTGACTCAATCCAGCCATTGTGACATCTAGGGGTCAAAAGCTCCGCCTTTTGGTTGGACCATGCGCGGGAGGAAAGGCATTGACGATAACATCGACACACGCCTCTACGCCGGCACCGCGCGTAACCGACCGCGTCGAACAGGCGATCGAAACGATGATCGAGGAGCGCGGCCTATCCGTTGGCGACCGACTGCCGTCCGAGCGGGCTCTTTCCGACATGCTGGGCGCCTCACGCAACAGCCTGCGGGAAGCGCTGATGCGGCTCGCCGCGCGCGGCCGCGTCACGATCCGCAAGGGCGGCAACATCATTGCCGAACCGGCGGCGACGCGCTGGACAAACACGACCATCAACGATCCGCTCACCCCGGTCGTTGCCGGCAATCCGGGCTTCGGCCAGGATGTGCTGGAGGTTCGTCGCGGGCTGGAAGGCCAGGCGGCCTATCACGCAGCCCTGCGCGCCACGCCGGAGGACATCGACGTTATACGCCGCTGCGTCGAAACCCTTGCCGAAGCCCATGAAACGGGCGACGCTGCGGCAGAGTCCCATGCGGACGCGGCCTTTCATCTCGCCATCGCCGATGCTTCGCACAATGCGGTGTTGCGCTCCGTCATGTCGAGCATGTTCGGCCTCCTGCAAAGCAGCATCTCCGAAAGCCTCGACAAGCTCTACATGGTGCCGCGAACCTTCGAACGCCTGTCGCAACAGCACCAGACGCTGGTGGACACCATTGCCGCCGGCGATGCGGAGGCCGCCCGCCGCGCCTCCGACCATCACATAGAATTCGTCACAGAGACCATTCGCGAAATCGACGAGGAGCGTGCGCGCCGGGAACGCGCCGAAACCCTCCGCACAACACTTTCAAGGAGCTGACCTGCCATGATCATTTCATCCCCCAGCGATTATCGTGAAGCCGCCCGCCGCCGCCTGCCGCCTTTCCTGTTCCACTACATCGATGGCGGGGCGAACGCCGAATACACCCTTGGCCGCAACGTTTCCGACCTCTCCGAGATCGAATTGCGCCAGCGCGTGATGAAGAACGTCGAGAGCCTCGATATCTCGACCGAACTCTTCGGTCGCAAGATGGCGATGCCCGTGGCACTGGCGCCTGTCGGTCTCACCGGCATGTTTGCCCGCCGGGGCGAAGTTCAGGCCGCGCGCGCAGCGACATCCCGGAACATACCATTCACGCTATCGACCGTCTCGGTCTGCCCCATTGAGGAAGTGCAGAAGGCGAGCGCCGACCCGATCTGGTTCCAGCTCTATGTGCTGAAGGATCGCGGTTTCATGAAGAACGTGCTGGAGCGCGCCATGGCCGCCGGCATCACGACGCTGGTCTTCACCGTCGACATGCCCACGCCGGGTTCGCGCTATCGCGACGCCCATTCCGGCATGTCCGGCTCGAATGTCGCCTTCCGTCGCATGTTGCAGGCAGCACTACACCCGCACTGGGCCTTCAATGTCGGCCTCTTCGGACGCCCGCACGATCTCGGCAATATCTCCGCCTATATGGGCCACCCGATCGCACTGGAAAACTATATCGGCTGGCTCGCCAACAATTTCGATCCGTCGATCTCCTGGAGCGACCTCGAATGGATCCGCGACTTCTGGAAGGGGCCGATGATCATCAAGGGCGTTCTGGACGCAGAAGACGCCCGTGACGCCGCGCGCTTCGGGGCTGACGGCATTGTGGTTTCCAACCACGGCGGTCGCCAGCTCGACGGCGTCCGCTCCTCCGCCCGCGCCCTGCCCGACATTGCCGACGCGGTAAAAGGCCAGCTGAAGCTGCTCGCCGATTCCGGCATCCGCTCCGGCCTCGATGTCGTGCGCATGCTGGCGCTCGGCGCCGACACCGTCTTGCTCGGCCGCGCCTTTGTTTATGCGCTTGCAACCAACGGCGAAGCCGGCGTCGCAAACCTCCTCGACCTCATTGCCAAGGAAATCCGCGTCGCCATGACGCTGACCGGCGCGCGATCGATCGCAGAGATCGACCGCAGCCTGCTGGCGATGTGAGGCCAAAACAGGCGGCGGGCTCTCCTCTGAGGAAAACCCGCCGCTTTTTCTGGTGCCCGGCATGTTTTCTCTGTGCGCGCGTCGGCTGGCTGGATGTGGTTTCCGGATGGCGAGAGACCCGACCGATGGGGCCCAGGCGGCGGCGCAATCTGCCTGATCGGCGCCGCCCTCGTTTCTGTTGCCTGGCAGGGGCCGAAGCCGCAAAGAGGCCGGCCGCTCTCGACACGGGCAAGGATGTCACAAAGGCTTGCAAATTGTCTTGGTTCTGTCGTCTGATGGTGGCATGAGACTGCGAAAAAGCGCGCGGATTTCAATGCGCTGCGCTCGCCCGAAACGAGGCCTTCGCTCCAGACGAAGGGCCAGACAAGAGGATTGCCGGCCATGACGGACACGACGCTCGAAAACGATCACATGGCCGGCAAGACGATTGTCGACTTCGATGCGGGCGATGGCGAGACGGCGGCCGTCAAGATGGATGCCTATTCCAACAGCCTGAACGCCGCCAAACGAAAATCCGTCCGGCTGGTCGACGCCATCACCGGCGCGCCATTGAAGCGCAAGGACGCGATCCGCGTGGACGACCTGCGCCCGGCGCTGGCGGAATATATCCGTAACCAGCATCCGACGATCGCCTCCGACGACTATGTGAGCCGCCGCGCGATGGACGACCTGCGCGGCCGCTACATCGCCGAACTTCTCAAGGACGAGCGCGGCGAGATCTCCTTCCTCGAGGCGGAAGTGGTGGAGAGCCTCAAGACGCATGACACGCTGACCGAGAACATTGAAGACGAGTATGACGACGTCCGCACCATCGGCGACCGCGTCGCCGATTGGGTGGCGGCCTTCGGCGGAAGCTGGACCTTCATCATCGGCTTCTTCGCCTTCCTAGGCTTCTGGATGATGCTCAACGTCGCTTTGGGAGAGAAGGAAGCCTTTGACTCCTATCCCTTCATCCTGCTGAACCTCATCCTTTCGACGCTCGCCGCCTTCCAGGCCCCCATCATCATGATGAGCCAGCGGCGCCAGGAAGCCAAGGATCGCCTGCGCGCGCTCAACGAATACAAGGTCAACCTGAAGGCCGAACTGGAAATCCGCCATCTGCACGAAAAGGTCGATCACCTGCTCAATCGCCAATGGGAGCGGCTGACCGAAATCCAGCAGGTCCAGATCGAGATGATGAACGATCAGTCCAAGGCCACGAAGCGCATGCTGAAGGCCGCCCGTGACATCAAGCCGGTCAAGCCGGCAAAGGCACCCAAAGCCGCAGCCTCGAAAACCTCGCCGGCGACGACCTCTTCGAGCGAAGGCTGATCGCCTTCGCCGTGCCATGATCGAGGCGCCTCCTCACCGTCGCCTGCGGGAACGGACAGACCGAAATGAACGCCAGATGAACGGCACATTCCGGCATCGTTCAGCCCCGCAGACCTAGTCTGAAATCGTTCGCTGTTGAGGCGATTGTTGAGACAAACGGATCGTCCGCGGAACTGGCGCCGAGAGATCGCGCAAGCCCGGGTATTTGAGGAGAAGTTCGATGAACACAATTTTCGGCAAGGCACTTCTGGCAGCCGCCATCGGCCTCGGCTCGCTCGCAGCCATCCCCGCAACGGCATCCGCCGACGAAATCGTCGTGGTCCGCGACGGCTGGCACCACCACGGCTGGCGCGACCGCTACGAGCGCCGCTATGAATATCGCCCGCGCTACGAACGCTATGACGCCCCCCGCTACGGCTACTATAACCGCCCCTGGCATCACCACCATCGTCCCATGCGCTGCTTTGAAAACCGCTGGGGTCGCCTGATCTGCGAACGGTAAGTTCCGCGCTCCATGCACGATGGATAACGCAAAGGGCCCCGTTCTGGGCCCTCTTGCTATTCCACGACCTGCCCCGAGCGGGCGGCATGATGGCGGGCAAGCTGCACTCTGTCGTCGAGTGTCGACGAAACCACGGCCAGAACGATGCCGATGCAGGCGCCAGCCAGAGTGTCGAGAACACGCTCTGCCGCCATGGTCGCGTCCACCGCACCATTCGCGGCGAGATAGCTCATCAGCAAGGCGAGCGGCGTCACGAAGATCTGGCCGAGCGCATAATTCGCGCCGATCACCATTTCGATGACCAGTTGCAGGCAGGCCACCAGCGCAATGACGGTCCAGATCGACGGCTCCTGCGCCAACACAATCCACACCAGTCCGGCACCAATCATGGTGCCGGCCATGCGCTGCAGGGCGCGGTTCATGCTGATGTGCAAGTGCGTTCCCTGCATCACGGCGAGCGTACCGAGAGCCGCCCATGCCGGATGCACGGAACCGCAGGCGTGCGCCGCAAAAACGGCGATCGCGGCGCCGAAAGTGATGCGTCCGGCAGCAATGAGGCGATGGCTGAGCGGACGCACCGGTTCGATGGGCGTCGGCGCATCCGGCGCGGCAGCAAGGCGCAGCCGCTCGAAAGCAACGCAGATCGCCCAGGCAAGTCCGCCAGCGAGGACTGTCGCGGCCGCGCGCTCGGCAACCGCCTGCCATGAGGCGACATCGCCCATGGCGGCTCCGGCAGCAAAGACGAAGATGAGCGCGCCGGGTGGCCCCAAACGCGTCGAATTGACCACGAAGAAGTAGAAGCCGCAGGCGAAGGCGAGAAGCCCGAGCCTGACGGGAACAGGTGCCCCGAGCCGGGCTGCGACTGACATTCCGACGACACCAAGGACGAGCCAGGCCGCGCAAGCCAGCACCACCCTTCCCCGCTGGCCCGCGGGAGCAAAACGCCCGAACAGCACCGCAAGCGCCCCAAGGGCCGCGATCCCCGCAAGATGCGGCCACGGCGAGACCAGACCGAGGATCAGCGTAAGCGCGGAGGCAAGCGCGGCCTGAATGCCGATCAGGAACGAGTTCCGGTCCTTGAAGCGACCGTTCAGGGCAAGGCTTTCCCGGACTTGATGCGGCTTGACGAGATGGCTGGCGGCATCGATGCGGCGCACGGCCAGCGACAAAGTCTCCGTGGCGTCGTTTGACGGACCAGAAAGGGTCATGAGGGCTCCACGTCTTTCGTGCGCGCCTGCAGGGCCTGCAGGCGCTCTTCAATCAGCGAGAAATGCTTGAGCATGGAGGCCAGTTCGGCATCGGAAATATCCTGCAGCATTTCAGCTTCGGCCTCGACCAAGGCCTTGCGGATTTCGGCAACCCGCTCCCGTCCGGCGTCCGTGAGGAACACCAGCCGTGCTCGCGCATCCGTCGCATCCGTCCGCCGCTCCAAAAGCCCCTGTCGCGAAAGAATATCGAGAAGCCGGACGAGACTGGAGCCGTCCAGACCGACGCGCGCCGCCAGCTGCTTCTGTGTGACGCCATCGCCCAGTTCATGCAGATGAACAAGCGGCACCCATGTCGCGTCGGAAAGCCCGGAAGCAACCAGATGCGCATCGAGCGCCCGCCGCCAGCGGCGGGCCAGCATGGAAAAACGGACGCCGAAACGGGCGCGTGGATTGTCGGGTGTGTCTGCCATTACCGCTCAATAGATTCATTTAATTTGGATTGCAATGCAAATTAAATTGGTCTTGGCTTGTGCGAATGCCTGACAACCTTTCGGAACGTCAGTGAAATTCTGCGCGATAGTTCAACCTTGTTTCCAAGGATGTCCCTCACGCATTCGCAGGATATCCGCGGCGGTGGCAATAAACCCGGCTATGCCATGCTTGTGGGGCAGACCGCGGCACCCTCATCCAGAGCAGGGCGCGATTGTACTTTGGTTGGTTTCCGAGCCGTTCCAGTTGCAGGCTACTATGAGCGACTTCCGCTTGGGCGACACCTCCGGAAATCTGCCCGTCCTCGCGCTCAATTGGTACCACATAGCGACGGGCACGAGCGTTGCGGACTATTCGAGGCCGCTTCTTCGAAAGTTTCAGATCCACACTCGGTTTGGAAACTGTATCTCAGATGAAGACTACGCTGTCGTAATTCATAACAGCGCCCATGGACTCGAGACCTCTATACTGCTTTCTCTTTGGTTGTAGATTTGATGCAGCAAGCAGGAGGAAAAATTGCAACATGAAATAGGACATAAACTCAACAAGCGCCCTCGGCCCGAAGGATACATAGAGGACAATCTCAAAAAGATTCTCAAATTTCTTTCCAACTCATGCAGGGATTACGACGCAGGCGACGAAGACGAAGCAATAAGAATGGCCCTAGAGTTGAGAAAGCTTTTGTACGACGGTGGCTCGTCGCATGCCTTACTCACTCAATGGGGCGTGAAGAATACGCTCAGATTTGTGGATACAGGAATCTATCCTCGACTTCTGGATATTGCCTTGCAAGAATTCGCAGACGAGCGAGAAAACGGGCAAATTGCTCTTGAGGGAAACCCAGGCCTGTCGGGTCTGGTGACCATAAAGTTCGACTCAAACGGTGCGCCCTACTTTGCCCCTCCGCTTGGTGAAAGCGTTTTCCACCAACAGGATCCTCGCCGAAAAGCGTATGGCGGTATGCATTCTTTCGACTCGTGGTGGGACGCTGAGTTGGTAAAAGCAAGCAGCGGACGCATCTTCAGTCGCAAGAATCTGATCTTAATAATCGCTAATCAGGATGCCGGAGCCCATGTTGATCCTGAACTCGACGCTGATTTCCAAGATCTATGCGTAGATAATCTTGGTATTCAAGCGAGAGTCGGGGTTAGCAAAGATGAGGCCGAGGATTTCTTAAGTGGCGAGGGAGAGCCCATCCCGGCCGTGAGCAAAAACCTCCCATATGCGTCAATAAGACAGATCGTGTTTGAGGTACAAACCACGATCGAGCGATATCTCCAGCCGGTTAAACCGGGCCAAATGCTACTGGCACAACCTTACAGCCGAACCTTGGTAGAACGGCCGATTCTAGGCCCGTATATGACCCTCGCCACCCCTGTGTTACCCGAAAGTCTTGCAGAGCACCGCGCGAGGGTCTTCTCACACAAACCCACTGATTGGGAAACCAGGTCTGGCTAATCGCTTTCGGCAGTATGTGCCCGCAAGTCTTGTGACCACGATACTGAAACGAAGGGGATTATGGTCCAGACGTGTTCAGCCGAGGCGATTTCGAGCAGAGGACCGAGATTGTGAAGGGACTACAAGAAAGCTTAATCCTGTCGTTGAACGCGATCCAAGGGAGCTTCGAAACGTTCAGAGGGTCGCAATCGAGGAGGTTGACTGAATCTATTCTGTAAGCGGCGGGGCAGGAAAGAAGGTGCGGCAGGTGATTATCTCTGGATGGCGAGTGCTCTAAAAGCCGGTGTCAAAGATTCAAAAGCGCACGACCGGGTAAACCGTTGCTACACGACAAACAAGATCGTAAATTCGAAAAATGGTAGCGGAGGAGGGATTCGAACCCCCGACACAAGGATTATGATTCCTCTGCTCTAACCTACTGAGCTACTCCGCCAGCCTTGGCTGGAAAGGCCATTTAAAAAAGCGCTTCCGGGTGAGAAGCGCTGTCTGGCCTTCAGGTGTCGGGCTTATAGGGCGGGCGGGGCTTTTGTGTCAAGCGTGAAAGCTGGAAAAAATGGGGGATGTGAAAACCATCCCCCGTCTCGGCCCCAAATACATGAAATAGCTTGGCTTTCGCGCGGAAAAAATCACGCGGCGGCGGCAGAGAGAAGCGCCTTGAGGCGCACTTCGGCAGCCTCGGCCCGTTCGGAGCGCGCAATGAAGCCGCCGCCATAGACTCGCGCGTCGGCGCCGGGCGCGGAATAGAGCGCACAGGCCTGGCCGGGTGCGATTCCATCCTCGCCGTCTTCCAGATCAACACGGATGCCGTTTTCGTCCGCAACGAGAACAGCAGGGCGCGGCGGGCGTGTCGAGCGCACCTTGGCAAAGCAGGCAAAGCCGCCCTTGGCCGCCTCTTCCAGCGGTCCGTCGCCAAGCCAGTTGACGTCTCGCAGATAGATGCGGTGCGTTTCCAGCGCTTCCTTCGGGCCAACGATGACGCGGCGCGAGCGCGCGTCGAGATAGACGACATAGAGCGGTTCGCCGGTGGCGACGCCCAGACCCTTGCGCTGGCCGATCGTGTAATTGACGATGCCGTCATGCTTGCCGAGGACACGTCCGTCGAGATGCACGATCTCGCCTGACAAGGCAGCGTCCGGCTTCAGCTTGGCGATGATGTCGGAATATTTTCCCTGCGGCACGAAGCAGATGTCCTGGCTGTCGGCCTTGTCGGCGACGATCAGGCCCATGTCGGAGGCGAGCGCCCGCGTTTCGGCCTTGGTCATGCCGCCGAGCGGAAAGCGCAGATAGTCGATCTGCTCCTGCGTGGTCGCGAAGAGGAAATAGCTCTGGTCGCGCTCGGCATCGATCGGCCGGTAAAGCGCACGGCGATGCGGCGCGCCCGGCTGCGGGTTGGCGTCCGAGCGAATGTAGTGGCCGGTCGCCAGCGCATCCGCACCGAGTTCCTTCGCCGTCTTCAGGAGATCGGCGAACTTGACGGTCTGGTTGCAGGCCACGCACGGGATCGGCGTTTCGCCGGCGACATAGCTCTCCGCAAAGGGATTGATCACGGTTTCGCGAAAACGCGCTTCGTAATCCAGGACGTAATGGGCAATGCCGAGACGCTCGCAGACGCGGCGGGCGTCCTCGATATCCTGGCCGGCGCAGCAGGAGCCGGCGCGATGCACGGCAGCACCATGATCGTAGAGCTGGAGAGTAATGCCGAAGACATCATAGCCTTCGCGCTTCAATATGCCGGCGACAACGGATGAATCGACGCCGCCCGACATCGCAACGACGACGCGGGTATCTTCCGGGCGCTTGTCGAAACCAAGGCTGTTCACGGGGCTCATCTATCCAGTTAAAGTTCTGCGCCAATGCGGGCGTCTTTCAGCGCTTTATATAGAAAGCCCTTCGCCGCTGCCAAGAAAAAAGGCGAGATGGCACGTTTAAGGCTTTCTGCATCATGTCTTTTTTAACAGTCTGCGGATTACCTTACGCCTGAGATACGCGTCCGGCGAGGGCCTGACCCAAAATTGAACAAAGCCTTTCAAAGGGGTTAGGCAATTTTTAAAAGTCCGACGTTAAAGTCGCGATATCTGGTCTTGTAGTGTTTGTAGAGAGTCCCATGACCGAATTGATACGACCCCGGGTTAAATATGTCATCGGCCCCGATGGCAGCCCATTGACGATTGCCGATCTGCCGCCCGCCAATACGCGGCGCTGGGTCATCCGCCGGAAGGCGGAAGTCGTCGCTGCCGTCCGCGGCGGCCTGTTGAGCCTGGAAGAAGCTTGCGAACGCTATACCCTGACCGTGGAAGAATTCCTGTCCTGGCAGTCCTCGATCAATGATCATGGTCTGGCCGGCCTGCGCACCACGCGCATCCAGCAATATCGTCACTGACCGTTCCCGTCCTTGACCAAACGAAAACCGCCGCAACGCCAAGGTGTTGCGGCGGTTTTCGTTTGTCGCGCATGCAGTCTCAGGCGGCGAACCGGTTCCGCTCGGCAATGACAATGCCGCCCAGAACCAGGACCAGCGAAACGATGTGATAGACATGCAGCGGCTCACCGATCAGGCCGATCGACAACAGCATGCCGAAGATCGGGACGAGATTGATGAAGAGGCCGGCCCGGTTCGAGCCGATGATCTCCACCCCACGCACGAAAAGTATCTGCGCGAAGAGCGAGGGGAAGATGGCAATGAAGGCGACTACGCCCCAGCCATAGGCATCGGGGAACTGCCCTGCCCCGCTGCGCCATTCATAGAGGCCGAGCGGCAGTGCTGCCACCATCGCGCCCGCCGCCGTCGCCGCCATCATGCTTTTCCAGTGCAGTTCCGGCTTGAAGCGCAGACCGACCGTATAGGCCGCGTAGACAAGAACGGCGAAGAGCATCAGCAGATCGCCGAAATTCAGGTCCAGCCCGAGCAGCGTCCCCAGATCGCCGTTCGCCGCCGTGAGCGCAATGCCTGCAAGCGTGAGCATGAAGCCCACGACCTGACCGCCGGTCACCCGCATGCGGAAGATCAGGAAGTTGGCAACGAAGATGACGAAGGGCATTCCAGCCTGCTCGATCACGGCATTGATCGCGCTCGTGTAATGCAGAGCGGTATAGAGCAGCACGTTGAAGCCGGTAAAACCGGTGGCGCCCATCAGGAAGAGGTAGAGGCTGTTCTTGCGGATCACCGGCCAGTCCCTGCGGATCTGCGGCACGGAAACGGCGACGATCAGCGCCAGCGCGATCATCCAACGCAGGAGCGTCATTATGAATGGACTTGCATGGCCGACGGCCATCTTGCCCGCCACGGCATTGCCGCCCCAGATCAGGGCCGTCGTCAGCAGGAAGAGATAAGCCTTGCCCGTCGCGGGCTTCAGATCGGTCATGATTCCTTGCTTTGATTGTGTATGTTGGCCGATGATTACCGAAGATGTGCGTTTTAGCCGCGCCTTTGCCGCATTGTCACGCAAAAAGCCTTGATGGATTGATCATTTCGGGGTCGATTTTAAGAGATCGACACAGTATAGATGCGCGGGTTTGGGCAAGACGCGGGCCCTGCATCGCGTACGAGTATAGGATTGAGTGAAGATGACGAATGTGGTGGTCGTAGGGTCGCAATGGGGCGATGAAGGCAAGGGCAAGATTGTCGACTGGCTTTCCGAGCGCGCCGATGTGGTCGTGCGTTACCAGGGCGGGCACAATGCCGGCCACACGCTCGTCATCGATGGTGTCAGCTACAAGCTCTCGCTTCTGCCCTCCGGCGTCGTGCGCCCCGGCAAGATGGCTGTCATCGGCAACGGCGTCGTCGTCGACCCGCATGCGCTGATCGCCGAAATCGGCCGCCTCGAGGCGCAGGGCGTCAAGGTCACGACCGAAAACCTCAAGATCGCCGACAACGCCACGCTCATTCTTTCGCTCCACCGTGAGCTGGACGGCATGCGCGAAGACGCCGCCTCCAATTCCGGCACAAAGATCGGCACGACCCGCCGCGGCATTGGCCCGGCCTATGAGGACAAGGTCGGCCGCCGCGCCATCCGCGTCATGGATCTTGCCAACACCGAAGCGCTCGCCGCAAAGGTCAGCCGCATTCTGGATCACCACAATGCTCTTCGCCGCGGGTTTGGTGCAGAAGAAGTCACCCATGAAACGATCATGAAGGAACTGACGGACGTCGCCGATCGCGTCCTGCCCTTCATGGATACGGTGTGGAGCTATCTCGACAAGGAACGCCGCCGCGGTGCGCGCATCCTGTTCGAAGGCGCTCAGGGCTCGCTGCTCGACATCGACCACGGCACCTACCCCTTCGTCACCTCGTCCAACACGGTCGCGGGCCAGGCTGCCGCCGGCTCCGGCATGGGCCCGGGCGCGCTCGGCTACATCCTCGGCATCACCAAGGCCTACACGACCCGCGTCGGCGAAGGCCCCTTCCCGACCGAACTGACCGATGAAGTCGGCCAGTTCCTCGGCGAGCGCGGCCATGAGTTCGGTACGGTCACGGGCCGCAAGCGTCGTTGCGGCTGGTTCGACGCAGCGCTCGTGCGCCAGTCGGTTGCCACCAACGGCATTTCGGGCATCGCCCTCACCAAGCTCGACGTTCTGGACGGGCTCGACGAAATCAAGATTTGCGTCGGCTACAAGCTCGACGGCAAGGAACTGGAACACCTGCCGGCAAGCCAGGGCGACCAGGCCCGCGTCGAGCCGATCTATGTCACGCTCGAAGGCTGGAAGGATTCCACCGTCGGCGCGCGCAAGTGGGCAGACCTGCCGGCACAGGCGATCAAATATGTGCGCCAGGTCGAAGAACTGATCGGCGCCCCCGTGGCGCTCCTCTCCACAAGCCCGGAACGCGAAGACACGATCCTGGTGACCGACCCCTTCGAGGATTGAGACGGGAAAAGGCGGGCGGCCGAAATGGCCGCCTCATACATTGCCAGCACTGGCGGCGGGACACCGGCGACTGGCGCATGAGGATAGGAACCTGCGCTGAAAAGCGTTAAGCAGGCAGCTTGCTGATAGAAAGGCGAGATACCTTATATGGCAGATTTCATTGCGGTCATCCGCAGAGCGGTTGATGGACTGTCGGATAATACGCCGGAAATGCGTATCAGGGTCTATGACAGGGCCCGCTCGGCAGTCCAGCGCCAGCTGGACAACATGAAGCCGCGACCGGCCGATGACGTGATCGCGCGCCAGCTCGACAAGCTGGACGAAGCTATCGCCACGATCGAGAGCGAGTTTTCAGGTGCGCCTGCTGCCGCTGTTGCGGCGGTGCCCGAACCGGCACCGATCGAAGAACCCGCGCCGCCGCCTTATGAACCAGAACCAGAGCCCGCGCCGGAGCCTGAACCTCAGCCCGAACCGGAGCCGGAGCCGGAACCCAAGCCCGCACCGCGCTATGTCGCGCCAGAACCCGCGCCGATGGAGCCGCCAGCGTTCCTGATGCGCGAGCCCGCACCCGTTGCCGTGGAACGCGTCGAGCCGAAACCGGAACCTGTCCCCGAGCCTGCACCCCGACCGGAGCCGACATTCGAGAGCGAGCGGCCGGCCGTTTCCGAAGAGCCGCAACCGGACGAAGCTGAAGAGCCCGACGCAACTTCCGACGACGACACCATGCCCCCGGCTGCGGAAGAGCCGGAAGCATCCTGGCAGCGTGATCGTTTCGACGAGCCGCTTGGCGAGCGCCAGCCACCGCGCCCGATCGAACTGGCCTGGGAACATCCGGCAGAGCCTGCTCGTCGCGACACGTCATTCACCAGCGACTCGCGCTTTGACTTCAATCCGTCTCCCGCCGCGCGACCAAAGGAAACCTCAACCGACCCCTGGACGCCGGTTGTCACCGATAATCCGTTCCATGAGCCGGCCCAGATATTCAACCCGGAGGCAGCCAACCAGGAACCTGCGGCGAAAAGGGACGATCCGTTCCTGTCGGAGATGCCCAAGGCGGCCACCGAGCCGAAATCCTGGTGGGATGACGTGGAAAGGTCGCCCGCGCCGCCAATGCCCTCTGCCCCGCCCTCCTCAACGTCGCGCGACACGAGCTGGGACAGTTTCGAGGCCTTCGTCGGCGAACGCTCGACAGGCAAGACGGCAAACGACCCGAAACCGCCACGCGGCCGCGACGGCATGTCAATCGTTCAGCCGGAACCGGCACCGCCCGAAGCGGTGAAGCAAACTCCGGTTCCCGAGGAACGCGACAGCCGCGGCAAGTTTTTTGCCGGCATCCTTGCTGCGATCATCCTGCTGGGCGGCGCCGGTTACGCGGGCTGGCGTTTCAGCGACTCCATTCTCGGCCTCGTCAATGGCACATCTTCGACCGGCAGCCAGAGCGCCAGCAAGTCACAGCCGGCAACAGGTCAGCAGACGCCCGCAACGGACACGAAGCCGGGCGACGCAAGCACAACACCTGCTGCTACTCCCGCGGCGACGCCTGCAGTCACCGGGCCGCAGAAGTTCACGCAACGCCTGATGGCTGACGGTTCCGAAGTCGATAGCGGTTCGTCTGGAGAGCAGGTGGCCAGCGCCGCACAGGCTGAAGGCAAGTCCGTCGCCAACCAGAACGAGAAGCCGACGGCACAGCCTGCGTCCACCCAGACGCCCGCGCAGCCGGCCACGACGCCAACGGGCAGCCAGCCCGATGCGGCGAGCAGCCAGCAGGCGGCACCGGTCAAGATGTTCCTCTACGAGGAGCGCCTCGGCCAGGCCTCGCCCACGGCGCTCGAGGGCACCGTGACCTGGTCGGTGAAAACCGACGATCAGGACGGACGCAAGGAGAAGATGATCCAGGGCGACATTTCTGTCCCCGGACGCAAGATGTCTGCCATCTTCACGCTGCGCAAGAACAACGACCCGACGCTGCCGGCGAGCCACATCATCGAGCTGACCTTCTCGCTGCCGAAGGAATTCGAAGGCCGCGGCATCGAGAGCGTGCTGCGCATTTCCATGAAGGACAAGGAGCAGGAACAGGGCGATCCGCTGGTCGCCGTGCCTGCCAAGATCACCGATTATTTCCACATGATCGCGCTCAACGCGTTTGCGGATGCGGTGAAAACCAACCTGAACCTTCTGAAATCGCGCGACTGGATGGATATCCCCGTCACCTATTCCAACGGTCGGCGTGCTCTGCTGACATTGCAGAAGGGGCCGGAGGGACAGAAGGTGTTCGACGAGGTGATCTCCAGCTGGCAGGCAAGCGGCGACAGCGCCGTCCCCATCCCTGCCACACCGCCGGCACAGTGAGCCGCGGAGCAAACCGACAAGCAAAAAGACCGGCGGAAGATGCTCCCGCCGGTCTTTTCATTTCAGAATGAACTGTGAGCCTGTCAGGCCTCGACAACCCGCAGCGCGGAGGCCTGTTCCAGCGCGATCTTGCGCACGGCTTCCTGCACCTTCTCGAACGCGCGAACCTCGATCTGACGAACGCGCTCGCGCGATACGTCGAACTCGGCCGACAGCTCTTCCAGCGTAACCGGATCTTCCGTCAGCCTGCGGGCTTCGAAAATACGGCGTTCGCGCTCGTTCAGAACCTTCAGTGCGCGCGACAGCATCGACTTGCGCGCATCCAGTTCGTCCTGCTCGATCAGCACGGCTTCCTGGCTGTCATGGTCGTCGGCAAGCCAATCCTGCCACTGGCCGGAATCGCCGTCGGCGGACTTGATCGGCGCGTTCAGCGAGGCATCGCCGGAGAGGCGACGGTTCATTGAGATGACATCTTCTTCCGGCACGCCAAGCTTGGTGGCGATTTCCGTCACCTGTTCGGGCTTCAGGTCACCCTCTTCGATCGCCTGCAGGCGGCCCTTGAGGCGGCGCAGGTTGAAGAATAGACGCTTCTGGTTGGCTGTCGTGCCCATCTTCACCAGCGACCACGAGCGCAGGATATATTCCTGGATCGAGGCCTTGATCCACCACATGGCGTAGGTGGCCAGACGGAAACCCTTTTCAGGGTCGAACTTCTTGACGGCCTGCATGAGACCGACATTGCCCTCGGAAATGACTTCGCCGATCGGCAGGCCGTAGCCGCGATAGCCCATCGCAATCTTCGCCACGAGGCGCAGATGGCTGGTCACGAGCTGATGGGCGGCCTTGCGGTCGTCATGTTCCTGATAGCGCTTGGCAAGCATGTATTCCTGCTGGGGCTCCAGCATGGGAAACTTGCGAACTTCGTCGAGATAACGATTGAGACCGCCTTCTCCGGCGGCAATGGACGGCAATGATGTACGGGCCATAAAGCACCCCTCTCTTTTAAGGTTCGGCTTCCCTCAGGCAAGCCGTCTCGGCAAGCAGTCCTTCTCCCGAGGCCCCACTTCCGGATGTGAAAACAAATAAGTCTGGAATGAGACAGTTTCAAGGATCGGCAAATTACAGTTTCGTAACGCGCAACCGATCCCCCAGTTCCATCCTATTCTGCCGCCTGCAGCGCCTCGATGACGGATTGCATGTCGTCGGGGATCGGCGCTTCGAAATGCATGGTTTCGCCGGTCGAGGGATGCTCGAATTGCAGCAGGTAGGCGTGCAGGGCCTGGCGATGGAAACCGTTCACGGCAGCGCGTGCAGCATCTGGCAGGCGATTTGCCTTGGTCTTGAAGGCCGCTCCATATTCCGGATCGCCGATCAGCGGATGGCCGAGATGGGCCATGTGCACGCGAATCTGGTGCGTGCGCCCCGTCTCCAGCCGGCATTCGACGAGGCAGGCTTGCGCCGTCGCGTCCGGCCTTTCCAGAAACCGCTCAACCACCTCGTAATGCGTGATCGCCTCGCGGGCGTCGTCACTGGTTTCGCGCTTCACGGCCCGCTTGGTCCGATCCCCCGCCCTACCGAGCGGCGCATCGATCGTGCCCTTGAGATTGCGCGGCCGGCCCCAGACGAGCGCCAGATAGGCGCGCTCCAGCGGCCCGGTGCGACCGTGATCGGCGAATTGCGCGGAGAGATGCCGATGCGCGTTATCGTTCTTGGCAGCCACCATGACGCCGCTCGTCTCCTTGTCGAGACGATGCACGACGCCGGGCCGCTTGACGCCACCGATGCCGGACAGGCTTGCCCCGCAGTGATGGATCAGCGCATTGACGAGCGTTCCCGTCCAGTTGCCGGCGCCCGGATGCACGACGAGGCCGGCAGGCTTCGAAATGACGATCAGGTCGTCGTCCTCATAAAGAACCTCAAGCGGAATATCCTCGCCCTGCGGCTCCGGATCTTCCGGGTCCGGCATGTCGATGACGACCTCGTCTCCCGGACGGATCTTCTTCTTCGGTTCCGTGACCACCGTACCGTTGATGGAAACCGCCCCGCCCTCGATCAGCGCCTTGGCACGGCTGCGCGAAATCTCTCCGTCCAGTGCGCCGCTCAGCCAGCTATCGAGGCGACCGGATGCCGCATCATCGACTTCAAGGACTTTCCTATTCGCCGAAGCTTGTTTATGGACGGTCATGACATTCCCGTGAACAAGGGCCTGAAACAGACATGAGCAAGATCGATCACGACGAACAGGACGAAAAGCCGCTTGACCCGGTGCTCGAAAGAGTGCGCCGCAAGATGATCCGCCTGCAGCTCGTCTCGGCCGGGGTCATGGTTGTCGCCCTTATGGCTGTCCTGATCGCCATTGTCTATAAGGGACACCGCGCAAACGAGGCGGCCCGCGGACCCGCGATCACCGAGGACGTGCCGAACGAAGGCTCGACCATGGTCAAGGCAGCACTGCCCGATGGATTCAAGGTCAATGCGACCCAGCTTTCCGGCGACCGCATCCTCTTCGACGGCATCGACAAGGATGGCAAGCGCAAGATGCTGGTGTTCAACCTGCGCCGCGGCCGCATCGACGCCGAAATTGCGGTCAGCCTGCCTTGAGCGACCAGCGCCCGCTGCCGATCCGGATCGACGACGCTGGCGATCCGGCTGTCGCCGAGTTCCGCGATATCCGCGAGCGCGACCTCGTCGGCAGAACCGGGCGCTTCATTGCCGAAGGCACGGTCGTTCTCAACATGCTCGCCGCGGCACACGGCCAGCAGAACGGGTTTCGGGCCGAGAAGATCCTCGTGCTGGAAAACCGCCTTGCCGGGATAGAGGATACGCTCAATCGCTTTCCGGCAGACGTTCCGGTCTACATGGCCTCGTCGGCCGTGATCGACACGATTGCGGGCTTTCATCTTCATCGTGGCGTTCTGGCGCTTGGTCGCAAGCCTGAACCCGTATCTCTGGACGAGGCCTTGGCACGATTGCCCGATCGGGCTCTGGTGACCGTCCTCGCCGGCATTTCCAACCACGACAATGCCGGTGCAATCTTCCGCAACAGCGCTGCCTTCGGCGCAAGCCTCGTGATCCTTGATGAAACGAGCTGCGACCCGCTCTACCGAAAGGCGATCCGCGTATCCGTCGGCTCCGTGCTGACCGTGCCCTTTCACAGGGGCGGCAGTATCGACGATATCCTGATGAAGCTGGACGAAGCGGGCTTTGCCGTATGGGGCCTTTCACCCGCCGGCAAAACACCGTTGCGCGCCCTGCCCGCCGGCAATCGCACCGCACTGCTTCTTGGAACGGAAGGGGAAGGCCTGCCGCCCGCGCTGATGGCGCGGATCAACACGGCGCGCATCGCCCAGATGCCGGGCCTAGATAGCCTCAACGTCGCAACCGCAGCAGCTTTGTCTTTGCATGAGATGGCCCATCGCATGAGCCTGCTGCCGGAATAAAGGGCGCTCAGGCGTCCTTGCCGGCAAGTGCGCGCGCTGCGCGGGCGGCAAGGCTGATGCGGCCGCGCGCCGGATCGGAATTCGCGGCCTCCAGAACACCCATGAGCGGCGAACCCTCACCCTCGCGGGTCGCCGTCAGCGCCACCATCCGCGCGGCGATCGAAGCAATCTCCTCGCGAAGCGCGCCGTCGCGCGAGGCGTCGGCCGGACCGGCAAGCTGATCGGCCACATCGCGCGCGTCATTGCGGATGCTCTCGGCAAATTTCGCCTGATCCATGGCGGCCGCTTCGGGTTCCGCATTGGCCGCAGCCTCTTCCGGCGCGCTGCCGGCGCCAGCTTCCGGCTCTCTCTGTTCGGGCTCCACCTGCTGAGGCTCCAGCGGCGGAGCGATCACGTCTTCGACCGCAGGACGGGCAATACCGGCAAGCTTCTCCTTCAGCTTCTCCAGCTCGCGCATCCGCCGGTCGAGTGACTCGTCCATCTCGGCATTGCGGGCGACTTCGTCGTCGAGCCGCTGCTTGAGGCTGGAGACGCGGCCGTGACTTTCCTCCATCTTGAACTCGGCATCACGGGCGCGCTGCTCGGCAGCCTTGAGCTCGCTGCGCAACTGGTCGCGCTCGCCCTTGAGCTGGTTGATGGTCGATTTGAGGTTTTCGATCTCCGTCTCTCGCACGGCAATGTCGATCTTGCCGTAGTCGACAAAGCCGCCGAGATGCTCGGCCTCAACGCCCAGCTCCTGCGCGCGGCGCTCGGCTTCGGCCAGAAGCGCATCCCGCACCTGGATCTCGGCGCGTGCGCGTTCCAGCTCGCTGTCGCGTTCGCCAAGTTCGGCGCCACGCGCCTCCAGCGCTGTGCGCAGATGGGTGATCTGATCGGAAAGCGATGCGGCCTCGGTGACCGCGGCTTTCAGCTCGCTGCGCAGCCGCTCGGCCGTCAGTTCATGGGCCAGGCCCTTCTCCCGCTCGCGCTTGATGGCAACGCCGAGCTTGGCATTCTCCGCAGCATAGGTGGCGCGCACCATGTCCGCCTGCGCGCGCAGCTCTGCGGCACTCAGCGGCACGGTGGCGCGGATGCGGTTTTCGGTAAAATGCACGATGCGGCGACGAACGGCCGGCGCGACGAGAACGGTGGCAAGAACCGCCGTCAGGAACCCGAGCGAAAAGAGCAGAATGTATTCAATCACTGTGAAATCGCTTTTCCGGGATGTGGCCGGCTACTGTCATACTACGCGTCGAAATTGCAGTGAGCAAGTTACGCTTCAGAAGGGGTTCCAGGTGGGGGTGGGGGTGAATTTCAGATAGCCGACATTCACGCCGAGCCGCGCGCCGACGCCGGTATGGATCGGCACGAGAACGATGTTCTGGTTCTCAACGACAGTCATCGAGACGCCGGCAACCACATAGGCCGAGCCACTGACGCCGCCAAAGCGCTGGTAGAGCGCCTCGGTGGAGGGAAGGTTGTAGACCAGCATCATGACGCGGCTGCCCTGGCCGCCCCAATCGAAGCCGAGCGACGGGCCCTGCCAGAAGGCGGGATGCTGGCCGGCATTCTTCGTATAGAGCTGGCCTTCCCCATAGGTCAGACCGGCAACAAAGGCTCCCGAGCCTTCCTGGCCGAGAATATAACCATTCGGCAGGCCATACTGGCTGAAGGCGTTTTCGATGACCTTGGCGATGCCGCCCGAGGTCGAGCCGAAGAACTTGTGGCCGGTGTCGACGATTTCCTGAGCCGTATACTGGCTGGCATCCGCACGCGCCTCCTTCAAGGGAAGGACAACCGCAACGGCAAGGAAGAGCGCGCTAAGCGCGAAGCGCATCACAACCTGGGCATTATACAGTCGAACCATGATCATCCGTCCTCCGGAAATGATTTTGTCGATCGGCCGCTCTTGCCTCGAACCCGTTCGACGCACGAACAGCCGGACGGCCAATACTCTGTTCCATTTTGGCCCGATCATGTTAACAATCGGTTTACCAAACGTGGTGTCATTATGGCGAAGAGATGAATCACTCCGCTCACGGCGGCGCCCTCCCCGCGGCTGCCTGCCTAAGCATCAATCCCGGCGGAAATCAGGAGACTTCGATGGCGAAAAATGCCAACCTTACCCTTTCAGGTCCGGATCTTGCCGCGCTTCTTTGCAGCCGCGTCTGCCATGACGTGATCTCGCCCGTGGGCGCGATCAACAACGGTCTGGAGCTTCTGGATGAAGGCGGCGCGGATGCCGACGCCATGGACCTCATCCGCACCAGCGCGCTCAACGCTTCGGTTCGCCTGAAATTTGCCCGCCTCGCCTTCGGGGCTTCCGGTTCGGTCGGCGCATCGATCGACACCGGCGAGGCCGAAAAGGCCGCCAAGGATTTCGCCGCTGCCGAGAAGAAGACGGAAGTCACCTGGTCAGGGCCCCGCGCAATCGTGGCGAAGAACCGCGTCAAGCTGCTGATGAACCTCTTCCTGCTCGCCTATGGCTCGATCCCGCGTGGCGGCCAAGTCGATGTCGTTCTGGAAAACCCGGAATATGACGCCAAGTTCAAGCTCACGGCCAAGGGCCGCATGATGCGCATTCCGGCCAAGTTCACCGAACTCCATACCGGCGAAGCCCAGGAGGCGATCGACGCGCACTCCATCCAGCCCTATTACACGCTTCTGCTGGCCGACGAATGCGGCATGGTGCTGAAGGCCGAAGCGACTGGCGAAGAGATCATCTTCACGGCTGAACTGGCCGCGTAAGCGCCGATTCCAGCGGAGCCTGACGAGGCTTCGCCATTGGTAACAACAGGATTGCAAACCGTTAACCAATCCCGGTAACGGTTTGTTTCTCTTAAGCCCCTACCATCTGGTCATATTAACACACCGCCCGATATTTCGCGGAGATATGGCCCCATGAACCTCTTGATTGCAGATCAGTCCGACGTCGTTCGCAAAGTGGCGAAGCGCATTCTGACCGGCATGAATTTCGAGGTCACCGAGGCCCGCAACGCGGCGGACGCAACCGCGCGCTGCATGAAGGCGCTGCCGCAGATCGTCATTGTCGAAGCCGCCATGGACGGCGCACTGGAACTCATCCAGTTCATCCGCACCATCCCGGGCAATGAACGCACCCGCATCTACTATTGCATCGTCGAGGCCGACCTCAGGAAGATGATGGCTGGCCGCCGCGCAGGCGCCAACGACTTCCTGATGAAACCATTCGACCGCAAGACACTCGGCGCCGTGTTCAACGGCCTTGCCCAGCCGGCCGAACAGCCCCGTCAGACGGCCGCGCAATAAGCGCTCAACGGCGCCAGTTCCACGACATTACCCGACAGCGTGCCGGCAAAGCCCGGAGCCTGCGGGACTGGTAGCGGCAACATGTTGCCCTGAAGCGTGAAGCTCTGCGCCTCCCGCGTCAGATTGTAGACGAACAGCATGGCTCGCCCGCCCCGCCGCCGGACAAAGGCCAGCACGTCCTCGCTTTCCCCCAGAAACTCGATCGACCCCTGCGTCAGTTCCTTGCGGCTGCGGCGAAAGGCGAGCACCCGCCGGTAGTGCGACAGCACCGATTGCGGATCGCGCTCCTGCTGATCGACGGCCAACGTCCGGTGCAGTTCCGGCACCGGCAACCACGGCTTCTCGGCCGTCGTGAAACCGGCAAACGGCTGGTCCGCTTCCCAGGGCATGGGAATGCGGCATCCGTCGCGGCCCTTGAAGGCGGGCCAGAAGCGGATGCCATAGGGGTCCTGCAGGTCTTCAAAGGCGAGTTCAGCTTCCGACAGGCCAAGCTCTTCGCCCTGATAGAGGCAGATGGAGCCGCGCAGGCTCGCCAGCAGCGTGATGGCAAGCTTGGCGACATGCGCCCGCTCTTCCTCAGTCGCGGCGAAACGGCTCGCATGGCGCATGACGTCATGGTTTGAGAAGGCCCAGCAGACCCAGCCGTCACGAACTTCGCGCTCGAAATTCGTCACGCAATTGCGGATATGGCGCGCGGTGAAATCCGGCCCGAGCAGGTCGAACGTGTAGCACATGTGCAGCTTGTCGCCGCCGCTCGTGTACTCCGCCACCGTCTTCAGCGAGCGCGCGCCGTCGCCCACCTCGCCGACAGACATCCGACCTGAATATTGATCCAGGAGAGCACGGAACCGCTGCAGGAACGCAATGTTTTCCGGCCGCGTCTTGTCGAAGAGATGCTCCTGCATCCCATAAGGATTGACGTCCGGCGCATCCGCCGAGGTTGCGCCGTCTTCGGGATAATGCGGCGGATTGCAGCGCAGATGCTTGTCGTGGAAATAGTAGTTCACCGTATCGAGCCGGAACCCGTCGACGCCGCGATCAAGCCAAAACTTCACGGTCTCCAGAAGCGCGTCCTGCACTTGCGGGTTATGGAAGTTGAGATCCGGCTGAGAGGTCAGGAAGTTGTGCATGTAGTACTGCTTGCGCACGCCGTCCCATTCCCAGGCAGGACCGCCGAAGATCGACAGCCAGTTGTTGGGCGCCGACCCATCCGGCTTCGGATCGGCCCAGACATACCAGTCGGCCTTCGGATTGTTGCGGCTCGACCGGCTCTCGACGAACCAGGGATGACGGTCAGAGGTGTGCGAGATGACCTGATCGATGATGACCTTGAGCCCGAGGCGATGCGCCTGCGTGAGCATCTGGTCGAAATCTGCCAAAGTCCCGAATTGCGGATCGACATCGCAGTAATCCGACACGTCATAGCCCATGTCCGCCTGCGGCGACTTGAAGAAGGGCGAGAGCCAGATCGCGTCGACGCCGAGAAAGGCGATATGGCCGAGCCGCTGCGTGACACCTTTCAGATCGCCGACGCCGCTCGCCGTCGTGTCCTGAAACGAGCGCGGATAGACCTGATAGATCGAGGCGCCGCGCCACCAGTCTGCGGGAACCGAGCGGGATTTCAGAACGGCGGCCATGCCGACTCCTTCAAGTCAAAGAATACCGGAATTCATGCTGGGTACGCGGCCCAATTGTCAACCGCAACAGCACCGGCGATGCCGGTTGTGCAGTCCCGTAATACGCACATCACATACCGCCGGCACAATAGGGCAGACTCACGAAACGGGCGTGGCAGAAGCATGAAAAAGATCACGATTGTTACTGATGCCTGGAAACCGCAGATCAATGGCGTGGTTCGTTCCATCGAACAGACGGTCGATGAACTGAAACGCATGGGAATCAAGGTTGTTCTGATCACGCCGCAGATGTTCACGAGCATCCCCTGCCCGACCTATCCGGAAATCCGCCTTGCGCTCACTGTTCCCGGCCAGATCGGCCAGATGCTGGCGAGCGAAGAGCCGACCTATGTGCATATCGCAACGGAGGGACCACTGGGCCTGTCTGCCCGCGCGTGGTGCCTGCGCCAGGGCAAGCCGTTCTCGACCAGCTACCACACCCGCTTTCCGGAATACGTCTCGGCCCGCTGGCCGATCCCGGAAAGCCTCGCTTACGCCTATGTCCGCCACTTCCACAATGGCGGCAATGTCTGCATGGTGGCGACGGAAAGCCTGGAGCAGGAACTGAAGGAGAAAGGCTTCCAGAACCTCCGCCGCTGGTCGCGCGGTATCGACGCCCGCCTCTTCCGCCCCATGGCCAAGCTCGATCGACCCTTCGATCTGCCGCGCCCGATCTTCATGACGGTAGGGCGCATCGCGGTGGAGAAGAACCTGCCCGCGTTTCTCGATCTGGACCTGCCCGGCTCCAGGGTCGTGGTCGGCGACGGCCCGGCGCGCGAGGAGCTTGAGGCGCGCTATCCGGACGCCCATTTCACCGGCTTCCGCACCGGCGAGGCGCTGGCGGAGACTTATGCGCAGGCCGACGTCTTCGTCTTCCCCTCCAAGACCGATACATTCGGCAACACGATCCTTGAAGCCATGGCGTCCGGCGTGCCAGTGGCGGCACATCCTGTGACAGGCCCCGGCGACATCCTGAAGAACCACGCGGATGCCGGCGCACTCGACGACGATCTCCGTGACGCCTGCCTGCGGGCCCTGCAATGCTCGCCGAAAGCTGCACGGGCGCTGGCGGAAAGCTACAGCTGGCGGGCGGCGACACAGCAGTTCTGGCGGAATGTGGAGTTCGCCAACAGCGCGTCTTTCTGCATGGCGGCGTGATTTCCCATCCTCAAACTGTCATCTTGCGTCAACCGGCTCAGCGTGGATCTCGGCTTGCGGATTCCATTTGCCCTGGGAGCCCGGTCATGAACTGCCCGGCCCGATTCCCGCGCCCCATAAACATCGGAAGTTTGAAGGGGATGGCGAAAATCGCTCACACTTTTGGCCAGCCCGCTCCAGCTGTTCTTTTCCGGAATGCACCTGAATGTTCATCGATCTGTCTTGTAACCGTCTTAGGTTTCCGAGACAGCAGAGCGACCGCTCTTTCCCCGACCGAAGTCACGGGAAGGCAATCAGAGGATAAGTCATGTTGGATAAGATCACCGCTTCACGCCGCCAGACACTCAAGTTTCTTGCCGGTGTCCCGATGTTGCCGCTCGGTGCATCGGCGGCGAGTTCGCTTCTGGCGCTTGGCGCGGTCCGCGACGCCGCTGCTGCGCCGGTAGGCTTCGCCTCTGCAAAATTCACATCGATGCCGGCGCCGTCGCTCGCCGATCCGGCCGCCATGGCAACCACGACAGTTGGCTCGGAGCTGACCGTCACGCTCGCCGACGGAACCAGGCAAGCTTTCAAGCTGGCCTACCAGCCATTCTTCATCACCGGCGACATGGTGCCGGATGGCAAGGGCGGGCAGATCCTGGCGGGCGGCTATTACGACATCAACAACAAGCCGATTGTCGATACGTCGGTTCCAGGCAAGGAGCGCCAGTTCTTCTCCGACTGTCCGGACGGCACGTCGCTGTTGCGGCCGATTGCCGGCGCCAAGGTCGACGGCGTCAAGGGCGACACCGTGTTTGCCGTTGTCCAGTTCGAATACATGTCGCGCGACCAGAAGGGCGATGACACCTATGGCCGCATGCCTTCGCCGATCGCCGTTCTGACGCTGGATCAGGACCCGGCCACCGGCAAGCTCTCCTTGGTGAAGTATCACAATGTCGATACCTCTCAGGCACACGGCCTGTGGATCACCTGCGGCGCCAGCCTGTCGCCCTGGAACACCCATCTGTCGAGCGAGGAATACGAACCGGACGCGTTCGCGGCTTCCTCGAACAAGCAGCTGCTGGGTTTCAGCAAGAACCTGTTTGGCGACGAGAAGGTGGCAAATCCCTATCACTACGGTCATCTCCCGGAAGTGAAGGTCAATGCCGACGGCACCGGCACGTTGATCAAGCACTACTGCATCGGCCGCATCTCGCACGAACTGGTGCAGGTCATGCCCGATCAGCGCACGCTGCTGATGGGCGACGATGCGACCAATGGCGGTCTGTTCATGTTTGTCGCCGACAAGGAGGCCGACCTCTCGGCCGGCACGCTCTATGTCGCCAAGCTCTCCGGCACGCTTTCCACCGACACCGCCGGGCCGGCCGACAAGGTCGTCTGGGTAAAGCTCGGTCATGCCACCAGCGCCGAGATCGAAAAGCTTGCCGATACGGTGAAGCCGGGCGAAATCATGGAGATTTCCAAGGAGGATCCCAAGGACCCCAGCTTCACCCGGATCGCCATGAGCGGAGCCTTCCATTGGGTCAAGTTGAAGCCCGGTACGGAAAAGGCCGCGGCCTTCCTCGAGACACACCGTTATGCCGCACTGATGGGCGGCAGCATGGTCTTCACCAAGATGGAAGGCACCACCGTCAATGCCAAGGACAAGATTGCCTATTCGGCCATCTCCTACATCAAGGACTCGATGGTGAAGGGCGGCAAGGGCTGGTATGAAACGTCAGGTGTCGCGCTTGAAAAGCCGCTCGACGCAGGTGGCATTCTGGGACACACCCTGGGTGGCGACCAGAAGGATAGCGGTGGCGAAGCGATTGCCAGCGAATGGGTGCCCTTCGAAACACGTTTCGTGCTGACGGGCGAAGACATTACACCGGACGCGCTCGGCAACACCGCCAATCCGGACAAGATCGGCAATCCCGACAACATCAAGTTCTCCGAGCGCCTGCGCACACTGTTTATCGGCGAAGACAGCGGTATGCACGTCAACAACTTCCTGTGGGCCTACAATGTCGATGACAAGCAATTGTCGCGCATCATGTCGGTGCCCGCAGGCGCGGAATCGACGGGACTTCACGCAATCGACGAACTCAACGGCTGGACCTATGTGATGAGCAACTTCCAGCATCCCGGCGATTGGGAGAAGTTCCACGCCAAGGTCAAGGATACGCTCGATCCTCTGATCCGCGCCAACTACAAGGACCGCTTCGGTGCCGCAGTCGGCTATCTGACGGCGGATTCAACCAGCATCAAGCTCGACAAGGCGTGATCGCTCCAGCTCACGCTGGCGCAAAGCATTGCGAAGAGCCCATAGAGAGCGAAGCTGACACCGAAACATAAGAGGCGAGAGCCCGTCCGGTTCGCGATAAACCGGACGGGCTCTTGATGTCTGATCATGGCCTTTGAAGGCGCAATCCTTACGCAGGAATAGACGGTGGCGTCGACATGGGCCGTGTGCAGCAGGGGAGCACCACGCCAATCTGTATCTGCAGGGAAGTCTCCATCTGCTCCGCCAGGGAGCAGAAGAGGAGCTTACCGCTTCTTCCTGCGACCCTCGAACGGATTTGCCGACGCGCGGTAATAAACGCGGATCGGCACGCCCGGCATGTCGAAATCCTTGCGCAGGTTGTTGATCAGATAGCGCGTATAGCTTTCCGGCACCGCCTCGGGGCGCGTGCACGAGATCATGAAGCCCGGCGGACGGGCCTTTGCCTGTGTCATGTATTTGAGCTTCAGGCGACGCCCGGACACGGCCGGTGGCGGATGCTGCATCGTCTGCGCATCGAGCCAACGGTTCAGCTTGGCCGTCGAGATGCGGCGGTTCCAGACCTTGTCGGTATCGACGACCGATTGCATCAGCCGGTCGAGCCCGTCGCCCGTCTGGCCGGAAACCGTGACCGCGCGGATGCCGCGCGCCTGCGGCAGCAGCCGCTCGGTCTTCTCGCGCAGTTCGGCAAGCAGCGCCTGCCGGTCCTCGATCATGTCCCACTTGTTGAAGGCGAGCACGGCGGCGCGGCCTTCGCGCAAAACGAAGTCGACGATATGCAGGTCCTGCTTTTCGAACGGGATCGTCGCATCGAAGACGATGACCACCGTTTCGGCGAACTTGATGGCGCGCAGCGTGTCGGCAACGGAAAGCTTCTCCAGCTTCTCCTGCACCTTCGCCTTGCGGCGCATGCCGGCCGTGTCGAACAGGCGCACCGTGCGGCCGCGCCACTCCCAGTCAACGGAAATGGAATCGCGCGTGATGCCGGCTTCCGGACCAGTCAACAGACGTTCTTCGCCGAGATAGCGGTTGATCAGCGTGGACTTGCCAGCATTCGGCCGTCCAACGATCGCCACGCGAAGCGGCTTCGTCTCGTCATAGGCCGGCTCTTCCTCGTCCTCTTCGCCCTCGATGAGATCGGTGGGCTCAAGATCGATATCGGTTTCCGGTTCATCGATTTCCGGCGGAAAGGCAACGTCCTCGCCGATTGCTTCGACAATCGCGTCGCGCAGATCGTGCAGGCCCTGGCCATGTTCGGCCGAAATCGCGACCGGCTCGCCGAGGCCGAGCGTGAAGGCGTCATAAAAACCGCCATCGGAGCCGCGCGCTTCCGCCTTGTTGGCAACCAGAACCACCGGCTTACCACGCCGGCGCAAGATTTCGGCAAACACCTTGTCATGCGGCGTCAGGCCAAACTTCGCATCCACGACGAACAGCGTCATGTCCGCCTCGTCGATGGCCGCTTCCGTCTGCTGGCGCATGCGGCCCTGCAGCGTCTCAGGCCCGCTCTCTTCGAGGCCGGCCGTATCGATGATGGTGAAGCGCAGATCGTCCAGCCGCGCGTCGCCGGGGCGACGGTCGCGGGTAACACCCGGCGTGTCGTCGACAAGCGCCAGCTTCTTGCCGACCAGACGGTTGAAAAGCGTGCTCTTGCCCACATTGGGGCGTCCGACGATGGCGACCTTGAAGCTCATGGACTTAAATCCCGCGGCGAACCGCTTATCCCTTGGCGTTGGAGGTCAGAAGATCAAGCATGATACGGGCGCGGTTGCCGACATTGACCGGCGTCTGCGCATCGTTGGCGATGGCCTGGAACCAGTCCTTCGCCTGCTTGACATCGCCGTTCTTGTAAGCCGACAGGCCGAGAGCCTCGCGCGCCGAATGACGCATCGGGTTCTGCGCATCGGTCAGCACTTCGACTTCCTTCGACACATCCGCGTAAGGCGCGGTGTCGATGAGCAGCCAGCCTGCGCGAAGACGCGCGACATCGCGAACCGGATCCGGAACCTTCGTGTCGTTGGCAACGGCATCCAGTTCGGCAACGGCAGCCTTCGGATCGGTAGCAGCCTTCAGCGTCGCCGAGCGCATGCGGGCGAGAACCGGATAGGCCCCATAGCCATCCTTCTCGAGCTGCGCGAAAGCAGCAAGCGCCTCGTCCGTCTTGTTGTCGGAAGCGAGCTTCATGGCCGTCAGGAACTTGTCGCCCGAGGCAGAAGCCTGCTGGCCGGACCAGTAGACATAACCGCGATAGCCGGCCGTGCCGATGACAATGGCAACCGCAATGGCAACGATCATAAGACCGTACTGCGTCCAGATCGCCTTCATCTGGTCGGAACGAAGTTCCTCGTTGACCTCGCGGATAAAGCTGTCGTTTTCGTTCGTCATTCTTGTCGGCACCGGCTCAATAGAAGTGTTTTCGCAATTCACGACGCAAACGCGCCACGACATATCTGCCGGAATTGCTCTGAATGTTGCGGCCTTCTACAGGATTTTTGTCCGCTTGTAACAAAAAACTGGAAACGGCTTACATGCCAGCGGCGGCGAGCGGCGAAACGCCGATCAGCATCTGGTGGAGATAGAGCAGGATGACCGCATAAAGCGCGATACCGCCGATGACGGAGGCAATGTCATACTGCGTGGAGACAAAGTCGCGCACCACCTTTTCGCCTGCCCGCGCGCGGCGCTTCGCCGAGATGCGCACCAGCACCGCCCAGATCAGGAAGCCGCCGAAGAGGAGGACCGAATTGAGCTCGCCATTGGAGAGAAGATGCGCGAAGGCCCAGACCTTCACCGATGTGACCATGGGATGCTTGACCCAGACGGCGATCTTGCCGGCGGGAAGGATCGACGCCATCAGCAGGATCATCGCGATCAGCATCAGCGTCAGCGTGATATGCGTCATGAACATCGGCGGCGTGTAGAGCATCGGCGTAACTGACCGCGACGCGCTGAAAGCATAGATGAGCAGAACGAGGCTGGCGATGGAGAGCAGCGAATAGACGCCACGCCAGGCGTGTACGCCCATGCGCTTGATCGTCCGCTCCCGCCATTGAGGCGCGAAGATACGCAGCGAATGGAGCACCAGAAACAGGACGATTGAAAAGACGAGCAATGCCACGGGGAGCCTCCCACTCTCTGCCACCGGCCCTCAACAAACCGGCATTTTCCCAGACAGATACAGGCAATGGACCGCAAACGCCAGCGGCAAGCTGGCGCCAGCGGGGAGCTTGTGGGTAACCGGCCTCAGGCTTCGACGCCACCCGACTCGATGTACTCCTGATCGATAGACGGCAGCGGCTTGTCGTCAATGGCAGCTTCGAAGGCACGCAGGCGCTTGTAGATGGAAAGCAGCTCCACGATCGTCGTCCAGGAATTGACGAGATACTGGAACGAACCACGGACCTGGTCGAAGACGTTGTTGATCTGCGTCATCAGGCCGAGCGTCAGCTTGCCGGCAACGATCGACGGAACCAGCACGATCAGGCTGAACAGGTTATCGGCCTGCAGATAGAAGATACGGGCAACGTTGAAATACATGTAGTGGAAGTAAAGCCGGAAATAGTTGCGGCGAACATCGTCATAAAGCTCACGGATCGTCATCGGGTCGGCGCGGTTCGGATCGTCCTCACCGTAGACGAGTTCCTTGCGGTAGGACGCCTCGACGCGCTGGTTGCGGAACTCGAGCCCAGGAAGCTTCACCCCCACGACCGCAAGGAAAACGGTCCCGAAGACCGACCAGAAGATGGCCGCCCAGACGAGCGCATGCGGAACGTTGCCGATCAGCGGCAGTTCGGTGATGTCCTTTCCGAGTTGGAAGAGCACCGGCAGGAAGGCGATGAGCGTCATGACGGAGCTGACCAGCGATACCCCGAGGCCTTCCACTGTCGTAGAAAACCGCATCGTGTCTTCCTGCACGCGCTGCGAGGCACCTTCGATGGTGCGCAGCCGCGGCCAATACGTCATGTAATATTCGTTCATTGCTGTGCGCCAGCGGAAGATCCAGTGGCTGACGAAGAAACGGCTGAGAACACCGACGGTGATCGCCAGGAAGGCAATGCCGGCAAATCCGAGCATGCCCATGTAAAGCTGCGCCGCCGTCACCGAACCGGGCTTGGAAAGCGCGCTCTGGATCATGTCATAAAACGGTCCGTACCAGGCATTGATCGCCACGCTAACCTGCACGCCGAAATAGGTCGTGAAGATGATTAGCGCGCTGCCCCAGATCGACCAGCGCTGCCACGGATGCGGGCTGAATATCTGCCAGAAAATACCGAAGATCGCGTTCACGATGGCATAGTAGATGTAAAACCAGATGAATGGCGCCGACCAGAAGACCGACACGCCGATGGGCGCCTGCTCCCCGGCACCCAAGGGCGGCATGCCAAAATGGGCGCCCAACTCCTGCACCCCGCCATACCAGGCAAAGATCGCCAGCAGCGACCAGACAGCAGCAGAGATGAAGAACAGCTTTGGCTTCGGGAAGAAGGAGACAAACACGGCGGGAAATCTTTCTGTCTGGGACCGAAATAGCGGCTTATGCTTTTGTCGGAAACTATGGCATCCACGCGGCAGCGGCAATGCTTGGAGGGTTACATGAGCAATTTGTAACGATGGGATGAAATACCCGTCATTTCAAAGCGCTTCAATCGGCAAGCGTCAGGATCAGCGGGCCATTCTTCGTCACCACCAGCGTGTGCTCAAACTGCACGGTCAGCGCCTTGGGCGAAGAAAACAGCGTCCAGTTGTCCTTGTCGCCATCCTCGGCGAAATTGGCGCCCAGCGACAGGAAGGGCTCGATGGTGAAAACCTGCCCCTCTTCCATGATCCGCGTCTCGTCGGGATCCGGCCAAGTGGAAATTTCGGTCGGCTCCTCATGCAGCGAACGGCCGACGCCGTGGCTGGCGAGGTTCTGGATCAGCGTATAGCGGTTCTTGCGGGCAAACGTCCCGATGGCCTCGCCAATGGCGGCAAGCCGTCCGCCTGTCTTGACCTGCGAAAGACCAACCCAAAGGGCCCGCTTGCCGTCGCGCACCAGCCGCTGCGTTTTCGTATCTGCCTTGCCGACCGCGAACGACGAGCCGGTGTCGCCGAAAAAACCGTCCTTGACAGCGGAAACATCGATATTGATGAGATCACCAACGGCAATCACCCTGTCGCCCGGTATGCCATGAGCCACTTCCTCATTGATGGATATGCAGGTCGCGCCCGGAAACTGATAGCAGACTTCAGGCGCCGACTGCGCACCCTCGCCCTCGATGAACTTGCGGCCGATGGCGTCGAGCTCGCGGGTCGTCATGCCGGGCTCCATGGCGTCCGCCATGATTTTCACCGCGCGTCCGCAGATGCGCCCGATGTCCTTCAGCTTTTCCAGTTCGTCTTCGGACGAGATGATCATCGCGGCCCGGCCTCTTCTTCAATCTTGAAGAGGCCGGTTGAACCGATCAGGCGCTTTCCGTCAACGCTTTTCTGACGAGCGGAGCGACTTTCGTGCCGTAAAGTTCGATGGCGCGCATCAACTGCTCGTGGGGGACGAGGCCGATGGCCATCTGCAACAGGAAGCGGCTGTTCTTGAAGATGCGGTGATGGGCAATGATCTTCTCCGCCAGCACTTCGGGGCTGCCGAGGAAGATCGCGCCGTTCGGCCCGATCGACTGGTTGAAATGCGCCCGCGTCATCTGCGAAAAGCCGCGCTCGCGGCCAATCCGGTTCATCACCGCCGCCTGCGGCTCGTAGAACTGCTCGGCGGCAAGCTCGGTCGTCTCGGCTACAAAGCCATGAACGTTGATGGAGGTCGCAAGCGTTGCCGGATCGCGGCCGACGCGCTTCGCCGTCTCGCGGTAAAGCTGGAACAGCGGCGCGAACCGATGCGGCTCGCCGCCGATGATGGCAAGCGCCAGCGGCAGCCCATGAAAAGCCGCCCGCGCCACCGAATTCGGCGTTCCACCGACGGCAATCCACAGCGGCAGCGGATTTTGCAAGGGACGCGGATAGACGGCAAGGCCGGGGATCGGCGCACGTGTCTCGCCCGACCACGAAACCTTCTCGTTATCCCGCAGCTTCATCAGCAGATCGAGCTTTTCCTCGAAGAGCTTGTCGTAGTCATCAAGGTCATAACCGAACAGCGGGAAGCTCTCGATGAACGAGCCCCGCCCCGCCATGATCTCGGCGCGGCCCTTGGAGAGAAGATCCACCGTCGCATATTGCTGGAACACGCGCACCGGATCGTCGGAACTCAGCACCGAAACCGCACTCGTCAGCCGGATATTCTTCGTCTTCACAGCGGCAGCAGCGAGAAGTGTCGCCGGGCTGGAGGCCATGTAATCTGGCCGATGATGTTCGCCGAGGCCAAAAACATCGAGCCCGACCTGATCGGCGAGCTCGATCTCCGCAATCAGCTCCTCCGCCCGCTTCGCCGCCGCAGCCCCCTTGTCGGGCGCATTCGGATCGACATCCGCAAATGTGTAGAGGCCCAGTTCCATGATGCGTCATCCCTCGGTTGATCTCAGAGCGAGATAAGCGAGAAATGGGGATGGGCCAAGCGGAAAGGTGGTGACGGAGTGTTCAGGGGGTGGTGATTGGGAATACCCGCTCACCCAACAGCTCACCCCAGCGTCCGCCGCACAGCGTCCTTCCAGCCCCTGACCTTCGCCGCCCGCGTCTTCTCGTCCATCGTCGGCTCAAACCGGCGGTCCTTTGCCCAGGCTTCGGCAAATCCCTTGCGATCGGGCCAGACGCCGGCGCGGGAGCCGGCAAGCCAGGCGGCGCCCATGGCGGTCGTTTCGAGGATCGTCGGGCGGTCTACGGGCGCGTCGAGAATGTCGGCGAGGCGCTGCATCGTCCAGTCCGAGGCGACCATGCCGCCATCGACGCGCAGCACGGTATCGCCCTCTGCCCGCTTCCAGTCCTTGTGCATGGCCTCCAACAGGTCGCGCGTCTGGTAGCAGACCGCTTCCAGCGCGGCGCGTGCAAATTCGGCCGGGCCCGTGTTGCGCGTCATGCCATAGACGGCCGCGCGCGCATCCGGGTCCCAATGCGGCGCGCCGAGGCCCACAAAGGCAGGAACGAGATAGACGTCCTGCTCGGGATCGGCCTTCTCAGCCAGTTCCCCGGTTTCGGAAGCCTTCTTGATCACACCAAGCCCGTCGCGCAGCCATTGTACGGCGGCCCCCGCGATGAAGATCGAACCTTCCAGCGCGTAGCAGGTCTCGCCGTCGAGCCGGTAGGCAATCGTCGTCAGCAACCGGTTCTTTGAGCGCACCATGTCCGCGCCGGTATTCAGCAGCGCGAAGCAGCCCGTGCCATAGGTGGATTTCATCATACCGGGCTCGAAACAGGCCTGCCCGATGGTCGCCGCCTGCTGGTCACCGGCAACGCCCAGGATCGGCACTTCCGCCCCGAAAACGCTCTTGTCCGTCACCCCGAAATCGGCGGCGCAGTCCTTCACTTCCGGCAACAGGGCCGCGGGGATGCGCAGCGTCTCCAGCAACTCCTTGTCCCATTGGTTATCGGCAATGTTGAAGATCAGCGTGCGGGAAGCATTGGTCGCATCGGTCCCGAAGCTCTTGCCGCCCGTCAGCCGCCAGATCAGAAACGTATCGATCGTGCCAAAGCACAGTTCGCCCTTGGTCGCCCGTGCTCGCGCACCCTTGACGTTGGAGAGCAGCCAGGAAAGCTTGGTGCCGGAAAAATAGGGATCAAGCAGCAGGCCCGTCTTGCGTGTGAAAAGCCTTTCGAGCCCCTCGCGCTTCAGCTTGGCGCAGTAGGAGGCTGTGCGGCGGTCCTGCCAGACGATGGCGTTGTGGATCGGCTTGCCGCTCTCACGTTCCCAGACGACGACCGTCTCGCGCTGGTTGGTGATGCCGATGGCCGAGATGGCCGATGCGTCGAGGCCGGCCTCCTTCAGCGCCTTTCGAATCGACCACAGGACACTCTCCCAGATCGCCTCAGGATCGTGTTCCACCCAGCCGGATGCAGGGTAAATCTGCGGAAATTCTTTCTGGCCTGATCCGACGATCTTCATCTTGCCGTCGAATACAATGGCGCGGCTCGACGTCGTGCCCTGATCGATCGCCAGAATGTACCCTGCCATGGAAGTCTCCTCCTCCGGATGATTTTCTGTTTGATCGGAATGAAACCGAAACGAAGATAAAAAGCAAGGAAAACGCAAAGCCACTTGCGAACATGCAAAAAGCAATTGCCACACAAGCCGGAGTTGGATTAGCCTTCATTTCTATTGCGCTGCAAAACGCGCTGCGGAAGCACCTAGCACGAACCGCCAAGGCCCCGCCAAGAAGGTATTAAACCGGAGTGGTGAACGCCAAATGCAACAGATTCGCTTCGTTCTGAACGACGAAACCGTTGTCATCGACAGCATATCCCCGACAACCACATTGCTGGACTGGCTTCGGGAGACGAAGCGCCTGACCGGCACGAAGGAAGGCTGCGGCGAGGGCGACTGCGGTGCCTGCACGGTGCTCGTGGGCAAGGTGGTTGACGATCGGCTCGTCTATCGCAGCGTCAATGCCTGCATCCGCTTCGTGCCATCGCTGTCGGCAACGCATGTCGTGACCATCGAGCACATGGCCGGCCCGGATGGCGTGCTCACCCCGATCCAGCAGGCGCTCGCCGATTTGCACGGCTCGCAATGCGGCTTCTGCACGCCCGGCATCGTCATGTCGCTCTATGCGCTCCTGATGGAAAAGCCGACACCGTCGCGCGCCGAAATCGAAATCGCGCTTCAGGGCAATCTCTGTCGCTGCACCGGCTACGAATCGATCTTCCGCGCCGTCGAGGCAGCTGCGGCCGGCATGGCAAGTGCCACGCCGGATCGCCTGACGCTGACCCGCGAGCGCATCATCGCCACGCTGAACGACCTGAAGCCGAAGCGCACGATCCGCATCTTCCACGGCCAGAGCCGTTCGATCATCCCCTTCAACACCGCAGATCTCGCCGATGCCTACGCGACGGAACCAAACGCCGTCATCGTCGCCGGCGCGACCGATGTCGGACTT
This sequence comes from Hyphomicrobiales bacterium, assembly GCA_900467685.1. Lineage (GTDB taxonomy): Bacteria > Pseudomonadota > Alphaproteobacteria > Rhizobiales > Rhizobiaceae > Ensifer_A. Next base: position 87,763 of record UBQX01000002.1, read on the forward strand.
TGGGTGACCAAGCAGATGCGCCAGCTCTCGCCGGTCATCTTCATCAATCACCTGACCGAGTTGCAGACGATAGACGAGACCGCCGACAAGGTCCGCCTCGGCGCGGTCGTGACCTACACGCAGGCGCAAAATGTGCTGGCGAAGAATTTCCCGGCACTTGGCAAGCTGCTGATCCGCATCGGCGGGCAGCAGGTTCGCAACATGGGCACGATCGGCGGCAATGTCGCCAACGGCTCCCCCATCGGCGACACCCCGCCCGCCCTGATCGCGCTCGACGCGACCGTCACGCTGCGCTCGCGCAACGGCGCACGCAGCCTGGCCGTAGAGGATTACTTCATCGAATACGGCAAGCAGGCCCGCGAAGATGGTGAATTCGTGGAGGCGCTGGAAATTCCAAAGCTGGCCGACGATGAATTTTACGCCATCTACAAGATTTCCAAGCGCCGCGACGAAGACATTTCCGCGCTCTGCGGAGCCTTCAAGCTGAAGCTGGACGCGGCCGGAAACGTCGCCTCGATCCGCATCGCCTTTGGCGGCATGGCGGGTACGCCGAAACGCGCCGCACACACGGAAGCTTTCCTCACTGGCAAGCCGTGGAACGAAGCGACCGTAAGCGCCGCCCGCGCGGAACTGGCCAAGGATTACACGCCGCTCTCCGACTGGCGCGCCAGCGCCGACTATCGCATGCTCGCTGCGCAGAACCTGCTCACCCGCCTCCTTATCGAGACATCGGGCGAGAAGGCTTCGCTGGAACGCTATGCCATGCTGGAGGCAGGCGAATGAACAAGATGGACACAAGCTTCCCGACAGTGATCAACGGCCCGCTCCACGCCGACCGTCGGCACGATTCCGCGCATAAGCATGTCGCGGGTTCCGCAGACTATATCGACGACATGCCGGAGCCCTCCGGCATGCTGCACGCCGCCATCGGCATGACCGACCGCGCGCACGCCATCATCACCAGCATGGACCTCTCTGCCGTCGAATCCGCGCCCGGCGTGGTCGCCGTGCTGACGGCGAAGGATTTTCCGGTCAACGATGTCAGCTCTGCCCACAAGCATGACGAGCCTGTGCTCACGGATAAGCTCGTGGAGTTCCACGGCCAGCCGGCCTTTGTCGTCATTGCCGAAACCCGCGCCGCTGCCCGTCAGGCCGCCCGCCGCGCCCGCATCGAATATGAAGACCTGCCCGCCATTCTCTCCGTCGCCGAAGCCAAGGCTGCCGGCGGCAAGTTCGTGACCGAGCCGCTGACGCTGAAGCGCGGCGATGCCGACACCGCCCTTGCCCAAGCGCCAAAGCGTATCAAGGGCCAGATGGAAGTCGGCGGCCAGGAGCATTTCTATCTCGAAGGCCATATCTCCATCGCCATTCCGGGCGAGGACGACGAGATGACGATCTGGGCCTCGACCCAGCATCCGTCCGAAATCCAGCACATGGTCGCCCATGTGCTCGAAGTGCCCTCCAATGCCGTGACCGTCTTTGTGCGCCGTATGGGCGGCGGCTTCGGCGGCAAGGAAACGCAAGGAAACCAGTTCGCGGCCATCGCTGCCGTCGCCGCACGCAAGCTCAAGCGCGCCATCAAGATCCGCCTTGACCGCGACGAGGACATGACCGCCACCGGCAAGCGCCACGACTTCGTGATCGACTACGATCTCGGCTTTGACGAAGATGGCCGTATCCATGGCGTGAAGGCGGAATTCGCCGCCCGCTGCGGCTTCTCCGCCGACCTTTCGGGCCCGGTGACCGACCGCGCGCTCTTCCATGTCGACAATGCCTATTTCTACCCGCATGTCGAGGTGAAGTCGCTGCCGCTGAAGACCAACACGGTCTCCAACACCGCCTTCCGCGGCTTCGGCGGCCCGCAGGGCTGCGTCGGCGCGGAACGCTTCATGGAAGAAATCGCCTATGCGCTCGGCAAGGATCCGCTCGACGTCCGCATGGCCAATTTCTATGGCGAACCCGGCTCCGACCGCGTGCTGACGCCTTACCACCAGACGGTGGAAGACAATATCATGCCGCGTCTCGTGGCCGAGCTTGCCGAGAAGACGGACTATCGCAAGCGCCGTGAAGAGATCATCGCCTTCAACAAGTCGAGCCGCGTCATCCGCAAGGGCATTGCGCTGACCCCGGTCAAGTTCGGCATCTCCTTCACCATGACCGCCTTCAACCAGGCCGGTGCGCTCGTCCATGTCTACCAGGATGGCTCGATCCACCTGAACCATGGCGGTACGGAAATGGGCCAGGGCCTTTACACCAAGGTCGCGCAGGTCATTGCCGATTGCTTCCAGGTCGATCTCGACCGCGTCAAGATCACCGCGACGACCACGGGCAAGGTGCCGAACACATCGGCCACCGCCGCATCCTCCGGCACGGATCTCAACGGCATGGCGGCCTATGACGCCGCCCGTCAGATCAAGGAACGCCTCGTCGCCTTCGCCGCTGACAAGTGGAAGGTCCCGGAAGCCGACGTCGAATTCCTGCCGAACCGCGTTCGCGTGGGCACCGACATCATCCCCTTCCCGGATTTCATCAATCAGGCCTATTTCGCCCGCATCCAGTTGTCTGCTGCCGGCTTCTACAAGACGCCGGAAATCCACTGGAACCGCGCGACCGGCCAGGGCCGCCCGTTCTATTATTTCTCCTACGGCGCCTCGGTCTCCGAAGTCTCCGTAGACACGCTGACCGGCGAATATATCGTCAACCGCGCCGATGTGCTGCACGATGTCGGCCATTCGCTCAACCCGGCCATCGACAAGGGCCAGGTCGAGGGCGGCTTCATTCAGGGCATGGGCTGGCTGACGACGGAAGAACTGTGGTGGGACGGTAAGGGCCGGCTGCGCACACATGCGCCCTCGACCTACAAGATCCCGCTCGCCTCGGACAAGCCGGAGATCTTCAACGTGGAACTCGCCGAATGGTCGGTCAACAAGTTGCCCACCATCGGCCGCTCCAAGGCCGTCGGCGAGCCGCCGCTCGTCCTGCCGATCTCGGTCGTCGAGGCCATCTCCATGGCTGTCGCCAGCGTGGCCGATTACCGCCAATGCCCGCGTATCGACACGCCGACGACGCCGGAGCGCGTGCTGATGGCCATTGAACGGCTGAAGACGGCATAGAGCCATGACACAAGATCCCGCCCGCTTTCTGGATAAAGAGGGGGCAAAGGTCCTTGTCGAGGTCGCCTCGGTCAGGGGCTCGGCCCCGCGTGAGCAAGGCGCCTTTATGCTCGTCTCGCTGGATGCCCTCGCCGGCACGATTGGCGGCGGCCAGCTCGAATATATGGCGATCGACCACGCCCGGCGCATGCTCGCCGGCAAGGGTGGCGAGGCAACGCTTTCGGTGCCCCTCGGCCCGGAAATCGGGCAATGCTGCGGGGGCCGCGTCGAGATCGGCTTTCGGCTAGTGGATGCTGCGCTGAAAGCAGAGCTTGCCGCGCGTCTGGCGCTCGAAGCTGAGACACAGCCGGCCGTCTATGTCTTCGGCGCAGGCCATGTCGGCCATGCCATAGCCGCAGCGCTCTCGCTCCTGCCGCTCAATGTCACGATGGTGGAATCCCGCGAACACGAACTCGCCGGCCTGCCGGAGAATGTGACCGCAAAGCTCGCCGCCATGCCAGAAAGCGTGGTCGCCTCCATTCCGCCCGGCAGCGCCGTCCTGATCTTGACGCACGATCACGCGCTCGATTTCCTCATCGCGGCGGAAGCCCTGAAACGAACCAACCTAGCCTATACCGGCATGATCGGCTCCGCCACCAAGCGCGCCACCTTCGCAAGCTGGCTCAAGCGCGAAGCGCGGGAGGCCGATCTCGCCCGCCTGACGCTGCCGGTCGGCGGCCCGCTGAAAGACAAGCGCCCCGCCGTCATCGCCGCGCTCACGGCTGCGGAAATCATGACGGCACTCACCCATCATGCATTGCAACATGACGCGATTGGGCGTCATATATCGCCCAAAATATAAATACCGGGGACTCTGAATGTACGAATTCGCCATCGTCTGGGAATGGCTCGCCTTTGCGGTGAGATGGCTTCACGTCGTGACGGCAATCGCCTGGATCGGCTCTTCCTTCTACTTCATCGCGCTCGATCTGGGCCTGCGCAAAGCGCCCGACCTGCCCCCCGGTGCCTATGGCGAGGAATGGCAGGTCCATGGCGGCGGCTTCTACCATATCCGCAAATATCTGGTGGCACCGGCCTCCATGCCGGAGCATCTGACCTGGTTCAAATGGGAAAGCTACGCCACCTGGCTTTCCGGCTTTGCCATGCTGGCGGTCGTCTATTACGGCGGGGCTGACCTCTTCCTCATCGACCGCCATGTGCTCGACGTGCCGCAATGGCAGGCGATCCTCATCTCGCTCGCCTCGCTGTCTGTCGGCTGGATCATCTATGACACGCTGTGCAAATCCCCAATCGGCAAGAACACCTGGGGGCTGATGGCGCTGCTCTATGTCGCGCTCGTCGCCATGGCCTGGGGCTATACGCAGGTCTTCACCGGCCGCGCCGCCTTCCTGCATCTCGGCGCGTTTACGGCCACGATCATGTCGGCCAACGTCTTCTTCATCATTATCCCGAACCAGAAGATTGTCGTCGCAGACCTGATTGCCGGCCGCACGCCCGACCCCAAATACGGGGCGATTGCCAAGCAGCGCTCGCTCCACAACAACTACCTGACGCTGCCCGTCATCTTCTTCATGCTGTCGAACCACTATCCGCTGGCCTTCGGCACGAAATACAACTGGATCATCGCGGCGCTGGTCTTCCTTATGGGCGTCACGATCCGCCACTGGTTCAACACGACCCACGCCCGCAAGGGCAAGCCGGCCTGGACCTGGGCACTGACAGCGATCATCTTCATCCTCATCATGTGGCTTTCCACCGTGCCGAAGGTCCTTGGCGGCGGTGAGAACGACAAGACCTCACTTGCTCCCACCTTCCAGCGCTTCGCCGGAGACCCGCATTTTAACGCCGCCAAGGACGTGATCGGCACGCGCTGCATGATGTGCCACACGGCCGAGCCCGCCTATGAAGGTATTGCGCGTCCACCGAAGGGCGTCGCCTTCGACAACGATGCTGCCATCGCCGCCCATGCCCGCGAAATCTACCTGCAAGCGGGCCGCTCTCACGCCATGCCGCCCGGCAATGTCAGTGAGATCACGCTGGACGAACGCAAGGTCCTGACCGCCTGGTATGAAAGCGCCGTTGCGAAAGGCGCGACCCAATGACCGCCCTCCTCCTTCGCGGCCGCATCCTCTCCTTCCACCGCAAGCCTGAAACCCTGACCGACACCGCCGCCTATCTTTACGAAGAAGACGGCGGCATCCTGATCGAAAACGGCCTCGTCTCCGCCGTCGGCTCCTATGCAGACATCAAGGCCCAGGCCCCGGCCGGCGTTGAGACGCGCGATCACCGCCCCCACCTCATCTTGCCCGGCCTCGTCGACACCCATCTGCATTTCCCGCAAATGCAGGTCATCGGCTCCTATGCCGCCAACCTGCTCGAATGGCTGAACACCTACACCTTCATCGAAGAACAGCGCTTCGCTTCTGCCGATCATGCCGCGCGCATCGCCGTGCATTTCTTCGACGAAATGGTCCGCCACGGCACGACGACGGCGGTTGCTTATTGCTCGGTGCACAAGACCTCCGCCGACGCCTTCTTTGCGGAAAGCCTGAAGCGCAACATGCGCATGGTCGCCGGCAAGGTGATGATGGATCGCAATGCGCCCGAGGCGCTGCGTGATACCGCACAAGCGGGCTATGACGACACGAGACAGGTGATCGCCGACTGGAACGGCAAGGGCCGCAACCACGTCGCCATTACCCCCCGCTTTGCCATCACCTCGACGCCCGAACAGATGGAAGCGGCGGGCGCGCTGGTCAGGGAATTCCCCGACCTGCATGTGCAGACGCATCTCTCGGAAAACCTAGACGAGATCCGCTTCACCTGCGAACTCTATCCGCAGGCGAAGGACTACACCGACGTCTACGCCCATTACGGCCTGCTCGGCCCCAACACGCTCTTCGGTCATGCGATCCACCTGTCGGAGCGCGAGATGGATGCGATGAGCGAGGCCGGCGGCATTGCCGTCCACTGCCCGACCTCGAACCTCTTCCTCGGCTCCGGCCTCTTCCCGCTGCGCAAGATGACGAACCGGGCCAAGCCGGTGCGCACGGCGGTCGCCACCGATATCGGCGGCGGCTCGTCCTACTCGATGCTGCGCACCATGGACGAGGCCTACAAGATCCAGCAATTGCAGGCCGAGCGCCTGAACCCGCTGGAAAGCTTCTGGTGGATGACGCGCGGCAATGCCGAGGCGCTGTCGCTGGAAAAGCACATCGGCGCAATAGCCCCCGGCATGGACGCCGATCTCGTTGTGATGGACATGAGGGCGACGCCTGCCATGGCGCTGAAGGCGGAGGTGGTCTCGACACTGGCGGAAGAACTCTTCCTGTTGCAGACCATGGGCGACGACCGGGCCATCGCAGAGACCTATGTTGCTGGAAAGGCAATGAAATCAGGCATAACTGGATAATCGTCAATTCGGGGTCTTGAAACCCAGAACGGCATTAACCATTTGTTAAGCATCTGAGCGCACACTGGAGTCAATCCGGTGCTTTGACGCCGAATGATAGAGGGCCGCGTGAGCACGGATGTACTGCCACGCGGCTTTTGCTATCCAGCGATCCGCATCTTTTCCAGATAACCGAACACCGCAGAGCGCGCTCGGCTTTGGACATCGGCCGCATCCGTTTCCCCGCGCAAACCCGCCGCATCAATCAATCCCCGCACCAGCGATATCAGATCCCAGGCAGCAATGAGCGGCCTTGAGATGCCATGCCGCTCCAGAAACCCTGCGATCTCCTCCGCCAGTTCCGTCTTCAGCGCGCGCGTCTCTTCGTCAATGGCGAGCATCCCTTCCGCATATTCCAGCGTCCGAGCCAGGTTCGGCCGGTCAAATTGCCCGCGCGCGGCGACGCCGAGCAACCGGTCGACCACGACCTCGAACGGCTCCCCCTCCGACGCCGCCAGAACCTGCCGCATCCCGTCGAGCAGATCCTGCCGGCTTTGCCGCAACAGCCCGGCTACAATCGCCTCCTTGGAGGGGAAATACTGGTAGAGCGAGCCGACACTGACGCCCGCCACGGCCGCGACCCGATTGGTGTTCAGCCCAGCGAGCCCTTCCGTTTCCAGAATGCGAGCCCCCGCCTCGTAGATCGCCTCCACCAGCACGGCGGAGCGGCGCTGGCGCGGGGTTTTGCGCGGGTTCGCGGTGGCGAGATCGGTCTTCATGAATGCGAGTTCTCAGATGCGAGCTTTTACTCATATTATCGCGAGATCACCTCAGCGTCAAAGGAGTTGCCGCACATGTCCGCATCCCGTTTCACCATCTTCATGCTTCTCGAAGCCCTGCCCTCCTGGCTCAGCCTCGATCGCACCGCGCGCGGCAAGATCGCCGAGGAGGCCTTGGGCTCCAGCCTTTCGGGTTTCAACGTCAAGCACCGCCATTTCGATGCCGAGGCCTTCAGCGGTCGCTGCAGCGACATCTCAGTCTTCGAGACGAACGACCTGACAGCCTACTATTACGTCGTCGAGCGGCTGCGTGATTCCGCCTTCTTTGCCGTCCCCTATTTCCGCGTCATCGATATCATCCCGACGATTGCGGAAGGCTATCGCGACTTCGAAAGCCACGAGGCTGGCCATGCAGCTTGAGCGGATCAAGGCACTGGTCACGGGCGGCAGCTCCGGTGTGGGTCGAGCGCTGGCGCTCAAGCTGGCGAGCGCGGGCGCAACCGTCATCATCACGGGACGCGCCCGCACGCGGCTCAACGCAGTCGCGGAAATGCATCCGGGAAAGATCCTCCCCGTCGTGGTCGACCTAGCGGACCCCGCCGCCGTCGACACACTGATCGCCACGCTGCATCGGGACCATCCCGATCTCGCCCTGCTGGTCAACAATGCCGGAGTGCAATACCTGCTCGACATCGCCGGAAACGATCCGCAGAAGACGCTGGCGCTGGCCCGCGAGGAGATCGCCGTCAACTTCACCGCACCGGCTGCCCTCACAATAGGCCTCGCTCCATTACTGAAACGGCAGCGGCAGGCCATGATCGTCAACATCTCCTCCGGCCTCGCCGTCTCGCCCAAGACCAGCGCGCCGATCTATTGCGCGACCAAGGGAGCGCTCGACTCGCTGACCCGCACGACGCGCTACAGGATGGAGGACGGCAGACTTCCGATCGGAGTCATGCATGTCGTGCTGCCGCTCGTCGACACGCCGATGACCACCGGGCGCGGTTCGGGAAAGATGACGCCGGAGGCGGTGGCGGACGCGATAGCTGACGAGATAAGCAAAGACTGCGACGAAGTCTGGATCGGCAAGGCCCGCATGTTGCGGCTCCTCGCCGCCATTGCGCCAGGCCTCGCAGTTCGGCTGCTACGCAACAGCTGAACTATTCCAGCCAACCGGTCGCCAGCGCCGAAGCCCATTGCGGGCGGCCATAGTTCGCCGCCAGCCGCGACATGGCGATGTTGTCGTACGGCACATTGCGGAAGGTGACACCGTAACCGTCTGCCACCTTCTCCACGAACGCGTAGCTCGCCAGCGGGTGCCCAGCCTCGATCTTGTGCGGATAAGGCGCGACATCGTCATACCCAGGACAGCCGACACTGCCAGGATTGACCATCAGCCGCCCGTCCGAAAGCCGAAGCATAGCCGGAAGATGACTATGGGCAAAGAGAATGACGGGCTGCTCGATGCCTTCGGCCAGCGCCTCGATCTCCGCCAGCGACTTGCGCCGGACGGAACCATCTTCCAGCACCTTTTCCAGCCAGTATCGATTGTCGTCCTGAGGCGTCGCGTGGCACATGTAGAACTCGCCGCGATGCACATGCGTGACGGGAAGGCCTCTGATCCAGTCGAAATGTCCGGGCAGCATCTCGCCATGCGCGATGCGGTCCGAGGGCCACATCGCGTCAGGCGACTGCTCGATCAGGTAGCGGTCATGATTGCCGCGCACCGTCGGGATGTTGAGCGCCGTCAGCCGCGCCGCGACCTTGCCCGGCTCCAGCGGCCCGCTGAAGCAATCGCCGAGATTGACGATATCGTCGACGCCCTGCGCCGCGATGTCATCCAGCACGGCCTGAAGCGCAAGATCGTTGCCATGAATGTCGGCAATCACGGCAATACGCATCACTCAGCTCCCGCGATAGGTCGAATAGCTCCAGGGCGAGATGAGCAGCGGCACATGATAATGCGCACTCGTGTCGGCAATGCCGAAACGGATCGGAACGAGATCGAGAAACGGCGGATCTGCCAGAACCTGTCCGGTCTTTTTCAGATAAGCGCCGGCATGAAACAGCAACTCATATTGCCCCTTCTGGAAGCTCTCGCCGATCAGGATCGGCCCGCCATCGACGCGGCCATCCGCATTGGTCACGACCGACTTGATGCGAACCGGCTCATGTGCTTCCAGCTTGAACAGGTCGATCGTCAACCCCTCTGCCGGCTTGCCGAGCGCGGTGTCGAGAACGTGGGTGGTGAGACCGGTCATGCTTCAGGCTCCTGGATGATGAAGGGTTCGGAATAGAAATATTCCTCGAGATTATTGCCGGGCCCAGTGCGGTCCACAACGAGAAAATCGCTGATTTCCTTCAGAGACATCAGCGGATGATGCCAGACATTGGCGCGATAGTTCACGCCCTGATGCGCGCCCGCGAGAAAGACCTGCGGCAAGCCGGGCTTGCCACCATCGTCCTCGGCAACGACGACCAGAAACGGCCGCCCTGAAAGCGGCGAAAACGACTGGCTGCCGAACGGATGCCGTTCCATCATGTCGACCGAATAGGGGAAGGCACGCGGCTGGCCACGGAAGATGTTGAGGATGACGCTCGCCCCCTCGCCCAGCGCTTCAGCGGAGGCCAGCGCATGAAACCGCTCCGTCGTGCCACCATTGATCAGCCGCATCGTCGACGGATCGGCCTCGATGACATCGCCGAAGGGCGCGAAGGCGGCTTTGGTGAGGGGATGGATGGGGAGAATGCGTGTCAGGGGAAGCTCCAGGTCTTAATCTTCAAGATCGATGCCATCGAGTTGCCCGACCAGGATCGGCAAGGATGTCACGACAGTTCGGTACACGAGTTCGAGATTGATGTCAGAATATCCATGAACGATGCGGTTTCGCAGACCCCGCATTTCATTCCATGGCAGAGACGCATGACGACTGACGAAATCGCGATGACGCTCTGCAATGCGCGCCGAGGCTTCCCCGATGATCGTCAGGCACATGATGACGGCGCGCTGCGTCTTCCGATCCGCCTCAAAGGCTTCAAATGGCATGTCTCCGATGAACGATACCGCATCAGAGGCGGCCAATTTCATATCGCCAATGTAATCCGGAAGACGCCTTTCCCTGCTCATATGGGCCGGGCTTCATTCAGAACCTGCTGGCGGACACGCGGCGGGAAATCTCCGGGCGTCATCACGTCGACCTTGACCCCAAGGAGGTCTTTCAACTCTTCCATCAAGCCGCCGATATGAAACAGCGTCGTCCCCGGCAGCGCATCCACCAGAATATCGATATCGCTATCCGGCCGATCGTCCCCTCGCGCCGCCGAACCGAAGACGCGCGGATGAACGAGCGTGGGATACCGCGCCGTCAGGGCACGGATTTCGTGTGCCTTCAACCGTACCAGTTCAGATGGCCGCATGACATTTGCTCCTTGAAGCCTTTGCAGCCAATATAGTGCAGTTCGGGCCATGCGTCATCCTGACGTACCGCCTCACGTGCCTTCCGGCAGCATACTGCTCAGCCGCAGAAGGGCGATCCGCTCCACCTGTGCGCAGGCTGTGGCAAACTCCGTATCCCGTTCATTGTTGATGCGCGTCTCGAATGCGCCGAGAATGTCGTTTTTCTGGAGCCCCTTCACCGCAATGATGAACGGAAAACCAAACTTCTCCACATAGGCATCATTCAGCGTCGTGAACCGCGCATGCTCATCCGCCGACAGGCGATCCAGCCCCGCACCCGCCTGCTCCTTGCGGCTGTCCTCGGTGAGTTCACCGGCAATCGCCAGCTTTCCGGCCAGATCGGGATGGGCGCGTAGCACGGCAAGCCGCTCGGCTTCCGTTCCCGCGCGAAACGCCGCCGCCATCGCTGCATGGGCACCCTTCGCCGTCAGCGGCTCCGCAACACCAGTTCCATAGGCCCTCTCTGCAACCCACGGAGAGTGTTCAAACACGCCGCCGAAGCGCTCAACAAATTCATCTTTCGTCACGATACGTCATTCCTGAAGTTTCATCGCAATAGACCAGCGCCCGCGCCGGCGTTCAAGGGCCCGCCGGCTGGAGGAAAGAAAAAAAGCCGCCCGGCTTTGGACCGGACGGCTTACCTTCTGAAATAGCCTTGCAACACCGAAACCTGAAATGCTGCTGCGCGAGATTGGAAACGGCGTTTGACCACCACACCCCACGCCGGATGGAATATGAGCAAGGACTGTTACACCCTCATGAAGGGCTTGGGGTCATTTCGGCAGATGATGCTCATGCCAATGGTGGGCGATATCGATGCGGCGCGGCACCCAGACTTTCTCGTGGGACAGCACATATTCGATGAACCGCCTCAGCGCCGCTGCACGGCCCGGGCGTCCGACGAGGCGGCAATGCAGGCCGATCGACATCATCTTCGGCGAACCTTCCTTGCCCTCCTCATAGAGCGTGTCGAACGCATCCTTCAGATAGCAGAAGAACTGGTCACCGGAATTGAAGCCCTGCGGTGTGGCGAAGCGCATGTCGTTGGCTTCGAGCGTATAAGGAATGATGAGGAACGGCTTGCCGTCGAGCCCCGGCACCCAGAAGGGCAGATCGTCGGAATAATTGTCTGAGGAATAGAGGAAGCCACCCTCTTCCATGACCAGCCGCAGCGTGTTGTCGGACGGCTTGCCCTGGTACATGCCGAGCGGCCGCGAACCGGCTACCTCGGTGTGGAGCCGCACGGCCTCTGCGATATGGGCGCGCTCCACCTCTTCCGGAAAGTCCTTGTATTCAAGCCAGCGATAGCCGTGGGAAGCGATTTCCCAACCTGCCTCGTTCATGGCCGCCACGGCCTCCGGATTGCGCGCCATGGCAAGCGTCACGCCATAGACCGTGACAGGGACGTTCAACTGCGTGAACATGCGATGGAGCCGCCAGAAGCCGGCGCGCGAGCCGTATTCGTAGATCGATTCCATGTTGAGATTGCGCTGCTTCGGCCAGGCGGCCGCGCCGACGATTTCGGACAGAAGGTTCTCGGAAGCAGGGTCGCCGTCGAGAATGCAGCTCTCTCCGCCCTCCTCGTAATTCACCACGAACTGCACCGCGATCCGTGCGCCACCCGGCCATTTCGGATCGGGAGTGTTGCGGCCATAGCCAATGAGATCACGAGAGGTTTTGACGTCGACAATCATCTGTTCTGCCTTCAGCGGTGATGCAATTTCCAAAATGGAGAAAACTGCAAACCGACTTGGCAGTCCAGACCCAATTTCGCGTTTGCGAAGGTCAATTCAAGCCTGGAGCCAGCTTACCGCCTGATCGCGCTCGGCGACGGAAAAGACACGCGTCTCCGCCGGGATCATGAAGGCGAAATTGCGGGTCAGCGATGCCAGCGTCTCGTCATCGGTGACGAAAGCAAATTTCCTGAAATCGCGGAAATGCTTGAGCCCGAACATGAGATCGTCACGCATCGCACCCATCTCCATGCCATGGAAGCCCTCCGGCATGACAAAGAGCAGCCTGACAGGACCTTTCGTCACCGCCGCGTCCATCGCCGGCATCAGCACCGTCTCATAGTCCTCAGCGGTGAGCTTGCCCCGCGCTTCGAAGCCGAGAATATCCGCCGGCAGGTCGGTCAATTGCTTGAACATGACGGGCTCCTTCCGTTGACTTTGCGCCATTGCTCCATGGCGTCAAACACGGCGCGAGCAGAATAGTTCATCCGACGCAAACGCCCTTGATCCTGGACAAGCCCGGAAGCAGACCAGGCTCACCCGAGATGATGCGGGACGCGAAAGGATGGCGGGATATCGACGTCGGCGGTCGCGAGAACGGATTGAAGCGCCGCCTCCGCCAGCCGATGTGCAATACCGAAGGACACCTTGAAGCCCCCTGTGAGCGCAATGATACGCTCGGCGTCCGGCAGCGGCCCCACCAGCGGGTCGCGAGCCATCGCCTTCGGCCTCAACCCCGCCCAGCGGTCGATCACCGGCGCATGTTCAAGGGCCGGCACAAGCCGACGCGCTCGCGCAATCAAATCTTCAAGCTGTTCATCCGTCGTGAAGGGCTCGCCGAATGTATTTTCGCTGGTCGACCCGATGGCAACCTGAGCGCCTTCATGCGGGACGACATAAAGCCCATCCAGAAAGATCAATGGCAGCGACGGATCGATATCCGCTTTCATCATGGCCGACTGTCCCTTGACCGGCGCGCCGAGCACCTTTTCACGGGCGGGCAGAAGGCGCTCGAGCATGGGAAAGGCCTTGTAGCCAGCAGCTATGATGGCATGGCCGAAGCCGACTGTCTCGCCAGAGGACAGCGTGGCGCTGGCCCTGGCTGCATCCAGATCAACAACGGCGACGCACTCAAACGTCGCGACATTCGGCAAGCGCTGCAGTGCGGCGATCAGAACCGACGTAAACGCCCGCGGATTGGCACGTGCGGCAAAGGTTTCCAGCACGAAACCACCTTCAATCCCTTCGGACAAAGGCCAGCCTGCGTCCGGCGCCTCATCGGTTAACCGCCATTCGAACGATCGCCCATCGCTCGCCCGCCAATTGGTCCGGGCGTCTGCCTCGTTCCGAAGCGCGATGTCGCGCAGATGCGGTTTCGGCAACGGGACGAGGCGGCCGGCGCGCGCGTAGCCGGACGACAGCCCGGTCTCCGCCTCCAGCGCCCGAACCTCGGTCTCCAGCGACAGAAGCGCATCGAACTGAAACTGCTTCTTGGGGTTCCACTTATCAGGACTATGCGCCATCAGCGCACCGAGATGGCCGTAGCTGGCGCCGTGTCCAAGCCAGCCTTCATCGACCAGCAGGACATCGAGTCCGGCGCGTCCTGCCTTCAGCGCCGCCCAAAGACCCATGACGCCACCGCCGACGATCAGCAGATCGACCCTGCGGCCCCATTGACCGGCAAGGTTCGGCGCTTTATCGCCTTCGCTCATGGACAAGGAAACTCCCGCAAAACCCGAGGCCGGAAGGCCCCAGCCGCTCGAATGGCTCGACGGCGATATGCCCTATTCGACCGCCTTTGGCGACCATTTTTATTGCCGGGAAGATGGCCGCGCCGAATGCGCCTATGTCTTCCTCGACGGCAATGGCCTGCCCGGACGCTGGGCGGACGGCAGGGAATTCGTGATCGGCGAACTCGGCTTCGGCACGGGCTTGAATTTCTGCGAAACGCTCCGGCAATGGAAGGCTTTCGACAGGCCCTCATCCGCCCGCTTGCATTTCATCTCCTTCGAGCTCTACCCGATGGAACGCGACAGCATCGCCAAGGCGCTCTCCCGCTGGCCACTGCTGGACGCCGAGCGCGACGCGTTGATTGCGCGTTGGCCGGATCGCCCGGAAGGCATCGTGACACTCGATTTCGATGATCAGGTCTGTCTCTCCGTCGTTTGTGGCCCGGCGCTTGCCGGCATCGAAGCCAGCCGACAAACCTTCGACGCCTGGTATCTCGACGGCTTCGCGCCCTCGCGCAACCCGGATATGTGGTCGCCGGAAATCATGCAGGCACTCCATACCCATACGCGCCAAAACGGCACCTTCGCCACCTACGCCGCCGCCGGCTTCGTCCGACGCAATCTGCAGGGCGCGGGTTTCGAGGTGCTGCGACGGCCGGGCTTCGCGGGCAAGCGGGAGATGTTGTATGGGGCAAAGCGGGTCTAGCCCGCAGGCGCGGTCCCCGGATCACGCGCCGTGTGGAAAACACTCAAGATGCTGATCGCATCGCGCTCGGCCAGATAGAATATCCGGTAAGGATACCGAGGAACGACGAGCACGCGAACGGCCGCAACGCTGGTCGGCCGCCCCAATGCCGGCATGGTGGTCAGATGGCTGAGCAGCAACTCCAGGGCAGCGAAAAACTCTTCCCCGGCCTTCGGATTGTGCTCCAGAAAATAGCGGCTGATGTCATCGAGTTCGCGAGCAGCGCGTTGCGTATAGCGCAGCCTCATGCGCGGCGATGGCGGGCAAAGATCGCCTCTATCTCCGAAGGATCGGCAAAGCGATCAGCTCCGGCATCCGCCAAACCATCCCGAACCGCAGCCCATTCCGCCTCAGACAGATCGACCTCGCCCGCACCCGCTGCAGCAAAGAGTGCAACAGCAAGCTCATCCTGCCTCTGGTCAGGCAGATTGCGAATGATATCTATGGCCTTTTCGAGCAGACGGGTCATGGAGCATTTTTAGCACATCGCAGGTCGCATTGCGATGGCCCCAAAAACCAAAAGGCCCGCCGTCGCCGGCAGGCCTCTGGAACTTGGGCGGGATAGGCGAAACCAATCAGGCGGTTTCGAGATAGTCCGTGCTGCCATCGGGCTCGCGCAGCACATAGCCGCGGCCCCAGACGGTTTCGATGTAGTTGGCGCCGCCGGCAGCGTTTGCGAGCTTCTTGCGCAGCTTGCAGATGAAGACGTCGATGATCTTCAGTTCCGGCTCGTCCATACCGCCATAGAGGTGGTTCAGGAACATTTCCTTGGTGAGGGTCGTACCCTTGCGGAGCGAAAGCAGCTCCAGCATCTGGTATTCCTTGCCCGTGAGGTGAACGCGCTGGCCACCGACTTCAACCGTCTTGGCGTCAAGGTTCACGATCAGGTCGCCGGTCGAGATGACCGACTGGGCATGGCCCTTGGAGCGGCGAACGATGGCATGGATGCGGGCAACCAGTTCGTCCTTGTGGAAGGGCTTCGTCATGTAGTCGTCGGCACCGAAGCCGAGACCGCGAACCTTGTCCTCGATGCCGGCCATGCCGGAGAGGATCAGGATCGGCGTCTTCACCTTCGACAGGCGAAGCGTGCGAAGCACTTCATAGCCGGACATGTCGGGAAGGTTAAGATCCAGAAGGATGATGTCGTAGTCGTACAGCTTGCCGAGATCGACACCCTCTTCGCCGAGATCGGTGGTGTAGACATTGAAATTCTCGGATTTGAGCATCAACTCGATGCTCTGCGCCGTCGCGCTGTCGTCTTCAATAAGTAGAACCCGCATTCCTTTGTCCCCTTTTCCGCCGCTCAAGGTCCCTCGTTGGCTGCCCCACGCGATACGGATCCAGTCGTTGCCTGATTTGAAGCTGCCACGAAATGGTTAACAAATTCTGATTCACCATGGCAAGATGTATCGAATTAGTTAAAGAAATTTCTCAGCCCCCTGATTTTCATGAGAAATCGGATTAAGAGATTCTAACTTTCAACGTTAAGAAATCCCTCTAACCGACTCTTTCGACTCAGCAATGGTACGTGGCGTATTTTTGTCCGCGTCGTTTACTGACCCTTAAATCATCCCGCATATCATTCACCATGGCCGTAAACGAATGGTTACCAGGGGTAGGAATTTATTAAGATTGCCTAGGATTTTTCGTTAACGGTCGGAAAATGCCGCTGAAACGCGGCACCCATAACCCAGAAGGTCTCACTTCACGGGAGTATTGCGTATGAAGTCACGTGAGAGCCTCGTTCGCCTGAAGAATTTTCAGGTCAACGAAAAGCGCCGCCAATTGAACCAGTTACAGATGATGATGGCGGATTTCGAGCGAATGATCAGGGATCTCGAGGCACAGATCGCCTTCGAGGAGAAGAAGTCTGGAATCACCGATTCGAATCACTTCGCCTACCCGACCTTCGCCAAAGCTGCGCGTCAGCGTGCAGACAACCTCCTCGGCTCGATCAAGGAACTGAAGGTACAGCAGGATGCCGCCGAACTGGCGCTGGAGGAGGCGGAAGCCGAATACAGCAAGGCGGCAGCGCTCGAAGAACGCGACACCGCAGCTCGCCTGCGCGCCTGAGACGACATCATCCCGGAGGGTGCACGACCCTTCGCAAGCGCCTGGCAGCAGACGCTTGCGAAGGGTTTTGTCGTGAGCCGAGACCTTCTCTTGCACCACGGCACTATCCACAAAAAGCCCGGGCGTTCTGGCGCCCGGGCTTCATCATTTTCGGCTATGAACGCCGGTCGTCTCAGTCGACGTTAAACGTCAGCGGCTTGGCCTGGCGGATCGCCGAATGCGCAGTCAACTTGGCAAGCACGGCATCGCTGACCTTCTCGTCGACATAGAGAAGCGCGATCGCATCGCCGCCCTGCTTGTCGCGACCGAGCTGGAAGTTTGCGATGTTCACGCCACCCTCGCCGAGCGTCGTTCCCATGTAGCCGATCATGCCGGGAACGTCGGTGTTGGCGATATAGATCATGTTGGCGCCGACATCGGCATCCATGTTGATGCCCTTGATCTGGATGAAGCGCGGCTTGCCATCGGAGAAGACGGTGCCGGCGATCGAGCGCGTCTGCGTCTCGGTCGTTACCGTCAGCTTGATATAGCCGTCATAGACACCCGTCTTGTCGCGCTTGACCTCGGAGACGATAATGCCCTTTTCCTTGATCATGATCGGTGCCGAGACCATGTTGACGTCGGCGACCTGCGGACGGATGAGACCGGCCAGCAGTGCAGACGTCAGCGCCTTGGTGTTCATCGTGGCGGTGACACCGTCGAACAGGATCTCGATTTCCTTGATCGGGCCTTCCGTGACCTGACCGACGAAAGCGCCGAGGCAATCGGCAAGCCGGATGAACGGCTTCAGGATCGGCGCTTCTTCAGCGGTGATCGACGGCATGTTGATCGCGTTGGAGACCGCGCCCTTCACGAGGTAGTCCGACATCTGCTCGGCCACCTGAAGCGCAACGTTCTCCTGGGCTTCCGTGGTCGACGCGCCGAGATGCGGCGTGCAGACGACGTTTTCAAGGCCGAAGAGCGGGCTTTCGGTCGCGGGCTCGACCTCGAACACGTCGAAACCGGCGCCGGCAACGTGGCCGGACTTGATGGCTTCGGCAAGGGCTGCCTCGTCAACCAGACCGCCACGGGCGCAGTTGATGATGCGAACGCCCGGCTTGGTCTTGGCCAGCGCTTCCTTGTTCAGGATGCCGCGCGTCTTGTCCGTCATCGGAACATGCAGCGTGATGAAATCGGCGCGGGCGAGCAGGTCGTCCAGCTCGACCTTTTCAACGCCCATTTCCTTGGCGCGTTCATGCGAGAGGAACGGATCGTAGGCAATGACATTCATGCGCAGGCCGATGGCGCGGGCGCAGACGATGGAGCCGATATTGCCGGCGCCGATGACGCCGAGCGTCTTGCCGGTGATTTCGACACCCATGAACTTCGACTTTTCCCACTTGCCGGCCTGTGTAGAGGCGTCGGCTGCCGGCAGCTGGCGAGCGACGGCGAACATCAGCGCGATGGCATGCTCGGCGGTCGTGATGGAGTTGCCGAAGGGCGTGTTCATCACGATGATACCGCGCTTGGAGGCCGCCGGAATGTCCACGTTGTCGACGCCGATGCCGGCGCGGCCGATGACCTTGAGGTTGGTCGCTGCGGCGATCAGCTTTTCCGTCGCCTTGGTGGCCGAGCGGATGGCAAGACCGTCATATTGCGGGATGAGCTCGAGGAGCTTTTCCTTGTCCTTGCCGAGCTTGGGCATGAAATCGACGTCGACGCCGCGATCGCGGAAGATCTGGACGGCGGTTTCCGACAGTTCGTCAGATACGAGTACGCGAGGTGCCATGGTGAGGCCTCCTGAAAAGGGTCAATTTTCTGAATGGGGAATGTCGGCCCCGCCTCGTCGGCAGGGCCAGAAGCACGTTAGGCAGCAGCCTTGGCGAGCGTTGCCTTCTGGGTTTCGAAAGCCCAGGTCAGCCACGGCATCAGCGCCTTCATGTCGGCGGTCTCGATCGTGGCACCAGCCCAGACACGAAGACCGGACGGCGCGTCGCGATAGGCGCCGATGTCATAGGCGACGCCTTCCTTGTCGAGAAGCGTAACCATGCCCTTGGCGAAAGCGGCCTGCGCGTCGGCGTCGAGCGCCAGCACATCCTTGTCTGCAATCGTCAGGCAGACGGACGTGTTGGAGGCCGTTGCCGGATCCTTGGCGAGGTTGGCGATCCAGTCGTTAGCGGCTACGAAGTCGGCAATGACCTTCGTGTTGGCGTCAGCGCGCGCCATCAGCGCCTTGAGGCCGCCGAGCGACTTCGCCCACTTCAGCGCGTCGATATAGTCCTCGACGCAGATCATGGACGGCGTGTTGATCGTTTCGCCGGTAAAGATGCCCTCGATCAGCTTGCCGCCGGAGGTCATGCGGAAGATCTTCGGCAGCGGCCAGGCGGGGACGTAAGTCGTCAGACGCTCGACAGCGCGGGGGCTCAGGATGATCACGCCATGACCGCCCTCGCCGCCCAGAACCTTCTGCCAGGAGAAGGTGACGACATCGAGCTTGGCAAAATCGAGGTTCTGCGCGAAGGCAGCCGAGGTCGCGTCGCAGATCGTCAGACCCTTGCGGTCGGCCGGGATGAAATCGGCATTGGGAACGCGAACGCCCGAGGTCGTGCCGTTCCAGGTGAAGACGACGTCGTGGTCGAAATTGATGTCGGCAAGGTTCGGCAGCTCGCCGTAAGGCGCTTCGATCTTGCGGGCGTCCTTCAGCTTGAGCTGCTTGACAACGTCGGTGACCCAGCCGGCACCAAAGCTTTCCCAGGCGACCATGTCGACCGGGCGCTCGCCGAGCAGCGACCAGAGCGCCATTTCGACGGCGCCGGTGTCGGAAGCGGGCACGATACCGATGCGGTAATCAGCCGGCACTTCAAGAATTTCGCGGGTAAGGTCGATGGCCTCTTTCAGCTTCGCCTTGCCAACCTTCGCGCGGTGCGAACGGCCGACGGGAGCATCGGAAAGTGCATCGAGCGACCAACCGGGGCGCTTCGAGCAAGGGCCAGAAGAGAAATGGGTGTTTTGCGGGCGCACGCCCGGCTTTGCGGCGGTCTCAGCCATATCAGTCTATCCTTCCAGATAGTTGGCTCCTCGTTGGGGAGGAGTGTCCCGCCGCTGGAGATATGGGATTAGCCTTTCACAGTCAAGCGTCGCGTGGCGCAAACGACAAAATTTTTGCCGCACGCGGAAAACCGGCTCGCAAACGCAAGAAAGCCCGCACAAGGCGGGCTTTCGAGATCAGATATCGAAGGTCTTACTTGTAGACCGGCATCGGAGCCGGCGGAACCTGGGCGACTTCGCCACAACCGCCATTGCCGAACTGGTAGCGCAGACCGCCGCGAACTTCGTGGATATCGAAGCCGTTGTCGAAGCCCGGACCAACATTTGCCTGCGAGCCCGAGAAGTAGATGCTGCCGAACATCGGGCCGCCGTTGACGTGACGATAGCGATAGCCAAGGTCAGCCTTGACGTTGCAGGTCACGTCGATCGATGCACCCGCCATGAGGGCGTAGGTGAAGCGCCAGCTTTCACGGCCTTCATGCTGGAAGGTCGGGTCGCAACCGGAGCCGTCATTGGCGCAGGACGTGTTGTTGTCGCCATCCCAGCTGACATGCGTCGCACCAAGACCGGCGCCGACGTAAGGCGTAACGCTGCCATAGGTTCCCAGATCGACATAGGCATTCGCCAGAAGGCTGAACATCGTCATGTGGGCGATATCGCGCGAGGTGCAGGCGGTGGAAACGCCGCAGCCGCCCTGCGTGGAGCCGTTGAAAGTCGTGCGGAACGTGTAGTCCAGCGTCACGTCGCTGCGCAGGTAGTTGTTGAACTGGTAACCGACACCCGCGCCGATGCTGGCGGAGTTGTCGAGCTTGGTCGTGTCAAACGTCCCATTGTCGACGGTTCCGGTGCCATCCTGCGTGATGAAGTAATGCGCGCCGCGCATTTTCATGATGCTGTAGGACGCATCGCCACGCAGATACCAGCCGCTGACCGAGGCGACCTGAACTTCGACGGGCGGAGCCTGAACGACTTCGGGTTGGGGAAGATCGGCAGCTTGAGCGCTTGCACCCAGCATCGCCGCAGCAATTGCACTCCACATCAGCTTTTTCATTTTTTGTCTCCGGGAACTCGGTTGCGCCGGCGGCGTCTTCGCCGTCAGACCCATGATCCCGGACTCTAATTCGCATTCGTTAAATAGCACTTAACCAAGAAAATTCACCATGTGACTAAACCCACGGTTAAAGATAAATGCTTCGATTGGCTTATAAAAAAATTTCTAACGAACAGAAAAAGCCGGCGTGAAGCCGGCTTTAGGATCTCTTGTGACTGCCCGTTGACTGTCAGAGCTGGCGGCATCTGGCGATTTCCGCCCGTGCGTCGCAAGGTCAGGCCGCGTTCGAAGCTCCGGCAATCACGCCGGTAAGCTCGTTGACGATCTGCTCGATCTGGCCGCGATCGTCGCCTTCGGCCATGACGCGGATCAGTGGTTCGGTGCCTGACGGCCGAATGACGAGACGCCCGTTCTTCTTCAGGTCGGTTTCGGCAGCAGCAATCGCCTCCTTGACGATCTTGTTTTCAAGCGGCGAGCCACCCGAATAACGCACGTTCTTGAGCAATTGCGGCACCGGCTCGAACCGGCGACAGACTTCGCTCACCGTCTTGCCGGTGCGCTTGACGCAGGCGAGAACCTGAAGCGCGGCAACGAGGCCATCCCCCGTCGTGCCGAAGTCCGAAAGCACCATGTGGCCGGACTGTTCGCCGCCCACATTGAAGCCGAAATTGCGCATGTGCTCGACCACATAGCGGTCGCCGACTTTGGTACGCGCCAGTGTCAGGTCCTTTGACGCCAGGAAACGTTCGAGGCCGAGGTTCGACATGATCGTCGCCACGATCCCGCCGCCCCGCAGCAGGCCGTCTGCCGCCCAGGTCTCGCCGATGAGCGCCATCAGCTGATCGCCGTCAATCTCCTTGCCCTTTTCGTCGATGATGATCACGCGGTCCGCGTCGCCATCAAGCGCGATGCCGATATCGGCGCGCACCTCGTGCACCTTCTGCGCCAGCGCCTCCGGATGCGTGGAACCGCAGTTGAGATTGATGTTCGTACCGTTCGGATCGACGCCGACGGTGACGACTTCCGCGCCCAGTTCCCACAGAACGGCCGGCGCGACCTTGTAGGCGGCACCGTTGGCGCAATCGATGGCGATCCTCAGACCGTTCAGCGTCACGTCGCGCGGCAATGTGCGCTTGGCATGTTCGATATAGCGGTCATGCACGCCATCGATACGCTTCGCGCGGCCGATATCGTCCGGGGCGGCGAAATGCGGCGAAAGGTCCTGATCGAGCATGGCCTCGATTTCCTTTTCGATCTCGTCGGAGAGCTTGTAGCCGTCCGGGCCGAAAAGCTTGATGCCATTGTCCTGATAAGGATTATGCGAAGCCGAGATCATCACGCCGACATCCGCGCGCAACGAACGGGTCAGCATCGCGACGGCCGGCGTCGGGATCGGGCCGAGAATGAAGGCATCGACGCCAGCGGCAGCGAAACCAGCCACCATCGCATATTCCAGCATATAGCCTGAAAGACGCGTGTCCTTGCCGATGACCACCCGATGACGATGGCCACCGTTGCGGAAGATCATGCCGGCGGCCATGCCAACCTTCATCGCGATGTCTGCGGTCATCGGGGCACGATTGGCCTGCCCACGGATACCGTCCGTGCCGAAATAACGCTTCTTCATGCTGTGTCGCCTACCCGATGTTTTCGAGCCCCCGAACGGCCCTGTTCTGATCACGTCCTTAGTGAGCCCGTCGCCACGCGGCAAGACTTTGTCACTCACCCGGAGCGGGATTTTGCAGTGTCTTTGCCACAAAACCCCGCAAAAGCCTCATCAAATTCGGAAACGCGGAAAAATATCCTGTTATGAAAAAGAACAGGGCCTCGCGGTTTCCCGCAAGGCCCCGTCGATCCGCCGCTCTCTGGAAACGATCAGAACTTGATGTTGTAGGACGCGCCGAGCGCATAGGCCCAGCTGCCCGGAGACGTGGCATTGTAGTTCGCGCCCTTGGCAGTCGACTGGCTGCCGGCTGTCAGATAGCTGACGCCTGCACCAAGCTTCAGCACACCCGGACCGGCATTGACCAGAGCGCCCGCACCGAAGGTCCAGGTATCCGTCTGGATGTCCGCACCCGTGCCGACGCCCTGATCCCAGGTCACGTTGAGCGTGCCGGAGACGGTGTCGTTGAACTTGTGGCCGACGCCGCCCTGAATGGTCCAGCCGTCCTTCCAGTAATACTTGTCCTGGCGTGCAGTGTTGCCGACATTGTAATTCAACGTCTGCAGCACGCTCCAGTTCGTCCATTCGACCGAGCCGTAAACCAGCCAGTCGGGCGCGATGCCGGACTGAAGGTAGAGCTTGACCGATTGCGGAAGCGTGCCGTTGCCCGCAGCCGCCGCGCGCGCGATCCCGCCATTGTTCGCCTGTGCGATGGCCGAGAAATCGAAGTTGCCGGACGCATTGTGCTTGACCTGCGAGCGGTA
Organism: Hyphomicrobiales bacterium; assembly: GCA_900467685.1. Classification (GTDB taxonomy): domain Bacteria; phylum Pseudomonadota; class Alphaproteobacteria; order Rhizobiales; family Rhizobiaceae; genus Ensifer_A. The sequence goes on from UBQX01000002.1 coordinate 111,289, forward strand.
CATCAACGAGGCGCGAAGAGCATATTCCGGAATTTCATAGGCTGCGCCGAGGCGATAGCCGACCGAGCCGTTGTCCTTCAGGTTCAGGGTGCCTGTCATGGACTTCGCCGTGTAGGAGAAGTCTTCCAGGAAGACGCCCCCGAGAACATGGAACTTGCCCTGCCCTGCATCGAATTTCAGATCGCAGGTCGCGCCGTATTCGTTGCTGGTGAAGCCCTTGGAGATCGTGTAGTTGGCCGCAGCGGCGCCGCCTGCAAGAACCGCATTGGTCCGCTCTGCATTCTGCGCCTGCGTGCCATAGGTCGCCGAGGCGCCGAAGGACTGCGTGTAGGTGAGCGCGCAACCGAACATGTCGGTCGGGCGGGCAGCAACGGCGACGTTCGGGATCCAGTAGTCGTCAGTGAAGCGGCCATCGGTCGCCTTTGCACCGGAGATCGTGTCATAGCTGCGCTGCGGCGACACATAGATGAAGCCGGCGTCAATATTGGCCGTGCCGGGCTCGAAGAGAATATCCGTATTGGCATCGCCGCGCGAAAAGCCGCCGGCGAATGCGGAACCGGCACCGAGAATTGTGGCGAAAGCTGCAACCAGCCGGAGTCTGGATGATGTGATGTTCATGTAGTCCTCCCATGCGATGCGGGAAGAATACCGCCGCTTCCACCGACCGCAACACCGAGCGGCCGACCGGGAAAGTAAGGGGGCCGACGAAAATTTACGTAAGTTTCTATTGAAGCAGCTGCAAAACCGCCATTGCAGGAAAGAAAATTCAATATCCGGCGCAAAAGGCGGTCATTGCAAAAATTTATTCCACGGCCGGATTCGGCTGTGTCTTTTTCGTGACGACGTAGGATTTTGCAATCGTCAAAAAAGAAGACCCGCGACAGCGTCTGTCGCGGGCCTTGGATCAACGCGTTTTCGTTGATTATTGCGGCTGCGGCTCAAGCCCTTCGTCGGGCTTGGACTTCGGCTCCGAGCGCGCGCCGGTCGACGGAACAGCCGAGCCGCGGCTCGGCGGCGTATCGTCGCCCAGATCGCGCGAGGGCTTTTCGCCCTTCAGCAACTGCTTGATCTCGTCGCCGGTCAGCGTCTCGTATTCGAGCAGGCCTTCAGCGCAAGCAACGAACCCATCATGGTATTCCGTGAGAATCCGCTTCGCATCCGTGTAGGCCTCGTCGATCAGGCGACGCACTTCGCTGTCGATCTTCTGGGCCGTCGTCTCGGAGACGTTCTTCGACTGCGAGACGGAATGACCGAGGAAGACTTCCTGCTGGTTTTCACCATAGGCGACCTGGCCGAGCTCGTCGGAGAAGCCCCACTGCGTGACCATGGCGCGGGCAAGCTTGGTGGCCTGTTCGATATCCGACGATGCGCCCGACGTAATGTTCTCCTTGCCGAAGGTGATTTCTTCGGCAACGCGGCCGCCCATCATGATGGCGAGACGCGAGATCATCCACTTGTAGCTCATCGAATAGCGGTCACCTTCCGGCAACTGCATGACCATGCCCAGCGCACGGCCGCGCGGAATGATGGTGGCCTTGTGCACCGGATCGGCGACCGGAACGTGCATGGCAACGATGGCGTGGCCGGCCTCGTGATAGGCGGTCAGCTTCTTTTCGGCTTCGGTCATGGCGGACGAGCGGCGTTCGGCGCCCATCATGATCTTGTCCTTGGCGTCCTCGAATTCCTGCATGGTCACGAGACGCTTGTTGCGCCGTGCTGCCATCAGGGCCGCCTCGTTGACGAGGTTCATCAGGTCGGCACCCGAGAAGCCCGGGGTGCCGCGTGCCAGAACCTTCAGGTCGACATTCGGTGCAAGCGGCACGTTGCGGACGTGAACCTTGAGGATGCGCTCGCGGCCGACGATATCCGGGTTCGGCACGACGACCTGACGGTCGAAACGGCCGGGACGCAGAAGTGCGGGGTCCAGGACGTCCGGACGGTTGGTCGCGGCGATCAGAATGATACCTTCATTGGCTTCAAAGCCGTCCATCTCGACGAGCAGCTGGTTGAGCGTCTGTTCGCGCTCGTCGTTGCCGCCGCCGAGGCCTGCGCCACGATGGCGACCCACGGCGTCGATTTCGTCGATGAAGATGATGCAGGGCGCGTTCTTCTTCGCCTGTTCGAACATATCGCGGACGCGGCTTGCACCGACGCCGACGAACATTTCAACGAAGTCCGAACCGGAGATCGTGAAGAACGGCACATTGGCTTCGCCCGCCACCGAGCGCGCCAGAAGCGTCTTACCCGTACCCGGAGGGCCAACGAGCAGAACGCCGCGCGGGATTCGCCCGCCGAGGCGCTGGAACTTCTGCGGATCGCGCAGGAATTCCACGATTTCTTCGAGATCCTGCTTGGCTTCGTCAACGCCGGCGACATCGTCAAAGGTGACACGGCCATGCGCTTCGGTCAGAAGCTTGGCCTTCGACTTGCCGAAGCCCATCGCACCGCGCGAGCCGCCCTGCATCTGCCGCATGAAGAACAGCCAGACGCCGAGGATCAGGATCATTGGGAGAAGCGTGCCCAGGTAGGACAGGAAGCCCGACGAACCATCCGTTTCCGGACGCACGGTCACAACCGTGTTCTTGGACTGCAGACGATCAACGAGCGTATCGTCAATACCGGGAGCATAGGTCTGGAAAGTGGCGCCGTTCTCGGTATACGAGCCGGTGATGCGGTGGCCGGTGATCACGACATCGCGGATGCGCGACGCATCGGCGTCATGCAGGAACTGCGAATAGGGGATTTCACGCGAACCCGTCTGCGCAGGCGCCGACTGGAACATCGTGAACAGCGCGATCAGAAGCAGCGCTATGATTGCCCAGAGGGCGAAATTACGTAAATTAGGGTTCATCGAACTCCCCGGTCATGTGACGCAGCGGCTGAACCCGCTGATATTCTGGCCTTAACATAGGTCCCGCGTGTGGCCTTGCCAAGGCGAGAAGGCAATGCTTGCCTTAAATAGTATACGAAAGGCTGAATTCGGCGGATCGGACGTGCAGCAACCACGATGCGACACATGCAGGGCAAAGCCGACAATCGCTCACGACGCAGCGGAAAGTCCGTCGGTTAATACGGCCTGGCTGCCCTGCTGCGCCTTCTTGGGTGCCATCTCGTCCTGGAAAAAATAGAACAGCACAACGGCCAGGATCACGGCCAGAAGCCATAGGGCCATCGATTTCACTCGCATCGTCAATCTCCACGCAACGACAAGGGCATAACCGGCGAAAGCAACCTCGCCTTTGAAATGCCCTTTCCAACCAACTCAACAGAAATTTCAGTCGACGAGCCGGCTGACGCTCACTCCGAAATTGCCCCCACGTTCCATTCTATCCGCATATGCTCTGCGTTTCGACCCCACGCCCCAGAAAACAGGGGAAAAGCGGGCGTCCCAAAAGGCGACACAGAGCGTCAGCAAGTGCGCCATCGAAGGACAGTAGGACCGTTTCGAACGGTGCAAGCAGCGGAAGCACCGTTACGTCATCGCGTGCGTGACCCGGCTCGGCACAGATCGGCAGGGTGGCAAGCGCGCGCCGCGCGATCCGCGATGGCACACCCTCGGGCGGCTCCTGATGGACGGAAGGCGCGATGGTGATGACCGCTTGCGTCTCGTTTACGATACGAAACCGCCCATCCCAGGCGATGCTCTCGCCCGGAGCAATTTCCAACACCGGCAGATTGCGCCGGTCGCGCCCGATATAGAGCTTGTCCTTCCGCCGCTCCACGACAGTGCGCCCCAGCGAAACCACCGCCCCCGGCGACTTCAGCGCAGACCTGAGACGCTCCAGCTGTTCCTGTCCCGGCAGATGCGGTTGTCCGCCCGCAACAGCGATCAGCGTCGCCAGCGCAAGGTTGGCGGCTTCGTCCTCTTGCCGAGCATCGAGCTCAAAGAGCAAGGGCAACGGCATGCGCGCATGCGCCTCAAGATAGGCCGCTGCTGCCGTGGCCAGAGCCCCTCGTCTTTCCGCGGCAGCGGCTATGGCGTCCGGACCTAACGCAAATTCCTTCGCCTGACGCACCCGAACGCGTTCATAGCGCGGATCGTCATTGCTCGGGTCGTCAAACCACCGGATGCGCCGCTCGCTGAGATGGTTTCGGATGTCGGCTCGCAGGACACGCAGGAAGGGCCGATGCACCGGAAGCCAGCCGAAGAACAGCGCAGCAGGCGCAATGCCGGCAAGACCTCGCGGGCTCCTGTCGCTGCGGCGGCGGCGCATCTCCACGGTTTCGAGCTGGTCGTCCAGCGTATGCGCCGTCACGAGACAATCGGCGTGAAGGCGCGCGACACCCTCGGCCAGAAGCCGATAGCGCGCCTCCCGCGCCGCCTCGCTCAGCCCCGTTTTGGGCTTGTCGCCCTGCCACGAGAGCACGAGATGGGGAATGGAAAGCCCATGGCAAAGTTCAGCCATGGCGGCCGCCTCGTCCGCCGAGCCCGACCGCAAGCCATGGTCGACCGTCAGGGCCGCAAGCCGCACGCGCCCATTGCGCGCACACGCGGCCTCGTAAAGCGCAGACAGAAGGCCGACAGAATCGCCGCCACCGGAGAGCGCGACGGCAACCGTCGCACCGTCAGGGAGACCAGCGAGATAGCGCGTGGCCGCCTCAGATGGAGAAAAAGCCGTGAATTCGATCAGCCCGCCGGGCATGAAAGGCGGGACTGCTCGGAGGCGACCTTGGTGATCACCGCCTTAGAGGCCTTCGGATAGCGCTTCGGAATTTCGCGGAACGTCGCACAGGCGGTATCCTTGTTGTCCAGTGCCGCCAGAGACATGCCGAGCTTCAGCAGAATGTCGGGAGCCTTGGGCGACTGGCCATACGTCTTGAATGCATTCAGGAAGGTCTTGGCACTATCGTTATAGTGACCCTGCGAATACTGCGCCTCGCCCATCCAGAACGAGGCATCCGCCGCCTTCTGGCTGCCGGGGAACGTGTCGAGATAGGATTTGAACCCCTTCTCGGCCTCCGAGTAGTTGCCGCTCAGAATAGACTGATAGGCCTGCTGGTAGCTCTGATCGGCGGTGGGTGCGGCACCCGTCGCGGAGGCCTTCGGCGTGATCGATGCCTGTTCCATCGGCTTCGATGCGGCTGCGCCCGCAGGGGCAGTCTGCGCGGTTGCTGCCGGCGCGGTGGCCGTGGTCTGCTTCGATGCGCCTTGCGATGGTGGCAGCGCCGGCTTCACGCCCGGCAGCGTATCGGCGGAGTTGTCTGCCGGATTACGGGTCGATTCGACAATCCTGCCGTCGCCATTGAAAATCAGACTGCCGAGCGTGCCTGGCTTCATGTTGGCCATCTCGTTCGGCGCATTGGCCGGCGGCATGGCACCGGGAGCGGCAGTCTGGTTTGCAATGGTCGGATCGTTGGCGGGCATGGTCTGGCCGGCGGCAGGAAGACCGGCAGTGTCGCCCACGCTGTCCTCGCCGATCTGCGCGGAAGCAGCCTGCTCGACGGTCCGGGGCTCGGCAGCATCTGCCGGCGGCGTTGCAGCAGCAGTTGCGGACGGGTCGGAAGCGGCCGCAGCGGCCGCTTCCTTGTTGGATTGGGTGCCAGCCGGTGTTTCCAGCTCGGCCTTCTTGCCGGACGCAGGCTTCTTTTCGAGCTGCTGGAAGCGAAACTCGTTGTCCTCCTGCGTCTTTCGAAGTTGCTCCTGCATCTGGAGGACCTGGAAGTTCATGTCCTCGATGCGGCCCGTCAGCTGCCGGACCGTTTCCTGCAACTGCTGGATCTGCACTTCGGCGCTCGATGCCTGAACTTGTAAGGCTTGCGACGGCTGCGGCGCGGGCCGTCCGTGCAGCCAATTACCCAGAGTCCCGGCGTGAGCGCCTGTTGCCCCCGCAAGGGCAGCGGCGATCGCGCCAGCCAAAACCAGTCTTTTCATCATCACCTCAAATGATTCGCGGCCAATCATGATTCGTAGGATCTACGCTCAACACGCCGTCAACATCGCCGATTGGGGACAAAAAGCAATGAAACTCTGGCCAAACTAAGGAGAAAAACGCGCCAAGCAAAAAGGGCGACCCGAAGGCCGCCCTTGAGGACGATACGATCTGTTGATCGTGAAATTACATGCCGGCGCCGCCGAGAACGGTAACGGCGCGACGGTTCTGCGACCAGCAGGAGATGTCGTCGCAGGTGGCGACCGGACGTTCCTTGCCATAGGAGATCGTCCTCAGGCGGTTCGCCGGTACACCGCGCGAAACGAGATAGTCGCGCGTCGCGTTGGCGCGGCGTGCGCCGAGAGCGAGGTTGTATTCGCGGGTGCCGCGCTCGTCGGCATGGCCTTCGACCGTGATCTTGTAGGTCGGATACTTGGCGAGCCACTGGGCCTGACGGTCGAGCGTCTGCTGGGCGTCTGCGCGGATCGACGAGGAGTCCGTGTCGAAGAAGATGCGGTCGCCGACGTTGACGGTGAAGTCCTGGCTTGAGCCGGGCGTCGCGTTCGCGCCATTCACGCCATTGGCGCCAAGGCCGAGGTCGGAAGCGTTGTTCGGCAGGCCGCCTTTCTTGGAGGCGCAGCCCGCGAGCGAAAGCGCCATGAAGGTGGCAATGATGACGGGATTGCGCGCCAGCTTCTGCATGCCGTGAGCGCTCAGGCTAGAAATGTGGCTCATCGCCAGTCTCCTTGGGATATTTCAATCGAGGTTGCCGGAACGTAACATTCTTCAGTTAACCGGTGTTCAACGATTATGGTTAACAAAGCGTTAAAAGAGCCTCAATGCCTTGATTTTCAGGAGATTGAGGCGAGAACGTGGCGTCTCCCAGACTTCGCCATAGGGGTCCGGAAAGCCAGCTGGAATCGAAAGGGCCGCACAAATTTCTTCGTGCGGCCCTTTCCGAAACGGGTGCTCCTCAGTCGAGAAGCGGCGACCAGGCCGGATCGGATGCGAAGGCCGGCGTCGGGATCTGCTGCTCGTTGTAACCCGAGAGGTCGATCGAATAGAGACGCGGACCCGCTTCGCCGGCATTCTGCCGGAAGAACATGATCACGCGGCCATTCGGTGCCCAGGTCGGACCTTCGTTGTGGAAGTTCGTGGTCAGAATGCGCTCGCCCGAACCGTCCGGCTTCATTACACCGATCGAGAACTTGCCACCTGCCTGCTTGGTGAAGGCGATGAGATCGCCGCGCGGCGACCACACCGGCGTCGAATAGGACCCGTCGCCATGCGAGATGCGCGTCTGGCCCGAACCGTCGGAGTTCATGACATAGATCTGCTGGCTGCCGCCACGGTCGCTTTCAAACGTCACGCGCTTGCCGTCCGGCGAATAGGAGGGCGACGTGTCGATGGCAGCGGTCGAGGTGAGCCGCGTCGTCGTGCGCGACCGCAGGTCCATGGTGAAGATATTGGCGTTGCCGCCCTCTTCCAGACTCATGATCACGCGCTGACCATCCGGCGAAAAGCGCGGCGAGAAGGTCATCCCGGGGAAATTGCCGACCACTTCGCGCTGTCCGGTTTCCAGCTGCAGCAGGTAAACCCGCGGCTGGTTGCCTTCAAACGACATGTAAGTGATTTCCTGATGGTTCGGCGAGAAGCGCGGCGTGAGCACGATATCGTTCGAGTTGGTGATCGAACGAACGTTGTAGCCGTCCTGGTCCATGATCGCGAGCTGGCGCTTGCGGGCGGTCTTGGGACCGCTTTCGGCGACGAACACGACGCGCGTATCGAAATAGCCCTTCTCGCCGGTGATCTTCTCATAGATCGCATCGGCGATGATATGGGCCACGCGGCGATAGTTTTCCGGCTGCGTGAAATACTGCTGGCCGATGATCTGCTGCCCGGCGAAAACATCCCAGAGGCGGAACTCAGCGCGAAGACGGCCATCGGCCTCCTTCACCACCTGTCCGGTCACCAGCGCCTGCGCGTTGATCGTGCGCCAGTCCTGGAAGCGCGGGGCAGCACTCGGATTGGTGATCTTCTCGATGAAGGCCTTGCTGTCGATCGGGGCGAACAGGCCGGACCGCTTCAGGTCGGCGGCGACCACGTCGGAAATCTGCTTTCCGACCCCATCCTTCGCGAGGAAGTCGGTGATCGCGATCGGCAAGGGGGTGACATTGCCCTTGTTGATGTTGATCTCGACGACGGCATGGGCGGGATTGGCCGCAAGCGCAAACAGCGCCCCCATCATGAACAGTGTCCGGATTATCATGCTTTTCATCGTGTCTCTCGCTCTCAAACGGTCGAGGCCGGGGATTTAATTCGGGGATTACATGAAGTCGCTCGGGTCGAAGTTGACGACCACATCGCTCCACGTGTCGTATTTGTCAGCCGGTAGACTGGTAAATGGGGCGGATTTCAGGATGGCGCGCTTGGCGCTCGACGCCAGAACGTCCTTCGAACTGCCGTCTCCACCCGTCACCGTCACTTCCGGATCGCCCACGATCTCGCCGCTGCGGTCCAGATGGAACGAAACGCGGATGCGAATGTTCTGCGCGTCCATCATGCCGGGAATGACGTTCCAGTTGTTCTGGATGACGCCCTTCAGCGCATCCAGTTCGCTCTGCGACAGCTTGCCGGCACCCGTCGTCTTCTTGCCACCAAGCGAGGCTTCCTGGTTGGAGCGCTTCGCGCCACCGCCCGATGCATCTTCCTTGTTCAGCAGAGCCGAGACTTCATCAGCCAGCTTGTCGCTCTCGCGAGAGGAGGCAGACTTTGCCGTTTCCTTCTTTTCCTTGTCCTTGCCGGTCTTGGAATCAGAACTTGCCGACTTGGTGTCAGACTTGGTCTGGCTCTTGGCGTCGGTCTTCGCGTCCGTTTTGGTGTCAGCCTTGGAATCGGTCTTGGTGTCTGGCTTCGTATCCGGGCGCGGCTTCGGCTCGACCTTGGCTTCCTTCTGCTCAGGCTTCGGCTTGTCTTCCGGCTTCGGCTTTTCCTGCGGCGTCGGTTCCTTCTTCGCCTCTTCCTTCGGCTTGTCCGGCGTCGGCTTCTTCGTCGGCACGGGAAGCGCATCCGGCGATGGCGAATCGTCGGCCTTTTCAGGCTGTTCCTGCGTCTTCGGCTCCGGCTTCGGGGGCGTCGGTTCCGGCTTCGGCGGCTCCGGCTTGGGTTCAGGCTTTGGCGGAGTCGGCTCAGGCTTCGGCGGCGTGGGCTCGGGCTTAGGAACAGGAACGTCAGCCGGCTGCGGCGCCGCCGTCTGCTCCTTCTGGATTTCTTTGACGTCGTTCGTCTGCGTATCCTTCGCCGCTTCCGCCGGCTTAGGCGCGGCTGCGACTTCGGTGTTCTGCGGGCGCTGCGTCGGTGTCGGCGTGCTCTTCAGGTCGACATTGTTCTCGCCGACATTCTCGGCATTATTGACCTGGTCCTGACGCTTCGTGGCCTTCGGCGACGACTTCTCCTTCAGCGGCGCGGTCTTCTCGCCTTGCTGGATATTGGTGAACTGTTCGATCGGCACGATATCGACGGGCAGCGACTCCGTCGGCTGCACTTCCAGCGGGGGCGGAGAGCCCAACGAGACAAGCGCGACCGCAAGAACGACCGCGTGCAACAACCCCGATGTGACAACACTGCCCTTCATCGTTTTCGCTTACTTGTCCTGTTTCTGGGCCGTGACCAGGCCGATATTCTTGTATCCGGCCGCCGAAATGGAGGCCATGACCTGCATGACCGTGCCGTAGCCGGCATTCATGTCGCCACGCACGAAAATGCGTTCCTCGTAACCCGTCTTCGAAATCGCCTGCAGCTTCGGGATCAGCTCGTCGATCTGGATCGGCGTTTCCTGCAGATAGATCGCGCCGTCCTTGTTCACCGAAATGGTGATCGGCTGCGTTTCCGCATTCATTTCCTTGGCCTTGGTCTGCGGCAGGTCGACCGGCACGCCGACCGTCATCAGCGGTGCCGCCACCATGAAGATGATGAGCAGCACGAGCATGACGTCGACCATCGGCGTGACGTTGATTTCAGCGATCGGGCCGCCCTTGCCGCCCCTGCGACGGCTGCCTCTGCGTCCGCCACCGCCGCCCTTGCCTGAGCTGACTGCCATACCCATCGGGAAACTCCTTCAGCAATTCGAGCAAAACAATGCGTGTGTTTTGCGTCCGCAACTGCGTAATCTTGTGGTTCGAAGCGGCTTTTACTGAGCGGCCTGGCGCGAGGACTGCAGCTTCTCGTCGATCTGACGCGACAGAATGGCCGAGAACTCGTCGGCGAAGCCTTCCATGCGGGACGTCAACTTGCCGGCATCGCCCGAAAGCTTGTTGTAGGCAATAACGGCCGGGATAGCGGCGACGAGGCCGATGGCCGTCGCCAGAAGCGCTTCCGCGATACCGGGGGCAACCACCGCAAGGTTCGTCGTCTTGGAACCGGCAATCGACTGAAACGAGGTCATGATACCGACAACCGTCCCGAAAAGACCGACGAACGGGGCAGCCGAACCGATGGTGGCGAGCGAACCGAGGCGACCCTCGAGATATTCGGACTCACGCGAAAGCGTCACGTCCATGGCGCGGTCGATACGCATCTGCAGGCCGATCGGCGAACGCGCACCGCGTTCAAACGACTTCTTCCACTCGCGCATCGCGGCAACAAAGATGGCACTCATCCCGGCGGCGGGACGCTCCGAGAGGCTGCGATAGAGTTCTTCCAGCGATTGGCCCGACCAGAAGACCTGTTCAAAGTTGTCGAGCTGACGGCGCGTCTTGCGGAAGGTCACGGCCTTGTCGATGATGATGGCCCAGGTCCAGACGGACGCCGAAAGGAGGCCGAGCATGACCAGCTTGACGACGATGCCTGCCTGCATGAAGAGAGACCAGAGGCTGACCTCGCTCACTGCGCCCAAAGCTGCCTGTTCCATGTTCTAGCGTCCTTCGAATCCAAACGCCCGGCTTTGGACCGGGCGGCGAAAAAATCTGTCTCAATATGCCGGCAGCAGCCGCTCTTCGCTCTTAGCGCCCATGCTCGCCTAGCCTCTTTGCTGCCAAATTTGGTTAAAGGAAGGCGTGACTTGCGCGGCATTCGATCAATCTCATCAAGACACCATTATGGTTAAGACTTGGTTATGAAATATCGATGCGGTGCAGCATTTGCGCGCGGGCGAAAGCCGGATTGCCAAAAATGGCACCCTCAATTCATGCCGGCCGTTTAACGCTGCCGGAGAATTGCAACACGGTGACACTTTCGAAGAAGAAACTTTCTTCTAGCCGGCGGCGGTTCCTTGACTGGCCCGAGTCGCCATGGCAAGTCACGTACATATTCGATTTTATGTATCAATTTTAAATGTAAACCATCCGGGGTCGTCAGTTTTAAGGCCCGGTCGCCAATTTTGAATGCTCGAGTTGGCGCCTTGTTATTTTAGAGGTGACAAATGAATATCTATTTCAGGAAGTATTTTGACGTCCTGGTGTCGGCGTCGTCCGGAACGGGCGTAATTTTGACCGCTCTCACCCTTTCGGCAACGACATTGACGTTGGATAAAGCCGCAGCTGCCTGTGCAGCAAATGGCGCCAATCAGACCTGTACAAACGACACCGCAAACAATGCCGGCGGGAACGTCGCAATTACGGACAGCGGATTTCTGACGCTGACCAACAGCGCAACACTCACCAGCTCGAGCGGAAACACCACGATCAACGCCGCCGGCGCGAACATTACCAATACCTCGACGATTGCGAACACCAACGGCGGCGGCGACGCGATCGACATCGGCGTCAACGGTGCCGGCGGGGCGAGTGTTGTCCTCAACAGCGGCGTTATCAGTGCGCTCTCCACCGGCAGCGGTTCCGGCATTCTGACGGGCGCCAACGCTGGTAGCGTCTCCGTGACAAACCAGGCGTCGGGGACAATCACCGGCGTTTTTGGTATCAACCATCAATCGGCGAACCAGATATCGATCACCAATCTCGGGCAACTGACGGGCGCGACAAATGCGTTGTTCATGAATTCCGGCGGCGGTGCAGCGACTGTCAATAACAGCGGCACGATCCGGGGCACAAATGCCGAGGCGATCAACAACACAAGCGGGCAGTTGACCGTCACCAACAACACGGGCGGCCTCATCTCCGGTGCCACGCTCGGCATCAGCGCCGCGACCGGCGCGATCATCTCCAACTACGGAACGATTTCAGGCGGCACGTCCGCCGTTTTCCTCAATGCCGGCAACAGCACGTTCAACATCTACAACGGCTCCGTCTTCACCAACGGCATCGACTATAACAACACGGCCGGGAACACGACGAACTTCTACACGGGCAGCTACACGCTTGCCGTCAAGAACTACAGCCTCGGCAACAACACCATCAATCTGCGTGGCACGGGCAAGCAGTTGATCACGTCCGGGCTGAACGGAGCAGGCACGGGCAACATCGTTGTGGTGGACAACGGCTCCAACACGGCGGCAGTATTCATCGCGCCTGTCGTGGCAAACTATGCCTCCTCGGTGATCAGCGACGTTCTGAGCCAGAATGTCTTAGGCGTGAGTGACGTGCTTTCGTCGACGTCCGTCTCGGACGATGCAAGGCCCGCGGGTGCGCAGGCCTTCTTCCCTGACCGCAAGTCGGCTGCCACCGCAAAGTCACGGGCAGCCTTCGCCAATGTCATGACGGCATCCGCTGCGGCAAGTGCCAACGACGCGATCATGAAAGGCGCAGCCCAGGGCTTCGATCGCCACGGCAATTTCGTCTGGTCGCGCAGCTTCGGCGGCGCTTTCTTCCAGGATCCCTTCGGCGGGCAGAACGGGCAGCGAACCTACGCAGGCGGCACGATGCTCGGCTATGAGCGTCTGGACAACGACTGGCGCGTCGGCGGCTTCTTCGGTCTGGGCCGCATGCGCACCAACCAGGCGCTTTCGCTGGATCACGTCACCACGGACACCGTCTTCGGCGGCGGTTACGGACGTTACACGTTCGGCGCGTTCAATCTCGACAGCACCTTCACGGCGGGCACGCTCGACGCCACCACGCGCCGTTACATCAACAACGGCGCAGAAATCGCAAGCGGGCGGGTCCGCGGTTATTTCCTCTCGCCGGAACTGGCGCTGGGCTACAACATGCCGATCGGCGACGGTCTGACCTTCACTCCCACGGGCCGGCTGCGTTACACCGGCTCATTCCTCGATGGCTACACCGAAACCGGCTCGTCGCAGAATGCGACCTATGGCAAGAGCCAGTCTCAGGTTCTTGAAGAGCGGGCGGAATTCCGGATCACGAAGGCCTTCACTGACCAGCGCGGATTGCCTGGCAACGTTTTCGTCCAGGTCGCGGCAATTGCAGCCCAGCGCGTCGGGCCTTCGGGCTTTATGGCCAATGTGGCCGGCACGAGCTTCAACGTTGGAAACGGCTTCGCACGCTCCAAAGTGGGCGGTTCGGTGGGCGTAGGCTTCAACTACAAGGTCACGCAGCAGTTCGACATCTTCGGCAGCTTCGATGCCACGGCCTTCACCGACAAATCCTACTCGCTGGCCGCCCGCGCAGGCCTCAAGGTCGCGTTCTGACCATCACGCTCCTGCCTCGCGTCAGTTCCTCTCGCTAATGAAGCGAGAAAGGAAATGATGCGGGGCGGAAACGGATGCATATTCTCATCACCGGCAACCAGGGCTTCATCGGACCGGTTCTGACGCGGCTGGCGCGCGAAGCGGGGCACCGGACGACCGGGCTCGATATCGGCTATTTCGAGACCTGCGTTTCACCGCTCACGCCCGACATCTTGCCCGACCGGCAGATCGTGCGCGACATCCGCGATGTACGCGCGGAAGACCTCGAGGGCGTGGATGCCGTAATCCATCTGGCCGGGCTCTCCAACGACCCGATGGGCGCGCTGAAGCCCGACCTCACCTACGACATCAATCTGGAAGCCACCGCACGCCTCGGCGAACTGGCACGCGACGCAGGCGTCTCCCGCTTCATCTTCGCCTCGTCCTGTTCGATCTACGGCGCTGCCGGCAATGAGGGCGCGCTGGACGAGACTGCCGCCTTTAACCCGGTCTCGGCATACGCCATTTCCAAGGTGCGCTCGGAGGAACGGCTATCGGCTCTCGCAAACGATAGCTTCTCCCCCGTCTTCATGCGCAACGCCACGGCTTACGGCGTCAGCCCTCGTACCCGCTTCGACCTCGTCGTCAACAACCTTTCCGGCTGGGCGCATACCGCCGGCATCATCAAGGTCATGTCGGACGGCACGCCGTGGCGGCCGCTCGTCCATATCGAGGACATTTCCCGCGCGGCCCTTGCCGCGGCAACCGCGCCGCGGGAGGCGATCCACAACCAGGCCTTCAATGTCGGCCGCAACGATGCGAACTATCAGGTGCGCGACATTGCTGAGGCGGTGAAGGCCGCCTTCCCGGCTGCCAATCTCGAAATCACCGGCGAAACCGGCGGCGACCCGCGCTCCTACAAGGTCGACTTCACCAAGGCGCTGACGAAACTGCCGGGCTTTGCCCCGCAATGGACCCTGGAAAAAGGCGTCGAGGAGATCTCCCGCTTCCTCAAGGATAATGGCCTGAGCGACGGCACATTCGACAACCGTCTCTTCATCCGCCTGAAGCAGTTGAAATACGGACTGGACACCGGCGCTCTGGACGCTAGCCTGCGGCGAACTGAATTGCCGCTTTGACAACCTGAAGGAAATGCGGCTCAGGCATGGGAGGAATGAGCGGCATGGATTGCGATCTTCTGGTGATTGGCGGCGGTCTCGCCGGTCTTGTGGCAGCGACAGAAGCCACCGCGCGCGGGCTGAAAGTCATCGTTATCGATCAGGAAGGTGAGCAGAACCTCGGAGGTCAGGCCTTCTGGTCGCTCGGCGGCCTCTTCTTCGTCGACAGCCCCGAGCAGCGTTTCATGCGCATCCGCGACAATCTCGATCTGGCCCGACAGGACTGGATGGGTTCGGCGCAATTCGACCGGCCGGAAGACCACTGGCCGCGCCAATGGGCCGAAGCCTATCTCAACTTTGCCGCGGGCGAGAAACGGGCCTGGCTGCATTCGCTCGGCATGCGCTGGTTCCCGGTCGTCGGCTGGGCCGAGCGCGGCGGCTCGCTCGCCAACGGCCATGGCAATTCCGTTCCCCGCTTTCACATCACCTGGGGAACCGGCCCCGGCGTTCTCGACCCCTTCGTGCGCCTCGCCCGCGAGGCCGAAAAGAAGGGCCTCCTCTCCTTCCGCTTCCGCCATCAGGTCGATGAACTCATCACCACCAATGGCGACGTGACCGGCGCGCGGGGCACACGGCTTGCACCCGACCCCGTACAGCGCGGCGGCAAGAGCAACCGGAACGCCATCGGCGATTTCGAAATCTCCGCTGGTGCAACCCTCGTCGCCTCCGGCGGCATCGGCGGCAACCACGATCTGGTGCGCAAGAACTGGCCGACAGATCGTCTCGGCAAGCCGCCGGAATTCATGGTCTCGGGCGTGCCCGCCCATGTCGACGGACGCATGGTCGAGATCACGCAAGCCGCGCGCGGCTCGGTCATCAATGCCGACCGCATGTGGCACTATACCGAGGGCCTCCGGAACTGGGACCCGATCTGGCCGAACCACGGCATCCGCATCCTGCCCGGCCCCTCTTCGCTCTGGCTGGATGCGGAAGGCAACCGCTTCCCCGCCCCCGCCATGCCCGGCTTCGACACGCTGGCGACGCTGAAGGCCATCAAGGCGACCGGCTATGACTACAGCTGGTTCATCCTGACCAAGGCAATCATCAAGAAGGAATTTGCCCTTTCCGGCTCCGAGCAGAACCCGGACCTGACGGGCAAGAACATCCCCCTCCTCCTCAAACGCCTCGGCAAGGAGCCCAACGCCCCGGTCAAGGCCTTCATGGACAAGGGTGCGGACTTCGTCGTGCGCGACAATCTCGAAGACCTCGTCGAGGGCATGAATGCGCTTTCCGGCGAACACCGGCTCGACACGAAGCGCATCCGCGCCGTGGTCGAAGCCCGCGACCGCGAGATCGACAACTCATTCTCCAAGGACGCGCAGGTCACCGCCATCCGCGGCGCCCGCAACTATCTCGGCGACAAGCTCATGCGCACCGCCAAGCCCCACCGCCTGCTGGACCCAAGCATGGGCCCGCTGATTGCCGTGAAGCTCAACATTCTCACCCGCAAAACGCTCGGCGGCCTGCAAACCGACCTCGAAGGCCGCGTGCTGGAGGAAAACGGCCGGGTGGTGCCGGGCCTCTACGCAGCCGGCGAAGTCGCCGGCTTTGGCGGTGGGGGCTATCATGGGTACAATGCGCTGGAGGGCACGTTCCTCGGCGGGTGCATTTTCTCCGGGCGGGTGGCGGGGCGGAGTGTGGGGAAATAGGATCACCCCTGCCAGCCCAGCCGATCTGCCAACAGAGCGATATGCCCAAAGTGACCAGCTTTCGAGACGTGTCGTCTGTCGGCCGTCACAAAGACCGCATCGAGTTCAATAGCCATTGCGTGGTAGATCGCATCCTGCAGCGAGGGATAGCCTGACTTCGGAGAACCATCCGTTGCGATCTTGTGAGCATTCAGGATTGTGGCCCGATCAGGTTCCAGAAGCCTCATGCCGGCAGACCGTTGAGCCGACAATAGATCGTGGACAGCCTCGAAAGACACACCGTAGTGGAGCGCGACGCTCAGTGCTTCGAAGAGGAGTAAAGTTGGTGCAATGATATCTCGTCCGGTTTCCAGTGCGTGACGAAACAACGCAACCGCTTCCGGCGTATCAGGCTCGTTAAGGAACAGCTTGTTGAAGACCGACGCGTCGACGACGATCATGGTGCCCGTGTTTCACTCCGCGCAACGAGACCAGCATCGCGCTCCTGCCTGATCCGTCGCAGCACCTCGACACTGTCCTTGCCTCTTGTGTCGTGAGAGGGAAGCGTATCCAGAGCCTCAAGCGCCCGCTGTCTGGCGTCCCTCAATAAGGCATCTGCAATGGCCTGTTCGACAAATTCGGAGCGCCGCGACGCCGGCACAACATCCTCAAGCTCCGCCTTGAGCGATTTGGAAATCGTGAAGGCCGCTCTTTCCTTGTGATCGTTCACTGGGGCAACTCCGTGTCAGGGATACATCCTACCACAGCGCCGGAACATGGACAAACGCCCCTTAAACCTGATCCTCCGCCACGATCCGCGACGGATCAAACACCGCGTGGATCGGCAGGATCTCCCGCGACGCAAACAGCCCGGCGATCTCATACGGATCAGCCGCGTTAAAGTCCGCTATCGCCGCCTCGTCCGCCGCTTCCATGACCATCCAGGTCCCGGTCATCGTCTCGCGCCCGAGCGGCGAGCCGACGAGCACGCGGACAAGCCCGCCGCCGCCCGTCTTCACATGGGCGAGATGGGCGGCGCGGTTGTCCTTGCGGACCTCCAGCATGCCCGGCTTGTCCTGCGAAACGACGAGGAAATGCGGCATCTCAGGCAACGTCCTTCTTCGGCAGCTGCACGATGGAGGGGCGGCTATTCAGTCCCTCGACATCCATGCCGGCGATCTTCTTGTAATTGGCGGCGATCTCTTTCAGTTCCGCCTCGTCCAGCACATCGGAGACCTTGTCGAACTCCCCGCCGCAACGTTCTTCGACAATGTTCATCACATGGTCAGGCCCATTTCCACGATTAGCCATGACGAGCCGTGTGGTAGCCGGCCGGCGCTCGCCCTCATAGGCCTCCAGCGCCTCGACGCCGACACCGCGCGCGATGAATTCGCGCACCAGCACGCGCGCATCGAGAATACCCTGCGACGCCCCGTTGGAGCCGATCGGATACATGGCATGCGCCGCGTCACCGGCGAGCGTCGTGCGACCAAAGGTCCAGCACTCGACCGGGTCGCGGTCGACCATGGGGAACTCGTAGCAATAACCGCCGTCCTGCATCAGCTTCGGGATATCGAGCCAGTCGAAATGCCAGTCCGCAAACGCCGGGAAGAAGTCGTCGAAATTGCCGTGACGATTATAGTCCTCGCGGTTCCATTTTTTGTCCGGCGGGAATTTCAGCTCGGCAATCCAGTTGATCTCGGCCTCGCCCGTTTCCGGGTCAGCCTTGCTAATCGGATAGGTCACGAATTTCTGCCATTCGTGGCCGGCCATCCCCATCGTCGCTTCGGTGATGAAAGGCTTGGCCTTGGCCGTGCCGCGCCAGAGGATCGACCCGCCCCAATGCGGTGCACCCTCACCCGGATAGAATTTCGCACGGATATTGGAATGAATACCGTCGCAGGCGACGAAGACGGAGCCTTCAGCCGTGGACAAATTTCCCTGCTTGTCGCGGAAGGTGACGATCACGCCGCCATCCACATCCTTGCAGTCGACCGCCTCGCGACCCGTCACCACCGTGCCCTTGCCGGCCCGCGCTTCCAGAGCATGGAACAGCATCATCTGGAAACCGCCCCGATGCACCGAGAACTGCGGCCACGAATAGCCGGCAAACTGCCCGCGCGGCTCCGACCAGATCTGCTTGCCCTTCTTGGAGAAATAGGCGACCTCGCGGGTGCGCACGCCAATCGCGTCCATCTCCGCCTCAAGGCCCATCTCGAACAGCTCGCGCACCGCATGCGGCTGCACGTTGATGCCGACACCCAGCGGCTTCAGCTCGCTGACCTGCTCGAAGATGCGAAACGGAATGCCTGCCTGATGGCAAGAAATGGCAAGCGTCAGGCCGGTAATGCCGGCCCCGGCGATGATGACGGTCATGAACCCTCCCGCGTGGCGCCCTTCATTTCTTCGCGATGAAGGCGCGCAAACCCTATCAACAAGCCCGCGCAACCTCTGCCGCAGGCGTCTGATCCTGATTTAGCCGCTAAAGGTTATGCCGGCAAATTATTTCGTGGCCTCTGAAAAGGCGTCAGACCTGAAGTTCCGCCAGTTCCTTGCCATCGAACTGCAGCGAAGCGAGCCGCGCATAGATACCGCCCTTGGCAACAAGGCTCTGGTGATTGCCCTCTTCCACTACCCGGCCGTCATCCATGACAAGAATGCGGTCCGCCTTGAGCACGGTCGCCAGGCGATGCGCTATGACGATCGTCGTGCGATCCTTCATCAGCCCGTCGAGCGCGTTCTGCACCAGCTTTTCGCTCTCGGCATCCAGCGCCGAGGTCGCCTCGTCCAGGAGCAGCACGGGCGCGTTCTTCAGGATCGCGCGCGCAATGGCAATGCGCTGCCGTTGGCCGCCGGACAGCGTCACGCCGCGCTCGCCGGACATGGTGTCATAGCCGTTATCAAGCCGCTCGATGAATTCATGCGCATGCGCGGCCTTGGCGGCCGCAATCACGTCCGCGCGGCTGGCATCCGGCCGACCAAAGGCGATGTTGTCATGGATGGAGGAGGCAAAGATCGTCACGTCCTGCGGTACGATGGAAAGCCGGGCCCGCAAATCTGCCGGATCGACATCGCGGACGGAAATACCATCCAGCGAGATGTCGCCCGATGATGTGTCGTAATAACGCATGATCAGCGCAAGCACAGTGCTCTTGCCGGCGCCGGAAGAGCCGACGATGGCGACCGTTTCGCCGGGCTCAACGTTGAAGGTCAGCCCCTTGAGCGCCGATCGCTCCGGTGCGGAGGGATAGGCAAAGCGTACGTCGTTGAAGGCGATCACTCCGGCAGCGGTGGCCGGAAAGCGCTTGGGGTTCGTCGGCGCGCGAATGGCAGGTACCTCGGCCAGCAATTCGGCAAGCCGTTCGGCGGCCCCGGAGGCCTGCGCGATCTCGCCCCAGACTTCGGAAAGCGCGCCAAGGCTCGACGCTGCCACCACGGCATAGAGCACGAACTGCCCGAGCGTACCCGCGGACATCGTTCCATCCAGCACGGCATGCGCACCATACCAGAGCACGCCGGCAATGCTGCCGAACACCATGGAAATGGCCACGCCCGTCAAGATGGAGCGCGAGCGGATAGCCGCCTGCGCCGCGCCGAAAGCACCCTCGATTGCATCCGCATAGCGCCCGCTTGCAGCCGGCCCGCCATTGAAGGCCTGCACGGTGCGGATCGCGCCAATCGACTCACTGGCAAATGCGGATGCTTCAGCCAGCGTGTCCTGCGCCGAACGCGAGCGCTTGCGCACCGAACGACCGAAGGCAATGAGCGGAAAGACGATGAAGGGAATGGCGACCAGAACCAGCGCCGAGAGCCTCGGGCTCGTATAGACCATCATCGCTGCGCCGCCGAGACACAGGATAAGGTTGCGCAGCGCCAGCGACGCCGTGGCGCCGACAACCGACTTCACCTGAGTCGTGTCCGCCGTCAGCCGCGAGACGATCTCGCCGGACTGGTTGACGTCGAAGAAGGACGGCGAAAGCTTGATGACATGGGAATAGACATCGCGCCGCAGGTCCGCAACGATCCGCTCGCCGATGGAGATGACATAATAATACCGCATGGCACTGGCAAAGGCGAGCAACACAGCCAGCGCGATCAGCATGCCGAAATAGTTGTTGATGAATCCGGCATCCGACTGCGAGAAGCCGTGGTCGATCATGCGGCGCACGGCGAGCGGCAATGCCAGGGTGGCAACGGCGGCAAGCGTGAGGAAAATCAGCGCCTTGACGACCATAGCGCGGTAGTGGCCGAGATAGGGAAGAAGCGTGGCAAGCGGCTTCAGCGACCGCGTGCGCGGCGCTTCCATTTGATCGACTTCGCTCAATGCCATTCCCTCTCGCTCAGCTGCCGGGGGCTTGAACGAACAGGCTTGCGGGAATGCGCAAGTTTTGTCCGCCGGGCCTTGTTATCCGGCAATCCTTCATGTATAGGCACGGCACTCATTAAGGGACCGGCCAAAATTCGGTTGCGGCCCCATTTACGCGTTTGGGTCAGATGCCGCAATGGTCTGCGGCAATTGTTCCCACCCCAGGCAGGAAGACAAGGTTATGAAGGCTGACATTCATCCCGACTATCACGTGATCAAGGTGGTCATGACCGATGGTACCGAATACGAAACCCGCTCCACGTGGGGCGCTGAAGGCGACGTGCTGAACCTCGACATCGACCCGCGGTCGCATCCGGCATGGACCGGCGGCAACCAGCAGCTCATGGACCGCGGCGGCCGCGTTTCCAAGTTCAACAAGCGCTTCGGCGGCCTCGGCCTCTGATCCTGTTGACAGGCAAGTTTTGAAAAGCCCGGCCTTCGAGCCGGGTTTTTTGCGTCTGGCACCTGCCCTCTCTTGAATTTTAAAGACGCAAAAAAGACGGCGGAGTTGCCTCCGCCGTCAAGTCGTACTCAGGTTGGTAAAGTCGTTCGGTGTCAGTGACGACCGAAGGCGGTCTGCAGCAGCGAGAGCTGCGCCTGAACGCTGTTCTGGTTGTCATGAACGGCCGGCGCATCGGCCGGGCGGTAGATTTCGCGGTCGAGCAGGGCCACGCGGCTCTGCAGGCGATGCGAACGCTCGATCAGTTCGCGGAACGAAAGCGGCAGGTCTTCCCAGCCCGGAGCCTCGCGGTCGAGGTTATAGGCGTCGAGACGAACCTTCTTCTTTTCCGACATGACCTGATCGCGGGTCATTTCGCCGTTGTTGACGGCGCGCTGCAGGAGAAGCCAGGAGGCCATCTGCATGAGGCGGGTCGTCAGGCGCATGGATTCTGCAGCGTAAAGAACCGATACTTGGCGCGGCAGAACCTTGGAAGCGGCGCGGCCCGGACCGTCGAGATAGCTTGCAGTTTCTTCAACCAGCGCCATGCCCTCTGCATAGAGAGACTTGAACTGGGTGGACGAAGCCGCATGACCTGCGAAACTGATCGTGTTCAAACCGGTGTCGGACATTTCTTTATCGCCTCGATACGCATCAAACTTTTAAAGGCTGAAGGGAAGTTTTTGTTCCCCGCTTGTGTGAACATAACATGATGCCAATAGCACAGAGGCGCAAGTCGAATCTTAAGAAAAGGTTAATACCCACATTTACCGCGACTTGATCGCCGGCACACCGAAGATATGGTTGCCAAACAAACAAAAAAAGAGCCGCGAAAAGCGGCTCTCAAGGTAAAACAGGGAGAAAATCAGAAGTCGCTCATGAAGCTGAACCATCTGAACCCAGAAAGCTCTGGATGGCTCCAGTAATAACTTATGAAGGTTTCTGATTACTTAACACCGCCCTGAGAAATGCCATTTCGGCACAGAAATTCAGCGTTTGAAGAAGCTGTCAGCCGCCGCCCGGCTGGCACCCTTGGCAGCGGCCGCCGCCTCGAGCCGCGCGATCTCCGCCTTCAGCAGTTCCACCCGGGCCTTCAACTCGTCGACAGACAACAGCGAGAGGTCCTGACCAATGTCGTGGGCGGACTTGCGTACCGGTCGGTCTTCGTCAAAAAGGCTCATGCTGCTTTCTCCTCTTTACTCTTGTCATGCCGGTCTCCGCCCTGCCCCTCGTCCGCAGCACCACCGGCAAGCGGGCTCAGGTTGAAGCTCTCGGGCGTTTTCACCGTGATGTGGCCGAGCGGAATATAGGCCTCGCGATCGGCCGTCGGAACCGGAGCGCGCATGCGCGAGCGGAAGACGGCGTAGATGGTGATGGCCACATGCGCGAGCGACGTGATGGCGAAAAGTGCATAAGGCCCGAACGCCGCCATGACCGGACCGCCGAGCGTCGGCCCGATGATCGTCCCGACGCCGTAAAGCAGCAGCAAGCCGCCGGACACCTTCACGTAATTTTCCGGCGATGCATGGTCATTGGCATGTGCGGCCGCCAGCGGATAGAGCGCATTGGCCGAAGCGCCATAAAGTGAGACGAGCGCCAGCAGGATCACCACATTGGACGGCTGGAAGAGAGCCAGAACCCAACCGGCCAGCGCGCCGATGCCGGCCAGCGTGGCCAGAACCAGGCGGCGGTCCATTCGGTCCGACAGCCGGCCGGTCGGGATCTGGATCAAGGCACCGGCAGCAATCGCAAGGCTCATCATCAGCGCAACGTGACCAGCCGACAAATTGGCCTTCGAACCGAAAACAGCACCAAGCGTGCCGAAGGCGCCATTCGCGATTCCGATCAGCACCATGCCGACAAAGGCGATAGGCGAATTGCGGTAAAGCGCGGCAACATCCAGTTTCACGCTTTTCAGCGGCTGCGGGGAAGCGGCCGTCGACAGGGTAGTCGGCAGCATGGCGACGCAATAGAGAATGCCGACGATCATGAAGAGAATGGTCGTGTGGATATCACCCGAGGCCACCATCATCTGGCCACCGACAACGCCGCCCAGCGTGATCATGATATAGGTCGAGAAGATCACGCCACGGTTCTTGTTGTCGACCCGCTCGTTGAGCCAGCTTTCGATGATCATCGACGTACCGGCCGAGGCGAAACCGGTCAGCGCGCGCAGCGCGATCCAGGCGGTGGGATCGACGAGAATGCCGGTCAGCAGCGCGATGATCGCCGTCAGCGACAGAAAGCCGGAAAAGGCGCGCACATGGCCGATGCGGCGGACAACCAGCGGCGCCAGAAAGCATCCGGCAACGAAGCCCGCCGACCAGGAGGTGCCGAGCAGGCCGAGCGTCGTGGTCGAGTAACCCTCCGAAGTACCGCGCAGCGGCAGAAGCAGCGAATGCAGGCCGTTGCCGAAGAACAGGAACAGCGTTCCGACCAGAAGCGAAAATACCGGAAGAAGATTACGCCGCATCAATGTCCCGTCCCAACCCGCGCATCAAGGCGAGCCTTTGAATATTTGTTTGGCTTGAAAGAGAACCGCCTTTGCGTTAGCGCGAAGGATGATCATGGTCCCGAAGCATCTTTGCACAATGCTTATGCCCGAAATCATGACACGGATATGGCGAAACTCAAGAACAGGGCATGAGGCAACGTGACGAAGATCATCGCATTGTTGCTGATACTTGCCATGCTGGCCCATATCGTGAGGCCGCTCGGACTGCCGGGCCTGCGCCGCCGCGGCGATTTCTGGAAAATCGCCCTCTTCGCCTTCGCCATCACCATGTTCGTGAGCCTGCTGCGATAAACGCCAAGGGCAAATGAAAGGCGCGCGAGGTTTCCCCCGCGCGCCAGATTCTCACAACCCGGCTCAGAACCGGGCCGCCCGGACAGAAACCGGGCGCTCTCAAGTCACTTGGACGTGTTCAGGATATCGACGCCCGGAAGCGGCTTGCCTTCCATCCATTCGAGGAAGGCGCCGCCGGCAGTCGAGACATAGGTGAAATCGTCGCCCACGCCGGCATGATTGACGGCAGCCACCGTATCGCCGCCACCGGCAACGGAAACGAGCTTGCCAGCCTTGGTCTGTGCGGCGGCATGCTGGGCGGCCGAGACGGTCGCCTTGTCGAACGGCTCGATCTCGAAAGCACCGAGCGGACCGTTCCAGACCAGCGTCGCGGCCTTCTCGATCCAGCCATTGACCTTCTCGACCGACTTAGGACCGACGTCGAGCATCATGGCGTCAGAGGGGATCGCCGAAACGGCAACCGTTTCGTTTGCCGCATTGGCCTTGAACTCGCGGGCAACGACGCCGTCAACGGGCAGCACGATGGCGCAACCAGCCTTTTCAGCCTCGGCCAGAATGGTGCGGGCCGTATCGGCGAGGTCGTGTTCGCAAAGTGATTTGCCGACATCGATGCCCTGCGCAGCCAGGAACGTATTGGCCATGCCGCCGCCGATGACCAGCGCGTCCACCTTCTTCACGAGGTTCTGCAGCAGGTCGATCTTCGTCGAGACCTTTGCGCCGCCGACAATGGCAACGACCGGACGGGCCGGATTGCCGAGACCCTTT
The DNA here is from genome assembly GCA_900467685.1 of Hyphomicrobiales bacterium. GTDB lineage: Bacteria > Pseudomonadota > Alphaproteobacteria > Rhizobiales > Rhizobiaceae > Ensifer_A. Next base: position 135,863 of record UBQX01000002.1, read on the forward strand.
TCCAGCGCCTCAAGCTCGGCCTGCATCGTGCGACCCGCGTAAGCCGGCATGTGATGGGCAAGGCCTTCGGTCGAGGCATGCGCGCGGTGCGCCGCCGAAAAGGCATCGTTGACGAAGATGTCGCCATTGGCAGCGAGCGCTGCGGTAAACTCGGGCGTGTTCTTTTCTTCGCCCTTGTGGAAACGGGTGTTTTCCAGAAGCAGGATATCGCCGTTCTGCATGTCGTCGATGGCGGACTTCGCGACATTGCCGACGCAATCGGAGGCGAAGAGGACGCGGCGGTCGAGCACGGCTTCAACGGCCGGCGCGATCGTCTTCAGCGACATGTCGGCCACGACTTCGCCCTTGGGACGGCCGAAATGCGCGAGAAGGATGACCTTCGCGCCCTTGTCGGAGAGTTCGAGAATGGTCGGCGCAACACGCTCGATGCGCGTGGCATCCGTCACCTTGCCGTCGCTCACCGGCACGTTGAGGTCGACGCGCACAAGCACGCGCTTGCCGGCGATGTCGTTGAGATCGTCAAGGGTTTTGAAGGTCATGGCAGGTCCCCGAATTGCATAAGACGAAGGGAGGAAAGCACGGCTTTCCGGATCGGACCGGACCATACACGCACATGTTCAGGAGACAAGGGGATAGATCAAAGGAAGGCACAACGCCTTCTTCGCACCAAGCATGAAAGGGAATCCTCGGCGCGAAGCGCCGCAAGCGCAGAGCGCGTCGCCGGTCGTTCGGCGCCCGTGTGGAGCGCAGCCCGAAGGGCGACCAGCGCGTGAACGCAAAATCGGCGCAAAGCGCCGCAAGCGCGAACGCGCGTCGCCGGTCGTCCGGAGCCCCTGTGGAGCGCAGCCAGAAGGGCAACCAGCGCGTGAACGCAAAATCGGCGCAAAGCGCGGCAAGCGCGAACGCGCGCCGCCGGTCGTCCGGCGCGCCCGTGCAGCGCAGCCCGTCAGGGCGATCAGCGCGTGAACGCAAAAATTGCGTGAGAAATGAAAGAGAAGTGCGATCCACGCGAACCGATGGTACTTTACGATCCTGGGTGCCTACAGAAGTAGGTGGGCACCGTGTGACCAAACCCACGGGTCGGGTCAGGGACAGCTCCCTTAGGATCGAGTATGGCCCCAGGGATGTGATGACCTGTCGTGAGGCGCAGACCGCATTTGCAATGTAGGCTCAATCCCCTCCGATTACCAGAGCCGACTTGCGTTTTCAGCAGCTCATCCGCAAGGCGCGCATTGAACACGAGGACGTCAGCACCTATTATGCCTTCATTCGCATCCTCCCCGCCGCGAGTGCATTGACCCGAAGCCGCAAGACCGCAAGGTGCGAGCGGGCCAACTCCATGGATTTCCCGTGCTGACCGAAATCGTCATCGTCGTCCTCCTGACCGTTCTCAATGGCGTTCTGGCCATGTCGGAACTGGCAGTTGTTTCCTCGCGTCCGGTGCGACTGAGGATGCTGGCAGAACAGGGAAGCAAGGGCGCAGCCACCGCGATCCGCCTCGCCGAAGATCCGGGACGCTTCCTCTCCTCCGTCCAGATCGGCATCACGCTCGTGGGCGTGCTTTCCGGCGCATTTTCCGGCGCGACGCTCGGCGCGCGCCTGACTGCCTGGCTGGAGGCTCAAGGCATGTCTGCGAACGCGGCCGACTGGCTGGGCGTCGGCTCCGTCGTCGTCGTCATCACCTATCTGTCGCTGATCGTCGGTGAACTCGTTCCCAAACAGATCGCGCTGCGCGCGCCCGAAGCCGTCGCCGTCAAGGTCGCCCCGGCCATGTCCTGGCTGTCGCGCTTTGCCCTGCCGCTCGTCTGGCTGCTCGACGCTTCCGGCAAGGCGGTTCTTGCCCTCCTCGGCCAGAGAGGCGTCTCGGAGGAAACCGTCACGGACGAGGAAATCCGCACGGTACTCGCCGAGGCCCATCATGCGGGTGTCATCGAGGCCGAGGAGTCCGCGATGATCTCCGGCGTCATGCGCCTGGCAGACCGCACGGCACGCGGCCTGATGACCCCACGACGCGATGTCGAAATCCTGGATATTGAAGACACCGATGCGGAAATCCGCGAGCAGCTTCAAAAGACGCAACGCTCGCGCCTTCCCGTTCGTGACGGCGCGTCGGACGAAATTGTCGGCGTGCTTTTCGTCAAGGATGCACTGGACGCGCTATTGCGCGGCGAAAAGCTGAACCTCAAGGCGATCATGCGCGATGCGCCCGTCGTGTCGGATTTCTCGGGCGCCATCGACGTCATTGAGGCTCTGCGCCAGACACCGGCTCACATGGTTCTCGTCTACGACGAATTCGGCCATTTCGAAGGCATCGTCACCTCTGGCGACGTGCTGGAAGCCATCACCGGCGTATTCCTGGACGACACGTCGGAAGAGCCGGCCATCCTGCTGCGCGAAGACGGATCCTACCTCGTCGCCGGCTGGACCCCCATCGACGAATTCGCCGACCGCATGAACATCTCCGTCGGCGAAGACCCCGATTTCGAAACCGTCGCCGGCTTTGCCATCGAGGAACTGAAACACCTCCCAGTACTCGGCGAGACCTTTACGGCACAGGGCTGGCATTTCGAAGTCATCGACCTCGACAACCGCCGCATCGACAAGTTGCTGGTGAAGCGCGCGGAATAACCTTCAACTGGATCACGTTGACAAATGTAAGCAAAAAACTTACACATATCTTTACCAGAATGTTCACGGTTGAGGCGGCGGTGATCAGGACATTCAAGAGCAAGGCGTTGAAAGAGCTTTTCGAAACCGGCCGCTCAAGCAAGGTTCAGCCTGCTTTGCAAAGACGGATAAATCTGCGTCTTGACCGACTTGAACAGATAGAACGCGTAGAAGAAATGAACCTGCCGGGGTTCAACTTCCATGCGTTGCGAGGTTTTGAGCCAACTCGATACACGGTCCATATCAACGGCCCCTGGTGTATTACGTTCGAATTTTCGGACGGCGACGCTTGGAACGTTGATTTGGAACAGTATCATTAAGTGGCAGACACGAGGAAAAGGAGAGGATCATGACGAATGAAATTAGACGCCCTATTCAGCGTTGCCCTTCGCATCCGGGCGCATTGCTCGATGACATCATTCCGGAGACTGGCAAGACCAAGGTCGAGATCGCAAATCTGCTCGGCATTTCGCGACAGCAGCTTTATGACATCATCAACGAAAAGAAACCTGTCTCGCCGAACGTCGCTGCGCGCCTTGGAAAACTGTTCGGCGATGGGGCCGGCGTATGGCTTAGGATGCAGGCTGCCTATGATGCATGGCAGGCCGAGCATTCGATTGATGTATCCGCCATTCCGACCTTGAAGTCGGCGTAAGGCAGCCTTCAACCGCCGTTGATCTTCTGCGCAATCCCGTTGATCTGGTTGGTCAACTCGCCGAGCGCAGCAACGAGGAGCGTGTCGCTCTTCTCGGATGCAGCCAGCATGCTCTCGCGGGAGCGGGCTAGGTTCTCGGTTTCCGTTTCCAGCGCCTTCAGGCGGCGGCTGACGTCGGAGAGTTCATCCATGACCATGATGCCGGCCATCACAGTGAGGCGAAGGTCGCCGATCTCGCCGAATTGCGATTTCAGGTGCAGGACATAGCGGTCAAACCGGGCCGCAAGCTCGGTCAAATGCCCTTCCTGGCCCTCCTCGCAGGCCATGCGATAGGCTTTGCCGTCGATTTGTACGGTGACCTGAGCCATGATCTTCCCTGTCAGCGATCGAGGACGGCGCGGATGGTTTCCATCGCCGTCACCAGACGGCGGGAGACCTCGCGGTTGACTTCTTCCAGCCGGTTCGCCCGGAATTCCGACTGGTCGAGATCATGGGCGAGCTTGGCGCGATCCTGATGGACGCGACGCACCTCCGCCCGATACTCCGCCGACGACATTTCCCGGTCGAAGCGACCGTCGATCGCGCCCGCGAGCGCCTGCACGGCGACCCTCAGTTCCTCGACCGCCGATTTGACCGTCTTGTCTCCCGGAGCCATCTTAGCCTTGCACCCTCATACGCTGAATAATATCTGCCGGCCGGCGAATCGTCGTAGCTTCGGTCGGCTTATCGTTGAACAGTAGTCAGGTGAACCGACTAGCGTCAATAAAGCGGGTCAAGATGAGAGCGCGCTCAAAGCCGCTTTGCTGTGGATGAGATATCAATCGTTTCAAATCCCGCCGCCATTGTGACCGCGACACGAAACCGCTTGAACATATTGGCAAACATGCGGTTAGAAATGCCGCAGAACACTCAGTTTTGTTGACTCCAGCGCCCCACCTGCTATGTGTCTCCGCGATTTCACGGGGGCCGCGGGAGGAACGCGCGGTCACTCAATCGACACCGGAAAAAACGGGTTAAATCATGATCTCGCGCGAACAACACAACCGGATGGCCAATGCGATCCGCTTCCTTTCCATGGACGCTGTCCAGAAGGCGAATTCCGGTCACCCCGGCCTGCCGATGGGCGCCGCCGATATCGCCACCGTTCTGTTCACGCGCTTTCTGAAGTTCGATCCGAAGCAGCCGCATTGGGCCGACCGCGACCGTTTCGTGCTCTCCGCCGGCCACGGCTCGATGCTGCTCTACTCGCTCCTCTATCTTACGGGCTATGAGGACATGACCATCGAGGACATCAAGCAGTTCCGCCAGATCGGCGCCAAGACGGCAGGCCATCCGGAATACGGCCATGCGTCCGGCATCGAGACGACGACCGGCCCGCTCGGCCAGGGCATTGCCAATGCCGTGGGCATGGCGATTGCCGAGCGCAAGCTGCGCGACGAATTCGGCGCGGACCTGCAGGACCACTACACCTATGTCCTCTCCGGCGACGGCTGCCTTATGGAAGGCATCAGCCAGGAAGCGATTTCGCTGGCCGGCCACCTGAAGCTCAACAAGCTGATCGTCTTCTGGGACGACAACGACATCACCATCGACGGTCACGTCGGCGTTGCCGATAGCACCGACCAGCATGCCCGCTTCCGCGCCTGCGGCTGGAACACGATCGCCGTCGACGGCCATAACCCGGACGAAATCGCAGCTGCCATCGAAACAGCGCAGAAGTCCGACAAGCCGACCATGATCGCCTGCAAGACGATCATCGGCTTTGGCGCGCCGAACAAGCAGGGCACGCACAACGTTCACGGCGCTCCCCTCGGCGCCGAAGAAATCGCCGCCGCCCGCAAGCAGTTGAACTGGGACAGCGAACCCTTCGTCGTTCCTTCCGACGTTCTCGACGCATGGCGCGCAGCAGGCACCCGCTCCGCCAAGGCGCGTTCGGATTGGGAAGCCCGTCTTGCATCGACAGACACGGCCAAGAAGTCCGAATTCACCCGTCGCTTCGCCGGCAAGCTGCCGGAAGGCTTCGATGCCGCCATCTCCGCCTACAAGCAGAAGCTCGCAGACGAAAAGCCGACGGTTGCCACCCGCAAGGCCTCTGAAAACGCGCTGGAAGTCGTCAACGGCATCATCACCGAAACCATTGGCGGCTCGGCCGACCTGACCGGCTCGAACAACACCAAGACGAGCCAGACCAAGTCGATCACGCCGACGGACTTCTCCGGCCGCTACATGCACTGGGGTGTTCGCGAACACGGCATGGCCGCTGCCATGAACGGCATGGCGCTGCATGGCGGTCTCATCCCCTATTCCGGCGGCTTCCTGATCTTCTCGGACTATTGCCGTCCGTCGATCCGCCTCGCCGCACTGATGGGCATCCGCGTCATCCACGTCCTGACGCACGACTCCATCGGCCTCGGCGAAGACGGCCCGACGCACCAGCCGGTAGAACAGATGGCAGCACTCCGCGCCATCCCGAACCTGATGATGTTCCGCCCGGCCGACGCAACGGAAACAGCAGAATGCTGGCAGATTGCCCTTGAGACGCAGGACCGTCCCTCGGGCATCGCGCTGACCCGCCAGAACCTGATGGCTGTCCGCACCGAGATGTCGGAAAAGAACCTCTGCGCACTCGGTGCCTATGAACTCGTCGCCGCCAAGGACGCCAAGGTTTCGATCTTCGCTTCCGGCTCGGAAGTCGAGATCGCAGTTCTCGCCGCCAAGGAGCTCGGCGAAAAGGGCATCGCCGCCCGCGTCGTGTCCGTCCCCTGCTTCGAGCTCTTCGCCGAACAGCCGGAAGACTACCGCAACGCCGTGATCGGCACCGCTCCGGTCAAGATCGGCGTCGAAGCCGCCATCCGCCAGGGTTGGGACGAGATCATCGGCTCGCACGGCACCTTCATCGGCATGAAGAGCTTCGGCGCTTCGGGTCCGTACAAGGAACTCTACAAGCATTTCGGCATCACGGTGGAAGCCGTGGTCGCTGCGGCGGAAAGCCGGGTCTAAGGCAAATCGAGCGAAAGCGGGCAGCCGCTTTCGCTTGCCTCTTGCTTGAAATCAAGGAACCCGAAGCCGGGATCTGATGAATTCGGATTAAACTCAACTTCGGAAAACGGAATTGTCCACGGGATTGGAGATATCCATATGACTGTTAAAGTTGCCATCAACGGGTTTGGCCGCATCGGCCGCAACGTCCTTCGCGCCATCATCGAGTCCGGCCGCACCGACATCGAAGTCGTTGCCATCAACGACCTCGGCCCGGTCGAAACCAACGCGCACCTGCTGCGTTACGACTCGATCCACGGCCGCTTCCCGGCCAAGGTCGAAGTCTCCGGCGATACGCTCGTCATCAACGGCGGCAAGCCGATCAAGGTCACGGCGATCAAGGACCCGGCAACGCTTCCCCATGGCGAAATGGGCGTCGATATCGCGCTTGAATGCACGGGCATCTTCACCGCCCGCGACAAGGCCGCAGCCCACCTGACGGCGGGCGCCAAGCGCGTCGTTGTCTCGGCTCCCGCTGACGGCGCTGACCTGACGGTCGTCTACGGCGTCAACCACGACAAGCTGACCAAGGACCACATGGTCATCTCCAACGCGTCCTGCACGACGAACTGCCTCGTGCCGGTCGTCAAGGTCCTGCATGACCTGATCGGCGTCGATCATGGCTTCATGACCACGATCCACTCCTACACCAACGACCAGCCGTCGCTCGACCAGATGCACAAGGATCTGTATCGCGCCCGCGCTGCAGCCCTCTCCATGATCCCGACCTCGACGGGTGCGGCCAAGGCCGTCGGCCTCGTCATGCCGGAACTGAAGGGCAAGCTCGACGGTTCGTCCATCCGCGTTCCGACCCCGAACGTCTCCGTCGTCGACTTCAAGTTCGTCGCCAAGCGTTCGACGACGGTTGCCGAAATCAACGAAGCGATCAAGGCTGCCGCCACCAGCGGTCCGCTCAAGGGCATTCTCGGCTACACCGATGAGCCGCTCGTCTCGCGCGACTTCAACCACGACCCGCACTCGTCGATCTTCGCGCTCGACCAGACGAAGGTCATGGAAGGCAACTTCGTGCGTATCCTCACCTGGTACGACAACGAATGGGGCTTCTCCAACCGCATGCTCGACACGTCGGTTGCTTTCGCCAAGCTCATCTGAGCTCTGCGCAAGCCGGACTGAAATGCGAAGCGCGCCGGAAACGGCGCGCTTTTTCTTTGTGGCATGGTGTTGGGAACGTCAGTCGAAGAGACCGGGCAGCATCGGCTCGCCACCATCGAGATGCACGCCTTCCATCGCCAGCAGCTTCGCCTTGGTGACGAGACCGCCGGGTGCTGAAAAGCCGCCCGGCTTGTTGCCCGCCGCCAGCACGCGGTGGCACGGCACCACGACCGGCCAGGGATTGCGCGCCATCGCCGTGCCCACCGCCTGCGCAGCTCCCGGAGAACCGGCGCGTACCGCAAGCTCCCCATAGGTCACCGTCTCGCCCCGCCCGACTTTGCGCAGGGCATGGTAGACCGTCGCCTCAAAGGCAGCGACGCCGGCAAAATCCAGAGGCACGCCGGAAAAATCGACGGCCTCGCCGGCCGCATAGACCGCCAGAAGCTCGGCTGCATCACCAGCATGTTGCGGCACGCCGCCCCCTGCCCGCCGCGCATTCTTCGCCAGCCGGGCAGCCGTCGCCGCCGCGTCCCGATCAGGCAATTGCACGCGCAGCAATCCGGCCTCGCTCCAGGCGATGCCGCAGACGCCAAGCGCCGTCTCGAAGAGCATATATTCCGCCGAATCCATGGGACGATCTCGCATGGTTCGATTATGCGGTCGAATGGGCGTGACCGCAATCTGACCATGCTTGCCAAAGGCACCGGAATTCCTATTGTCGCGCCAAACATTCTCCAAGCAAGACGTGAGCAAGACGTGCCGCTGACCAAAGCCGAAATTCGCAAGGAGCGCCTGTCGCTTCGTGAAGCCATACCTGCAGAGACCCGCATCGAAAAAAGCCTCGCGATGGCCGATCACGCCGAGGCGCTGGCCTTCGACCCCGGCACGATCATCGCCGGCTTCATGCCGATCCGCTCGGAAGCCGACGTCCGTCCCATGATGTCGGCCTTTCGCGCACGCGGCGCACGGCTCTGCCTGCCCGTCGTCATCGACAAGGAGACGATCGTCTTCCGTGAACTTCTGCCGACGGCAGCGCTTGTCGAAACGGGCTTCGGCACCTTCGGCCCTGGACCTGACGCGGCCGAACTCGACCCCGATATCCTCCTCGTCCCCCTCTCCGCTTTCGACATGACAGGCCACCGGATTGGCTATGGCGGCGGCTTTTATGACCGCGCCATCGACCGTTTGTTGCGGAAAGGGCTGAAACCGAGGCTGATCGGCATTGCATTCGACGTGCAGAAGGTGGAAGAAATTCCTTCTGAACCTCACGATATGCCGCTCGATGCCATTCTGACCGAAAGCGGCCTCACGCGTTTTCGCTAGATCGGACTTTAGATGCGACTGCTTTTTCTGGGTGACATGGTGGGCAAGACGGGCCGGACGGCCGTCTGGGAGCGCCTGCCGGGCCTGATTTCCGACTACAAGCTCGACTTCGTCATCGTCAACGGCGAGAACGCCGCTGGCGGCTTCGGCATTACCGAGCAGATCCATGTCGACACGATCGACGCCGGCGCCGATGTCGTCACCACCGGCAACCACGTCTGGGACCAGAAGGAAGCCGTGGGCTTCGCCGGTCGCTACGACAATTTCCTGCGCCCCGCCAACTATCCCGCCGGCACGCCCGGCAAGGGCTCCGGCCTGTTCATCGCGAAGAACGGCGCGCGCGTTCTCGTCGCCAACATCATGGGCCGCGTCTTCATGCACCCGGAACTGGACGACCCCTTCAAGACCGGCGAGGCGATCCTTGCCGCCTGCCCGCTCGGCGAACAGGCCGACGCAATCATCTTCGACTTCCACGCCGAAGCCACCTCCGAGAAGCAATGCTTCGGCCATTTCGTCGACGGCCGCGCCTCGCTCGTCGTGGGCACGCATACCCATGTGCCGACCGCCGACCACCAGATCCTCAATGGCGGCACGGCCTACATGTCGGATGCCGGCATGTGCGGCGACTACGACTCGTCGCTCGGCATGGAGAAGGAAGAGCCGATCAACCGCTTCATTTCGAAGATGCCGAAAGGCCGCTTCGAAGCCGCCAATGGCCCGGCGACGATCTGCGGGCTTGCGGTGGAGATATCGGACCGAACGGGGCTCGCGGAGAAGATCGCGCCGCTGAGACTGGGGCCACGGCTGTCCGAAACCATCCCTGAATTTTGGTAACGCCTGCTCGACACACGCTCAGGTTACAATAACCCAGGGTATTTGTTGCAATAAAAACAAACCAGAGCATGTATAGCGTGCTTTTCATGCTTCGGTTCGGCAAGAAATACATGCTTAACCGTTTTTTATAAAAGTAAATCTATGTTGAACCATCACGCAGTTTTTTTATATTGGGAGGGCGACATGCTTGGGCTTGGAAAGAATAAAGACATAGAGGCGCTGAAAGCCGAGCTGGCAGCAGTTCACGAACGCTCTGCTCTTCTTGACGACGCGTGCGGGATTGGCCTCTGGGAAGCTCTGATGCCGCTCGGCGATGCGGCCCACAAGGACGCCAGGTGGGTGTGGTCCGCAGAGTTCCGCCGCCTGATCGGCTATGAAACCGAAGCGGAGTTCCCCAACGTCATGGGCTCCTGGTCCGACAGGCTGCACCCCGATGATGTTGCCCCGACATTTGCGGCCTTCGGTCACCATCTTCAGGATCGCACCGGCCGCACCCGCTATAACGTGACCTATCGCCTGAAGGTGCGCGACGGCAGCTACCGCTGGTTCCGCGCCACCGGCGGCTGCAAGTACCAGCCGGACGGCACGACCGTGCGCGCCTGCGGTTCGCTCACCGATATTCACGAGCAGACGATGCTGGAGCAGGACACCAAGCGCACGGCGCAGCAAAACGAAGGCGTCATTCACGCCCTTCGCACCGCGCTGACGGCACTGGCCGCGGGTGACCTGAGCTACCGCATCGATTCCCAATTCTCGGCGGCAACGGAGGTGCTGAAGCGCGACTTCAACACCGCCACGCAGCAACTGGAGGAAGTCATCAAGGCCGTTGCGGAAGCGGTCGCGAGCATCAGCAGCGGCTCGTCCGAGATCAGCCGTTCGACGGATGACCTGTCGCGCCGCACCGAACAGCAGGCCAGTTCGCTGGAAGAAACAGCCGCCGCCATCGACGAGATCACCTCGACCGTCCAGCGCACGGCGCAGAACACCCACGAACTCGCCTCCGCCACGACCAAGACCCGTCAGGCCGCTGAGCATTCCGGCAGCGTCGTCAAGAACGCCATTGCCGCCATGTCGCAGATCGAGCATTCCTCCGGCCAGATCGGCCAGATCATTGGCGTCATCGACGACATCGCATTCCAGACCAATCTTCTGGCGCTAAATGCCGGTGTCGAGGCCGCGCGCGCAGGCGAGGCGGGCAAGGGATTCGCTGTCGTCGCACAGGAAGT
>UBQX01000041.1 GCA_900467685.1 Hyphomicrobiales bacterium
AGCGTGGCGAAGTTGGTGGACGAAAGACCCGCAACCGCCTTGGTGCTGAGCACCGCGATATTGCCCGTCGTCAGAACCGCGAGGTTGGCAGACGAGATCGCCGCCATCTGCGTCGAGGTGAGTGCGGCAGCCTGACCCGTCGTGAGAGCTGCCACCTGACCCGTCGTCAGGGCACCGACCTGTGCGGAGGTGAGACCCGCAATCGCGCTCGAGCTGACGGCTGCCAGCTGGCCCGTCGTCAGAGCTGCGACATCCGTCGTCGTCATCGCGGCCAGCTGCGTCGAGTTCAACGCCGCCATCTGCGTGGTCGTGACCACGGCAAGCTGCGCCGTCGTCAGCGACGAGACCTGGCCCGTCGTCAGAGCGCCGACCTGGCCTGCCGTCAGCGCTGCGACCTGACCAGTCGAGAGCGTGGCGAAGTTTGTGGACGAAAGACCCGCAACCGCCTTCGAGCTGAGAGCCGCCACATTGCCCGTCGTCAGGACCGCGAGGTTGGCAGACGAGATCGCCGCCATCTGCGTCGAGGTGAGCGCGGCAGCCTGACCCGTGGTGAGAGCGGCAACCTGACCGGTGGTCAGTGCACCGACTTGAGCAGACGTGAGGCCAGAGATCGCCGTTGCCTTCACGGCAGCGAGCTGCGTGGTCGTGAGCGCAGCTACATCCGTCGTCGTCATGGCGCCAAGCTGCGTGGAGGTGAGAGCCCCCATCTGACCGGTCGTCACCACGGCAAGCTGTGCCGTCGTCAGGGCGCCAACCTGCCCCGTCGTCAGGGCGCCGACCTGCGTCGAGGTGAGCGCTGCGACCTGGCCGGTCGAGAGCGTGGCGAAGTTGGTGGACGAAAGACCGGCCACAGCCCTGGTGCTGAGCACCGCGACGTTACCCGTCGTCAGAACCGCAAGGTTGGCCGACGAGATCGCCGCCATCTGCGTCGAAGTCAATGCACTGGCCTGACCCGTCGTGAGTGCTGCAACCTGGCCCGTCGTCAGGGCACCGACCTGTGCGGAGGTGAGGCCTGAGATCGCACTCGAGCTGACCGCAGCGAGCTGCGTCGTCGTGAGCGCAGCGACGTCCGTTGTCGTCATCGCAGCAAGCTGCGTCGAGGAGAGAGCCGCCATCTGGCCCGTCGTGACCACGGCAAGCTGTGCCGTCGTCAGGGCGCCAACCTGCCCCGTCGTCAGGGCGCCGACCTGCGTCGAGGTCAGAGCGGCAATCAGCCCCGTGGAAAGCGTGGCGAAGTTGGTGGCGGAAATGCCCGCAATTGCCTTGGTGCTGAGCGCTGCGACATTGCCCGTCGTCATCACGGCAAGGTTCGCGGAGGAGATCGCGCCGATCTGCGTCGAGGTGAGTGCAGCAGACTGAGCCGTTGTCAGCGCCCCAACCTGGCCCGTCGTCAGCACGCCAACCTGGGCAGACGTGAGGCCAGCGATCGCCGTCGACTTGATGGCGGCAAACTGCGTGGTCGAGAGAGCGGCGACATCCGTCGTGTTCATCGCGGCAAGCTGCGTCGAGCTGAGAGCCGCAATCTGGCCGGTCGTGACCACCGCAAGCTGCGCCGTCGTCAAGGCACCGACCTGACCCGTCGTGAGAGCACTAACCTGTGTGGAGGTGAGTGCGGCGACCTGACCTG
>UBQX01000001.1 GCA_900467685.1 Hyphomicrobiales bacterium
GAAGGGGTTCAGGATAAGGGGAGATGCGATAGCGTGGAAATTGAGGGATGAATTTTTTCTGCCGAGCTTGCTTGAGGTACCTTCGGCACACCCCTCTCGGTCGTCATCCTCTGGCTTGTCCAGAGGATCTGCTGCGCCGAATGCACGCCGCACCGTCGTTGCTCGAGTTCGTCAGTAGATCCTCGGGACAGGCCCGAGGATGACGGAAGAGAGGGTGCGGCCCCACCTCTCCCCTCGTGGGAGAGGAAGGAAAATCAGCATCTTAGCGGAACGCTAAGTGCTAGATTTTCCAGGTGAGGGGGCGGTTTTGTCCCCGCCAACTGTAGCGCGCAAAATCAAATGACGCAGCGCGCAACATCATTTGACATCTAGCGACGATCTTCTCAAGGCCTCAATTTCAACTGCTCGGTCATAGGCATCTTCAGCCGCGCACGCTGCCTCCAACGGAGTGTCCGAAGCACCGGTGATGCTCGATAGCCAGGACGCGTTCATGAACCACGTCCAGACGCCCATATGGTGCAAATACATCCTCGCCACGGTCTTGCCACTGACCTCGCACTCGAAGTCATTTTCGCCGCCTAAGCGGCTGGGCCGCCAGAGATAGCGTGGTGTCCTTATCGGCTTTTTCATGGGGCACCCTCAAGGCGGATTTCAAGACCGTTCGAAGAGCGTTTAACCATAGCTCAAGGTTCCGCTTCAAAATCTCTCTAAGCCATCCCTATATGCGGAACGCGCCGTCGAGCTGGAACTCGACGACGCGCCCTAACCAAGCCCAACCTGTTGAGAGGTCAAGATGGCTGATAGCACTCTATGTGCCACAATGAACCGTGGCAATCTTCTGCCTGTTTCAGTTCGAAACATCGTCACCAAATCCCGAACATTCGCCGAGGCGGCCGAGAGCTACATCGAGAATGGTGGAGAGGCAAAATACTTGCCCCCAATCCTGAAGCTGCTTGGCGACAGAGTTCTGCTCGACATCCATCCCTTCGACATCAGGAAGGCCGTGGAACAGCTTTATCCTGATCAGGCGAACTCGACGCGCAATAGGCAGGGCATCACGCCGATCCGCGCCGTCATGTCCCACGCCTACGATAGAGGCTGGGCTCCGTTGATGAGATATCCGAAGTTCAAAGAACAGCGGCCGAAGCGAAAAAACCCTGCCGGCGTCGTTTGGCTGCATTGCTTCATGGCCCAGGCCAAGCGTGACCGGCTGCATCATCTCGCCGCCCTGGTCATGTTTATGTCCACCTCGGGGGCGCGCGTCTCCGAGGCAGTGGCCTTGCGGTGGAGCGATATCGATCTCGTCGGCCGAACCGCCACTCTCCAGAAGACGAAAACATCGACGAACTCGGTCAGGGTGCTGACAGACGGCATGATCGAGATGATCCACTGGCTTGCCCCGAGGAAGCGAAACGATCGGGTGTTCCGTTACACTTCGCGATTTTCCGTCAACGAGGCGATCCGCCGTGTCTGCCACCGGGCCGAGATCGATTACAAGCCGTCGCATCTGTGCGGCAGGACATCGTTCGGGACCAACTCAATCAGCATGGGCGCAGATATAAAGAGTGTCATGGAGGCGGGCGATTGGAAGAGCGTCGAAGTCTTTGTGACGCGCTATGTCCACCCTCGCCAGCCAGGCCGTCGCGTCGCCGAGCTGTTCAACCATCAAATGGCAGAAAGCGGGCTTTGAGATGGGCAGGCCGAACCTTTACCTCATCCGAATTCACACTGCGCTCTCTAACGAGGATCTGGCGCGGGTCGATCGCCGGACGCCCGAGAAAGGCCGCTCCGGATTCATCCGGAAGGCCGTTAGGAAATTACTGGATGAACTTGAGAAAGAGCCGGAGGAACGAGACCTCCGCTAAAAGAGAGACGGGGCCGATTGGCCCCGTTTCGATTCAGTCACGATGCAGCTCGAAGCCGGATAGCGCCCGGCAGCTTTCCGCTGCCCCAATGCTTGGTACAGCCCTCATAATTGTGGTCCCGCCCACCGCAATAGGAACAGCGAAGGTTCGTCGCCGTTCCGTTCGATGGGCAGCACGTGAAGGGGTGCCCTTCCTTTCCACAATAGCTGCACTTCATGGGTTTCCTCCGTTTAAGGCACATCGCAAAACATCAGGAAATGCGATGTGCGTTTAGGAGTATCTGACACTGATGTGGTTGGGCCGGGCGCAGTCGCAAACTGAAATATCAGTGGAGTTGCAGCAGGCTGCAAAGTTCGGATTTTTCACCCGCGCATCAAGAGTGGACTTGATCATCTCGTACTTTTGCTCGGCATGCCCATACGGCTGGCCCGCTCTTTTCAGACGCTCAATTTCCGCCATAGCCAGCGCCCCGGCGCGGACGAGATTTGATGTCCGATCTTTTGGCTTCCACCACTCTGGAGCCCACGGCCAACCTATTGGCTTTCTGTGCTTCGGCGGGATGGGTGCAGCCTTGTTGGTGCCGTGGAGGAAGTAGATGACAGCGGCCTTGAGCATCTGTCCATCTTGATGGGTATCGTCATGCGCATCACTCCAGCCTTCGACTGACTTCTGCCGAATGCGCTCTTCAAAAATAAGCTGTTCAGCATTCATTTGAGAACTCCTTTGAGATGAGGGCTGAGGTATCAGGACGTTGGGAACGGCAGCGGATTGGCACAGTCTCGCGCCCACCACTGCGAGACGGTCAGAACGTCAATGTTCCCCGCATCACGCTCGGCCGCCAAGAGGTCTATGCCCGCCCGGAAGACAGTGGTGTCCTGATTTATGAAGGTCGCTCCGGGGAAGATGTCGTGTCCGTATAGGAACACAGTGCAACCATACTGCTTCGCGATGTTGATCGCGTTCTGGTACGTCCCCAAGGTGGCACTAGTGAGCGTGTAGCTCCCCAGCACCATTCCAGCATCAAACACACCGTGCTTCGAGAAGACCGGGTTCGGCAACGTAGTACGGCCCGAAAGGAACCCGGCAGATCGAAGAGCAGCAGGCAACTTGTTGGTATGGAACGGATGCGACGTGTCGGTGAAGTACACCGTCTTGGAGGCGGTTTGGTTGGAGGGGGCGCTGATAGTCACCGTGTTGCTGGGCGCATCGACAGACAAAATGGTCGCATTGTCAGGGATCGCTGTGCCGGACACCACTCGCATGCCAGGCACCAAGCCTATCGTGCTGGAGACCGTCACAACTGCACTTCCGCTCGTTAAGGCCACCCCAGAAAGCGTCACCCGCGAACCACGGAACATTGTCGGGATACCAGATGGGAGCGGCTTGTTCACACGAAAACTGGTGCCATTGATGATGGCCGTGATGAAGGTCCCGACCGGCACACCGTCCGCAAAAATCGGATTACCTTCTTGATAGCCAGACGTAGACGTGCACGTGACGACATCAGTGCCATTCGTCGTCTGGCCTGTCACAACCCCTCGTGGGCAGAAAGCGCGATGCTGCCCACCGGGGTAACAGAAGTGGCGGGCGTCTGGGTTAAGACCATTGTCCGCAAGGTACTGCTTCCCGGCGAGAAGCTGGGTCACCGCTGCTGCGGCATCCACTTGATCAATCATGAAGCTGTCGTTGGCCGTACCATCCAATTGAATGTCAAACCCTAAGGCCTTCATCTCCTGCAACTGCGACAAGGATAGGCGGTTGAGGGTGTCGACCGTCCCCCAAGGCAGGTAGATGGTCCCGAGAATACCGCGAGAGGCCATATATTGGCGCTCGTTGTATGGACCCTGCCTACCGTCGTCGTGTGTGTAGACGACAGTGGGTCGCCCTTTGCCGGCGACCAGTGCGTCCACCTTGGCCGGTGTCGCCCCCTTCGGGCCGGGAAGGACGCGGACGAAGAGCGGATCGCCTTGCTTGAGATTAGCACCTGCCATATCGGCTATGCTTGCAAAGCGAATGCTCTTGCCCGGAACGAAGTCGTCTAAGTCTCCGCCACCGAGAGCCGGATAGCGACCAACTGCAGCGGCGGATGGGAAGTTGACCGTGGTCTGCCCTAGGCGGATGTCCGCCCCCGCTTTGGTCTCTACATCCGGGCCGACGTCCAACAGGTATGCGAAGACTGACATTGTTGCGCTGTCGTAGGGGATCAGGTCATACTTGGTGGAGCTTCCGATCCCGTTTGGGCCGGGGGTGAAGACCAACCGGCCTGCGCCCTGGTCCTGACCTATGGTGTCAACGGTAACGGAGCTACCGTCCGATGGGGAGAAGAACCCGATTTTGCTATCGAAGCCCTCAATGAGAATGGATGCCGGAAGCGGAACTGACGGCCTCGCACGCACGCCCTTACGAAGGGCTGGGGTTAATCCCACCAGCCCGACGGGAAAGGCGACAGGAAGAGAAATAGGCTTCAGAGCGCTCATACTTCCCCCGACCATACGACGAGCTGGGCGCCCGTCTTATTGCCGCTGAAACCGACCTTGATCCGCGGCACCTGGGCTAGCCTCTGAAAGCACTCGCTCGTATTGGCCGGCTTGAAGGTCATGAACGGCACCCATGCCGCCGTGTCATCGACGCGCACCGAAATGGTCGCAACGACGCCCGCCGGCGCGCCGTCGATCTGAACAAATGTCTCCCCCGCAGGCGTCCAGGGCGGAGTTTCATCGGTCTGTTGTGTTGAAGTCAGACGCATTGTCATGTCGATCCCTTTCGTTCAAAGCGCAGCTGCCGCCCGCCAGAGGTCGTCGATTTCGGATGAAGTCATACCCTGCATCGCGCCGAACTCGGAGACGAAGGGATTGGATCGCCGGAAGGAAGTAGCTCCCTTCAGCAACATCCGCGCAGGAAATTGCTGTTCCGTCGGCAATTGTCCGATGAACACGAGCATGGCGGGTGGCAGCGTGCCGGTTGATACCGCTGCTTCAGCTTCCTCTTCGGAGATGAGCCCCATTATGCTCAGCTGCTGAAAGAACTGCCGGTCACTTATTTCTTCCGGCACGGAACCCGTTTCGACCTCGGGAGAAACGAAACGGCCTTCGACAAAATGGTCACCTGCGTGAACGTCATCGGAGGCTTCGATATATCCCTCCGGAGGAGTCTCTGTCAGATCAACCTGGACGACAACCCCATCTTCAATAAGCACGTATTTCATCTCAGATTCTCCACATCGCCACACGCGAATAGATTTCGGTAACCCCGATAGCCGCTGCGACCCCGAACCCGCTCGTCGAAAAAGCGGATGAGGTGTAGTGCTCCAGCCGGTATTGTTTTCCAGCCGTCAACGGTGCACCTCCGCGCGAGAAAGTCATGACGGCGCCGTTCGTCGTGGTCGAGCAATAGGCGGTTTCACCGTAGCCAACCGCAACGCCGTCGGTGACGTTGTAAATTCGCGTCTTGTGCGAATTCGCGTAGACGGCCGGCGCTTCAAACTCGCACCACATCGCCACCGACGGAGTGAAGACGTTCGCAGACAGAGCAACCAGATTAAGCGGATCGCGCACCCTCGTGTTCAAAGCGCGGGTCGCAAAGCTGGCAGAAGGGCTGGATCCGCCGGCGCTGCCCGAACTTTTCTGATCTTCGAGAACGCAATCCGGTGCGCCGGCAGCATTTCCGAAGAATCGTATGGTTTGCGCACCGTCGCCCATGAACATCGAAAGCAAGGAAACATCGGCGCGGAGATCCCGAGCAGCAACGGGAGTTGACCCATCTTTCAGTGTCAAAGTCGGTGTTGTGATGATCGGGCTTGCGTACGAAATCAGTCCCGTCGCCGTATCGATGGAGTAGATGGTGCGCCAGGCCCCACCATCCCACTGTTTTGCCGACAGCTGTCCGCTGACCGAGATATCGGCCCACCTCGTGCCTAGAAGTTTGTATGCCGGCGCTCCCGCAGCGCTGTTTTCAGACAACACCCCGTCGAGCGATCCTTGCATGCGGCTCGCCATCGTATTCGGTGTTTGCGGTCCGGTCTGCGGGACACCCCAGTTAGCAGGTTGCACCATTTTATCCTCAATTCAGTAGGCCGTAGCCCTTTGCAACATAGTCGAGAAGCCGAGAGACAGGCGTGTTCGACGCATTCTTGAACACGATCGAAAACCCGGAATTTGATTTTGCGGTGATGACGTAATAGTCGCCGGTTTGAAGACCTTGAGCAGCAATCGAGATGCCTTGAAGGACCTTGTAAGGCGGGGTGAAGTTGACCGTGAGGCCACCGGTTCCGACGACGATATCGCTGCCCGAAAGAATGCGATCAGGCATATCGACGCTAATCGAAACGAATTGAACAACCGGTGTCACGTCCGTGCGATCGGTCGTCAAGCGCAGGGCGAAGCGGAAGCCGCGGCCGGCGACATCCCCTGTAACCAATTCCTGCCAAGGCGACCAGACAGCCGTTCCAGAGGCGGGATCATTCAGCGTGGTGGAGACGAGCACTGAAACATCCCAGTCGCCTGAGATCTCGGGAAAGAAGTTCGTGCGGCCGAAGAAATCAGACTGGGCGAAGAAATCGTCCGATGCCAGTTCACCATAGGCCAGCAACGAAGCCGACAAACGGCAGCTGTAGACATCCAGCAGATCGACCGGGCTGGAAAGATAATAGAACCCCTGTGGCTGAAACCCGAGATACTGAAGGAAGAAGTCTGACGGCGCGAAGAAGTCCGTCGCGGCGAAGAAGTTTGCAGCCGAATCGAGTCGAAGCTCTGTGCCGGACAACGATACTCGATCTTTCGTTCCACCCCATGTGGTATCGGTCACAACTGCAACGGCGTTGAATGCCGTCAACCCGTCGATCGAGCTGATGATCGAAGCTGCATTGATCGACGGCAAGCCGGAAAAACCGACGGCCTTGATGAGATACGTTCCCTTGATCGCCGGGATCTGTGCCGTGTTGCCGGTCACGTTGGTTCGCAGGATCGTTGCAGTTTCCCAGGAGACACCCGTTAGGAGCGGCGAAAAACGGATCTGGTAATAAGCGATCGACGGATCGGCGACTGCATCCCACTGGAGCACCGCAGCGTCGCTCGTGACCGCAATGCGAAAATCCGAAACGTCGGCCGGGTTTCTGGCGAAAATCACGGCGCTGAAGGTGCTGCTGGCCCAGTCCGACAGCTCGCCATTGCTGAAGATCGCCCGGACGCGGATATCGTAGTTTCCTGGCGAAAGGCCAGAAATCTCAATGCTTGTCGCAACGCTCCGGAGAGCCTTCGCCCAGTTGCCCGTCCCGGCCGGCGCATACTGCACGATATAGCTGACAACCGAGCCGACCGAGGGAGCATTCCAGGCTAGACGTGCGATCGATGTCGGTGGCGACGTCGTCCAGATGTCCTCCTGCGATGTGAGATCGCGAGGCGCATACGATCGATAGTCGATTAGATCGGCAATGCCTGTCACGAATTCAGGAATCGAACCGGTATCCGCCTGCATGATTGCCGGTGCATCGTCGACCAGCTCAAGCTTGGCGGTCAAATCGGCCTGCGCCGTTACCGACTTCACCCGCAGAACCACGCTTTCGAGCGTATTCTCGCCGAAGAGCACGAGGTCACCAATGCTCGGCAGCGCGCCTGAACCGGAGAGCGAAAAGGCTGTGAATTCTCCGGCCGCGCCGGCGATCGAGCGTATGATCGACGAACCATCCGCCAGGCGGAAGCGCATCGAATATGTCTCCCCTGCTTGCATGACGAAGGTGTCGTCGATCGTCACGACATCGGGACCCGCCGAAACCGATTTGACTCGAGCAGATCCTGCGCCCCAAAGCACGGCGTCGTGGTTGACGCGGACACGATCGCCGCGCGTGCAGACCAGATGTTCGAAGTCGGCATTGAGCGTGTAGACCTCGCGCTGCAAGCGCAGCTGGGCGATATGATAGCGGCCATGGCGCCAGATGAGGTCGGGATCGGTCACGCCATCGAAATTGATCCCTTCAAACTTGCTGGCATTGGCGACCGAATATCCGTCGTCATAGACGACGCGCTCATCGAGCTGGTAGCCGTTCTTCGCGTTGATGAAAGAGACGCGGAAACCATGTGGCAGATCCGCATAGGCGCGAGCTGACTGGAAGCCCCAGGAGTTGCGGGGCGAGAAGTGCTGCACGATCGGCGACGACGCGACGTCCCACACGACGCCCCATTTTCCGTCGCGGATAGAGACTGCAGCTCGGCCGGCTGCCGCGATCATGGTCAGCGTGTCATAGACGGATTTCGCATCGGTCGTGACGTAGTCGAAAACGAACCCATTGGCCGTGCAATAGGCGCTCCAGTCCTCAAGAGACTGTAGATCTATCATGCTATCGGCGACGGGCCGATCATTTGCGTCGCCCTGAAGCACGTAGCGGAAGTGGTCTGCCGGGTTTCTGGTGTTCTGTTCCGCAATCCAGGCCGCTCCGTTCCAGGACAGCATGCGCGGCTTGGCGATCATGTTCAGCTTGTCGACCGTCCCTGATAGCGAGTTTGTCGCCTTGATCATGAGATCCATCAGGGTCAGCTTCTTCGGAAAGTTGACCGGCTTCACCGGGCGGCGGCCGCGCACTGCGATCCAATAGACGGATTCGGAAACCGTATCTCCACCGGAATAGTCGGCGCTGACCTTGCGCGTCCGAACATCATACTGCCCCGAAGCCACGTTCCAGGCCAGCGTGCGCCTGGCCGCCTGCGGCGAGCTGCTCGTCAGTTCGACAACGCCGGCAGAGACCCACGAACCGCTCGATTTCAGAGCATACTGAACCTCGACGGTGACCGTATAGTTGACCCTGTTTCCATCGGATTTCTGGTAGCGGTAAACTCCGTTCGGAAATGAAAAGTCAACCGAGATGGTCTCGATCTTGTCGGCCGTCGTGCGAAGCGTCCAGTCGTCGGAGTTTTGCAGAAGCACCGATACCGACTCTTCGTAAACCGGCGCGGTATAGTAGGTCAGAGCCTGCGAGGTGCTATCGGTGATGATCTCCACCTGCGCACCGTCGAACTTGCTGATGGGCGTTTCGCCGATCTTGATGTCGGAAACATCGACTGTGCCGTAGCCGACGACGAAGAGCATGCGCAGATACTGCTCGTCTCCTGAGATCTCCGTATATTCGCGCGCGCCATAGGGTGGCGAGATCCTGTGCGTGCCGAAGATGACCGGAACCGGACCATAGCGCCGGGCCGAATTCTGCCCGCCGGCAATCGAATAAAGCGTGCGTGTGCTGTCGCTCTGCCCAAGGCTGTTGCTCGCAGCGGAGTTTCCGACCGGGAAAAGAGCGTTCAGTGCGAGCGACCCGGCCACCGAGAGACCAACGCCGATCGCGCCGGTAATCGCCGTGGCAATCACCGTTCCGCCGACGCCAAGCATCGAGATCAGCGGCGCAGCCAGGATGGGTGCGAGGAAGACGGCTGCGATCGAGACGATGACGCCGAGAATGGCTCGAAACGCATTCTGCCCTGGAACGACAACGATATTGACGGTCGCGCCCTTTTTCAGTCGAACACGCTGCCACATACGGCGCTCGATCGGGTGGCCGGAGATCGTGACATAGAGAGACCGTGTGGCGCGGAGACCGTGCAAATCACGGGCAAGATCGATGATCTCGGCAAGCGTAAAGCCTACAGGTGCGGTGAAATGCAGGCGCTCGCTTTTCAGCGGCGACAGGCGAACCCATACGTCAACGCCGGCGCCCGGTTCGATGATCTCGATATCGTCGATCTTCTCCAGTTTCATGTCCGCCTCCGGAAATATCCGACAAGGCGGAACCGGATGCGCATGTCATCAGCGCGAACAATGTAGGAGCCGGGCTCTCCTTCAGAGTGCAGGATGCGTGCACCTTTGAGATAGATGCCGACATGGCTCTCGGCACGGCCGGTGCGCATCAGCACAACGTCACCATGCGCCGGTTCTGGCACTTCAACCCAGTGCTCCGCGCGTTCGTCCTCGATGAGCGCACCGATGTCGCGGCGATGGAAGGAACGGGCCTGCATTTCCGCGACATAGGACGGGATCGGTCGCTTCAGAATATCGCGATAAAACAGGAAGACGATGCCCCAGCAGTCGGCACCCGAGTAATCCCGGCCGTGCTCGATATAGGGAATACCGATCATACGCCCTTCCATCAGAACAACCCCGGAAAAGCGCCGGCGGTGAAACTGCCGCCTGGGAAAGGTTCGTTGACGAGCGGATCTGCGACCAGGTCGATCGATACCGATTGTTCCGTGATCTTGGCATTGCCCAGCTGCAGCCCGGGCATTGCGATCTCTACATGATCGGGAGACGATGCCAGGACAATCTCCACGACGATGGTCGCCGGCGTCGAGATCGAACGCAGCAAGCCGACCAGCTCGCGCTGGGTATTATCGACCACAAGCTGGATACGTGGCGCGCTGTCGGCCTGGTCGTCGGGCATCGTGAAATCGAACGGCAGCGTCAGATACTGGTTTCCACGGCTGTTCGTCGCATAGATGAGCGGATCGTCCGAGATCCGTTCGGTGGGATTTGAAGACAGATAAATCGGCGTTGAAAGGTCAGGATGCGTGATCGTCAGAAGGCAGATCACGACCTCGTCAGTTTCCTGCGAGAATGCGGCAGCCAAAAATCCGGATGAGAGGTTACGGCTCATGGCAGCACCTCAAGCTGGAAACTGACCCGCCATTGAACGCCGTCGGGCGCCCATGTGTAGGACTTAGGCATCCGCACGAGAAGGTCCGCACCGCCGCGGGGATTGGGAAACGTAAAGGGTTTCGATCGAGCGGCGATCGTGGTGGCAATGAACGTCTCGAAGGTGGTCAGCTGAGCATCGGTCAGGATCATTGTGCCGTTCATGGTCGAGACGGCAGCCGTGCTGCGGCGGCGAACCTTTGCGGGTCCGATCGACATTTCCGAGGCGATGAGATTGTCAGGCGACGTTCCCGCGAAATCCTCTCTCAGAAAGTGTTGTGGCAGAGTGCTTGGCCAGGATGCAGTCATCGTCTCGACAAGCCCCTGTTGAGACCGAACTGGGACTGCATCGCACGACCAGTGTTAGACCCGATCTGCGAGACCTTGTCGGCAACGGCCTCGTCGATCATGACATCGAGCGCGACGCCGTTGGCCGTCGATCTGTCGCGGACCTTCACCGCAGATCCATTCCGGTTGATCACGTTGATGACGGGTGCAGCGGCAGTGCCGGCAGGCTGGCCCTGGGATTGAGTTGCCCAGGCGCCCCACGCGTTGTCATTCGCTGAGGCTGTGACATAGCCACCCGATGCGTAGCCGGCTCGCGCCTGGCGATGCATGGCGTCGAGCGCACCGAGGCCGATCTTGTCAACGGCACGCTTCGAGAAGACGAATTCCCCACCGTGGACATAGCCGGCGATCGACTTCTCGTCGATGTTCCCGGTGAATCCGCCATCCGCCCAAAGCCCCGGAATGCCGGAAAGAACCGCAGACTGAAACTGCGCAGACGAGTTGAAGGCACCGATGCCGACCTTGGTGAACGACCCAAGCAGATCCGCGAGCCCGGAATTTCCACCGGATCTCGCCGAGGCAAGCGCCTGGCCGAACTGATCGAGACCCGTGCCGAGCTGGTTGAGGCCGTTCGAAGCAGAGTTCAACCCCGAGCCCAGCTTGTTGGTAGCGTCATTTGCGCCGAACATGCCGCGGCCAAGGGCATCGGATGCGCTGCTTGCGGTCTTGAACGATGTCGACATTTTCGAAACGTCGGCATTGAACCGCGAAACATATTCATTGCCGGAGGTGCCCAGCATGTCGCGGCCGAGACCGCTACCGCCAACCGATCCGGGCCCGCCAAACCATGCCTGTGCCGCACCGCTCGGACCATACTTGCCGACATAACCGCCGAAAACCTTGTCGAACACCGCGTCCTGGGCTGACGGTGAGCCGAGAAACTGGCTGGGCGTCATTGAGTAGCCGAGCGCGCTCTTGGTCCACGAGGGGACGTTATTGCCCATGACCTGGTATGCGCCGTAGGCACGATCGCCGCTTGCCGTCACCGGGCCGAGCGCGCCGTAGTTCCCGCCGCTCGATTCGATGTTCTTGATCGCCTGCCGATAGATCGCCTGTATGTTGTCATTCGCGGCAAGCCCGGAGAGCCCGCTCGTCAAGCTGTTTGTGAGGCCACCGCCTGCAATGCCACCGTTGATGATGACGCTGGCTGCGTTCACATTCATCGCGCCGATTGACGACGTCGTCATCGAGGAGACGCCGGCGCCACCGAACAAGTTGCCGATCAGGCCGCCGGCGTCTGAAAGCGTGCCGAGATTGGTACCGAAAAGGACGTTCTTCAGCGGGTTGGTGAAGCCCAGCGTGATGAACGACTTTTCGATATCGGCAATCACGGAATTGATCGCGCCTGCCCAGTCGCCAGTCCGGATCGCATCGCCAATTGCGTCGATCGCATTTTCGCCTGTCGACTGAAGCGTATTCCAGGCATCGTGCAGTCGATCGAGCTTGTTCGATTCATCAGCCATAGCTGCGGCATTGGCGCGGATCTGCTGCGCCTGCTGGCTGGTCGCGGTTATGCCCTGGTCACGGATCTGCTTCTCAGCCTGGGCCAGTGCCAGGGCGCGCGATCGCGCAGCCTCGCTCTGCCCGATAAGCGAGATCTCGAGTCGGAGCTGCTGAAGGCTGTCGGCCTGATCACGCAGGATATTCGTCGCCTTGATCGCTTCCTGGAGGCGACCATATTCAGCGGCCGCCTGCTTGATGCGCTCGATCTCGTCGGCCGAGACGGTCGTTCCGGCTTTCTCGGCGGCAGTCTTCGCCTCTGTCAGGAGACGCAGCTCCATCCGCTGCGCTTCCATCGAGGACGTCGTCTGGCCGATCAGTGTCAGTTCGAGGCGGGCGCCGGCGAGGGTTTCATCGATCGACCGCATCCGATCGCGCTTGGCATCCGCAAGTTCCTTCTCCGCCTGCGTCTGCGCTAGAATTCCGGCATTCTCGATGCGCGTTCGCCGAACATCGGGCGTCTCGGTATCGTTGTACTGAGCTGCGGCTGTTGCCTTGGCTGCTGCCACCTTCTCGGCAACTGTCCGCGCCTCAATCTCCTGCACTTGCGCAGCCAGTGCCTGCGCTGTTCTCTTTGCTTCTTGTGCCTGTTGAATCTCGAAGAGGCCAGAAGCGTTCCGGTCTCCCTGCGCGGTGGTACCTTGAGAGAGTAAAAGACCATTGGGACCGCGGTCGTTGAAGAGCGCTTCGCGGATGCGCTTGAGTTCTTCTAGAGCCTGACGCGCATCTCGATACTGGGCGACAAGTTTCGCAAGCTCATCAGCCTGTTTCGCAAATTGTGGGTTGGTTTCTGCGACCCGACCGAGCGTGTCATAGAAGGCTTCGAAATCAGGTTTTCCTGCTTTTGCCTCTTCACGAAGCTTCTTCAGAGATTCTGCGAACGCAGCATATTTGGCGTCTACGGCGAAATCACCCCCACCACGAACATTATTTCGGACAACGCCAACTTCATTGAAGAAATCTAGACCAGCAGTTGTCGAAACCCGCGAAAGCGCCCTTAAATCGGCGGAGGAGCTAACGGCTAGAATCCGGCTGCTTTCAGCTCCGTAGCCCTTAGCCTTGTCAATCAATGTCCCGTAGCGCTCTTCCAACCTTTTCAAAAGGTCGGCATGTGTCTGAAGAACGTCGTCAAGCTTCTCTGTTTTGGAACTACTTTCCATCATTGATGAGCCGAACTGAATCGCGGCGGCCGTCGCGGCAGTCAGCCCAACTGTGATCAGAGAGATCGGGCTGAGTAGTCCCGTGATACCTCCAAGGACCGCAGCACCGGCTTCTTTTGCCGTCATTCCAGCAAAGCCGCCGGCAAGCTGCGAGCCCTGCTGTAGTCCGACCATGAGCGGGTTCATCCCCATGGCCGATGTCATGGCGATATCCTGGAACTGAAACATCGCATTGGTCGCGGCGAAGTTATTGCCACCCGTTCCGCCGGCGCGGATCTCCGCATTCCGCCCCTTGATCGCGTCGATCGAGGCAAGCGTGGCCTGGCGCTGGCGCTGGATCGCCGCGGTCATCTCGTCCGTGCTGAGAACGCCTTGCGCGGTCAGCGTGCGGATCTCGATGACATTCTGCTTGTACTGGCTGATGACCGCGAAGAGCGGATTGTACTTGGCCCGCAGCTCGTCGGCCGATCGCCCTGCCATGGCAAGCGCGCCGGACCATTCGCGGATATTATTGTTCGCCGCACTGCCGCCAATACCGACAGAGGTTTCAATGAGCCTTTGAAGCTTCGTTGAAGCATCGGTGGCCGAAACGCCAATGCCCGAGATTGCAGCCTGCGTTTCCTTCGCCCCAACCTTGGCCTGGCTGGGGTCGATGGTGACAGTTGCGGCAATTTTAAGCGGTGCGCCCATCAGCTTGGTTTCTCGTTCAGCACGGGCAATGCCGCGCCTTCCATCATCTTGAGGTCTGCCCAGGCGGCGTCTGGAACCTGAAGCCGCCGGGCAATCACGTCACAGGCTGCATAGTCGAGCCCGACCCAGAAGAGACCGCCGAACGTCCCGGCAACCCGCCATTGCGTGTCACAGGCGAGGAAGAAAAGAAGAGAGGCCCAGTTTGCTTCTGCGACCTCAAAGTCCTCGTTCTGTTCCTCATCCGGTGTGACATCGATATTCCAGCCCTTGGCCATTTCAGCCATCTCGGCCGTGATCGGTGTCGGTCTCCTCCGATCGGCGCGGCCGGTGCGCTGTTCTGCCCAGGCAACGGCCGCGTCGATCAGTTTTTTGAGCGGGCCTTGTCGGCTGTAATTGCGTCCTGATAAGCCGCATCGATCGCCCGGCGGACGAAGTCGTTATCCAGGAGCTGCTCCAGCGCCGCGGCCGAAAACTCAAACGGCTTCCCGTCGGCCTCGATGCCGCTCCAGCCCTTGATCGCCTCCGCATAGCGTTCGCCGGCAAAGGCATTGATCTTATCACGGATGACCTTGACGGCTTCCGCGTCCGTTTCCTTCTGCAGCTCTTCGAGCAGCTCTTCACGGCGGCGATCGTTCGCTTCCTGCTGGTCTCGATCGATGATCAGGAAGTCGACAGTGAATTCGCTCTCCAGCGTTTCACCGGGCTTTTCCGGATGAGGCTCGATCACTTTCACGGGCCAGCGGCAGGTCAGGTTTTTGCGAAGGACGAACATCTTCTTGCCTTTCCGATCTCAGACGATCTGGACGTGATGAATAACGAACCAGACGGCCCAGCCAGCGCCGCCGACGAGGGCGATCGCTGCGCAGGCCAGGCCAAAGATCGCGAGATAGAAAACGGCGCTGAGATCCGGGAAATGCATCTCACTTCACCACGATCTGCAGTTCGTCATTGCCCGCGGAGGACGGCTTCAACATCAGCGGCGCCGTGATGTTGCGGATGCCGTTGGTCGCCCCGTATGTCGGCGGCCCGACCTGTACGACGCCGCCATTCATCTGGACGATATTGCCGGCGACGATGCCATGCTGGAATGCCAGCGTGCCGTCGGTCGCATTGAGCGCGCGGTTGAACCAGTCGATGGTCGCAAGGGGTGCCAGCTCCACGACCGCCTGACCGGTGACCTTGCGGTCGGAGATTTCAATCGATTCCCCGTTGATGAGGAGACGGGGCGCGATCTGAATGCCTGTGTCGACGGAGAAGCTTTCGCACGGGCCCGTATAACCATGCAGATTCAGCGTCGTATTCGTCTTGTTGACCGGCACCGGCTTTTTCCAGGAGGTCAATGTGACCGCTGGCGCTGCGGCGTCCGTGATGGTGCCGAGCAGACCCGTGAAAGTGAAGACGAGACGCGGGATGGCGCTCGGCGAAGCCTGGAACGTCCAGGAGCCACGCGCACCGACCAACACGTGCTTGATGCCGTCTTCGTTATAGTAAAGGCTCAGCGACTCTTCGGACTGAGACACGAAATTGTACTTCGTGTCCTGGCCGGCCGTGATGACCTCGGCCATGCCACAGCCTCGAAGAAGTGGTCCCCATGCCGGCGCAGTGCCGGCGGCTCCGGAGCCGGCAAGCTCGACCTCGAACTTGAGGCGACCGTAGGTTCCCGAAAGCACCATTCCCTGGTGGCCGAGATAAGGAAGCATGAGATCCCGTGACACCTGGGTGCCCAGGATCGGTTCCGGCTGGATATTTACCGCCAGAATGGCATTGGCTGCGCCGGTCGGCGTGGCATCGGTGCCGTAGGTCGTTTCAATCTTGGCCAGGATGATCTGGTTGCGTTCTTTCTTTGCCATGTCACTTCACCTTCCCGATCGAATTGTCGGCGTCCGTCTCGGTCTCCGCCGTCTCGCCGGCAACCACCGGCGTTTCGACAGTCTGCTCTTCGGGCTCTACGATCTTCGTGAGAGACCCGTCCGGATTGCGGATGTAGCTTCCGCCTTCTGCCGGCAGTTCGTTCATGGGGTTTGCTCCAGGTAGCGGGTTGTCTGCCACGTCTGCACATAGACGGTGGCGCCGTTGGAAAGTGGCCGGCCTTGACCCGAAACCAGCTCGCAAGGGTCCGAATCTGGGGTTGGCAGCCAACCGGCAAGCGCCGCCTCGATGGAGGCCTTGTAGACATCGAACTTGCTGACGCGTTCGCCGCCCTTGGCATCGGCCGCATGTCGGATGATGAAGGCGACGAGAAATTGCACCGTCACGAGCTGGCGGAAGGCACCGGTCGAAAAGGGATTGCGCTCGCCGCTCTCTGGACCTGGAACAACAAAGCAATCACCGTCGCGAGGCGCGGCGCCCTTCTGAAGCGCAGCCAGATCTTCGGCCGTCCAGACCGCCTTCAGCTCCGTCGCCCTGGTCTTGAGGCGTGTGACGATATCTCCGATCACAGGAAACCCTCCAGACGATCTTTTGAGAAGGCCGGAACACTTCCGTAGGCGGTGACAGACCCGGAGCTGCTCTCGGCGGGCGCGATGCCGGCAGCGTCGGGAACCGGGAACTTTCCGGCCGCAGCGTCTTTCAGGTCGTTGACCGCATTCGTGTAATCCCGAACGACATGGTCCGGAGCGCCGTCCCGATGGAGGAAATAGCGCGAGATCGAGACGGCCCAGCCGTTCACGATCTTCGGCGTGCTGGTCAGCGGAACCTGATATCGCGCTGCCAGTCGTGCGTCGATGATATCGCCAGCGTCCGAAAGCGCCTTTGCAATGACCGAGGCATCGGCGACGCCGTCGCCGTCACGATCGGCGACCTGGAGGATTTCATCCTCGCCGGCACGCGCAATCAGATCGGCGAGCGTCGCATAGGTCACGAGTTGGCCTCCGCGTCGTCGTCTTCCTTGTCCATGACGATCGCGCCGATCTTGACGAGATCCGCGAAATCCTTCTCGTCGCCGTGAGCGAATGGAAGCGACCGCAGCTTTTCGCCTTCATAGCGCCCCGGCTCGATGCGCGCGCCGTTGTGCAAGACGAGGCAGGTGACCTCCAGGCCAGGCTCGAAAATGCCCGGTGCATAGTCGGCGAGTGTTTTCATCGCATCGATGACTGCGTTGAGGCGGCGATCGCGCTCCGTCTCATCGAGCGCATTCCAGGCTTCGACCGTCAGCCCGGATTCGCTGAACGCAGTCTGGACGATCTCGCCGAGCTGGAAACTCTTGCCAGCAGCAATTTCGATCATGGCCGGCAGCGTGTTCGAGCCGTTGAGAACGTCAGTCTCGCCCAGCTGGCCTTCAGCTGCATCACCGGTCGTTTTGGGAGTTTTCATGACTGCTTCCTTTCGGTTCTTGCGAAAGGAGCGGAGTGCCGCTCCTTGCGAAAGAACCGCCCGTAGACCGGGCGGTAAGTTGGCAACGACAGACCCGGCCGCTGCTGCTCAGACGACGCCCTGGAACAGGTAGCCAAGTTCCCAGGCAGAAACGATTTCCTTGACGCTCTCGCCGGCACGAACCCGTTCAGAGCCACGCAGACCGATCTTCGGCTCCGCAATGCTGCCGGCAACACGGTCGCCGAACTGGGCGGTCCAGCCAAAGGTCGGGCTTGCATCGACAGAACTTGCCAGCGGCGCGCTGTGAAACAGGAGCGCGTTGGATTTCCAGGCGCGCTGCATGGCCGTGGCCTGGCCCTTCTTCGCCGTGTTGATGAAACCTTCGCCGATGATGATGTCGTCGAGTTCCAGCAGATCAGCAACGGCCTGCTTGCTGGCCATGCCATCGGCGGCGGCATAAGCCGAAGTCGCACGGAGAACGCTCGGATTGGTCCGCAGTGTGGTCCATTCGACACGGCCGATCACCATCTTGTTCGGACGGATGATCATCGAATCCATGGCCTGCGTCACCTGGATGATCGGCTTGGACGCAGGATCGCTCCACTTGTCGGTACCGCTCGGCGCTGCCTTGTTGGTCGCAGCGTAATTGGCGGCGTTGAAGACGAGCGAAGCGGTGCGGATTTCGCGATCGAGCAGAACCATATCCATCAGCTTCTGCGTCGAGAAAGCCAGCGGATCATATCCGGAAGGCGCATTCTTGATGTCGTCGACGGGAACAAGGTCATCGAGGCCGTAGTCCAGCGTCTTGTCCTGGATCTCGGTCGCGTTGAATTCGACTTCATTGGGCGCCGACTTGCGGCCGACCTGGGTATCGGGCAGCGTGATGAACTGGCCGAAATCGAACTTCCACCACTTGAACGTGGAGACGTTGAACCGGGGTTCCAGACGCGGCAGCACCATGTCAGCGATGAGGGCATTGTTTTTGTAGGCGATTGCAATGCCGGTCAGAACCGGATTGACGGGAAACGGCGTGCCGCTGCTCATTTGAAACTCCTTGAAGGATCAGCCCTGGATGCGGCTGGGATTGACGAAAACTCTGGCGACATCGCCCGATACGGCAGCGCCCTGATGCAGAAGGCCGCCAGTGCGGGCATTCACGCCTGCGGCGGGAGCGGCAGCCACTGCCTTGCCGTTCGCGTCGGCGGTAATGAACGCGCCGAAGCCAACCGTGCCGCCGACGTCAACCTCGGCCTCGCCGAACAGGACGATGTCGATACGGTCTCCGATCGCGGCGCCGGCCGAACAATCGGAAACGCCCAGGATCAGGTCAGAGGAGGACGTGGCGAGCGCCACCTTTCCGTCAACGCTGCCTGGCTTGACCTGGCGGCAGTTCGGAATGGCAGTCTCGCAGGTATAGGTGCGGATGATCTTGCTCATGGTTCAGATCCTTGTTCAGCGCTTACCGGTCAGGCGCATGGCGGCAACAGCCGGCGAGAGCTTTTCGCCGCGCTCGGCTGCCTTGGCGATTTCGGAATTGATGGCGACACTGACTTCCACGGGATCGGAGAAGTCGGCCGGCTCGGCGCCCGTCGCAATTTCACCGGTGGTCACCGGCAGCGGAAGGTTGCCAATCAGAGCCTTGAGTGCGGCGCGCGGTGAAAGCTCGATCTGCGTGTCACCCTCCGAGAAGGTTACGACATCGTCGGAGAGATCAGCGAAAACAGCTTCGGCATGACCCTTCAGGCCAATCGGAAGCCGTCCGCCGGAAACGGCCGCGTCGACGAACGCCTTGTCATCGGCCATGCGCTGGCCCCGGGCCTGCTCGGCAAACGTTGCCTCACGGGAATTGACGTCGTTCAAACGCGCCTGAAGCTCGGCTTCACGTGCCTTCAAATCTGCTTCGCGCTCGGCCAGGGCCGCGGCCTGGTTGCTCATGGCTGTTTCCTTTTCGTGTTCGGAGTAAGAGAGATCGCCGGACATATCCTCCGCGCGCTGATCGGCTGCGGCCTGGTCGATGCTCTCGATGTCCCAGGTCGAAATCACCTTGTCGGCGGTATCCAGGCCATCCTTCTCGACGAGGTAGTCGCGAATGCCACGGAACAGGCGAGCAATGCCGGAAAGCGTCCAGGACGGGATATCGGAAAAGTCCACCTCGCCAAAAGTCACGCCGCCTTCATCGTTGAACTCGATCGGCTTCAGGCCCTTGACGGCCGGCGGTTGCGCGCCGAGAAAACCGACATGGCGAAGATACCACTGGCCCGGCGTCGGGTTGCCCTTGTCTTCCGGGCGATAGAACGCGGCCGAGACCTTCCCGAACCGCTTTTGCTTGACCAGTTCGGAAAATGCGGTGTCGATATCCGCCGGGGTCGCAACGAGACGGCCGTCCTTCACAACAATCCCGTCGACCCAGCCATAGGCCGGAGCATCCTGCTTGGGATGGC
This sequence comes from Hyphomicrobiales bacterium, assembly GCA_900467685.1. Classification (GTDB taxonomy): domain Bacteria; phylum Pseudomonadota; class Alphaproteobacteria; order Rhizobiales; family Rhizobiaceae; genus Ensifer_A. The sequence goes on from UBQX01000001.1 coordinate 19,984, forward strand.
CGACGACGATCGGCGCATGATGGAGCGAAGCGTCGTAGCTGGACGCGATGGCAGCAAGGTCATCGTCGGAAAACGCTAGGGTTTCGCCCTGCGACGACGTGTGCTTTCCTGATTTGAAAATCTCGAACGGTTTCATGCCGGAGACATTGCCCGGCAACGTCTCCGTCAAACACCCAAAACGATTTGCGGGTCACATCCATCGCGTGCCCGCAAATTGGGGGCCTCGGTTGACCTTTGGCTTCGATTTTGAAGCCGGTTTGAAGGCCGTGGACGCGTTAGGAGCATCTGAACCGTATCACCAAGGCTCCGAGCTTGGCAATCCGCTTCTCTGCGGCTGTATTTCAGCCGGGTCGTTCTTCGACTGCTGAGAAGTAGAAGTCGAGCAAAATCTCGTTGATTTCGGCGAGATCGGCGTCCGACCAGCCGAGGAAAGGGCGCGGCTTGATGGTGACGGACTTCCTCTTGAAAAGATGCCCTCCCATCGAGAACACCAGGGCAGCGGCATTCTTCGCCTCGATCGTGTCGCCGAGTTGATGAACAGCTGCATAGATCGCGTTGGAACCGACTGCCAGTTCGGTGTCACTGACAAGCTGATAGACGATCTCGGAGAGGGTCAGCGAACGCCCACGCAGAATGCCGGGTCCAACCTTGGTTTGCTCATAAAGCGGATTCAGCGGTGCAAAGGGTGTTCCATCTGGACTGACTTCTGCACGAATGCGATCGACGGTGGCGGGAGCCTCATATTCGCCGATATTCTTCAATGCGCCGCGGGTGTCGCCAGCGGCTTCCAGGATGGCCTTGAGAACCTCATTGATGTTCTTGTCGTCGAGCGTGATCGGGGTGCCGGTCATGATTGGCCTGCCGCCTGACTATAGAGCATTGCGCCGACGCGCAGCGCCTCGATCTCTGCGTCGGTCGCGGTGAAGGATGTCACGGCACGCCAGCCCTTTTTCGTCCAGACGAACTGAACCAGGAGATTGCCGTCCTTGCCCATGTCGAAACGACGGATATAGGTTCGCTGCAGCATTGGCGAGGCATTGCCTGCGAGAGCCCATGCCGCCCAGATCTCGTCCGGGTCCTGGATAGCCGCAGCGATCATCAGTGCGTAACGGCCAGCGCTGAACGACGGTGTTGCCCCTGCCTGTGAAAACAGGTCCCGCGAGATCGTGACGACGCCGCCGGAAGCGTCGCGATAGTAGCCGGCTGAATTGGGCTTCACGCCGAAGGCATCGAGGAACCGATTGACGTAGGTCTCAGCCGAAAGGCTCGCCGGCAGGATTTCGGCCTTGGATGCGCGAGGCTCGGGCAAAGCGGGACGATCAGCCGGCACTGTCGACGCTATGGCCGCTGCAGTTCGCATCTCGGTTGGGACAACGCCTTCCAGCCAATCAAGGCCGGGATTGTATTCCCAACCGCGATCGACACCGGGATAGCGCGTCTCGGGCTGACCGGTGCGTGGATCTGTCCCTTCGTAGCCGTTGTCAGGCGGAGCCTGGTCAGGGCCGCTTTTGCCGAGCGCTTTCAGCTGACGTTCGCTCAAGCCGATGACGTCACAGCCGCAACCCCATCCGTTGGGTGGGAAGTGAACGTTCCACCAGGGATCATCAGCGGAGAGCACCATGCCGTTCCAGGAGAGATGGAGTGGACGCGGATGAATTGCATCGGAATGCTTGTATTGCCAATACGGCCGATACTTCAGAACGGCCGGATCGGTCATCTGCTTGTAGCGACCGGCCATGTAGGACACGCGCATATTCGTCTTGTAGATGATGGCTGCGCGCCAGGCGCGTTGCTCTTCTTCTGTCTTGCCGCGCGCGTTGAACTGCCACCCGGTGCGATCGACAAACTCATTAAAGGTCTTTTGGAAGTCGTTGAAACCGGTGCCCTCGGCGCGTGCCTTTTCGACCGCAGCTCGGATCTCTGAGAGCCAGTCGTCACGCGTCATGCCGGCAACGGTGAACGCGCGGGCCTGCGCCGGTCGCAGCAGGTCATCCCACCGTTTGGTGGGCATGTTGACCTTTCCCTTCAGGAAGTCGATCGCCTCCTGGAACGGCAGCTGTGTGGCGCTAACCGTCATTCTTGGCGGCCTCTGCGCCGGAAAGCGCGGCAACCTGGATGGCCTGGCTGAATAGACTGCCGAGATCATCGATACCCAGTTCGCCAGATAGCATCAGCAGTCGCGTCTCCAGCTCGGCAAAGCTGGCGGACTGCGCAACTGCCTGCCTGATGCGATCGCCAATCACGCTCATCAGCGGATCTGCAAGCGTTGCCAGCTGAGCTGAAAGAACGTCTGCCGTTTGCGCAGCCTGGCTCTCGCCGCTCGGTGACGCCTCGGCAAACAGCGCATTGACGGCCGCAGCTGTGTCGGTCGGCTGGTTCACATCGGTTGCCGCCGGCATCGCAGCTTGTGCCTCGACCCAGTCGCCGCCATAGGTCTGATTGATATATTCGACGGAGCGCGGTCGGTAGCCCATATCGTAGATGGTCTTGTCGCGGGTCGCCTTCTTGTCGAGATCTTCGCTCTCGGAAAAGTCGCGCCAGATCTGCGGCGGCTTTGCGCCCGGATAATTCACCTCGACGAGCCACTTCACGGCCGTCCGGTGCAGGGTCTGGCTGACCAGATCCGAGTCAGCCTTGGCGATCGCGATGCGCACCTCATTGTGCACCTCGCCAAGCGCACGGGCGCCGCGCTGGCCGGAGTTCGTAGTCAGCGTTTCGCCGAGAACTGCCTCGCTCATCAACTCATCGAGATAGCGGTTCAGCGCCTCGTGAGCGTCAGCTCCACCGCTATTTTTCGCCTCAAGCAATGAAATCGCGACATTGTCCGGCACGACGAGAGCCGTATCGTTTGCCATCTGCGTGAGGGCAGCACCAATTTCGTCCTGCCGGGTCTTGTCGTATGCGCCCTGGTATTGAGCCAGTGTCGTCGGCGATGCATGTTTCTCATTGCTGCGCAGCCAATGTGCGAGCGCCTGGCGCTTGAACCACGCCGGCCAATAGAGAACGGAACCAAGACCGACACCATAGGGGTCATCATCATCGTCCTCGATGGAATAACGATGGACGATAAACTTTCGATCCGGCGCAGCGATACCCTGCAGCATGTCATCCCGCGTGAGGATCCGCAGGTTGCCGTCGATATCGAATCTGAACCGGCGCTGTTTTTTGACGGAGATCTTCTCGAAACCCCATCCGGTGCCGTCCGAAGCCCAGACGCATTCTCCAACGGCAAACCCGCGCAGGATCGCGCCCATGAGCCCGAGGGTCAGGCTGTCGATCAGGGGCTTGAATTGCTCGCGAACGAGATCGGCAGCCTTTCGATCGAGGCGACTATTCGATGCCTCTTCAACCATCCACTCGCGGCTTGTAACTTCCAGCTTGCGCTTCTGAAGAACAGCGAAAGCATGCGGATCACGATAGATCTCGTCGTAAAGCTGATGGCCTTTGCCGCGACCCATTTTATTGAGAACGTCGTCGGAAGGCTGCAGGACGTTGTTCGCCTGATAAGCGGGAATATAGGGATCGTTTCGGAGTGTGACGATCTCGGTCGTGTTTTCGTTTGCCATGTCACATCCTCAGAAATGCGGAGAAGTCGGCGCGGAGGTTTCCGCCGCCATCGATGCCGACGAAATCGGTCAGGCTTTGCTGTGTCGGCCTGGGCACGCCGTTTGACCCGATACCGACGGCACCGCCGTCCTGGACGCTGGCAAAGACGGCCAGTGCGCCGGCGATCGCGGTGTCGCCATGGCGCTCGTGCCCATCCTGGCCTTCGGTCCTGCTATTGTCGGGGATCTTCGCGACGCCTTTATCCATCTGTAGCAGCCTGTAGTCGGCGCGGATATCGTCATCCATGGGAAGCTCGAATATGCCGTCTTCAAAAGCCGATTTAAGGCGCGGCATATTCGCGATATACCAGCTCGCCGAGAGCTGCACTTCCGTGATCATCGAGACGCCGAATTTCTGCCGGGCCTGCTCGGCAAGATAGGCACCATTGCCACGCGCATCGAGCGCGCCATGCGAGAAGCGAGGCAGCCGTGTCACGAGGTAATTCAAGATGCGCCACTGGCTCGTGAACGGTACATCTCGCAGTTCCAGGATGAACGGCGTCGCCAGCGACTGATCCGGACGGATCTGCAGCGGATGAATGCAGGTCAAGTCGCCCTTGCGGCCAAAGTCCTCGCCGAAGCAGGAACGCCAGCGCGGATTAAGCTGCAGCAGCAGCGGATGCAGCTTGTCTTCGCAGAACTTGTCGACCTCGGCGTTGCGAAGCTCTTCCGGCCAATCGACGAAGCCTTTCGGCGGATGCCAACGAACGACGGGAATGTCCTGCTTCTGTCTCGCCATGATCAACGGCAGCGAAAGGTAGCTGCCCGAGCTGGCCGATGGGATGCAGCGCAGTTCCTCGTCGGCGCCCGACGAATAGAACTTGTAGATCTTGGCGCGCCATTCGGCCTCTGCCTCCGGCGACCAGGTCTTTCCGGTGACAAAGCAGATGCGCTGATAGAGGCCGGCCTGCAGCGCCTGGTCGAAGGTGATCTTCACATGGGCGTATGGAAGCTTGCCGGCGAGGATCTGCTGAATCTGCTCATTGAAGGTATTGTCGAAACCGTTGTGCGTCGAGCAGACAACGACCTGGCCGCCCCACATCAGGAATGCCAGCGCTGCCTTGAGCAGCTCGGCGAGATTATCGACGAAGGCCGCCTCGTCAATCATGACGACACCCTGCTTGCCGCGAAGCGTGCGAGGCGCCGACGAAAGGCCGATGATTTCGAAGCCCGAGGCAAACCGAATCCGGAAAGCTTGGATCGACTTCGTGCCTTCCGTCGTCTCGTCGTCGAAGAGGAATTCCTCTGCCTCGGAGGAAGCGATCGAATAGGCCTTGGCCCACATGGCACAGGCGTCGATGAACTCGCGCGTCATGTCCTGGGCATAGGAGATGTACATGACATCCATGCCGCCGGCCTTCTTCTGGCGCGCGGCCTTCAGGACAGCATAGGCGGCAAATCCCCAGGTAAGGCCGATGCGTCGCGACTTCTCGATGAAAAGCACTTCGATGCCGGCCGTTTCAAGCAGCTGCACGACATGGCTCTGATAGTCGAGCAGCGCCTTCGGGAGCCCGAGCTTGGCCACGAGATCGGGCATGATGGCAACCGCCGATCGGCGCGCCTCCGCCCATTCTGTCGCAGTCAGCTCCAGGCTCATTTTTTCACGCCCAGGATCTCGGTCAGGATCTGATCCGCCGTCTCGGCCGTCATGCCGCGCTGCTTGGCAACTGCGCTGACTGCTTCCTTCGCCTTCGCCTCAAATTCGGCCTGCACCTTCTGCCGGCGCTGGGTCGAGATGTTTTGTGCGTTGAGCGCCGACCGCAGGGCGTCGGCGAGTTCCTTGATGCCCTTCGTATCGAGCTTGCCGCGTTTGGCGCTCATCATCGTGAAGATGACCGACTTGATCGCTTCGACTGCGACCAGCGTAAGGTTGTCGCTTTCCTCCGGATCGAACGTCTCGGCGATCGCCGCGGCCATTTCGCGGGTCTCGTTCAACTCCCTCGTCATGGCATCGAGGCCAAGCGAATAGCGATTGAAGGATGAGAAGGACGGCACGACGAAATCCAGCTCGCCACGGCTATCCGCCATCGCCTCGTTCAGCTTGTCAGAAAACTCCTGGTAGATTTCGAGCTGGGTGCGGCTGGTGTCCTGCAGCTCGCCGGCCGCCCAGGTCACGATATGGTTGACCTCGGGCGGAAGGCGCTGGATGGAACTGAGGCGACCGCGTCCTTTACGAGCCATCTGATCACCTGTCGAGCGAAGGGCGGCTGATGCCGTCGATGACGGATCGACGCTCGACATGGTCGAGCCCGGCCTGTTTCAGCGTGGCGATCATGACAGTGCCGGCCTCCGTGATGGAAACCGCGCCCAGCTCGCCGAGCTTGCGCAGCTGCGTGCGGACCCACTCGCGCGAACGGTTGTGGCCGAATTTCTCCAGCACCTTCACGAGGATCGTTTCGTTGAGGCTGGCATTCGTCTGCATGGCCAGCTCTTTCAGAATGACGAGACGCGCGTCTTCAGCCAGGTAGTTCTCGAAATCGCTCATCGATCGCCTCGTTCACTTCCGTTCTTCAACAGGAATTCTTCCACGCGAACGACCGTTCGCGACATGGATGTCATTTTCTCTTCGAAGCGGCCGAAACTTCCCTTCATCTCCGAGATCGCCAGCTTCAGTTCGACGAGGGCCTCTGCATCAGGCATGTGCTTCATATCGGCCTCGATCTTGCCGAGGCGCTTGTCGGTCTCTGTCGCCAGCTTGTTCACGTTCTCGGTCAGCTTTTCGAGAGCGGTGGTATTCTGCGCAGCTCGCTTGGTCAGAAATGCATAAACCGCTGCGAGCACAGCCATCCCTGTCGAGATAACGGATAGCCAGTCTTTCATGAGGGAGAGATCGATCATCTGTGGTACTTCTCCGCCTCAATATGGCTCTGGCATTCGATGCAGCGCCGGGCCGCCGGCATGGCGACGCGACGCTTCGGCTCGATCGGTCGGCCGCAGTCGATGCAATCCGCCGTTCCCGAGGTTTTCAGGCTGGCACGCGCCTCGGCGATCATGCGGGCGTTCTCTGCCTCGACGTAGTGCGCTGCGCGCTCGATCTGGTCGCAACGCTCCATCATTTGGAAGCTCCCCTGATTGCGGCCACGGCGGCATGCTTCTGGACGAAACAGGCTTTCGCGGCCGAGCGATCAACATTCCAGAAGTCGATAGCCTCCTGCTGCTTCAGGTCACGATCGCGCGGCGGGTCGCTCAGCTGCGGATCGGGCGCGGCGGCAACGGGCGGTAGATCGGGAGCGACATAGACCGTGCGCACGGTGATCTCCGGCTTCGGGTTATCAGCGGATGAGCAGGCGGCTATGGGCAGCATCGATGCCGCAAGAGCTGCCATTCGGTAGGCTTTCATTGTCTTTCCTCGCTGCCGCCCTGTCTCTCTCGATCTCGGCGATCTTGTCTGTGGCTTCGGCCTGCACCTGGACGATCGCCCGCGTCTGGGCCGCGATCCTGGCATTAGCCTCGGAATTGGATTTGGCGATCTGCACCTCGTACTCGGCGCGGACGGCGGCCTTCGCCTGGCTCACCGCCAGCTCTGTGACCGACTTAAAGTTCTCGGATGCCTTGAAGATGAGACTTGCCGCCCCGATCATAAGACCGCCGGCGGCGAGAAGGACGAGGGCAAGAGCAAGAGCCTTGCCGGATATTCCGGCGAACAGTGCGCTCATGTCTGGCCCCCGTCTGTTACGGCTTCCGGGGTCGCCGGTCCCGGCTGGTCTCGGGCCAAAGGGCCGTGCTTGAGCTGGGTGCGCATATCCAACGATCCAAAGCCGCGATGGACGCCCAGAAGGGCAACGATAAGCGCGAAGGCGAGAGGGACGACGATCGACGCAAACGCGATCGCTTTTTCCGATTCACGGAAGCCGGCAGCATAGGCCAGCATGTAGATCAGCCCCCAGGCAGCAACGAGGGAGCCGTAGATCATTCGTTTCGAGGCGGAGTAACGCGGCTTTTCCATCAGTGCAGGCTCGCCACCACGGTTCCAAGGCCGATGCCGGCGAGCACACTCAGCGCCTCAAGTGCAATGAAGCCGCAGATCAGCAGGGCAATGGAGCGGAGCTTTTCCATCAGGCAGCCGCTCCAATCAGCGCGCCCTTGATGACAGCCGCAGTCTTCTGGCCGACGATACCATCGGCAACCAGGCCCTGCTTTTTCTGGAACGCGATAACCGCGCCCTCGGTGCCGGCGCCGAAATCCTCGTCGATCGCCAGCGTGTAATAGCCGAGCTTCTGCAGCTGCTCCTGCAGGTCGCCAACAGCTTCGCCGTTCATGCCACGCCGCAGCACAGGTGCGTTCTGGTTCGCGGCGATGATGTCTCCCTGCGCCGCGATGAAAATGCCCTTGGCGCGAACGAGCTTGGCGGCCCGATCGGCATAGCCATTGTAACCGCCATTCACGATCTTGGTGACAGCACGCAGATCGTCGCGATCGGCGACGACGTTAAGAGACTTGACGGTCCAGAACCAGATCGCCGACCAGGATGCCCATTCCTTGTCGTCGAGCAGATCAGGCTGCGTTTCGAAGTCGGGTGACCCGGTGATGACCGTTCGCATCCAGGCGGTGAAATTCCGGTAGTTGGCGCGGCCGGTGACCATGATGAGGCCACGACCCTTGAACTTCACGCCATCGCCGGGGCGAACATTGCCGAGATCCGCGCGCCCCTCATAGGCGCGGCCGGAAGCATATTCTTCGAGCGCATTGAAGCTGTCGCTCTCGTGCGCGCACTGTGCGAGAAAATGCGAGATCCGCAGCGGTGTGTTGATCTCGAAACGCTCCATCAGCCAGGGCAAGTTGTCGTCGATCATATCGACGTGCAGCTTTGCCTGGGCGGAATTCACGCCGCCAATCGCAAGCAGCGTGGCAGCGGTGACGAGCGCGGTGAGCTTGGCCATGGATTACCCTCGAAACAAAACAGGCCTGAAGGCCTTGAAGTTGAGGGCATCATGTCTGGTTCGCGCGGCAGATTTGACCCAGAACGATTTGCGGGTCAGTCGCCGAACGAGAAGCTGAGCTGATTTTGGGGAGCTGGGCCGAGCCAGTTGCGGACCGTCACATCGGTCACGTGAAGCTTGCGCGCGATCTGCACGACGCTCCACTTCTTCTTATAGCGGAAATACGCAGCAAGAAAAGGCTTGGCTGTATGAACACGGCAGGGACCGGAGCCGATCCGCTGTGCAAGCTTGATGGCGGCCTCTGCTCCGACAAGCTCGGCGACCTGGGAACGCTCCTGCGGACGCGTCGAGAGGTAGACTTCCGTCCCGCCGAAGGCCAGAAGAAACTCGACCGCGATATCGAGGCCGAGCGCATCAACATAGGGCTGCACCTGGGCAGTGATGCGAAACCCGCTCATCGCTGCCTCCTGTCGAGCGCCGGCCGATCGAGATCCCGCTCGGACGCGAAGATACCGGCCGTCGTGGAATGCAGCAGATGTTCGATCCCGACGCGCTTGCGGCTTTGCGGCGGCAGCTTCTTCAGCTCTTCCAAAAGCCATTCGCGGCGCTCTTGAAGCACCTTCAAACGGGCTTTTTCGAAGAGAGGAAGAAGCGCGCCCATCAGTGATCGCGCTCCAGGTCAGCAAGTTCGGCCATTTCGAGCGCCAGCTCGGCAAGGCGGTGCGCCGTGGCAAGAGGGCCGACGACGACCGAAAGCGCGGCAGCAGCCTCCGCCAGTTCATTTTGGCGGGTCGCGACCTTGTTTTCGGCCGTCTCGATCAGCTTTCGGAGACTCGAGATGTCTGGCTCAGCCATGACGACCGCTCCTCGTCGAACGTTCGGCATTCTTCACCGTGACAACAGTTTCTTCCCGCAAGACAAACTTGACGCCATCCGCAATGACGCCGGACGCGCCATAGCGAACACCGGTCTCAACGGCGGCTCTAATCTCCGCTCGGATTGCTTCGATGTCGACGCCGTGCCGGCGCTGCATGAATCGCAAGACTGCATGATCGGAAACGATGGGGTAACGTCCAGTTTCCTTCATCGCACACCTGACTTCTTGGCGGCGCGGATGCGGGTTCCCAGCTCATTCATGACGACGATCCATGCGCGATCGGAAGCCGGAACAATCCCACCGTTGATGAATGTGACCTCGGGCCAGAAATGCTCAGGTTTTTTCCGATGGAGCTTATTCCACTGTGCGAAGGCGATCCGGAAGCCGTCTAGGCTATAATGCAGCGGCTGTGCCGCGTAGACGGTCCAGTCTACGCCTCCCTCGCGGGTTAGAATGGCCTTGAGCGCTTCGATCGCCTTGCGCGCATCTTCCACGTCGCGGCAAAACCGAACGGCATCGAGGCCGGTCTGGCGCTTCACAAAGGCTTCAAGAGCCGCGTCGTCGCGGCTCCTGAAAATCCCCAAGTTCCATCCGGCAATCCAGAGTGCCTGGAGCTTGCCGGCGAACCGGCCGGAGAGTTTCAGCCGGCCGTTTCCGCGGCGGTCCGCCTTCGGCTTGAAACCCTCCGACCGGAAGACGTTCAGCACCCTCTGACGCTCGGCCTCGGTCATGTCCCTGGTCGATGTCTTGCCGGTGATGTTGGCAAGCTTCGCGCGATAGGTGTCCTCGTCCAGGCCGAGGTCGCGCTTGGCGACGTGGATGGCTGCGATGGATGAGGTCATAGGCCTCGCCTTTCCAAAGCTTGGTCGATCTGTGCGGCAAGGCGCGTGAGGCTGACATCGGTCATCGCGATGGCCTTGCCGTTCGGATAGGTGATCCGGGCGAACTGCTCGCCCTGGCACTCGGTGACCTCGTGGCCACTCTCCGTGTATTCCTGGACGAGCATCTGCAGGATTTTTGCTTCTCGCTCGGTCATGCCGCCACCGCCTTTCCGCCCAGCGCAAGCTGCGTGAGCAGCGACGCCTGGACGTTGGAGCCGCGCGGGCAAGGATCGCTGGCGACGATTGCCTCAACGCGGGCCGAGACCGCGAAGACGGAGCCACATTCGTAGCGGCGCAGCTCGTTGGAGCGCTGGCCGCGAAACAGGTTGGCGCCACAAACCGGGCACTTCTTTTCCTTGGCGAGCTGCAGTTTCAGGAGATCGTTTTTCATGCTGCACCTGCCTTTGTATCGAAGTGGCTCAGCAGCACGTTCTTCAGCTGCAACTTCTTTGAACTGTAGGGAAGAGCAAGGCGGATTCGGCGCTTTGTTTCAGCCTGTATGTCTTCGATGGATTTCCAGATATCGAAGTCCTCTAGCACCGTGTGCGCATCGGCCTTCTTCAGGATCTCGGGCGCTTCACAGAGGGCTTCCAGGAGTGGGCATAATACCGGCCCGTCCCAAATTTCAGCGACGTCGCGATATCCCTCGGCGGCGAGGATCACGCGCAGCGCGGCCGTGACCTTTTCCCGGCTATAGGTCTCAACGATCTTGCGGAACTGGTTGGGGCTGTAAATGCAACCGGCCTTCCGATCCTTATAGGACGGCGTCGATGTAACGAGCTTTGCGCCAGCATCCCTGGCCGCGCCGTCCGCTTGCTGCGCCCACGGTTCTCCGGCTGCGACAGCCGCTTTCAGGATTTGCCAAGACGTGACCTTGGTCACCTTGCCGTTGACGGCGGAGAAAGCTTCCGCTTGCTCCTGAACGCTCATCTGAACGATCTGGCACGGCACCTTTTCGAAGCCGCAAATGGCTGCGGCATGGGTGCGATGCTGTCCGTCGATGATGGCGAAGCGTCCGCCCTCGATCGGTGCACAAAAGACGGGTGAAAAGCGCGACCATTTGAAATCGGCCGCGATCGAGCGGATCGCCGTCCAGTTCTTCGGCTTCAGTTCGCGCTGGTACGTGTCATCGACAACCAGTCTCCGAATTTCGATCCATTCCAGCATGGGCGCCGGGCCCGGATCGAGACCGGGCGGGCGGTCATTGGGAACAATCAGGATCTCGCGCATCACGCACCTGCCGTTTCTTCAGCGACCTGCTTGCGCGCTTTGCGCAGCCAGGCAGTGATCAAACCGGATATCCCGGCCGTGCAGCTCGTCTTGATCCCCGCCAGGGTCATGATGTGGGGATCGCCGGCGCGGTGGTTAGCGCGATGATCGCGCGCAAGATCTGCCATCAGGTTCCGATAGGCGTTCTCGCGATCGTTGACGCGATCGATGATGCCCTTTCTGTTGGCAGGATCCTGGAAGGCGATTTCGATCTCGCCGGCGCGGGTGTCGATGATGTCAATGAGTTTGGCGAGGCTGGTCATGCAGCACCTGCCTTTTTCTCTGCCTCGATCGCAACGATCTCGGCCGAGACCAACATTTTCTTGAGCCAATCTTCGCCGTCAGCTTCGTCGTCATCCTGCTCGACCAGCAAGGTCTCTCCGGCCTCGTTTTTCATGATCAGCTTCGGAGAGCCATAATCGTTGGTCTCCAAGAGGGCATAGGCCTTCTCGACGGCAAACTCGATCAGATCAGCACCCATGATATTGCCGGTCGCATATACGGTAGTCTCAAGCCGATATTCCCAAAGGCCAAAGATGAGTTTGACGGTCTTCTTGTGGAACTTCCGGAAGAGGTTCGGATCGTAATTGAGGATCGCCATCACGCACCTGCCTGCGGGAAAACCCGCTCTTGCTGGAAATAGTCCTCCTGGACAGTGGCGGAGATGCCGGCCTCGTCGCAGTAGCCGTAGCCCTCGACGAACGAACGAGGGACGATATCGACCAGCCCGACAACGGAGAGCCGCCCGATATGCTCGGCATGCTGAACCAGCGCTTCCTCTCCGTGACCGTAGTCACTGATGGACTGGTTGAACTCGTCCATCAGCTCCGGCGTGAACTTCGTCTCGTCGATATCCACCCTCACGCGCTGCGTGATGTCAAAAAAGAAAGTCGCCATCACGCACCTTCCTTCGCAAGTTCCTGCTCATGAGGCTCGACGGCGAAGTCTTCGCCGGCCGAGCCGATCGAGATGCCCTTGACGGCGCGAACGGCGTCGGGATCGTCGAGGATCGCATCCTTGTTGACCTCTTCCTTGACGCGGACGAAACGGGTCAGGCCGAGTTCCTTCAGGCTCTCGATGACGGCATCGACGCTGCGGATAACGACGCGGGCCGGACGCTGACGCCAGCGGATAAGCCCGCTGCCGAACTCGGCGAACTTCACCTTGCCGCCGTTGGTCAGCTTGGCGCGGTTTGCCTCAGACCAGGTCTCAATGCCGGAGAACAGCTCATCGGCCTTGTCCTTAAGCGGCTGCGCCTTCGTCTCGTAATCCGCCTTCACGGTTGCGAGCTGGTCGTTCATGTCGGCTTCCAGGCGCAGCAGATCGCGTCGGACAGTGCCGAGATCGCGGATCATCTGGTCGCATTCTTCGCGGTTCTGCGGCACGTTGTAGGTTCGTGCCAGTCGCTTCGTGGCCATGTTCAATTTCCCTTCAAGTTCATCAAAAGTGCATATTGGTGGTAGGCGGTACGCAGGTCGGAAAGTGCATTGTCGAGCGCCTGGCGGGCGCTTTTTTCTGTCGGGGTAAACCTCGCCTTGAGCATCACGGCCGAGGCTTTCGAGGCGCGGCCGGCGGCGCTGACAAGGTCGCGGGTCGGCTTGAGCGGCGTGTCCTTGGCCTGCGCCATCCGCTCCAGGCGGGCGCGCTCCTCGGCGAGCTGCTCACGCTGATCAGCCAGCTCTTCGGCGACCTCCCGCATGACGGCCTGGCGCACGAGGAGATGGAGTTGCTCCATCACCTCGTCGGCCACGGCGATCGCCATGCGCTCGATGTCTGGAGCTGACGAACTGCGCGCTCTCATCGGCGTTGGCCTCCCAGCTCGATGACGGGAGACGGCTTGCCGATGAGCATTCCGTCGAGAGGAACATGCTGAGTGCCCGTGAGGACTTCGAGGCGGTTTTCCATGTTCCGCGCCTCCATCTCGTAGGCCTTGAGAGCGAGCTGCAGCCCGGCCGTGTCGAGCTTGTAGGCTCCGGTCAGGACCGCTTCACGCATCTGTCTCAGGCTATCGCTCAGCATGTTGGTCTCCTTGGGTCTCAAGTCTTCTCAGGCCCGCGCGGCCGGAAGGGCGTGACGTTGTCCGCCTTCAGGTCTTGCGCGGTCTTGATGGGCTGGAAGGGCGCGGTCTCAGGGATCGAGCCCATTTCGTGCAGCTTCTTCATCGCCTGATCTTCAAGAGCGCGATGAAGCCTCCGGGTCTCGTTCATCCGACGGTGCGCGAGGCATTCCAGCTCCGTACGGCCAACGACGCTTGCCATCTGGTCGAGCGATTCCGCCAGCGTGGCATTGTCGATCGCGCTGGAGCGCACGGCGGCGGCGAGGATTGCAAGGCTGGTCATCAGCGGGAATTCGGTGCTCATGACTGATCTCCCGCCTTAAGCCGGCTATGCGGGCATCCCTGACGGCAGGCCTGATACATACGCACTGCGTTGGAGTTCGTCGTCGAGAACGGCCGCGCCTGCCAGTTGAGGCAGACGTCGCGGGTCATGTCGCCGATGATCGGGCAATCGACAGTCTCGGCCATCAGGGCGCCGCGCACCGTCTGTTCGAACTTCGCGATATCGCCGAGCTGGTACTTGTTGGAAAGCACCTGCGAGACAGTCGAGGACGAGTAGCCGATGCGCTTGGCAACGGCAGCCTGGCTTTCCATGTTGCAGGCCTCGGCCAGCACGATGATCCAGTCCGGAGCGGGATCGCCCCATGCGGCAACCGCCGTGACGACATTGTCCTTTTTCAGAGGCGCGTTCATGCCAGCACCTCTTCAGCCTCGGCCGCGCCGATGATGTCGCCTCGGTTCGGGTCGAAGACGAGCTTCGTCTTCAGAAGCATCGGCGCGCGGGGCCCGGTGTTCATGGACGGATCGAGCCGCCAAATCTGTGTCGGTTTCGACCCATTGGTGAGCTTGAGCAGATAGCCTGCCTTGGAAAGGCTCTTGATGTAGCCTTGAGCCGTGCCCAGCGTGATCGGAACATCATCGGTTGAGGCAAAGCTCACGAGGTCGATCGCGTCGAAACCGGTGCGAAACGCGGTGCGCATGGCATTCCACATGCACTGCGCAGCGCCGGCGCTTTCGATGAGCGAGCCATCCTTGCGAACGCGCGGCGTTTCGGCCTGTGGCTTGGCGACGCGATAGCTCTGGACAGGCGGCGTCGGGACGCCCTTGATGAGGCCGCCCCGGAGCAGGCGTCCGATGAACTCCCGCACCGTCGGCTCGGCGGCCGAGGACTTGAGGCGGATATCGGCAACCGTGAAGGTCTGGTCGGCATCGTGACGTTCCATCATCAGCGACCAGAGATAGTCCTCGCCGCGCAGGGGCATCTTGCCCTTCTTCATGGTCAGGTGCAGCTGCATGGACATCACGCGGCCTCCCGACGGGACGGCAGCTTGCCTTCCGAATAACGGCCGGTGAACTGATCGAGATTGATCTCCTCCCAGCCGCGCGCCGAGGCGAAGGCGGCAATCGCGTGCAGCGTATTGCCGATGCGGCGGACGCGGCCCTCAGCGCGACGGCGGGCCTCTTCGAGCAGCTCTTCCGTCATACGGATCTGCGGATAGAAGGTGCGCGCCAGCGTCTTCGTATCGTCGAGGTCGCAGGCCTGGGCATAGCCCATGACCAGGACGAGATCGCGGAAGCGATCGCCCGCGCGTTCCAGCTTGACCGGGAAGTTCTCCTCGCCGATCAGGAGGACCGGAACATTGGACTTCTTGGCGATCATGCGCACCAGCTCGATCAGGTTCTTGTCGACGAGCTTGTCGCCCTCGTCGATGATCAGCGGTCGCGTGGGCTGGCGGGCAAGCCTGCCGATGATCTCGTCTTCCATGTCGGAGAGCGTGCCACGCGGCGAATACTGGCCGAGTTCGGTCAGGATCGACGACATCAGCTTCTTGCGGTTCCAGGTGTCGGAGACTTCGACATAGGCAGCACCGGTCTTGTTCTGGCTGTAGAGCGCCGCGACGCTCTTGCCGTAGCCCGAAAAGCCGGCGAACACGCCAAGGTTTGGCTGCAGCGGGTTGCGGTTCTGCAGCTGCCTGATCAGGCCCAGGCATGCGGCCACGTTCTTGATCGGCGCGGTATCGCCCGCATTGACTTTAACTTCTGAATTCGTCATTTCTGCTCCTGCTCTTGTTTTGATGCGCCCTGGCAGGGGCGCTTCTCTTCAGTCTCGGGGCACGCTCAGAAAGTTCTGAGCGTGTTTTCGAGACCGAAATCCTTCATGAAATCCTTCATCGCCTGATAATCAGCGGTCGCCTGGAAGCGGGTCAGCTTGCCGGCGGTTGCATCGTCGAGAACTGTGCCGGCGGCGATCTTGTCCTCGATCGAGAGCGCCCACTTGAACAGTCGGGCTGGCTCCGAGAGCATCGCATCCGGATCGAGATGAACGACCTTCGATGTGGCGCGGAATTCGTGCTCGCGCTTGATCGCCTCGTGCAGATCCGCGACCTTGTCGGCCAGCGGCTTCGGCTCATGCAGCGGTTGCGGTGCGGTAATGACATCGAGGGCGGCTGCGATCTGCGGCGTGGAGTGCTCCTCGGCGCGCTTCGGCAGCGCGACAACGTTGGGAACATCGCGCCGGGCAACGTCCAGAGCCTTCTCGATGAGGGACGGACCCTTCACAATCTTGGCGATCTCGCGCTTGATCGGATCGACGCGCTCCTTGAGCAGCTGGCTGTTGAGTTCCTTGCGGGCCTTTTCGAAGGTTTCCGGATGGATGCCGGCAAGCTCGGGGCAGATGGCTTCGCCAAGGTATTTGCCGCCATCCACTTCGAACAGGTACATCTTGCCCTTGTCGTTCGGGTCCATGCGGCAGAGGACATCGTCGCCGGGCATCATCCAGCCATCACGATAGAAATGGCCATCTTCGCGGACGCCGAACTTCGTGATCGTGCGGATGCCATTACGGCGTGGCACGGGCATCAGCAGAACATCGAGCGCGCGGGCGTCGATCGTGCGGATCGGATTGCGCGACTGTGCGGCCTTCTGGAACGGTGACAGGCCGTCCAGGCCGGCATGTGGCGCATGGGCATAAACGTTCTGGCACCATTCGTCCGAAAGTCTCTGCAGCTCGGCGCCCGTGAGCGAAACGCCGAAGGCTTCCGCCGTGTCCTGGCCGAGCCGATCGGCAAAACTCTTGCGGTCTTCGATCGCCTTGCGATCTGTGACGTTGTGGCCGACATAACCGGGCAGAAGTGCTGCGAACTGATGCTGGAATGTCTTGATCGCACGTTCGACATGGCCCTTTTGCGCTGGGCTGTAGGCGTCAGAGACATCGATCTCGATGCCGAGAGCATCGAAGAGGCGCCGTATTTCCTGCGCCCTGAAGTCCGAGCCGTTATCGGTCTTGATACCCTCCGGCTTGCCGAGCACCAGGATTGCCTTGCGTGTCAGCAGCCCAACGGCGGAGGCGCGGGGCGTCTTCGAAACATAGGTGACCATGCGCCGGGTCGCGATGTCGATACAGACATAGACCGAATGGCGCCCATCGGTGCAGAGCGCATCGACCGGCGAGGCGTCGATCTGCCAGAGGGCGTTCGGATCAGTGATATGGGAAAGCATGTTCGTGCCGGATGGCAACATATGCGACCGATAGGCGTCCGGATTGGTCAGCTTCAGCAGCTCGACCTTGTGGGTTACCTTCAACGTCTTCAGGAACAGCTGGAATGTCCGCTCGGCGGGCATGCCAATGTCAGTTTCAACGCCCTTCGAAGTCACCTTCAAGGTATCGCCGAACTCGGCGCGGCATTGGGTGAGAACCTGCTTGCCTGAAAGGTGGGGTGCATGGGCAATGAGGCCGAGGATGAAGGCCTTGACCTTGCCACCATTGGCCGTTTCCAGAAGTCCGCTGCCCTTGCGCCCTTTGGAGCGATCGACAGCGAGCTTGTCGGCGCCATTCTTCGCTGCAGCGCGCCAGCGCATGATGCTGCGCGGGCTGATCGACGGAATGACATCGCGCACCCAGGCTGCGACCTGGAGGGAACGGTTATTGTACTTCACCGAGAAAAGGTTCAGCGCGGTATTCGGTGCGCGGCTGTGTGCCCGGATGCCTTTCAGGAAGTCGTCGTAGACGGCAAGGATGGCAAGACGGGCGTCGCGCTCGATGCGCGCCTTGTCAGGCAGGTTTGCCGCAAGCATCGGTTCGGCCCTTGCCTCCGGCAGCGTGTCGCCACCGATCTTCCGATAGCGCTGCATCAGGGCGATCTGCGCGGCGACAGGTAGGAGGAGGAACTTGTATTCCATGCCGCCACCGCGCGCCTGGCGCTTGCGAGCATAGGGGTGGTCATTCCAGCCGGAGCGTTCCGCGAGGCGAATAACGCCGCTTTCTGTCTCCGGAACTTGCGGAAGGCGCTCTGCAGCAATTTCCTTGGCGCTCATCCACTCCTTCATGAGCGGCCTCCCAGCGCTGCCTTGATCTTCTCTTCGTTCCGCTCCAGCCACTTGAGGCTATCGAGCGCCGCCTGCATATGTTCCCGGTGCAATGTGCCTCTGGAACCGGCATCGATCCGAACGTTCAACCGAAGGAACGTTTCGATCGCCGCGACTTGGCTTTTCAGGGAGACCTTGCTCAACGTTTTGCCCTCAATTTGACTTCCAGCGCCTGCCGTCTGGCGACGACGTCGCGTTCATGTTCTTCGATCAGGTGCAGCTCGATCAGATCGCTGTACTTCTCAGGCACGGCCACGAAGCCGAAGCCAGATGTCACAAGCCCCATCAGGTCATGCGCGCCGGTCGCATCGATCAGCGCGATGAAGGCATCGAGCGAAATGCGGTTGCTGTCGGCAGCTTCCGAGGCCCATTTGTTCAGCATGTCCTCGGTGATCGGCCGACCGAGAAACTCGGTCATACGGCGGGCGATATCGGCGCGGCCAAGACCGCGTTCCTTCGCGTCCTTCATCGCCCGGCTGATGGTCCGCGAAATGCGGTTGTCGAGTGCACCGCGACCAGTCACGTCTTCGCCATAGCCGGCCGAAACCTTCGGCGGCGACCAGGCGAAGAGATCAGGCGTAATCGTGTCGCGGCGGCGGCTCATCAGGCGGCCTTCCGCTCAGCCAGCATGGCCTCGATGAAGTCCCAATTCTCCTCGATGACGCGACGCTTGGCCGCCTCTGGAAGCTTCTGGAAGCTGTCGGAAACCCTCGACCACGGCGCCGGAGGTTCGGCCCGCGGGACATGATCCAGCATGGCGATCGCATCAGCGACGGTTAAGACGGCGGGGAGATTGGACGTCAGCAGATTGGCGATCAGCAATTGCCTATCGGCCGTCTCGGCGGAAAGCGTAAGCAGCTCCGACTGATTATTCGCGATCTTGTGGAGCGAGATTGCCCTGCGGACATCGTCCGTGATGCGAGCGATCTTGAGGGAGCGGAAGACGGCATCGCGAGAAAGTCCAAATGCTGCAGTCGACGCCTCTGTGAAACTACCGGAAAACTGCGCACTCAACGCCATCAGCTCATCGTCTGAATTAGTTGCAAGTTTGCGACTAATTGATTTCTTGCCCGGCTTTACCGCGCCTTGTGTCGCCTCGTAGATGTCGCGCCAGGCGGCGACATCATAGGCGCGGTCGAGCACGGTCAGCTCCCGACGCATGAAGTTCTCGGTGATTTCGGCAAGCTTGATGGCGGCTTCGCTGGCAAACTCGCCGGGCTCGTAGACCTGTGCGCGAATGGTCGTGCCATTCATCAGCGTCATACCGGCAACGCGGGTGCGGCCGGCAATCAGGCGATAGCGGGGCTCTTCCTTCGAGAAATGTTCCTTGATCTCGATGACGTCGATAGCCGTCTGCTGGCCCTTCGTGACCATGTCGAGGCCGAGCGCTTGGGCGAAGGTGGGATCGACGACGCGCCCGCCGGCGGGAATGTCGATCTGGCTGATTTTGATGTCTTCAATGCGCATGTGAATGATCCTGAAATGCAGTTTCAAGGGCAGCGGTCGCGATCGCGTTCCGCTGCTCAGTCGCGGGGAAGCGCCAGAAGCGCAGCGGCGAGGAAGCACATGCCGATCCAGATGCCGATCACGACGGCGGCGATAACTTCGAGGCTGGCGCCGGAGACGTAGGGGAGCGTGAAGATGGCGGCGAGCAATGCGGCAAGGACCACAGCTGCAATCACGGCGAGCGGGACGAAGTTACGGGTGACTGCCTGCGGTTGCTCGGACGGGAGAACTTGATGATTGATCATTTCAAGCAGCCCTTTCGTCCACATGCGAGGGGCGCTTTTGACGTGACGAATCCTGATTTTTCAGGCTAAGGTTTGCATCACTGTTGTGAGCATAGTTGCGGTAACCAGGGAAAAGTCGTTCGAAGTCAATGCCGAGTGCATCGGCAATGATTTTCGCGCCGTTCATGTTGCGCCTGGCAATGCCATGGGCGCACACGGACGGATGACGACCGGCGTCGCGTGCAATGCCGGAGAGGCTCATGCCGCGCCGGCGAACGAGCGCCAGAATGTCGTGCTTGTCCGGATTTTCCGGCAGGTCGTCGGGGATACTGCTCTTGGTCATGATGGGTCCTTGTGGTTCGCCTCTGGCAGGAGGCGCTTCATAGGTATGCAAATCACTATGGACTTAAGGCATCAGCTGGTGACGGCGCGCACAACGACAGTGAAACGCCCATGCAAATGATGGCTTTTCCGCGGGAATTCTTGCGTTCTGCAGGCGTAAATCCTTCAAATGCAAGGATTTTGACGGTTTCCGGGGATAGTATGGAGCCGACTTTAAGTTCGGGAGACCTGCTTCTCGTCGATGTCTCAGTTCGCCGAATCCGCAATGAAGCGCTTTACGTCCTCGTGCGCGATGACGATGTCTATGTGAAACGCGCGCAGCGCCGCCTCAACGGGACCGTCCTGATCACCAGCGACAATGAACGCTATCCTCCTGAAGAGTTCTCCGAGGCCGATGCCGACCGCCTCCGCGTGGCCGGCCGGGTGGCGTGGTACGGTCGGTCAATTTGAGGATTAATCAATGAAATGCAGAGCTTGCGGTTATAATACCGGCTTTCTTGAGCTGCGCGATGGACTTTGCAAACGTTGCCAGGAGCAAGAGGAGGCGATCGCGAAATATAAGGCTGAGTTGGCATCTGGCGGTAAGCTGGAACGGCCATTGACTGATGAAGAGCGTCTTACCCAGCTTAATCGGCAGGCGAGCGTCATCAAGCTTACGACTTCTCATCTGATCGCGGGTAGAGAAGTTGCTGAAGAGGTGGGCATTTTGGCCGCCGAAGTGGGCTATGGGCTCAATATTCTGAAGGATATAGCCAATAACTGGCGCGATACGTTCGGCGGTCGCAGCAACACGATTCAGAATGCGCTTAAGGATGGGCGTGAGGAGGCCTTGGCCCAGCTGAAGCGCGAAGCTTTTGCGCTTGGCGCCGACGCTGTGATTTCCACCCGGATCGAATATAATCAGATCTCGACGAGCGGCGGATCAGGCGGTTCGATCTTGTTTGTCGCGGCATACGGCACCGCCGTAAAGCTCGAACCGGTGGCCACCCGATGATGCGTTTTCTGGCCGCTCATTGCCAACTGATCTTGCGCACTGTGATGCCGTTATTTTCTGGCCTGCACCGCTCAACGCCATGTTCTCCAAGCACTTCCCACGATTTCCCATTTAATCCCGGACATTCCCGCTTAGTGCCATGTGTTCTTGCGGGTTACACCAACAGACCCCCTCACTTGCAAAATCTACGACTTAGCCTGCGGCTAAGACCGTGATTTTGCTTTCTCCCCCACCAGGGGGGAGACTGGAGGGTGCCGGCGCCTCGTCCTCCCATCTCCCCCTAGGTGGGGGAGAAAGGAATTTCTTATGTTTAGCCAGAGGCTAAGCATTAGAAATTCCAAGAGAGGGGAGCGCCCTTGACCGCAGCCTCCGTCATGCCGGACTTGAGCCGGCATCCAGTGAGCGATATCCATCGCGCCAGCGAGTAATAAATAGGAAAGTAGCGCATGCAACTAATTTGTAAAAATATATTCGATTTTTGACCAAATGTAATTTGCAAAAACGCTCAAAAACACCGATAAAATCGCGCCAAAAATATAGGTATTCATCAATAATCCGATCTTCTTCTTTCTGTCTGCATTCTTTTTCTCCGAGGTTTTGCCAATGGAAACATAGCATCTCTTTGAGATATTTACGAATGATAGTGGTAAAACTACTAGTATGAAAAAATATGACAAAGAATATATTATATAATTGACATCTCTCTTCCAATTTGAAAATGGATTTTGGACGTCTAATCCTCGTTGCAGGAGAATGTTGAGTTTTTTGTTTGCGGATGAGATGGTATCTTGGTTCAAAATGCTGCTATAAATCTCACTTTTTCTGAGTTCTATTACGCTTTCCGCAAAGAAATTTGTCAGCATAGTAATCAGAAAAATTGACGTTATCAGCATAAAAAACAAAGAGAACGTTTTTGACTCATACACACGTGAAATGTATACAGAAAAAATATTTCGCTTCTTGAATCTTCCCTCCAAGTAATTAGTAAAATGATTTATTACATCCTCTGCCCAAGTGAATCTATTCGATTCCACTAATATTGAAAGAACTGGATCGGCATCCTTCGCCCCTACCGCCCATATACTGTTCGGATATTTTGCATTTATATAAACTGTGATCTCTTGTTTTGTGGGGGTCTCCTCTTGTGCGAAGCTAATTAAATATGAAAACTCAATAATTATAGCTACCGATGTGGCTGAGATATTATCTTCCATCGCGATGAAGAGTTCTTTACTTGAGTACTCACGGGAGGAGCCGTCATTAAAGAGCACGGTGACACTGATGTCTGCAAGTATTGATGGATTTTGCTCCTTTATTCGATATTCAATAATTTCAATTATGTTTATTACGTCATCTTTGTATATATCAAATATAAAGTCGTATCTTCTTTGAATTCGTCTCTTTATCTTGAGAACGCCGCCAAGAAAATCGGATAATTTTGATTTAGGTATATTGATAACGACATTCTCGTCATTGGAATTTATGCTTGGCACGATATCGTTCATTGGTTCACTATCCGTAAGCGCGATGTATGTAAGATTTTTCAATCTGAGGTTATTTTTTCTGAGGCTAAAATTTCAAGCGTCTTCTGCTGCTTTCAGTTGTTATCGAGAGGCTTATTCACAAGTAAAGCTTCCCAATCCCCCCAAATCCCCTTATACCGCGCACTTCCCGCGACGCCCTCGGCCATGCGCCCCGCGTCGCCCTAACCACCTCCACCCGCGCTCGTAGGCGGGACTGGATAAAGGAGACCTGATATGGCTGTTTCCCTGACATTTCCCGATGGTTCCGTACGTTCCTATGATGCCGGCGCGACCGGCAAGGATGTGGCGGAATCGATTTCCAAGTCGCTGGCCAAGAAGGCGATTGCGGTCGCCATTGATGGCGTGGTGCGCGATCTTTCGGACCCGGTCGTTGACGGCAAGATTGAGATCGTGACGCGGACCGATGCCCGCGCGCTGGAGCTCATTCGCCACGATGCCGCGCACGTCATGGCCGAGGCCGTGCAGGAGCTTTGGCCCGGCACGCAGGTGACGATCGGGCCGGTGATCGAGAACGGCTTCTATTACGACTTTGCGAAAAACGAACCCTTCACGACCGAAGATCTGCCGAAGATCGAGAAGAAGATGAAGGAGATCATTGCCCGCAACAAGCCGTTCACCAAGGAAATCTGGTCGCGCGAGAAGGCGAAACAGGTGTTTGCCGACAAGGGCGAGGGCTACAAGGTCGAGCTGGTGGATGCGATCCCGGAGGGCCAGGACCTCAAGATCTATTATCAGGGCGACTGGTTCGACCTTTGCCGCGGGCCGCATATGGCCTCCACGGGGCAGATCGGCACGGCCTTCAAGCTGATGAAGGTGGCCGGCGCCTATTGGCGTGGTGACTCGAACAATCCGATGCTGACGCGCATCTACGGCACGGCCTGGGCCGAGCAGGAAGACCTCGACCGCTATCTCCATATTCTGGAAGAGGCGGAAAAGCGCGATCACCGCAAGCTTGGCCGCGAAATGGACCTGTACCATTTCCAGGAAGAGGGGCCGGGCGTCGTGTTCTGGCATTCCAAGGGCTGGCGCATGTTCCAGACGCTGACGGCCTATATGCGCCGCCGGCTTGCCGGCACCTATGAGGAGGTCAATGCGCCGCAGGTGCTCGATGCTTCGCTCTGGGAGACCTCCGGTCACTGGGGCTGGTATCAGGAAAACATGTTCGCGGTGAAATCGGCCTATGCGTTCACGCATCCGGAAGACAAGGAAGCGGACAACCGCGTCTTTGCGCTGAAGCCGATGAACTGCCCCGGCCATGTGCAGATCTTCAAGCATGGGCTCAAGAGCTATCGCGAGCTGCCCATTCGTCTCGCCGAATTCGGCATCGTGCATCGCTATGAGGCTTCGGGCGCGCTGCACGGGCTGATGCGCGTGCGTGGCTTCACGCAGGACGACGCGCATGTGTTCTGCACCGACGAGCAGATGGCGGCGGAATGCCTGCGCATCAATCAGCTCATCCTTTCGGTCTATGAGGATTTCGGCTTCCATGAGGTGGTCGTGAAGCTCTCGACGCGGCCGGAAAAGCGCGTCGGCTCCGATGCGCTCTGGGATCGCGCCGAAAGCGTCATGATGGAGGTTCTGAAAACCATCGAGGAACAGTCGGAAGGCCGGATCAAGACCGGCATCCTGCCGGGCGAGGGCGCGTTCTACGGGCCGAAGTTCGAATATACGCTGCGCGACGCCATCGGCCGCGAATGGCAATGCGGCACGACGCAGGTCGACTTCAACCTGCCGGAACGGTTCGGCGCCTTCTATATCGACCACAATTCGGAAAAGCAGCAGCCGGTGATGATCCATCGCGCCATCTGCGGCTCGATGGAACGGTTCCTCGGCATTCTCATCGAGAACTTCGCCGGGCATATGCCGCTGTGGTTCGCGCCGGTGCAGGTCGTCGTCGCGACGATCACGTCGGAGGCGGACGATTACGGTCGTGAAGTGGCAGAGCTGCTGCGCGATGCCGGTCTCCATGTCGAGACCGATTTCCGCAACGAGAAGATCAACTACAAGGTCCGCGAACATTCCGTTGGCAAGGTTCCGGTCATCGTGGTCTGCGGCAAGCGCGAGGCGGAAGAGCGGACCGTGAACATCCGCCGTCTCGGCTCGCAGAACCAGACGCCGATGACGCTGGCCGAGGCGCTGTCGTCGCTGGCGGACGAGGCGACACCGCCGGACGTGAAGCGCAAGGCGGCCGAGAAGGCTGCGCGGGCTGCCAAGGTGGCTTGAGTGAACAGGAGGGCGGGACTTCGGTTCCGCCCTTTTTTCATACGTGCTTTCAGGCTTTCAGCGCATCGAGATAGATGCGCACGGCATCCGTCACATGGCGGAAGCGATCACCGCCGAGATGCTTGCCGCCATACCAGCGCGTCACGACGACGATGTGATCGGAAAGCTCCTCGCGCTCCAGCATGCGAACGATGATCGCGCCCGCGCCGCTTTCGCCGTCATCGTTCTTGAGCGGACCGTCGCCGCAGATCAGGCCCCAGCTGTTATGCGTCGCCTTGGCGAATTTCTTCGTTTGCTTCAGCTCGTCGATAAAGGCTTTTGCTTCCGCCGCCGAGCGGCACGGTCCGCCGGAGACGGCGTATTTGGAGCCGCGATCGGAGATGATGTTGTCGAGGATCAGCATGGCTGGGCTTTAAGCCGTTGGAGGAGGCGGGGCAAGTCTTTGGGAAGGCTTGACGCGGGCGCGTGCATCGCAAACATTCGATGTCTCCCTTCCATCATACGAGTATCCCGCCCATGTTCGATCTCCTCATCAAAAACGCCAACCTTCCCGATGGCCGCTCCGGCATCGATATCGCCGTCAGCGGCGGCAAGATCGTTGCTGTCGAAGTTGGGATTACGGCGGAGGCGGGCGAGGTCATCGATGCGACCGGGCGGCTCGTTTCGCCGCCCTTCGTCGATCCGCATTTCCACATGGATGCGACGCTGTCGCTCGGGCTGCCGCGCATGAATGTGTCGGGCACGTTGCTCGAGGGCATCCAGCTCTGGGGCGAGCTTCGGCCGATGCTGACGAAGGAAGCTCTTGTCGAGCGGGCGCTGCGCTATTGCGACCTCGCGGTCAGCCAGGGGCTTCTCTATATCCGCAGCCATGTCGACACATCCGATCCCCGGCTGGTGACGGCCGAAGCGATGATCGAGGTGCGCGAACGGGTGAAGCCCTATATCGACCTGCAGCTCGTCGCCTTCCCGCAGGATGGGTATTATCGCGCGGCGGATGGCGTGAAGTCGCTCGAGCGTTCGCTCGACATGGGTCTCGACATCGTCGGCGGAATTCCGCATTTCGAGCGGACGATGGACGAGGGCGGGCAATCATTGGCGGCACTCTGCCGGATTGCGGCCGAGCGCGGCCTGCCGGTCGATATCCATTGCGACGAGACCGATGATCCGATGTCGCGCCATATCGAACGCCTGGCGGCGGAGACGGTGCGCTTCGGCCTGCAGGGGCGCGTCGCCGGTTCGCATC
This sequence comes from Hyphomicrobiales bacterium, assembly GCA_900467685.1. Classification (GTDB taxonomy): domain Bacteria; phylum Pseudomonadota; class Alphaproteobacteria; order Rhizobiales; family Rhizobiaceae; genus Ensifer_A. The sequence continues at coordinate 45,993 of UBQX01000001.1, forward strand.
TGACCTCGATGCATTCGATGGACAACTACTATGTCTCGAAGCTCATTCCGCTGATCGCCGAGGCGAAGATCAATGTCATCCCCAATCCGCTGATCAACATCATGCTGCAGGGCCGCCACGACACCTATCCGAAGCGGCGCGGCATGACGCGGGTCAAGGAGCTGCTGGAAGCAGGTCTCAACGTCTCCTTCGGGCATGATTGCGTGATGGACCCCTGGTACAACATGGGCTCCGGCGACATGCTGGAGGTCGGTCACATGGCGATCCATGTGGCGCAGATGGCCGGCATCGAGGACAAGAGACAAATCTTCGAATGCCTGACCGTCAATTCGGCGAAGACGATGGGCATTGAGGGTTACGGGATCGAGACGGGCGCCAAGGCCGATTTCGTCATCCTGCAGGCGCGCGATACGGCCGAAGCGCTGAGGCTCAAGGCCAACCGGCTCTTCGTCATCAAGGGCGGCAAGACGATTGCCAGGACTGCACCGCGCGTGAGCGACCTGTTCCTTGAGGGACGTCCGGGTGCGGTCGATGGCGCGGAATACGCGCCGAAGCTCTGACGCATCGGCAGACAACGAAAAAAGCGGCAACCTTTTGGGTCGCCGCTCTGCGTTCGGATGCCCCCTTGGCCCGAAGCTCAGGCGCGGAAGTGGGTCGTGGTCGAACCCGTGGCCTGTCCGCTATTTTCCATGTATTTCGCGGTGGCGGCCTGGGCAGCAGCGGCCGACGGCTGGGCGGCGGCGGTCTTGGCGGCTTCAGGCTTGGCAACCTTGTCCAGCATGGCGGCGTGGATCTTCGCCATGGACTGGTTGTGAGCGTGCTGCTTTTCAAAAACGGTCTGCGGCTTGGCCGGCTTCTTCTGTGCGGCCTGCGTGTCCGTGGTTTCAGCGCTCTTGGCGTTGGCGGCGGCCTTGGTGGACGTCGTCGGGGCGGTCGTTCCGGCAGCTGCACCGCCGGCTTGGGAGGCGGCAGATCCGGCCTTGGCGGTATCGTTTGCAACCGGCTTGCCGGAGACCTTGGCGAGCTTGTCAGCGTCAACCTTGGCCTGCTGCTTGTTGTGGGCGAGCTGCGCCTGCACCCTCTGCTGGGTCTCGCTCAACTCGCGACCCTTGGGAGCGGCGGCAGCAGGGGTGTAGGCGGCGGCGCTTGCGGTGTTCTGGGAAATACGCATTACAGACCTTTCTTTTGACCACGCTTGACCCGTTTATTCAGGGTCGCGACAGCTAATGGGTTGCCTTCTTTTTACCGGGCAAGTCTTGCTTTGATGAAGCCGTCCACATCTACCCGTCGATGTGTCCTGCTTTTCTTCGTGTCTATGTTTCGACTGTATTTTTACCGCTCAAACTCGAATTTATGTTCAATTGGAAAGCTAGAATTTTATGTATCTGTCGTTTTTTCATCCAAATCTTCGTCGCCGACCCGGCGTTACTTGAACGCGGTCGACGGACCGAGCTTCAGATGTTCCTGGTAGGCGGTGTGTGCGACCTGAAACGGCACGCCCGTGCCCGGCGCCTTCGGATTGGCGGCAATTTCCAGCATCTGCGACAGCAGGCTGTAACCGTCGTGATAATAGGGGGTGTCGTGGTGCTGGGCGGCGCGATTGGCGGCGGCGGCCTGCAGATTCATGGCGCCGTTATTCGCCTGGATCTTGCGGCCTTCCGGAAAATAGGGGGGCATGGAGCCTGAAACATGCATCGCTGAATTCTCCCGGGAGAACGGCGATGTCTGGCGTTTCTTCTTCTGCTCTCGCCCGTCTCCTGAGCGCAGTTTTAGGCGCGAGGAACAAAGACGCGCTGAAAAGGATCGTTACAAGTTTAACGATCCTTCGATTTTTCCGGCGCAGGCCCAGTCATGCAGCCGAGGGGCTGGAGACGAAGGTCTTCGGGAAGGGCCGGAAGGTCATGGCGACGAGGAAGGCCATGAGGCCGAGGATCCAGCAGGTGATGTACATGGTCGCGTAGCCGCCGGTGGCGTCATAGATATAGCCGCCCAGAACCGGCCCGGTCGCCATGCCGAGGCTGCCGGCCATGGAGGTGCCGCCGATGATCGTTCCCATCATCTTCATGGGGAAGTTCTCGCGGATCAGCACGGCATAGAGCGGCATGATCCCGGCATAGATGAAGCCAAAGAGCACGGCCACCGCGTAGAAGCCCGCAAGCTGGCCGACAAAGGCGTAGGCGAGCGCACCGAAGGCCTGCGCCAGAAGCCCGCCCACGAGGACGCGCTTCGCACCCAGACGGTCGCCCAACACGCCGAAGCCGATTCGGCCAGCCATGCCGGCAATGCCCTCGACGGAATAGATGGATACGGCGGCAATCGCCGATATGCCGCAGATCTGCGCGTAGCTGACGGTGTGAAAGATCGGACCGGAATGCGTGGCGCAGCAGAAGAAATTGGTGACGACCAGCACGATGAACTGGGGCGAGGCGATCGCCTGCCTTACCGTCATGCCGGCATCCGGTGCTATATCACCGGCAGGCGACATCGCTGCGTGCTGGGTTGCCGGGGGGCGGGCGAGCAGCATGGATGCCGGCAGCGTCAGGACGGCGACAAGCGCTGCCATGATGGTCAGCACCATGCGCCAGTCGTAGCTTTCGGCGAGCCGCGCCGTCAGCGGCGACATGGTGACAGGAGCAAGGCCCATGCCGGCGGAGACAAGCGACACGGCCAGCGCGCGCTGGGTCTCGAACCAGCCGGTGACCGTTGCCATCATCGGCGCGAAGAAGGCCGAGACGGCGCCGCCTGCGACGAGACCGAATGCAAGCTGGAACATGAGAAGCGACGGTGCATGCGCGGCAGCCCAGAGGCTCGCCGCAAAGAGGACGGCGCCCGATGCCACGACCGGGCGGGCACCGAAACGATCGGAGAGGGCGCCCCAGACCATGGCGGTTGCGGCCATGGAGAGGAAGCCGATGGTCATGGCGGCGGAAATGCCGGTGCGGCTCCAGCCGGTCTGCTCCACCATGGGCGTGAGGAGAACGGGTAGCGAGAAGAGGGCGCCCATCGCCACACAGCCCATGAAGCCGCCAGCGGCCACGACAACCCAACGATATGGCGATTCCTGCATGAGACCCTCCCTGATCCGACTGCGGCTTTCCATTTATGTTGATATCAATCTATTTGCGCCATGACAATCGGCAATTCGCGATAATTCCGGAGACCGCATGCGGTGACGCGGGCACATGAGAGCGACAATTCAATTCAAATGCAAGCGCCTCTCTTGACCTGGTTTTCATCCCTGGATGCTACAGGTCTGGCGACGTATGTTGTTGTTACATATGGGGTTTTATATTCGTAATGGCGATCGGACCTGTTTCAGCCACACAGCCCGCGATGGCGCGAGAAATCCAGAACGCCTCGGCGGATCGTTTTGCGGTCCAGCAGATGGGGATCATGCAGGAGATCATCCAGGGCCGGAGCGCGGCGCAGCGGGCTTTCGTGGACTCGCATCCCGACACGCGCCAGGCCTTTGAAAGCATGATCAGTTCGCTCTATGCGCAGGGCAGTTCACACGCCAACGAGGCGGCGCGTCTGGCTGCGACCGTGCACGACATGCGCGCGGCCGCGAAGGCCTATATGGAAAACAACGGCACGCCGAAGATTTCTCCGAAGTGAAGGGGGGCTGGCGGTCAGCCCCAGAAACCTTCGTGTACCTTGGCGGATTCTTCCACCAGGATCGGGCCGATCACCTCGACCTTGCGCTGGCCGGCGGCGAAGACCACTTCGCACGGCAGGTCCAGCGTCGGGTTTTCCGGATGGTTGCCGGTGATTTCCTTGAGCTGCTTTTCCGTCATGCCGTAGACGCAGCGCTTGAGCCCGGTCCAGTAGATCGCGCCGGCGCACATGGCGCAGGGTTCGGCCGAGGTGTAGATCGTGCATTCCTTCAGAAGCTCATGCGGCAGCGTCGTCGAGGCGCGGGTCATGAGCACGCGTTCGGCATGGCCGGTCATGTCATGGTCGGGCATGTAGGCATTGTGCTGCGTCATCAGCACCTTACCATCCGGACCAACGAGGATCGAGGCGAAGGGATGGTTGCCGGCGTCGCGCGCCTTCTGCGATTCGGCAATCGCAATCCGCAGCAACGCTTCGTGATCGAGTTCTTCGCATATCATGGCCATGGCCTTTATCCCCTTTTTCTGTGGCGCAATTGCCAGCGAACCGTCACACAGCCGATTCATTCCATTGCGCGAATTCATGCGGTGCGGAAGACTTGCCTTGATCGGCGCGAAATTCAAGTCATTGTAGAGCCGGTTCCGTACGAATTGTTCGCACATTGGAAAGCGCATGTCCCTCATTTCGCCAGCCGCACTGCTCTTTGACGAAGTTGCCCGGCTCGGTTCGATCCGCAAGGCTGCCGAGCATCTGAATGTCTCGCCCTCCGCGCTCAACCGGCGCATCCTCAACCTCGAGGAGGATTACGGGCTGAAGCTCTTCGAACGGCTGCCGCGCGGCGTGCGGCTGACGGCAGCGGGCGAGGTGCTGATCGCCGATATCCGCAAATGGAAGGCGGATCAGGAGCGCTCCAAGGTGCGGCTGCAACAGTTGCAGGGTCTTCGGCGGGGCCATGTTTCCGTCGGGTTGATGGAGTGTCTGGCCGGTGATTTCGCCCGTACGCTGTTCGATGACATCCAGGCGCGGTTCCGCCAGTTCACGCTCGACATCTTTGTCGGGGGCACTGCGCTGATCACCGAGAAAATCCTCAACAGCGAGCTCGATCTTGCCGTCTGCTTCAATGTGCCGGACAGGCATAACCTGCGAAAACTAAAGGTGGTTGAGACACCGTCCGGGGTCATCGTCTCGAACGATCATCCCCTGGCCGGCAGGCCAAACGTCCCGCTCTCGGAATGCATCAACTATCCTTTCATCCTTCCCGATTTCTCCATCGCTGCGCGGCGGCTGATCGATAGCGCCCTTGGGGCCTCGGGCGTCCAGACAGTGCCAAGTCTTGTCACGAATTCCACAGGTTTGATGAAGCGGCTGATCGCGGACAACCGGCACATCGCGTTTCTCAATGCCGGCAATCTCATGGACCTGCAAAGGGATGCCGGGCTCGAGTTCATTCCGCTTGCCGGACGGCTGCTTGCGCCGGAGGAACTGTCGCTCATCGCGCGCTCCAGCCAGGGCTTGAGTTCAGCAACCTCCGCGGTTGTCGATCTTATCAAGGCGCAAATGGACAGCTTGCCAATCGCGCCGAAAAGCGCTTAATCTCAGTGTTGCAATTTTTGCAACGCAACGAGCGAAACAATGTGCTTGTGTGCGGTGCGAAAGCCAGACCAACTAATGCACAAAATTAAAGCAGGGGAACTTGGTGTCGTTGCAGCAGTCTTGGAGTGGGAGTCCGTCTGGAGTCCGGGCTGAAATTCGGCGTCTTGCCGGATCGGTCGTCGCTTTCTTTAGTGTTTTCTTCTCCAGTCGGGGGGCTGGTTCAAATCATCTTCACGTATCGTCGATCTTGCCTTACGGTCTGAGTGCCGGCGGGCGAAGCGGCGTGCTCTTTGACGCGTCCGCGAGGGAGACTTTCAATGGGAACTGAAGCGACCCCGCGGCTCGAGCTGAAGAGCATCACCAAGCGCTTTCCGGGCGTGCTGGCCAACGACCAGGTGAGCTTTTCCGTTCAGCCGGGCGAGATCCATGCGCTGCTCGGCGAAAACGGTGCTGGCAAGTCTACGCTCGTCAAGATGATCTACGGCATCATGCAGCCCGATGGCGGCGAAATCCGCTGGAACGGCGAGCGCATCGTGGTGGCAAACCCAAAAGCGGCCCGCAAGCTCGGCATCGGCATGGTGTTCCAGCACTTTTCGCTCTTCGAGGCGATGACGGTGCTGGAAAACATTGCGCTGGGCATGGATGCCAAGATCCCGGCGCGGGAGCTGGAAGCGCGCATCAAGGAGGTCATGACGCAATATGGCCTCAAGCTCGAGCCGCATCGCATCGTCTCGACGCTGTCCGTCGGCGAGCGCCAGCGCATCGAGATCGTGCGCGCGCTTCTGCTGAATCCGAAGCTTCTGATCATGGACGAGCCGACGTCGGTTCTGACGCCGCAGGAGGTGGAGCAGCTCTTCATCGTTCTGCGCCAGCTCGCCAGTGAAGGCTGTTCCATCCTCTACATTTCGCACAAGCTGCATGAGATCAAGGCGCTGTGCCACACCGCAACCATCCTGCGCGGCGGCAAGCTGGTCGATACCTGCAATCCGTCGGTCGAGACCTCGCGCTCCATGGCGGAGAAGATGATCGGCGGGAACCTCAAGACCATCGAGAAGGCGGAAGGCCGTACGGTTGGCCGCGAGAAGCTGATCGTCAACCGGCTGAACATGCCGGCCCGCTCGCATTTCGGCGTGTCGCTCAAGGACATTACCTTCACCGTCCGCGAGGGTGAGATTTTCGGCATCGCAGGAGTCGCGGGCAACGGGCAGAACGCGCTTCTGCTGGCGCTGTCGGGCGAAACGCTGACGGACGATCCCGGCGCGATTACCGTGGATGGCGCGCAGCTGGGACGCCTGACGGCGAAGCAGCGGCGGCTGGCCGGCGTTTCCTCGGTGCCTGAAGAGCGCAACGGCCATGCAGCCGTGCCAGAATTCACGCTGGCCGACAATTCGGTTCTCACCGCCCGCGACCGGCTCGGCATGGTCAAGGTCGGGCTGATCGACCACAAGGCGGCCAGGACTTATGCGGGCGAGGTGATCTCGACGTTTGCGGTGAAGGCGCTCGGGCCGGGCTCCACCGCGGGTTCGCTTTCGGGCGGCAACCTGCAGAAATACATCATGGGCCGCGAGATCATGCAGAACCCGGCGGTTCTGGTCGTTTCGCAGCCGACCTGGGGCGTGGATGCGGGCGCTGCAGCGGCCATCCATCAGGCGCTGGTCGATCTGGCCGCTGCCGGCTCGGCCATTGTCGTCATCAGCCAGGACCTCGACGAACTTCTCTCGCTCTGCGACACACTCGCCGTCATCAACGAGGGGCGGTTGTCGCCTTCGATGAAGGTAGCGGATGCAGATATCGAAGAGATCGGTCTGCTCATGGGCGGTGTCCATGGCGACCCGGCCGCAACCGCAAACCTGCATCCGGAGCTGGCCCATGCGCATCAAGCTTGAAAAGCGCCCCGAACCCTCGACGCTCATGGCGTTTGCGACGCCGATCGCATCCGTGCTGCTCACCATGGCCATCGGCGTCGTCGTGTTCGACGCGCTCGGCATCAAGGGCGAAAAGGCTGTCATCGACATCTTCCTGACGCCGCTGCTTTCCTCCTACAAGTGGCAGGACGTGGCGGTGAAGGCAGCCCCGCTGATCATCATCGCGCTCGGCCTTTCCATCGGCAACCGCGCGCAGGTGTGGAACATCGGCGCCGAGGGGCAGTATGTCATCGGCGCGCTGGCTGCGGCCGGTGTCGGCATTGCGGCCGGCGGGGCAGGCGGGGGCTTGATCATCACGCTGATGATCCTGGCCGGCATTCTGGGCGGCACGTTCTGGGCGATGTTCCCGGCCTTTCTCAAGACCCGGCTCAACGTCAATGAGATCCTGACCTCGCTGATGCTCACCTATGTGGCGCTGCAGGTGCTCGGTTATCTCGTCGGGGGACCGTGGAAGGATCCGAACGGGCGCAACTTCCCGGCAACCGCTCCGCTACAGCCGGATCAGACACTGCCGATCCTGTTTCCGGGAACGACGGTGCATCTCGGCGTCGCCATCGCGGTTGTTCTGCCCTTCGTCTTCTGGCTGATCATGTCGCGCTCGGTCTTCGGCTTCCAGATCCGCGTTGTCGGCAGTGCGCCGGATGCGGCGCGCCATGGCGGGTTCGATGCCAAGCAGACGATCTGGCTGTCGCTGCTGATCGGCGGCGGCATGGCAGGCCTTGCCGGCGCGCTGGAGTTTGCAGGTTCGCTGAAGGCCATCAATCTCGGCTTCCCGTCGGGCTACGGCTTCACGGCCATCATCGTATCGTTCCTCGGGCGCCTGAACCCGATCGGCTGCCTCATTGCCGGCATCGTGCTGGCGGTGACCTATGTCGGCGGGCAGGTTGCGCAGACCACGGTGCATATCCCCAATTCCACGGCCGGCATTTTCCAGGCCATGATGCTGTTCTTCATTCTGGCGAGCGACATTCTCATCCGTTACCGGGTGCGCTTTGTCGGCAGCCCGAAAGCGGCACCCATTCCGGCGGCAGGAGAGTGATCCATGAGCACTGAATTCATCATCGCCGCCATCGTCACCATCGTCGGCCTCACCACGCCGATCCTGCTGGCGGCACTCGGCGAGCTTGTCGTCGAAAAGGCCGGCGTCCTCAATCTCGGCGTCGAAGGCATGATGCTGATGGGCGCGATCTGCGGCTTCGGCGCGACGGTCTCGACCTTCAATCCCTGGATCGGAATCCTGGGTGCGGCCGCCGGCGGGGCGCTGTCTTCCATGTTGTTTGCCGTTCTGGTTCTCGAGCTCAATTCGAACCAGGTGGCGACGGGGCTGGCGCTGACAATCTTCGGGACAGGCCTTTCGTCGCTGATGGGGCTTTCCTATGTCGGCTTCATCGCTCCGGTCTTCGGCTCGATCTTCCCGGCCTCGCTTGCCAGCGATCCTTATCTCAAGGTCATCTTCGGCTATTCGCCGATCGTCTATTTTGCGCTCGCCATGGTGCCAATCGTCGCGTGGTTCCTGAAATCGACGCGGGCCGGCATGATCCTGCGCGCCGTCGGCGAGAACGACCTTTCGGCCCATTCCATCGGCTATTCGGTCAAGGGCGTGCGCTATGCGGCGATTGCCTTCGGCGGCGCGATGGCGGGCATTGGCGGGGCCTATTTCTCCATGGTCATCACGCCCATGTGGGCCGAGAAGATGACGGCCGGTCGCGGCTGGATCGCGCTGGCGCTGGTCGTGTTCGCCGGCTGGCGGGCAGGGCGCCTGCTCGTTGGCGCCTATTTCTTCGGCATCCTGATGGCGCTCGAGCTTTACGCCAAGGCGGCGGGCTTCTCGTTCCTGCCGTCGCAGTTCTGGGCCGCAATGCCCTACCTCATGACGGTCGTCGCGCTTTCGGTCATCTCGATGCGCGACCGGTCGGGCGGCAACGCCCCGGCCTGCCTCGGCAAGCCGTTCCTTCCTTCAACCTGAAACGCCCTGACGATAGGAGTTCACCATGGCTATCATTACCCGCCGTACATTCATGCAGGCAGCCGGCGCTGCCGCGACGCTGCCGGTGCTTGGCAACAAGGCTTTTGCGGCCGAAAAGATCAAGATCGGCTTCATCTTCCTCGGCCCCGTGGGCGACTACGGCTGGACCTGGGCGCATAACAAGGGCCGCGAACAGGTCGAGAAGGAACTCGGCGACAAGGTCGAGACCGTCTATGTCGAAAACGTGCAGGAAGACGCGTCCGCAATCCCGGTCATCCGCGACCTGGCACAGCAGGGCTGCAAGCTGATCTTCACGACCTCCTATGGCTACATGGACCAGACGGTTGCCGTCGCCAAGGAGTTCCCGAACGTCAAGTTCGAGCATTGCACGGGCTTCAAGCGCGCCGACAACGTCGCGACCTATAACTCCAAGTTCCATGAAGGCCGCGCCGTTCTCGGCACGATCGCCGGCAAGATGTCGAAGACCGGCACGCTCGGCTATCTCGGCTCCTACAAGGTTCCGGAAGTCGTTCTCGGCGTGAACTCCTTTGCTCTGGCCGCGCAGAAGCAGAACCCGAATGCCAAGGTCAAGCTCGTGCTCATCGACAGCTGGTTCGACCCGCCGAAGGAAGCTGCCGCGACCGAAACGCTGATCAACCTCGGCTGCGATATCGTCACGACCCACACTGACAGCCCCGGCCCGCTGCAGATCCTCGAGCAGAAGAAGCTCTACGGCTTCGGCCAGGGCGCCGACATGTCGCGCTTCGCACCGTCCGCCCACCTGACGGCGATCGAAGACATCTGGGGTCCTTATTATGTCGAGCGCGTCAAGATGATTCTCGACGGCTCCTGGAAGTCGTCCGACACCTGGGACGGCATGAAGGAAGGCACTGTCGTGATCTCGCCCTACAACAAGGTCATTCCGGACGACGTCAAGAAGATGGCTGACGACATCCAGAAGGGTTACAAGGACGGCTCCTACGACATCTTCAAGGGCCCGATCTATGACCAGGCCGGCACGCTGAAGGTCAAGGAAGGCGAGACGATGAAGCTTGCCGACCTCGCCGTGATAGACTGGTTCGTCAAGGGCGTCGAAAGCGCGGCGTAATTACCGAGGCAGCGCGCAGCTGCCCGGTGCTTGACCAGAACATGGAAAACGAGAAAGGCGGATTGTTCCGCCTTTTTCTTTGTGCGCGGGAACCGGTTGAAGTTCATCGCCATGACACATGGCGGCAGTCGAATAAAGACGCGTATCGAGACAATATATGTCATTTAGATTCAACTAATTTAGCTTATTCCGGCTCTCTTTACTCAGTATTTTGATTGCACTTCCGAATGTATCCGGAATAGACCGACTTTCGGTGCTTCGAAAGTGATGCAAGCGGCCAATTTTAATTGCCCGTTTAACTGTGCATAAACATAGGCCGCGTACTATGGGTACATTATCCAGGAGTATGAGAGTGCCCAGTTTTATATCGATGTTACGGCGCCGCGACGGTGCTTCCGCTGTCGAATTTGCCATCATCGCCCCGGTTTTTATTGTCGGTCTTTTATCGATGGTTGGCTATGCAATCTATTTGTCGGCATCAGCCAGCGTGCAGCAGATGACCGAGGAGGCGGCCCGCGCGGCTGTAGCCGGTCTGTCGCCGCAGGAGCGCCAGACGCTTGCGCAGAATGCTGTGGCTCTGTCGATGAAGAATCGAGCCTTCATCGACCCCAACAGGGTTGTCGTGACGGTCAGCGGTCAGGACACGGAACGCTACACAATCCAGGTGGCCTATGATTCTGCCGATCTGCCGATCTGGTCGCTCTTCACCTACGCACTCCCGTCGTCAAAGATGATCACGCGAACCTCGGTCATGCGCGTGGGAGGTGCCTGAGATGGCCAATCTCTTCTCCCGATTTTTCACGTCTTGCCAAGGAAATGTCGCGGTCATGGCGGCCCTGTCGGCGCCGCTTGTGGTGGCTGGTCTTGCCGTCAGCGTCGACTATGCCGCACTTGTGAAGCAAAGGCGTTCCGAGCAGGCAACGGCCGATCTGGCTGCCATTGCCGCTGCTGCCGATCCAATGCAGGCCCGGATGCTTGTGCAACGCTACTTTGCCGACAATGGTTTGAACTACGCCGTCCAGGATGAGAGCGGCGTCTATATACCCGGTGGCCAATCCGTGTCGTCTATGCAGCAATTGAACACAAAGAAGGCTCCGGATTGCGTGGCGACGGTGGAGGCCGGTCATTACGAGCCCGATCCGTCTTTGCCGGTCGCGGCGCGGTTCCAGACCGGCGCGCAGTCGCCGGACGCCGTACGGGTCAAGCAAAGCTGCCGCGGCCGTCTCTACTTCGCCTCCGCTATGATACCGGAGCCGACAATTGATGTTGCCGCGACGGCTTCCTCGCGAAAGCTTGCCTCTTACTGGATCGGCAGCCGGGCCGGCAGCATCGACGGCGGACTGGCCAATGCCGTCTTCGGCGCGCTTTTCGGCACGACAGTGTCTTTGAAGGTCGTCGACTACAACGCGCTCATGAGTGCGAATGTCGATATCCTTTCCACGCTCAAGACGCTTGGCACCAACATCAATATGTCGGCCGTCACTTATGACGATCTGCTGGACGCGGACATTACGCTCGGCCAGTTTTTCAAGGCCATTCGCGTTGGCGGAAACGTTAACGGGACGGTCCAGGCGACCTTGCGGACGCTTGAGGCAACCGTCGGTCGCAGCAATCGGACGATCAAGCTTTCGCAGATTCTCAACCTTGCTTCGATCGGCAAGCAGCAGGTGGGCACCGGTTATGGCAGCGACGCGACCGCAGATGCCTATAGCCTCATCAGGGCCGCTGCCGCCGTCTCCAATGGACAGCACCAGGTCGAAATCAACTTCGACTTCACGCTGCCGGGGATCGGAAACGCCAATTTCAGGCTGATGGTCGGTGAACCGCCGGTCGGTGCCCAGTCGGTCGCGATCAATTTGCCCGGTTCGCTGGTGCGCACGGCGCAAATCCGAACCATGGTCACATTCACGCAAGGCGCTCTGCCTTCTCTTGCCGGTATCTCGCTGAGAGTTCCGATCTTCATGGAAGTGGCAAATAGCGAAGCGCGTCTGGCTGGCATCCAGTGCAATGCAAATGGCGTCGCGTCGGTGAAGGTTGAAACATATCCCGGTGTTGCCGAGTTGACTGTCGGGGAGGTGGACCAGAATGCGTTCATCAATTTCGGCAACAAGCCGCGTGTGACGCCGGCCACGCTGATTTCCGCACCGGGTGTTGCGGTCACCGGTTCGGCTCAGGTCGATGTCAATAACATGATCGGGTCGCTGCTGGACTTCTCCCGCTCCGATATCGATACGGGCAAGGTGAAGAATGCCAGCGTTACCACGCCCTTCACATCCTACATGTCCAGCATCATCAAGAACCTGAACCTCAACGTGAAGGTGGGTGGTGTTGGCTTCAGCCTGCCGCCAGACGTTTATCGCAAAGCCGTCATTGGGGCGCTTTCCAACATGAGTATACCTGCCGATCAGCTGCTGGGCGCGTTCATGTTTATCTGGGGCATCAAGATCGGCGAGGCGGATGTGGCCGTCACCGGCGCATCGTGCTCCACGCCGTCTCTGGTCCTGTAACGTCGCTCAGATCAGCCTCAAACCCTTGAGGCTGACATGGCCTTCCTTGCCGATGATGATGTGATCGTGGACCGTGATGCCGAGGGGCTTTGCGGTCTCGATGATCGTCTTGGTCATGTCGATATCGGCGCGTGAGGGCGTAGGGTCGCCGGACGGGTGATTGTGCACGAGGATGATGGCGGTCGCCGAGAGGTCGAGCGCGCGCTTGACCACTTCGCGGGGGTAGACCGGCGTATGGTCGACGGTGCCCTTCTGCTGCACTTCGTCGGCGATCAGCGCATTGCGCTTGTCGAGGAAGAGAATGCGGAACTGTTCTCGCGTCTCATAGGCCATGGCGGCGTGGCAATATTCGACCACGGAGGACCATGAGGCGAGGACCTTCTTGCCCTTCAGTTCGCCTTTCAGCATGCGGTGCGCTGTGGCGGCAATCAGCTTGATGTCGGTGGCGACTGCTTCGCCCACGCCCTTCACCTCGGTCAGCCGTGCCGCCTCTGCGCCGAACACGCCGGCCAGCGTGCCGAAGCGGTCCAGCAACGCCTTGGCGATCGGCTTCGTGTCGCGGCGGGGGATCAGGCGGAAGAGCAGGAGTTCGAGGATTTCATAGTCGGCAAGCGCCGTGTCGCCATGGTCGCGGAAGCGCGTGCGCAGGCGCTCGCGGTGGCCGTGATAATGCTGCTCGGGACCGGCGCTTTCCGCACCATCCTGTGTCGCCTTGGCCGCAGCCTTCGGACGCTGGCGCGGCTCAGCGAAGAAGCCACGCTCGTCTGCCTCGAAACGGCCGAAAAAATCGTCGGGCTCTTCGGCTTCTGCCGGTTCGTCCAGACGATCCTTGCCGCCGTTTGTCGTCATCAGGTCAGCCCCGGCCTGTCGAGCCCAGCGGGCGAAAGGGTGAAGATTTCGCAGCCCGTCGCGGTGACGCCGACGGTGTGCTCGTATTGCGCGGTGAGCGAGCGGTCGCGCGTGACGGCGGTCCAGCCATCGGCAAGAACCTTCACATGGGGGCGGCCCAGATTGATCATCGGCTCGATGGTGAAGATCATGCCTTCGCGGATTTCCGGGCCTTCATGGGCGCGGCCGTAATGCAGGATGTTGGGCGTGTCGTGGAAAAGTCGGCCGACGCCATGGCCGCAGAAGTCGCGCACGACAGAGCAGCGCTCGCCCTCGGCATAGGTCTGGATCGCTTCGCCTATGGCGCCGGTGCGGGCGCCAGGGCGAACGGCTGCGATGCCGCGCAGCAGGCTTTCATACGTTACTTCGAGAAGGCGGATGCCGGCGCGCTTGACTTCGCCGACCGGATACATGCGGCTCGCATCGCCATGCCACCCATCGAGAATATAGGTCACGTCGATGTTGACGATATCGCCGTCGCGCAGCGGCTTGTCGTCGGGAATGCCGTGGCAGACGACGTGGTTGATCGACGTGCAGGTCGACTTGGTGTAGCCGCGATAGTTCAGCGTGGCCGGCAACGCGCCGTTGTCCATGCCGAATTCGAAGACGAAGCGGTCGATGGCATTGGTGGTGACGCCGGGCTGAACCATCGGCGCCAGCGCATCGAGGCAGCGCGCGGTCAACTGACAGGCGCGGCGCATGCCCTCGAAGGCGTCCGGTCCGTAAAGACGGATCGCACCCGTGTTCTTCATCGGTGCAGTGGCGGCGTCGATATAGTTGACCATGTCGATTCGGTATTTCCCGGCTGTGTATCTCTACTCTATGCCGGCTTACACAACCGGGATCAAGCTTTTCGCCGTAATTTGGGATTGCGAGACTGTGCAATCAAGCGCGTAGGCTTCAACGCCGCGCGCTTTGGCACGCTCGAAGGCTCTCGCATAGGCCGGGTCGAGATCGGCGCAGATGCGGAAGCGCGAGCAATCGCCGCGCTGGATGACATAGAGCATCACCGCGCGATGACCGGATTCGGCCATGCCACCGAGTTCTTCGAGGTGTTTTGCGCCGCGCTCGGTTTTCGTATCCGGGAATTCCGCCAATCCGGGTGTGCGGCTGAAATGGACGTTCTTCACCTCGACATAGGCCGTCGCCAGGCCTTCGCCGGAGAGAAGGAGATCGATGCGGGAATTGACGCCATAACGCTTTTCTCGGGCGAGCAGCGGGTAGGGCGCGAGAGAGGGGATCAAGCGGGCGAGGATGGCCTCTTCGGCGATCCGGTTCGGCATGCCGGTGTTGACGCCGACCAGCGTACCGTCCGCTTCTATGAGCTCGAACTGGTGCGCATATTTGCGGGTCGGCTTGTCATGCACAGACATGAAGATGCGGCTGCCGGGTGTGGTCAGGCCGAGCATGGAGCCGGTGTTGGGGCAATTGCCGGTGATCACCGTTCCGTCTTCCAGTTCGGCATCGAAGAGGAAGCGCTTGTAACGGGCGATCAGCCGGCCCTCGACCAGCGGCGGGTCAAACTGCAAGGTCAGACCCGGACGCGAACATAGGAGCCCGGTGCATTCTCGATCGGATTGATAGCGTCACCGCCAGGATTGCGGGCGGGAACGCGCTTGTCGTGCTGCTGCTCGATCCAGGTGTGCCAGTGGGGCCACCAGGAGCCGGGTGTCTCGACGGCGTGCTTCACCCAGGTCTCGAAATCGCCTTCGGGCTTCGGGCCTGTCCAGTACTGGTACTTCGGCTTGTAGGGCGGATTGACGACGCCGGCGATGTGGCCGGAGCCGGACATGACATAGGTGACGTCGCCGCCGAAGACCTGGCTGCCGACGAAGACGGACTTGGCCGGGGCAATATGATCCTCACGGGCGGCGAGATTGTAGACCGGTATCTTCACGTCATGCATGTCGAGCTTGTGGCCGGCCATCTTCATGCGGCCCCTGGCGAGATTGTTCTCGAGATAGCAGTTGCGCAGATAGAAGGCGTGGTTGGCGGCCGGCATGCGGGTGGAATCGGAGTTCCAGTAGAGCAGGTCGAACGCCATGGGTTCGACGCCGCGCAGGTAGTTGTTCACGACATAGGGCCAGATGAGTTCCGAGGCGCGCAGCATGTTGAAGGCAAGCGCCATCTTGGAACCGTCGAGATAGCCATGTTCCTTCATGGTCGCCTCGAGGGTCTTCAGCTGCTCCTCGTCGACGAAAACCTGCAGGTCGCCGGCATGGGTAAAATCGACCTGCGTCGTGAAGAAGGTAGCCGAGCGGATGCGGTCATTGCCTTCCTTGGCGTGCAGCGCCAGCGTTGCGGCGAGCAGCGTGCCGCCGACGCAATAGCCGATGGCGTTGACCTTGCGCTCGCCCGTCGCCTTTTCGACAATCTCCAGCGCGAAGTCGATGCCTTCGCGGGCGTAAGCTTCCCAGTCCTTCTCGGCGTGGCGCTCGTCGGGATTGACCCAGGATATGACGAAGACCGTGTGGCCCTGATCCACGCACCACTTGATGAAGGATTTTTCCGGATTGAGGTCGAGAACGTAGAACTTGTTGATCCAGGGCGGGCAGATGAGGAGAGGGCGCTTCAGCACCTCTTCGGTCGTCGGCTCGTACTGGATGATCTGGCAGACGTCGTTTTCTGCAACGACCTTGCCGGGCGTGACCGCCATGTTCACACCAACGGCGAACTTGGACATGTCTGTCTGGCGGATGCGGAGCTCACCGTGACCGGCAGCGATGTCTTCCGCCAGCATCTTCATGCCCTTGACGAGGTTCTCGCCATTGCTGGCGATCGTCTCGCGATAGACTTGCGGGTTGGTCAGCGCGAAATTGGAGGGCGACAGCGCCGCGATGATCTGGCGCATGTAGAATTCGGCCTTGTGGCGGGTGTGCGCGTCCAGTCCCTCGGTTTCCGCGACCAGTCGCGAGGCCCAGTCTGAGGCAACGAGGAAGACCTGCTTGAGGAAATCGAAGAAAGGGTTCTTTTCCCAGTCCTTGTCGGCGAAGCGCTTGTCGGGTTTGGCGGCAGGCTCTTGCGTCGCTTCCCCGTTGAGCTTCTGCATGGAATGCATCCAGACCGTCATCATGGAGCCCATGAGCCGCGTCTGTGCCTCGAGCGTGCGCTTGGGGTCCAGCATCCAGTATTCGATGACCTTGGAGAGCGTGCGCACCATGTCGCCGACCGGTTCGACGACGTGATCGACAATCTCGCCCTTTTCGCGCGGTTCCAGCCAGAGCGTGGCCGCCTTGCCGGCATTCTGCACGGCGCGCGCCAGATTGACCGTCATCGCTTCCGGGTCTTTCAGGATATAGGGCTCGAACACGGCCGGATCGATTGCGCCAAACGGCGGCTTCTCACCGTTTCCTCCCCGCATCTCCTCCGCCAATTCACGTCCTCCCGGAATTTTGTCGTTTTGATTTGGCCCATTGTGCCGTAAAAGGCTCTCAAGTTCTATACGTCAGATTGCAGATTCGAGAGGCGGCACATTTGTTTTTTCTAGCGAAACGTCATGTGTCTGCTGTTGTGGCGGCGTCTCTTTCCTCTTGCGTTCTGCTGTCCGGCTGCATGTCGAGCGACATTGCCAACAACACGCCCACGCCTGCGGGCATGAACAATTCCGGCGTCTACCCTTACGTCGGTGAAAAGCGCGAAGTCGCGACAACCCAGATGAGCGACGCCGAGGCGGCATCGCAGGGCGCCAAGCTGCAGGCGCTCGCAGATCAGCGCAAGGCTGGCCAGGTTTCCGAGGCCGAATACAATCGCAAGGTCCAGGAAATGCGCAAGCTCAATGCCGAGACGCAGGCAGCGGCCAAGACCGACGCGCCAGCCTCGAACTGAGAACGCATTCGACCGACACTTTGTCCTTGCGTTTCTGGGATTTTGGGCGATAAGCCTTCGCCTGTCCGGCTTGAGAGAGGTTCGCGCCGGACTGCGCTTCACAACAAAAAGACGAACCTTGCCAACTGCGACGGCGGGCCTGTCTCAAGGCAGCCGTCCTGGAGCCGATGATGGAAGAGTTTCACAAGGTCAGACGCCTGCCACCTTATGTTTTCGAACAGGTCAACCGTTTGAAGGCGAGCGCGCGAGCCGGTGGCGCGGATATCATCGACCTTGGCATGGGCAATCCCGACCTTCCGACCAACAAGTTCATCGTCGACAAGCTGGTGGAGACCGTGCAGCGGCCCGACACGCATGGCTATTCGTCGTCCAAGGGCATTCCCGGCCTTCGCCGCGCGCAGGCCGCCTATTATGCGCGCCGTTTCGGCGTGAAGCTGAACCCAGACACGCAGGTCGTGGCGACGCTCGGCTCCAAGGAAGGCTTTGCCAACATGGCGCAGGCGATCACTGCGCCGGGCGACGTCGTGCTTTGCCCGAACCCGTCCTATCCGATCCATGCCTTCGGCTTCCTCATGGTCGGCGGTGTGATCCGCTCGATCCCGGTCGAGCCGGATGCGGAGTTCTTCCGCGCGCTGGAACGTGCCGTCGCGCATTCGATCCCCAAGCCGATCGCGATGATCCTCTGCTATCCCTCCAACCCGACGGCGACAGTGGTCGAACTCGACTTCTACAAGGATGTCGTGGCATTCGCGAAGAAGCATGAGATCTTCGTGCTGTCGGATCTCGCCTATTCGGAAATCTATTTCGATGGCAAGCCGACGCCTTCGATCCTACAGGTGCCGGGCGCGATGGATATCGCGGTCGAGTTCACCTCGATGTCGAAGACCTTCTCCATGGCCGGCTGGCGCATGGGCTTTGCCGTCGGTAACGACCGGCTGATTTCGGCGCTGACGCGCGTGAAGTCCTATCTCGACTACGGCGCGTTCACGCCGATCCAGGTGGCAGCGGCTGCTGCGCTCAACGATCCGGATATCGAAGAGCATATCGAGGAAGTGCGCCAGACCTACAAGCGCCGCCGCGACGTCATGGTCGAAAGCTTCGGCCGCGCCGGCTGGGATGTTCCGGCACCGGCGGCCTCGATGTTTGCCTGGGTTCCGGTGCCGGAAAAGTTCCGCCACCTCGGATCGCTGGAATTCTCCAAGCTTCTCATCGAGAAGGCGGAAGTGGCCGTTGCTCCGGGCATCGGCTTCGGCGAGCATGGCGACGACTATGTCCGCATCGCGCTGGTCGAGAACGAACATCGTCTCCGTCAGGCCGCGCGCAACATCAAGAAGTTCCTCGGCACGGCAGACGACACGCTGCACAACGTGATCTCGCTCGAGGCGCGCCGCTGATCCTTTACATCTCCGTCCGCGGCGATTGTCGCGGGCTCTCCAATCAAAATCGGGAATGACGCATGACTGATGCCCTGAAGATCGGCATTGCAGGTTTGGGAACCGTGGGCGCTTCGCTCGCCAGGATTCTTGCCGAACGCGACAACATGCTGGCAATTGCCTGCGGCCGCGCCATCAGGGTGACGGCGGTGACTGCCCGCGACAAGACGCGCGACCGTGGTGTCGATCTTTCGAATGCGCAATGGTTCGACAACCCGATCGAGATGGCCAAATCTGCCGATATCGACGTCTTCGTCGAACTGATGGGCGGGGCAGGCGATCCGGCCCATGCGGCGGTCGAGGCGGCGCTGACGCGCGGTCTCCATGTGGTGACCGCCAACAAGGCGCTGCTCGCAGCCCATGGCGTGAAGCTCGCGGCGCTGGCGGAAGAGAAGGGCTCGATCCTCAACTTCGAAGCCGCCGTTGCCGGCGGTATTCCGGTCATCAAGGCGCTGCGGGAATCGCTGACGGGCAACACCGTTTCGCGCGTCTACGGCATCATGAACGGCACCTGCAATTACATCTTGACCCGGATGGAGAAGGAAGGGCTTTCCTTTGCCGATTGCCTCAAGGACGCGCAGCGTCTGGGCTATGCAGAGGCCGATCCGACCTTCGACATCGAGGGCAACGACACGGCGCACAAGCTCTCGATCCTGACGAGCCTTGCCTTCGGCACCGAGATTGCGGCTGACGACATCTATCTCGAAGGCATCAGCAATATCTCGATCGAAGATATCCGGGCGGCTGCCGATCTCGGTTACAAGATCAAGCTGCTGGGTGTTGCCCAGAAGACCGAGAGCGGCATCGAGCAGCGCGTGCATCCGACCATGGTGCCGCGCGACAGCGTGATTGCGCAGGTCGACAGCGTGACGAATGCGGTGGCCATCGAGAGCGACGTGCTCGGCGAGTTGCTGATGGTCGGCCCCGGCGCCGGCGGCAATGCGACCGCCTCTGCTGTTATGGGTGACATTGCCGATATCGCCAAAGCGCGTCCCGGTGCGCAGGTCGCCCCCGCGCTCGGCCGCCCGGCCAAGTCGCTGGCACCCTACAAGCGGGCCGGCATGCGCTCGCATGAGGGTGGCTATTTCATTCGCCTCACGGTCGAAGATCGGGCCGGCGTGTTCGCCAGCATCGCGACCCGCATGGCCGAAAACAAGATCTCGCTGGAATCGATTGTCCAGCGCCCCAACCAGGACGATCCGGACGGGCCGAAGACAATCATTCTCGTGACGCATGAAACCATGGAGGATGCAGTGCGGACCGCTGTGGCTTCGATCAAGGGCGAGGGCTACCTCGTCGGCGAACCGCAGGTCATCCGCATCGAGCGGCCCTGATCGTGGCGCGGCTGATGTCGAGCCTCCATGGGCGCGGCATCTTTCTGCCGTGATCGGTCGATAGGTATTTCACGTTCATCCGGATATCAGGCGGGCACCTTATCCGTAAGAACAGGACGAGTGCAGGGTATTGCCCTGGATCAAGGCTGGCAGGTGCCGTGTGGCGGCACCATATCAGCCGGGAACCGGTCGATGCGTCTGCGCGTATTCCGTCGGGTTGCCTTGCAGCCCGATGCAAATTGGAAAGAGGACATGAAAGCCCGCCTGTTATTGTCACTCGTTGTCCTCGCCCTGATCGCAGGCGGCGGATATTTCATCTGGAAACGCAATTTCACCGTCGAGGCGCCGCGCTATATCACGGCGCCGGTTACGGTTGGCACTGTGTCGGAGAGCGTTCTAGCGACCGGCATCCTGAAGCCACGCAAGATCGTGGCGGTCGGCGCTCAGGTGTCGGGGCGCATCATTGCGCTGCACGTGAAGCCCGGGGACGAACTGAAGGAAGGCGATCTGGTTGCCGAGATCGATTCCGTGTCGCAGGCCAATGACGTGCGCAAGTCGAAGGCGGCACTTGCCGTCGTTCAGGCGCAGCTTGCCGAGAAGCAGGCCAATCTCGAGAACGCGAAGATCGTGCTGGAGCGGCAGGAGCAGATCTATGAAAGCCGCGCCGGCTCGCGTGCCGATCTGCAGACAGCGCAAGCCAATCTGAAGGTCATCGAAGCGCAGATCGCCGCGCTGGAAGCGCAGATCATTCAGGCGCAGGTCACGGTTTCCACGGCGGAAGCCAATCTCGGCTATACGAAGATCACCGCTCCCATGGCGGGTACGGTGCTGGCGGTCGTCAATCAGGAAGGCCGGACGGTCAATGCGAACCAATCCGTGCCGACCATCGTCATCCTCGGCGATCTCGACACGATGACCGTTCGCGCTGCCATCTCGGAAGCCGATATCGTGCGGGTGAAGGCGGGGCAGAAGCTGCGTTTCAACGTCGTCGGCGATCCCGCAAGGCAGTATGATGCGACGCTTTCGGCCATCGAGCCCGCGCCGGAATCCATCACCGACGATACTGCCGTCTCCTCTACCGCCTCCAGTTCAGGCTCCGGCTCGTCCTCCTCGACGACGGCCGTCTATTATGTCGGGACGTTCGATGTCGCCAACAAGGACCGGCATTTCCGCACCTACATGACGACGGAGGTGAAGATCTTCATCGATGAGGCGAAGGATGCACTGACCGTGCCGTCGACTGCCGTCAATGCCGGCAAGGACGGCAGCTTCGTGCGCGTCCAGAAGGCCGACGGCAGCGTCGAGCGGCGCAAGGTCGAAGTCGGTCTCGACAACAAGACGACGGCGGAAATCCGCTCAGGCCTTGAAAAGGGGGAGCGCGTGGTCGTCGGAGAAGGTGCGGCGCAGCGGCAATCCTCTCCCTCGTCGCGGCGCGGCGGCGGGCTGTTTTAAGGAATGGCCGGATGAGCGAACCGATCATCGAGCTGAAGCGCCTGCGCCGGGATTATCCGTCCGGCGACGGGGTGCTGACAGTCCTGAAGGATGTCGATCTGACGATCATGCGCGGCGAGATGGTTGCGATCGTCGGGCCGTCCGGCTCGGGCAAGTCGACGCTGATGAACCTGATCGGACTGCTCGACAGTCCGAGTTCCGGTAGCTACATCGTATCCGGCCGCGAAACGAGCCAGCTCGACAGCGACGAGCGCTCGGCGCTCAGGCGTGAACATTTCGGCTTCATTTTCCAGCGCTACCACCTGCTGCCGGAACTGACCGCGCTCGGCAATGTCGAGGTGCCGGCCATCTATGCCGGCGCTGACCGCAAGCGGCGGCAGGCGCGCGCCGGCGATTTGCTGACCCGGCTCGGCATTCCGGACCGACTGGACCATAGGCCGGGCCAGCTTTCCGGCGGGCAGCAGCAGCGTGTTTCCATTGCGCGTGCGCTGATGAATGCCGGCGACGTCATCCTGGCCGACGAGCCGACCGGCGCGCTCGATCAGGCGAGCGGCGAGGAAGTGCTGAAAATCCTCGACGAGCTGAATGCCGAGGGCAAGACGGTCATCATCGTCACGCATGACATGAACGTCGCGCGCCGCGCCGGCCGGATCATCGAGATCGCCGATGGGGTGATCGTTGCGGACCGGATCAACGAGGAGAAGGCCCCCGTCGAGACCGTGGAGCCGGAGGCCGCAAGCCCGCGAGCCAGCAAAGGCTTCAGGCTCTTCGGCATGGCAGATCGGTTCCGCGAGGCCTTCGCGATGGCGCTCCTGGCGCTGAAGGCGCATCGGCTGCGAACATTCCTGACCATGCTCGGCATTATCATCGGTATTGCCTCCGTCGTCTGCGTCGTGGCGCTGGGCGAGGGGTCGCAGCGCAAGGTGCTGGAGAACATTTCGAGCCTTGGCACCAACACGCTCGAAATCTTTCCCGGCACCGGGTTTGGCGACATCCGCTCCAACCGGATCACGACGCTGGTCGTGGCTGATGCGGATGCGCTGGCGGGGCTTTCCTATGTCAGCGCCGTGACGCCGACCGTTTCCAAGAATGCGACGGCCCGTTTCGGGTCAGTTGCCGCGACGGCGCTGGTAAACGGTGTGGGCCCGCAATATTTCGCGGTGCGAGGCTCGAAGCTGACCGCCGGCAAGCTCTTCGGTGACGCGGAGGTGGCCAACCTGACGCAGGATGCCGTCATCGACACCGACACGGCCAATGCGCTTTTCGGCGATAGCGGTATTGATCCGGTCGGGCAGACGGTATTCCTGGGCGATGTGCCGGTGCGCATCATCGGTATCATTGCTCCGCAGCAGGGCGGCTTCGGCGGGCGCAACAACCTGAACCTCTACATGCCCTATACGAGCGTGCAGGCCCGCTTTGACGGACGCCGCGCTCTTCGCTCCATCACGGTGCGGATCGCCGACGATGCGGCAACCGATATCGCCGAGGCGGGCGTGACGCAGTTCCTGACCGACCGGCATGGCAAGAAGGATTTCTTCATTCTCAACACCGACGATATCCGCCAGACAATCACCCAGACGACGCAGACGCTGACGCTTCTCGTGGCGGCCATTGCCGTCATCTCGCTGATCGTCGGCGGGATCGGGGTGATGAACATCATGCTGGTTTCGGTTTCGGAACGCATTGGCGAGATTGGCGTGCGCATGGCGGTGGGCGCGCGGCGGGCGGATATCCTGCAGCAGTTCCTCATCGAGGCCGTTCTCGTCTGTCTCATTGGCGGCGGCTTGGGGATTGCGCTGGCGCTGGGCTTTGGCTGGGCGTTCAACGCGGCGGGGCTTGGCTTCACGCTGATCTTCTCCAGCGGGGCGATCTCTGTCGCCTTCTTCTGCTCCTTCCTCATCGGCGTCGTCTTCGGCTTCCTGCCGGCGCGCAACGCATCGCGGCTCGACCCTGTGGCGGCGCTGGCGCGGTGACGCGGTGTGGAAAATCCCGCCACACCTTGACCCGCCGGGCGTTGCCATAGACAAGATGCCGCAGACGAAGGGCAGGATATGGCACAACCGATCGATCCAGCACCGCAGACATTCCTGAATGTCGAGCGGTCGATCAGCGGACAGCGTTGGGTTTCGCGGCTGGGGCAGGCGGGCGAGAATCGCGCGCTGGCCATGGCGCAGCTTCACGGTATCCCGGAGCTGATTGCGCGCGTTTTGGCGGGACGCGGCGTATCAGTGGATGATGCGCCGGCTTTTCTCGATCCCACCATCCGCAACCTCATGCCCGATCCCTCGACGCTGACGGATTGCGAGAAGGCCGCGGCCAGGATTGCGCAGGCTGCCTTGCGCGGCGAGCGGGTGGCGATCTTCGGCGACTATGACGTCGATGGCGCTGCGTCCTCGGCGCTGCTCTATCGGTTCCTCACGCATTTCGGCGTCGAGGCGACGATCTATATTCCCGACCGTATCTTCGAGGGCTATGGTCCGAACCCGGCGGCAATCGGCCAGCTGATCGACAATGGCGCGCAGCTGATCGTCACCGTCGACTGCGGCTCGACCAGCCACGAGTCTCTCGCCGTCGCCGCCGAGCGCGGCATCGATGTTGTGGTCATCGATCACCATCAGGTGACACACGAGCTGCCGGTGGCGCATGCGCTGGTGAACCCTAACCGTGAGGACGATCTTTCGGGGCAGGGGCATCTCTGCGCGGCGGGTGTCGTCTTTCTGGTGCTGGTGGCAACGCTGCGCGTCCTCAAGGAGGCCCGGCATCCGGCGGCAGGCTCGATTGATCTTCTCTCTTTCCTCGATCTGGTAGCGCTCGCCACGGTGTGCGATGTCGTGCCGCTGAAGGGGCTGAACCGGGCCTATGTCGTGAAGGGGCTGATTGCCGCGCGGCATCAGAAGAATGCCGGGCTTGCGGCACTGCTGAAGGTCGCCGGACTCTCCGGTCCGGTCACGCCCTATCATCTCGGCTTTCTCATCGGTCCGCGCATCAATGCCGGCGGGCGGATCAGCGATGCGGCGTTGGGGAGCCGGTTGCTGACCCTAGACGATCCGGTGGAGGCCGTAGAAATTGCCGAGCGGCTGGACGGGTTGAACCGCGAGCGGCAGGCGATGGAGATCACCATGCTGGAACAGGCCGAAGCCGAGGTGCTGGCCGAATACGGCACGGCGGAGAAGGCCTCCATCCTCGTGACCGCCAGCAATCAGTGGCATCCGGGGATTGTCGGCCTTCTGGCGGCGCGGCTGAAGGAGAAGTTCCAGCGCCCGGCCTTTGCCATCGCCTTCGATCCCTCGGGCAAGGGGTCAGGCTCCGGCCGCTCCATTGCAGGCTTTGACCTGGGTCGCATGGTGCGCGCGGCGGTGGACGAGGGACTGCTGATCAAGGGCGGCGGCCATGCCATGGCGGCAGGCCTGACGGTCGAGCGCTCGAAGCTCGGTGCGATGCGCGCCTTCTTTGAAGAACATGCCGGCAGTGCGGTGCTCGACATTGCAGCGGGCGCCAGCCTCAAGATCGACGGGGCGCTTTCGGCGTCCGGGGCGACGCTGGAACTCATAGACCTGATAGAGCAGGCGGGCCCCTACGGCTCTGGCCATTCGCAGCCGGTCTTTGCGCTGCCCTCGCACAAGATCCTCGATGCACGGCAGGTTGGTGTGAACCACATCAAGGTCAGCATCGAGGGGCTTGACCGGACGCGGCTGGAAGCGATTGCGTTCCGCGCCATCGGGACGCCGCTCGGCGATCTGCTGCTCGCCTCGCGCGGTGCATCGCTGCATCTGGCCGGCACGCTGTCGGCCGATATGTGGCAAAGCTCGCGGCGGGTGCAGTTGCGCATCGTGGATGCAGCCAAGACCTTCTAGGCCTGTTTCAGGCATAGCCCGTCATAGCCGTCTCGTCTGGCTTTTGCCGACGCGTCAGGATCGCTTGTTCCGACGGTCAGCAAGGCCGCCACGCCGCAGGCTCTTGCGGCGAGAGGCAATCGCAGGCGCAGGTCCGCGACAAGGCCACTGTCTGCCGCAACCCCAGCGGCGCGGGCCAGCGCGTCGGGTTCGAAAATGAATGCTACCAGCCGTGGAATGGAGCGATCGAAGCGGTCGAGAGCAAGAGCTGCACGTGCGGTATCAAGCACTGCGATGATCGGCAGCGAACAGTCAGGCATGGCGCGATTGGCCTCGGCGACCCGCAGCAACGCGCTTGCCTTCTCGATATCCGCGGGCGCTTCAACGCCGCAGAGGCGGACGCCATCCCAATCGGTTTCTGACAGGCGCGAAACGAAGCGCCGGTCTTCGTCAAGGCTGCGAGGCACATGGGCCTCGACGAAGCGCATACCAGCACGCAGAGGCGAGCGCTGCGTTTCGCCGACCGCCACGTTCGTGTGATCTGAATAGGCCTCCAGAAGGATCATCATTCGGTGCAAGTCATGGTTAAGCAACCGCCAATCAGCATGGTAAAGGAATCTTAAACCAATTCCGGCCTAAGCTTCCTGAACAGTAAGAGCTGAGTCAGTATTCAGGGGCAAGCGGTTGATTTTCGGAACTTTCCTGCGTCGGTCGGACAGGACCAAGACCCAAAACCGGATCGAACCGGTTGCTGCACCCATTTCTGATGCAAAACTGCCGGCGCTTTCCAGCGACGGACGGCGAAAACTCGACATGGCCGCAACCTTCCTTCTCGACGATGTCTCGCCCAAGGTAAGACTTTCGCTGGCCGAAACGCTTGCCGACGACGCCCATGCGCCTCGTCCCGTCATTCTGGCATTGACCGAAGACAGAGCAGACATTGCAGCCACCGTCGTCTCCCGTTCGCCCGTCCTCACCGACAATGACCTGATCGATCTCGTCGGTCGGGGCAGCCAGGAAGTCCGCGCAGCGGTCGCTGTTCGCGCGACCGTCTCCGTGCCGGTTGCCGCAGCGCTCGCGGAAATTGGCGGCAGGCTCGATATCGCGCTGCTGCTGCGCAATCCGGGCGCACGGCTGACAGCCAATGTCATGGTGCGGCTGGCATCGCGCTGCGGCAAGGACGTGACCATCCGCGAGCTGCTTCTGGAGCGTTCGGAACTGCCGGCCACGGCAAGGCATATCCTCATAGAGAAGGTCGGCGATACGCTGGCAGATACCGGTCTTGTTGCTGCCCTCATTCCGGCGCGCAAGCGCGAGCGGATCCGGCGCGAGGCTTGCGAAGCCGCGCTCGTGCGGGTGCTGGCCGGCGCCGGCGAAGCCGAGCTTGCCGAAATGGTCGAGCATCTTCGTATCGAGGGGCGCCTCTCGACGATGTTCCTCATCCACTCCCTTTGCGCAGGGCGCACCGCTTTTTTCGCTGAAGTGATTTCGAACCTCTCCGGTGTCGCCCGCGCGCGCGCGCGCGCCATCCTCGCCTCCGGCCGTCCGCGTGCCGTTCGGGCCTTGATCGAGGCGGCTGGCATTGCCCGCGACGTGTCCGATGTCTTCAGCGAGGCCGTGACGATCTGGCGGGAAGAGGGTGGCGACATTCCCGGCGATGCCGGCATTTTCCTGCGGCTTGCCGAGCGCTGCCGGCGCCAGCGCGATGTCTCCGAAGCCGGGCATGCCCTGGTCGATGCCGTCGAAAGACTGGCCATTGCCGAAATGCGGCAGATGGCGAAGGCCTACGTCCACGAACTGTTGCGTGACGCAGCCTGACGGCCGGAGCACGCTGTCAACGCCACCCTATTTTCTGGTTGTGCAACCACTTATCAATAGATTTTTGTTTATTCTTTTGAGCGCTCCGACATCGGCGTCAATTGTTGACGCATGGTTTTTCGTGTCGCGGGCAGGGGGACTTTATGAAGAGACGTGATTTGATCCGCGGTTTTATTGCGCTGGGTTCGTGCGCCGCATGTGCGGGCCTGGCACGCGCATCCGAAGGTGTGCATTGGGAATACAAGGGCGAGCATGGCCCGGACCATTGGGGCGATCTGGATAAAGCCAACACCGTCTGTTCAGTGGGAACACAGCAGTCGCCGATCAACATCACATCGGCCATCAGGGCTGAGGTGGATCCGATTACCGTGTCGTGGAAGAAGACGTCGGCCAAGATCGTCAATAACGGCCACACGATCCAGGTCAATATGCCGGAAGGCTCATCGATCAGCCGCGACGGGAAGGTCTATGATCTTCTGCAGTTCCATTTCCATGCCCCCAGCGAGCATCTTGTCGATGGCATGACTCATCCGATGGAAGTGCATTTCGTGCACAAGAACAAGAAGGATGGCGATCTTGTCGTGCTTGGCGTGTTCATCATGCCCGAGCAGAAGCATGACGCCTTTTCCATGCTGGCCAAGTATTTCCCGCAGACGGAGGGAGCGGAAGGCAAGGTCGAGACTTTCACGCCGAGCGATCTGCTGCCCCAGGGTCTGGAATACTGGACCTACGAGGGCTCCCTGACCACACCGCCCTGCAGCGAAATCGTCACCTGGATGGTCGCGCGCGAGCCGCTGAAGGTTGAGCAAGTGTCCATCCAGGCATTCACCTCGATCTATTCGAGCAACGCGCGGCCGCCCCTGCCGATCAACCGGCGTCTTGTCCTGATGTCGCAGTAAGCGCCCAGGACGAGCAGCGATCCCCATTATCCATCAAGCCGGCTGTCGTCAGTCCGGCTTGATTTTTCGCACGACCCAACTGTAGCCGTCAGCGATCACGTGGACTGGTTTCACCACAGCCGATTTGACGCCCTCTGTCGTCGGAATCGCTTCCTTGATCACGCCAAAGGTCCGCTGCAGAAGATTTGGCTTCTCGGGGTTTTTGGGTGCCGTCTCTGCGGTTGGAGGGGGTGCCGCCGGGCCCTGCTGCTGCTGCTGGTGCGCCGTATTGTCCTGCATCGCCTCGGCCTTGGTGACCTCCGGTGACTGGCAGATGGCGATGACCATCGGATATTTGACGTTGGAATAGCGCGCCAGTTCCTGTTCGGAATCCTTGTCGCAGGCAGCGACCGTTTCCCATCTCGGCTCACTGAGTGAAAGCTGCGTGCATTTCGTCGCGCTGTCGTCGCAGCCCATGATCGCCATGACGATCATCGCACCCTTGACCTGCATCTCTTCCCGTCCATCCTCTGTCGCATGGCTTTAGCCATGTCGATACACCCGCCGATCCCGTTATAAGCCGGAATATCACCGAACTGTGGCAGTCGTTCAACGTGACGAACGCACGGCGGCGTGCAAACCCCGTCAGATGTCGAGGTTTTCGGCGAAGGCGGCGCGGTCCTGGATGAAGCGGAAGCGGGCTTCCGGCTTCGTTCCCATGAGCGCATCGACCGAATCGCGCGTACCTTCCGGGTCTTCGCGGTCGACATCGACACGCAGCAACGTGCGCGTCTTCGGGTTCATCGTCGTTTCCTTCAGCTGGTCGGATGACATTTCACCGAGACCTTTGAAGCGGCTGACTTCGACCTTGCCGCGACCGGTGAATTCCTTCGCCATCAGTTCGGCGCGGTGGCCGTCGTCGCGGGCATAGAGCGTCTTGCCGCCCTGTGTCAGCTTGTAGAGCGGCGGCACGGCGAGGAAGAGATGGCCTTCGCGGATCAGTTCCGGCATTTCCTGATAGAAGAAGGTGATCAGGAGCGAGGCGATATGCGCGCCGTCGACGTCGGCGTCGGTCATGATGATGATGCGGTCGTAGCGGAGGTCTTCCTCACGATACTTCGTGCGCGTGCCGCAGCCGAGCGCCTGGATGAGATCGGAAATCTGCTGGTTGGCACCGAGCTTTTCGCGGCCGGCGCTGGCGACGTTGAGGATCTTGCCGCGCAAGGGAAGGATCGCCTGATTGGCGCGGTTGCGCGCCTGTTTGGCAGAGCCACCGGCCGAATCGCCTTCCACGATGAAGAGTTCGGCACCGTCTGCGGTGTTCTGGGCGCAGTCGGCCAGCTTGCCGGGCAGGCGCAGCTTGCGCACGGCCGTCTTGCGGTTGACTTCCTTCTCCTTGCGGCGGCGCATGCGCTCTTCGGAGCGCTCGATCACCCATTCGAGAAGCTTGTCGGCTTCCTGAGGGTTGCCGGTCAGGAAGTGGTCGAAGGGGTCGCGCAGTGCGTTTTCGACGATGCGCTGGGCCTCGACGGTCGCCAGCTTGTCCTTGGTCTGGCCGACAAATTCGGGCTCGCGGATGAAGACGGAGAGCATGCCATAGGCCGAGATCATCACGTCGTCCGTGGTTATGTTGGCGGCGCGCTTGTTCTGGGTCAGTTCGGCGTAGTTCTTGAGGCCCTTGGTGAGCGCGATGCGCAGGCCCGCTTCATGCGTGCCGCCTTCGGGCGTCGGGATCGTGTTGCAATAGGAATTGAGGATCGCGTCGCCGCCATACCAGGTGATGGCCCATTCGAGCGCGCCATGGCCGCCGGTCTTCTCCGTCTTGCCGGCGAAGATTTCGCGGGTGACGGTGAAGTCCTTGCCGAGCGAAGCCTGCAGATAGTCCTTCAGGCCGCCGGGGAAGTGGAAGACGGCCTTTTCCGGGATCTCGCCGCTTTCCGGCAGGATGGACGGATCGCAGCTCCAGCGGATTTCGACGCCGCCGAAGAGATAGGCCTTGGAGCGGGCCATGCGGAAGATGCGGGCGGGGACGAATTTCGCAGCCGCGCCGAAAATCTGCGGATCGGGATGGAAGCGCGTGCGTGTGCCGCGACGATTGTGGACGTCGCCCAATTCCTCCAGCGGCCCCTGCGGGATGCCGCGGGAGAAACGCTGGCGATAGAGCTTCTTGTTACGCGCAACCTCGACTTCGAGAACGTCGGAGAGCGCGTTGACGACCGAAATACCGACGCCGTGCAGACCGCCGGAGGTCTCGTAGGCCTTGCCGTCGAACTTGCCGCCGGCGTGCAGCTTGGTCATGATGACTTCGAGCGTCGATTTACCGGGTGCCTGCGGATGTTCCTCGACCGGAATACCACGGCCGTTATCCGTCACGGTCAGGAAGCCCTCGGCGTCGAGGCTCACTTCGATGAAATTGGCATGACCGGCAACGGCTTCGTCCATCGAGTTGTCGATGACTTCGGCAAAGAGGTGGTGCAGCGCCTTTTCGTCCGTGCCACCGATGTACATGCCGGGGCGCATGCGGACGGGCTCAAGACCTTCCAGAACGCGGATCGAAGACGCGCCATAGTCATCACCGGACGACTTCGGCGGGGCGGGCGGAGCAGGGACGGCGGACAGGACCGGGGCAGCGGCGGCGCGCGCGGGTGCTGCGGCGGGGACCTCCGTCTTGCGTTCCGCGCCGTCGGCAGCCTTGGGGGCCATGCTCGCAAAAAGGTCGTTCGAATTATCCATCTTGCCGTATCTGGTCTTCGTGTCTGGTTTTCGTATCTGGTGCTCGCGGGCCGCTTGGGTTCACATAGACCCCGGCGCGAATCGTTTCCCAAATGTTCTCTTGCCTTGTAGCGCAGGCGACGACACCGGGAAACCGTGAAAGCTGGCCCCGAAATTGCGTATCACCCGCCATGTTGGCAAGATGAGGCGGGTCAGGGAGTTCTCCTATGGGACATGTGTCCACAGTTCATTTGCGTTTGCGATCGCTCGTTTGCCTCGCGGCGGCCCTGCTTGTGCCATCGCTGGCCTCTGCGCTGGAGCTGAAGCCGTTCAAGGACGATCTCTTTGCCTATCCGGGAATCCTGGAAAGCAAGGACAATGGCGACTGGATCAAGGTGGATTATCGCAAGGAGCGCGACATCTATCAGCGGGACGACGAGCCGGAGCGGAAGGTCAAGTGGCAATATGTGTCCATGGGCGTCACATGGCACCAGTCCTTCGACACGGTCGACATGGGAGGAGGGCGCAAGCTTGAAATCTTTACCGCCGGCAAGATTGGCAAGCAGAAGTTCAGCGTCGTCTTCATTCATGGCCGTGGCGTGGACCGGAAGCTGGGAGCGAGCGACGAGCGGTTCGGCGGCAATTTCAACAGGCTCAAGAACCTCGCGGTCGACAATGGCGGTGTCTATGTCGCGCCCACGGTGAAGAGCTTCGATGCGGCCGGCGCTGTCGATGTCTCAAAGCTCATACAGAACCTTTCCCGGACTTCAGGCGGCAATCCGGTCATCATCGCCTGTGCTTCGATGGGCACGCTCATCTGTCGCGAGATCGCCCGCGATCCGCAAGCGGTTTCCGTGCTTTCGGGCATGATCCTGATGAGCGGGGTGCTCGACAGCCAGTTCGACACGACACCGTTCTATACCGCTCATCTGCCGCTGTTCTTCGCCCATGGGACCGATGACACGGTTTACAAATGGCAGGACCAGGACGGGCTCTATCGCAAGCTCCACGACAAGGGCTATCCGACGCGCTTCGTGCTGTTCAACACGGGCTCACACGGGATTCCGCTGAGGATGCTCGACTGGCGGGACACGCTGAACTGGTTCTTCCGGCGCTCGTGACGCTTATGTCCTGCAACTCCGGAGGAAACGGGTTCCCACTTCTCCTGGAATTGCTCTACAGCGACCGCAGCAGAACCTTTGTCGAGCCGACGGCTACGGAAATCGACTGGTAGTGCGCCAGCCGCGCGGTGGAATTTTCCGAGGAGCGCAGCAGCTGGGTCGCAGCTTCCTGCACGACCTGTGCCGCTTCCGCCATGGCGTGGCGGACCTTGTCGCGGCGCACGGCCTTGTAGCTTCGATTCCGAAGGAAACGCGGGTTGGCGCCGGCAGGCGGTGTCAGGCGAGGCGCCTTCGGATCGGCATATTTTTCGACGATGCCGCCGAGCTTGCCGGCAGCGTTCGTCAGGATGCGCTTGACCCGTCCATAGTCTCCATCATCCGGGAGTGATTGTGCGATGCGCTGCATGTTCTGGCGCAGGCAATCGATGCGGTAGACGTCGTCATAACGACCGCATTCCGTGACCGCGGCGTTGAAGTCCTTTGATATCCTGTTGGTGATAAGCCAGTTGAGATTGGTGTAGATGATGGTCGGGCCGTTGCCGGTTCCATTGGATGCCGTCGAGGTTCCGGGATCAGACGGCGCGGCCGACGGTGCGGGGCCGGGAGCGGCACCCTGGCCGCCGCCGGGTGCCCCCACGCCGGGACCGGCCGCTTGCGGGAAGGCAATTTCGGGCAGCGCAAGCCCAAGAGATACTATGACCACCAAAGTCGCATTTGCTTTTGCCCGCATGCCGATCGCCCCATATCAGCCTATTTGCCCTGATCACACCAGTCGCTATTCCCCATAAGCGAGCTGCAGACCCCGGACGGTCCCCTTGCCGAAGCCGCCGTCGACGGTTCCCTTGTAGAAACCGTTCTCGACCAGCAGTTTCTGCAGCGCCTTGCGGGTCGGAAGCTTGAACTGCTCGGGCCGCTCCGTCAATTGCGCCAGCACGTCCTTCACCCCTGAGCGCAGCGCCGCATAGAGATAGCGGGCCGCATCGTCCGGCGTCTTCCCCTTGACGACGCCGTCGTCGATCAGCGAGGCGACGTTATACATGGCCTGCGGGTGTTTAAGGTCAGCGGCCTTGATGAAGAGCGCGACGGCCTTTTCCGGATCGCGCTTCATGCCTTGCGCACCCTGATAGTAGAAGAAGCCGAGATCGTTGATTGCGTCGGCAAAGCCGAGATCGGCGGACTTCCCGTAGAGCTCCAGCGCCTTGCCGAAATCCTGGTTCGTGCCGATGCCTTTCTCGTAAAGCTTGGCGAGTTCGAACATGGCTTCCGGATCGCCTTTATCTGACGCGTCCGAGAAATAGCGGAATGCCCTTTGCGGATCGAAACGGTCCTTTCCCGGAGCCAGCGACATATATCCGAGGCCGATCAGCGCACGGACATTGCCGCCTTCCGCCAGGGAGGCCAACTGGACGCGCTGGCTGTCGCCGAGCGAGCCCCAGGCGGTGCGGCGATCGGCAAGCGACGCGACGGCAGCGTCGCCGCCTGCGAGGAAATAGGGAATGCCCGGCAGGGAGCCGTAAAAATGCGGCTCCTGCCGGTTCTGCGTCTCGGACATGACTTCGTCGCGGACCTTGCGGAACATCATGCCGATTTCGGTGTCCCTGTCGGGCAGGCGATCGATCAGGGCGCGGGCAAACGGGCTGTGGCCGCCTTCGCCATCGAGCGCCACATCGCCGGCCTTCGCGGCATAGACGACGAGCGTTCCCTGTTCCGGTGCGGGTGCGGCGAGCCGTCCCTCGCGCACATCGTCTGCAGCCGTCATGACGATGCCGGGCGTGGCGGGTTTCTCATTGAATTTCGAGGCTTCGGCAAACGGATTGTTGCGGCAGGAATCGAGGATCACGACACGTAATTTGCGCGCCCCGCCCACCGCGGAGAGCAGGCTGTTGAGGGGCAGGGCCTGCTGGCCTATTTCCTCGAGTCTCTGCAGGGTGACGTCGACCGGGATCAGGAAGTTCTCGCCGCCAACCTCGACGCCGTGTCCGGCATAATAGACCAGCGAGATATCGGCGGTTTCCGAACGGAAGGAGAAGTCGTTGATCGTCCTGATCAGGCCACCGAGCGGCTGGTCGATTGCCTCGGTGACGTCGAATCCGATGGACTTCAGCGTCGCTGCGACGCCCTTCGCATCATTCCCGGCATTATCCAGCGGCACGACATTGCGATAGGCCGACATGCCGATGACCAGCGCCACGCGACCGGCTGCTTCAGCGGGAATGCCAGCGGCGAGCACGAGGACGAAGAAGACGCCCCAGATCGCCCGATTGAAAATCCGAACCGCAGACATGCCCAAATCCCGCCCCCGATGGCTATAGAAGATCGCCAGATATCAACGGTCAATGGCAATCTTTTATTCGACGATGGATGGTGCCTGAAAACATTGCATCCCGCACACTTCGACGCTATTGGCATGTTCGACCCGAAGTCGATGAGGAGAGGTTTTCGAGATGACGCCTGATGTCCGCCCGCTGGTTGCCGGCAATTGGAAAATGAACGGTACGCGGTCTTCGCTGGATGAAATCAAGGCGATGGCGGCAGGCGTCGGCGCGCTGAAATGCAACATCTCGACGCTGATCTGCCCGCCGGTCACGCTTCTCTATGTGGCAACCGCGCTTGCCACCGACAGCGCGCTCGAAATCGGCGCTCAAGACTGCCATGCGAAGGTCTCCGGCGCGCATACGGGCGATATCTCTGCCGAAATGATCGCCGACTGCTTCGGCACGCATGTCATCCTCGGTCATTCGGAGCGCCGCACGGATCACAAGGAAACCGACGCTGAAGTTCGTGCCAAGGCGGAAGCCGCGTGGGCAGCCGGGCTTGTCGCCATCGTCTGCATCGGCGAGACGGAAGCCGAGCGCAAGGGTGGCAAGACGCTGGAAGTCTTGAAGACGCAGCTTGCCGGCTCGCTTCCCGACGGTGCGACGGCTGAAAACACCGTGATTGCCTACGAACCCGTCTGGGCGATAGGCACCGGTCTGACGCCGTCTACCGGCGACGTTGAAGACGCGCATGCCTTCATGCGCACCGAACTCAAGGGCCGCTTTGCAGGCGAGGGCGCCAAGATGCGCATTCTCTATGGTGGGTCGGTCAAGCCGAACAATGCGGTCGAACTGATGGGCGTCGCCAATGTCGATGGCGCGCTCGTCGGCGGTGCCTCCTTGAAATCCGCCGATTTCCTCGCCATCTGCAAGGCCTACGAGGCGCTTCAGGCGTAACTTTATTTCCTCGGGCGCAAATTGAACCGACGGGACTTGGAATAACGGGACGGCTCGTGTAAAGAGCCGCCAACTTCTATTATTTTGCCGCGTTTTCGCGCGGCATGGGACATGCCACAATGCAAACTGTTCTCATCGTCATTCATCTCATGATCGTGCTGGCGCTTGTCGGCCTGGTGCTGATCCAGCGTTCGGAAGGCGGCGGTCTCGGCATCGGCGGCGGCTCGGGCTTCATGTCCGCACGCGGCACGGCCAATGCGCTGACCCGCACGACGGCCATCCTGGCGACGCTGTTCTTCATCACCTCGCTGGCGCTCGGCATCCTCGCCCGCTACCAGGCGAAGCCGACCGACATTCTCGACCGGATCCCGATCACGCAGCAGGGCCAGCAGAACGGCATTCTGGACCAGCTTGGCGGGACCGCGCCGGCTGCGCCGAAGCCTGCCGTTCCGGATAATGGCGTACCGTCTGCCGGTGCCCCGGCTGCGAATGCGCCTGCTGCTCAGGCTCCTGCGGCGCAGACGCCCGCCGCTCCGGCAACGGGCACGGCTCCCGCCACGCAGGCCCCGGCAGCGCCTCAGGCGGATCCGAACAAGGTTCCGTCCGCCCAGTAAGGCAGACAGGTTGAAACAATCCTCCGGCAGCCAGCCAACTGGCTGCCGGTTTTCTTTTGGCTAGAATCGGTTCTTCATCCACCGAAATTTCGGGGCAACCTGAATTTTGCGGGTAGCGGAATCGTTTGATTAAAGGTATCCGGTGACTCCCATGGCGCGATACGTATTCATCACTGGCGGCGTGGTCTCTTCTCTTGGCAAGGGCATTGCGGCCGCAGCTCTCGGAGCATTGTTGCAGGCACGGGGTTACCGTGTTCGCCTGCGCAAGCTGGACCCCTATCTCAACGTCGATCCGGGCACGATGAGCCCGACGCAGCACGGCGAGGTGTTTGTCACCGACGACGGCGCGGAGACCGACCTCGATCTTGGCCACTACGAGCGCTTTACCGGGCGTTCGGCGACCAAGACCGACAACATCACGACGGGTCGGATCTACAAGAACATCATCGACAAGGAACGCCGCGGCGACTATCTCGGCGCGACCGTGCAGGTCATTCCCCATGTCACGAACGAGATCAAGAATTTCGTCATCGAGGGCAATGAGGACTACGATTTCGTGATCTGCGAAATCGGCGGCACGGTGGGTGACATCGAGGCCATGCCCTTCATGGAAGCGATCCGCCAGCTCGGCAACGACCTGCCGCGTGGCACCGCCGTTTATGTTCACCTGACGCTTATGCCCTATATCCCTGCTGCCGGCGAGCTGAAGACCAAGCCGACCCAGCATTCGGTGAAGGAACTGCA
Organism: Hyphomicrobiales bacterium; assembly: GCA_900467685.1. Lineage (GTDB taxonomy): Bacteria > Pseudomonadota > Alphaproteobacteria > Rhizobiales > Rhizobiaceae > Ensifer_A. Next base: position 82,568 of record UBQX01000001.1, read on the forward strand.
GGCGCTGGGCATCCATCCCGACATCCTGCTCGTTCGTGCTGACCGCGAAATCCCGGAAGCCGAGCGCAAGAAGCTGTCGCTGTTCTGCAATGTACGTGCCTCCGCCGTCATCCAGGCGCTCGATGTCGCCTCGATCTATGACGTGCCGCTTGCCTATCACAAGGAAGGCCTCGACAACGAGGTTCTGGCCGCCTTCGGGATCGAGCCGGCCCCGCAGCCGAAGCTCGAACCGTGGGAAGAGGTTTCCAACCGCATCCACACGCCGCAGGGCGAGGTCACGATTGCCATCGTCGGCAAGTACACGGGCCTCAAGGATGCCTACAAGTCGCTGATCGAGGCGCTCTATCACGGCGGCTTCGCCAACCACGTCAAGGTCAAGCTTGAATGGATCGAGTCGGAGATCTTCGAGAAGGAAGACCCGGCACCGTATCTCGAGAAGGTCAATGCGATTCTCGTGCCCGGCGGCTTCGGCGAGCGCGGCTCGGAAGGCAAGATCAATGCAGCCCGCTTCGCACGCGAGCGCAAGGTGCCGTATTTCGGCATCTGCTTCGGCATGCAGATGGCGGTCGTGGAAGCGGCCCGCAATCTCGCCGGCATCGAAAAGGCCTCCTCGACCGAATTCGGCCCGACCAAGGAGCCGGTCGTTGGTCTGATGACCGAGTGGGTGAAGGGCAACGAGCTTGAAAAGCGTTCCGCTGCCGGCGATCTCGGCGGCACGATGCGCCTCGGCGCCTACAAGGCCGCGCTCAAGAAGGATACGCTGATCGCTTCGATCTACGGCTCGACCGAGATTTCCGAGCGCCATCGCCATCGCTACGAAGTGAACGTGGACTACAAGGACCGTCTGGAACATTGCGGTCTGGTCTTCTCCGGCATGTCGCCGGATGGCGTTCTGCCGGAAACGGTCGAGTATCCGGATCACCCGTGGTTCATCGGCGTTCAGTATCACCCGGAACTCAAGAGCCGTCCGCTCGACCCGCATCCGCTGTTCAAGAGCTTTGTGGAAGCGGCGCTGGAGCAGAGCCGGCTGGTTTGAGCCGTCGGGCTAGCCGACTGGCGGCCATTTCTGCGCCCCGTGAAGGAGGCGCAGAATTTCGACGCAATCCGATAGACGATGACGAAGGGTGTGCGCGGAACGACGAGTTCTCGCGTCCCCTGTCTTCGTCCATGTCTCCCCATATCCGGATATTCTGAGAGATGGGAAATGTGTTGGAAAACACGATCGCCGATCTCCACCGCAATGCGTGGTTTATCAGTTGCAATATAGGTGAGTTGGCTTTCCAGGTCGGTAATCGCTCGCGGCAGCCAAACGAGCTTCAAGCGGTTTTGCCCTGCTTTGCGATACGTTCATGGAGACCGGCACGCCTGTTTTCCCATTCCTGGCGCACCTCGTTGTGCTCGACCCAGGCGGTATCAGGATCGTCGGCCTCTTTCAGCGCCAGATCGACCTGATCAGCGAACCACTTGTCGTGATCCTTGTCAGCTTGGGTCTTTGGCAGCGGCGTCACGGCATCACCATGGTTTCGTAGGAGACTTAGCAAGCTACTCTACGCCAACCGCCCCGCAGCGCAAGCCCACCGCATCACCCCTTGTAATTCGGGTCGATCACCGCGAGCTTCAGCATCATCTCCAGCGCCGTCTTCACCGTCGCAAAGCGCACCGCCGCGCGGCCGATGTCGCCGTAGTGCATGTCGCGGTGAAGGAGCGTGCCGTTATAGTGCTTGGCGGCGATATGCACGAGGCCAACGGGTTTTTCTGCTGTACCGCCATCGGGGCCAGCAATGCCGGTGCAGGCGATGGAGAGGCCGGCTTCCGAGCGGGCGAGTGCGCCATGGGCCATTTCCATGGCGGTTTCCTTGGAGACCGCGCCATATTGCTTGATCGTGATCGGGAAGATGCCGAGCATCTCGATCTTGGATGTGTTCGAATAGGTGACGAAGCCGCGGTCGAAGACGGAGGACGAGCCGGGGATTTCCGTGAGCGTCGTGGCGATCAGGCCGCCTGTGCAGGATTCTGCGGCTGCGATCATGATGTTGCGGACGCGGCAGGCATCGATCACCTGACGGGCCAGCTCGATATTCTCAGCATGGGCGGTCATGACCGGCCTCCTTCATAGATAACTGTCGCGGTCGCGATGGCCGCTATGCCTTCCTCGCGGCCGACAAAGCCGATTTTCTCGTTCGTCGTCGCCTTGACCGAGCACCGGTCGACCGTGATGCCGAGGATGGCGGCCATGTTGGCGCGCATGGCATCCCGATGCGGCCCGACCTTCGGGCGCTCGGCGATGATGGAGACATCGGCATTGGTGATCGTGCCGCCACGCTCGCGGACGATCGAGGCCGCCTTTTCCAGGAAGATGCGCGAGGGCGCTCCCTTCCACTGGGGGTCGGAGGGCGGGAAATGGTCGCCGATGTCGCCGGCGCCGCAGGTGGCCAGCAGTGCGTCCGTCAACGCATGCAGCGCAACGTCGGCATCCGAATGGCCGGACAGCGCCTTCTCATGGGGAATGAAGACGCCGCAAAGCGTTACCCCGTCGCCGGGGACAAGCTGATGGACATCATAGCCGTTTCCGCAACGGACGTCGGCGATCATGGTGCGTCTGAGCCTTTCATCGGCGAGGTCGATATCGCGCTTCACCGTCAGTTTGACATTGCCCGCCAAACCTTCCGCGAGGCTGACGTCATGGCCCGCCCATTCAGCGATGGCCGCGTCGTCGGTGAAGGAGAAGTCGCCGGCGGAGGCTGCCTTCTGATGAGCATCGAGGATAGACGCATAATCAAAGGCTTGCGGGGTCTGTGCGGCATAGAGGCCGGCACGATCGACGGTGGCCGTGATCCGTCCATCTTCTGCGCGCTTCAGCGTATCCGGGACGGCGAGCGCGGGGAGGGCGGCCTTTGCGCCGGAGTCGAGTAAAGCAGCGATTCCATCCATGAAGGCCGAAGTTACGAAGGGACGCACGGCATCGTGAATGAAGGCATAGCGCGGCGCAGCGGGAATCAGCGCCTCCAGCCCATAGAGAACGGAATGCTGCCGGGTGGGGCCGCCATGGACGATGGTCAGGCGCTCGGCGCCGGACATACCCGCTACCGCGTTCACCAGCAGGGCCTCGTCGTCCGGATGGATGACCACGACGATGGTTCCGCTTCTCGGCCAGGCCAGGATGGCTTCGAGCGCATGGCGGATCACGGCCTTGCCGCCAATGGGGCGGTATTGCTTCGGACCCTCATGCGGCGCGCCGGCCCGCTCGCCGCGACCCGCGGCGACGACAACGAAAGCGCAGTCTCCGGCCTGTTCCGCCATGTCATTCATGTCTCAAAATCCAAGCTGTTGTCTTGTGTCCGTCAAAAACGTCCCGTATGGCACGCCGCGACGACTTTTGGCATTGCACTTCAAAAGTCCTTGCCAGAGCCTGGGCCTTTTGAAGTGCCAAGGGCTTACAAGTGTAAGAGTATTTTTTCCAGTCCAAAGCTTTTTTGAGACCTTTGCTCCAGCCCCCTTGGCAAGAGCGGCCTGAATGTCTAAAAAAGGTGCAAAATAAATTGATGCACGAAAGATAATCATTTGCATCGCGTAAGTCTCTCATCCGCGTTTTCTGTCGGTGCGGCGGAAATTCGCAACCGCGTGATCCTCGCGCCCATGTCGGGCGTGACCGATCTGCCGTTCCGTAAACTCGCCTGGCGGTATGGCGCAGGCCTGACCGTGACCGAGATGCTGGCGAGCGGCGAACTCGTGCGAGACATGCGCGAATCGCGCCAGCGTCTGAAGGGAACCGGCGCGCGTCCGCACATGGTGCAGTTGGCCGGTCGCGAGGCGCGCTGGATGGCGGAGGCGGCGAAGATCGCCGAAGGCGAGGGCGCGGATATCATCGACATCAACATGGGCTGCCCGGCCAAGAAGGTCATCGGCGGCTATTCGGGCTCGGCGCTGATGCGCGACCCGGATCTGGCATTGTCGCTGGTCGAAGCGACCGTGGCCGCCGTTTCCGTGCCGGTGACCGTCAAGATGCGGCTCGGCTGGGACCACACGTCGCTCAATGCGCCCGAGATTGCGAAACGCTGCGAAGAGGCCGGCGTCAAGATGATCACGGTGCATGGCCGCACCCGCATGCAGTTCTATGAAGGCAAGGCTGACTGGGATGCGATCCGCGCCGTGCGGGATGCGATCGGCCTTCCTCTCGTTGCCAATGGCGACGTTGCCTCAGCCTCCGATGCGGAAGAAATCCTGCGCCGTTCGGGCGCGGACGCAGTGATGGTCGGTCGCGCGAGCCAGGGCCAGCCCTGGCTGTGCGGGAAGATTGCCGGTGCCTGCGAAACGCCTGCCATTTCAGAGATCGCAGACATTGCCGAAGAGAACTATCGCGACATGCTGTCCTTCTATGGCGTCGAGGGCGGGTTGCGCCATGCGCGCAAGCATGTCGGCTGGTATCTCGACCGGCACGCCAAGGGAATGGAGCCGTCCATGCGTGCGTCGATCATGACCTCGCAGGATCCGGAAATGGTCGTGAAGGGGCTTCGCGAAGCTCTCCTGGCCGCCGAAACGTCGGGCACAGAACTCGGAGAGGCCGCATGACCCCCAAGCCCCCCGCCATGTCGCCGGAATCGATGGAAGCGCTGGCGCTGCCGGTTCTGAACGCCATCCAGAACCCCGTGATCATGGTCAATGCCGACGGCTATGTCGTCTTCGCCAACTGGGAGGCTGAGGCCTTCTTTGGCGCAAGCGCGGCGCATCTGTCGCGTTATGTGATCGAGGCACTCATCCCCTTCGGCAGCCCGCTGCTCGCGCTGATCGAACAGGTTCGCGAACGCCGTGCGCCGGTCAACGAATATCGCGTCGATCTGTCCTCGCCACGCCTCGGCTCCGACAAGCTCGTCGATATCTATGTCGCGCCGGTTCTGACGACGCCGGGCTCGGTTGTCGTGGTGTTCCAGGAACGCTCCATGGCAGACAAGATCGACCGGCAGCTGACGCACCGCGCCGCCGCCCGCTCCGTCAGCGGTCTCGCCTCCATGCTCGCGCATGAGATCAAGAACCCGCTGTCCGGCATTCGTGGTGCAGCGCAGCTGCTTGAAACCTCAGTGGGTGAGGAAGATCGGTCGCTCACACAGCTCATCTGCGACGAGACGGACCGGATCGTCTCGCTGGTCGATCGCATGGAGGTGTTTTCCGACGAGCGCCCGGTGGATCGCATGCCGATCAACATCCACGTGGTCCTTGACCGCGTGAAGGCGATCGCACAGGCCGGCTTTGCCCGCGACATCAAGTTTGTCGAAAATTACGACCCCTCGCTGCCGCCGGTCTATGCCAATCGCGACCAGCTGGTGCAGGTCTTCCTGAACCTCGTGAAGAACGCCGCGGAGGCCATCGGCAACAAGCCGGATGGCGAGATCGTGCTGTCCACGGCCTATCGCCCGGGCATCCGCCTTTCCGTTGCCGGCACGCGTGAGAAGATTTCGCTGCCGCTGGAATTCTGCGTGCATGACAATGGTCCCGGCGTTCCGCAGGACCTCGTGCCGCATCTCTTCGACCCCTTCATCACCACCAAGACCAACGGTTCCGGTCTCGGCCTTGCCCTTGTCGCCAAGATCATTGGCGCCCATGGCGGCATCGTCGAATGCGACAGCCAGACCAACCGCACCACGTTCCGCGTTCTGATGCCCGTTTCCACGGACACAGCCGACAACGCGCGCAATGACGAACAGGCAGGATAAGCCCATGACCAGCGCCACGGTCCTCGTCGCCGACGACGACGCCGCAATCCGCACCGTCCTAAACCAGGCGCTTTCGCGCGCCGGCTACGATGTCCGCATCACCTCCAATGCCGCCACGCTGTGGCGCTGGGTAGCGGGCGGCGAGGGCGATATCGTCATCACCGATGTGATCATGCCGGACGAGAACGCCTTCGACCTGCTGCCGCGCATCAAGAAGGCAAGGCCGGAGCTTCCCGTGCTCGTCATGAGCGCGCAGAATACGTTCATGACAGCGATCAAGGCCTCCGAGAAAGGCGCCTACGATTACCTGCCGAAGCCTTTCGACCTCACCGAACTCCTCGCCATCGTCAAGCGTGCGCTCTCCGAGCCGAAGCAGAAGGCGCCGGAGCTTGAGGACGACCAGCAGGACGGCATGCCGCTGGTCGGTCGTTCGGCGGCCATGCAGGAAATCTATCGCGTGCTTGCCCGTCTCATGCAGACGGACCTCACGCTGATGATCACCGGCGAGAGCGGCACCGGCAAGGAGCTTGTCGCCCGCGCGCTGCACGATTACGGCAAGCGCCGCAACGGGCCTTTCGTCGCCATCAACATGGCGGCGATCCCGCGCGACCTCATCGAATCGGAACTCTTCGGTCACGAGAAGGGTGCCTTTACCGGCGCGCAGAACCGTTCGACGGGCCGCTTCGAACAGGCGGAGGGCGGCACGCTCTTCCTCGATGAAATCGGCGACATGCCGATGGATGCGCAGACGCGTCTCCTGCGCGTTCTGCAGCAGGGAGAATACACGACGGTCGGCGGTCGCACGCCGATCCGCACGGATGTGCGCATCGTGGCGGCCACCAACAAGGACCTGAAGAACCTGATCAATCAGGGCCTCTTCCGCGAAGACCTTTACTACCGTCTCAACGTCGTACCGCTGCGCCTGCCGCCGTTGCGCGACCGCTCGGAGGATATTCCCGATCTCGTGCGCCACTTCGTGACGCGTGCAGAGAAGGAAGGACTCGACGTCAAGCGTTTCGATTCGGAAGCGATCGAGGCGATGAAGACCTATGCCTGGCCGGGCAACGTGCGCGAACTGGAAAACCTGATCCGGCGACTCACAGCGCTCTATCCGCAGGACGTGATCACCCGGGAGATCATCGATACGGAACTGCGCTCGGATATTCCCGACAGCCCGCTCGACAAGGCCGCCGGTCGCTCCGGTCCGGTCACCATCTCGCAGGCGGTCGAGGAAAACATGCGGACCTATTTCTCCGGCTTCGGGGAAGACCTGCCGCCGCCGGGCCTCTACAACCGTGTTCTGGCTGAGCTCGAATACCCGCTTATACTGGCCGTCCTGACGGCCACGCGCGGCAACCAGATCAAGGCGGCCGAAGTGCTGGGCCTTAATCGCAATACGCTCCGAAAGAAGATCAGGGAGCTTGGCGTTTCCGTGTATAGAAGCGCCCGCACGAACTGATACCCCTTGCCAAGCGTTGCAATTTCGCCACAATATGTTGCTTGAAAGTCACGAATTCCCGCGTGACTCGGCGGATTCGCATTGCCGAATCTCAGTTTGAGCGACCGGCGCCCCGACATTGTGAGGGGCAGGCCTGGAGATTGTGTTGATGGCAGGCAGCATCGCTGCATCGGAAGACGACAGCGCGACGGGCTACGGCGCGCAGGATCGGCGCGCCTATTTCGCGCTGCCCGGTCTGATCCTGGCGGGTGGGGCGCTGACCTCGTCCGTCATTACACTCTTCGTTCTTCTCGGCCTGACGCCGATTGCGCCGGAAACGGATGTCGTCATCGCATCCGCCGTGATCAACGGGCTCTTCGTCTTCGGCCTCATGTACCTTATCGGTCGCGAGGTCCTGCGGCTGATCAAGGCGCGTCGGCGCGGACGTGCGGCAGCCCGGCTTCATGTCCGCATCGTTTCGCTGTTCTCGATGGTGGCGATCCTGCCGGCGGTTCTGGTGGCGATCTTCGCCCTGTTTACGCTGCAGGCAGGTCTCGACCGCTGGTTCTCGATCCGCACGCAATCGATCGTCAATTCGTCCATTAACGTCGCTCAGGCCTATGTGCTGGAGAACGCGAGCTATCTGCAGGGCCAGACGGCCTCGATGGCGAACGACCTTGACCGCAACCGGGCGCTCTACAGTCTGGACCGCACCGGCTTCATCGATCTGATGACCCGGCAGGCGCGCGGGCGCGGGATGCTGGGCGCCTTTCTCGTACGCGCAGACGGCAGCGTGATCGTGCAGGCTGAAATCGAAACCGAGAAGCCGCTTCCGGCGATCCCGAAGGATGCGCTGGACAGTTCCGTCGCCGGCCAGCCGACGCTGATCCCGCCGGGCGTGACGAACCTTGTCGGCGCGGTGATCAAGCTGGACGAAATCCCCGGCTCCTTCCTCTATACGATCCGGGCCGTTGACCCGAACGTCATGTCCGCCCTGCGGCTGATGGAAGAGAATACGCAGGAATACCGGGCGATGGAGGCAGGGCGCATGTCTCTGCAGGTCGCCTTCGGCATTCTCTATCTCGGCTTTGCGCTGATCGTGCTGCTCGCCGCCATCTGGACCGCCATTGCCATTGCCGACCGTCTGGTACGACCAATCCGACTGCTGATCAGTGCCGCAGACAGCGTGGCCACCGGCAACATGAATGTGATCGTACCGGTGCGGGCCGCCGATGGCGATGTCGGCAACCTGTCGCGCACCTTCAACAAGATGATCGCGGAAATTCGCTCGCAGCGCGACGAGGTTCTGGCCGCCAAGGACGAGGTGGACGATCGCCGACGCTTTATCGAGGCCGTGCTTTCGGGCGTCAACGCCGCCGTGATCGGCGTCGAGGAAGATGGCCGCATCACCGTCGCCAATCCGTCGACCGAAGTGTTTGTCGGACGTCCGGCGGACGACATTGTCGGCCATACGCTGGGCGAACTTTCGCCGGAGGTGGACGAGGTCTTTGCCGAAGCGGTGGCGCGCGGCCGCGCCAGCTATCGCCGGCAGATCAACCTGCGCATCAATGGGCGCGAGCGGACACTGAACGTTCAGATGACGCGGGAGGAATCCGACGACGCCAAAAGCTCGTGGGTTCTGACGATCGACGACATCACCGATCTCGTCATCGCACAGCGCTCCACCGCTTGGGCGGATGTGGCGCGGCGCATTGCGCATGAGATCAAGAACCCGCTGACGCCGATCCAGCTTTCGGCCGAACGCATTCGTCGTCGTTACGGAAAGCAGATCAACCAGGATGACCGCGAGGTGTTTGACCAGTGCACGGACACGATTGTCCGACAGGTTGGCGATATCGGGCGCATGGTGGATGAGTTCTCCTCCTTCGCCCGGATGCCGAAGCCGACCAAGGCGGCCTGCGACCTGCGCGATATCCTGAAAGACGCGGTGTTCCTGCGCGAGATGGGCAACACGCATGTGCGCTTTGAAAAGGATCTTGGCGATGTCGCGCTCGACGGCGTTTTTGACTCCCGGATGCTCGGCCAGGCCTTCGGCAATCTGGTGAAGAATGCGGTTGAGGCAATCGAGGCCGTCCCCGCAGACGCGGCGCGCGAGGAAAACCGCATCATGGTGCGGGCGCGCGAGGACGCCTCTGGCGAGCGTTTCGTCGTCGACATCATCGACAACGGCAAGGGGTTGCCGACCGAGAACCGCAACAGCATTCTTGAGCCCTACATCACCATGCGCGAGAAGGGCACCGGCCTCGGTCTCGCCATCGTCAAGAAGATCATTGAAGAACACGGCGGCGAGCTGGAATTGCACGATGCGCCGGAAGATTTCGACCACGGACGCGGCGCGATGATCCGGGTGTATCTGCCCCGGACCGAAGCCGTCCCGCATGTCGACATGGAAATGAAGGAAGCAGTCAATGGCGTCTGATATTCTTATCGTGGACGACGAGCAGGACATCCGCGAAGTGGTGTCCGGGATTCTCTCTGACGAGGGGCATGAAACGCGCACGGCGCATGACAGCGACAGCGCGCTCGCGGCAATCAGCGATCGCGTGCCGCGGCTGATCTTCCTCGATATCTGGATGCAGGGCAGCAAGCTCGACGGTCTGGCGCTGCTGGATGAGATCAAGGCCCGTCACCCCGACATTCCAGTCGTCATGATTTCGGGCCACGGCAATATCGAAACGGCCGTATCGGCCATTCATCGCGGCGCCTATGACTTCATCGAAAAGCCGTTCAAGGCCGACCGGCTGATCCTGGTGGCCGAGCGTGCGCTGGAGAACTCGCAGCTGCGCAAGGAAGTGAGCGAGCTGAAGAAGCGCTCTGGTGATCCTGTCGAACTGATCGGCACGTCCGTCGCCGTCTCGCAGCTTCGCCAGACCATCGAAAAGATTTCGCCGACCAACAGCCGCATCATGATCCTCGGGCCTTCGGGTTCCGGGAAGGAACTGGTTGCGCGGATGATCCACAAGAAGTCGTCGCGCGCCGACGGCCCGTTCGTGGCGCTGAATGCGGCCACGATCACGCCCGAGCGGATGGAAATGGCGCTTTTCGGCACCGAGGGCCAGCCGGGGCAGGCGCGCCGCACGGGCGCGCTGGAAGAAGCGCATCGCGGCACGCTCTATCTCGACGAAGTCGGCGAAATGCCGCGCGAGACGCAGAACAAGATCCTGCGCGTGCTGGTCGACCAGCAGTTCGAGCGCGTTGGCGGCTCGAAGCGCGTGAAGGTGGATGTGCGCATCATTTCCTCGACCGCCTACAATCTGGAAAGCCAGATCGGCGAGGGGCGTTTCCGCGAGGATCTCTATCACCGCCTTGCCGTCGTTCCGATCAAGGTGCCGGCGCTGGCCGAGCGGCGCGAGGATATTCCCTTCCTCGTCGATCTCTTCATGCGACAGATCAGCGAACAGGCCGGCATGAAGGCGCGGCGCATCGCCGACGATGCGCTGGCCGTTCTGCAGGCCCATGACTGGCCGGGCAATATCCGCCAGCTGCGCAACGTCATCGAGCGCGTCCTGATCCTCACCCGCCCCGATGGCGGCGACACCACGATCAGCGCCGATCACCTGCCGCCGGACGTCGTCGACATGATGCCGAAGATTTCCGCGCAGGGCGACCAGCACATCATGACGCTGCCGCTTCGGGAAGCGCGTGAACTCTTCGAGCGCGACTATCTGATGGCGCAGATCAACCGCTTTGGCGGCAATATCTCTCGGACCGCGGAGTTTGTCGGCATGGAGCGTTCGGCGCTGCACCGGAAGCTGAAGTCTCTCGGCGTTTAAATCAAAGCGGCCTTATTCTTTCATTCTGCGGAATTTACCAATGTCCAGAATTGCCTATGTCAACGGCCGTTATGTCCAGCACGCTGACGCCGCCGTTCATATCGAGGATCGCGGCTATCAGTTTGCCGATGGGGTCTATGAAGTTTGCGAAGTGCGCCACGGGATGATCGTGGACCTGACGCGGCATCTGGATCGCCTTGGCCGCTCGCTATCGGAATTGTCTATCGATTGGCCCATGGAGCGGCGGGCGCTCACGCTCGTCATCCGGCAGGTGTTGCGCAAGAATGGCGTGACCAACGGCATGTTCTACATGCAGGTCACGCGCGGCGTCGCGAAACGCGACCACGTTTATCCCGCGGACACCGTGAAGCCTTCCATCGTCATCACCGCCAAGAACACCGACCGCAAGGTGATCGACAAGAAGAATGCCGATGGTATTCGGGCGATCACGCTTGCAGACAATCGCTGGGACCGCGTGGACATCAAGACCGTCGGCCTTCTTCCCAACGCCATGGCGCGCCAGAAGGCGAAGGAAGCCGGCGCGCAGGAAGCGATCTATGTCGATGCGGAAGGCTTTGTGACCGAGGGTGCGGCGACCAATGTCTGGATGGTGGGTGCGGATGGAATCGTCCGGACGCGCCCCGCAGAGCATGGCATCCTGCGCGGGATCACGCGTACGACGCTGCTCGATGTCGCGGCAAAGGAAGGGATCGATATCCGCGAAGAGCGCTTCACGGTCGAGGACATGCTGAACGCGCGCGAGGTTTTCATCACCGCTGCGACAAGTATCTGTTTTCCCGTCGTTTCCATCGACGGAAAGACGATCGGGAACGGTCATCCGGGACTTGTTTCAAAGCAGATCAGAGAAGCCTTTTTCGACATTGCGGAAAAGACATTGATTTGATACGAGTCTCCTATTGCCGCAAAAGTGAGGGTTTGCGGGGACATCATTTCATTCCAAGCGGCGTCCCGAACGCCGGCACATAAGAAAGTAGCGGCGCATATGGCGGAACGTTCTCAGAACCTCCAGGACCTGTTTCTCAATACCGTCAGAAAGCAGAAGATTTCGCTGACGATCTTCCTGATCAACGGCGTTAAACTGACGGGCGTTGTGACGTCCTTCGACAATTTCTGCGTCCTTCTGCGCAGGGATGGTCATTCCCAGCTGGTTTACAAGCACGCGATCTCGACTATCATGCCCGGACAGCCGGTGCAGATGTTCGAAGGTGAAGACGCGAGCTGACGGATAAAAGCCATTACAGACGAATTTGACACGACAGACGCTGCCGGCGCGGAGCACGATGTTCCGCGTGACGACATGCGTGCGCTTGTCGTCGTGCCGGTGCTGAAACAGCCGCAGCCGAAAGGCGACACAGCCACCACCGCACCCCGCAGCAACGAAGCCAAGCTGGAAGAGGCGACCGGGCTTGCCCGCGCCATCGATCTCGAAATCGCCGGCGGCGTGATCGTGACGGTCTCGCAGCCGCGCCCGGCGACGCTCATGGGCACCGGCAAGGTCGAAGAGATCGGCGAGATGGCGAAGGCCGAGAACGCGGGTCTGATCATCGTTGATCATCCGCTGACGCCAGTGCAGCAGCGCAATCTCGAACGCGAATGGAAGGCCAAGGTCATTGACCGCACGGGCCTCATCCTCGAAATCTTCGGCCGCCGCGCCTCCACCAAGGAAGGCACGCTACAGGTCGAACTCGCGCATCTCAACTACCAGAAGGGCCGGCTCGTGCGCAGCTGGACTCACCTGGAACGCCAGCGCGGTGGCGCGGGCTTCATGGGTGGTCCCGGCGAAACACAGATCGAGGCCGACCGCCGCATCCTGCAGGACAAGATCGTCAAGCTGGAACGGGAACTCGAACAGGTGCGCCGCACCCGCCAGCTGCACCGCGCCAAGCGCAAGAAGGTGCCGCATCCGATCGTAGCGCTGGTCGGTTATACGAACGCCGGCAAGTCGACGCTGTTCAACCGCATCACCGGGGCCGGTGTTCTCGCCGAGGACATGCTGTTTGCGACTCTCGATCCGACGCTGCGCCGCATGAAGCTGCCGCAGGGCCGCACGGTGATCCTCTCCGACACTGTGGGCTTCATCTCCGACCTGCCAACCCACCTCGTCGCCGCCTTCCGTGCGACGCTGGAAGAGGTGCTGGAAGCCGATCTCATCCTGCATGTGCGCGACATGTCCGATCCGGACAATGCCGCGCAGGCCGGCGACGTCATGCGCATCCTGACCGATCTCGGCATCGAGGGACAGGAGGCGGACGACCGTATCCTGGAAGTCTGGAACAAGATCGACCGGCTGGAGCCGGAGGCACACGAGGCGATTGCCGACAAGGCCGCCGCAACCGCCAATGTCCGTGCCATTTCGGCCGTGACGGGCGAGGGTGTCGATGCGCTGCTGGAAGAAGTCAGCCGCCGCATCTCCGGCGTGATGACCATGACGACCATCGACATCGCACCCGAAAACCTGTCGCTTCTCCCCTGGCTCTACGCCAACGCTATCGTGGACGAGCGGCACGACCAGGAGGACGGATCCGTGAGCCTCGATATCCGGATTTCGGAAGCGGGGGCTTCTGAGCTGGAGCGGAAGCTCGGAACGGTGAAGTCGAAGAAGGATGAGTGGTAGGATTGCCGCCGTTCACAGTGCGCTTTGATCGCACTGGCTCCTGTGCTATTTTCGGCTTGAACAGGAGCCTCATCCATGTCTGGAACACGCGCGCTCACAATCGAATTGCCTGAAGAGATGGCAGATATGATCGCAGAGAAGGTGCGCTCGGGCGAGTATCAGAGTGAGAGTGCCGTCGTTGTCGATGGGCTACTGTCGCTGGGTCTCGAAGACGGGGCGCACGACGCGGAGATCGATCGCTGGATTGAGACCGAGATGGTTCCAATGCTGGAAGCCATTGATGCCAATCCTTCCTTGCTCATCCCGATTGACGAAGCGTGGGAACAGATCGAAGCTCATATGGATCGAGCCACGAAGAATTCAGGCGATCGTGGATGAAACACCGCGTCGTTCTCTCCTCGTCTGCGGTCTCTGATATCAATGAACTTTTTGATTACATCCTGGCTGAAGCGGGCGAGCGGATTGCGCGAGACTATGTCGGCAAGTTGCGAGACTTCCTGCACCGTTTCGACGTATTTCCAAATCGAGGGACCTTGATCAACAGCGAAAGCAATACGAGACGTATCGGCTACGAGCGTCGCGCAACAGTGATTTTCAGGGTCGAAGATGATCAGGTAACGATCCTGCGTGTCTACCATAGAGGCCGCGATATCGAGCTTTGAAAGCTGACCCTGCGGCTGTCCGCACGCAACGATCACGAACTTCTGTGATTTCCTCGCAACAGCATCAATGCTCCTATGACGCCGAAGAAGCCGCACAGCGCGAGCGAGACACATGCTCCCAGAAAGGCAAGCGCCAATTTTAGGGGAGCAGTTCCTGAAGCGGAGCAGACGATCAGGCTATCAGTCCCCGCAAATGCAAAATTGCCCGGCAGCGCCATTTTGTAGAAAAAGTAAATGGTAGCCAAGTGTATGATCAAACTAGCGGACAACGGCTTCCAACCTTTTGACAATGTCGCGACGCACGCAACAAGTGCCAGCAGCAACAACAGCGCGAACACAATATGGAGCATGGCAGCTACAGCTCCGAGGACTAACTTTAGGCCCTCGCTGCAATCTTGAAATCTTATGCTAGTTGTTGCCCAAGCGCCGAGACCGCTTAAATAAAACACCGCGAATATGAGAATTGGAGCGAGCGCTGACGCCAGGAAAATCTTGGTGCTCGTCATCTTATCGAGCTTCATGTCTTTCCCCGTTCAACCACTTCGCCTCAACCCATAACGCCTCCATCCGCTCCAGCGAAGCCGCGACAATATCCTCTCCTGACGCTTCAAGAGACGTCTCTATATATCTGAATCGCTTGCGAAACTTCGTGTTTGTTCCGCGCAGCGCCATCTCCGGATCCGCGCCCACATGCCGCCCGATGTTGACGGTGGCGAAGATGAGGTCGCCGAGTTCGTCGGCGACAGCGGCCTGGTTTCCTTCCGCCAGAGCCTCGCGGAGTTCGCCGATTTCCTCCTCAATCTTGTCGAGAATGGGGGCGGCCTCCTGCCAGTCGAAGCCGACCTTGGCGGCCTTTTCCTGGATCTTCAGAGCCTCGGTCAGCGCCGGGAAGGAGCGCTGGACGGAGCCGAGGAGACCCTGGTTTGGCTCGACATAGCCGGCCTTGGCGCGGCGTTCGGCGCGTTCGCGCTTTTCTTCCTGCTTGATCTCATCCCACTGCGCCTTCACGGCGCCAGGCGTATCGGCGTCGGAGACGGCGAAGACATGCGGGTGGCGGCGGATCATCTTGCGGGTGATGGCTTCCACGACGTCGCCGAAAGAGAATAACCCTTTTTCTTCAGCCATTTGGGCGTGGAAGACCACCTGCAGCAGGAGGTCGCCGAGCTCCTCGCAGAGGTCGCCCATGTCCTTGCGCTCGATGGCGTCGGCGACTTCGTAGGCCTCTTCGATCGTATAGGGCTTGATGGTCTCGAAATTCTGTTCGAGGTCCCAGGGGCAGCCGGTCACGGGGGTGCGGAGCGCCGACATGATTTCGAGGAGGCGGGAGATGTCGCGCGAGGGTTCCATGGAGTTTCCAGTCACGGGGGATCAGTTCAGCGGAATGGCGTTGGCGGACTTGCTCGCCTGGTAGACATTAGACAGCCGGTCATATTCCGTCTTGATGCGCGCTGTCTGCTCCTGAAGGGCTGCGCGCTTTGCTTCCGGCGAGGCGGCGACGAGATCGCCGAGATAGAAGCTCTTCCAGAAGGCGTTCTGGCGGTGATAACCGCCGGCGTCGAGGCCGTAAAGTTCCTTCATGATCTTCAGGTCATGCGGAATGGCGAAGGCGTCGCGGCTGTCTTCGTGGCTGTAGAAATAATAGTAGTTGTCGAAGCCGGCCCAGGTGATCGCGGACATGCACATGGTGCAGGGCTCGTGGGTCGAGAAGAAGATCAGGTCCTTGGTGTTCTTCTCGCCCGGGCGTTCGTAGAACTGTTTCAGCGTGTGGACTTCGCCGTGCCAGAGCGGGTTTTCGATCTCGTTATTGGTGCCGGCAATCACCAGCGAGAGGTCGGATTTCTTCAGGATTGCCGCGCCGAAAACCTTGGCTCCGCTGTTGACGCCCTTGTGGGTGAGCGGCAGCACATCCTTCTCCATGACATCGAGCAGGCGAGCGGCAATGACCTCGGGCGCGTAATCCATCAAGCAGTCCTTTCATGGTTTGGAAGTGACTCGACGTTATTGAGCCATATGCTCGCTGTAAATCGTGCGGAGGCCGGACCGGGCGGATTTGCTCAGAAAGCTTTTGTTCGGGGCAAAGAAATATCCTCTCCGCGCCGCATCCGCATTTCTGTTCCTTCCGGTTTTCCCTTTGAAAAGAGAAAATTCTGCCAAAGTCGAAACAGGCGCATTCATGACTGCAAGAGAAGACCAGCTTTCGGTGTTTCCGGCCTTCTTCCTCGTGGCGGGCAAGGTGGCGCTCGTCTATGGCGAGGGCGACGAGGCCTATGCAAAGGCGCGGCTGCTCGCCAATACGCAGGTTGAGATCGTTGTGGCGGCTGACGCGCCTGAAAAGGCATTTGCGGATTTCATCGCTACCCATTCACTGCGCTGCGTTTCGCCTGCTGAAGCCGATGCGCTGATGCATCAGGCCGTTCTGGTATTCGCCGCGACGGGCAACGAGGCGGAAGATCGCGGGATTGTCGACCGCGCACGCGCCTTGAAAATTCCTGCCAATGCGGTCGACCAGCCCGACTATTGCGATTTCTTCACACCCGCGCTGGTGAACCGCGCGCCGCTGGCTGTCGCCATTGGCACCGAAGGGGCGGGGCCGGTCCTAGCGCAGATGGTGCGCGCCGCCGTCGACCAGATGCTCTCGCCCTCGCTCGGGCGCCTTGCGCGTCTCGCCATAAATTATCGCGAGCGCGTGGAACAAAAGATCCCCAAGGGCGTTTCACGTCGCGTGTTCTGGCGCCGGTTCTTTTCCGGCGCGGTTGCTGATGCCGTGGCTAACGGCAACGCAACGCTCGCCACGGCCGAGGCGGATCGTCTCCTGAGCGCCTCGGCCGGTTTGCCCGGCCATGTCTGGCTTGTGGGTGCCGGTCCCGGTGCCGAAGATCTCCTCACGCTGCGCGCCCAGCGCGTCATGATGGAAGCCGATGCGATCGTTTACGATGCGCTGGTTCCGCAGGCTGTGGTCGATATGGGCCGGCGCGATGCCGAGCGCATACCGGTCGGCAAGCGCAAGGGCTGCCACTCGAAGTCTCAGAACGAAATCAACGATCTGCTGGTCGAACTTGGCAAAGCAGGTAAACGCGTCGTTCGGCTCAAGTCCGGCGATCCGCTAATCTTCGGCCGTGCTGCTGAAGAGATGGCGGCGCTGCGCGAAGCGGGCGTGACCTACGAGATCGTCCCCGGCATCACCTCGGCCTTTGCCGCAGCTGCCGATTTCGAACTGCCACTGACGTTGCGCGGCGTTGCCTCATCGCTCGTCTTCACCACCGGCCACGACATGACCGGCGACGTGCTGCCCGACTGGGCGCGGCTCGCCGTATCCGGCGCGACCATTGCGGTCTATATGGGCCGCACGGTTGCCGCCTCCGTCGCCGAGCGGTTGATTGCCGGCGGCATGCCGCGCGAGACGACGGTTGCCGTCATCGAGAATGCGAGCCGGCGCGAGGCGCGGCTTTTCCACGGCACGATTGCCGATCTGCCGAGCCTGCAGCATTTCGACGAGCTGACCGGCCCGGTCATGGTCGTCATCGGCGAGGCCGTCGCCGGAGCCAATTTCGAGAAATCCACGCCGCTTGCCTTCGCAGCCCAGCGGCAGCCTGTCTCCATGGGAGTTTGACATGATCTACAAGGTTCTCACCGCCAACCGCCTCGGCGACGGCATTGCCGTCTGGCTGAATGCCAATGGCGAGTGGACGACCTCGCTGCAGGGCGCGCTTGTCGCCCGTCACGCGGAAGCCGAAGCCTCGCTGGAAGCGATCGGCAAGCGCGACTTTGCCGCCAACAAGGTTCTTGACGTCAACCTCGTGGAAGTGGAAGAGGACGGCGAAACCATCCGCCCCATTCGCCTGCGCGAGCGCATCCGCGCCGAAGGCCCGACGGTTGGTTATGGCGAGAACGCCTACGCCCCGACGCGCGCCGCATAAGACATTTTTACGCAATTCCGGACGGAAAACCCCTTACACTTTCCCCGGAATTGCT
This sequence comes from Hyphomicrobiales bacterium, assembly GCA_900467685.1. Taxonomy (GTDB): domain Bacteria; phylum Pseudomonadota; class Alphaproteobacteria; order Rhizobiales; family Rhizobiaceae; genus Ensifer_A. The sequence continues at coordinate 100,777 of UBQX01000001.1, forward strand.
TGAGGAGACACCATGTACCGTTACGATGAATTCGACCACGCCTTCGTTTCCGCGCGCGTCGCGCAGTTTCGCGACCAGGTGGAGCGGCGTCTGTCCGGCGAGATCGCCGAGGATGCGTTCCGCCCGCTGCGCCTTATGAATGGCGTCTATCTCCAGCTTCACGCCTACATGCTGCGCGTTGCCATCCCCTATGGCACGCTGAATTCCAAGCAGATGCGGATGCTGGCGCATGTCGCGCGCAAGTATGACCGCGGCTACGGCCATTTCACCACGCGCCAGAACATCCAGTATAACTGGCCGAAGCTCTCCGACACGCCGGATATCCTGACGGACCTCGCCTCCGTCGAGATGCATGCGATCCAGACCTCGGGCAATTGCATTCGCAACGTCACGGCCGACCATTTCGCCGGCGCCGCCGCCGACGAGGCTGCCGATCCGCGGCCTTACGCGGAAATCCTGCGCCAGTGGTCGTCGGTCCATCCGGAATTCTCCTTCCTGCCGCGCAAGTTCAAGATCGCCGTCACCGGCGCCGAGCACGACCGTGCAGCCATCCAGGTCCACGACATTGGTCTGCAGCTGAAGAAGAACGACGAGGGCGAGCTCGGATTTGCGGTGTGGGTCGGCGGCGGGCAGGGGCGTACGCCGCTGCTGGCCAAGAAGATCCGCGACTTCCTGCCGGAAGAAGACCTGCTCTCCTACACGACCGCCATCGTGCGCGTTTACAATCTCCATGGCCGCCGCGACAACAAGTACAAGGCGCGCATCAAGATCCTCGTCCATGAAACGGGCGTCGAGGAACTGACGCGCCAGATCGAGGCCGAATTCGTGCATCTGAAGGATGGCGAGCTGAAGCTGCCCGATCAGGATATCGCGGCCATCACCGACTATTTCGCACCGCCGGCTCTGCCGGAACGTGCCGAGGGCTGGGCCAGCCTTGCCGCCTGGAAGAAGGCGGACGAGGGCTTTGCGCGCTGGGTTCAGCAGAACGTGCATCCGCACAAGAACCCCGACTATGCCTCCGTCACCATCTCGCTGAAGCCGATCGGCGGCATTCCGGGCGATGCGACGGATAGTCAGATGGATCTGGTGGCCGATCTCGCGGAAGAATATGCCTTCGACGAGATCCGCATCAGCCACGAGCAGAACATCATTTTCCCGCATGTGGCGATTGCCGATCTGGAGCCGCTTTACCGGGCGCTGCAGCCGGCCGGTCTCGGTACGGCCAATGCCGGCCTGATCACCGACATCATTGCCTGTCCGGGGCTCGACTATTGCGCGCTGGCCAATGCCCGGTCGATTCCGGTCGCGCAGGAGCTTTCGACGCGCTTCGGTTCGGCCGAGCGTCAGGCGGAAATCGGCGAACTCAAGATCAAGATTTCCGGCTGCATCAATGCCTGCGGCCACCACCATGTCGGCCATATCGGCCTGCTGGGTGTTGAGAAGAAGGGCGCGGAACTCTACCAGATCACGCTGGGCGGTTCGGCGGACGAGAACTCGTCGATCGGTGAGATCATCGGTCGCGGCTTCGAGCCGGAGAAGGTGACGGATGCGGTCGAGACCGTCGTCAACACCTATCTCGCCATCCGCACCAACGCCTCCGAGCGCTTCATTGACACCTATCGCCGGGTTGGCCCGCAGCCGTTCAAGGACGCGCTATACGGTCCTTCCTCCAAGGCCGCCTGAGAAAGATCTGACATGACGAAAATCTGGAAAGAAACCGGCTTTGTCGAGAACGACGCCTGGGCGCTGCCCGTCGAGGGCGAAGCTCTGCCGGAGGGTACGCGGCCGATCCTGGCGCTGGGCGAATTCCTGGAGCAGATGGACGCCAGCAACGAAGGCGGTTTCGGCGTTCTGATTGCCCCGGCCGATGACGTGACGGCGCTAGCACCGCATCTGGAACGCATTGCGCTTGTGGCGCTGGCGTTTCCCGCATTCAACGACGGCCGCGCCTTCAGCCATGCCTCGCTGCTGCGCGGCCGGCTTGGCTATGACGGCGAGGTGAGGGCGGTCGGCGATGTTCTCATCGACCAGATCCCGCTGATGATCCGTTGCGGCATCGACAGCTTCGCCGTCAAGAACCCCACCGCCCTGAAGCGTCTCGCCGAAAATCGCCTGCCGGGGATCGATCTCCACACCCAGCCGGCCTTCAAGTCAGCAGAAGGGGGCCAAGGCTATAGCTGGCGCCGCAAGGCCTCGTAAGTCGGCACGCTTGTCTCCCATCATTGATGTATCTCAAATACGGAATGTGTATTTGAGATACATTGATGACGCGAAGGGCAGCAAAGCATTCTCCGTCCGGCGGGAGAAATGAAACAGGAACGCTTCACCGGCGGCCGGAAATGTAATATCTGCCTCTCAAACTCAAGTTTGTCTGCGGCACGCCCACCCGGATTGGATCAAGAATGAACGCACCCGTATTGAAACAGGATGTCGCTGCTGAAATCCCGGCCGGCGTCTTCGCCGAAACCGTGACCTTCGTCCATCACTACACGGATCGTCTGTTCCGCTTCAGGATGACGCGGCCGGAAAGCTTCCGCTTCCGCTCGGGCGAGTTCGTCATGATCGGCCTGATGGTCGAGGGCAAGCCGCTCTATCGCGCCTATTCGATTGCAAGCCCTGCCTGGGCCGAAGAACTCGAGTTCTTTTCGATCAAGGCGCCGGACGGCCCGCTGACGACCGAGCTTCAGAAGATCCAGCCGGGCGACACGGTCTTCATGCGCAAGAAGTCGACCGGCACGCTGGTTCTCGACGCGCTGACGCCGGGCAGGCGGCTTTACATGTTCTCGACCGGCACGGGCATCGCGCCATTCGCCTCGCTGATCCGCGAGCCGGAAACCTACGAGAAATTCGAGGAAGTCATCCTCACCCATACCTGCCGTGAAGTCGCCGAGCTGAAATACGGCTTCGACCTCGTCGAGGAAATCAAGAACGACGAGATCCTCTCCGAGATCGTCGGCGACAAGCTGAAGCACTATGCGACGGTCACGCGCGAGGACTATCCGTTCCAGGGCCGCATCACGGACCTGATGGAAAACGGCAAGCTCTACGCCGATCTCGGCGTTCCGCCGCTGGATCCGGCCATTGATCGCGGGATGATCTGCGGTTCGGCTGCGATGCTGAAGGATACCAAGGAACTCTTGGAGCGGGCAGGGCTCACCGAAGGGGCGAACAACAAGCCGGCGGAATTCGTCATCGAACGGGCGTTTGTGGGCTGAGCGACCTTTAATAGCTAGGGGGCGTGCGACAGCCGCGCCCCTCATGCAATGCTAGCGCCGAAACCCGAAACCAGTTTTGCAGGATGAACTTTTCGTAATGCCGGGCTTGCGCCGCAGGATTGCCGCATTTCGGCTTAGAGCCTAGCTGCATGCGTATACAGGTCTACATCATCTCCGCTCTTGCCAGCCTCATTGCTTGGGGACTGATTTATGACGGCAGCCGCGATGTGTATCGCAGCGCCTGGAGCTCTGGAATGATCCCCAATCTGAAGATTCACCATCGTATGCATCGTATCGTCCAACGGGAAATCGGCTATTTTGAGCGGAACGGCACCTGAACGGACTTGCCTTGGCAAGACGGGCGGGATCTACGCCGCCACCGGGACGGCTTGCGAATTGCGGTCAATTCCGGTCGTCACCGGCCAAGACTGGCAACTCTGATGTAGAGAAAAAGGGCGCCCGTTGAGGCGCCATTTTCGATTGTACATAGCGGCTCGCGCAGTTGCCGGTCAGGCGGTGTAACCCGTGTGGCCATCGATCCAGGTCTGCAGCACCTTGATGGCGTGGATCTCCTGCGGGGGAACCTTCGTGGGGTCTCTTTCAAGCACCACCAGATCGGCGGCCTTTCCGACTTCAAGGCTGCCGCAGACATGGTCCATATGGCATTGCCAAGCGGCATCAATGGTAACGGCCTTCAACGCCTCCATCGGGGTGATGCATTGCTCGGGCGCGAGCACCCCGCCACCTTCCTTCATATCGCGCACGACTGCATTCTCGACACAGCGCAACGGATCGATCGGCGTGACATTGAAATCGGAATGGAGGGAAATCCTCAGCCCCTGATCGAGAGCGGAACGGCAGGGATCGATGCGCTTTGCGCGTTCCGGCCCTAGAATACGATCCTGGAATGCGCGCCCCCAGAAATGCACATGCCCGATCAGGAAAGAGGGCGACAGGCCCAACTGCTTCATCTTGAGGATCTGCTCGTCGTGCAGGATCGAGCAATGCTCGATACGGTGACGTAACTGATGTCCGCCTTCGCCATTCGTTCCGTTGGTAAGAGCCTCGATGGCAACGTCGATCGCAGCGTCACCGTTGGCATGAATGCCCACCTGCCATCCAGACTTATGGGCCTTTGTAACCACAGCTTCGATCTCGCTCTGCTGGTAGTTCAGTGAGCCGCGCGCGGTACTGCCAAGATAGGGATCGCGCTGATAGCCCGTCTGCGCCTGGTTCGAGCCATCAGCCCACGCCTTGATACCATTGAGCGTGAACCGCGGAGCACGTTCACCCGGTTTGAGGCCAAGCTTCTCCCAAAGGTCGTAATGTGTTGATACGAGATATCCGGCATAGCGCAAGGGCGGGTTGGTTTTCATGACCGCATCAATGAGCGCGAGGTCCTTGTCGGCAAAGGCTGCACCGATGCCGCAATCGTGCACAAGCGTGCAGCCCTTGGCGATGGCATCCTGAAGGTCGGCGCGGAAATAGCCAACAAGATCGGCCGCCGAAGGTTGCGGCATCACTGCAAGGAAGGGATAGAAGGCTGGCGTCTCTTCCAACCGTCCCGTCAGCGCGCCATTGGCGTCGCGGATGAAACGTGCCTGCGGCGGATTCGGCGTATCCTTCGTGACCTTGGCCGCCGCCAGTGCGAGGGAGTTCACATAGGCGACATGGCCATTCGATTCCAGTATGAAAAGCGGTACGTTGGGAGCGATAGTGTCGAGGTCGGCGAGTGTGAAGGTCGGACCGGGCATGATCGACGGATCCAGCATTTTGGCCTGTAGCCACTGGCCGCTGCCAAGTTTGCCGGCCGCCTCGCGAAGCTTCTGGCGCGCGCTGTCCATGTCCGGAACGCTGAATGGTCCGATATCGAGCCAGGGTCTAAGGCCGGTGAAAGACGAGTGCATATGCGGTTCGACAAAGCCCGGAAAGACGACCTTGTCGCCAAAATCCACCACCCCAGTGTTCGGCCCCTTGAGCGCAAGAATATCCGCCGCCTTGCCGACCGCAACGATCTTGCCGCCCGTGACAGCGATGGCTTCGGCGTGCGGCTGCACGTCATTCATGGTGTAGATGGCGCGTCCCAGAAAGATCGTATCCGGCTTTGCATCGGAACTGGCAGGTTGAGGCTGCTGGGCCATCGCTTTGGGAGACGCAGCCGCTACAAAAGATGCGGCAAGTCCAGCCAATACATCCCGGCGACTATGATAAGACCGCATGAAACTCATCAAGCCCGGATTACAACATTCGCACAAAATAAGTCCCCCAAGATTAATAGATACATCGTGATGTATACGCTGATTTTGAAAACATGATCAACGGCTGCGGTGAACCAAGAATTCGGTCCTGCTCTCTGGCGAGGCGATATGAAAACAGCTTTTCGCCAAGTTTACCGGGCCAACGTGCCTGCAAATTCGGGAAGGGGCACGATTTTGTCGGATGGCGGATGGGGTGTCCGCCATACTACCGTTCCAAGCCGTCCCACATCGCTCCATTTAGTCTATATTTTGCAGTAATTTAGCTTTTCACCCGTATCGACATGTGTCACGCTGTTCCATAGAATTGCGGTCATCTGTTAGGGTGTTTGTTGGGGTGGAATATGGCTCTTTCATTGAACAAGCTGACCGCGCGCGGCGTGACCGCGATCACGAAGCCCGGCCGTCATGGCGACGGCGGCGGGCTCTATCTGGTCGTGGACAAGAGCGGCGCCAAGCGGTGGGTGTTCCTGTATCGGCGTGATGGCATATTGCGGGAGATGGGCCTCGGCGGCCTCAAATCCGTCCCGCTGGCGCGGGCTCGTGAGCTTGCCGGCCAAGCACGGGCAGACCTCCAGGCGGGCATTGATCCGATCGCTGCGAAGAACACCGCGCCGGTTGTCGTTCCCACGTTCGGGGAAGCTGCCGACGATTTCATCAACACGATGGCACCGCAGTTCAGAAACGCGAAGCACCTCGACCAATGGAAAATGACGCTGAAGGTTTACGCCGCGCCGCTCCGCTCCAAACGGGTTGACGAGATCACCACGGCCGATGTGCTGGAGGTGCTGAAACCGATATGGCTGGAAAAGCCCGAGACGTCCGCTCGCTTGCGCGGGCGTATCGAACGGGTTCTGGACGCGGCCAAGGCAAAAGGCCACCGCTCGGGCGAGAACCCGGCGCTATGGCGCGGTCATCTGGCAAACCTCCTGCCGAAGCGCAAGAAGCTGTCGCGCGGCCATCACGCGGCAATGGCCTATGAAGACGTGCCGACGTTCGTTGCCGATCTGCGTAAGCGGGAAGCGATGGCGGCGAGGGCGCTTGAATTCACGATCCTGACGGCAGCCCGAACCGGCGAGACGTTCGGCGCGACTTGGAAGGAAATCGATCTTGAGGCGGCGTTGTGGACCGTTCCCGCTGAACGGATGAAAGCCGGCCGGGAGCATCGTGTTCCGTTGACGCCGCGGGCAGTCGAGATCCTGACCGAACTTGCCGACCTCGGCGCCGCGCCCGACGCCTATGTGTTCCCAGGCCAGAAGGAAGGGCGCCCGCTGTCGATCATGGCGATGGACATGATCCTGCGTCGGATGAAGGTCGATTTCACCGTTCACGGGTTCCGCTCGTCTTTCCGCGATTGGAGCGGCAACGAGACGGCGTTCCCTCGGGACGTTGCAGAAGCCGCGCTGGCGCACGTCGTCGGCGATCAAACGGAGCGGGCTTACCGTCGCAGCGACGCGCTGGAGAAGCGGCGCAAGCTCATGGTCGCATGGGCGAATTATTGCGAGCCGAAGAAGCCCGGCAATGTGCTGGAGATGCAACGCCCGAAACGGGCATCTTGACAGCGGAACAACTGCAATCTTTCATCCTTTCGACAGTGGGAGGGGCTATCGATGATTGCAGTAAGTTTCAGCGCCGTGAGGCGGAAAGTTGTTCTTACCAGTAGGTTCGTCTCGCTGTGTTTCCTGAGTGGGGCCACCGCCCTTGTGGGCTGCGCATCACCGGCAACTGAACAGCGGGTGTCTCAAACCACTGCCGTATTCAACGATCTGGTGTCTTCGAAGATGGCGACCGATTTCGAGCTTCTAGACAAGCGAGGACTGAGCGGAACGGCTTTGCAGGCTGAAGAGAACAGAGTTGCTAAGGCTTTTGGTCCCGTATGCGAGAAAGGCTATGCGGATGGCCTCTTGCACGGGATGAACATGGTCAAGGTGGAGTACGAGGCCACGGGGTCGCGGCATCGAGCCTATGAGTTGCCAGCCTTCGCCCGAAATTTGGACCGGCAATTTGGCGAGTGCCTCCGTTCATTCGGCGCTAAAGGGCGGACGATCATGATCCTGAGCAATGGATCTCACATCAGCGTTCCTGACTTCATGGAAAGGCTTGTAACGGCTGCGGCTGCGAAAGGCGCGGCTGACGGGCAGGCACAATCAGAACGACGGCAGTCCGCCGCAATCCTGGCCGTAGTAGCGCTGGGTATCGGTGCAGCAGCAAGCGGTGGTGTAAATCCAAACCAAACCTATGTCGGCAGCTACACGCGCCGAGACGGAACGGTCGTTCAGGGGCATTGGCGAACGATGCCAAATTCTACTTGCTGGGATAACCTCTCAGGCTGCTGAATAATAGATACTGGGCTTGACGGATCGCTCCCGGCAGGCCATCTTCAGACGATCAGGCGCTTACACCCGCGAGCCACCACCGACCTAACTCGCGAACTTGCCGCCAACTCTGTCAGCTCAACGCTGCGCATCGCAACGGGTCGCTTCACAAACTGGAGCAATGCGATGCATTCGAACAAGCTTATCAATGCAATCTCGTCCACCAACGCAACTGAGCGGAACCGTGAGCGGTCGGCTCGACGCCAACTGTCACGCCTTGGGTTTCGTTTGGAGAAGACCCCAGCGCGGTCGTGGCTTCGGACCGAATACGGCCCCGGCTATCAGATCATTGAGGGCAATATCGTCGTGGCTGGCTGCTTCACTCGCCAGTATGAAATGACGCTTGAAGAGGTCGAAGCCCGGCTTTTGGATAGCAACTGAAACGAGACCCCGTCGCTGTTCGCCCCGGCAATCGACGCGCCGCCGGGGCGCACAAGCTCACGCACAGTTCCCGCTCGTGGACATGTCCTCAATGGTCCAATCCGAAGGCGTTGAACCTTTGCCGGTGAGCTTCGCTTGAACAGTCACGCGACAAACCAGTACAGTCGAGCGCGAGACGGCGGGAACAGTACCGATCGCTGAATTCAAATTGTTGGCCGCAGCCGCAAAAGACGAATTGTTGTAATAGCCTGGTGCCGGCGTGTAAGCGGGGAGCGTCGTGGTGACGATCTGTGGTGCGCTTTCGAACAGGAACATTCGTCGATCAGCGCTAACTACCTTCCCGTCGACCAAGGACAAAGCGGGGTTCAAATCCATGAACTCTTGCACAGTTCGTTGCCGCTTGGGCTGCTGAGCATTCCCGGCCGACGCAACTGCCCCAGTTCCTTCTGCACCCGGTCCCGCCGGGTCGTTTTGACAGCCGGTCAGCGCCAGCATGCCCGTTATCGCGATAATGCCTAAAAGTCGTTGCCCCATGAAAGCCCCCTCAACCTCTCATTGCTATGATGCTGGTGATCGGGTCAACTTGCAATAGGGCATACGGTTCGCCGCTGAGCCTTCAGCGGCTTCCTTCGTACTGAGCGCCCGCAGCGGCCGATTTCACAAAGGCGTTGCGGTTCGCGTCAATTGCCTCCTGTGCCGCGTTCGTCGGCGCCAGCGTTGCCGCCGAAATAGCTGTTGCTTCTTTAGCGTCCCTCTGGTTGTGTAAGGCGTTGGCAGGGGGAGCCGATTATGAAAAATGTGTTTCAAGCAGCGCGCCTCGGCGCGCTTGCAATCGTTGTGTTCTCTTTGGCGTTGGCAGGATGCTCGACAACTCGGGCCCAGCTAGAGAAAAATCCAAAGGGGATCAGCACTTCATCGCTCTGCCGAACATTGCTGGAAAACCAAGACCCCATATTCCGGCAGGAGATAGCCGCGGAATTGTCGGCGAGGGGTGTGGCTTACTATGCCTGTCCGACGATCGTCCAGAAGGAAGATCAGGCCGCCGTCGCATTTGCAGCCGTTGCATTGGCCGGGGCTGCCATCGCGGTGTGCGCGAGTGGCGGTTGCCGGGGCGGCGGGTACTATAGTCCGCCGCGCTCATATCGAGGGAATTGTGAGTATGACTGGCAGTACGACGCGGCCGGCAATCGCTGCGGACGGCGCAGCGCATGGTCTCGGCCAGGCGGTTACTAGAGGGGTTGCTATGAGGACATTTCTGGCAGTGGCACTTTTGATCGGGTCTTCCGCATCTGGCGCTTTGGCGTGGGATGGAGTTGACAGCTCAACCGGCAATGCGGTGGAGATCGAAAAGGGAAACCTCGTTCGTCGCGGTGAAACCATCGAGCTCTACGACTCCGCTACGGGCGACTATCGGGATGTCGACGTCCAGTCGATTCAGCGCAACGGCAATGCGGTGGATGTGGAGGTCTACGACAACGAGAGCGGCGAGTATCGCACGCTTGAGATGGACGGCGACTGAGGCCAGAGTTTTCGCGCATGAGCAACACCCCTGGCCCGCGTTCAAGTTTGTGATGTTCGAAAATGAAAAGGGCATCACGAGCCCCTGAGGTGGGTGGCCCATAAGCTACCCGCCCAAGGTTAGGGCCAATAGCTGTCATGATTGTAATTGACCGGGATCGGGTCTGATGCCTTCAGCGCCCGCTTAGCCTCGTGCAAAGCCTGCATGAAGACTTTGCCGGCGTTGACCAGATCGATAACCTGGGCTGGCGTCAGATAATGGTCGCCGTTGTCCCGGTCGGTGAGGAACAGAACGGGCAGCGACACCCTTGCTCCAGTCTTGAGGCGATAACGCGCACCGAAGACGATAACATCGCCGGTTGCAGATGAATGAGCCGCCGCCAGTGCAATGGCAGGGGCGGCGTCGTCAAAGGCGTGATCGTATCCAGGCGGTAGGAAATCTTCGAAGGGCTTTTCCACAGTGGGCCGCCCTATCTGCACACGACAAAGCCGATGTTTGGCTGATCCGATGCCACGCCGGCGGTCACCACGTACATCCTGAACCCGGATGCCGTCTGGTTGCCAACGGAAACCGTCGTGTCGATTGATGACGCCCCGCCCACCGGCGCGACGACATAATCAGCGTCTGGCATGGCGGTGACGAAAACAACGTCGAACACACCTGTCGAACTTCTTGTGATTGTAGCTACGTTCCCCGCTTGCCTGGCAGTGACAGTACCGGAGCCATTGAAATTCGCCCATGCTCGTATCGCATAAACGGGCGCCGAGCCGGAGGCGTTGAGTAGCGCCAGAACTTTTGCTTGCGCCCAGGTCCAAAGCGCAGACAGCGCCGCGCGTTTCTTTGCCCCCGAGGCCGCGCTGTCACCTAGCAGCACTTCGTCGGCGTCAACAACAGTTGCTTTGCTTGTCTGTCCGCTTACGATGTCCGTCGCCAGCTTTGCAGCCGTGACTGCGGCATCAGCGATATCGCCCGTGGCGATTGTACCGTCAGCGATCTTTGCCGAGGTCACGAAGCCGTCCGCCATCTTGGCGCGACCTGTCGTGTCTGCGGAAAGCGCGCCATCGGCAATTTTCGCCGTCGTCATCGCTCCGTCGGCGATCTTTATTGTGTCTACAGAACCGTCAGGTAGCGCGCCCGTGGCGGCTCCTAGGGCAACTTGTGACCAATGATAGGCCGACTTGTTGACCGGATTAACACCGTCGTCAACGTCCACGCCTTCCGCCGCGGAGGCCCACTGGTAGGCGTAATCGCGGGCCGTCTGTGCCAAGCTGACGGCAGCGGCACTGTCATCGGAGAAGCTGGATGCTTCGTTGCGCGATGTCAGCGCATCGCTGGCATAACCCGAGGCAGCCGTCGCGGACCCGGAAGCGGCTGTGGCCGATGCGGCCGCGGCAACCGCGCTGTCCGATGCGGCATCCGCTGCGGCTTCAGCCGCTTCCTGCGCAGCGAGCGCGCCGGTTCCCACGCCGGCCGCTACCTCTGGGCTTAGGCTGTCAACCGTGACGATGCCGTTCTTCAGCGCGCCGTCGTCCCGACGAACATCCTTGAGCGCATCGATGGTGCCATTCACAGACTGTTCGACGTTCTCCAGCTCAATGTTGATCTGGAGGCCTGGGACACCGGGGGAAAAGTTGTAGGCACGCTGGTAGTAGATCGGCGAAGGCATGACTTGCACCACAGAAACAACTTCGTGGAGCTCCCGTTGTGAGGCGAGGGGAGGGCGAAGGAGTTGATCTCAGCTTCAAAGAAGCGGTGGTGCGGACTGCTCGATTTTCCGCCGTTTACCAGCATGATTATCTTACGTGATTTACGTCGAATAGACAAGGAGATCGACCGCCTGTCGCCCGCAGTTCCCGAGACCATTTCTCAGCCTAAGGTATATGTGGGAAAGCAAGACAACTCTTTCTTTCTGAGCTTCGCGCGGATAGCTTGCTCCCTGGAAACCATCCTGGGGAGCACCATGAAAAAATACGTCGTCGCCGTGGCAACACTTGCCGCTCTCTCATCCTGCGCCAAGCGTCCCGATGCGATCGTACCAGTCGACATCCCGATGGCCGTGTATCAAGGCCAGAGCTGCCAGCAGCTCGGCAATGAACTGATCAAAGAGCAACAGAACCTCGCCGCGGTTTCGAAGGCTCAGAATGAGGCGGCCACCGGCGACGCAGTCGGCGTGTTCCTGATCGGTGTACCAATGTCCTCGGCCGTCGGCGGCGACAAGGAAGGTCAGGTTGCGGTAGCGAAGGGCAAGGTTCAGGCGGTGGAGAACACCCTGAAGAGCAAGGGTTGCAAATAAACCCGCCGAGATCCAACATCGTCCTCCGGCGGGAGGCCTTTTCATGTGCAATCTCTACAACATCACGACCAATCAGGAAGCCATCCGGGCGTTGACAAAGGCGTTCGACCGGCTCGGCAATCTAGAGCCGTCGCTGAACGTCTACCCGGACCAGATGGCGCCGATCGTGCGCAACAACGCCGGCGAGCGCGAGGCGGTCATGGTCAGATGGGGAATGCCATCGTCGCAAAAGGCGCTCTTCGACGCAGCATCCAAGCGTGCGGACAAGCTGCGCGAGAAGGCCAAGCCTGTCGATTTTGAGCATCTGTTGAAGCATGAGCCGGACCGCGGCACCACGAATATTCGGAACACCAACAGTTCCCACTGGAAACGGTGGCTAGGCGTCGAGAACCGCTGCGTCGTGCCGTTCACACGTTTCGCCGAGCCCGACCCTGCCTCCAAGCAGGAAGGCGGCCCAACTCCCAACGCTTGGTTTGCTGGCAACGAAAACGAGCCTCTGATGTTCTTCGCCGGCATCTGGGTTCCGCAGTGGGAGAGCGTTCGAAAGGTCAAAGAAGGGCTGATCAAGGCCGACCTTTACGGCTTTCTCACATGCGAGCCCAACGGCGTCGTCGGCCCGATCCACCCGAAGGCTATGCCTGTAATTTTGACTGAGCCGGCAGAGATCGAGGCATGGCTCACGGCGCCCTGGAGCGAGGCGAAAGCGTTGCAGCGGCCACTGCCGGATAATCGGCTGGTCAAACTGCCTTGACTCCTGAAAGCGGCATGAAATAGGAACGTAGTCCTTGAAATATAGGAATATGGTCCGATGTATTCTGGGGGCCCGTTTCAATGATCCGCATCGACACGATCGGTGCCCTGATCGAATACCGATATGATCTCAGCGTTCATTGTCACGCCTGGGACTGCCGGAACGGCGGCCGCGTTGACCTGGAAGCCCTCGCGCTGCGTCTCGGCAAAGGACACGGCTGCCTTGCGAAGGATCTCAAGCGGCATTTCCGCTGCTCAAAGTGTGGCAGCAGGGACGTCGGCTTCATCCTGAGCCCCTGCACTAACAGTCTGGCCGCTATCGCCAGCGCACCGATGCAGGAACTCAGAACTGTCAAGAGATAACAGAGTTCATCCGCAATTAGAGAGGTTCGTCGGCAACTGTGGCGGAGAAACAGGCAGTTAAACAAATCCCACGCCATTCGCGCTTGAGGCGGTTTTTCATGCAAATTTTTCAATGAGCCGGAAGAGCGCCAGAATGATTCATCGGGCCACCCCCGTTACCGTCCTCGCAGTGTGCCGTCCTGACGAAATCGGTCGCAGCGGCGTCAATGGAATCTTCGCTGATGGCGTATCTCGCTACTAGTCCAATCAGAGGTGAATAAGCTGTCACGGCCAAAAACCAAGCGCCCAGCGAGTTATGGTAAACTCGCTCCAATTCTGGGCGATGGACAAAAAACTCTGTCAGGACTTTCGCTGTTGCGTTACGCGAATAGCTTGGTATGCGCCTCGTCGGGAACGACGCCAAGACCATCGCCGCCTTTCGGTTGCAAATTGTCTCGTTCATCACGGCAACCCGCAGCAACAACTCGTGAGGCGTCTCATCATCCTCGACAAGCGCCTTAACGTCAGAATAGAACGAACGGGAGTATTTCCCGAAATCCACCGCAGACTTAGCTCGCAAGGCAACATAAGCTCGAAGCGCCATTACCACAGCGACGCCTGTTATTACGATCAAGATTGACAGCAAATAGCTCATTTCGGCTGCCTTCTCTTTTGTCGGAGCCTCTTATCTTCAGCAGACTTGATTTGACTTGCCAGAAGCTTGCGCCGGCCCTCAACCTCAACCCTGTTCGATCTGCCTTCACGAATTGCAGTGGCCGTCGCTGTGATAATCGCCGGAAGGTTCCAGATCAAAAAGCACAACACAAGCACTACTGCTAATATATAGGGGTTGGAAATGCCTTTTACAGCAGCTTCCATCCACCCCATGTCAATGGCCTTTGATGCACTGTGTTCCATAAATATGAAAAAATAAAGAGTTCACTGGGTTAGCGATTCATTAAATTTAGCATGCAGCACGGAAAAGCAATCGCCAAACTGAAGTTCTGCAACACTTTATCCGACAGTAGCCTTGCCGGCCACGAGCCCAGCAAATCCAATTCAAACCAGGCTTGACTGCCAGCCATTTCAGTCCAGGGATTGCCAGTGATCAGCGCGCCGGAAACCACCTATCCAAGCATCATCATCATCCCGACGAAACGCTCTCGTCAGCGCCCGATTTCGTCCTACATCATTGCGGGTGAGTTAGCGGTGGTTGCCGAGCGCTCGATACTCTCCTGCTAGCCCTTCATCTCGTTTCAAGGAAGACATTTCGATGTGTGCGGCTTCAGGCTCCGAAAATTTCCGCGCCCGACGCGCTTCTGCCTGCTATGCGTCTTCCTTGACCTGATCGGCAAGTACGGCAGTTCCATGTTCGCGCCGGCGTTACCCCTCGCGGCCAGCGCGGTCTTCGGCTGCCCACACTGCCGACGGCCATCAAAAACCACCCCCGCCGTTCCGGTCGGACGCTCGGCTCTGGAAAATGGCTTCCATGAGCGCGGCAGTCGGCAGAGGCACGACCCTGCCTGGGTCGTGGAAAAGGCCGCGGCTCATCAGCGCATCCGCGACATCGGCATTTCGGCGGGCGCGTTGCTTCTCAGCCATCGTGCCGAACAGCTTGTCTGCTACACGCGAAGACGCCGTGCCGAACTTGAGGTCGAGTGCGGAACGAACCGCCCCCGGCTGAGAAGCCGGCCCGTTGATCTCGTTCTGTGCGGCGGTCAGCGCTGCTGTCTTCGATCCGGCAAGGGCCTTGTTCTCCGTCTCGGCCATGATGCGCTCATTGTTCAGGATGCTGTAGAGCGCATCGGTTTTTTCCTTGCCGAAGAGCGTCGAGAGCCGCTGATAGTTCCAGTCGCTGTTGCCTTTCAGAAGGCTGTTCAGCGCGGCCCGGTCATTCAGGTTCGTGCCCACGATGCGGTCAATCTCAGCCCGCGCGCCTTGGCGCAGCCGGAAGGAAACCCCGGACGGGCCGGTCACAAGATCGCCAGCCGGAAGAGCGCCGGCCGCCACCTCGTCCGCCAGCTCGGGCGGGCGCGGATCGGTGCGGGCATTCCCGAGCACGGTCTGGCCTCGATCGATCGCATCGCCTTGGCGGGCCAATTCGGCATACTGCGCATCGATGGCCTTGATGCCGGGGACCTTCGCCGCCAGCAGATCGTCAACGCTCTTGCGCACGGGCGTCAAGGCGCTGATCACGTTCCCATCGGTTTCACCGTTCAGCATTCCGTCGATCGCGCGGCGGACCTGGAACAGTGTTGCCGGGGATTGGTCTAGGCGGTCGGTGCCGGTGGCATTGAGCATCCCGCGGACTTCCCTAAGTGTTGATTGGGCTTTCCCCCGCAGTCCTTGGCCGGCAACTTCGATCTGCGCGGCAATCGGCGACGTGTCAACCAAAGGAGCGTTGGCGAGGACTTCATCATAGCGCGGGCCGAGAATGCGCTGGCCGCTCTTGATATCGCGCTGAAGGTAGGAAGGGATTGTGGCCGGTCCCATATTCTCGTCGATCGCAGCGGTGAGACGCTCGGGCGCCGCATTGCGCCGCGCGCTGAGTGTGTCGACGATTGTCTTCTGTCCGGCTCCGGGCGTCGTCGCAACGGCGGCGGCCTGGTCCCGAAGATTGGCCCCGAGATCGGCCACGACCGCGCTATCGCCGATGCCAGCGACTTGGCGGCCTACTTCCTGCGGTGCGATGCCGTCTGCCTTCAAGGCCCGAATGACCGGCTTGGGTACGGGCTTGCCGGCTTCATCCACCAATGCGCCGGATGGACGTGGAACGCCATCGGGCATGATCAGGCTAGCGAGATTGAACGATCGGCCGATGACATCGGGCGTCACGTTGCCTTCTGCATCGGTGACGGGCGTCTTCCCGGTATAGACGTCACCGGGGAGCTTCAGCGCGTCCATCAGGTCCGTCAGGATCTGCGGCGTTGAGAAAGCGATCTCGCCGGTCTTCTTGTTCTTCGCCAGCGGAATAATCGTCGGATGCGTCCACTCATCGGCGGGCGCGCTTGTCGGCGCTGCATTCATTGGGGCGGCACCAACCGACCCGGCGGCTTGGGCTGCTGCCGGGTCTTCTGTGACGGGGAGCCCGGAGAAGCGCGGCTTCGGCGCCTGGTTGTCCTGCTCGACGGGAGTTCCTGAAAATCGGGGCATCACGGTTTCCTGTATCTCTTGCCGTCTTCGGGATCGATGTAGATCGCGCCGGACGGGAGGGCGTCGAATTCTTGCTGAGTTTCCGGGCGGGCGAGGGCGGCTTGACCCGTCTGCGCTGCATTGTCCGGCGTCGCGACGCTCGCGCCAGCGTCCGCGCTGAAGCCGGGCGGCGGACCGGACTTGGCCGCCGCATCGATCATCGCCCGCCGAGCGTCCAGCGTCATGCCGGCTTCCATCGCATTGACCGCGACCTGTCGCAGCCATGCTTTCAGTTGCAGCGTGTCCGGCGCATCTCCGGGCCTCGGCAACAGCGTCGCCTGGTAGTGCGCGATTTCCTTGTCCGGAGTAGCGGCGCCGCTCTCATTGCGCAGAACCGACTGAACGAAACGCTCGCCGGCATTGCGCGCGGCCTGATATTTCGGCGACTGGACATAATTCCCAGGGTTCACGGTCCCGATCGTCGGCGACGCCTCGGAAAGCCCCTGTGCGGTTGATGTCAGCTCGCTACCGTCTCGGGCAAGCACTTCGTTCATGGCTTTGGCCGTGGCCGCATAGTTCGCCAATCTGCTTTGCGCTTCGGTCAACGGCTTTCCGCCCTGCTGAACGACAGTGCCATCGGGTAGCGTGATAGACATGCTTGGCGGTTGGTCTTTCGGCGCGGGCTGCTGGCCGATGGCATCAAGCCGCGTTGCGATGCGCGGGCCGTCAGGCGTCGCGACGCTCTCGACCGGCGTATTCGCAAACACGATAGCCTTCTTCTGCTCGTCCGGCAGGTTTGCGAAGATGGCCGCTTTCAGCTCGTCCTGGGTCTGCGGCTTCGGCGCCCCGGCGCGCTCCGGCATTGCCGGCAAGTCCAAAATCTTCATGAAGTCTTCGGAAACAGCCGGGGAGACCTGGCCGGGATCGAGCGGCCCGTTCAGCCCGACTATAACCTTGGTCTGGTTATCGAGTTGGTTCGCCCGGAGCGCCCGAATATTGTCAGCGGCATTGTTTGCGCGGGAGGTGAGATTGCTCTGGTCGACGGCGTAATAGCCCTGGCTCGGCGTCCATTGGCCGGCGGCAGCGCCCATGCGGTCAAAGCGGGTCTGGTCGAAGTCTTTGGCCTGGCTGTAATCGAATAGCTGGCCGAGCCGCGCCATCTCGGCGTTCTTCGAATTTGCCGTTGCCCACCCAGCAGCGTCAGCGCCGGAAGGCGGCGCAAACAGGCCGGCGAGATTGGACGCAGCCTGCGCAAGTCCGGGGTCTTGGATGTAAGGTGACGTCCTGATGGGCATTTCGAGAACTCCTTAATGCGCCGTCATCGGTTCGGGATGGAACACGGCGGCGAGGGGGTTGCGGCAGATGGCATGCGCAAGATCGGGCTGATTGCAGGCCACGACGAGATCCCGAAGGTTTAGGGCGCGCAGTTCATTTTCAAGGACGCGCGCTGAGGCCAGAAGCCAGACATAGCGATCCAAATCCAGACAGGTCAGGGCGGCATTGACACAGCCGAGCGAATGAAACACGTGCTCGGGTGCGAGCCTTCCCGCCGTCTCGGCGGCGACCTGTGGAGCGGCAGCAAACAAAAGGCGCTGCGCGTCTGCACGAAGCGCCGGATCAAGCCCGCCCTGGTTGGCGGCGGCGATCAGGGTGTTAATTCCGTCGGCGCAGTTCAGAAGCGTGCTCTTGCCCTCGGCTGCGCTCTGGAGCTTGGCAATTGCGGTTTCAAGAAGCTCGGTCGCGGCCATGCGCTCATCCAAAGATATCGGCTTCGTCGGCCGCATTCTCGATTATCTCATTGACGGCTTCGCGTGCGCGCTTGCGGCGTCGGTTTTCAATGTCGTCCTGGTGCTCGATGATGCGCAGCCGATGGATCAGGATCTTGACCTTCGAAACGTCGTCCTGGTGCCGATCACTGCCCAACTGGCCCTTGTCCACGTCGAATATGATGCGGGCCGCCGCGAGCATCCCGCTGATCATGTCCTCAATGCTGATCTCGTCGCTCATCGTGACGATAATCCGGCCAAGGCCCTCGTATGCTGCGGATAGAAGCTGATGGCAGGGCTTTGTGTCGGGCTGATATCCGTTGCGTGGCGACGCCAGATGAAGGACTGAACCGAGGGCCTGTTGCAGATCGAACGCCGCCGTTCCGGTGAAGATGTCGCCGGCCACCCTGAAATTCTCAGTGGCGTGCCTGGCGACCTGATTTGCCGCCTGTGCTGCGATGCCGTCCATGATGCTACCTGCTTCGACGTTGATGTTGTCGAAGTTTCGGCGCTGCGGGTCGACTGATCTACCCCTCCGTTTGCGGAGGAATACTGCGAAGGGTTCGGCGGGATCAAAAGGGCTCATGGTGCATCGCATGGTCACGAACGGCGTGTCGGCGGAGTGCTGACAGGGTTTGTTCGGTTTGACTTTGCCCAAGTTGGGCGCGATGCGACTGCCCGAGTTTCGCGATTGTTCCGGCAATATCGAGAATAGCAAGAAGTGGCCTTGAAAGCCAGTGCGGCAAGCGTGTTTTGAAAGACCCGACTTCCATGAAACCGCAAATTTCTGTCGGGGTCGGCGTGCCATTCGCGGCGGCGCGTCCGAGTGTGCCGGGGGGTGATCGGGGGCTAGGGCAGGGGCCGGCCGCCGCCGCGCTGTGGCAATGCGTGGTGCGTCAATGCTGCCCTAGCCATACCATGCTGTCCGTACGGGCATACCCGAGCGTACGGAAGAAAAATGTAAAATTTTATGTACGCACGGGTTGACAGGTGATCAACGGACATGCTTTAGTTCGTACACCACCACAGCGTACTAAAGGAGAGCACGCCATGACTACCGCCCATATCGAAATCGAAACCCGCGCACTGAACGTTCTCGCCGGAGAAGTCCGCGAGGCTCTGACAACACAGGACACCACGACCGCCCGAGACGCGCTCGGCGAGATGGAGGGCATTTGGATGCACACCGAGAGCGCCGACATTCGCGATCAGGCGGCGGCCTTCATGCGTCAGCACGCGGCGCACGGCGAATACGTCGAGTTCTTGGCTTGAACCTCAAACAAGGGAGCGGCCGGCGAGAGTCGGCCGTTTATCTTTATGCGAACCATATTCTATGCGCGCGTGTCGACGCGAGAGCAAACCATACAGCACCAGATAGACCAAGCCCGACAAGCGGGCTTCAAATTCGAAGACAGGGACGTCCTCACCGATGAGGGCGTTTCGGGCGTTTCAGTGCCATTGAAAGAAAGGCCGCAAGGCCGGCGCCTCTTCGATATTCTCAGGCCTGGCGACACGCTCGTTGTGCGCTGGCTCGATCGATTGGGGCGAAACTATCAGGACGTCACAGAGGCCGTGCGCGAGCTTATTGCGCAAGGCGTCATAATCCGCACCGTGATCAATGGGCTTGTCTTTGACGGCGCGACCAAAGATCCCATGCAAAAGGCCATGCGTGACGCGATGATAGGATTTCTGGCCGCGCTCGCAGAAGCGCAAGCCGACGCACTCAAGATCGCTCAACGGGCGGGTATCGAGCACGCGAAAGCAGAAAGCGCGAAAAAGCCGCGGGTCTACAAGGGGCGAAAGCCTTCCTATGACCGCGCAACGCTCGATAGCGTCAACTTGATGATCGCGGCGAACGAAAGCGTTTCGACTATCGCGGCCAAAACAAAACTGACCCGCCAAACGGTGTTGCGCATTCGCGCCGATCCCGCTGCGGCGGATGAAGCGTTGCGGGCCTGGGGCGGATAGGACGGCCTTGCTATTTCAGGGGTGCGTTGTTTGACGGCACGCGCCCTTGAGGGCATTTTTGCAGCTACGCCACAACCTGGAAAGGCGTCAGCTATGGCCAAAGTGTTCGATGATTTGGAGCCGAAAACCAAGCCGGCCCGCCAAGCGCGTGCGGCAGATCCTGAAACCGAGCGGGCGCAACGCGAAGAGTTTTTAGCCCTCGTGACTTGCGGCATTCAAGTGATGATGCAAGACGCCTATTCCCGGCCGGGGCTCTCCGCCGAAGGAAAGGCGCGGGCGCTCAGCTACTACACACTGAGCCTGTCGGATGCGTTCGCGGCCGCGGATAAGATCCCAAAGGGACGATCTGCGTCAAGCGCCGCTCTCGACGTCCTTGATCACGTTTTTGGCTTGGAGCACTCGCTTGAACTTGACCCAGATCGGTCATGGCTGACTGAGATACGCGAAGGCAGACCACTTAAGCATCGTGCAGCGTGGGCAGGTTACGAGCCGCATAGCGTGATGAAGGAGCGTATAGCGCGGATGCGCCGGCCTTCGAAACGCATCGACGGGAGAATGCAGGTTGAGCGCCCAGAATGGCAGGGCTTGCCGTTTAACGATAGTGTTGCGCTTGAGGCGTTGAGCTGGGTGCGCTCCGAAGAGAAAATATTCGAGCGGCAACTGCACCAGCAAATGCAGAAGGTGGACGGCGACCTTCTGCGCAGCCGGTTGAAGACGCTGGAGAAAGACGGCTGGATCAAGTCTGACAGAGAACCGGACGGAGCCATAACCTACCAATCCACGTCCAAGTTGCGGGACACAAGCTCACCCGAAACGCGGAAAGCGAGACTCCCCAAACCAACTTTCGCAACGCCGACCGAACGCTATCACGCCAGAACGCGCGCCGCGCGAGTTGAACGAATAGCAGCCCTGCATAAAGAACCAAACGCCCGCAAGATACTGAGCGCGATCCGACGTCGAGGGCCGATGCAACTCAAGGAAATGGATTCGCTCGTCACTGGCTTCACACAGTTTGGTTTGCGGGACTTCATGATGGATCTGCGAGAAGGAGGTTGGGTCGAGTGCGTTGGACGAGGTGGCGGCGCGGCCTGGGCCGCCACCGAGAAGCTGATGAACGCAAAGATATGATAGAGGGGGCAGCAACCGCCGCCTCATTCAAAAACGCTGCCGTCGTCGCCTTCGGCCTCCAACTGCGCCAGCAGCGCGCGGCGGTCCCGCTCCAACTGGTCGCCCAAGGCTTTGAGCTCAGAGGCCGTTAACTCGTGCAATTGCTTCTCTGGGCCTTCCGGCCCGGCTGCAAAGAGGGAATTCGCCCGCATCAGTGACGATGACGCCGTAGCCCGAGCATTTGCCGGCGCATTCTTGTCCTCGCAGATGCTGATTGCCGCATCCACGCAGGCCTCAAGGCCTCTGGTTCTCAGTTTATGAAGCGCCCGCATGCGGGCCGCTGCCTCTTCCTCGTTGTTCACGAAAACACCCCTTCGTCATCCTGTTGCTGTTCAGCCTGGGCCATCGCCCGATATCGATCGCGCTCGGTCTCCAGGAAGGCCGCTTGCGTCTGTAGCGCCTTGATCTCATCAGAGACCGGCCGCGGCTCGGCATTCTCGATCCGCTGCCGAAGCTCTTTCGCCTGTTGCCGGTCTTGCCTCTTGCGGGCTCTGACCGCTGCCGGGCCGAGCTGGTGCGTCTGGTGCCAGCGCTCGTGGGCCGCAAGCTGTTCCGGGCTCATCTTCGCGCGGCGCTTCGCCTGGGCTTTCTTGTCCCGCTCGATCTGCTGAAGCTTGCGCTGCAATCTCGATTCAGCGTCGGGCGCATCGCCATTGGGAAACAGATACCGGTGGTAATCCGCGCCTTTGCCTGTTCGGCCGCCGTGGAAATGGCAGCGGCCGTTTTCTTTGGCGAGCTGCTGGCAAGGCTCGCCGTCGCGCTTCCGCTTCGCCCCGCACTTAGGCAGCGTCTCACGCTTCGCGTTCCATCGCTTGATGGCCTCGCGGCTGATCATTCGCCACTGTGTCGATTGGCGCCATGCGCTCAGTCGGTCGCTCTTCACAGCACATCTCCGACAAGGCCCATAGAGGTATCAAATTTGTAGCACTCCAGACCAGGGGCGCCCCGATCGCTCCAGAAGCTAAGGGAGACAGATTGTCCGGCCCCGCGACCCCAAAAGCCCAAGGGGTGGAGGCGGCAGCGCGGCTGGCGCGCAGCGCAGCCTCTCCCCCGTAGGGGTGCAATTCTGCGCAAACAATTCTGCGCACCCGCAACCCCCTGTGCAGCAAGGAGTCTTGCGCAATTCTGCGCAATTTCGCGCACTCCAATTTCGCGCAAAGCTATGCGCAATGATTTCAATGGCTTATCGGAATTTGCGCAAGATTGCGCGCAGAGTTTTGCGCAAGATCTGCGCACCTTGTTAACCCGTCTCATTCGAATACTCCGGCATCTTGTGAAACCTTCGCGGACACTTTGTCGGGAATGACGATGTAGCCGTATTGCTTCTGACGTTGATCATTCTTGCCGATCGCGTCGAACCTAATCGCCCCGCGCGCCTCCAGGCGGTGCAGCGCGTTGGTGATGTCGTCCGTTGAGAACGCGGACAAGATGTCGTGGGCTCGCCGCTCAAGCACCCTCGGGGCGAAGTGGACGCTACGGGGCTTGTCCGACATGGGGACGCCGGGCATCTCAAGCAGGGCCGAAACAACCGCACTTTCTGCGGCGTCGTTCAGGCTCGGAATGGCACCGGATGCGCTTGCATCACGAAGGACCGCAGGAGCGCTGCCGGCGAGCACGTCGAACGCGCCGCGGTTCCAGCGCAGCTTCAAGCCGGCGCCCTTCGCCCCATAGTTCAACTTCATATTCGTGAGCTGCCGGATATCGCCGCTCTTGGCCTTGCCCGGATACTGGAGATAGAGGCGGGAGCGGGAGGCGTTATTCCAGCCCGTCGAACCGGAGGTGCCATCACCTGAACTCTTGCCGGCGGCGGACGGATGGCCGAGCGCGATCACCGAGCCGCCAATCGATCGGCCCAAGCCGCCAAGGAAGCGCTTCACGAAGTCGTTGACTAGAACGCGGTCTATTTCAGAGCCCGCATAGATATCGGCGATTGTATCGAGGATCAGCACATCAGCATCGAAGGCAATCGCATCCTCGCGGATCTGGTGCCAGAATGCCGTTTTGGTGAGCGTCTGGCTTTTCCGGTCAAAGGTCGCAATGAAGTTGTCCTGAAAGTTCCTCGACACCAGGCGCAAGTTGCCGAGCTCGGAGAGGCTGACGCCGAGCGAACGGTTTATATCGAGCTGGCGACGGTGGAGCTCGGCCGCGCTGTCTTCGCAGAATATGCACATCACACGAGCCGGGCGCGTGATCTGGCCTAGCCAACTCCGGCCCGTTGCCGCTGCCGTCGCGTACTGGTGCGCCAGCAGCGTTTTGCCGATGCCGCCATCTCCGTAAAGCAAGGTGACTTCGCCGCGCGGTATCCAGCCCTCAACCTCCCACTCGCGGGGGAGCGGCTCGACGCCCTGCCAATCCCGGCAAGGGTCGATCCATCCCAACGGCGGCAGTTCTGCCACTGCCCTAGGCGCGCGCTCGACGGCCTGCGGCTCTGCCTGGAAGCCCTCGGCAATCAGTTCCTCGACCTTGGCGGCAGACAGGCCGCTGTCGCTCAGAGTGGCCCATCGGTCCACAAGCTGCGTGAACGTCGCGGGATTGGAAATCCTCAGAGACGCCAGCAGCCCGCCATTTTCGCGGATGTCGTCAGCGTCCCATGATCCCGGCTCGCGCTTGCCGAAGCCTTGCCAATCGACGAATTCAAAGACGCGGGCAATCTCAAGATCGGCGGCTTTGTAGCCCATCGCCTGGGCGACCGTGAGGGACGCGCTTTTCCAATCGGCCGAGCCCGCGTAGGTCGGGAAGTTGTCGGAGCCGAGCCGGCGGCAAAGCCATGTTACGGCCTGGGCCGGAGTAGGGCGCCGGGCGCTGTCCTCCGCAACCTCGAAAACCTCACCATCTCCAGGCCGGTATTCCGGCGAGCCGCCGAAGTGAATTTCACCCTCGTCGTCAATCTCGCCAAACTCGCAAATAAGGCTCACCGGGTTATGCGCCCGGCGTGTTCCCCAGTCGTAGATGCCATCAGAGTAGATCGTGAGATCTTCCTCAAGTTCGCGGTCCAGGTGATCGGCGCCGATCCGCAATTCGCCTTCGTCGTTGCCGACGTTCAGGCCGAGCCCAAGCACATCGGGCAGCCAATCCCTTTTGCGCTCCAGCGCCGCGCGTGTGATCGGGTCGCGCACCTTTGCCGAGGCGGCGCCGGGCTTGCGGGAAGGCTTCTTGCCAACTGTGTAGCCGAGAGCTTCGGCCTTCTCTTTGATACGGGCGAAAATGACCGAAACGCCCTGTTCATCGACCAAGGGGAGATCGGACAGATTGTGTTCGGTGAGCGTGTTCATCTGCGGAACGCCGCTTTGGTGCATGCCGCTGACAACGACTTGCTGGCCTATTGCCAAGAACTCCAGTTGATGCCGATGGCCATCAGCCTCGAAGAACATTACGTCCTTGTAAAGTTCACCCTCGGTTCGGGCGAAATAGATGGCGCTGGTCGAGTTGGATCGCTCACGGCGCGGCATGCCATGCGGTGACATTCCGAAGCGCTCGGCTAAGACGTTGCGGATCTCAGCGGCGAGCCGGCGCGCCTGCACATCGTGGGGCGCCGATGACGACGGGTCCACCTTGATATCGCTGTCGAAGGCGACAAGGCCGAAGCCGGTGCGAATGCCAATCCCGGTTTCGGCGGGCAAGGTCTTCCAAGTTCCGAGATCGATCGACGGGGCGTTCGTCCAGTTCCAAGCGTTGCGCCAGTTCGTGCCGTTCCACTCGCCGGGAACCTTACCATTTGCGGGGCGGGACTGCCCGCTGACATACGCGCCGCAGGGGGCGAGCGGCAGCATCAGCTTGCCATAGCCGCGGGCGTCGAGCGCTCTGGCGCGCTGATATACGGGAAGCAACTCAGGGGGCGCCGGTTCAGGCTTTGCCGTGGCTGTTGCGGGAGGCTGCTGCGGCTCGGTTTTCGGCGGTTGCGCGGCACTTCTGGCCTGAACCGCGTCCGCGAGAGAATTGCCGTTTCGGCTTCCTTGGTGTATATTGACCATATCACTTGCTTTCGATGGACCCGAGACGCCCTGCCAGGCGCTCGGGTTTGCTTTTTCGGGGCTATCCGTTGTTGATCACAAGCCGGAGCTTGGGTCTCGGCTTCGCGGCCGCCCGCGCCCTGAGCAGGACCGCGAGGCATTCCGCATCGATGAGTATTCGGCCTTCCGGTCTGGCACTTTCGAGCTTGCCACATTGGGCAAGGCTGCGAATATGGCCGGCACTCCAGCCGGAGCGTGCCACGGCTTCCCGGACCGTGACGTATTCGATAGGTGGCATTGTGCTGATTGAGCGCATGGTCGTCTCCTGTGTTGCGAACGGAGAGGGTCAGCCTGCGGAGTTGGCAGTTCTACCCCCGCTTTGGGGTATGCCAGGAGCGAACGCCTTCAGGTCTTCAAGCACCCACTCGCGCAGACCGATGGCCGCGTCGATCGCTCGGGCGAGGTCAGCCCCGTACAGGCCGGCGAAGCGCTTGCCGGCTCTAGCCTTGGTGTAGCAGCGTTCAAACGACTGCATCGGCCAGGCGATGAGCTTTTCGAACAGGGCCGGCCACATGTAACCGTCTTCCTTGTCGAGCATACGCGCCAGTCTGCGGCCCATGACCATCCAGTCATAGACGCCGCAGTCCCACACATGAGGCATTCCCTTGAACCGCACCCGCTCAAACTCGCGCCGATGGCGCACCGCCATAGTCTCGATATCATCGAATAGGCCGTGGCTTTCGACCGCATCGCGAACGTTCTTGATACTCAGCCGGCGATTGGCTTCGGACTTCGGAATGCCGTCACGCAGATGATCCGCCGTCATCGAGTAGATGGCGTTTTTCGACGCCATAGGGTTCCGGCCTTTGATGCGGGCGGCCACGAAAGCGATGACCGTGCGGCTCGGTCTCAGCGGAAGGTGCGCCGGCACGTCGCGGCGCCGATTGCCCTTCTTCGGGCGGGGCGTCATCAAATCGTCCAGCCTGTCCGCAAGATCCCGAGCGACAATTTCGTTTCGGTAGGCCGCGAATTCAACGCTAGCGAAGTAGTCGATTGTTGCGGGGGCAGTTGCACCCAATCGGGCCGTTACGTTGGCGTGGATCTGGGCCTTTATGCAGGCCTCAAAGTCGGCGTCGACCCGGTACGATTTGTCCGCATCCGCTTCGCACCAGATAAAGATGCACTCTTCTAGGAAGGCTTGACGGCTCTTGCGATGCGGCTTGAAGTATGAGCCGCCACTACGTCGGGCGCCGGTCATTGCGTCGCCTTCTGGCCGGGTCTCGGCGCACCGTCTGACGGCAGCCCGCCAATCTCTTCAAGATAGGCGACGATCGAGGCCGTGCGGACCACGGATTTTCCGCCAACGCGGGTAAAGGCAACCTTGCCATCGGCACGAAGCCGATAGAGGCTAGAGCGGCTGATGCAAAGCAAATCCGCCGCGACACGAAGAGGAAGTATGGGTTTTTGAACCCACGGAATTTCGGATGAGATCGTCATCGAGACGCCCTTTCAAAGCGGGCGCCAAGTCGGCCCCGCGTTAACGGTTATCGGTGGCCATCGCGTTTCTTCCTGTTCTTCCGGTTCTAAAAATCATAGTGCAACGGTGGAATCATCTGACACTATGATGGACGACATAGCAAGCCAAAAATCCGCTAAGACGTTGATAAATGTAAGACATTTCGCACAAATTCTTACCGCAAGATGCTGGCTAGATTGGCTTAATTGGGCCTCGGCAGTTGCGGGAAAAATCTGCACGTGGAGCATCACAACCGGCCTACTGGCCCGGCAGACAAGGCGCGCGACAGGAAGCAAGCCGCCCGATCGGACCGGGGGTAGGGCAGGGGGAAGCAGTCCGCGCCCTAACGCGGCGCGCGAGTTAGGGTGAGCGTTGGGGTGAAACTGAAAAACTGGATTTTACTCAATGATTTCAAAGGGAATTGGCGGATGGGGTGGGATTCGAACCCACGGTACGGTCTCCCGCACGCCGGTTTTCAAGACCGGTTCCTTAAACCACTCGGACACCCATCCTCTGATCGCATCGCGGTCTGCCGCTCGTTACGGGCGACACATCCGAACACGTTGCCTGTGGCGAACAACGCTGGTGATCTGGGATCGGCTTTTAGCAGCTTTGTCTTCCGCGTCAACGTGTTCCAGCATATCGGTGCATCGCGCCGAGGTGCAAATCGTCGAAAGACGAAGACAAACGGCGCAGGGTCCTGCGCCGTCATTTCGTGGTGCACACATCAGGCGGGCCTGCGAGACCCCGTCTGCAGATCATCGGTCGAATTTGCATCCAGCGCACCGAATTCCGCATTTCGTCTTTCGTAGCCGAAGCCGGCGAGCAGCGCCACGGCGCAGGCGACGATGACAGCAACGCTGAACAGCGCCAGCGCGTAGTTACCATTCCAATGCGCGGCGAGCGTTGTCTGCAGCGTCGCATTTCCTGAAGCGAGCAGGTTGCCGAGCTGGTAGGCAAAACCGGGGAACGTCCCGCGCACCTCATCCGGCGACAACTCGTTGAGATGGACCGGAATCACGCCCCAGGCTCCCTGGACGAAAAACTGCAGCACGAATGCGCCTATTGCCAGCAGAACCGGGCCGGGCGCGTAGACCCAGAACCATGCGGCTGGAATTGCCAGCAGGGCCGCAATAACAATGGCCTTGCGCCGGCCGATGCGTTGCGAGAGGCTGCCGAAGAAGAGACCGCCACAGATGGCGCCAATGTTATAGACAATCGCGATAGCGCCCGTCGTGTGGCTGTCATAGCCGCGTTGGGTTTCGAGGAATGTCGGATAGATGTCCTGGGTGCCGTGGCTGAAGAAGTTGAATGCTGTCATCAGGATGACTGTCCAGATGAAGAGCGGGATGTTTCGTCTCAGCACGGTTAGGAATGGCTGCCGCACCTGATTCTGTGTTCTGAGGAAAGCTGGCGATTCTTCAACGTTGCGACGAATGTACAGAACGAGCAGCGCGGGCAGAGCGCCGACAAAGAACATGCCGCGCCAGCCTATCAACGGATAAAGCAGGAAGAAGACCACGGAGGCCAGAAGATAACCTGTCGGGTATCCAGCCTGCAGAAGGCCGGACACGAATCCGCGGGCCTGCGGCGGCACAGTCTCCATGGTCAGGGACGCGCCAACACCCCATTCACCACCCATCGCGATCCCGTAGAGAAGTCGCAAGACGATGAACATGGTCAGTCCTGTCGAGAAACCGGACAGCAATTCGAGAGCGGAATAAAGCAGCACATCCACCATCAGCGTGACACGGCGGCCATAGCGGTCCGATGCCAGCCCGAACAGCAGCGCACCGATCGGCCGCATTGCAAGCGTGAGAAAGATCGCGATCGAGACAGCGGGAATGGTCGTGCTGAACTCCTTGGCGATGTCCTTAATGACGAAGACGAGAATGAAGAAGTCGAATGCATCGAGCGTCCAGCCGAGAAAGCTGGCGATGACAGTATTGCGTTGCGAGGGCGTGAGCGCGTGCAGCGCCTGAGACATGCTCATTGAAATTCTTCCCATGTGGCGGAGGCCGAAGATCGGGAACCGTCGGATAAATATAAGGCGTCCTTACTACGTCTAAGCGGGGCGTTTTGTTCCATGAAAAAATGGAAAGGTACCCGGCAGAGGCGGGTGATCTCCATGCGCTGCGGAAACCGCGTCCAAGCGCTGCAATCAGCGGACCCGCAAGCGGACTTAACTGCGTCGTCGGCTGATCTTCATCTCATTCATCTGCGCAATGAAGCGACGTTCGCCCAAACTCAACGGCACGAAAGAGAGGGCCATTCCATCCTCCTGAAATCATGGCCATTAATGTCTTCGTTGCATTTGAAAATGGAATCTGCCCAAATTCCCCATTTTGATCAGATAAGATAGATTATGGAACATAAAAGAATGGCATCGATATGCCGGCCGCAGCTATCTGGCTATTCAGCCGATTGCCTGCATTGGAGCCTGCACGTCGTCGCTTGTCTCCTTTGCGTTTTCCAATCGTCCAATGGCCGTGGCCAGTGCGTCGAAGCAGTCGACGTCGAGTGCGGTACCGACTTCCTCGCGCATGATCGAGAGAGCCTTGGATGTAGGCATGGCGGCCCGATAAGGACGGTCGGCGCTGAGCGCATCGAAGATGTCGGCAACCGTGACGATTCGGGTTTCCAGATCGAGCTCGTCGGCGCCAATACCGTTGGGATAACCTTTGCCATTCAGCTTTTCGTGATGGTTCATCGCAATTGTTGCGATGCCGGAAAACGCGTCGATCCTTGACAGGATATGCTGACCGAGCACGGGATGGTTCCTCATGGCTTGCCACTCCTCCTCGTCGAGTTTGCCCGCCTTGTCGAGTATCTCGTTGGATATGCCAAGCTTTCCGATATCGTGCAGGAGCGCGCCACGCACGAGCCAGCGTTTGCGGTTTGCCTCCATGCCAAGCTCTTCCGCGATCATGTCGCTATAGAGCGCCACGCGCTTGCTGTGACCGCTGGTGAACGGGCTCTTGGCATCGACCACCTGCGCAAAGCCATCGGCGATGTCGTCCAGAAGATCGTCATCGACAAAGCTTCGGTGTGCGGCCGGCTCCAGCGCGAAAACCTGCGCCTCGATGTCGGCGCCTTCCAATACGGCCCAGAAAGACAGATCCCTTGCCAGAGCCTCAAAGACGCTGACGAGTTGGGGATCAAACCAGGTCCCTGCCCGTCTGTGAACCTCGTTGATCGCAGCCTGGCGCCCCCCTGTGATATGGAAGACATCGATAACCTGCGCGAGAAGCGCGATCCGTGCCATCAGCGAAATATCAGTTTCCTTGCGGCCGAGCGGATGGCCGCGACCGTCCCAATGCTCGTCGAGATCCAGAATGCCCTGCGCCACGCGCTCGGGAAACCGCATGGTCCGGGCGATTTCGGCACCTCGTTCGCAGCGGGTTTCGATGAGGTCGCGGGTGATGCTGCCGGAGTTGCGGGCTATGTTGAGGATCGTCTTGAGCTTGGTCGCAAGGCCGGACTTGACGGCAGTATTTGTGGCGACGAAATGCAGGATCTGACCGAGGCTGTGATCCATGGTCTTGGAATTGCGTTTGAAATCGTGATCGTTCGTCGCGTAGAGCTGGCAGATGCGCGCTGCATTGCTGCTGCATCCGAGGTCCTTGAGGAAGAGCATGTAGAACAGATCGTGCAGCTCAGATGTATCGAGTTGCAGGCGAGCGCCGATATGCATGCCGATCCAGCAGCAGCGTGCACTATGCCCGACCGGTTGCCCATCCGTCATATCAAGGGCAGCGCTGAGCGAGCTTACAACTTCCGCCAGCTGCAGGGTTGCAGAGCGTCCGCCTCTCTCAGCCGGAAACTGCGCTAAATGAGCCATTTTCATCGGAAAAACCCCGTATCAAAGCGGCACCAGTATGCGGCAACCAAGTTAATATATTTCATCCGACATATGAGATGGTTGAGGGAAACGCCTGCCCTCTTGCGCTTTGGAAAATTTGCACCAAATATTCCTGTGAAAGGAATATGACAATGAAACAAGGTATCGCGAAGTATCAGATTGGTCAGGTCGTACGCCATCGGATCTTTCCGTTCCGCGGCGTGATCTTTGATGTCGATCCGGAGTATGCCAATACCGAGGAATGGTGGAATTCCATTCCGGCGGAAGTCAGGCCGACCCGTGAGCAACCGTTCTATCATCTCCTCGCAGAAAACGACGAGACGGAATACGTTGCGTATGTTTCCGAACAGAACCTCGTTGCGGATGAAAGCGGAATGCCGCTCAGGCACCCGCAGATCACGCAGATCTTCGAGTCTGCCGATCCGGGCCACTACAAGCCGAAGGCGATCATCGCCCATTGACGCTACCGATCGCCAGCCGATCAGGAGACAAATAAAAAAGCCCGGAACGCGTTCCGGGCTTTTTCTATAGAGATGGGCTGAATCTTACTTCGGGTTCTGCGTCGCAGCCTTCTGGGCATCTTCCAGCTTCTTGCGGCGTGCTTCGGCTTCCTTCAGGGTCTTTTCCTGCAGGGCTCGCTGCGTTTCTTCAAGCTTGGACTGCTCGACCGGTGCGCCGTCGAAGGACGTGCCGAAACCTTCAAGAGAAATCTTGATCGGGTTCGGGGCGCGCTGGAAGTTGATCGAGGTGAATACGACTTCATTGCCCTTCTTGAGAGCGGCGATCAGGCCGTCGGTCAGCGGCGCTTCGGCGATGCACTTGTCGGGCATGCAGACGGCGTA
Source organism: Hyphomicrobiales bacterium (assembly GCA_900467685.1). Classification (GTDB taxonomy): domain Bacteria; phylum Pseudomonadota; class Alphaproteobacteria; order Rhizobiales; family Rhizobiaceae; genus Ensifer_A. The sequence goes on from UBQX01000001.1 coordinate 132,110, forward strand.
ATCGAGCTTCTGGCCCTTGCCGCCGTCGATCTGCATCAGGATGCCGGGTGCGATGGCGCGAGCGGAGGGAACCGAAACCTGGATGAGCTTGCGGTTGACCTTACCGGAAACGGTGATGAGGCCGACAGCCGTCAGAAGCTGGCCGTTGGCAGCCTGCTGAAGGTTCTGCACGATGCAGACGTCGTTGTCTTCCTGCTTGGTGCAGACCTTGAACCAGCCCTGCGGAAGAGCCTGCGGCGCACCTTCCGGCGCTGCGTCCTGGGCGTTCACGGCAGTGCCGGCTACCAGCAGGGACAGGCTGCCGACAGCAGCAGCGGCGAACTTCTTCAGTGAGATATTCATTCGGTTTTGGTCTCCCGGTGTCATCGTTTCACAAGCTCCGACGTCTTGCGCCCGGCTCGTTCAAATCTCGTCGCGGTGTCTGTGGGCCAAATAAGGCATTTGAATGGCCCGCGCAATTCCAGTCCCTGTTACAGAAATGATTGTCGTTTTTCCAGCCCCGCAATCCGTTTTTTGCGCGCGTTTCGGCTCTCCGGCCCCGATTTTGGCCCATTGCGTGGTAACCTCGCGCGCGAATCGATGACATGTGGAAGGGCCTGTATTTGAAATTGCTGCTCGCACTTGCTGCCGTGGCACAATTGACCGCCATTACTCTTGGCGGAACAATTGCGCATGCCGAGCCGAAGCATGCGATTGCCATGCATGGGGAACCGGCCCTGCCCGCTGATTTCGAGCATCTTCCCTATGCCGATCCGAAAGCGCCGGAGGGCGGTTCGGTGACATACGGGGTTGTCGGGACGTTCGACAGCCTCAATCCGTTTGTCCTGAAGGGCATGCGCACCACGGCACGCGGGCTTTGGGATCCGCAATATGGCAGTCTCGTCTTCGAACCGCTCATGCTGCGCTCGGCAGACGAGCCTTTCACGCTCTATGGGCTTCTCGCGAAATCTGTCGAGATCGATGACGACCGCACCTTCATGCAGTTCAATCTCGATCCGCGCGCGCGGTGGTCAGACGGCAAGCCTGTGACGGCCGACGATGTCATATTTACCTTTGAACTCTTGCGCGATCATGGCCGCCCACCTTTTTCCAATCGCCTGAAAAAGGTCGCCAAAATGGAGAAAGTCGGCGATCTCAGCGTCCGCTTCACTTTCACGAAGGATGCGGACCGGGAGTTTCCGCTGCTGCTCGCCCTGTCGCCCGTCCTGCCCAAGCATGCGATCGACCCGGCCAAGTTCGAGCAATCCGGCCTCACCCAGTTGATCGGTTCGGGCCCCTATCTCTTCGACCGCGTGAAGCCGGGGGAGAAAATCGTCTACAAGCGCAATCCCGATTACTGGGGCAATGATCTGCCCAGCATGCGGGGTCTGGCAAACTACGACCGAATTACCATCAACTATTATCTTCAGGACCAGACGCTTTTCGAGGCCTTCAAGAAGGGCGATGTCGATATCTATCCGGACGGCAGCCCGACCCATTGGCGGGACGCGTACAATTTTCCGGCGGCCCGGTCTGGCGAGATTGTCAAGGAAGAGTTCAAACCGAAGCTGCCATCGGGCATGTTCGGTTTCGTCTTCAATACCCGGCGCCCCCTCTTCCAGGACATTCGCGTTCGCGAGGCGCTGACGCTCGCCTTCGACTTCGAATGGGTGAACCGCAACCTGTTCGGCGATGTCTATGTCCGCACGGAGAGCTTCTGGCAGAATTCCGATCTGTCCAGCTATGGGGTGCCCGCGAGCGACAAGGAATTGGCGCTGATCGGCAATCTGAAGAAGGACATGGAGCCGGAGTTCCTGGATGGCTCCTACAAGCTCCCGGTGACCGACGGATCGGGGCGCGACCGCAAGGTGCTCAAGCATGCCGTCGATCTTCTGAAGGAAGCCGGCTACGCGATCCGCAACGGAAAAATGGTTGATGCCAGGGGCCAGCCGCTGACATTCGAGATCATGACCCAGAGCCCTGACCAGGAGAAGGTCGCGCTGGCCTATCAGCGCTTCCTGACCGCCATTGGTGTCGACGTCGCGGTCCGCACGGTCGACGACAGTTCCTATCAGCAGCGCAGCCAATCCTTCGATTACGATATGGTTCTAAAATCGTACAGTTCCTCGCTTTCTCCTGGTGTGGAGCAGGTGGGGCGATGGGGATCGGCCAGCCGGGACATCAAGGGCACGGACAGCTTCGCGGGCATTGCGGATCCGGGCATCGACAGGATCCTTGCAGGTATCGTTACGGCACGGGGTCAGGTGGATTTCGAGACCGCTGTGCGGGCGCTCGACCGGGTGCTGATGTCGCGATATTATGTCATTCCGCTCTATCACATTCCCCAGCAGTGGGTGGCGCACAGGAAGAACCTGATGCATCCGCCGGTCACGCCACTTTATGGCTATTCGCTGCCGGCCTGGTGGGATGCGACGGCAAAGACGAAATAGAGCGACGAAACCGGAAACACTCTGTTTCCTTGTTTTTATGCAATTATCGGCGAAAAGCCGCTATAGGCTCATCCCAAATTGCTTTCTCCTGTGAAAGGAACACGCTTTGAGAACCGTTTCCATTGATATCGTTTCCGACGTCGTCTGCCCGTGGTGCTATCTCGGCAAGGCGCGGCTCGAACAGGCGCTGGCCATGACCGCAGGTCAGGCTGATGTCGCCATCACCTGGCGGCCCTATCGCCTGAACCCCGATATCCCAGCCGAAGGCATCGACCATCAGGCATGGCTTGCCTCCAAGTTTGGCGGCAAGGAGAAGGTCGACAGCGCTCACGCGCAGATTGCCCAGTATGGCAAGGAAGCCGGGATCGAGTATAACTTCGACGCCATCAAGGTCGGACCGAACACGCTTGACGCACACCGGCTGCTGCATTGGGCGCTCCAGCACGGCCGCGACGTGCAGGGTCAGGTCACGAACATGCTGTTCAAGGCAAACTTCAAGGAAGGCCGCAATGTGGGCGACCACAAGGTTCTCGTGGAGATCGCCCGCGAAGCTGGCATGGATGGCGACGTAATCGCCAAGCTTCTGGAAAGCGACGCCGACAAGGACGAGGTTCTCGGCGAGATCGAAGCCGCGCAGAAAATGGGCGTCACCGGCGTCCCCTTCTTCATCCTCGACGGCAAATATGGCGTCTCGGGCGCACAGATGCCGGAAACGCTGGCGGGCGCAATCCTGCAACTGGCCAATGACGAGGGTGGCGAGGAGGAGTGATTACACTCCTCGTTTCCAGGATTTCTGGGGCCGGCGTTCAGTCGGCTTTTTTCATTCTTGCCGTCTCGCAACGCCCTCCATTGCGTGTTGCATCAGCCCCGCTGACCCAGCGCCTTCTCGATCTTCTTGTCCGTATTGTACTGCCCCAGCGCATAAACAGCCCAGATCGCAGCTGGTAGCCAGCCGATCAGCGTGATCTGGAGGATCAGGCAAATGATCCCGGCAATGGGTCTTCCGATGGTGAAGAAGGTGAGCCAGGGCAGGATCAAGGCAATCAGCAGGCGCATGTCAGTTCTCTCTATTGGACGATGAAACACATTTGGTGAGCATGGCCCGCCTTGGCAAGGGCGAGGCCCTGTATGGCAAGGCGTCAACGAAAAAGGTCGGCAGCGCATCCGCATGCCGACCTTCATGTTACTCACAAGACCGCCCGAGAAAATCGCGAACGATCCGACTGTGATTGCTTATGATGCCCGCATGATAGCGGGCACCCCGGTTTCGATCACTCGGCGGTATCCGAAGAAGGCGCTTCACCACCCTCGCCTGCCTCAGCACCATTCTCCAGGCCTGCCTCGGCCTCATCGTCGCCTTCCGGCTCGCTGATGCGTTCGACCGAGACGACCTTTTCGTCGGCGGCGGTCGAGAAGATCGTGACGCCCTTGGTCGCGCGGCTCGCGATGCGAATGCCGTTGACAGGCACGCGGATCAGCTGGCCGCCATCGGACACGAGCATGATCTGGTCGCTCTCCTCGATCGGGAAGGCCGCGACAAGAACGCCGATTTCGCCGGTCTTGGACGTGTCGGTGGCGCGGATGCCCTTGCCGCCACGGCCCGAGATGCGGAAATCGTAGGACGATGAGCGCTTGCCGAAGCCGCGTTCGGAGACGGTGAGCACGAACTGTTCGCGCGCCTTCAGTTCCTGATAGCGGTCTTCCGGCAGTTCGGTGATCTCGCCGGCTTCCTCGCCAACGAGCGCAATATCGTCCTCCTCCACGCCCATGGCACGGCGTTCGGCAGCCGAGCGCTTGAGATAGGCCGCGCGTTCCGCCGGATCGGCATCGACATGGCTGAGGATCGTCATCGAGATCAGGCTGTCACCTTCGGCCATGGTCATGCCGCGCACGCCGATCGAGTTGCGGCCGGCAAAGACGCGGACGTCATCGACGGGGAAGCGGATCGCCTGGCCGAGCGCCGTCGTCAGCAACACGTCGTCACGATCGGTGCAGGTTTCGACGGAGAGGATTTCATCGCCCTCTTCCTCGAGCTTCATCGCGATCTTGCCGTTGCGGTTGACCTGGACGAAATCGCCGAGCTTGTTGCGGCGAACCGTGCCACGGGTCGTGGCGAACATGACGTCGAGGTTTTCCCAGGTCGTCTCGTCCTCGGGCAGCGGCATGATTGTGGTGATGCGTTCGCCGGGCTCCAGCGGCAGCATGTTGATCATCGCCTTGCCGCGAGACTGCGGCGTGCCGATCGGCAGGCGCCAGACCTTTTCCTTGTAGACGATGCCACGCGAGGAGAAGAACAGAACCGGCGTATGCGTGTTGGCGACGAAGAGCCGCGTGACGAAATCCTCGTCGCGCGTTGCCATGCCGGAGCGGCCCTTGCCGCCGCGGCGCTGGGCGCGATAGGTGGTCAGCGGCACGCGCTTGATGTAGCCGCCGTGGCTGACGGTGACGACCATATCCTCGCGGGCGATCAGGTCCTCGTCTTCCATGTCCGGACCGCCCTCGACGATCTCGGAACGACGCGGCGTGCCGAATTCATCGCGGATGGCGATCAGCTCGTCCTTGACGATGGTTTGGATGCGCAGGCGCGACGACAGGATGTCGAGGTAATCGGTGATTTCGTCGCCGATCTTGTTCAGCTCGTCACCGATTTCGTCGCGGCCAAGGGCCGTGAGGCGGGCGAGACGCAGTTCGAGGATCGCGCGGGCCTGCTCTTCCGAAAGATTGTAGGTCAGGTCCTCGTTGATCTTGTGGCGCGGGTCGTCGATCAGGCGGATCAGCGACTCGACATCATGGGCCGGCCAACGCCGCTCCATCAACTGCTCGCGCGCCGTCTGCGGATCGGGCGCGCGGCGGATGAGGTTGATGATCTCGTCGATATTGGCAACGGCAATCGCAAGACCGACCAAGACGTGGGCGCGATCGCGCGCCTTGCGCAGCAGGTACTTGGTTCGGCGGCTGACGACCTCTTCGCGGAAGGACACGAAGGCCTTCAGCATGTCGATGAGGATCATCTGCTCCGGCTTGCCGCCGTTGAGCGCCACCATGTTGCAGCCGAACGAGGTCTGCAACGGCGTGTAGCGATAGAACTGGTTGAGGATGACCTCGGCATTGGCATCGCGCTTCAGCTCGATGACGACGCGATAGCCCTCGCGGTCGGACTCGTCGCGAATGTCGGAGACGCCCTCGACGCGCTTTTCGCGCACGAGTTCCGCCATCTTCTCGATCATCGTCGACTTGTTCACCTGATAGGGTATCTCGGTGATGATGATCTGCTCGCGGTCGCCGCGCATCGGCTCGATGCGGGCGCGGCCGCGCATGATGACGGAGCCCCTGCCCGTCTCGTAAGCCGAACGGATGCCGGCACGGCCGAGTATGAGCGCGCCCGTCGGGAAGTCCGGACCAGGGATGTGCTCCATAAGCTGCAGCAGCTCAATGGCCGGATTGTCCATGACGGCGATGCAGCCGTTGATGACTTCCGAGAGGTTATGCGGCGGAATGTTCGTCGCCATGCCGACGGCGATACCGCCGGCGCCGTTGACGAGCAGGTTCGGGAACTTGGCCGGGATGACGACCGGCTCGGAGAGCGTGCCGTCGTAGTTGTCGCGGAAATCGACCGTGTCCTTGTCAAGATCGTCGAGCAGCGAATGCGCGACCTTCTCAAGGCGGCATTCGGTGTAACGCTGGGCCGCGGGCGGGTCGCCGTCGACCGAGCCGAAATTGCCCTGACCGTCGATCAGCGGCAGGCGCAGCGACCAGTCCTGCGCCATGCGGGCGAGCGCGTCATAGATCGCGGCGTCGCCATGCGGGTGATATTTACCCATCACGTCGCCGGTGACGCGGGCGCACTTGACGTATTTCTTGTTCCAGTCAACGCCGAGTTCGGACATGCCGTAAAGGATGCGGCGATGCACGGGCTTCATGCCATCGCGCACGTCGGGCAGCGCGCGGCTCACGATCACGCTCATGGCGTAATCGAGATAGGAACGCTGCATTTCTTCGATGATGGAAATGGGCTCGATTTCGCTCGGGCCCCTGCCGCCGGGTGTCATTTGCGCTGTCAATTCGGTCACATTCTCTGTTCGGAATCAGTGGTTTTTTATAGCGGAAAGTGCCGCCAACCGCCAATTTTCGAGGCCGTTCTCAACAGGTTTTGCGCCGATTTTGCGGAAAAGCTTGAAACTTTCGACAATCTGCGATCAAGGTCGGGACAAAGGCCGCGCCGCGCCGGGCGAAATGGCCAAAAGGGGGATGACATGGCGGGATATGAGCAACTGGTCAACGCGTTCACGACGCTTGTCGTGACCATCGATCCGCCGGGCCTGGCGCCGATCTTTCTGGGGCTGACCCATGGCATGACCTCACTTGAGCGTCGCCGCACGGCTCTGCGCGGCACGCTGATCGCCTTCGGCATTCTCACCGTCTTTGCGATCGCCGGCGAGGCGATCCTGAGCACAATGGGCATATCCATCGGCGCCTTCCGCATCGCCGGCGGCCTGCTGTTGTTTGCGATATCCTTCGAGATGATCTTTGACCGCCGCGAGGCGCGAAAGCAGAAGACGTCGGAGACGGCGGTGGTCGAGGACCATGTGCACAATCTCTCGGTCTTTCCGCTGGCCCTGCCCCTGATTGCGGGTCCCGGCGCCATCTCGGCAACCATCCTGCTCGCGGGTTCGTTTCACACGCCGGTCGACCGGATCGAGTTGATTGGCGTCATCGGCATCTGCATCATACTGGTTCTGGTCTCGCTGACGGTCGCGAGTCGCATCGACCGTTTCCTCGGCCGCTCCGGCCGCGCGATCCTCACGCGCCTGCTCGGCGTGCTCCTGGCGGCACTTTCGGTGCAATTCGTGATCGATGGATTGAAATCCGTACTCTGAGCCGATCAGCGGCCCGCCACGGCGAGCGGATGCCCGTCCGCGAACTGCACCAGATCCCACAGATTGCCGTAGATATCCGAGAAAACAGCGACCTTGCCGTAGGGCATCACCTGCGGCTCGCGCACGAATGTCACACCCTTGGACAGGTAGTTGGCATGGTCGCTGTCGAAGTCATCAGTGGCGAGAAACATGAAAACCCGGCCGCCGCCCTGCTGGCCGATAAAGGTCTCCTGCCCGGCATTCGAGGGACGGGCAAGCACAATGCCGGTCCCGCTATTGCCGGCAACATCGCGCGGCCGCACCACCACCCAGCGCTTGTCCTGCTCCGGCTGATAGGTGTCCTCCTGCAACTCGAAGCCGAGGACACCGCAGTAAAAGGCTATCGCCTCGTCGTAATCGCGCACGATCAGCGCGACATTGGAAATCCGCTGCGCCACTGGCCTTCCCCTTTGACAGACTCTGTTCTGATCGCCTGCGACAACCGATCAGAACGGGATGTCGTCGTCCATATCGCGCGAGAAGTTGCCGGCCGGCTGCGAAGAGCCGCGACCGCCGCCGCTGCGCTGTGCCGGCGCCGACGAACCGTAGTCGTTGCCGCCGCCATAATCGCCACCGAAGTCGCCGCCCTGGCTGCGACCGCCGCCTTCGCCGCGCCCATCGAGCATGGTCAGCGTCGAGTTGAAGCCCTGAAGGACGACTTCCGTCGAATAACGGTCATTGCCGTTCTGGTCCTGCCATTTGCGGGTCTGCAGCGCGCCTTCGATATAGAGCTTGGCGCCCTTCTTGACGTACTGCTCCACGACCTTGCAGAGCCCTTCGTTGAAGACGACGACGCTGTGCCATTCCGTCTTCTCCTTGCGCTCGCCGGAATTGCGGTCGCGCCACTGCTCTGACGTCGCGATGCGCAGGTTGGCGATCGGACGGCCGTCCTGCGTGCGACGGATTTCGGGATCGGCCCCGACGTTGCCGATGAGAATAACCTTGTTCACGCTGCCAGCCATACTACCAAACCCTGTTCTTAAAGATCGTTGTCAGGCCATCTGCCCGAAAGTTCTGCTACCTTAAACCTTGCAGACAGGCTTTGCCCGCGCCGTCAAAGCCAATCCACAGCTCATTTCCCTGCCGCGCACACATGCTGCCATGAACTGTCAGCGCGTAGTCCTCTATCGTCGTAATCGAATAAATCGCGCCTGCCGAAGAATGTTCTTTATTTGTTCTATTGAACTTGTTAAGGATTGTCAACAGATTCGGGAAATGAATTGGGGCAAGGTCGCGGGAACCGCCGATCTGCCTCGACAGGCCCGCCGTAAATTCGGCATAAGGCATCATCTCCCCTTCTAGCCGGTGGATCCCATGAGTGAACTGAAGACGATTTCCATTCGCGGCGCGCGCGAGCATAATCTGAAGGGGGTCGACCTCGATCTGCCGCGCAACAAGCTGATCGTGATGACCGGCCTGTCGGGCTCCGGCAAGTCGTCGCTCGCCTTCGACACGATCTATGCGGAAGGACAGCGGCGCTATGTGGAAAGCCTTTCGGCCTATGCGCGCCAGTTCCTCGAGATGATGCAGAAGCCGGATGTCGACCAGATCGACGGTCTGTCGCCGGCGATTTCCATCGAGCAGAAGACGACCTCGCGCAACCCCCGCTCGACGGTTGGCACGGTCACGGAAATCTACGACTACATGCGCCTGCTTTTCGCCCGCGCTGGCGTCCCCTACTCTCCCGCCACCGGCCTGCCGATCGAGAGCCAGACCGTCAGCCAGATGGTGGATCGTATCCTTGCCTTCCCTGAGGGAACGCGCCTTTACATTCTCGCGCCGATGGTGCGCGGCCGCAAGGGCGAGTACAAGAAAGAGCTCGCCGAGCTCATGAAAAAGGGCTTCCAGCGCGTCAAGATCGACGGCCAGTTCTACGAAATTGCAGACGCGCCCACCCTCGACAAGAAATACAAGCACGATATCGATGTGGTCGTGGACCGCGCGGTCGTGCGCCCGGATATGGCCTCGCGCCTCGCAGATAGTTTGGAGACCTGCCTGAAGCTGGCCGACGGTCTGGCGATTGCCGAGTTCGCCGACAAGCCGCTGCCACCTGAAGAAACATCGGCCGGCGGTTCGGCGAACAAGTCTCTCAACGAGACCCACGAACGCGTTCTTTTCTCAGAGAAATTCGCCTGCCCGGTATCCGGTTTCACCATCCCGGAAATCGAGCCGCGTCTGTTCTCGTTCAACAATCCCTTCGGCGCGTGCCCGACATGCGACGGTCTCGGCTTCCAGCAGAAGATCGACGCGCAGCTGATCGTGCCGGAACCGCATAGGACTCTGCGGGACGGGGCAATTGCGCCCTGGGCAAAATCGTCGTCACCTTATTATGGGCAGACGCTGGAAGCGCTTGGCAAGCATTATGGCTTCAAGCTTGGCCAGAAGTGGTCCGATCTGTCCGAAGAGGCGCAGAAGGCGATCCTGTTCGGCACGAAGGAGAAGATCAAGTTCGAGTACAAGGACGGGTCGCGCGCCTATACGACCGAGAAGACCTTCGAGGGTGTGGTCACCAATCTGGAGCGCCGCTGGAAGGAGACCGACAGCGCCTGGGCGCGCGAGGAGATCGAGCGTTTCATGGCCGACAGCCCCTGCCCGGCCTGCAACGGCTTCCGTCTGAAGCCGGAGGCTCTCGCCGTGAAGATCGCGGGGCTGCATATCGGCGAAGTCACGCAGATGTCGATCCGCAATGCGCGCAACTGGTTCGAGGATCTGCCGACACATCTGAGCGCCAAGCAGAACGAAATTGCCGTCCGTATCCTCAAGGAAATCCGCGAGCGCCTGCGCTTCCTCAATGACGTCGGCCTCGAATATCTCAGCATGTCGCGCAATTCCGGCACGCTGTCAGGCGGCGAGAGCCAGCGCATCCGTCTCGCCTCGCAGATCGGCTCGGGCCTGACGGGCGTGCTTTACGTGCTCGACGAACCCTCCATCGGCCTTCACCAGCGCGACAATGCGCGGCTGCTCGATACTTTGAAGCATCTCCGCGACATCGGGAATACGGTGATCGTGGTCGAGCATGACGAGGACGCGATCCTCACGGCCGACTATGTTGTCGACATCGGCCCCGCCGCCGGCATTCATGGCGGTCAGGTCATCGCGCAAGGATCGCCGGCCGACATCATGGCGAGCCCCAAGTCCCTCACCGGCAAGTATCTGACCGGCGAACTTGGCGTTGCCGTGCCCGAGACCCGGCGCAAGCCGAAGAAGGGCAAGGAAATCAAGGTTCACGGTGCGCGCGGCAACAATCTGAAGGATATTACTGCGTCGATACCGCTCGGCGTCTTCACCGCCGTGTCGGGTGTATCAGGGGGCGGCAAGTCCACCTTCCTCATCGAAACGCTCTACAAGGCGGCCGCGCGGCGCATCATGGGCGCGCGTGAGCATCCTGCAGAGCACGACCGCATCGACGGGTTTGAACATATCGACAAGGTCATCGATATCGACCAGTCGCCGATCGGCCGCACGCCGCGTTCGAACCCTGCGACCTATACCGGTGCCTTCACGCCGATCCGCGACTGGTTCGCGGGCCTGCCGGAGGCGAAGGCGCGCGGCTACCAGCCGGGTCGCTTCTCCTTCAACGTCAAGGGAGGCCGCTGCGAGGCCTGCCAGGGCGATGGCGTGATCAAGATCGAGATGCACTTCTTGCCGGATGTCTACGTCACCTGCGACGTCTGCCACGGCAAACGCTACAATCGCGAGACGCTGGACGTGCATTTCAAGGGAAAGTCGATTGCCGACGTGCTCGACATGACGGTCGAGGAAGGCGTCGAGTTCTTCGATGCGGTCCCCTCGGTGCGCGACAAGCTGCAGGCGCTGTTCGATGTGGGGCTGGGCTATATCAAGGTCGGCCAGCAGGCGAATACGCTCTCGGGTGGCGAGGCGCAGCGCGTCAAGCTCGCCAAGGAACTGTCGAAGCGCTCGACCGGGCGCACGCTCTACATTCTGGATGAGCCGACGACGGGCCTGCATTTCCACGATGTCGCGAAACTTCTGGAAATGCTGCACGAACTGGTCAACCAGGGCAATTCCGTCATCGTCATCGAGCATAATCTCGAAGTCATCAAGACGGCCGACTGGATCCTCGATTTCGGTCCGGAAGGGGGCGATGGCGGCGGACGTATCGTGGCGGAAGGCACGCCGGAGGACATCGTGAAGGTCGAGGCGTCGCATACCGGACACTTCCTCAAGGAACTGCTGGCGCGCCGGCCGGTTCGGCGTAACCAGGCGGCTGAGTGAACAAGGGAGATTTGCCAATGGCTGAGACCGGAACGATCCGTACGGGCATTGGCGGCTGGACCTTCGATCCGTGGAAGAACCACTTCTATCCGGAGAAGCTGAAGGTCAAGGATGAGCTCTCCTATGCCAGCAGCAAGCTGCGCGCCATCGAGGTCAATGGCACCTACTATTCGAGCCAGAAGCCTGCGGCCTTTGCCAAATGGGCGGCGGAAGCGCCGGAGGATTTCGTGTTCTCGCTGAAGGCGAGTCGCTTCTGCACGAACCGGCGGGTTCTCGCCGAGGGTGGCGAGTCGGTCATGAAGTTCGTGACCTCAGGGATCACCGAGCTGGGGCCCAAGCTTGGGCCCATTCTCTGGCAGTTCATGCCAACGAAGCAGTTCGACCCGGACGATTTCGGCGCGTTTCTGTCGCTTCTTCCACAAGAGCAGGATGGCATCCGACTGAAGCATGTCGTCGAAGTTCGGCATCCGTCTTTCGTGGTGCCGGAATTCGTAGACCTCTTGCGGAAACACAAAACGGCCTGTGTGGTCGCCGATCATGCTGAGTATCCCATGATCGCCGACATCACGGGCGATTTCGTCTATCTGCGTCTGCAGAAGGGCGAGGACGACAATCCGCATTGCTATCCGGATGACGCCTTGGCATCTTGGGCTGCGAGACTGAAATCCTATTCCGCCGGACGCCTGCCAAAGGATCTTCCCGAACTTTCGCCTGAAGCTGCGCCCTCGCCTGCGCCGCGCGATGTGTTCGCCTATTTCATCACCGGTGGGAAGGTGAATGCGCCGATGGGGGCGATGGAGATGCAGAAGCGGGTGGGCTGAACCCGACGCGTGCCTTGCGAATCGTCATAAAAGTGTCATGCTGCGATGAGGGATGTCGCTATCACGCAATTACTTGCCGCTTTCCCGGCGCATGATGCGTGAACAGACGCGGATACATCGTCCGCGTATTCAGGCAGTGCAATGACAGGAACCGTCGTTCTCATCAATCTTGCCGGCGCAGTCGCCATGCTGCTGTGGGCGACACGCATGGTGCGGACCGGCGTGGAGCGCGCCTATGGCGATTTGCTCCGCAGGAAGCTCCGGCTCGCGCTTGGGAACCGGGTCACCGCAGCCGCTGCGGGCTTCGCCATGGCGATCGTGCTGCAGAGTTCGACTGCGGTTGCGTTGATCGTTTCCGGGTTTTCGGCCAGCGGTTACATCACAAACGCGATCGGCATTGCGACATTGCTGGGCGCCGATCTGGGCTCCGCCTTCGTGGTGCGAATTTTGCGCCACGACCTCTCCTTGCTGGTGCCGATCCTTTTGGTAGCCGGAACGGTGGCGTTTCGGGCAACGGAGGCACGCGGCTGGCGCCAGGCTGGCCGTATCCTGTTCGGGCTCGGGCTGCTGGTGCTATCCCTGCACATGATCGCCGAGGCTGCGGCCCCCCTGAACGAGAGCAGCCTGCTGCCGGTGGTGATCGACTATCTTCGACAGGATTGGGTGACGGCGTTCCTGCTGGCCGGCATCGTTGCCTGGCTGTTTCACTCGAGCGTCGCTGCGATCCTGCTCTTCGCGTCGCTGGCCGATCGGGGCGTGATCCCCATTGAGCTCGTTCTGCCTCTGGTGCTCGGCGTCAACTTCGGCGCCGCGCTTGTCGCAGCGGTTCTAACCCGGGGCGGCCCCGTGGAGGGCCGCGTCATCCCGCTCGGCAAGATGCTCATTCGCGGGATTTCGACGATGGGCGCGCTGATCATCGACCTCCTCCACCCGATCCCGCTCGACTGGATCGGCGGCTCGACGGGCAACAAGATCGTGGTGTGTCACCTGATCTTCAACGGCGTGACCGTGCTTGCCAGCCTCTTTGTCGTCAACAAGATCAGTGAGGTCCTCACCCGCGTCCTGGTTCGCCCGGTGGTCACCGAGAGGGTGATCGACACGCGGCTTTCCGCGCTGAACCCCAACGAACTTGCCGATCCGCATCGGGCTGCCAACAACGTGCTCAGAGAGCTCATCGCGCTTTGCGACAAGATAGAGCTGATGCTGGTCCACATCATCGACCTCTTCGAAAGGCCGGACAAGACGCAAATGACTGCGATCGAGCAGCTGGACGACGAGATCGACAGCATGCATCGCGACATCAAGTTCTATCTGGCCAGAATTTCGGAGAGCATTCTCGATAGCGAGTCGTCACAGCGTTGCGACGAATTGATGAGCGTCACGATCAAGCTGGAGCAAACTGCGGACATCATTTCGCAGAACATGGTGACGCGGGCGCGCAAGAAGCAGGGGCGTGAAGTTCGCTTCTCGGAGCAGGGCTGGAGCGAACTGAAGGACCTGCATGCCGAGGTGCTGCAGAATGCCCGTCAGGCGTTCAACCTGCTGATCAACTCGGATGTGGAATATGCGCGCCAGTTGGCGGCGCGGAAGGAAGTTGTCCGGCGCATGGTGCAGCAGAGCGAGGAAATGCATATGCGGCGCCTGCGCGGTGGAACACAGGAAAGCTTCGAAAGCAGCTCGATCCATATCGACATGATCCGCGACCTCAAGGAAGTGAATTCGCTTCTCGTGTCGCTGGCCTATCCGGTGCTCGCTCGCGCCGGAATGTTGCGGGAAAGCCGGCTTCTGTGATCAGCCGCCGCGCGATCAGGCTTGCGCTCGCGCGGTCGCACCAGTAGAGCGAAGGAGAGACGCGGGCGCTTCATCGGCTGTCCGCATGGCACGATCTGCCGGCGCGCCGGCGACAATCCGGAAGATTTCCCATGGCCGACATGCCCGTCCTCGCCGACGCCACGATCCCCGAACTGCCGAACCACTACAAGGGTAAGGTGCGGGAGAACTACGACCTTCCCGGCGACCGCCGCGTCATCATCGCGACGGACCGGCTCAGTGCCTTCGACCGTATCCTGACCTGCATCCCCTACAAGGGCCAGATCCTGACCCAGATCGCGCGCTACTGGTTTGACAAGACCGCTGACATCTGCCCGAACCACGTCATCGACTATCCGGACCCCAATGTCGTCATCGGCAAGCGGCTCGATATCCTGCCCGTCGAAATCGTCGTTCGCGGTTATTTGGCCGGCACGACCAGCACGTCGATCCTGACACTTTACAAGAACGGCCAACGCGAAATGTACGGCATCACGCTACCGGACGGGTTGAAGCCGAACCAGAAGCTGCCGGAGGCGATCATCACGCCGACCAGCAAGGCCTTCGATGGCGGCCATGACGAGCCGTTGACGCCGGACGAGATCGTCAGCCGCGGTCTTCTGACCGCCGAGCAGTGGGCGACGCTGAAGGACTATGCACTGAAGCTCTTCGCGCGTGGCCAGCAGATGGCCGCCGAGCGCGGGCTGATCCTCGTCGATACGAAATATGAATTCGGCACCGACGAGAATGGCAAGATCATTCTTGCCGATGAAATCCACACGCCGGATTCCAGTCGCTACTGGATTGCCGAAAGCTACCCGGCGCGGTTCGAAGCGGGCGAACGGCCGGAAAGCTTCGACAAGGATTTCGTGCGTGCCTGGGTCAACGAACGCTGCGACCCTTACAAGGATGAAATTCCGGAAATTCCGGCTGCGCTGATCCGCGAAACCTCGGCCGTCTACATGAAGGCGTTCGAGGCCA
Source organism: Hyphomicrobiales bacterium (assembly GCA_900467685.1). GTDB lineage: Bacteria > Pseudomonadota > Alphaproteobacteria > Rhizobiales > Rhizobiaceae > Ensifer_A. Next base: position 147,302 of record UBQX01000001.1, read on the forward strand.
TCACCGGCAAGGCGTTCGATGCTTCGACCGTGGAAGCTCCGGTACTTGAGCGCGTGCGCAAGAACCTCGCGCCTTACTTCACCCGCTGACCTTATCGGTCACATCATATTCGACCGTGAGCCCGTCGTAGGCGGGCTCCACATGCGGCGGCGTTTCCGCCATCACCGTCTCGTAGTCGAGCGGGATATGCATGTGGGTGAGGATCGCGTGGCGCGGTGCGAAGCGCTCGATCCACGACATCGCTTGCTCCATCGACAGATGGCTTGGGTGGAAGCGATATTGCAGGCAATCGATGACGAGCGTGTCGAGGTTCCTGAGCTTCGCATGTGAAGCCTCGGGAAAATCGCTGACGTCGCTGCAATAGGCGAAGTCGCCGACCCGGAATCCAAGCGACATGATATCGCCATGCACCTGCAGGATCGGATTGAAGGTGATCGGACCACCTGCCCCCGTGATCGTCACCGGCGTATCCGGTGTCTCGATCAGATTCGGCTCGACGATGGGCGGATAATTGCTCCCGACCGGCGTCTCCAGGCAATAGCCGAAGCCCAGGCGGATACGATCCATCGTGAACGCATCGGCATAGATGGGAATGCGCTGGCGCTGGGCATGGAAATAGCCTCGCACGTCATCGATGCCGTGTAGATGGTCGGCATGGGCGTGGGTGTAGATGACAGCGTCGAGGCGCTGCACACCAGCTGCGATCATCTGCTCGCGGAAATCCGGGCCGGTGTCGATGACGACTGTCGTCATTCCGCCATCTTGGCCGATCTGCTCGACAAGAAGTGCGGCGCGACTTCTGCGGTTCTTGGGGTTCTTCGGGTCGCAGGCGCCCCAGTCGCCGTTGATGCGGGGAACGCCGGGTGAAGAGGCGCAACCGAGTATGGTGAACCGCCGCTTGATCGCCACGCCGTCAGACCCTCGTCATTCGTGAAAAACAGCGGAAGGCGTTTTCCGTCGTCAGCCTGGCCGTTTCCTCGACGCTTAGACCGATGGTTTCCGCAAGCACGGCGGCCGTGTGGGCGACATAGGCAGGTTCGTTACGCTTGCCGCGGAAGGGCTTGGGCGCCAAATACGGCGCGTCCGTCTCGACCAGAAGCCGGTCATGCGGGACGGTGGCTGCGATGTCGCGCAAATCCTGCGACTTCGGGAAGGTCAGGATCCCGGAGAACGAGACATAGCCGCCAAGCTCCACGCCGACGCGTGCGAGTTCCGGTCCCGACGAGAAGCAGTGAAGAATGAAGCCAAAGGCGCCCTTCCCCATCTCGTCCTTCAGGATTGCGGCCATGTCGTCATCGGCGCTGCGGGCATGAATGACCAGCGGCAGGCCGGTCTGGCGCGCTGCCTCGATCTGGCGGCGGAAGACGGGCTTCTGCACGTCGGGCGTCGCATAGTCGTAGTGATAATCGAGACCCGCCTCACCGATCGCGACGCATTTCTCGTAACGCGCTGCCTCGACATAGGCTTCGACCGGCAGTTCCGGTTCGTCGGCGGCATTGTTGGGATGCGTGCCGGCGGAGCAGAAAACGTTCGGATAGGTTTCGGCAATCGCCTTGACCTGATCGAACTTTCCGACGCGCGTCGAGATCGTCACCATCTGCTTCACCCCCGCCTCGCCGGCTCGCGCGACAAGCGCGTCGCGCTCATCGGCAAAGTCGGCAAAGTCGAGATGGCAATGGGTGTCGATCAGCATGCTCTCGGTGTCCCGGCTCAAGCGGTTGCTTCCGGCGCGACATAGCGCGGGAAGACCGGTGTCGGCTGGTCGATGGCCGTGCCGGAGACGAGACGGCCTGAAGCGCCCAGTGCATCAAAGCCGCGCTTGTCGGCCGGCACCGCGACGAGATCGAGCAGCTTCGCCGAAGAGGTCGGCATGAAGGGCTGCAGGAGGATCGCGATCTGACGCACGGTTTCGGCCGTGACGTAAAGTACGGTTTCCATGCGCTTCGGATCCGTCTTCTTCAGCGCCCAGGGCTCCTGGCCGGCAAAGTAGCGGTCGCCTTCGGCGACTGCCGCGATAGTCGCGGTGACGGCCTTGTGGATTGCGAAATTGCCCATCTCGGTGCGCGCAACATCGATCACACCGTCGATATGGGCGAGCATCGCCTTGTCTTCATCTGTCAGCGGGCCGCATTCCGGGATCCTGCCGTCGCAGTTCTTGAAGATCATCGACAGCGAACGGCTGGCGAGGTTGCCGATGCCGTTGGCGAGATCGGAATTGATGCGGGTGGCGATCGCCTCGTCGCTATAGCTTCCGTCCTGCCCGAAGGAGACTTCGCGCATGAAGAAATAGCGGATCTGGTCGAGGCCGAAATGGTCGATCAGGTTGAAGGGATCGACAACGTTGCCGACCGACTTCGACATCTTTTCCCCCTTGTTGAGGAGGAAGCCGTGGGCATAGACGCGCTTCGGCAGTTCGACGCCTGCCGACATCAGGAAGGCCGGCCAGTAGACGGCGTGGAAGCGGATGATGTCCTTGCCGATGATGTGGATCGCCGGCCAGAATTTCCACAGCGGTGCATTCTCGTCCGGATAGCCGGCCGCGGTGATATAGTTCGTCAGTGCATCGACCCAGACATACATGACATGGGCCGGATTGCCGGGAACCGGGATGCCCCAGTTGAAGGTCGTGCGCGAGATCGAGAGGTCCTTGAGGCCGGACTTGACGAAGGAGATCACCTCGTTGCGGCGCTCGGATGGTCCGATAAATTCCGGATGCGCCTCGTAGTAGGCGAGCAGCTTGTCGCCATAGGCGGAGAGCTTGAAGAAATAGCTCTCTTCCTCGACCCATTCGACCGGCGAGCCGAGCGGCTCGCGGCGTACGCCGTCGGTGCCGACCGTCGTTTCGCTCTCGTCGAAATAGGCTTCCTGACGCACGGAATACCAGCCGCCATAGGTGGCGAGATAGATGTCGCCACGCTCTTCCATCTTCTTCCACAGCGCCTGCACGGCGATGCGGTGACGCTCTTCCGTCGTGCGGATGAAGTCATCGTTCGAGCAGTTGAGGCGCTTCAGCAGATCGCGGAAGACGGCAGAGTTGCGGTCGGCGAGCGCCAGCGGGGTAATCCCCTCCTTTTCCGCCGTCTGCTGCATTTTCTGACCATGTTCGTCCGTGCCGGAGAGAAAATGAACCTCGCGGCCCTCCAGTCGCTGGAAGCGCGCCATCACGTCGGTTGCAATCGCCGTATAGGCGTGGCCGATATGCGGCGCGCCATTGGGATAGAAGATCGGGGTCGTGATATAGAAGCGCTCTTTTTCGGTCATGTCTTTATGTCTGCATTGAAAACTTGAATTGGCTTCTAAACCAGTTTGCCCGCAAACGAAACCACCGTTTTGCGGTGGAGAGACGATACGTTGACGGGCTCGCCTCCTGACGTTATCCAGTGCGGACTTGAAATGCAGAGGCCGGCACCCCGCCGGCGAAGTCTCCGGAGGGTGAGCCGCTGGGCCCGACCGACAGTTTCGATCTTCTCTATTCACTTTCCGGTCTTGTCGTCGGCTTTCTGATCGGCCTGACAGGCGTCGGTGGCGGATCGCTGATGACGCCGATCCTGGTGCTGGTCTTCGGCGTGCATCCAGCCTCGGCGGTGGGGACGGACCTGCTGTTTGCCGCCGCGACGAAAATCGTCGGAACGGGCATCCATGGCTGGAAGGGGACGATCGACTGGAAGATCGTGCGCAACCTCGCCATTGGCAGTGTTCCCGCCTCGGCCGTCACGCTCTATTTCATCTCGGGTGTGGACCACACGGCGCAATCGAAGATGCTGACGCTGATCCTCGGCATAGTCCTTGTATTGGTGGCGATCGTCCTGATTTTCCGGCCGCTGATCGTGCGGTTGTCGCTCAACATCCAGCGCGAGCGCGCTCCCCTGACCGCCACGCAGCGCGCCGTTGCGACAGCAGTTCTGGGGCTCACGCTCGGGGTCATGGTCACAGCCTCATCGGTTGGTGCCGGGGCGATGGGCGTGACGATCCTGCTGATCCTCTATCCGTTCCTGAAACTGAGCGATCTCGTCGGTACGGACATCGTTCACGCCGTGCCGCTGACGCTGATTGCGGGCGCCGGTTACTGGTATCTTGGCGAGGTCAAGCCGCTGATGCTCGGAGCGCTGCTCCTCGGCTCCATCCCCGGCGTGATCGGCGGTAGCCTTCTCGCGCCGCGCCTGCCAGATCATTATCTGCGTCCGGCGCTCGCGGCGGTTCTGGCTGCTGCTGGTCTCAAGATGCTGTTCTGAAACGCCAAATTTTATTGTTTTAGCGCAATTCCGAGCGCAAAACCGGTTCTCACTTTTGCTGAATTTGCTCTAGCCGGCAATATAGACCTCGACCGCGTTCATGACGATCTGCTTGCGGTCGAGATTATAGGCGACCGACGTCGTTATCCGCTCCTGCAAGGCTGATGACACTTCCGACAGGCGCGCGGCACCGGCCAGATCGCCATTCAGCGCGGCGTGCTTCGCATCGCGCTCAATGCGGCGGATAAGATTGTCGGTGAAGAAGGCGAAGATTGTCTCACCACCCTTTGCAGCAAGCGCGTCGGCCAGCTTGATCAGCTCCTGTCTCTGCTGCCCACCCGGCGACTGTGACACCACGCCCTCGAATGCGTTCAGGATCTCCAGTCCACCGTAATTCACGAGTTTCAGCGCTTCCGAAACGCTGCCTCCAGCCTGCGCGAACAAGGCGTCGCGGCTCTGGGCATTGATCTCGAAGCCCAGCGCGTTCAATGCGGCTTCAAGGTCACGATCGCTCAGCGGACGCAACGGCATCGGCAGGCAGCGCGAGCGGATCGTGGGCAGCAGCTTGCCCGGCGCATGCGAGAGCACGAGGAACATGGCGCGCTTCGGCGGCTCTTCCAGCATCTTCAGGATCGCGTTGGCCGCATTGCGGTTGAGATCGTCGGCGGTATCGACAATGACGATTCGCCAGTTGTCGGAACCGGAGGTCTGGGCAAAGAAGCGCCCTGCCCGACGGACCTCGTCGATGGTGATCGCGCTCTTGAAGCGGCCAGCCTTTTCGTCGAAGGGGCGCGTGAGGTGAATGAGATTGTGCGAGGCGCCCGAAGCCACCTGCCGGAACGTCGCGGAGCCGGGATCGGGCGGTGCGATCGTCTCAGGCGCGGATTGCGCATCCGGATGCGCCAGAACATGATTGGCGAAGCGGAAGGCGAGCGTAGCCTTGCCGATCCCCTCCGGTCCTTCGATCAGGATCGCGTGATGGCTCTTGCCGGACTTGTAGGCTCGGCCGAGAAAATCGAGCGCTGCGTCATGACCGAAGAGCGAAAGGGTCTCGGCCGGTGGTCGCGCGCCATCCAGGACGGCGTCTTCCGCGCTGCTCATCGGGCGGCACTCGCCCGGTTGCTGACAGGCCGACTGCGGATGGGCAGCATGGGCTCGACGATCCGGTAGACCGCCTCGGCGATCTCATCCACCTCGCCGGAAGCGTCAACGACGCGACAACGGAAGGGTTCGGCGGTCGCGATATCGAGGAAGGCTTCGCGGCGCGTCTTGTGCGTTTCGAGCTCCTCCTTCTCGAAACGATCGGGCGACGCATCGGCATCGATCGCGTCCAGACGCTTGCGGGCGCGGGCGAGACCAACCTCGGCCGGCAGATCGAAGATGATCGTGCAATCCGGGATCGTGCCGTTGACGGCCACACGCTCGAGGTTCGCGACGAAATCGTGCGGCAGGTTGCCGGTCACGCCCTGGTAGACGCGCGAGGAGTCCATGAAGCGGTCGCAGAGGACGACTGACCCTGCAGCAAGCGCCGGCTTGATCAACTCTTCGACATGGTCGCTGCGCGCAGCGGCAAAAAGGATAGCCTCCATGCGCACGCCAAATTCTTCCGCGGCACCTGAGAGGATGACATGGCGAACGGCCTCCGCCCCGGTCGAGCCGCCCGGTTCGCGGGTCATGATCACCTCGTAACCGGAGGCACGAAGGCGCTCCGCCAGCAGCCGAATCTGCGTCGACTTGCCGGCGCCCTCTCCGCCTTCAAATGTCACGAACAATCCGTTGTTTGCCGCCAAAGCCTTTTCCCGCGCGAGCTTTCAATGCTCGCAATGTCATTTTATCGCGCCGGTTTAACGAAAACCGGTCTCCAATTATTCGACCAGCGCGTTACAGCCAGAAGAACAGCAGCTCCCACACCGCGTCAAGTGCGCGGCCAGTCAGCGAACCGCCCCTGACATCGTTCTGCGCGTAAACCGGCACTTCCTGCAGCACTTCCTCACCGTTGTACAGCCTGAGTGCGCCCACCTTTGCGCCTTTTTCCACCGGAGCCTTGAAAGGCCAGTCATAGGCGATGCGCGCAGTCACCCTATCGGGCAGTCTCTTGTCCTGGAAGATCGAGACGGGTGTCTGCGCGGCGACCGGCACGCGCGAATCAGCACCGCCATAGACCGGCACATCGCCGATCACTTCGCCGGCCGCAAATATCTGCCGCTTCTCGAAGGCGCTCAGCCCCCATTCAAGGATTGCCTTGGCCTCGTCCTCGCGCTCCTTCGGGCTCGCAAGCCCGCTCATCGCCAGATAGAGCCGGACGCCATTGCGTTCGACCGTCGCCACGATGCCATAACCCGCATCCTCCGAATAGCCGGTGGCAAAACCGTCGCTACCCTCGACGCTCGCGAAAAGCGGATAGCGATTGCGCTGGCGGATCTTGTTCCACTCGAAATCGCGGATGGCAAAGAAAGGAAAGTATTCCGGATAATTGTCATGCAGGTCTCGCGACAGCAGGACGAGCTCCCGCATCGTCATCTTGTTCCCATCATCCGGCAGGCCGGAGGAATTGGCGAAGGTCGATTTCTTGAGGCCGATTTCCCTGGCCCGCGCGTTGAGCTTTTCCGTGAAAGCCGCGTCGCTGCCGGAAATACCTTCTGCAAGGATGATGCAGGCATCGTTTGCCTGCTGGACAATCATGCCCTTCAGCAGGTCTTCGACGCGGATCCGCGATTTCAGAGCAGCAAACATGGTAGAGGTGCGAGAGAGCGCCCCACCCGTGCGCCAGGCATATTCCGAAACCGGGAACTCCGTGTCGGACTTCAGCGCGTCCGTCTTCAGAAGATGGAAGACATATTCGGCCGTCATCAGCTTCATCAGCGATGCGGACTGAACGAGCTGGTCGGCATTCTTGTTGAGAAGGATCGTGCCTGTCTCGGCCTCGATCATGAAAACCTGCTTTGCCTTTGTGGCAAGGGGCTCGCCGGCAAGCGTCAGCGACAGGCCCGACAGCCAGAGCCCGACGACCGTCGTCAGGATGTATGCAGCCCTAGCCCAGGTTTTCATGGTTTCCGCCCTGCTTCATTCTCTCGGAGGGCAGACCGTGTGCTTCGCTGCCTCAGCCGCCGTTATCGCTCACATAGGATGCGCGAATCTTGTCCGCATTCAACTCATATGTATCCGAGACCAATGCCCGGAAAGGCGCGCTTGCGCCAGAGCGATCTTGTTCATTGACATAGCCGGACGCCATGCTGCGGTCACGACCGGAGGCGAGTTCCATCGAGCCCGGACGGACGCGCGGCATGGGCCCCACTTCCGGCAGAAGCACGAAGGCGGGCGACTGGACCTGGAACGGGATGGGCGCGTTGGCCGGTTCGTTCAACGCCAGCGCCGGCGCACGCTTCGGCATCGGCGCGGAGACGGGCATGGGCGCGGCCACTGGCATCTGCATGCGAACAGGCATGGCGCTGGCCGGAAGGCGCGTATCGTTCGAAGCCACCATCACACCAGGCGCAACCTGGCTCGGAATCGTGTGGCTGCCCTTGGGGATATAGGAAGCCATCAGGAAGGCCTGATCCTGACCGTCCATGCGGGCGCGACCGACATATTGCACGCGAACCTTGGCAGTCCCGTGACCCTTCATGTCCAGCATTTCGGCTGTCTTGCTCGAAAGATCGATGATGCGGCCGCGTTCATAAGGGCCGCGGTCGTTGACGCGCACGATGATGGAAGCACCGTTGGTCGTGTTGGTGACGCGGGCATAGCTCGGCAGCGGGAATGTCGGATGGGCGGCGGTCAGCGCGCTGGTGTCGTAGATCTCGCCATTCGCGGTGTAGCGGCCATGGAAGGCGGAGCCATACCAGGACGCGAAACCAACGCGGTCGTAATTGCGGTCTTCCTTGGGATAGTAGGTCTGGCCCTTCACGACATAGGGCTTGCCAACCATGTCACGACCGCCGCCCTTGGGAACGGGGCCGTGGAAAATGACGCGCGGGCTGGCTTTGACGCCGTATTTCGACTCGGCAAAATATTCCTTGTTACGCTTGGAGGATGTCTTCGTGGCTGTTGTCGTACCACACGCTGCAAGCGACCCCATGGCGAGAGAAAGTGTCAGCAGACGCAGTCCCGTTTTGACGCGGCGATCCACCATACTCGATTGTCCCCTTGCAACGCTACACAGTACAAAAACGTTCGCGGGACGAGTGGCGACGCCTGGTTCCCCGCGCCGCCGCTTATGCCGCTTTTTAATCTAACTGTTCCTTAATCATGACAGGAAAAGGGCAGAACACCCAGGCAAAGCGGCAACAGCGGCGGGATCTTTTGCATTATGGTTACCAAATGGTTACTTCATCTGACACGAACCCGCCCCAACTCAAAGATCATACACTTTAGATCGCCTGTTCATTCTGCGCCCAAGAGGTTCCGGGCAAGCTTCAAATAAGGTCGCATCGATAATTGTACAGCCACACGACCGAGCGCGGGGTGTTGAGGGGGATGCTCCGGCTTGGTCGTGATGCATCATCTTCACCGGTGCGGCAGCTGCAATGAAACTTCGATCAGATCGGCCGCGGGATATGTCCCCGGCAGAGGCGGGACTTTAATGAATAGACATTTGCTTTGGCAATCGGTGGCACTCGGCGCGCTGATTGCAATCGGGCATAACGATGCAGCGTTGGCGGCCTGCTTTAACGACGGCACCTGCGTCAATAATGGGACGCTGACCGGAAACGGAACCAATCACACCATTGATTCACACGGCGCGCTGACACTGACCAACAGCAGCACGGGCACGATCACAGGTGTGGGTGCATGGAGCGCGGTGGCTGCGTCCGGCGGCCTGAATTTCACGAACTTCGGCTCGGTCGCCGGCAATTATACCGGGGTCTTCATCACGGGATCCAGCGCGACGATCGCAAACCAGAGCGGCGGCAGTATATCCGGTAACGTGTATTTCGGCATCCATGCTACCAACGGGACGTCTTCGCTGACTTTGGTCAATGACGGGACGATCACAGGCAAGACCGGCATATTGAGCCAGGTGACCGGTTCGGCAACCGTGACCAACCGGGGGACGATCAGCAGCACGGCCGCTTCGAGCCCCAGCCAGACTTTCGCGGGGTATGGCATCAACTTCGAGAGCGGCAATGGTACTCTCAACAATTACGGCACCATCTCTGGTCTGACCTCTGCGGTCATGATCGGTGCCGGCGGCAATACGTTCAACATCTACGACGGCTCGGTCTTTAACAACGGCATCGACTACAACAACAAGACGGGCAACACGACCAATTTCTACACCGGCAGCTATACGCTGGGCGTCAAGAACTACAATGTGAACACCAATACGATCAACCTGCGCGGCACCGCCCAGACGGTGGTGACTTCCGGCCTTGTCAACGGCAACGGCGATATCGTCGTGGTGGACAACAGCGCGCCGCTATCGGCAAACAGCGCCGGCCCCATCGTTGCCAGCTATACGTCTTCCGTCATCAGCGATCTGCTGAGCAACGACGTCATCGTTCAGGATATCGGCATTGGAGACGTATTCCCGCGCGATTCGGTCAATGACCAGACGCAGCAGCGATCGGCAAAGGCAGGCTTCTATCCCGATCGCATGAAGCTCCGGACAAGCAAGGCGCAGGCTGCCTTTGCCAATGTGCTTGCAAGTTCCGCCGCAGCCAAGGCGACAGGCACGCTGCTGAATGGCTCCGGACAAGCAATTGACCGCTACGGCAACCTCGTCTGGTCGCGCAGCTTCGGCGGCGCCTATTTCCAGGATCCTTTCGGTGGGCTGAGCGGGCAGCGCACCTATTCGGGCGGCACGATGATCGGCTATGACTGGCACAACGAAGTCCTGCGCGTCGGCGGCTTCTTTGGCCTTGGCAAGATGCGCACGAACCGCTCGGGTTCGCTCGACCATGTCACCACGGACACGGCCTTCGGCGGCCTCTACGGCCGCTACACGTTCGACAAGTTCAAGCTGGACGCGACGTTGTCCGGCGGGTCAATCAATGCGACGACGCAGCGCTACATCAATAACGGCAGCGAAATCGCGACCGGCAAGGTAACTGGCTTCTTCCTGTCTCCGGAAGTCGCACTCGGTTACGATATGGCGGTCGCGGACGGCCTGGTCTTCACGCCCACCGGTCGCCTGCGCTATGTGGGAGCCTTCAGCGATCCCTATACTGAAAGTGGTTCGACCCAGAATGTCAGCTACGGCAAGAGCGTATCGCAATCCTTCGAGGAACGCCTCGAACTGCGCCTGACGCACAATGTGAAGGACGATCGCGGCCTGATCTCCAGCTATTACATCCAGGCGGCCGCCATCGCCGCCCAACGTGTCGGGCCGGATGGATTTGCAGCCAACCTGGCCGGCACGAACTTCACGGTGGGCGCCGGCGGGGCTCGCGCGAAGGCCGGCGGATCGCTGAGCGTCGGGGTCAATTACAAGCTCACCCAGCAATGCGACCTCTTCGGCAGCGTCGAAGCGGCAGCCTTCAGCGACAAGTCCTATTCGATCGCCGTGCGCGGCGGGGTGAAGATGGCGTTCTGAGAACGTCACGCTTCCGCCGCGCAAGCGCCGTGGCGCTCAACCCCTTGCACAACGAAAAAGACGCCCGAGAGGGCGTCTCAGACTGCTGACAAACCGC